>NZ_JADHDZ010000001.1:0-1291737 GCF_016820615.1 Planococcus beijingensis
AAAAAAATAGTAGGACAAACCAATGCCTTGGTTCGTCCTACTAATCTTAGTATGTTTTTTATGTTGAAAAATGTCAGGAAATGGTCTTGACCATATGATGGAAAGGCTCACCGATAATGGTCCAAGGCTCCGTTATGGAATAGCCCAGGCGTTTGTAGAGGCGGATCGCTCCTTCTTTACCAATATCCACATTCAACGAGAGTTTGCCGCCTCCTTCAGCCAACACGCGTTCTTCTGCGAATTCAAATAGCTTCGAGCCGATTCCTTGCCCCTGGTAGGCTGGATCGACTGAGACAGTATCGATATACCATTCGTCAAGATGGGCTTCCGGTTCAATGGAACGATCATGGCCTTGCTTTTTCAGTTGATCAATTAAATAGCGGTCCAGGGCTTCAGCTTGATTGCCGTGATAGAGCACCAAGGCGCCCGCAATAGTGCCATTGACTAAAGCGGTGTAGGTATAGTGATAGCTATGGCGTGTATGTTCCCCGCGTACCATCTCCGCAACTTTTTCCAATACGGCCCCTGGCTCTTTTTGTGCCGTCATATGATCGGCGATTTCACCGATGGCATTAATAATGAGCGGCGCTACGTTTTCTGCGTCTTCTGGCCGTGCTTGTCGTATAATGACATTCATACGGTATTCCTCCTTTTCTTACTCAACAATTAAATTATAGCAAGGAAGAAGCCATTTAACATGAAGGAGGTCAACAGATGGTAAAAACAAAGCACGTCCTGACATACGGAGATGCATTTGTGGATTATATCGCAGCGGATACTGATAATTCTTCGTTCAACCGCCATTTGGGTGGAGCGACAGTGAACGTGGCTGCAGGCATCAGCCGGTTAGGCCTGTCCTCGAGGTTTGTCACCATAACAGGGGACGATGAGACATCAGCTTTTGTACGCAACGAACTATTGAAAGAAGGCGTGGATTTGTCGCACGCTATTCAGGTGCCTGAAAAGCGGGTAAGCGGTGTTTACATCCACCTGACACCTGAATTTGACCGTGTGTTTGCAGATTACGTCAATGAAACGCCCGATCTTCAAGTTGGAGGACACGAACTGGAGAAGAAGGCTTTTGAAAAGGCCAGCATTTTTCATTTTTGTTCGGGAACACTATTCCATCCCGAAGCGAGGGAGACGACCCGGAAAGCTCTGGAACTGTCAAAAGAACATGGCGTCCTATGTTCATATGACGTCAATATTCGTCCATTGCGCTGGGAAAGTGAAGAGCTTTGCCGTGAAACAGTTCTCGAATTTCTGCCATCAGCAGATATCGTCAAACTGACGACAGCAGAATTGGATTTCTTAATGGAAACTGAGTCTATGGAGGAAGGGCTTGAACGGTTGTCCGGTTTTGCTATTCCTTTGGTTTTTGTAACGGATGGTGAAAATGGGACGCATGCTGTTTTCCAGAATAAAGTTCATCATGTGCCGGTTGTTCCGGTACAGCAAGTGGACACTACGGGAGCAGGAGATGCTTTTATGGCAGGTGTCATCCGCCACGTCCATTTGCAAGGCTTGCCTGGTACGGAGCAGGAGGTCATTGCCTGTGCTGATTTCGGCAACAAATTGGGAGCGCTTTGTGCGACAAAGGCCGGTGCGTTGACGGCGATGCCGCGCATTGAAGAAATAGCAAAAATCACTAATCAAGGGAGTGGAGCGTTATGACATTGCATAGCTTTCATTTAAAAGCAGATTGGCCAGGTCTCCGCAATGATGTGGGAGACATTGAAGTCGGGGGGCTAAAAACCCAAATATCCATTCCGCCTGAAATGGATGGACCGGGAATTGGTACAAATCCAGATGAAATGCTGTTGGGCGCTGCCGCGACTTGTTACATTATTACACTTGCAGCAATGATGGAACGCAGCAAATTGGAAAAGCAGTCTCTGACGATGGAATCAGAAGGGATTGTGGAAGTGGAAAAAGGCGTCATCACGTACAAACGCATCATCCATAAACCACTTGTGGTCCTAAAAGCCGATGCTTCCGAAAAAGATTTGGCTTTGGCACAGAAACTGGCTGAAAAAGCTGAAAGCTCCTGCATGATTACACGGGCTATCAAAGGCAATGTAGAAATTGAATTGCAGGCTCAGATTACAACAGGCCACTGAATTTCGAGAAATCCTTCATCCTTTATAGATGAAGGATTTTGTTTTGGCTGCCTTTTGCTCCCATGTTTATAAGGATATATACCGGGTAGGGTACTTAGAGAGCGAAACTAAAAGGAGGAATAAGATTATGTTTAATTACACAGTGGATACATCAAAGACAGTCAATGAGGCGGTTGAAGCTTTAGAAGAAAATTTAAAAGCAGAGAAATTCGGGATTCTCTGGAACTTTGATTTAACTGCCAAGCTCCAGGAAAAAGGAGAAGATTTCGATACCCCCTACACTATTCTGGAGGTCTGCAACCCGAAAGAAGCGAACCGTGTGTTATCGGAAAACTTGATGATCGGCTATTTCCTGCCATGCAAAATCGTTGTCTATAAAGAAAGCGATGGAGTGAAAATCGGAATGCCGAAGCCTACTGCCCTAATCAGTATGGTGGAAGACGAGAACATCAAATCGATTGCTGAAGATATTGAAGAGCGATTGATCAAGTGCATCGATCAATCTGCATAACTTGCTGCGCGGTCTGCGAACAGTTGATTTAACCATGTTTCTTAAATCGATTTTATTGCGAGCTAATAGGTTGACTTAATACCCTTAGGGGTATAATATAGGGGTTAGTTAAACATTCTTATATTATTTATGGGAGGCATAGTTAAGATGAAATACGACAAACTTGTTGAGAATCGATTGAAAAGAATAGAAGGCCAACTTCGCGGTGTCATCAAAATGGTTGAAAATGATGGAGAATGCAGAGACGTAGTCATGCAACTGTCCGCGGTAAGAAGCGCAGTTGATCGCGCCATTGGTGTTATTGTCAGCGATAACCTGGAGACATGTGTACGCGAAAGCATCGAAAAAGGCGAAAGCACTGAAGGCATGGTAAAAGAAGCTGTCGACTTGCTAGTGAAAAGCAGATAAAGAAATTTTTGTTTGACTTTCAGAAAGACATGCTTTAATATACCCTATAGGGTATGAAAGAAGTGCGGCGCCACTATAAAACGTCATTTTTTTTCGAAATAAAATATACCCCCACGGGTAATTGGAAATGGAGGCAATAAAATGGCACAAGAACAAAAGAAGACGACAATCGTATTATTCAGCGGGGATTACGATAAGGCAATGGCAGCTTACATTATCGCCAACGGTGCTGCTGCATACGATCATGAAGTGACAATCTTCCATACATTTTGGGGATTGAATGCATTACGGAAAGAAAATCCGCCAGCGTTGAAAAAAGGGCGTCTGGAAACGATGTTTGCGAAAATGATGCCAAGAGGTGCAGATAAACTTGGTTTATCGAATATGCAGTTCGGCGGAATGGGACCTAAAATGATCAAGCAAGTCATGAAAAAGCACAATGCACTGACCTTGCCCCAATTAATTGAAATGGCAGAAGAACAGGACGTAAAAATGATCGCTTGTACGATGACGATGGACCTTCTTGGTTTGCAGAAAGAAGAACTATTGGATGGAGTCGAGTATGCAGGAGTCGCTGCTTATCTTGGAGATGCCGAAGACGGCAACGTCAACCTATTCATCTAATCGCATTTACAGCAGAAGGGAAAGGTGCAGCATGGAATGGATACTATGGGTTCTAATTGGAGCGGCAGCTCTTTGGATAGCTTACCGATTTACTTCACCGGCTAAAGGAATTCAGTCGATATCTACAGAAGAAATGAAAACGCAGCTTGGCAAGAAAGATAAGCAGTATATCGATGTTCGGACACCGGGAGAGTTCAAAGGGAACCACATTAAGGGTTTTAAGAACATCCCATTAAATGAGTTGCCAAAACGGATGAATGAACTGTCAAAAGAAAAAGAAGTACTGGTCATTTGCCAAAGCGGTATGCGCAGCAGCAAAGCCAGCCAATTATTGAAGAAGAACGGATTCACCACCATCACAAATATTAGAGGCGGTATGAGTAGCTACCGCGCATAAAGGAGAAATTATAATGAAAACAATGACAACTCAGCAAGTTCGGGAATTAGTGGAAAGCAAACAAACAATCAATTTGATTGATGTTCGGGAAACCAATGAAGTTGCAGCCGGGAAGATTCCAGGCGCTATCAATATTCCTTTGGGCTTACTGGAATTTCGGATGAATGAGCTCGATAAATCGAAAGAATACATCATGGTTTGCCGTTCAGGCGGACGCAGCGGACAAGCCACCAATTTCCTTGAAAACCATGGTTATAAAGTGACCAATATGGATGGCGGAATGCTGGATTGGAATGGCGAAACAAACTAAACGCCTGCTGAAGAACAGGCAAATTTCCAAGGAGGAATATAAATGGTACAAACTGATTTAATATTAGATGCAAAAGGGCTGGCATGCCCGATGCCAATCGTGAAAACAAAAAAGATGATGAAGACGATGGATTCAGGAAAAGTATTGGAAATCCTTGCAACAGATAAAGGTTCAACAGCTGATCTGCAAGCATGGGCAAAGAGTTCAGGCCATCAATATATCGGCACTGAAACCGAAGGGGGCGTCTTACATCATTTCCTTCGCAAGGATGGAGCAGGAGCTCCGGAAGAAACCATCACTATTCCAAAAATTTCACTGGCTGATTTCACTCAAAAGGTGGAAGCTGATGAGCACATGACAATTTTGGATGTCCGTGAAAAAGATGAATTTGAAGAAGCCCATATTCCGGGAGCAATCCATATCCCTCTAGGCGAAGTCGAAGCACGAATGGATGAATTAGCCAAAGAAGATGCAATTTATATCATTTGCCATTCAGGCAGAAGAAGCGGCATTGCAGGAGATATGATGACCAAAAATGGTTTTGGCACTTTATACAATGTAGTACCTGGTATGAGCAACTGGACAGGGAAGACAGAGTAAAAAAATTTAGAAAAATATATACCCCTGGAGGTAATTTTAATATGACTGTAAATGCGATGAAAGCAAGTGAAGTAGCAAAGAAAGTAGTGAACAATCAGCCATTGTTCATTCTGGATGTACGAAATGGAGATGCCTTTGCAGATTGGAAAATTGAAGGTCGCAATGTTCAGTATTTGAATACTCCTTATTTCGATCTATTGGACGGCGTCGAAGAAGTGGTTTCAGACTTGCCGACGGACAGAGATATTTTAGTAGTCTGTGCAAAAGAGGGTTCTTCTGTTATGGTGGCGGAAATGCTATCCGAGGAAGGCATCGATGTGGCCTACCTTGAAGGCGGAATGAAAGCCTGGAGTGAGCACTTGGAACCAGTAAAAGTCGGTGACTTGCAGGGGGGCGGAGAATTATACCAATTTGTTCGTCTTGGCAAGGGATGTCTGTCTTATATGGCCATCTCTGAAGGCGAGGCAGCCGTTATCGATGCAACCCGCATGGCAGATATCTTCTTGGACTTCGCGCAGGAAAAAGGCGCAACGATCAAACATGTATTCGATACACATTTGCATGCGGATCATATTTCCGGTGGCCGTGCAATTGCAGTAGCAACAGGGGCAAGCTATTATTTGCCGCCTAAAGATGCAGAAGAAGTAGTGTTCGACTACACAGCTTTGGAGAATGGCTTGGAAGTGGCGATCGGAAGCTCGAAAATTGAAATTGAAGCGTTGTATTCACCGGGGCACACGATTGGATCTACATCATTCATCGTAGACCAACAATATTTGATGACAGGTGATATTTTATTCATCGACTCTATCGGCAGACCGGACCTTGCCGGCTTGGCTGACGACTGGGTTGGAGATTTAAGGGAATCATTATACACACGTTATCAGAAATTGGCGGATGAGCTCATTGTATTGCCTGCTCATTTCATGATCATCGAAGAATTGAACGAAGATGGCAGTGTCGCTAAAAAACTGGGCGATCTGTTCAAGGAAAACCACGGCTTGAATATCGCAGATGAGCAAGAATTTCGAGATATGGTTACCTTGAACTTGCCGCCGCAACCAAATGCTTATCAGGACATCCGCAAAACGAATATGGGCAAGATTACTCCTGACGAAGAAGTACAGCGTGAAATGGAAATCGGGCCAAACCGTTGTGCGGTTCGTTAAGCACCGATTTATGGCAATCGATATTCCGCAAAACAGCTGGCTTGCCTGGTGGCCCGTGTTGCTTTGCTTCATATTCAAGTGGCAGCTAAGCACCGAATCTTATAGAGAAAGAAACTTAACATTAAATAAAACCCAAAAGGAGAGATTTTGATGAACGCAGATAAAGTATTAGACGCAAAAGGGCTGGCATGCCCGATGCCGATCGTAAAAACAAGAAAAGAAATGAAGGAAATGGAAAGTGGGCAGGTTCTTGAAATCCTGGCAACCGACAAAGGCGCAAAGGCGGATCTGGTTGCATGGGCAAAATCAGGTGGACATGAGCTGCTGGATTCGCAGGAAAATGGCGATGTCTTTACATTCTGGATCAAGAAAGGCTAAGAGCCGGATTAAAGGGCATCGCCATGATGTCCTTTTCCCTTTTAGAGAGGTGAAAAGAAATGAGTCTGGACTTTATCATTGTCATTTTTCTCATTGGCTTTGTAGGTTCCTTTATTTCCGGAATGGTGGGGATCGGCGGTTCGATCATCAAGTATCCGATGCTGCTCTATATACCGGTGATGCTGGGCTTTACTGCATTCAGCGCACACGAAGTTTCGGGCATCAGTGCCATCCAAGTCTTTTTCGCGACCATTGCGGGTGTTTGGGCCTACCGTGGCAGCGGTTATTTAAATAAAACCTTAATCGCTTATATGGGGGGCGCCATTTTAGTGGGCAGTTTCATCGGCGGCTATGGTTCGACTTTGCTGTCTGAGCAGGCCATCAATATTGTCTATGCAGGATTGGCCACCATTGCAGTCGTGATGATGTTCATGCCGAAAAAAGGCGTCGATGACATCCCACTTGACCAAGTGTCTTTCAATAAATGGCTGGCAGCAGGATTGGCGTTTATCGTCGGTATTGCCGCTGGAATTGTGGGGGCGGCTGGGGCCTTCATCCTTGTGCCTATCATGCTTGTTGTCTTAAAAATTCCAACTCGAATGACAATTGCGACGTCGCTTGCGATTACATTTTTGTCATCCATTGGTTCGACAGTCGGCAAAATCGTTACGGATCAGATCCTTTATGGACCGGCAGCTGTCATGATTGTTGCAAGTATACTCGCAGCACCCCTTGGAGCGAAGCTGGGACAAAAAATGAATACCAAGTATCTACAATGGATTTTGGCCTTGCTGATTTTAGGCACAGCCATTAAAATTTGGACAGATATTCTTTAATTGAAAAAGAGAGGGTGCCATTTAAAGGCATCCTCTCTTATTTGTCGGCGCTTTGTGCGCTGATTTTCTCGATGCGGTCCGATGGATAGGTATAGTTGCCGGTCCGTTCGATTTGTGCGACTTCATACATAGCAAGCGCCACGTTCCTTGCTTCGACAGGTTTATATTTCTTCATTTTCCCTTTCAACAATTTGCTGATGGCTGGGCTTAAGACAGTTGCGGCTTTTTCGCCTAAGCGGAATTCCTGGCGATCGCCGAGCAGCAAAGAAGGCTGGAAAATATGAAGTGCCGTCAAGCCTGTTTTCTTCAAACGCACTTGGAGTTGTCCTTTGGTGCGGCTATAGAAGACTTTTGACTCCGCGTCCGCCCCTAAAGCCGTAATGATCAAAAAGTTCTTTACCTGCTGCGACTTTGCCAATTCAGCCATCCTTAGCGGATATTCGTAATCGACTTTTTTGAATGCACTTTGTGATCCCGCTTTTTTGATTGTGGTACCGAGGCAGCAATAAACATCGTCTACATCAAAGTGATTGGCATAATTGTCCAGTTTGTCGAAATCTGTGACCACCTGTTCGAGTTTTTCATGTGCCATGTCCAATGGGCGGCGAACCAGAACTTTTACCTCTTTGTAATGAGGGCTGTTTAAAAGGATATGGAGCAATTCGTTGCCGACCAGTCCGCTTGCACCTGCCAGTAAAGCAGTTTTGTTAGTCATAGTGAACGACTCCTTTTTCGATATGTTCTTTCTGTTAGAACTTACTATACCCCAATTTGCACGGAATTGTCTTTTTGCTTTTATTCTTTGGCTGAAGCAGTACAATAAGAGTAAGATCGAAGGGGAGGAAGAAGCGCATGAAACCAGTGATCGTCGCTGAAAAACCAAGCCAGGCTAAAGCCTATGCCGAAGCGTTCAAAAGCGTGAAACGCGATGGCTATATTGAAGTCGCTCCCGATGCGATTTTTCCGGAAGGCGCCTATATCACTTGGGGAATCGGACACCTTGTGGAACTGAAAGAACCGAAGGCCTATGATCCGAAATGGGGCAGATGGTCGCTGGCCGCGTTGCCGATTTTGCCGGACACTTACCAATTCCAGGTGGCAAGAGGCAAAGCGCAGCAATTCGGCATCATCAAAAAATTGATTTTTCAAACCGATACGGTCATCAACGCTTGTGATGTTGACCGGGAAGGATCCAATATATTCTATAGCATTTACTACCAGACGGGTGCAAAAAATAAAAAGATCAAACGTTTATGGATCAACTCCCTCGAAGTGGATGAAGTGCGGAAAGGCTTCCAGGAATTGCGCGACAATCGGCAGGACTTATTATTGTACCAGGAAGCCAAAGCGCGCCAGATCAGCGATTGGCTGGTGGGAATGAACGGATCCCGCCTGTATTCCTTATTGCTTCAGGAAAAAGGAATACGCGAGGTATTTGCGATTGGGCGTGTCCAGACGCCGACTGTCTTTCTGATTTATCAGCGGGAAAAGGAAATTGAAGCATTCGTGCCGGAGCCTTTCTATGAAATTGAAGGTGTATTCGATGCGGAAAAAGGCCGCTACAAAGGCAAGGCGAAGTTGCGGGCCAAGGAACGGAAAGAAGCGGAAGAGCTCTTGGCTAAACATGAGATTGCCGCAAAAGAGGAAGGCATCGTAACGCAGGTGAAAACTACGGAAAAGCGTACCCCACCGCCACAGCTTCATTCCTTATCGACATTGCAGGCAACAGCCAACCGTAAATGGAAATACAGCCCTGCGAAAGTTTTATCTGTCATGCAGGGCCTGTACGAAAAGAAACTTGTCAGCTACCCAAGAACCGATACCCAGCACATTACACCGGGCGAGTTCAGCTATTTGGCAGGCCAAGTTGAAAAGTATCAGAAGCTGATTGAAATGCCTTTTCCGATCGCCTCGAAAGCACCGAAAAAGCGTTTTGTGGACAGTTCCAAAGTACAGGAGCATTATGCTATCATTCCGACAAAAACCATACCGACAGCCAGAAAATTGGAAGGGTTGGCGAAAGACGAACGCAATCTGTATGAAGAGGTCTTGCGGACGACGTTGGCGATGTTCCATAAAGAGTACCGCTATGCTGAAACCAAAGTGACAACAGACGTCAAGGGGTTGACCTTTTTCACAACCGGCAAAACCGAGCTCGAAAAAGGGTGGAAAGAGCTTTTCCCTCCTGCCAAAGAAGCAAAAGCGGAACCGTCTTTGCCGGAACTGCGGGAGCAGGAACGGGTAAAAAGCAAAGTTGACATAAAAGAAGGCATGACGATTCCGCCAAAGCCTTATACCGAAGGCCAATTGATCGCCATGATGAAAACCTGCGGAAAGCTTGTCGAGGATGTGGAAGACACCGAGATCCTTAAAGAAATTGAAGGGCTTGGAACAGAAGCCACAAGAAGTGGAATCATTGAGACGATCAAGCGGCATGAATATATTTCGGTTTCTAAAAATATCGTTTCGATTACAGACAAAGGCCGAATCCTATGCCAGTCCATCGAAGGGAATCTATTGTCCAGTCCGTCGATGACTGCAAAATGGGAGACGTATTTAAAGAAAATAGGAAGAGGCGAAGGTTCGGCTGAAGTTTTCCTGGCTACCATCGGCAAATTTATCCAGAAGCTGCTTGATGAGGTACCGGGGCAAATGCAGAAAAACGGGTTGCCGGCACAGCTGGCGACGCCGAACGCCAAAGACGAAATTGCCCCTTGTCCAAGATGCAAGACAGGCATGATCGTCTCGAGAAGAGGCTCTTACAACTGCACTGAACACGCCAATGGCTGCAAGCAATCGTTTCCAGCAATTTTCTTGAAAAAACGATTGACCGCTAAACAAATTGAATACCTATGCACAAGAGGCAAGACGCCGGTCATTAAAGGTTTTGTTTCAAAAAATGGCAAAAAGTTCAACGCCAAACTGGTGTTGGAAGACGGTAAATTGAAAATGGAGTTTTAAGTGGGCAAGCGGATTTGCGAAGGGGCCAAAAGCCTGATTGGTTGCAAAGGTTCTAGTCTTTCTTTGATAATGAAAGTGAAGATAAAGCACAATGTCCAGAGGAAAGGGAGTTTCGCATGAAGTATAATTTCGATGAAATCGTCAACAGAAGAGGCACTTACTCCATGAAGTGGGATGGAGGAGAGCTGATCAAACAATTCGGGCTTACAGAAAGATATGACGAAGACACCATTCCGTTGTTCACTGCCGATATGGATTTGCCGGTTCCCCAGCCATTGGTGGAAGCATTGCATAAAACGGTGGATCACCGAATCTACGGGTATTCCGTGTTTCCGGATGAATATTTTGAGGCTATCCAATCCTGGCTGCAAAAGCGGCATGGCTGGAAAGTCGAAAAAGAGCAAATCGTCTATAGCCCAGGAACGGTGCATGCATTGAATATTGCGGTTAAGGCATTCACGAATGTGGAAGACGGCATCATCATCCAGCGTCCTGTTTATCCTCCGTTTACCTCAGTGATTGAAGGAAATGGCCGAAAAGTAGTCAATAACGCATTGAAACAAGATGCTGATGGCTATTATTCCATCGATTTTGAGGATTTTGAAGCTAAAGCAAAGGATGACCAAACGACAATGTTCATTCTCTGCAATCCGCATAATCCGACAGGCCGGCTGTTTAATGAAGAAGAGTTGAAAAAAATGGCGGCCATCTGCCATGAAAATAATGTATTGATTGTAGCGGATGAAATCCACGGAGACTTGCTGCGCCGTGGCAAGGAATTTATTCCGATGGCAAAAACAGCTGACCATACGGACCATATCATCACCTGTACCGCCATCAATAAAACATTCAATGTAGCGGGACTGCACTGCACCAACGTCATTATTTCCGATGAAGAGCTGCGGACTAAATTCGCTACTGAAATGGGCATGCAATTGGCGTCTCCATTCGCCATCTCCGCTTTGATTGCGGTTTATAACGAAGGTGAAGATTGGCTTGAGCAGTTGAAAGACTATGTCGATGGGACAATGGCATATATCAAGGAGTTTTTAGCTGAAAAGATGCCTGAAGTGAAAGTGGCCATTCCGGAAGGCACGTACATCATGTGGCTGGATTTCAGCGGCTACGGTATTTCAGCGAAAGATATCCACGACCGCATCTACAATAAAGCCAATGTTTTATTGGAAGACGGCAGTATGTTTGGTGAAGAAGGGGAATTCTATCAACGAATCTGTACGCCTTCCCCGCGGCCGCTCATTCAAGAAGCATTGGAAAGAATCGCTAAAGAATTCGAAGACCTATCCGGAAAAGGCAACAAATAAAACGAATTTCTGAATTTACACGCAATTGAATATGCTGATAACTTTACCTTGGATAAGAAGCCTAGTATAATAAAAACACTTGGAAAACAAATAGTGTTTCCGACTTTGCACACAATTTCTCTGCCCATTCTATTGCTTACTTACACATTTGGTAATTTCATATGATGGTTAAATATTTCAGACAATAGAGCTGATATAAAAGCCGAAAAGAATCCTTTGAAAAAGGGGGTTCTTTTCGGCTTTTTCTATTTCTGAAAAAGAAAGGAATGAATGGTATGTATTATTTCATTGACCATAAGAAAAAGCAGATTCACCAACGGCAATTTGCCGGCGATCGTTGTGGTTTCGTAGAAACACCTGTGGAAAAAAGAGAATTTACGGATGAGGTCGAATATATTGAGCAGCTGGAAGAAAAAAACTCTTATGAATTTTGCCCCTATTGCCAATCAGCTCAAACCATCAGCAGCTAGAAATAATTTTTAGAGAGCCAAAGTTGCTGTGCCAGCTGGTCAGGCTCCTTATAAAAAAAGACTATAGACAGCTCGAACCCTTCGAGTTTGCCTCTAGTCAGCAAAGCCGGCTGGACAGCTGGCTTTTTTTATTTAGGCGTTTCCAGCAACAGCACAATATACCCTTTATAGGTTATGAAATTCCAGTCAAGGAATACCTCCATAATGGGTTGCCCTAAGATGGCTTCAATCTGGGTCTGCAAAATCAATCGGCGTTCCAACGGCCGCTTAACCAATTTCAATTCTTCAATAAAGCCGCCTTTGATCAGCTCTTTTTCGATTTCCACAAAAATTCCCGAGCGCTCAATCAATAATGTTCGGTTATTCAGCCAATACAGTTCAGTGGACTCAGGTGTTTTTTGTGCTTTGCGGCTGGCTTCCATGACTTCCTCACGAATATTCTCCACTTGAATGTCCGAATCCCATTCAAAATCAGCTGCAGGCGTCTTATCAGGCATAATCGCCAAAATCATGCCTGTTTGATCATCTAAATTCCAGTCTGCATAGACATCTTCAATATCGATTTTGCCGATCTTCCATAATTCCAATTTGATATCGGCGACCAGTTGGTTCATCAGAAGGTCACGTGTTTCCAACACTCTTCGGTGCTCTTGCTGCTTCATTAGGATTTTTTCAGTGGGAGCCAAAAATCCACGAAGATGTATGGTAATAAAAGGAGGCTTGACTGTTACGAAGACCGATGTTGGGCCTTTTCCGAAATGGTCACGCAGTAAAGTGGAAATATAACTGCCGACTTCAGTGTGGATTGTTTTTTCATTGGGCATAATCTGCTCTCCTTTTATCCGTAAGTAGGCCGAGTTGGCCACTGGCGGCTAATTGGCTTTATTATACGGGATTCGTCAGATTTATTAAAGAAATCGGATAGCGATAGTGGAATTACGCTGAATTTGTTTGCGAGATGAGCTGATATGAAGGGTTTAGATTTATTGGTCTTATTGGCTCATGATTTTGGTTTTCTTATTGCGGTGATTGTTTTAGGCCTACAGAATAAGGGTATTATTTGGAAAAAGCTGAAATCTATACTTATGAGTTTTCAAAAAGCCGATTTAATGAGAAAGGAGAATTCCATGCCTTCAACTACAGTCAAAACCACTGACTACACAAAGGAGAAAAACCGAAGAGTCCATGCCAAAAGAAACGTTTGGTCAGGCTTCCTGTTTGGAGTCGGGTTGGTGGCTTTCATTGATGAAACGGTCTTTCATCAATTACTGCATTGGCATCATTTTTACGATAAGTCTACAAGCGATGCAGGATTGGTATCAGATGGTTTTTTTCACGCCTTCAGCTGGTTTGCGACCGTAGCTTCCTTATTTCTCCTTGCTGATCTTCAGCGCCGCAAAGCCTGGTGGCCCAAGCGCTGGCTAGGAGGAATGCTGATGGGTGCTGGAGCCTTTCAGCTTTATGACGGTATTGTCCACCACAAATTATTGGAGCTCCATCAAATTCGCTATGGGGTGGAGTTGCTGCCCTATGACCTTGTATGGAATATAACAGCAGTAGTCATACTGGCCTTAGGGATATTTTTGCTTTATAGAACACCCAATACGCCAGTAAAGTCGAATGGCAGCAGAGAATAGAGTCGACGCAATGAATGGATAGGATAAAGAAGCGCTTCACATGAAGGAACTCGATGTGAAACGCATTTTTTATTTTTCATATTTGCCTTTTAAAGGAACGAATAACACTTCGTTCAGTAGCGTTGTGTGGATTTTGCCCTGGTCATCTTTTTCAATCAACCGCAATTCCTGGCTGAAAGAACTTCCGACAGGAATGACCATTTTCCCGCCGATTTCCAATTGTTCCAGGAGCTCTTTTGGCACTTCTGCAGCGGCAGCTGTCACCATAATCCGGTCATAGGGAGCGAACTCTTTCCAACCTTCACTGCCATCCCCCAATTTAAAATGGATATTTTGGAAGTTCAATTGAGCCAACCGTTCTTTTGCGCGAGCATGCAGTTCTTCGATTCGTTCGATGGTATAGACGGATTCTGAGAAAGCGGCAAGCAGAGCAGTTTGAAAACCTGACCCTGTGCCCAGCTCTAAAACTTTCTGTTCTGGATGAAGATCAAGCGCCAGCGTCATTTCGAGAACCAGGGACGGCTGTGAAATCGTTTGTTCAAATCCAATAGGCAGGGCTTGGTCAAATACGGCCAGGTCTTTATTGGAGTCCATGAAAAAGCTGCGGTCCATTTGCTTAAAGTAAGAAATGATTTCCTTTCTTTGGCTTTTCATCGCGTATCCCTGCTTTCTTTTGCTATTGTTTTCTTATTTGAGTACGTATGCCATGCATTTTCGAATAGGTCTTGTTACATTGATTTTAAAGGATGTAACTAACGACTGTATAGTATTTGCTCTGTGCTTTCTTGCGCAGCGGCAGAAGAACCAGAAAGGTGGGTGCTCAGCCAATGAACATTGAAACAATCGAAAAAGGCCTTTATCAAAACGGGGGACAGCTGGAGCTGGCCACTTTTGGAATGGGTTGTTTCTGGGGGCCGGAAGCCCGATTCGGCAGTATGCCTGGAGTTATACGCACCCGTGTCGGTTTTGCAGGCGGCCACACAGACTCGCCGACATACCGGGAAATGGGTGACCATACGGAAACCGTCCAAATTGAATTTGATCCTTCCATCATCAGCTATACAGAGGTACTTAAAGAATTTTGGCAAAACCATTACCCGAATAGGGACAATTATAAAGGAAGACAGTATATTTCATTGCTTCATTACCATACAGAACAGCAGCACAAACTAATTGCCGAAGCCAAAAAAGAAATGGAAGGTCAGTTGAGGGAGACGGTCGAGACGGAAATTTCACCTTTTACTGAGTTCACCACAGCTGAAGAACGCCATCAAAAATATTATTTGAAACGATATCCCAAGGCTTTGGAACAATTGTCAGGGCTGTATCAGGACCAAGAACTGCTGAGGGATTCAACTTTTGCCGCACGGCTGAACGGTTTTGTGAAAGGTTACGGAACAAAAAAAGGTGTAATCGAAGAGCTGGAAAAATGGAACATCGGAAGAGCCGAGAAGCTGTTTTTAATCGATCTCTTTTCAAAGATGAAGTGGTAAGCCGAAAAGGGAGTTCATGCCCCAGCTCTGTCTGACAAGTCAGGAGGGATATGATGGACTTGCTGCCGACAGATTATATGGAGATTGTGACCCGTTTGCTGGCTGCAGCTTTTTTTAGTGGCTTGATTGGCATTGAAAGGGAAGCGAAAAACCAGCCAGCGGGACTTCGGACACATTTATTGGTCGGGATTGGTTCATGTCTGATGATGATTTTGTCGATAACCGGCTTCGATTCCTTTCTCAACAGCGACAACAGTGCAATCCGTTTTGACCCTGCCCGGATTCCTTCCTATGTCATCAGTGGCATCGGTTTCCTGGGAGCGGGCACCATCATCGTCCATCGGGGCTCTGTCAGAGGGCTGACGACTGCTGCTTCTGTCTGGGTAGCATCGGGCATTGGATTGACCATTGGCGCAGGAATGTACTATTCAGCAGTGCTGGCCACGGTTATTGTCTTACTGACTTTGTATGTCCTGTATCATATCGAAAACAAGTTTTTTAAAAATCGGCTGCAGAAGAATGTTGCGGTAACAGCTGAAGATCGGGAAAACCTGTTTTCAGAGTTGGTTGCCGTTTTTGAAGAATCAAAAATGGATATCCATGAATTCCAGATTGAAAATGCCGTATCATATGGCGGTAACAACTTTTCTACCTATAATTTCACAGTCAGCGAAAGCAAAATCAGCAATGAAATCAATTTAGTCAAGAAATTGCAGGAAATTGATGGAGTAACCAAGATCATGATGTAGAATAAAAGGAAAAGACCGAACGATTACCAGCTTCGGTTTTTTCGTGTTTCCACTAAAAACTAACATCAGCAAACGGAATTCATCATGAAAAGTTGTTTTATCAATACGAATATGAGGAGAAAAAACATGGACCAAACAACAATGCTTTTGGCTTTACTGCCGATATTTGTCATTCAAATCGGCTTGATGATTTTTGCTTTAGTGGATTTAATCAAAAACCCAAATCCAAACGGTCCAAAATGGATGTGGGGCATCATTATTGTCGTCGTTAATATTATTGGACCTATTGTGTACTTTGTTGTTGGGAGGAGAAATTATTGAGCTTAATGGAAGTCAACAATCTAACG
Organism: Planococcus beijingensis; assembly: GCF_016820615.1. Taxonomy (NCBI): domain Bacteria; kingdom Bacillati; phylum Bacillota; class Bacilli; order Caryophanales; family Caryophanaceae; genus Planococcus; species Planococcus beijingensis. The sequence continues at coordinate 16,333 of NZ_JADHDZ010000001.1, forward strand.
AAGCAGTATGGACAGGAACTTGCAGTGGAAAATCTTTCTTTCGGGTTGGAAAAAGGTACAGCGACGGCTTTGATTGGGCCCAATGGTGCAGGCAAGACGACAACGCTGTCCATGTTGGCAGATTTATTATCTCCTTCGAGCGGTACAATCAGTTTGGCCGATGGTCTGACAGTCGGCTTTCTGCCACAGTATCCGCAATTTTTCCCGTGGCTGACAGCGCTGGAATTCACTGAGATGGCTGCCAGATTAAGTGGAGTCGATACAAAGAAAGCAAAGCTGCAGGCAATGCGTACATTGGAATTTGTCGGGCTTGAAGGAGCCTTGCGCAAAAATATCGGTGCTTTTTCCGGCGGGATGAAACAGCGATTGGGCTTGGCACAAGCGATTGTCCATGAGCCTAAACTTCTTTTGTTGGATGAACCGATTTCAGCACTTGATCCCACCGGCCGCCGGGAAATCATGGATTTACTGAAATCACTGCAGCAAGACACGACGATTTTGTATTCTACCCACATTTTGAACGATGCAGAAGAAATGACAGATCAGCTGCTGTTTATGAAAGACGGGCGCTTAATCGAACATGGATCATTGGACGAAGTCAAAAGCCGGCATGCCAATCCCCGCATCCGGATCCGGTTTCACAATCCTGCCGAGGCTGTGAAGTTTGCGGGGGAACATCCTTGGAAAACGCACGTTTCAGCAAATTCTGTTTATCTCTCTGTCGATGAAGAAGGTCCCGGCATGCAACAGGTGCTCTACACTTTATCTTCAGAAAAGCAGGACATCTTAGGAGTGGAATTTCAAACTGCTTCTTTGGAAGAAATCTTTTTGAAGGTTGTTGCTGGCCAATGAAACAGTTCGGTATTTTATTGCAAAAAGAATGGCGAGAAAACGTGCGGAATTATAAAATTTTCTGGATCCCTTGTGTTTTTATTCTGCTGGGTATCACTGAGCCTGTCGTGAATTACTTTATGCCTCAGATTTTAGAGGCATCCGGAGGTTTGCCGGAAGGGGCGGTATTTGAATTTCCCACCCCATCTCCTGATCAGATTTTAATGGCTGTCATGGAACAATTCCAAACAATCGGTATAGTTGTGCTGATTTTGGCTTATATGGGAACAATCGCTGGGGAGCGGAAAAGTGGAACAGCGACTTTGCTGTACGTCCGTCCCCTGTCTTTTCTTTCCTACTTTTTGAGTAAATGGACGATGGCAGCGGCCATTTCTCTAATCAGTCTGTGGCTTGGATTTTTAGCAGGGTATTACTATACGTTATTGTTTTTTGAAGAGCTTGAATTTAGCGCTCTTCTTCAAATGATGGGATCCTACAGCATCTGGATTTTGCTGATTCTTACACTTACACTGGCTGCCAGCGCTATTTTTCCAAATGGTGGACTTGCAGCGGCTGCAGCATTTGCGGTATACCTGCTCGTTCAGTTGGCCGATGGATTGCTAGGAGCAAATTGGGCGACTTCCCCGATGAAACTGCCTGGATATGCAGCAGCTTGGTTAACCGGAAATCCCCGTCTCAGCGAATTTGTTGGAGCGATTGGGCTTGCTGTACTGGCCATTATAGGATTGATTGTTTTAGGCAGTTGGGCTGCTTGGAAAAATAAAGCGAAAACCAAAGTTTGATCAGCTGCTTCACGCGCACAAGTGGACGCCGGTACTGAAAAGATGCGACAATGGAGAGCGCGTATCTTTTATGGGGATTTCCATTCCTATGCAATACTTATAAAAGTTACTGAACTTCGGAAATTTGAAGTTGCCGCACCGGAAAAAACGGGGGCATAAATAAGTCTGAAACGTGGATTATCAGGATCTGCCGTTAGTTAAGCCAGAGAAGAAAGAACAGATTAGTGGGCTGCGCAGACACAATCGACTTAAACAGAATCGAATAGAGGTTAAGTTTTATGAAGAAACTCGCAGTATTTTTACTGCTTATATTATTAGTATGGGGCTTATTTTGGGGCAGCAACCACTGGGTGCAAACAACAGAGTATACAGTAGCCTCCCCAGAACTGCCGCAAGCCTTTGATGGATCAAGAATTGTTCAGGTGTCGGATCTGCATGACGCCACATTCGGAAAAAATCAATCATCCTTGATTGAAAAGGTGAAGGCGGCCAATCCGGATGCCATCTTTTTGACTGGAGACCTTATTGACAGCAACCGCTACGACTTGGATTCCAGTCTAGTGTTAGTGGATGCCCTGATAGAAATGAGTGAAGTTTATTACGTTACGGGAAACCATGAAGTGGCCTCCAATAAAGTTGATGAAATTTTAGGGGCGCTTCAGGAACGTGGTGTGACAGTCTTGGAAAATGATTCGGTTGAATGGGTGAAAGACGGAGAGTCGGTCCAAATTGCAGGAATCGATGATCCATTGATGGTGCCGGACATTCATGAAGAAGAAGTTACAGGGCAAAGCCTAGCAAATGCTCGGCTTACAGAAGATTTCACACTTCTGCTGGCACATCGACCGGAATACCTGCCGATTTATGCCGAATACGGTGTGGATTTGGTCTTTTCCGGCCATGCCCATGGCGGCCAGGTCCGTATACCGGGGATTGGCGGCTTGATTGCACCAGGTCAAGGCTGGTTTCCGAAAGTGACGGAAGGTATCTTCGAAGTGGACCAATCGCAAATGGTTGTAAGCCGAGGGCTAGGCAATAGCACGTTTCCCGTGCGAATTTTCAATTTGCCGGAAATTGTTGTCGTGACATTGGAAAAAGGAAACAGCTAAAGTCGGCATATTGGATTTAGCGAACCCGTTATTCGGCTGTTTTTAAAATAGTGGATGAACAGCGAATGTAAATAAGGAGGCCGCTTCACGTGATTAAGAAAAGAGAAGTTACATTGCACCGCTATTCTTCAGGAGTTTCGATTGATTATGATTTGCCATCAGATCAATTGGAATTTACACGTCTGCCTAAGGAAATTGTAGAAAAAGATGCAAAAGACCGATCGAAACATTTCATCATCATAAAGGCACGTGGCGAAGACGCGGGTTTTTTTGAACTGGATGAATCAGAAGACCGAAAAAAGTATTCGGATAATCCGAAAGCCTTGTTGCTGAGAGGATTTTCGGTGAATCCTAAATTCCAAGGCAGAGGCATCGCTACAGGCTCCATTTATGCGCTTCCTGAATTTATGAAGACGGAATTTCCGGGCTTTGATGAAGTGGTACTAGGCGTCAATGCCCGTAATCTTCCGGCTCAACGCCTTTACCAAAAAGCCGGATTCAAAGATACAGGCAGACGGATTATGCGGACCAAAGGCGAACAGCATGTAATGTCCCTATATTTGAATGAAAAAGAGTGAAAGCAGAAATGCTTTCGCTCTTTTATTTTCAACTGGAAAATGCACGCCTTTCAGCTCCTTATCCGAAGTATAGGTGTTTATGCAAATTACAGCCTGGATTGAATGGCGATGAACAGGTAGGGCAGGTTGAAGCGCAGTCTAGATAGTCTTCGACCGACAGTTCATGTCCGCACGTTCCGCATAGGACCGCCTTTTCATCGAAACGGTCTTTGGGCCAAACCTCATGCTTGCCGCAACCTTCCGCTTGATGGCATTCAAAGCAGGGAAAGTATTCCTGGCAGCAAAAAAACTTAATGGCAATCCGGTCGATTGGAGAATGATAATGCGCACAGCGTGTTTCGGCATCGACTTTAATGCCTTTGACAATTTGGTGATGGGCCATGTTAAAACCATCCTTTCTACAGCATGATTTGCTCGTGATAAGGTTTCAGAAAACTATAGGTAATTTGGGTTTTTTGAAACAATTTACCGATTGGTACCGGTGGAATATGGCATATGAAAAGCAAACAGCACTGCTCCCAAAGACCAATTTCTTGTAATTTCTATAGTTCAGTTTCTTTCTATGCTACTATGAAAGGGACGAAACTACGAATCTAATTCTTCGGGGCAAGGTGAAATTCCTTACCGGCGGTGAGCAGGGAACTGCAAGTCCGTGACCCGGTTAAGCGAATGCAGGCATAGGCCACTATGTTTAAAGCGCTTAAGCGGTGGAGCTGGTGAAATTCCGGCACCGACAGTTACAGTCTGGATGGGAGAAGAATTCAGAGATCGGTTTCGTTATGTGCCTCTTCTTTTCAATCGTTTGAAATTGAAAGGAGGAATTTGTATGACCAAAATACCTGAACAGGGACCCGTCTCTGGAAATGCAACACACCGATCTTTAATGCTGCTCTTTTCCTCCGTGGAAACCGGGCTTTTTAAAGGTACCCAAAATTGTCGGGAAACCGGCCATCTTGTTAAAGAAGCAAGGCACATGCAAACAACCTTCAGCACCATCCTTTCCTCACCACCCATACGCCCCATGGTGGAAAGCACCCAACTACTTGTACGAAAACGAATTAAATCTGCTCCGGCGACCGGAATGGAGGAGTGTGCCTAAATGTTTACAGGTATAGTCGAAGAAGTCGGCCGCGTTGCGCAAGTCCGCGCAAAACCGCAGGCTATGGAACTGACGATTTTCTGTGTGTTGATTTTGGAGGATATGAAGCGTGGAGACAGTATTTCCATAAACGGAGTGTGTTTGACTGTTTCTTCCTTCGATTCTCAAACGTTCACAGTCGATGTCATTCCAGAAACGGTCAAATCTTCAACAATGATGGAATTAAAAACAGGAGCGCGCGTAAATCTAGAGCGTGCCATGCCAGCCACCGGCCGCTTTGGCGGCCATTTCGTCAGCGGCCATATCGATGGCGTCGGCGTAATCCGTTCAGTGAAGAAAGAAGCCAATGCTGTCACCAAAACAATTGAACTCGATCCTCACCTGATGAAATACATGATGCTCAAGGGCTCAATAGCGGTTGATGGAACTTCATTGACGATTTTTAAACTTGGCCACAATACGGTTGCCATTTCCCTCATCCCGACCACACGGGAGGATTCGTTATTAGGCGAAAAAGGCATTGGCGCTAAGGTCAATATTGAGTGTGATCTCTTGGCGAAGTATACCGAACGAGTTCAAACCGCAGAACCGAAAATCAGCAGAAGCTGGCTTGCGGAAAATGGATTTTAAAGGGAGATGCTGAAATGATGTTCTACACTGTAGAAAAAGCCGTCGAAGATTTAAAGGCTGGAAAAGCAGTTATTGTAATCGATGATGAAGACAGAGAAAATGAAGGCGATTTTATCGCATTGGCAGAGTTTGCTTCACCTGAGATTGTCAATTTGATGGCGACGGAAGGACGAGGATTAATTTGTGTCCCGATTGCCGGTTCCATCGCACAGCGATTGGAGTTTGGCTTGATGACTGATCAAAATACGGATGAATTCGGCACCGCCTTCACCATCAGCATTGACCATAGAGATACAACCACGGGTATCAGCGCTTTTGAGCGTTCCCACACCATCACCAGCCTAATCAAGCAAGAGGCGAAGGCTGCAGACTTTAAACGTCCGGGCCATATTTTTCCATTGATTGCGAAAGATGGCGGCGTGCTTGAACGGGCAGGCCATACGGAAGCGGCTGTCGATTTGGCGAAGCTTGCGGGATCTGCTCCGGCAGGGGTCATCTGCGAAATCATGAACCCAGACGGCACGATGGCACGTGTGGATGATTTGGAGAAAGTGGCAGAGCGGCTCAACCTTGGTATGTTGACAATCAAGGATTTGGTTGCGTATCAGCAGAAAAATCAGCATACAACAGCGTATTAATTCAGTAGAGGAGATGGAAAAATGACTGTTCATTTTGAAGGATATTTAAACGGTGAAGGGTTGCGGATCGGCATCGTGGTCGGACGCTTTAATGAATTTATCACCAGCAAACTATTGAGCGGAGCAGAAGACGCATTAAAACGCCATGGCGTTGGAGAAGATGACGTCTCGATCGCCTGGGTACCGGGAGCTTTTGAAATTCCACTGGTGGCCAAAAAGATGGCGATGAGCGGGAACTATGACGCCGTCATTACTCTCGGCACAGTCATCAGAGGTGCGACGCCTCATTTCGACTATGTCTGCAGCGAAGTGGCGAAAGGCGTATCTCGGGCCAGTGACCAAGCAAATATTCCGGTCATTTTTGGAGTCTTGACCACAGATTCCATTGAACAGGCGATTGAACGTGCAGGTACAAAAGCCGGCAACAAAGGCTGGGAATCTGCAGCGGGTGCGATTGAAATGGCCAATCTTATGAAAAAATTATAAACTACCAAAACCTGGGCTTTTGCCCGGGTTTTTTTGATTAACAAATGAAATTTAGGGAATGTGAGGTATAACAGTAACAGGACTGACGTATCATGGTTATGGTACATATAGGAGAGTACAGTACGGTTGTGTAGTAGGGCGGCAACATAGTTTTCGAAATCGCCAGCGTGTGCTTCCGTCAAGCTCTATTGAATGGATTTACTGGTTCTGATAAAAGATAAATGGGGTAGGGTGGAAAAAGTATGAAAAAAACAATCTACTTGATTAGGCATTGCCAAGCAAGCGGACAGGCACCGGATGCAGAGTTGACCGAAACAGGCAGGCAGCAAGCGTATAAATTGGCGGATTTTCTGGAAAATCAGAGAGTGGCCCATCTTGTCGCCAGTCCATTCACCCGTGCTATCCAATCGATCGAACCGGCAGCAGCACAATTAGGTTTGCCGATTGAAGTGGATGGCCGACTGGCTGAACGCGTATTGAGCACGCAGGACTTGCCAGACTGGATGGAAAAACTGAAGGAATCGTTCGGTGATGAAGAGCTGAAGTTTGCGGGAGGCGAATCGGGAAAAGAAGCGATTGACCGCGCGATGGAAGTGATGAATGAAATGGAAGATGGGACGGCAGCGGTGACACATGGAAACTTATTAGGTCTGCTCTTGAAAAAAATCGATTCAGGCTATGGATTTTCAGAATGGCAAAAGCTGACGAATCCGGATGTCTATAAAGTGGAAGTGGAAAATGGCCATTCCTCAATGGCGCGGATATGGAAATGACCATTTAAAAAGGCCAACAGCTGAGGGGGCTGTTGGCTGTTTAGCGGCACGTCATTCCAGCGTATTTCCTTCATTTGGAATGGGATTATTCTTGAGCATGCCAGCTAAATGATAGGTGTTATAAGCAAGCCGCTGAATTGCGGATTTGGTGAATTCATTGTTGCGCCCGGCATCCATATAAGAATCGCCAGGTCCTGCTTCACCGACCCAATAAGCATCAACATTCGGCGGGATAACAAAACCGATATGGGAAAGCCCGTATAGAATGGAAGCCGCTGAATGTTTTGCTCCATCTTCGTTGCCGGTTACAACCACGCCGCCAACTTTATTGTAGAAAACGGCTTGCCCTTTGTCGTTGGTGACGCTGCTGCTTCCATAAAGGCGTTCAATGGCTTGCGTCGCCAAGGAACTTTTTTCGCCTAGCCAAATGGGGGTGCCGATAATGACAATATCTGCAGCCAATACTTTCTCAAGGATTTGGGGCCATTCATCACCGTCGCCCATGTCTTCCTGAACACCATAGGCGATGGAGTAATCAGCCAAACGCAAGGTTTCAGATTCTACTCCCAATTGATTATAATGGTATTGAACATCCTTGATAAATCCTTCTGTATGAGAAGGTTCTTTGGAATTTTTCAACGAAGTGTTAAGGAAAAGTGCTTTTAAGGGTTGCATTTTATCGCTCCTTTTATATTTTCGTTTCTGTTTAGTCCTTGTTTTCCCTTTTACCAGGAATATATGCAACAATCGATTCGAGCAATCGTCTGAAGAAAAGAGGTGTTTCAAATGAAAAAAAATGATGCCCTGCCCTATATACTGATTTTCCTCTTGTTATTAATTAAAGTGAGTGCTTTTCGTGTGCTTATTTTTGATACAAAATCGATTTTGCATATTGTTTTGATTGAATTTCCGATGTGGGCACTGCTGTTATCTGCTGTTTTGCTGCTGGCAAAAAAACGGATATGGTTGACTGTCTTTATTTTTAATCTGCTGACTTCCGTCATTTTCTTTACTGTCACGTTGTATATACGCTATTATTCCACCATCCCTTCTTACTACGATTTACAGCAGCTGACGCAGTCGAGTTCTGTCAGCAATACCATTTCGATGCTTGCAAATCCTTGGGATTTCCTATTCTTTCTGGATGTTATTTTGCTGGTGTTCATTGCCCGCCGCTTCGAAAAACCGGTGAAAATTGTTGCCATGAAATATACGGCAGTCACTATGGCCGCGATTTGTGCGATCACCATTGTGTATGCGCTGCAACAACCGGTCATTGATGTTTCTTATTTTGCGAAAGAAAATGGATTTTTGCAGTCTCAGCTGGCTCAATTGTATAACCGTTCCACAGAAACCGCACATGCCTCTTCCAGCAAGCTGTCAGCCAAAGAATTGGAAGAGTTGAAAGGCAATAAGTATGTGGAAGTCAGTGAACACGACAATTTTGGAATCGCGGAAGGGCGGCATTTATTCGTCATCCAAGTAGAATCACTGCAGAATTTCGTCATTGGCCGAACCTTGCACGGCCAGGAAATCACACCAAACCTCAATAAGCTGTTGAGTGAAAGTGCCTACTTCTCAAATGTCTTTCAGCAAGTGGGCGCGGGGACGACTTCTGATGCAGAATGGATTGCCAATACCGGACTGTATCCGCAAGGCATGATTCCGACGGCCAACAGCCTCACCGGGAAAGAAGTGCCTTCCCTGGCCCGTACATTAAAAGACGAAGGTTATGGATCTGCAACCTACCATGCGGACGATGTGACATTTTGGAACCGGGATGTGCTTTATCCGGTTCTTGGCTACGAAGAGGTCTTCTCGATCGATGACCTCCCAAATATCAAAAATGTCGGTTTTGGTCCGGCAGATGAAGTGCTGTTTGATTTTGTAGCAGGAGAACTGCCGCGCCAGCTCGACACTTACGAGCGCATCTACGCCAACATCGTTACAGTCACCAGCCATACCCCATTTGAAATGCCCAATGCTATGGAGTATCTTGAACTCCCGGCAGAATACGAAGGCATGTACATCGGGAATTATCTACAGTCCATCCGCTATGCAGACGAACAAATCGGCTTATTTATACAGGAACTGAAAGATCGAGGGATTTATGAAGAATCCTTAATTGCCATTTTTGGAGACCACTCAGGTATGCACGGCACTTTAGTGACGGAAGAAGACCGGCAGCTATTAAGCAACTTCTTGGGGCATACGTATTCTTTAAAAGATCAATTTACCATTCCGCTGATTTTTACAGGTGGAAATCTGTTTGAAGAAGCTGAAATGACGCGTCTCGGCGGCCAGGCCGACATTATGCCGACATTATTGGCGCTGCTTGGGGTTGAGCACGACGAGCCGATGATGGGGCACAATCTGTTCCATTACAAAAAAAATCTGCTGGGCATGCGTTATTATATGCCTGGAGGGTCTTACATCCAGTCGGAACAATTCTATAAAGCACCTGGGGCAAAACTGCCTGAAGTGCTGTACGATTTGAAAAGTATGGAAAAGCGCAGTAAAAACAGCGAAGCTAAAAAACATATCCGGGATACGGAAACCTTGATGAACTATGCGGATACGTTATTAAAAGACTATATCGAGGAATAATTCCATCCGGTATAGGGAAGCCGTTATACTAGACAGTAAGTACGAAATGAGGGGGAAACCGGTCTATGGTAAAAGAATTTGAAAAAGAAGTCATGCAGGCAATGGACAAGATGTTTGAAAATGAAATGAAAAAAGTCAATGATGCACTGGATCAAGATCTTCTGATTTCCTTAATCGGAGAAGTGAACGCGGGCAAATCATCCACCGTCAATAAAATCATCGGTGAAGATATTGCCAGCACCAACCCGATGCCAGGGGAAACAGTCAGTGTGGATCCCTACAATATCCACGGTCTCGAGAATATCAAATTCATGGATACACCGGGCTTGAATGATCCGAATGATGAGAACCCTAAGAAAACACTGGAGTTCGTCCAGAAATCCGACGTCGTGCTGTTCTTCCTGAATGCAGCAGGCACAGTGTTCTCTGAAAGCGAAAAAGAGAAATTCAATGAAATTGAAAAACACAATAAAGATATTTTGATTGTCTTGAATAAAATCGATGCAGCAGAGAATATTCCGTCCATTGTCCAGTTCGTCAAAGAGCATACCGCCCATAAATACAAAGTCATTCCGATTTCTTCGAAAACAGAAGAAAATCTGGAAACCTTAAAGAAGGAAATCCTTTTTTTGCTCGAAAAGAAAGGTAAAGACCTGCTCTTCGCCAAAAGTATGAAAGAAAAGTCTTCAGCTGCTACACGCTGGATCATCGGGGCTGGCGTTTCAGCCGGTGTGATCGGTGCATCGCCGATTCCTGGTTCCGATGTTTTGCCGTTGACTACCTTGCAAGTTGGGTTGATCATCAAATTATCGAACCTTTACGATAAGCCATTAACCAAAAAAGCGGCAAAAGACATGATTGTCATTACGGCTACTCAAACCATCGGCCATACAATTTACCGCCAAGCCTTGAAATTCATTCCTGGAGCAGGATCCATTATTGGAGGGACTGTTGCTTCGTCCATGACCTTGGCACTGGGTTATGGTGTCAAATATGCGTATGAAAACAATATCGCCATTGATTACGACATGATCGGCGATATCTTTGAGAAGCTTAAAAACCGTGAAAAAAAAGCCTGATCGCTTGCTGAACCGCTCTTCGAATGTTGAAGGGCGGTTTTCAAGTTGCTTGCGTCATTTGGATTTGTCATTTACCTTTAGGAGAAAGAACGACGGAGGTGCAGGATGAAGATATTGGTGGTGGAAGATAACCCAAGCGTCAGTTCCATGCTGGAGCTGTTCTTTTCAAAAGAAGGCATACAAGGTGAATTCGCAGCTGATGGACTGGAAGGATACCGTAAATACAAAGACGGAATATACGATCTGCTGATCTTGGACTGGATGCTTCCCGGGATGGATGGCATTGCACTATGCCGCAAAATCCGTGAGGAAGGGAACGCCGTACCGATCATCATGCTGACGGCAAAAGACAGTGAATCCGACCAGGTCATCGGTTTTGAAATGGGAGCAGACGATTATGTCACGAAACCATTCAGTCCGCTAACGCTGATGGCACGTATCAAAGCGGTGACACGCCGAACACAGAAAGTCGAGCCTGTATCGGACTCCATCCAAACCGCCCATTTCACCGTCAACAAAGAGACGCGGGATGTACTGAAGGATGGGCAGGCGGTAGACAGCTTGACCCCGAAGGAATTCGATTTATTGGTGTTTTTCCTGCAGCATCCGAAGCAGGTGTTCAGCCGGGAACAATTATTGGAACAGGTATGGGGCTATCAGTTTTACGGCGACGAGCGAACGGTAGACGTTCATATCAAACGGTTGCGCAAGAAAATCGATGGCGGAGACAAGCTGTTCCATACGGTATGGGGAGTTGGCTATAAATTTGAAGAACACGCGAATTAAGTATTTCTATCAGCTGATTGCCAGCCATATGAGCATTTTGCTGATCGCATTTTTAATTTTAAGTATTTTATTCGTCCGCTATGTGGATGATTTTGCCTATGATGAAAAAGCGGAAGAACTCGAGAATTACGGGGAACAGATTATTGCCGAGCTCGAACGGGTGCGTCCAGGCACCAATCTGCAGGCTTATGTATCGATCCTGGAAGCGCAGAACATCAGTTTCATCGTTTTTGATCAGCAAAGCCGAATTTTGTATCCGGTCTCCGGCTCTTTCCCGCCTGTAGAACTGACCCAGAAAGAATGGAATGTCATCGAACAGGGCGAGACATTGGTCGTCAACCGGGATGTCGAAAGGTTTGAGCTCACAGTGACGTTTGTGGCGATGCCTTATTTCGATAATAACCAATTGGCAGGCGGCGTCCTGCTTGCTTCGCCCGTCAGCGGCGTCAGCGAAATGATTGCCGAGTTGAATAAAACCTTGATCACGACAATCCTGGTGGCTTTGGCGAGCGCCTTGCTGCTCAGCCTATGGTTATCAAAATTGCATGTCAGCCGGATTCAGCGGATGCGAAAAGCAACCTCGATGATCAGCGAAGGCCATTATGATGTCAATCTGCCGGAATCGAATTTTGATGAGTTTGGGGATCTGGCACATGACTTCAATAAGATGGCCGCCAAACTCCGGAAATCAAACGAGGAGATCGACCGGCTTGAAAATCGCCGTCGCCAATTTATGGCGGATGTCTCACATGAAATGCGGACGCCTTTAACCACGATTGCTGGCATTATCGAAGGTTTGCGGAACAATATGATTGAAGAAGGCCAGCGGGAAAAAGGCATCCGCCTGGCAAGCGATGAGACGAAACGGCTGATGCGCCTGGTCAATGAAAATCTGGATTATGAAAAAATAAGATCCAATCAAGTGGTACTGACAAAAGAGGAAATCGAAGCAGATGAGCTTTTGGAAATTATTCAGGAACAGCTTTATCTGCAGGCGAAAGAAAAAGGCGATTCAATCGTCATCAACACCAATCCTGGCGACATCATCTACGGGGATATGGACCGACTGATTCAAATTCTGATGAACATTACTAAAAATGCGATCCAATTTACCGAAAACGGCACGATTTCGCTTTCTACTTTCTCAGAGGGTGATTACATGGTGATCACCGTGGAAGACGACGGGTCAGGAATCGACGTCAAAGAAATCGATATGATCTGGCGCCGTTTCTACAAAGCTGATTTGTCACGCGGAATCGGGCAATTTGGGCTTGGTTTGTCAATCGTCAAGCAATTGGTGGCGCTGCATGAGGGAGAAGTTCGCGTTGAAAGCGAAAAAGGGCAAGGTACGAAATTTATTATCCGCCTTCCTCACAAAAAATAACCCTGGGATTTTCCCTCGGGTTATTTTTTGTGCCAAACTTTCTCTTTCTGTTAAAACTCTGGTCATAGTTTATTCATAACTGCTTGATAAGCTTTGTATAACGACTCAGGAGAAGAGGTACAGAGATGAAAAAGTTTTACTATATTGCCATTGGTGCGGTAGCGGCAGCGGCTATCATTATGCTGGTTGCATTTTCAGGAGATGAAACAGTGGCTTCAGTAGGAGATACAAAAATCACAAAAGATGCATTATATGAAAAAATGGCGGCTTCTACGGGACCGGCGACACTGGAAGCTTTGATTTCCAACGAAGTGGTGAACCAGGAAGCGGATAAAGCAGGAATCGAAGTGACGCAAAAAGAGCTGGATGCAGAAATGGCGGTTTATGAAGAAAGCTATGGCGGAACTGAAGCTCTTGAACAAGCTCTTACAGCAAGCGGTATGACAATGGCAGACTTGAAAGAGGAGATGGACATCTACTTGAAGGTCGAGAAAATCGTCGGGCCTGATATTAAGATAAGCGATGAGCAGATCAAAACCTACTTCGAAGAAAATAAGGATTCATTCAATCAGCCATCACAGGTGGAAGCAAGCCATATATTGGTGGCTACTGAGGAAGAAGCCGACGAAGTCAAAGCCAAGTTGGATGACGGCAGCGACTTCGCTGAAATGGCAGCGGAATATTCGACAGATACAAGCAATGCTGAAAACGGCGGTGCATTGGGAGCTTTTGGTGCCGGTGAGATGGCCCCTGAATTCGAGGAAGCTGCATTCAGTATGGAAGTAGATGAAATCAGTGAACCTGTCCAGACAGATTATGGATTCCATATTATCCAGATGACAGGAAAAACCGCTGCAGTCGAGGCGAACTTGGAAGACAGCAAAGAGCAAATCAAAGAAACTTTATTTGATGAAGCGTTGAATACGAAATACGCAGAATGGCTGGCCGAAAAAACGGAGTCATACGACATCGTTAATACATTGACAGAATAAGGAGGACATATGATGGGATATTATAATTCAAATGACAAGAAAACGGGCAAACGAGGCTATTTCGCTTCGAGCTTTACAGGATTGGTTGCAGGGGCGTTATTGGTGGGGGTCATTTTGCCTGGTGTGACAGACGCAGAACCGGAAGCGGCTGTAGGAGCAACTACAACCGAGTCGGTCAGTGGCGTGCAGACAACTTCCACAGTGGTCACTTCGGATGTGACGGAAATTGTAGAACAGACCAATGATGCGGTCGTTGGCGTTTCAAATTTGCAGATGGCACAGCAAAATCCATTTTCTGCTCCAACTGCCACAGACAGTGAAGCGCAGGAGGCCGGTGCCGGTTCAGGGGTGATCTATAAGAAAGACGGAGACACTGCCTATATTGTCACCAATAACCATGTAGTAGAAGGTGCCGAAGACGTCATGGTCACCTTGTCAGATGGAACTGAATTGGATGCAGAAGTGCTTGGGACGGATGTGTGGACTGATTTGGCTGTTTTGAAAGTTCCAAGTAAAAGTATTGAAACAGTTGCTGAATTTGGAGATTCTTCAGTCTTGAAAGCCGGAGAACCGGTAATCGCAATTGGTAACCCATTAGGCCTTCAATTCTCGGGATCGGTGACCACAGGGGTCATTTCGGGAACTGAGCGCTTGATTCCCATTGATGTAAACCAGGACGGCACAGAAGATTGGCAGTCGGAAGTTCTTCAAACCGATGCTGCCATCAACCCGGGCAATAGTGGTGGCGCGCTGATCAACGCTAAGGGTCAATTGATTGGCATCAACTCCATGAAAATTGCGCAAGCAGCAGTAGAAGGAATTGGTTTGGCGATCCCAATCAATACCGCTATCCCGATCATTGCAGATCTGGAGACCGAAGGCGCAGTTGAGCGTCCTTCGATGGGTGTCGCTATATTGGATTTAGCTGAAGTGCCAGCACAGTACCGCACTGGCCAATTAGGGTTGCCTGCAGAAGTGGAAGGCGGCATTGTCGTCCAATCCGTGGTCGAAGGATCCGGAGCGGCAACAGCCGGAATGGAAGCGTATGATGTCATTGTTGAACTGGACGGCAAGCCGGTGAAATCAATTCTCGAGCTTCGCCAATACCTTTACAACGAAACGGAAGTTGGGGATACGTTGGAAGTGAAGGCTTATAGAGGCGGCGAACTCATGAGTTTCGAATTGGAATTGACGGAAAGCATGTAAGTGAAAAAGAGAAAGAATTCGGCATTAAAATAAAAGCTGCGAGTTTTTGAACAGCAAAAAAGGGGCTGTCCCAAAAGGTCATGAAAAATGACTTTTAGGGTGCAGTCCCTGTTTGCGTTCTAAAGAAAAGGCTGACATCCATTTCGACGGACGCTTTCCGCGGGCACGGCCTCAGCCGGTTGCACCGTCTTCACCACGCGCTGTTCCAGCAGGAGTCGCCGTCTCCATTCCCGTCAGCCATTCTGAAGCTAAAAAAGTATACAAAAAAACCGTCCATTTCTGTAAATTGACATAGAAAGTGTGTTCGGCCATATCAAGGGCAATCGGTCGTTCCGGAGATTTTACCTCCGAGGCATCGACAAAGTACACACTGAGTTCGGGATTGTGGCAATGACCCACAATCTCCTGAAAGAAGCCGGCATCCGCCAGCTGCTTTCAGAAAAACCATTCTCAAATCGAAAAACAGACGGAGAAAAAGGACTTTTTTTCTCCGTCTGTTTTATTTTGGGGGCTTATGAGACAGCCCCTTTTTGTGTGGGAATTTCTAAATGGCTCATGTAAGAAAGGGATCAGTTGAAAATTCCGAACCAATCTGTTGCAATTCCAAAACCGACAAGGATGAGAACGAGAACAACAAAAATAATGATGCCCAGCTGCAAAGGCTTGTAGCCTGTGGTTTTAGGTTCTTGCAATCCTTCTTTTTGCTCGTTCGGACGGCGCTTCGCTTCTTCTTCGGTTTCTTTCATGTAATCGTCTTTTTCATTATTGCTCATTTGAATGCCTCCTTGGACTTGCCGTTAATAGTCTTTACCCTTAAAAATAAGAGTTCAATCCACTAATTTTTCTTCTGTTTTCAGTTCGCGTTGTTTCAATTTTTGTGCCAATTCACGGCCAAAGAGCTGTGAAGATTGCGGATCTCGACCTGTTAGGATTTGTTTGCTGCCCCAAACAACATAGGCATCCTGTTCTTTTTCTTCATGGTAATCTGCGATTCTGCTCAATTCATCCTCTAAGCTGAAAGGCAGCAAATCCACCACTTCTTCAGGCTCATTTGCATTGGGATAGCCGGTTACTTTCAGCCCTTCAAGAATTCCACGGCCTTCTCTGGTTTTCGTATAGATGAGTGGTGCCGGCCCGTGACAAACTGCAGAAACGATACCGCCCAATTCATACACAATATTAATGACAGCATGCAAATCTTCATTATGCGCCAAATCGAACATGGCTCCATGTCCACCAACAATCATGATGGCATCGTAGTCACTGGCTTTGACGTCCACAATCGGAGTTGTTTTATCTGCCATACCTGATTCATATTGTTTTTTATAAATTCCATCTGGATCATAATCCTTGCTGAGGCTTAATGGATCGACGACCGGTTTTCCACCATCAATAGAAGCAAGTCCTACGGTATGGCCTTCTTTTTCAAGTTCCAATGCAGGTGCGAAAAGTTCTTCTGCCCACCAACCTGTTACATAATTATGTTCTTCGTCTGTATAGCCATTCGATAATACCGCCAATACTTTTGCCATGGTATCTTCCTCCTACTTTTAAAAAAGTCCTTGTTTCTTCATTTACCCTGTAAAGGAATCCTGAAACGTGGCAAATGAGCAGTTCGTGGATTTGGTTAGGGGGATTATGCTACGATTATTGCATGAATGGAAAGAAGAGGTGGACCACTTGAAAGAACTTACCCAAGAAACGCAAGTAACCTTGCTGGAAGCCATGCTTGATGGCAGTAAAGTCGGGACGATCGTAACGGATCCGTCGCAACAGGATAATCCGATCATCTACACCAATCGAACGTTTATTGAAATGACGGGCTATGCACAACAAGAGGTAATCGGAAAGAACTGTCGATTTTTGCAAGGGCCAGAAACGGATAAAGAAGATATAGAGAAAATGAGGAAAGCCATTGCTGCTAAAGAACCGATTACATTAACGTTGCGGAATTACCGAAAAGACGGTTCACCGTTTTGGAATCGTCTAGCCATCGAACCGGTCCAAATAGAAGGCAAGCTGTACTTCATCGGTACGCAGACAGATATTACGCTGGAGCGTTCCCAGCAACAGGCAATTATGGCTAATGAAGACGAAATCGAAAAGCTGATGCTTCCTATTTTATCGATACAAGAAAATGTTGCTACTGTCGCACTGGTCGGTACGATGAATCTTCAGCGTTTTGAAACCTTAAAAGTTAAAATCTGTGAGTATGTTCAAGAACATCGAATTGAGCATGCCATCATCGATATTACAGGCTTGTCCTGGAATGAAAAATCACCGCTTTATTGGTTCCGGCAGATTTACGAAGCGCTTCGGATTATGGGAAGCAATCTCTATGTAACAGGAATCTCTCCGGCCGCTGCACGGCAATTTGCCGACGATTTAGATCGGGACAGCCAGTTGATTACTTTTTCCACAATTGAAAGAGCTTTGAGTTTCATTACTCAAAAAACCACTGGAGAAAACCATTTCAGTTGACTAAGGATCGCCATAAGAGGTAAGTTTTAAGTGTTCTCAAATACAAATCAGGAAAGAGGTTGGAAAAATGTCAGCATTATTCACAACATCCGTAACAGCCACTGGTGGCCGTGAAGGAAGAGTCATTTCCGAAGACAATGTATTGGATCTTCAATTGGTTTCGCCGAAAGAATTGGGCGGTCCCGGAGGAGAAGGCACAAACCCTGAACAATTATTTGCAGCAGGCTACTCCGCTTGTTTTGACGGAGCATTGAACTTAATCATCAAAAGAGAAAAAGCAGATGTCTCCAGCACTTCCATTAAAGCGGATGTTCACTTCCTGAAAGATGAAGGAAATGACGGTTTTAAAATCGGTGTTACTTTAAATGCTCATTTAGAAGGTGTGGATGAAGCAACAGCGAAAGACCTTGTAGAAAAAGCACATGCGTTCTGCCCTTACTCCAAAGCAACAAGAGGCAATGTCGACGTAGAATTGAAAATCGTATAAAAATTAGAAAAAGCCGGAAAGCTTCACTTTCCGGCTTTTTCTTATGGTGAAAAACTGAAGTAGTTGCAGTGGGAAATACAGAATATGGTTTTAAAAAAATAGAGCGGGGTAGAAAGATGATGCAGAGTCACAACGAAAAACGAGGAGGATGGAGGGAATGGATAAAGAACAGAAAAAGCAGCAGACTTCAGAAGACAACAAAATTACTGACCAAGATTCAAGTGAATCGACGAATCAGTTTAATGCAGGCGGCAACGACTCTGATTATGATGGGGGGCATCCAGGAGATGCCTTGAGTGAAGAACAAAAGAAAGAACAGCAGAAACATAAAACCGGTACGTCTTATAACTCAGGCGGCAACGACTCTGATTACGACGGCGGGCATCCAGGAGATGCCGAGCCTGAAAGTAAGGGGCATATAGGTTACGAAGACGAAGACTAAAATCATACAGGAGGTTTTAATTATGTTTTTTCACACAGGAGAACTTCAATACCACGCAAAACCGGATGCTCCAGATCCAGTCTTCGCTAAACAAGTGCAGGAACTGATCGGCGGTCAATTCGGTGAAATGTCAGTTGCCATGCAATACTTATTCCAAGGGTGGAGCACAAGAGGAAACGAAAAATATAGAGATCTTCTGATGGATACAGGAACGCAGGAGTTGGGGCATATTGAAATGCTCGCAACAATGGTGGCCAGACTCCTTGAAGGGGCTCCTGTTTATGAACAGGAAAAAGCTGCAAGCGATCCGATTATAGGCGCCATCATGGGTGGCATGAATCCGCAGCATGCCATTGTCCACGGATTAGGCGCTTCTCCAAAAGATAGCAACGGTGTACCTTGGAATGCGGGATATATCGTAGCAAGTGGAAACCTGTTGGCGGATTTCCGCGCCAACGTCAATGCAGAATCACAGGGCCGTCTTCAAGTAGCCCGCCTTTACAGCATGACAGATGACAGAGGCGTAAAAGATCTGTTCTCATTCTTGCTTGCACGTGATACGATGCACCAAAACCAATGGCTTGCTGCCATAAAAGAATTGGAAGCGAAGGAAGGTCCGATTGTACCAGGAACACTTCCTCCAGAATGGGAAGCGACAGAATTCTCCCATATCCTTTACACGAACTCAGAAAGCAGCAAGGATCTGAAATGGATGAATGAGCCAGCACCGGATGGCCATGAATTTACATTCGGCAAACCAGAGCCGTTGAGTGAAAAACCGCAATTGAAACCAGCTCCTCCGGAAGCGCATAACTCATTGCCGGAAGACAAATTAAAATAAACAACCCAGGCTGTCCCGAAGTCAGAAACACTGGCTTTCAGGGACGGCCTTTGCTTTTTGCCAGAACATCTGCTGAGGGAGGAGAGGAAGGAGTGGCTACAAGACTTTGGCTTATGAAACAGGAATGGAAAGCCGTCGTTTTTCTGCACTGGCCTGTAAAATCTGAATGGCTGCGCCGATTTGTTCCCGATGAGCTGGAAGTCGATTTATATGACGATCAAGCTTGGCTTGGAGTGGTGTTTTTTCAAGCGAAAGCAACACGTCTACGATTTCTGCCTCCAGTTCCGGGAACACGTTCTTTTTTGGAGCTGAATGTCAGGACTTATGTGAAGTATGGAGACAGGAGAGGGGTATATTTCTTTAGTTTGGATGCCAGCAGCCCGCTTGCAGTGAAAACCGCTTCTCATAGAGGTTTTTTGCCCTATCGCTATGCCGAAATAAGCATGACAAAAAAAGCCGCCGACTGGAGATTTTCCAGTCGGCGAATCGAAGCCGGACGGTTCCCTGAATCTTTCGACATGAGCTATACACCTGTTTCTATACCCATTGCATCCAGCCCAATAGAACAATGGCTAACAGAACGTTATTGTTTATGGACACAACCTGAAAACCGGCTTTATCGAGTTGATATCGCGCACTCCCCTTGGGCATTGCATTATTTAAAAGGACATATCGATCAAAATAAAATGGCATCTTTTCTTCCTGCTTCTTTGCATCGACAGCAGCCAATGGCTCATTATTCGCGAAAGCAAAGAGTATGTTTTTATGCGCCTGTAAAAGAGCAGAAAGAGATTGGTTGCGGGAAACTAAACTTGGGTAATTTGAAGTTTACCCCCAAACTAAAAACACCGGGCAGCCGCCTCGGTGTTTTTCAATGGCAATTATTTTCGGTTGGGCTCTTGTTTTAATGTATGGGAAGTCTCTTTTTGTTCCCAGACGCGCTTTGTTAAATAAATATGGAAAAACCATTCGCCGACAGCAATAAGCAAGGCTGAAAAGATTGCAGGCATGACAAGCGAAAAATCAGGATTATTAATCAGCCATAGCCCGCCCAGCCAGACAATCAGAAATACCAGAACAAAGTCGCCTCCGGTTGCCACTTTATTGGAGGTTTTCGGATAAATCATTAAATCTCCGATAAAGCCGACAGCGGTGATGATCAGACTGAGGATGGAAATTTCAAAGACTTCCACTCCATAAGCGATGCCAAGTACGACAAACAATACTGAGAAGGCCATAACGAATTTAATCAGGATTGCCTCCAGATACTTCATGTTTTCCAACTCGTTGAAAAAGCTGTTGTTACTTTTCGTATACCCATTTAACTCAATTCAATTCCTCAAACCTGTAAAAAAAGGACAAAAAAAGACCCGGCTTTTGCCAGGTCTGCCAGTGGTCAGGAACTGATGAAATCGCCGCCATTTATATGGATTGCCTGACCTGTCACATAGGTCGAGTCTTTGGAAGCCAAGTAAACATACGCAGGCGCTACTTCAGAAGGCTGTCCACGTCGCTCCATTGGCGTGTCGCCGCCGTGTTCGCCGACTTTTTCTGCTCCAAAGGTCGCTGGGATCAATGGCGTCCAGATAGGTCCTGGAGCCACTGAGTTGACGCGTATGCCTTTCTCAGCGATATTGGCCGACAAGGAACGTGTAAAGCTGGTGATTGCGCCTTTTGTAGACGAATAATCAATCAGCTCAGGAGAGCCGCGATAAGCCGTGACCGAAGACGTATTGATGATGCTGTCGCCTTTTTGGAGATGCGGCAATGCAGCTTGCGTTAAATAGAACATACTGAAGATGTTGGTCGAAAAAGTTTCCATCAACTGATCTGGACTGATAGCTAAAAAATCATCCTGCGGAAATTGTTTTCCTGCATTATTGACCAAAATATTCAATTGGCCGAATTCGGAAATGACATCGACTACCAGCTGATTGCATTTCTCTACATCGCTGACATCTGTAGCGAATTTTGCACTTTTGACTCCATAAGATTCAATCGCTTTTATCGTTTCGTCAGCATCGTCGTGCTCATCCAAATAAGCAATTGCGACGTTGGCGCCTTCCTTCGCATAAGCTACTGCAACAGCGCGGCCGATGCCACTGTCGCCTCCTGTCACCAATGCAACTTTCCCTTCCAGTTTTCCGGAACCTTTATAGTCTTTATCATCATAAATCGGTTCTGGATTCATTTGCTCTTCAGAACCGGGTTGTTTGGATTGCTCTTGCGGATCTACCTGTTCATCAATTTCTTCAAATTTATCTTTAGCCATAATAAATCCTCCTCTAATTAAGTAACCTGTTTTCATTATTCCCGTTCGGATTCAATTGGTTTCACGAAACGTCTAAGATTCTCCTGTGACTACACCACAGGCAATTCGATCACCCGAGTCACCGGAAGGATCCGTCGTTTGATCATCTTCACCGGCGTGTATGACAAGAGCCGTACCGCCTTCTTTGAGCAATGAGTTTTCTTCACCGATAGCGAGCGTTACATTTTCAGCTGTGAACTCCTGTGAAGCGGTGCCGTCAGAGCTGGCTTCAATATTCGGTAAATCACCGGCGTGAGGACCGTCGGGGTTGTCCATGCCATGCATGGCATCGGCCGGATTGAAATGGCCGCCAGCCGATTCGAAGTCAGGTCCTTCGCACATTCCGGTTTCATGGAAATGAATGCCATGAATGCCTTCTTCCAAGCCTTCAACTTCAAGTGCTACCTTAACTCCGGCATCTTCTTCAGATAATTCCGCGGTGCCGATAGCATTTCCATCACTGTCCATCATTTCAACAGTAAGCATCAAAATTTCTTCGCTGCTGCCTTCCTCTGTTTCCGCTTCATCCGCTTCTTCACCTTCGGGTGGACTTTCTTCTTCTCCTTCAATATCTTCAGTGTTTTCAGCCGGTGCACCATCTGATTCTGTAGGTGGATCTTCTGTGCTTTCATTGCCGCAGGCTGTTAAAAATAATAAGAAAGCCAGTGCCAAAACAAGCATAAGCCATCGCTTCATCTGAACTCCTCCTCGAAATCGTGTTATTCTACATTACACATAATGGTCGATGAATAAACGCAATTTTCTGAAATGCATTCTTTTGTAGGAGAAAAAGAGCTATTCTTTTCTTTTACGGAATACGAGCATCAGTCCAAGCAAGGCAGACACAACACTGATGATGAGTGCAGGTTTGAAGAAAGGTGGGCTGTAGCTAAATGACACTTGATTATCTCCTGATTCTAAAGGTACCGCGATAAAAGCAAAATCCGCCTTTAACACCTCTACTTTTTGGCCATTTACAGAAGCCTTCCAGCCTCGCTCATAAGGAATGGGCAACTTCAAGTACTCCTCATTTTCTGGATTGGCGTAATTCAGGCTGACATTGCTGCCGTCGATAATCAGGTTGCTGGATAAATCAGGCTGATCAGCTTGCTGCCGCAGGGTCTTATAGTCTTCGGCAGAGAGCTGGATTCCGGTTAACTCGTAATCGCCTTTCGGAAGGCGGATTTCGATTTGTTGTTCAGCAGGAATACGGATTGTGAGGTCATCTACAAATGTTTTGTAGACAGACTGGTTGGATTTTCTGGTCGTGTGATAATCATTGACAGCAAGCGGAAATCCTTTGTCTGCAGCTTTGTTTTCCAAGTGGAAGGAGACGAACAAATCGTTCACGGATTCGGGAAGAGCTTCTATGTCTATGCTTAAGCCTCCGCTTTCTTCCGTAACCTGCAGATGATTGCCGTCATAAGACCCGCCCACCGCTGTCACGTCAAAATCAGGGGAGGCGCCAGCGTCTGCTTCGAGTACCTCCGTGCCTTTTGCTTGCTCGAGAATGATACCTGTGAGCATGGCCTGTTCGCGCATCAATGGAGACATTTCCAACACTTGCTGTTCTTCATAGACTGTCGAAGTAGAGCGTGCAAATGGCAAGACATGATTGTTTTCGAAGACAGCGAAATTTTCTGTCGCATAAATTTCAGTAAAGCCGTATGGAATGTTGGCATCCCCATGCGCGCGAATGACGTATTTTCCCTGCAGCATGCTGTGCAGATTAGCACGGTTGCCAAGCGTTGCGTAACGGCTCACGCTTTCACGCCCCATGTCTATTTCAAGATCATATAAGTAAAAGTACAAGAGGTTTTTATTCAAAATACTGGAATAGGCACTCAAGCCTTGGAAGTCCTGAACAATGGGTGTGTTGTTGCGGACGCCTTCCATCCATTCAATGCGGTAAGGGCCGCCGGTTTCTTTGGCCTGCACATCATCCAGCAGTTCCTGGATCTCAGGGTCATCATAATCCGCCCCAGTCATCAGTTCTTCACCAACTTGAGCAATATCACCATCGTAAAGAATCTTCTCGACTTGGTAGGTATTTGCGAACAGCAAAGTCCATGCAAATAAGAAAGCCATCAAAAAACCTTTAAACACAGGTTTTTTGAATTGAACGTAAAGGAATAGCAGGAACATCGTGATCAGCAGGTTGATGAAAGTGAGAACCGAAACCCGCGAACCAATCGCTAATAATTCATCGCTCCAAGCATACAAGGCAAAACAGAAAGTCGCTCCAACTGCTGCAATTGCAAATCGCCGCATTGTGAATTGGTGCAAGTGGTCAAATGCAACGGCAACTGCACCACCCATCACCAGCGACAAAAAGTATTCCCAGCGGTATTGAGGAGCAGAGAAACCATTAAAAACGCTGCCGATCAAGGGACTGTGGTGCATGATAACTCCGGCGATGCCAAGGATTGCAAACAATCGGAAGGTTTTATGACGATACAGGAAACCACAAAACAGCAGCAAGACGAAAAATGCGGGCAAGACGATAAAACGGCTATTGAACAAAATATTGTCAGTTAGATCAAGCCACGGAATGTCCTGCTGAAATGGCGGGCGGTGATTGTTCAAGTAGGCATAGACGGCAGGGATGAAGGAAACAGCACTGATGCCAGCTCCAATAAGCCCTGACACGACGAAGTTCAGCAATATTTTCTTTTTGTCTCTTTCACTTTCAGTCAACGGGATGAACAGCCGGACCAGAATATAAATGGCAGCCAGCAAAAAATTGATGTAGGCAAAGTAAAAATTGTCGATCATCGAAATAGCGACTGCTGCCAAAAACCAGCCTGGCTTTTTTTCGCGGAAAATCTTTTCGGCACCGAACAATAAAATCGGCAGCCATATAAAGGCATCAGCGAAAAATTCCCAATAGGTCACATGGCGGAAATACATACCTGAAATGCCGTATAGGGAAGCACCGAGAAGTGCTGCGTATTTCGAGATTTTCATATACATAAAAAAACGTGTTGTAATGAACAAGACAGCAGCCAAGCGGATGATGCTGATAAAGACAGCGGCATTCGCCCAAAACAGCACATCCGTTGTCTGGATGATGTTGATTGTTTTTAAAATGAAGACAATGGCGACTGAAATCAGAAATACGATAGACGTGGAAAAGTAATAAGACAGTTCACTGAATGTGCCTGCTCCAAGTCCGAAATCAAACGAGTAGAAAAATTCCCCACGGGTATATTGTTCATATAGAAGATGCTTGAAAGGCATCATCTGTGAAAGACCATCGTTGATTCCCACCATAAAATGGCCGTGCGACCATTGATACAAGAAAACAGCATGCCCGATTGCTGATAAGATTAAACTGAATAATAACAGAAGAAGTGCAGGGCGTAGCTTTTGCATAGAGTCACCGTCTTTTTGGTTATTTTGGATGGACTTTATCTTTGAGAATTTTGCTTGATACCACAAAAGTTATCGGAACTGTAAACAATACGGCGGCAAAAGGCGCAATATTGCTATTCAGGTGAAGAAACTCAACGAAAATGAAAATAAGGGCTGTTGAAACGGACATATTGACAACCTGAGTCAACGGGAAGTACAGGTACTTTTTAAGCGTAGGCTTGATCCGGTAAGTCACATAACAGTTTAAGAAAAAGGAAATGTTCAAACTGATGAGAAAGCCGACAATATGGGCCAGCAGATAAGGCAGTGCAAATACATTATGGAGCACCAGGTAGATGCTGTAATAGCTTATGGTGTTGACCACACCAACAAAAATGAAGCGGGTGAACTCGGTGTTTAATGTTTTAAGGCTCATCGTATTCATCCACGTTGCTGATGTCTACAAGAAAATGCGGACGCTGTTTGGTTTCATTATAGATGCGTCCGATGTATTCGCCGATGACTCCGAGACTGATCAGCTGGATGCCTCCGAGCAAAAGAATGGCTGTAATTGTTGTAAAGTAACCGGGAGCTCCGATGCCTTCACGCAGAATGCTGTACAGTGTGAAGAAAATGTAGATGAGTGACAGGAAAAGAACGAGAAAGCCCGTATAAAAACAAACGCGCAACGGCTTCATATTGAACGAAATGATTCCATCGATGCCATAATTGACCAAACTGTTGAATGACCATTTTGAATCACCGTCAGTCCGCAGGACATTTTCATAATTGATCGTCTTTTTGCTGAGGCCGATCCAAGAAAACAGCCCTTTGGAAAAACGGTTGCTTTCACTCAATGCCAAAATCGCATTAATGGCTTTGCGGCTTAATAATCGGAAATCGCCTTCGCCATCCTGCAAGTCGACGTCGGTGATTGAGTTGATCAGTTTGTAGTACAGTGAAGAAAACAGGGAGCGGATTTTGGAATCGCCGGTGCGTGAGCGCCTTGCCACAACTTGATTGAATCCTTCTTCGTAACCTTTGACCATTTCACCGATAAGAGTAGGCGGATGCTGCAAGTCGCTGTCCATGACAATGGCAGCATCGCCTTTGATGCGTTTCAAACCGGCGAGCATGGCGGACTCTTTTCCAAAATTCCGCGTCAGCGAAATATATTTAACGGTGTCATGCACTGCTGCCAATTTTAAAATTTCCTGCAATGTACCGTCACTGCTGCCATCATTGATGAACATAATTTCATAACGATATGGAAGCTCCTCAAGTTCCTTCACCAATTTGGCATACATGGAAGCGATATTGGCTTCTTCGTTAAATGCCGGAATTACAATGGAGATAAGCTTCATGTTTAATTCCCCTTTCAAACTGCTTCTGAAAAGTCTTCTTTAGTTTTATTACCCGGGCCATTTAATAAGTATGCCTGACGAAAATGAAACTTCCTGGCCCTCGATACGTATTAGTATACGTCAGGTGTTTTGAGAAAACATTTGTCTGAAAATTCAGCGTCCCTTCACTGATGTCTAAAAGACTTGAAGCAATTGGATCTACAGCGCTGGAGACTTGGCGTTGGAATCGAATGATAGTCTTTATTCGTTGAATTTTACTTGTTGGACCGATACCATTAAAATAGAATACATACTGATGAATGGAGAGTGTTAAGAATGGCGATCAATCTCGTAAAAGGTCAGAAAATCGATTTAACAAAAGGACGTTCATCGCTTTCAAGCATCATGGTAGGCCTTGGCTGGGATCCTGTTGCGACTAAAAAAAGCGGCGGATTTTTAAGCGGCCTATTAGGCGGCGGAGGCGGAGCTGATGTTGACTGTGACGCATCCGTATTGCTGCTGGATGAAAACGGCAAGCTGACTGCTAAAGAAAACCTGATTTATTTCGGGAACAAGAAAAGCAAAGACGGCAGTGTTGTCCATTCCGGTGATAATTTGACCGGTGAAGGCGAAGGCGACGACGAAGTGATCAACATCGACTTGAAGCGTATTTCGCCTTCTATTCATCGCTTGGTTTTTGTCGTTAATATTTACAATGCAAAACAGAAAAAACAGGATTTCGGCATGATTGAAAATGCTTTTATCCGCCTGGTCGACAACCAGTCGAAAGAAGAGCTGGTTCATTACAACCTTACTGATAATTATGCAGGCAAGATGTCGCTGATTACAGGAGAATTATACCGCCAAGGTGCAGAATGGAAATTTTCAGCGATAGGCGAAGGTGCTTCAGAACCCGATATTGGATCAATTGCAAACAAATATTCTTGAGGAGTGAAATGACGAATGGCTATTAACTTATCAAAAGGGCAAAAAGTAGATTTGACGAAAAGTAACCCAGGTCTGTCTAAAGTGATCGTAGGACTAGGCTGGGATACCAATAAATATGATGGAGGACAGGATTTCGACTTGGACTCATCGGTCTTTCTGTTGAACAGTGAAGGGAAAACGGCTTCAGAAGCCGACTTTATCTTCTACAACAATACAATAGGAGCCGGCGGGGCAGTGGAACACACTGGAGATAACAAAACCGGAGAAGGCGAAGGAGACGACGAACAGGTTAACGTCAACCTTTCAGCTATTCCGGCATCAATCGAAAAAGCGACCTTCACCATTACCATCCATGACGCTGAAACACGCGGGCAGAACTTTGGCCAGGTCAGCAACTCATATGTCCGTATCATCAATGGAGACACAAACGAAGAACTGATCCGCTATGATCTGGGAGAAGATTTTTCAATTGAAACAGCAGTCGTGGTCGGTGAACTTTACCGTCACGGTGGAGAGTGGAAATTCAACGCCATTGGCAGCGGTTATCAAGGCGGCTTAGAGTCTCTTGTTAAGGACTTTGGCTTAAACAGCTGAGGAAACGATGGAAAAGCAAGGAGACTTTCTCCTTGCTTTTTCTCCATTCATATATGAAATGATAATTTGAAAGGGCTATAGTCAGCCGCATGCCGGGAGGATCACACATGAGACATTTTAACATATTGACCGATTCTGATTTAAAGACCTTTTTTAAATATTCCCCGGCAGAATTCAACCGTGATACGGAACGGGAAACCCTAGGATTGGCATTGGGCGCAGCGCTTTACACACCGGGATCCAGGGTGGATTTTGCCCAAAAGATTTTAAGCGGAAATTACAGCACAGGAACATTTGCAGGCTTGACGACATTGATCATCTGTCTGGAAGATGCAGTTGCCGATTCGGAACTGGGACAGGCAGAAGCGAATGTTATCGAAGAGCTGAAAAAGCTGGGATCTGCCAAAACTGAGCAATTGGCCGCCGGACCGGTACTTTTTTTGCGTGTCCGGACCCCTGAACAATTGGATATGCTGATTGACCAGGCGGGAGATGCATTGAATGTATTAACGGGGATTGTGTTTCCAAAATGTCTTCCGACCACCTTGCCGCTGTTTTTCGAGGCATTGGATCGTGCTAGCGAAAGAGCCGGCAGAAAACTCTATGCACTGCCTTTACTTGAAACCAAAGAAGTGCTGTACAGTGAACTCCGGGAACAGACATTAGCAGAGCTGCATCAAATTATGCAGTCGGAAGCTGACCGGATTTTGACTGTTCGGGTAGGAGCGACTGATTTTTCCAGTTTATACGGACTGCGGCGTCCGGCAGAACGAACAATTTACGATGTCCACATCATCCGTGATTGCCTGACGGCCATTTTGAACCGTTTTGGCCGCGCAGAAGATGGTTTTACGGTTTCGGGTCCTGTGTACGAACACTTTTCCGGCGGAGAACGCCTTTGGCTTTCCTCTAAGCCCGAAGCGACGCTGTGGGAGGAAGTCCAACTGGATATACTAAATGGGTTTAAAGGGAAAACCTGCATCCACCCATCGCAGATTTCCATTGTCAATGCAGGGTATATCGTCTCGCTCGAAGCTTATGATGATGCTAAAGTGATTCTAAATGAAAGTGCCAAGCGCAACGGTGTTCTGCAAAGTCCAAAACGCAATAAAATGAACGAAGTAAAACCGCATTTGAGCTGGGCAAGGAAAATTGCCGCTCAAGCGGAAGTCTATGGGGTGCTGAATGAAAACTATCAACCAATCGACGTCCTCAACCATATCCGGGCAAAGCAATTATCAAATCAATACTAAGTTGTGGGACAATCTGGATATCAATATTTCCATAAAGAACGCTTATCCCGGCCTGTCACCGGAATCGCTTTTTTCTGTGGCGCTGCGTGTCAATAAAAAACGTCAATTTTTGTTCGTCAGCAAGCTGATTGCCAAGCATTTGGCTGTCCATCCTTCTTTGGCTCTTGGGACAGGCACTTTACTGGCGTCGCTGTTGGTGGAAGAAATGGGGCTCGAAAGCTTTCCTGATACGGAAGCTCTTGTGAAAATGATTGAAACTGGAGCGGCTGACCGTGAAACGACTCTCACATCGCTCCAATTTAAAGAAATCCTGCCGAAGAAAACTGTGTTTATTGGCATGGCTGAAACGGCGACGGGCCTTGGCCATTCGGTTTTTCAGCATTTTGACGAGGCTGCCTATATTCATACGACACGCGAAGAAATTATCGGCATGACCCCATCTTTTGTCTTTGAAGAAGAACATTCCCACGCAACATCCCATAAAGTGTACGCGCCGTCCGGTATGCTTGAAGACGCCGATACTATCGTCCTGATTGATGATGAAATCTCAACAGGCAATACCTTATTGAATCTGGTTTGTGCACTTGACGATCAGTTTCCTGGGAAAAACTATGCTTCTCTTTCGATTCTCGATTGGCGAAATGACAGCCAAAAAGAGAAAATGGAAAAAATGGCTGCCGACCGGAAAATCAACCTGACTGTTTTGTCGTTGATGGCAGGCCATTTCGAATTGGTCCACAGTTCGGCTCCAGAAGAACCTGAACAGTCTGTTTTAACCGGAGGAGGTTCCAGGATTCCGGATATCGAATTGGCTGGAGAAAGGCTCTCTGTCGGTTCAAAGGCTGGACAGCATTACATCCCGTATACAGGCCGTTTCGGCATCAGCAGCCAACAGCAGGATGAAATCGGTGCTTGGGCTGAAGCCGCTGCAAAACAGCTCAAATCCACGAGCCAGCAGGCATTGGTTATCGGTATAGGTGAAAATATGTACCTGCCTTTGCGTTTCGCGTTGGCGCTGGGCGGCAATCCACTTGTCCAAACGACGACCCGCAGTCCGATTTTTGCTTCTGAGACAGCTGGCTATCCGATCAAGGAAAAAGCAAAATTCGAGTTGCCGGATGCTGAGGAAACAAGCCAATTCATCTATAATTTGAATAAATTGGATATTGACCGAATTTACTTGTTGGCTGAATCTGTCGTCGAACAATCCGAATGGCAGCCGCTGCTCACATATCTGGAGAAAAAAGCGCCAGTGGAATGGATATCCCTGACAACCACCAAAAGGAGTGACGGAGTCGAATGATAACAACCGGTCTAGTGAAAACGAGTTACCCGAAAGAAGATATCACGTTCCTGTTGAAAGACGTAAGTGAGGAATTTGTCGAAAGTACCTTGGAGGAACGGGAAAAAGCCGTTCAAACAGGAGCCCATTATGCAGAACGGCTGCCGATGGAATATCGCCCATCTGATGAGTATACGGATCTTTACCATGAAACCGTCGTCAAGACCAAAAAGCAATTGGCTTATCTGGTAGGGCTGGTGACACGCCGTATCTTTATGAATGCCGGAACGGATGATGTTGTCCTTGTGTCATTAGCGCGTGCTGGCAGTCCAATCGGGATCTTAATCCGCCGTTATGCCCAGCAAATGATGGGAATGGACTGGCCGCATTACAGCGTATCGATTTTACGTGATAAAGGCATCGATGAAAAAGCGATCAATACGATTCGCGCTGCCCATCCGAACAGCCGCATCCAATTTGTGGATGGCTGGACAGGAAAAGGCGCTATCCAAAAAGAGTTGACGAAATCGGTCAACAGACTCAATGAAGAAAAAGACATGAAACTGCACGATGACATGGCTGTATTGGCAGACCCGGGAGCATGTGCCGTATTGTTCGGGACACGTGAAGACTTCCTTATTCCAAGTGCTTGTTTGAATGCGACCGTCTCAGGCTTGGTAAGCCGCACCATCCTTAACGAGCTTTACATCGGTGAAGACGATTTCCACGGTGCCAAGTTCTACGGGGAGTTGCTGGGAGAAGATTTGTCGAATGATTTTGTCGATCAAATCACAGAATGCTTTGCCGAAACGCGCGGCCAGGTCGAAACGGATGCTGTTTCTTCGCCGGTGACTGCGGAAAGAACCTGGCAGGGCATGAAAGAAGTCGAAGCGATCGGCCAAGAAATGTACAGCGAAACCGACTATCATCTGATTAAACCGGGAGTCGGTGAAACGACACGTGTGCTGCTGCGCAGAAGCCCATGGAAGGTATTGGTCAACAGCCTTGATAACCCCGACGTCCATCATATCCTCATGTTGGCAAAAGAAAAAGAAGTGCCGGTGGAAGTCGTTCCTGACTTATTTTATCGTGCCATCGGCTTGATCCGATCAGGTAAAGAAATATGACGGTATTATTCGCCAGTGACTTGGATCAAACTTTAATCTATTCCCGCAATTCGATGGGGATGGATGTGTCAGAAGAAGAATTGGTGGAAGTGGAGCGTTATGAAGGCCAACCTTTGTCTTACATGACGAAAAAAAGTCAGTCGGAGTTATGGAAAATCAATGATTCCGCTTTCTTCTTGCCGGTGACCACACGCACGCAGGCTCAATACGAGCGGGTGACGGGAATTTTTGAAGGCAAGGCTCCGCGCTTTGCCGTCATTTCAAATGGTGCCGTCATTTTGGAAAATGGCCAGCCGATCAAAGAATGGTCGGATGGGATTCGTCAGCAATGCGTCAGCCGAAAAACCATCATTACGGAATTGTTGCCGGAAATCGAACGCCATTTTTCAGAAGACTGGGTATTGAAAGTACGGGAAGCGGACGATTGGTTCGTTTATCTGATTGTGGACCGGGCCCGTTTCCCGGAAGACAAGTTGGATTTCTATACCGAGACGTTCAAAAAACTTGGATGGGGAATGTCACTCCAAGGCAGAAAACTTTATTTCATGCCGGAAAGCATCACGAAAGCAGGCGCCATGAAGTATATCAAAAAACGTCTGGAAGCAAGCTATGTCATTGCTGCTGGTGATTCGCTGCTGGATCTTGATCTATTGGAAAGTGCCGATTATAGTATGCTCGCTTCCCATGGCGAAGCGGTGAGAAGTGCGGTGCCCGTATCCGGACATGTTCATAAAACGGAAAAACACGGCATTAAAGCAGGAGAAGAAATTTTGGCCCGTGTTGCCGAAATTTCATTGCAGCGCAAGTAAGCAACAAAGCAAGGAGAGATTCCGATGGTTCAATTGCATCCGATCCCCGCAAAAACCTGGGATCCAGAAAAAATTGGGGAATGGCTGAAAAAACCGATTGTGGATCACAGTGAGACAAAAATTGAAGAAGACCAGATTACGTATCCGCAGCTGCTTGGACAGGTTACAGGGATGCTCCTTGATGCCGATGAATATTTTGCAGCCATCTATGATGTCATCGAAGCATCAGAAGGACGGCTGATCCGGCTTTCCGATAAAATGGACAAGCATATTGAACAGGACCGGCTGCGGACTTTGCAGGATTTGTTTGAAATGAATAAAAAAGAAAAAGGCCTGTCGCCAAACCGCATGGTGGCATTTCTTGACGGCAAAGGGCTGCTGCCAAGATTGAAAGATCCAGGCCTTAACAGAAGGCTGCGCATTGTACTGATTGATATCCTGAAAGCGTTTCAAGAGCAGTCCAGTGGAAATACGACCCATTCTTCCTTCCGCCGCGTAACGACTGATTTGGTCAAATGGATGTTCAACCATATAGAGCCTGAAATTGAAAAGCTGGATCTGGAAAAAGGATTGCCGGGCTTTCTATGGTACGGCAGTGCTTCGGAAAGTGAAACCTGGTTCTTGAAGCTGTCAGCCGCTTATGGCTTCCATGTCATCGTCTATGATCCAAAAGGAGAAGGGTGGTTGGAGCAGGCACTTGGAAAAGAAGGGCTGCACAGCCATAGCTTCCAGGTAAATGCCGAGTCGCTCCTCCCATTCCCGGAAGAAAAGCCGAAGCGTGTCGGGACAGTGGCTTATCGGGCTACTCAGGAAGTGGACCGGCTATTGCATCATGATGATTCTGGACTTTATAAGCCATTCCAATTCAAATCTTACCGGACGCATTCAGTTCGCCTGAAAACGACGATGGATGAAGCTTTCATGCTTGCCAAAGAACGCGCGATGGTTCGCCCCTCGTTTTCAGTAGCGAGCGGAAGCGTCAACATTCCCGTAGTTTTCTCGAAAATGATGGGCATCGAAAAAGACCGAAAGCGCTTCTGGGATAATGTCCATAACCTGACCGAGCGGGAAGATACGAAGCTGGTCCGCAGCTTTCCGTTTATAGAAGAGCGAAAAGGCAACCAGCAATTCCATTACCGGGCTGCGCTTGGAAGAGACGGGCGCCTCGACCCTGAAAAAATGAAAGCCGCCCATTGGTGGAAATACAATAAATTGCCGGATGGGGTACAGACGGCAATCGCAGCGGCAATTGCAAGACATGTAGAGAAACCGATTCTGCTGCCTCAAAACGGCGAATCGTTTGAAGACTTGCAGCTCTATGCTTTTTCTCAATCGATGTCGTTGCCGGATTCGGTGATTCAACTGATCCAGTTATTCGATTATCCGCAATTCGTACCGACTCTGTTGTTCTACAATGAAGAAAAAGATGGCGAGTTGAGTCGTGCAGACGCAAATGCGATTGCCTTGATCCACATATTCGGCCTTGATGTCATCATCATCAATCCACAAGGGCATCAAGACATTGAACGATGGGTCGACCCGGAATCGTTCGATACCCATTGGCTGGATGAGCGGAGCTTCAACGAGCCTTACCGTGAACCTTCAGTCGTGAAAAAAATATTCAAAAAATGGCTATAGCCAAAAAGGAGTGAAATGGGATGACCAATATGCCAGATCAAATCGAACAGCAAGAATTGGTGATGAAAGATGAAAACCAGCTTAAAGTTCAATTGAAGAAAGATCCAGAAGTCCTTCAATTGGCTTCGAAGATCGATCCGAAAAACCAAATCGCTTTATTGGAATTCGGCCGTGAGCCTGCCAATGAAATTTCTGCTTTTACAGGAAAAGTGTTGAATTCCGTACAGTCAAACAGCATGGAAGAATCCAGTGAATTGCTGAAGCAACTTGGTAAGATCATGGACAAGTTCGACAAAAAAGATTTTGTTGAAAAGAAAGGCTTCCTCAATAAGATCTTCAATAAAGGCAATAAAGTGATTGAGCAGCTGTTCAATAAATACCAGACGATGGGTACGGAAATCGATAAAGTATATGTTGAAATCACCAAGTATGAAGGCGAAATGAAAAAATCGACGACCACTTTGGAAGAGCTGTATAACCAGAACTTCAACTATTTTATGGAGTTGGAGAAATACATTGCGGCCGGCGACATCAAAGTCGAAGAACTGAAAGCCCAGGAACCGGCTGTCCGTGCAAAAGCGGAATCTGGTGACCAAATGGCTCTCATGGAATTGAACTCTCTGCAAAATGCCATCGAACTTCTGGAACAGCGCGTCTACGATCTTGAAATGGCGAAACAGGTTTCCTATCAATCAGCGCCTCAAATCCGCATGCTTCAGCGTGGGAATACAAAGTTGATCGGGAAAATCAACTCAGCTTTTGTGACGACCATTCCGATATTCAAAACAGGCTTGATCAATGCCATTGCAGCCAAACGGCAAAATCTGGTAGCTGAATCGATGAGCGAGCTGGATCGCCGCACCAATGAAATGCTGTTAAATAACGCTAATGACATTTCACGCCAAAGCGTAGACATTGCCAGAATGTCTGGACAGCCAAGCATCAAGATTGAAACCATTGAACAGACATGGGAGACTATTATGCAGGGGATGAACGATACGCGGGAGATTGAACAGGAAAATCGCAAAATGCGTGAAGAAGGACGTCTCCGCATCGAAGAACTGCAGAAAAAGTACGAAGACACACAACGTAAAGCTAAATAATCGGAGGAGGAAACAATATGTCAACAATCAACCTTTCAAAAGGGCAGAAAATCGACTTAACGAAAACAAATCCTGGGCTTACTAAGGTGGTCGTCGGTTTAGGCTGGGACACCAATAAATACAGCGGCGGCGGAGACTTCGACTTGGACGCTTCAATTTTCCTTGTAGGGGAAAACGGTAAATCACGCGGACCGGAAGATTTCGTCTTCTACAACAACCTTGAAGGCGGCAATGGTTCGGTTGTCCATACAGGCGATAACCTGACAGGAGAAGGCGAAGGCGATGACGAGCAAGTAATCGTTGATTTGCCGAACGTACCTGCAGACATCCATAAAGTGGTGTTTACAGTGACGATCCATGAAGCAGACAGCCGCGGACAAAACTTTGGCCAGGTGTCGAATGCCTTTATCCGTATCGTCAACGAAAGTTCAAACGAAGAATTGATCCGCTATGACTTGGGAGAAGACTTTTCGATTGAAACAGCTTTAGTGGTCGGTGAATTATACCGCCACGGAGGCGAATGGAAGTTCAACGCAATCGGCAGCGGTTACCAAGGCGGCCTTGCCTCATTGGTAAATGATTTTGGCTTAGGTTGATTTAAAAAACGTTTATCAGTTCAATGAACTGATAAACGTTTTTTTTGCAGGAAACTATTGATTACTGAACTTTTATAAGGTTTGATCGGCTTTCAGCAAAGCGTTCAAGAGGACATTTGCGCTTTTCTCGATGTCTTCGGGAAGGCTAAATTCCTGTGGACTGTGGCTGATTCCGTTTATGCTTTTAACGAAGACCATGACAGACTTGGTCATTGCCGCCAAATTCATAGCATCATGTCCTGCCATGCTTGGCAACACGGCATAAGGAATCCCCATTTCCGTCGCGGCTTCTTCTAAAAAGTTGATAAGTTCTTTGTCGAAGTCGCATTCCTGCATATTGTAGCTGTTTACAATAGTCAGATTGACCTCATGTTTTTCTTGAATTGAATGAAACGAGTCATGGATGCGCCGGATTAACGCATCGCGTTCCGTTTTATCGGCAGAGCGCACTTCCAACGTGAAGTCCACACGTCCTGGAATAATATTAGCGGCGTTCGGAAAGACTTCAAATTTTCCTATTGTGGCGACTGTATCGCTGTCGAGAGCAATCGCCAGCTTCTGTACTTCTGCCACCATTTCACCAGCAGCCACAAGTGCATCTTTCCGGTTTTTCATGACGGTGGTGCCGGAATGATTCTGCTGTCCTTCAACTGTAACTAGGTCGCGGTAGATTCCGACAATACTATCGACGATCCCGACGGATAAA
Source organism: Planococcus beijingensis (assembly GCF_016820615.1). NCBI lineage: Bacteria > Bacillati > Bacillota > Bacilli > Caryophanales > Caryophanaceae > Planococcus > Planococcus beijingensis. The sequence goes on from NZ_JADHDZ010000001.1 coordinate 52,649, forward strand.
TTTTGGTTTTCCAACTTGCTGCCTTGTTCGATATGCAATTCGAAATAGGCGGCCATTGCATTCTGTTGGCCGGCATCGATCTTGGAAAGGTCGCCGCCGGCTTTTTTGACTGCGGCCTCCAAGGTTGTTCCTGTTTTATCCGATGCACCCCGCAATTCTTCAGCGTGGAGCCTTCTGCTCAAAGTGCGGCTTCCCATAGTTGAAAAATTAAATTCATTGGCTTCTTCAGCGGTAAAGGAGACGATTTGCAGTGGATGAGCCAATGTGACTTCGTATTCTCTTAAAGTCTCTATAATTTCCTTGGCGACCAAAACGCCAAGAGCTCCGTCGTATTTTCCGCCATTTGGGACAGTGTCCAAATGGGAGCCCATTACTATCGGCTTTTCTTTCTCACCGGTCCCGGGCAAAGTTCCCCAAATATTAGCGATGGCGTCCACCGTGACGGTCATGCCCAAATCCTTGAGTTCCTGAATGAAAAGATTCCGTACTTGATAATCAGCTTTTGAAAAACTGGGCCGAGTTACCCCACAGCCTTCGACTTGTCCATAAGTAGCGTAAGACTCGATGGCTGACATCAATCGGTTTATATTAATTTTCATTGATACTCATCCTTTCATCTGAGCTTATCCACCAATAGTATCACAGTAATCATTAAATTCAGAATATTGTTCAAAGCTTTTTTCAACTGTGCTATTCTCAAAATGAGTCAATAAAACAGAGAGGATGAAAAGCGATGGCATTAATCGACCAAGTAAAGGAAATCAGAAGAGCTCTGCATCAAAACCCGGAACTGGGTGGAGAAGAATGGGAAACTTCTAAGCGGATACAAGAAGAGCTGCAAAAGGCAGGAATTCCTTTTAAAACCGGTTTTGCAAAAACGGGTGTACTGGGCATTATCGAAGGCAACGAAGAAGGTGGAACTGTGGCCTTGCGTGCGGATATTGATGCACTGCCGATTCTGGAGAAAACCGCTGTTGAATTTAAATCGAAAGTGGATGGCAAGATGCATGCTTGCGGTCATGATGCGCATACGTCAATGCTCTTAGGAACAGCCTTTAAGCTGCAAAAAATGAAGGAGCAGCTGCCTGGTCGCGTGCTGCTCGTTTTTCAGCCGAATGAAGAGTCATCGCCCATCGGTGGGGCAAGGCCGATGATGGAAGATGGCGTTTTTGATGAATTTCAGCCAGACGTCATTTTTGGCCAACACGTATGGCCAGATTTAGCTGTCGGACAGATTGGAGTGCGCGAAAAGGAAATGATGGGCGCCTCTGATAAGTTATCTTTCACAATCAAAGGCGCGGGAGGGCATGCCAGCATGCCGCATCAGGGAAAAGATGCAATAGTAGTGACTGCCGAATTCATCTCGGCTCTTCAATCTGTTGTCAGCCGAAATGTGAATCCATTGGAATCTGCTGTGATCACCATCGGGACAATCGAAGGGGGCTATCGCTATAACGTCATAGCTGATCAGGTCATGCTGAAAGGAACTGTTCGTACCTACAGCAAAAAAGCTAAAGATACCGTAAAACGGCGTCTGGAAAATTTAGTGAAAGGTTTTGAGATTGCTTATGAAGTGAAAATTGATTTTGACTATGCAGAGGGTTATGGAGCTACCATAAACACTCCTGAATGGTCAGAGTTAGTGCGTGAAAGTGCTAGTGGTCTACTAGGAGAAGACGCTTTACCGGAAGTCGATCCATCTATGGCAGGTGAGGATTTTTCCCGTTTCCTGGAGAAAATCCCCGGTGCATTCTATTGGCTGGGATGTTCGAAAGCAGGAGAAGAATCGCCTAAACCTTTGCACGATCCGGAATTTTTCTTTGACGAATCTGCTTTAGAAGTTGGAATCGAAACGATGACAAAAGTGACAGTAGATGCTTTGAATAAGCTAAAAGGCGAATAGAGTAAAACACCTAAAGCACAATATGATATGTGTTTTATTGTCAGAATTCCTTGATTATTCACAGTGTGTTTGACTATAATATTTTAAAAGTTAAGATTTCAGGGGATGAGGAGGCGTATTATGAAAAAGCCGGAACAGAATGGGGAACAGAAGGGAATCTTTATCCGTTTTCTAAATGCTATTGAAAAGCTGGGGAATAAGCTGCCCGATCCATTTATGATTTTTGTATACTTAGCGATCGCTGTAATTATTGCGTCATTTATCTTCAGTTTATTTGATGCTTCAGTTGTCCATCCAGGAACCGGGGAGACCCTGGCGATCCAAAACTTATTATCCGGATTAGGGCTTCAGTATATAGTGACTTCTATGCTGGAGAATTTTACAGGGTTTGCGCCATTGGGAACTGTGTTGGCGATTATGCTTGGAATTGGGTTGGCGGAAAAAGTAGGATTGCTGGAAATCGTCATTCGAAAAACCATTCTAAAAGCGCCGCCGGCTTTGGTGACTTACGCCATTGCATTTGTTGGAATCATGGGGAATATAGCTTCTGATGCAGCTCAAATTTTAATTCCACCTTTGGCGGCAATGGTCTTCTACAAAATCGGCCGTCATCCTCTTGCCGGACTTGCTGTCGGATTTGCAAGTGCTGGAGCTGGGTTTACCGCAAACTTGCTGATTGTAGGGACGGATGCATTGCTATCAGGGATTTCAACAGAAGCCGCTGCCATCCTTAATGATCAAATCATCGTCACACCTGCAGACAACTGGTACTTCAATATCGTTTCCGTTTTCGTACTGACAGTTGTTGCAGCTTTAGTGACAGAAAAAATTATAGAACCGAAACTCGGTAAATACGAAGGCGATAAAATAATTGATGTCAGTGCTGAAGAAAATCCGAAAGCGAATAAGGGATTGCGCAATGCTGGATTAGCTGCGTTTGCATATATTGTGCTTATAGTCGTGTTGATTGCTTGGCCAGATTCAACTTTACGCAATGAAGAAGGCGGATTGATTCCGTCCCCATTCCTAACCGGGATTGTCCCGTTTATTCTAGGGCTGTTTTTAGTGTTGGGGGTTGCTTATGGCAAAACGACGGGTGTCATAAAAACCTCGCGTGATGCAGTCAGTTTTATGGGTGAATCCATTAAAGACATGTCAGGGTTCATTGTACTGATTTTTGCGGCGTCCCAGTTTATCGCTTACTTTACGTGGACGAATATTGGAACATGGGTCGCAGTAAATGGAGCTGAACTATTGACGCAAATCAATTTTACTGGAATCTATCTGATTATCGGATATATCCTTTTCACGTCGATGCTGAATTTCCTGATTTCTTCGGGATCTGCTAAGTGGGCGTTGGAAGCGCCGGTCTTTGTTCCGTTATTTATGCAGCTCGGCTATCATCCGGCATTTACCCAGATGGCTTACCGGATCGGGGATTCTTCCACAAATATCGTGACACCTTTAAATCCATATTTTATTGTGGTCTTGTCATTTGTTAGGGAATACGACAAAAAAGCCGGAATGGGAACCTTAATTTCTTTGATGATTCCCTATACTCTATCTTTTCTTGTTGTTTGGATTATCATGTTCCTGATTTTCTTCTTTACAGGACTGCAATATGGACCTGGAATCACCCCTTATCTATAAAAAGATATCAACTTGAGGAGGACCACAAGTGACAGAAAAATTAATCGACGAGCGGCTTCAACAGGAAATGGTCAAGTGGCGCCGCGATTTGCATAAGCATGCAGAATCCGGGTTTTTGGAAATGCGCACAGCTTCACTTGTTGCCAGCCGTTTAGCAGGGCTGGGGTATCAGTTGCAGATGGCCGGAGATGTCATGAAGGCGGATCAGCGGATGGGTGTGCCAAACCAGGAAATGCTGGATGCGCATTACAAATGGGCAGAGCAGAATGGAGCTGACCTGGAATGGCTGCCGAACTTCAAGGACGGGATGACCGGAATAGTCGCTCTCCTTGAAACCGGAAAGCCGGGGCCCGTTTTGGGCTATCGTTTTGACATGGACGCACTGGATATTCAAGAGGAACTGGCGGAAGGGCATATTCCATTCGACCAGGGCTTCCAATCGGTCAATGCAGACAAGATGCATGCCTGTGCGCATGATGGCCATACGTCAATTGGGCTTGGATTTGCTGAAACCTTGATGGACAATAAAGAAAAGCTGGCAGGAACGATCAAACTGATTTTTCAGCCGGCAGAAGAGGGGACGCGAGGAGCGAAATCACTGGTAGCGGCAGGGGCCATTGACGACGTCGACGTCTTCATCGCCATGCATCTTGGGACGGGTGTGCCGACAGGTGAGTTTGTAGCAGGCAATGCTGGTTTTTTGGCTACTACCAAAATCGATGTGGAGTTTAAAGGAATGGCTTCCCATGCCGGAGGCAAGCCGGAAGAAGGGCGCAACGCATTAATGGCTGCCTCTTCTGCGGTCCTCGGACTGCACGGAATCCCTCGTCATTCTGCTGGAGCTTCCCGAATCAATGTCGGTGTGCTGAATGCCGGATCTGGACGCAATATCATCCCGGCATCAGCGCGTATGAAAATTGAGACCCGCGGGGAAACCTCAGAAATTAATGACTACATCCGGACTCAGGCATTCGCAGTTCTCGAGGGAGCTGCAGCCATGTATGGAGTCGAAGTCACTACAGAAGTGGTGGGTGAAGCCAAAAGCAGCATTCCGAGCAAAGAACTGGTTGAAGCTTTGCATGAAATTGCCCAGAGCTCACCTTACTTCACTAAAACGATCGATTGGTCCACCGATTCGGCTGGGTCTGAAGATGCCACTTATTACATGGAACACGTAAAAGCGCATGGAGGATTAGCGACGTATTGCATCGTCGGCAGTGATTTGGCAGCAGGGCATCATAATGAACGGTTTGATTTTGATGAAACTTCGATGCTTGCAGCCGTAGACGTATTGTATCGTTCGGTACTGAAGTTAAGCAATCCATAGAAAAAGACGAGAGAAACTCTCTCGTCTTTTTTCTATTATTTTAAGGCGGAAGGTTGAACGCCTTCCGGAATCGGACAGGCATAAGGCTCTTTGGCACGCTTCGCTTCGTGTTCGGCTTTGATCGCCTGAAGGTCTTCAGGATTGTTGAACAAATGGATGGCGGTATTCGCCATAGCTTCAGAGGACAGCAGCATGCCGCTATGTGCAAATGAACTGATGCCTTGCGTCACCATCTGCCAGGTGTGAAGAGGCGTCCCGATAGCTGATGTAGCCGTTGTTATTTGAGCGGTAGGAACAACCCAGCTGACATCCGAAACATCGGTGGACCCTGCCATAACCTCATCGGAAGGGATATACTCGGAAATTACATCCGCAAGATATTTGCCTTCGAACTCACTGCCGTCTCCGCTGTAGCCGAACGTTTTCATGCCGGCGAGAAAATTATTTTTTTCTCCCTCTGATAAAGTTTGCCAGATTCCTGCAGCAAATTCCTTTTCTTCTTCGGTAGGTTGGACAGCTCCGGCTTCCTGCAATTTCTTATTTAGAATCGCTTCCAATGTCCGGTTCGGATCGTAGTTGGAGCAGGCTTTATCGAAGACAATCGTCATATCGGTTTCGGTCATTAATGCAGCACCTTCCGCGATTTTACAGATGCGTTTGTAGATTTCATCGACATGCGCCACTTTCGGTGCCCGGATCAAATACAGAACCTCCGCTTCCGACTGGACAACATTTGGTGAAAAGCCGCCGCTGTTGGTAATGGCGTAATGCATCCTCGCTTCTTGGACAACGTGTTCGCGCAGGTAATTGACACCGACATTCATCAACTCTACCGCATCCAATGCACTTCGTCCCAGATGCGGCGAATTTGCTGCATGTGAAGCCACTCCTTTGAAGCGGAAATAGACTTGATAATTGGCGAGGCTCGATAAGCTCATGATGGAATTGCTATAGGAAGGGTGCCATGTCAAAGCGATGTCCAGGCCATCGAAGACACCTTCACGGACCATAAATGTTTTGCCGGAGCCGCCTTCTTCGGCGGGACAGCCGTAAAACTTCACAGTTCCACTGATTTTATTTTCAGTTAAATAAGCTTTGACAGCATATGCCGCGGCCAGTGAACCCGTACCGAGCAGGTTGTGTCCGCAACCGTGGCCGATGCCGCCTGGTTCCAGAGGTTCCTTCTGAAGCGAGCCGGCTTTTTGGCTGAGGCCGGAGAGGGCGTCGAATTCACCCAGGAATCCGATGACCGGCTTTCCTTCTCCGTAGGTTGCTACAAATGCGGTTTTGATGCCAGCGACTCCGCGTTCTACTGAAAAACCCTCTTTCTCAAGTTCATCCGCTAAGAAAGCGGCGGACTCGAATTCTTCATAACGCGTCTCAGGATGCTCCCAAACATATTTGCTGATTGATTCAAAGCGGTTCCTGTTGCTTGATAAGTAGTTACTAACAGAAGAGTCAATTGCCATGCCAATTCCTCCTTTGAAATAAATTCACAATCATTATAACAAAAATATCTTCTTATCCATCAGCAAGACAGAATTGAAACACTTCCGTGAATTATGAAAATATTTTTAGATTTCCTTAGAGCCGCGGGGCTTCAACGTTTATAAAGAATGGAAACGCTTGCAAAAAAGTCTAAATATTTTTTATATATTGACAACGATTTTGAGGCTGTATATGATGGAATCAATTCAAGAATACAGATTAACTATTTTGATGAAGATACGCTTTGCACAGGGAGATCTTAAGAGAGCTGATGGTTGGTGAGAATCAGTGGTTTCGGTGTTTGGCAGCACTTCTGAATAGATGGGCTGAACTTTCAGTAGGCCTTTCCGCTTCATGTCCGTTAAGCATGTGAACCAATGAGGCTGTCAGTTTGATGACAGTGAATTAGGGTGGTACCGCGAAATGGAAGACTCTTCGCCCCTTGCATCTTTATGTAAGGGCGGAGAGTCTTTTTTGTCGTCTTTATACACACATTGCCCGCAAAAGCGGGGAAATCGAGAGGGGAATGAACTCATTATGCTGACAGACCAACAAATTTTAAGAATCCCAGGACCAACTCCAATTCCACCGAGCGTGCAACGCGCTATGACACAGCCGATGATCGGACACCGCGGACAAAGCACCTCTGAAATGATCAGTGACATCAGACCAAAATTGCAGCGTGTGTTTGGAACCAAGCAGGAAGTCATGATATTAACAGGAAGTGGTACGGCGGGACTGGAAACAGCCGTGGTCAATACAGTTGCTCCGGGTGAAGAAGTTCTGGTTCTCGTAACTGGCGCATTCGGCGAACGTTTTGCGAAAATTTGTAAAGCATATGGCATTCAGACCCATGTTTTCGATGTCGAATGGGGCCTTGCTGTTGATCCGGAGGCAGTCAAAAACTTCCTTGTGGAACATCCTGAAATCAAGGTGGTCTTTTCGACTTTCTGCGAAACATCTACCGGCGTGTTGAATCCAATCAAAGAATTGGCAGCTGCCATTAAAGAGGTATCGGATGCACTGGTGATTGTCGACGGCGTTTCTTGTGTGGCAGGAACTGCTACGGAGATGGACAAATGGGGCATCGATGTAGTGGTCACCGGATCACAAAAAGCATTTATGCTTCCTGCGGGCCTTTCATTTATAGCAGCCAGCGAACGCGCTTGGAAGAAAATCAAAGCCAATCCTCAACCGCGCTTTTATCTGGACCTCAAAAAACACAGAGACAATATTTTAAAAGATACAACACCATTCACTCCGGCATTATCCATTCTATTCGGATTGCAGCAAGTGCTTGAGCTGCTGGAAGAAGAAGGGCTGGAGCAAGTATACGCAAGGCATCATCTGATGATGAAAATGACACGGGCCGCTTTTAAAGCATTGGACATCCCATTGCTGGCTTCTGATAAAGATGCATCGCCAACAGTCACAGCTGTAAAACCTGAGGATTTTGATTCTGAAGAATTCCGTAAAATAATGAAAAATGAGTTCGCTTTGGAAGTGGCGGGCGGCCAACAGCATTTAGCGAAAGCTATATTCCGCATTGGCCATATGGGCTATTGCTCACCAGCAGATATGCTGCAGGCAATTGCTGCAATGGAAATCGGATTGGTTAAAGCAGGAAAAAAGATTGAACTTGGCAAAGGAATTGCCGCTGCACAGCAAGTCTTTTTAACAGAAGGGAAGGAAACTAAATGACTTTTCATGTATTGATCAGTGATCCACTCAGCGAAGAAGGGATTTATCCGTTGCGCCAGGCAAATGGCGTAAACATTGTCATGGAGACCGATTTGACCCCTGAACAATTAGGAGAGCGCATTGAAGGCTTTGATGCCCTGCTGGTGAGAAGCCAAACGCAAGTGACACGGGAATTGATTGAAAAGGCATCGAACTTGAAGATTATTGGACGCGCCGGTGTCGGCGTCGATAATATCGACTTGGAAGCTGCAACCGAACACGGCATTATCGTTGTCAATGCCCCCGACGGCAACACGAATTCTGCTGCCGAGCATACGATGGCGATGCTGATGTCAATGGCGCGAAAAATTCCACAAGCATTCCATGCACTGCGCAATCAAAACTGGGACCGCAAATCATATGTAGGAGTCGAGTTGAAAAACAAGACCCTCGGAGTCGTCGGTTTTGGCCGGATTGGACAGGAAGTGGCGGCGCGTGCCAAAGGGCAGCGCATGAACGTCATTGCCTATGATCCGTTCCTGACTGCCGAAAAAGCAGATAAACTGGGCGTGGATTTCGGATCGGTGGAAGATGTCTTGAAAGTGGCGGATTTTGTCACTGTCCATACACCTTTATTGAAAGAAACCAAGCACTTGATCAATAAAGAAGCATTCGAAATCATGAAAGATGGCGTTCAGATCATCAACTGTGCACGAGGTGGAATCATTGATGAAAATGCGCTTTACGACGCAGTAAAATCAGGGAAAGTTGCAGGAGCAGCCCTTGACGTTTTTGAACAGGAGCCGATGGTTGATTTCCGTCTGTTGGATTTGCCGGAAGTTATTGCAACGCCTCACTTAGGTGCCAGCACATTTGAAGCCCAGGAAAGCGTAGCAGTGGATGTCAGCATGGACGTTGTCAGCTATTTCACGACTGGAACTGTCCGCAACTCAGTCAACTTGCCATCTGTGCCAAAAGAAATCATGAAGAAAATCGAGCCTTACTTTGATTTGTCAGAGCGTTTAGGTGCATTTTTGACAGATTTGTCAGGTGTGGCTGCAGAAGAAGTCAATATCCGCTACGCGGGGGACTTGGCCAATATGGAAGTCGGGCCATTAACACGCAATATGCTGAAGGGCCTGCTGAAGCGTCATCTTGGCAAACAAGTGAATGACGTTAATGCTATGTACATCGCCAATCAAAAAGGGATTGTGGTCAATGAGCAAAAGACTACCGAAGCGAAAGGGTTTACGAGCCTGATTACTGTGGAAGTGAAAACAGCAAAAGGAACAAGAAAAGCAGCCGGAACTTTGATGAACGGACAAGGTGCGCGCATCGTTAAAGTGGATGATTATCTGGTAGATGTTGTGCCAGAGGGACATTTGCTGTTTGTGCGACACAATGACCGCCCGGGAGTTATCGGGCGTGTTGGAACCTTGCTTGGACAGGAAAATGTCAACATTGCCACAATGCAGGTTGGACGCTCAAATGCTGGTGGAGATGCGATTATGATGCTGTCAATCGATAGACCCGCCGAAGCAGGCAGCCTGGAGCAATTAGCGAAACTGGAAGAAATCCAGGGAGTCACTCCCATCAATCTATAAATGACAGAAAAAAGGCCCTCGCTTAGAGGGCCTTTTTTTAGGGTTGTATTTGTTCCAATAACTGAAGTAGTTCTTCCAAATGCTGAATTTCGTATGTCGGGATGATGGATTCATGTGGAGCTTTCTCTTCACGGTTAATCCAAACTGAGCGAATACCGGCTTTTTCAGCACCGATGATGTCGGTCATGAGGTTATCTCCGACCATCAGCACTTCATCGGCGGAAAGGCCGAATTTTGATAAGGCATGATGGAAGATGTCGGGATCTGGTTTGCCTTTTCCGAACGCGCCCGAGATGATGATGTGGTCAAAGAAAGGAGCTATTTCCGGTGTGATTTTCAGTTTAATCTGCTGCAGGCTTGGAGATCCGTTGGTCAACAACAACAATTCATAACGGCCTTTTAAATCTTCCAATACTTTTAAACTTTCCTCGTAAAGGATAGGGTTTCTTTTGCGTGCTTCCGGGAAGTACTCAGCAAGCTGGCTGCCGATATCTGGATTGTCGATGCCGATTTTTTTCAAGCCGGCAGTCCAAGATTCCCGGCGGTAAGCCGGAACAATGGCTTTCATCTGCTGGAAATCAGATCCTTCATCATCGAAAGTGCCCCATAAGCCTTCGAAAGGGTTAATGCCGATCATTTTGGTGAAGTCGTATGTATTATATCCTGCATAGAGTTCAGTTGCCGCAGCTCTTACCGCTTCTTCCAAGCCGGAACAGTCCTGGCCGGTTAATTCTTCAGCTAATCGGCACGTTTCCTGGAATGCTGTTTCAACACTTTTCTTATCCCATAACAAAGTATCATCTAAATCAAAAAAAATCGCTTTGACCATCGGTATGTGCTCCTCCTGACAATATCTTTACTTTGCTCTAGTGTACTGGAAAAAAGGACAAAAACATAGGGAGTTCAGAGTTCTGTCACTGAAAAGAACAAGGGGCAGGTGATATGATATGGGCAAGGAGTGAATACAATGACGCTAAGCAATTCGACGATGCTTTTACTGGAAGAAGCCACTGAGTTTATAGGGATTTGTTACGATGAATTGGGAAAATGCCAAGACCAGAAAGCCGAGAGACTGCTTGAAATCAAAACGGAAATTGAACGGACAGGAACCTACACCCACAGCTTTGAGGAATTGGAGCATGGAGCACGCATAGCCTGGCGCAATAATAACCGCTGTATTGGCCGTTTGTTCTGGAATTCACTGACGGTATTTGATGAGCGGCATCAAACAACAGCTGAAGGGATTTTTAATGCTCTGATACAGCATATCGACTTTGCTGCAAACGACGGGAAAATCCGTCCGGCTATCACGGTGTTCCGCGCTGCAAAAGAAAATGAAGATTCATTGCGTTTGTGGAATCATCAATTGATCCGCTATGCCGGTTACGAAACTGCGGATGGTGTCATCGGTGATTCAAGTTCAGTGGAACTTACTAAGCGATGCCAGGATATTGGGTGGAAGGGAGCTGGAACAGCTTTCGATATTTTGCCTTTGGTCATCGAGGTTCCAGGCAAAGCGCCTTTTCTAAAAGATGTGCCAAAGCAATCGATTATCGAAGTCGAAATCGGTCATCCTGAAATTCCGGCGTTTTCAGAGCTCGGCATCAAATGGTATGGGATTCCTATTATTTCAGATATGTTACTGGAAATTGGCGGGATTGAATACAAGATGGCCCCTTTTAACGGCTGGTACATGGGAACTGAAATCGGCGCCAGAAACTTGGCGGATGAAGACCGTTATAATTTTCTGCCTGCAGTAGCGGAACTGATGGGGTTGAATACCCAAACGAATCGCTCTTTATGGAAAGACAAAGCGTTAGTCGAATTGAATATCGCTGTTCTGGAATCCTTCCAGGAAGCAGGGGTGACCATCGTCGACCATCATACAGCAGCTAAGCAGTTCAAGAATTTCGAGAAAAAAGAAGAAATGGAAGGACGGGACGTCACCGGCAACTGGGCATGGCTGATTCCGCCAATGTCTCCGGCCACCACCCATATTTTCCATAAGCCTTATAAGAACAACTTGGTCAAACCAAATTACTTCCATCAAAAAGCTTCCTATCACTCATAAGGAGAGGATTCTGATGAAAGAGTTTAAAGTAACTTATTTTTTTGATGAAGAGCATTATATTCGCCGTTTTATTCATGTGGAATCACAGGAGAAAGCAGAAAAACTGGTGCAAAGCGAACGCGATCAGTACGTTTCTTTCCATGACAGCCGCGGAATCTACCACGAATTGAATACAGGGAATGTCCGGGTCATCCAGATTTCTGAATACCATCGGACGGATAAAGTATAAAAGAAGCGGTGCTGCCTTAAAGGGCAGCACTGTTTTTTCATGGATGGAAGACTGCAAATTACTGTGGAACGTCCACAAATCGGTCTATACGCCCGCGAGCGCCCACAAATCTATATGAAGCACCCCCTCCCTAAGAGCTGAAAACAAATAAGCCCCCTTTGCTAGGCCGGCAAAGAGGGCTTTCAAAGAAATAAAAAGAGTTCCTCACTCATTCCGAAAAAATTTGCTCGTGGAACGAACAAGCCTGAAGCAAAATGGACACTTGTAGACATTTTCGGCAAGCTGAAAAACAACAGCACCGCTATTTTTATTTGAAGCTTAAGAAACCATCGTCCACTGCGACAGTAGAGCCGTTGATGGCTGCCGCTTCTTCAGAGAACAGGAACTTGACGACATTGGCCACTTTTTCGGGTTGGATAAGTTTGTTGTGCATATGGAGAGCCGATAAAGCTTTTTTCATTTCCGGGTCGTCTCCAAGGATCGGCGTGTCGATAAAGCCAGGTGCGACGCCGACTACGCGAATGCCATGCTCGGCAAGTTCCAGTGCGCCCGATTTCGACATCATGACGACTGCGGCTTTGGCTGCGTTGTAGTTGAAGCTGCCTTTAGCGGCCATCGATCCATAAATCGAGGCGGTGTTGACGATCGTTCCAGGTGTGCCAAGTTCGACCATTTTTTTCGCGCCGTAATAGATTCCGTAGTAAACGCTATGCTGATCGACATCAATCACTTTGTGGTAGGATGCGGGATCCATTTCAAGCAAGGGCTTGACCAGTCCGATGCCGGCATTATTGAAAATGCCATTCAATGTGCCGAATTTCTCAACAGCAAAATTCACCATTGCTTCCACTTGCTCGGCTTTTGATACATCCACTTTAAACGCTGCCGCTTTGCCATTTTTTGATTCAATATGGGACACTGTGTCATTTGCACCTTCTTCGTTGAAATCGGCTACTACGATGGCGTAGCCTTCTTTTGCCAGTTGGTAAGCTGCATGGCGGCCGATTCCGCTCGCGCCGCCAGTGATGATCAGAACTTTACTTTCTGCCATAATGAATTCCTCCTTCTGGATTTGAACTATTCTCACAATTAAACCGTACACGTTCCTTGTCTTTAAATCAAAGCATCTGATTAGATGAAAACTATGATTTTTGACTGCAAAATACGTTACATCTAAAAGATTTGTACTATAATAGTACATAGTGAATATCAGTTCGAAGGAAACTTTACAGAGAGAAGGAAATTTAATGGGACGCAAATGGAATAATATCAAAGAGAAGAAAGCATCTAAAGATGCCAACACAAGCCGAATCTACGCAAAATTCGGGCGTGAAATATATGTAGCTGCCAAACAAGGCGAACCGGATCCAGAATCGAACCAGGCATTGAAAGTGGTGTTGGAACGCGCGAAGACTTACAGCATTCCAAGAGCGATTATTGACCGGGCAGTCGAAAAAGCCAAGGGCGGATCTGAAGAAAGTTACGATGAATTGCGTTACGAAGGTTTCGGTCCAAATGGTTCTATGGTGATCGTGGATACCTTGACCAATAACGTCAACCGCACAGCTTCGGATGTCCGTGCAGCGTTCGGAAAAAATGGCGGCAACATGGGCGTCAGCGGATCTGTTGCCTACATGTTTGAACATACGGCGGTATTCGGCATCGAAGGCAAGACAGCTGACGAAGTGCTTGAGCTGATGATGGAGGCGGACATCGACGTACGTGACATCATGGAAGAAGAAGACGGCGTAATCGTGTACGCGGAGCCGGATCAATTCCATATGGTGCAGGAAGCATTTAAAAGTGCCGGCATTACTGAATTTACAGTAGCGGAATTGACAATGCTCGCACAGAATGAATTGCCGTTGCCGGCAGATGCGCAAGAGCAATTCGAGAAAATGATTGATGCGATTGAGGATCTGGAAGATGTACAGCAGGTCTATCACAATGTGGACTTAGGCGAATAAAACCAAGAGGCGCTTTGATGAACTCAAAGCGTCTCTTTTTTATGGAAAGTATTCTGATAATTATAAATTTGACTTGTAATTCAAAAAGAGAACGATTATACTAACTTTGAAGCGAAAGTATAATAATTCTGACTATTTATTTTTTGACTCTTTATGTAAGGGCTTTCATTTCGGGGTAAAGAAAGGAGGCGTTTTATGGAAATTCAGGAGATAAGTCTATTTGGCCGTGAAAATGTGAAGGTATTTAAAAAACGTCCGAAAACCATTGGAGAAATTATTCAGAGAAGCAGCGAGCTTCAAGGAGATAAGCTCGCCGTCGTCACCGAAGATCAATCTCTAAGTTATCGGGAATTAGAAGATCAATCAGATGCAATCGCGGCTAACCTTCAAAACCGCGGAATTGCAAAAGGGGATCGTGTTGCAGTTGTCGTCGGCAATCGTGCTGAATTTCCTCTGTTGGTCCTCGCATGCGCAAAAATTGGAGCGATCATGGTTCCGATCAATGTCAAATTAGCAGAGGAAGAGCTGCAGTATATCTTTGGTCATTCTAAGCCGAGCATAATCATCAGTGAAGTAGAGTTTTTTCATAAGGTAGAAAAAGCAAACCAAGGCGCCGCTGCGGTGTCCCTGGAAAACATCTTCGTTATCGATGGCCAGAATTCATATGAACAACTGTTGGTGAAAGGTGGACCTTATCGACAAACGGATGTGGGCGAAGAAGACGGCGTTTTCATCTTGTATACATCCGGAACTACCGGACGGCCCAAGGGTGCGGTGCTGACACATATCAATGTCGTCCACAGTTTGATGAATTATAAATCAGTTTTTGCAACCGATGATACATTTAAAACCCTTATTGCGGTGCCGATGTTCCATGTAACTGGACTGGTCGGCCAATTGCTGCATATGTTCTATGTCGGAGGGACAGTTTACAGTATGCGGCGCTATCAGAACGAAGAATACATCAACCGCATACTTGAACACAAAATCAATTTCCTTTTTAATGTACCGACCATTTTCATCATGATGTCCACCAGTGAAGAATTTCAAAAACACTCGTTTGACTTTGTGAAGAAAGTGGCTTTTGGGGGTTCGCCGATCTATCAGCAAACCTTTGCGATGCTGAAAAAAGCATTTCCGAATGCGCAGTTGCACAATGCCTATGGGGCGACAGAAACCACTTCTCCTGCAACTTTAATGCCATTGGATTATCCCGATTCCAAAGTGACGTCAGTCGGCCTTCCAGTGGAAGTGGGCGATATCAAAATCGTTGATGCGGAAGGAAAAGAATGTCCGACTGGCGAATCCGGTGAGCTTTATATCAAAGGGCCGATGATCATCAAGGAATACTGGGATAACCCGACAGCCAATCAAAGCAGTTTCACAGATGGTTACTGGCATTCCGGCGATTTAGGGATTCAGGACGAAGACGGCTTTATCTATATCCGTGACCGCAAAAAAGACATGATCAACCGCGCAGGCGAGAAAATATTCTCGATTGAAGTGGAAGATGTCTTGAAAGCTCATCCTGATGTAGTAGAAGCTGCTGTCATCGGTGAGCCGGACCCGGTTTTCGGGGAAAAAGTGAAAGCGTTTGTGGTGGGTCCTAAATTGGATGCCGAAGATTTCAGTGCTTTAAAGGAACATTGCCGAAAATCATTGGCGAAATTCAAGGTGCCAGAGGAATTTGAATTGATTGATAGCCTGCCGAGAAATGCTTCCGGCAAAATTTTAAAAAATACATTAAAAACCATAGGGGGAAAAACAAATGCTTAAAGAATTATCACCGAAAGCTGAAGAACTACGAGGGAAATTACTGAAATTCATGGATGATTATGTGTATCCGAACGAAGCGACTGTCGAAAAGTATCTGCAGGAAGCAGAAGACCGCTGGACAATTCCACCGATTATCGAAGAGCTCAAAGAAAAAGCAAAAGAACAGGGCTTATGGAATTTATTCTTAGACCATCCCGAATACGGAGCGGGGCTGTCCAATTATGATTACTCACATCTATGCGAAATTATGGGCCGTTCCCTGATTGCGCCGGAACTGTTCAATTGCAATGCACCGGATACCGGCAATATGGAGGTCTTCGTCAAATATGGAACGGAAGAACAGAAAAAACAATGGCTGGAGCCTTTGCTGCGCGGAGAAATCCGTTCTTGCTTCTCAATGACCGAACCGGCTGTCGCTTCTTCCGATGCCACCAACATCCAGAGCAGCATCGTTCGTGACGGCGATGAATATGTCATCAATGCGAAAAAATGGTGGACTACCGGCGCCATGGATCCTCGCTGTAAAATTGCCATTGTCATGGGGAAAACAGATCCGAATGCAGCCAAGCATCAGCAACAGTCGATGATTCTCGTACCTTTTGATCTACCGGGAGTGGAAATTATCCGTCCGTTGACAGTCTTCGGCTATGACGATGCACCGCAAGGCCATGCTGAAGTCCATTACACCAATGTCCGTGTACCGGCATCGAATATGCTGCTGGGTGAAGGGCGTGGATTTGAAATCGCACAAGGACGTCTTGGGCCGGGGCGCATCCATCATTGCATGCGTGCCATCGGAGCAGCTGAGCGGGCACTGGAGCTGTTATGCAAACGCGCTGACAGCAGAGAAGCATTTGGATCAACTTTAGCGGAAAAGGACGTTATCAGAGAAATCATTGCTGAAAGCCGAATCGAAATCGAACAGGCGCGTCTGTTGACCTTGCATGCGGCCCATAAGATTGATATGGAAGGCGCTAAGGCAGCGCGTAAAGAAATTGCCATGATCAAGATTGCCGCACCGCGCGTTTCGTTGAATGTCATCGATCGTGCCATGCAAGTATTTGGAGGAGCCGGCTTAACGGAAGATTTCCCGCTTGCCGCACATTATGCCAATGCACGCACACTTCGTTTAGTTGATGGTCCCGATCAAGTCCATTTGCGGGACGTCGGGCGCCTTGAACTGCGCGAACAACTCAAAGAAAGTTCAAATGTAAAATAAAGGAGGGGTTTGCAGATGAAGGCTTGGACCGTTGTCCGTATAGGAGATCCACAGGAAGCACTTGAACTTGCAGAGCTTCCGAATCCGGAACCAAAAGCCGGCGAAGTGCTCGTGAAAGTGGAAGCAGCTGCCTTGAATTTTTTTGATATTCTCCAATGCCAAGGGAAGTATCAGGAAAAGCCGGATTTGCCGTTTACACCGGGTGCTGAAATAGCAGGGGTTATTGAAAAAGGAGGAGATGGAGTAGATATCCAACTCGGACAGCGTGTTTTAGCTACTCCTCAATTGCCGAGTGGCGGCCTTGCCGAATGGGTGGTTGTGAAGCAAGAAGGCATATTTCCGATACCCGATTCGCTGTCTTACAGTGAAGCCGCTTCTTTATTCATCACATATCAGACGGCATACTTCGCATTGCACCGGACAGCACGCCTTCAAAAAGGGGAGACATTACTGGTGCATGCGGGTTCAGGCGGCGTGGGTTCTGCAGCAATCCAGCTTGGAAAAGCAGCAGGAGCTACTGTTATCGCGACAGCCGGCAGTGATGAAAAGACAGCCGTTTGCAAAGAACTTGGCGCCGATCAGGTCATCAATTACCGGACGGAAGATTTTGTTGCCATTGTTAAAGAAGCCACGGGAGGAAAAGGTGCCAATGTCATCTTTGATCCTGTAGGCGGTGACACCTTTGACCGATCCAGAAAATGCATCGCCTTTGAAGGGCGTTTACTGGTCATTGGCTTTGCAGGCGGCCGAATTGCGGATGCGCCGACCAATCACGCATTGATAAAAAATTATTCTGTCGTAGGCGTACATTTCGGCCTATTCCGCAATTTGTATCCGGAAGAAGTAATGAAAGCCCATCATGAATTAATGGCTTTGTATGAAAAAGGCGCTATTCAGCCGATGATCTATGAAGAATATCCATTTGAACAGGTTCCGGATGCTTTGGACTTATTAGGTGACCGCAAAACTTATGGGAAACTCGTCGTAAAACCATGAGGAATATCGACCACAGAGTCTGGACAAAGAACAAAAAATTGCTGCAGATATGGAAACCTCAAGAAGCCATTTCAGAAAAAGTTTTCTTCAATTTAATGGGAAATAGGATTGGTCTTTTGTAAGTGGATGCAAAAAGGTCTTCACAATCACTACATTAAACGGATGGAGGGAAAAAGATGAAATCAAACAAATTTCGCTTTTCAGCAGCGGGTCTCGGTTTAGTGCTTTTATTGTCAGGATGTGGGGGCGGTGGGGATTCGGGTGGCTCTTCATCAGAAGGTGAAACAATTACGCTGCGTGCGGCTACCGGACTCAGTGCCCAGCATGCTTGGTGGGAAGCTTCAATGGTGCCATGGATGGAACGAGTGGAAGAGCTCACTGAAGGCCAAGTCCAATTTGAATCGTTCACCGGTGGAGAACTGGTAGCAGTTCCGGATGAAGCGGAAGCGTTGGAAACAGGTACAGTGGACGTTGCGATCGTCCTGCCGATTTATCAGCCGGATCAATTCCCGATGGCGGAAGTGACAATGTTGCCGCTGAACCATTCGGATACACTGATTGCTTCAAATGCATGGAAAAAACTTCTCGAAAGTGAAGAGGAACTGGCAGATGGCCAGACCTACACCGAAATGCAATTTGGTGATTTCAAAGTATTCCCGATTTCCACTACACAAGAATACTCAATTTCCACAACTGGCCATGAGTTTAATGCAGTCAGTGATGTAGAAGGCACTTCGCTTCGCACGCCGTCCCGTATCCATGAAATGTATGCTGCAAAGACGGGCATCAACAGTGTAACGATGCCGGCTGTGGAAATTTACGATTCTTTGAGCAGAGGTACATTTGAAGGTGCATTTTACAGCATTGCCGATTGGACAGGCTATGGCTTCCAAGATTTGTTCCGGTACACGTTGACGGGCATCAATTTCGGGCATTTCAATGCATTTATTGGAATGAGCCAGGAGAAATGGGACGAAATGCCTGACAATGTCCAGGAAGCGATGACGCAGGCAAACGAAGAGATTTTTGAGCCTGGTGCGCAGGAGTGGATTACCCGTTCAGAAGAAATCATTCCTGAAAATGAAGCGAATGGCGGAAAATTCGTGGATTTTGCGGACCTGGATCCAGCAGTCCAAGACCACTTTAACCAAGGGATTGAAGAAACATGGACAGACTATGCAAAATTGCTTGAAGATAACGGCATGCCAGGAAATGACCTGGTTAAGATGTGGAGAGATCTTCTAATTGAAGAAGGCGGTGAAGTGCCAGAAGCCATTATGAATCTGGAATAGCCGTTTAGGAAAAAGGAATAGCTTATTATCCAAAAGCCATTCCTTTTTCTTTTTATAATTTGATGCAAGGAGGTCTTGAAATGGATAACTTATTGGTCATAGGAATTATTCTGGTAATGATGATAATCCTGTTGGTAACGGGATTGTATATACATTCAGTACTCCTTGCCAGTGGAATAATCGGCTTAATCTTATTGGAAGGCTTTGGAATTCTTCCGGGGCTGCTTGGAAATGAACCCTTTAACCGGGTGGCCAGTTATACGTTAACGACCATCCCCCTATTTGTATTGATGGCTCAGTTTATTCTTCAGTCCGGTTTGGTCCAGGACATTTTTTATATGGTCCATAAGGTTTCTAAAGGGAAAAACAGTTTGCTTGGTGTTTTGACTTTGATTATTGGAGGCATGCTGGGGGCAGTTTCAGGCTCAGGAACGGCAACCTCGGCTTCATTGGGGCAAGTGGCAATTCCGGAACTGCGCAAGCACGGTTACAGTGCACCGCTTGCTGGAGCCATTGCAGCATCAGGGGGCTCTTTATCTGGAATTATACCGCCGAGTATAATTCTGATCCTTTATGGAGTAGCGACTGAGACGCCTGTAGGCAGTCTTTTTGTGGGTGCTTTTATTCCAGGGATATTGACCATGGTTGTTTTTATCCTGGTGATGCTGGTTTACTTCCAAATGGACAGAAAAAAGCACACACAAATTGAGGAACCGGAAATCAAAGATGCACCGTTGCCGGAGAAACTATCTGCTATCCGTTTGATTGTTGTAAGCGTAATTGCTGTCATCATCGTCCTCGTCATATTCGGCGGCATCTATTCGGGTATCTTTACGCCGACTGAGGCGGGAGCTGTGGGTGCTTTTGTCGGTTTGCTTGCGGCATTGGTTCTGGGGAAAGTCAATTTCCAGTTTTTCAAAACCTCGGTTGTTGAAACTGTAAAACTGACAGGAATGGTCATGATCATCATGATCGGTGCGCAAATTTTTGGACGCTTTGTTTCTTTATCGCTGTTGCCGAGGCGCTTGATTGAATTGATCGAACCAATTATGGATACACCGGTATTGGTGCTGGTTGCTATTTCAGTTGTGCTGTTCATCATGTTCATGTTTATAGAAGGTGCTGCTGTCATTTTGATGTCAATTCCAGTAATCCTGCCCATCATTCAAGAATTGCAAGTCGATATTCTCTGGTTCGGTGTCTTCGTCGCTGTTATCTGCACGATTGGCTTAATTACTCCGCCTGTCGGTTTGAGTGTCTATGCAGTTGCCGGTGTCAGTGGAATCAGTTCAGGATCAATATTCCGCATTGCCATGGTCTTTGCAATCGTCGCTATGGTCATCGTCTGCGGTTTGATGATTGCGTTTCCAGGGCTTGCCACGTGGCTGCCGAATTCCATGTAAGCGATTGAAGGGAGTGGATTTGAATGAACGGTGTATGGAAAGCTTATAAAATATTTCATTACATTAAACTGGCAGGAATCTGGATCAGTGGCATCAGTGTGCTGGTGATGATGCTGTTGATTGTGTATGACGTTGCCATGAGAACCTTCTTTTCGAGCTCGATACGCGGAGGCTTTGAGATTATCCAGAATTACATGATGCCTTTGGTCGTCTTTCCGGGGCTTGCCTACGTCTATGCGTCAGGCGTGTTGCCGAAGATGGATTTGATCTTGGAAAAACTGAATGCCACAGCACAACGAATTCTGATTTTCTTCATGTTGCTGCTTGAGTTGTTTGTTCTCGTGCTGATTGTACAATTCAGCTGGGAATATGCCATGAGTGGCCTTGAACGCAAGACCGCGTTTCCCGCTGCTGGAACCTTGTATCCACTGTATCCGCTATTCTTTCTGATTCCTATCGCTTTTGCCATGATCGTGATTGAAAATGTCTTTATTTTAATTAAGAATATTTTAGTCAAAAAGCCTTCTATGGTAATGATTGAAACCGAAGCAAAGCCTGAAGAACTGCTTTGATACTGAAAGAATGAGGTGGTGTCATGAGTCTCCGGGAACGAAAAGTGGCCAAGAAAAAAGAAGATATTCTTCGTTCTGCGAGTTTGGTTATATCACGGAATGGCTATCAGAACGCAACCATGGAAGACATTGCAGCTGAATTGCTGATGACCAAAGGTGCCCTCTATTATTACTTCAAAAATAAAGAGGAAATTCTATACAGTTGCCATGACTTGATTTTGTCGGCAGCCATGGAACAGATGGAAGCGATCTATCAAGAGGAATTATCTTCTATGGACAAAATGAAAAAAGCGATTAAAACGCATCTGGACATTGCGATACGGGAAAAAGAGGTTTTTAACCTGATCGTAAAGCCAGAACAACTTTTTTCGGAGGACAATATCGAAGAAATTATTGAAAAACGTGATCAATATGCACGGATTTTCGACAAGATCATAGCTGAAGGCGTGAAACGGGGAGAATTTACGGTTTCCGATAAAAAGATGGCGCGCATGATTATACTAGGAGCTACGAACTGGGTACAGGTCTGGTATTCGCCAGAAGGAAAGTTCAAGAAAGAAAAGGTAGAAGATATTTATGCTGAATATTTTTTGAAGATGTTGGCTTAAACAAAAACATCCATCCGTGAAAAATATGAT
Organism: Planococcus beijingensis; assembly: GCF_016820615.1. NCBI lineage: Bacteria > Bacillati > Bacillota > Bacilli > Caryophanales > Caryophanaceae > Planococcus > Planococcus beijingensis. Next base: position 74,464 of record NZ_JADHDZ010000001.1, read on the forward strand.
GACTTACAGTCATATCAACCCATTAACAAGATATAAATTCAAAGGAATTGATCGAGATGAGGAAAATCCATGTCATTACCCAAAAAGAAGCGGTGGCAGAAGAAAAGCTAAAAGGCTGTACTGCCGTGGTCATCGATGTTCTTCTTGCGACTTCGACGATTGCTTTTTTGCTCGAAAATAATTTCGAACCGATTTATGCAGTGAAGGACAGTACCCAGGCGATAGAGTTGTCCAAACAACATAGCGAACCCCATATTCTTCTTGGAGAAACTAAAGGGGAATCCATCCACGGGTTTCAATATCCTGATCCTTGCCTGATCAAGCTAAGCGATGCTAAGCAGGCGGCCATCATCTGTTCCACGAATGGAACCATCGCCATTGAAAAGGCGAGCAAGGCAAATGTGCTTTTTATTTCATCCCTTGTGAATGGGCACGTGATTGCAGAGCGAATCAATCTGCAGCAAGATGGTTCGTCTATTGTTCTGGTCTGTTCAGGAAATGATGACCGTTTTTCAATGGAAGACTTCATTGGAGCGGGACAAATTGTGGAACACCTGTTGCGCAAAGGAAGTTACGAATTATCCGATTCCTCGAAACTGGCAAGAGAGGCTTATCTTCATGCACAGGAAAATTCATTCAAGGAGTTATATGAATGTGAAACAGCGCATTTATTAAAACGCTTCAACTTTACAGACTCAGTGGAATTTGTGCTAAGGCATTACGAAACAGTGGACGTGGTCCCGTTGTTTACTGACGGAAAAATTGTAAACGACCATCAAAAAGTACCCACTAAAAGAATATGAGGAGGAAGGCCAGTGCAGAAAGAACAGTGGACAGTGATTGAGCTCGAGCGCCAGGAGATGGTGGCAGTGCTGACTTTGAACAATCCGCCTTTGAATGTGCTGACAGACGAATTGCTGAACCAGTTGAACGAAGCTATTATTGAAATCGATCAGGATCAAGAAATTCGGGCGATCGTGCTTCGGGCAGCTGGAGAAAAAGCCTTTGCGGCCGGCGCTGACATTCGTCAATTTCCGAGTTTGACGAAAGACAGCGGCATAGAACTGGTGGAAAAAGGAAAAAAGATATTTGATAAGCTGGCAGGCGGAAAACCGGTTGTTTGTGCAGTACATGGCTTGGTTTTAGGAGCAGGGCTGGAATTGGTGCTTGCCTGTGATATCCGGATTGCTGAAGAAAATTCAAAATTAGGTCTGCCGGAAACCGGACTTGGTATTTTACCAGGGTACGGTGGCACACAACGTTTGGCGCGCCTTGTCGGTGCCGGAAAAGCAAAAGAACTGATTTTATCAGGTGAACTTTTATCGGGCACAGAAGCTTACGAAGCAGGCTTGGTGGAAAAATTGGTGCCGCAGGGGCAAGCGTTTGAGAGCGCTGTAAAGTTGGCAAAGTCAATAGCATTGAAGGCGCCGTTGGCAGTCGCGAATGCTAAAAGAGCAATTGATGAAGGATTGGAATTAAGTTTAGCCGCAGGCCAGGATCTGGAGACGCTATTGTTTTCAGAACTTGCTGAAACACAGGATATGCAAGAGGGTGTCAAAGCGTTTACTGAAAAGCGAAAGGCTGATTTTCGTGGACACTAAATTTTGAAGGGAGATGGAGCGATGAAGAGCATTGCGATTGTGGGTGCAGGAATTATGGGGAATGGCATCGCCCAGGTAGCTGCAGAAGGGAATTATAAGGTTTTCTTGTATGACGTGAATGCCGAAGGGCTGGAAAAAGGGATAGCGAGAATCGAGAAGACCTTAAGCAGGAATGTCGAGAAGAAGAAAATCGATCAAAGCCAAAGCGATGAAATTCGCGGAAGAATTACACCGACGGGAAATATCAATGATTTGAAAGATGTCGATTTGGTCATCGAAGCGATCATCGAACAAATTGAACCCAAAAAGAGTTTGTTGACTGAACTTGATGGGATCTGTAAACCTTCTACTATTTTCGCATCCAATACATCAGGGTTGAGCATTACCGAAATGGCCAGCGCTGTAAGACGGAGCGATAAAGTGATCGGCATGCACTTCTTCAATCCGGTACCGGTGATGCAATTGGTTGAAATTATAAGAGGTGAACAAACGAGTGACGAAACGTTTGAAATTGCGCACCAAGTGGCCGAACGTTTCAATAAAACTGCGATATCGGTTAAAGAAGCACCATTATTCGCAGTCAATCGCATATTGACGCCGATGATCAACGAAGCGATTTTTGTCCTATCGGAAGGCATCGCATCTGCAGAGGATATTGATAAAGGAATGATGCTGGGTGCCAGCCATCCGATCGGACCGTTAGCTTTAACGGATTTGATCGGTTTGGACACGATGTTGTTTGTAGCAGAGACGCTCTATAACGAAACCAATGATTCGAAATACCGCCCAGCACCGCTTTTGAAGAAATACGTGCGGGCCGGCCGTTTGGGACGCAAATCAGGACAGGGATTTTTTACATATGACTGATAATCAGGGAGTGGATGGAATGAGTACGACAGAAAAAATGGTGGAACCGATTGACTGGAAGAAAGTCGAAAATTATTTGCGCAAGTCGATACCGGAATTGCCTGAAGGGAAAATGGACGTTCAGCAATTTTCGGAAGGGTATTCAAACTTGACCTATCTGGTGCGGATCGGCACTTGGGAAGGCGTCTTGAGACGTCCGCCTTTTGGGGAAGTACCACCGCGTGCCCATGATATGGAAAGGGAATATCGGATGCTGGAGAAAGTGAATCCGGTCTTCCCTTTGGCACCGAAGCCATATATTTATTGCGAAGATCCAGAAGTTATGGACAAGCATTTTTACGTTATGGAGAAAAAGCAAGGTGTCGTAATCGACGATCAACTTCCCGAATCCTACGGAAGTTCAGAGCAGGTTGGGGAGGCGATTTCAAAAAACGTAATCAGAACCCTTGTTCAGCTGCAATCCATCGATTACCGGGAAGCAGGACTGGCCAGTATGGGCAAGCCGGAAGGATTCATGGAACGGCAGGTAAAAGGGTGGATCAAGCGCTATAGCCAATCCAAAACAGAGGAAATTCCGGCTTTGGAGGAATTGGAGCAATGGCTGTCGGCGAATATCCCGGTCAATCCGGAAACGACGATTGTCCATAATGATTTTAAATTGAACAATATGGTTCTCGACCAAGAAGATCCGGGGAAAGCCGTCGGCATATTAGACTGGGAATTGTCGACTATCGGCGACCCGTTAAGTGATTTGGGGTCTACGGTAGCTTACTGGGGTGAACCGGATGATCCGGATATGGGCATCAACATCGTTACAAGCCAGCCCGGGTTTTTCGGCAGGAAAGAATTTATTGAAGAGTATGCCAAACAAAGCGGCCGTGACGTTTCAAACGTGAATTACTATGTGACATTCGGTTTTTATAAACTTGCCGTTATCTTGCAGCAAATTCATTACCGTTGGAAAATTGGAGAAATCGACGACGACCGTTTCAGCAACTTGAACCAAGCCGTTTCAAATTTAATGGATATGGCTAACCTGACAAGAAACGGCCAATTGATTTAACGACAACTCATAAAAAGCAGGTGGGTTCATGAGTGCACAAGGGATGTTTTTTGACTATGCTCCTTTTTCGATAGAAGCAGGGAAGATAAGAGAATTTGCGAAGGCGTTGCAGCTGGGAAATCCGGTCTATATGGACGCTGAAGTGGCTAAAGCAGCAGGGTATCGGGGAATACCGGCTCCTCCCACTTTTATGACTGTTATCGACTACTGGAATGAACGCAATTTCTATCAACTTTTTTCAAAATTCCTCAAGTTGGATCCAAATAATGTGCTTCACGGCGAGCAAACATATGATTATCACGAATTGATCGTGGCCGGCGATGTCATTACAGCGCAGGTGTCTGTAAAAGAGCAGTTCCATAAAAAAGGGAAGAACTTCTTCTTATTGGAGACGGTTTATAGAAACCAATGGAATGCAACAGTGGCAACAGGGCGAGCGACCCTCATTGAAGTGCTGGAGGCGAGTATATGACAGAGCTCCCGGCCATCATTAAAAAACCTCTTGCTGCGATTGATCTCGTGAAATACTCCGGTGCTTCGGGCGATTTCAATGAAATCCACACCGTTCCTGCTGTTGCCCAAGAAAAAGGGCTGGCTGATATTATTGCACATGGCATGTTCGTCATGGGCTGGGCAGCTGCGGCAATCGAGGAATGGTTTCCAGAGCGGGAGCTGCAATCTTTTAGCGTTCGCTTTCAGGCTGTCACGCATCCGGGGGCAGAACTCGTCATCACCGGTTCCATGCGGACTGAAAACGAAGGGGAAATCCACATTAAAGACTCGCAGGGCCAACCTAAACTAATGGGTACATTTGTATTAAAGAACGGCTCTGCCTAGTTGTAAAAGACGGAATTTTCTTTCAATGGAAAGGGGAAGGTAAAGATCATGGAAAACTATACGTACCCGACATTTGATCTCACCGGTAAAAAAGCGCTGGTTACCGGAGGGAGCAAGGGGATTGGGTTAGCGATTGCTGCTGGCTTGGCACATGCGGGAGCCGAAGTGCTCATAACCGGAAGAAATGAAGCAGCCCTCAGAGAAGCAGCTGAAGGAATTAAAAAACAGGGGCATCAGATTTACTGGAAATCGTCGGATGTCACTCTAAAAACAGAAGTGGAAAAGCTATTTGAATACATTGATCAGGAGTTTGGCCAAATTGATATCTTGGTTAACAATGCAGGAATGAATATCCGAAAGCCGCTGGTTGAAGTGGAAGAAGAAGATTGGGACAAGGTGATTGGAACCAACCTAAAGGGGATTTTCCTGGTGGGACAGCAGGCAGCCAAGCGAATGATTGACCAAAAAAGCGGGCGCATCATCAACATTTCATCCATTCTCGGCAAAATCGGCAGTCCCTTGCAGACCAGTTACGCAGCCAGCAAAGGCGGAATCGACCAGCTGACGAAAGTATGGGCTGCTGAACTTGCGGAACACGATATTACGGTTAATTCCTTAGCGCCAGCCTACATAATTACACCTATGACAGAACCGTTTTTGCAGGATGAAGAGCGGTTTGAGAAAATCATTAACCGGACCATGATGAAAAGAATGGGAAGAGCGGATGAAATGATTGGACCGGCTTTGTTTTTTGCCTCGGATGCTTCTACTTATGTGACTGGCCAAGTTCTTTACATCGATGGAGGATGGACGGCTAATTAATGGAGAAAGATGACAAAAACAAGGGGGAGACAAATGAAATACGCAAATGTTGCAGAGCTGCTTGCAGCAAGGTGCAAAGAAAATCCGGATAAGGAATTTCTGGTAGTCGAAAACAGAAATGGTGCTGTAGAACGAATGACTTACCAGCAGTTTTATGAACAGGTAGGCAAGCTTGCCCAGTTACTGCAAAGCAAGGGCGTCAAACAAGGCGACAAAGTGCTGCTGCATCTGCCGAATGGCAGTGCTTTCATGAAGTCCTGGTTTGCGATTTTGTCTATCGGTGCTGTAATGGTTCCGACGAATGTTTTGTCGCCTGAAGAAGAAATGAAATACCTGGTAAGCCATTCAGAAAGTAAGTTGATCATCACTGAAAAAGAGTATGAGCAGAAATTCTCAAGCTTTGATTTGCCTTTGTTATTTTCGAGATTGGAGGAATGGCAACAGGGAACGTGGTTGGAAGGAGAAATTGGTCAGGCAGATCCTCTCTTGGAAATGCCCAAGCTTAAGCCACAGGATGAAGCAGCCATTCTTTATACATCAGGGACGACTTCAAAACCGAAAGGCGTAGTGCTGACACAACGGAATTATTTGCATACTGGTCAACAGATGGCGGAAACGCTTGGTTATCGGCCGGGAGATCGCGTATTGATTGTGTTGCCGATGTTCCATGGTAATGGCCAATACTATATGGCGATGCCCGCTCTTTATGCCGGTGCCAGCATCGCCATCACCGAGAGTTTCAGTGCCACCAATTACGTCAAGCAGGCTAAACGACTGGAGGCGACAATTGGTTCGCTTTTTTCAGCTCCTATAAAAATGATCTTGAAAAAAGACTACGATCCTGAAGATCGACAGAACCCGCTCAGGCTGATCATCTATGCACAGGCATTGACAGAGCAACAATACGAAGAGTTTCTGAAGAGATATGATGTAGAACTCCGTCAGCTGTATGGAATGACCGAGACCGTCGCCATTCCTTTGATGAATCCAGTGGACGACTTGCAGGATCCCATCAGCATCGGCATGGAAGCCTGCGGGTATTCAGTTGCTTTAAGAGGTGAGAATGGCCAGGAAGTTGCTGCGGGAGAAGAAGGGGAAATTACGGTCAGAGGAGAACCGGGTGTGACGATCATGAAAGAGTATTTCAAAAATCCGTCTGCCACTGCGGAAACGATTCAGGATAACTGGCTCTATACCGGAGATATGGCAAAAATGGATCCGAAGACCGGCCTTTTCTATTTTGTCGACCGCAAGAAAGACATGATGAAACGGTCCGGAGAAAACATAGCGGCTGGAGAAGTTGAAGCCGTCATCAATGAACATGACGCTGTATTTGAAAGTGCAGTCGTTTCTGTACCGGATCCGGTATATGAAGAAGCCATTCATGCTTTCGTCATTTTAAAAGAAAACCGAAACCTGGCGCCTGAAGAGTTATTGGACTGGTGCAGGGAGCGCCTTGCTAAATTCAAAGTGCCGCAGGAAATTCATTTTACCGAAGATTTCCCGCGTACTTCAGTCGGCAAGATCCAGAAACAACAGATGAAAAAATGGGTGTAAGGGGGAGCAACGATGACCAAAGTGAAAAGTGCTGAGGAATTGGAACGGGAAAGAGTGTTGAATGCGAACAAAAACAACCCGCTTGCTAAAGTAGCAGGGGTGTTTGCACGCATTGCAGAAAGATGGTTGCCTGATGCATTTGTATTTGCCATCATCCTGACGGCCATCGCTTTTATTGCTGGCGTCATTTTCACAGATTCAAGCCCCTTCGATATGATGACGTATTGGGGTGACGGAATGTGGGGCTTGCTGACGTTTACAGCACAAATTATCACCACCTTTGTTTTGAGTTATGCTCTTGCACTAACGAAGACCGTTTCGCGGACACTTGAAAAAATTGCGGCTATCCCAAAATCTCCGAACTCTGCTATTTTGATGGTGACATTCACAGCATTGGGTGCTTCCTTGATCAGCTGGGCATTTGGATTGGTGGTAGCTGGGATTATCGCGAAGATGGTGGCCAAAAAAGTCCTTGATGTAGATTACCGTGTCCTCGTTGCTGCAGGATATTCCGGGTTTTTAATTTGGGAAGGTGGTTTGTCTTCCTCTCCGGCTTTATTTGTTGCAACAGCTGACCATATTTTTGAAGGTGATATCGGATTAATTCCGATATCAGAAACCTTATTATCTGCTCTTAATATTGCTATTGTGGTCATTTTGTTCTTTACTTTGCCGTTTGTTATGCGCTTAATCCACCCGAAAAATCCGAAAGACCGCTATATTGTAGAACAGTCACGCTTGGAAGAACCGGTAGTGGAGGAAGATGCCAAAGAAGAAACCAATTATCCAAATGACAAAATTGAAAAGACACGTTTGATTCCGCTTATTGGTGGATTTTTGGGATTAAGTTATTTGATCAATCATTTTATCGCCAACGGATTTTCACTGGATTTGAATACCGTCAACTTAATATTCCTGACAGCGGCTTTGTTGTTGTTCTCGAATGTGCGTGAACTTGCTGAAGGATTATTGAAATCCGTCAGCAGCGTCGGACAATTCGTTCTGCAATATCCATTTTATGCAGGGATCATGGGCATGCTGAGTGCTTCCGGATTAGCGGTATTGATTTCCAACTTCTTTATTGATATTTCAACAGACAACACCTTGCCGCTTTGGACGTTCTTGTCGGCTGGAATCCTGAATGTTTTTATTCCGTCGGGAGGCGGACAATGGGCAGTTCAAGCGCCGTTGGTCATTCCTGCTGCACTTGAAATGGGCGTCGACCCCGCTAAAGTTGTAATGGCTGTAGCTTGGGGCGACAGCTGGACGAATATGATCCAGCCTTTCTGGGCAATTCCTTTGCTGGCGATTGCAGGCTTGAAGATTCGCGACATTATGGGGTATACGATGATTGCACTGATCTATGGCGGTTTAGTGATCGGAGCTTGTATGCTGATTTTCTGATTTGAACAGGAGGTGCATTATGAAAGCAATTGTCGTCAGAGAAACTGGGAAGCCTGATGTGTTGGAGCTGCAAGAAGTAGAAAGACCAAAGACTGCTGCAGATCAGGTGCTGATCCGGGTCGAAGCGATCAGTGTCAACTTTGCAGATATCAAAGCACGGCAAGGACAGTATCACGGTGTGGCAGCAGATGCCGTATTTACGCCAGGACTGGATTGTGCAGGAGTGGTCGTGGAAGCTGGAGCAGATGCAAAACGCTTCAAGACGGGGCAGCGTGTGATGGCCTTTCCATCTGGTGGCTCTTATGCTGAATTTGTTGTGGCCCCTGAAAGTTTGGTTTATCCAATTCCTGATGGGCTTAGCAGCGAAGCGGCTGCAGCTTCTTTGACTGTCGGTGTCACTGCCTATAATGCCATTCGAAAGATGGCCAGGCTTGAACAAGGTGAGAGCATTTTAATCCATGCAGCGGCTGGGGGAATCGGTTCTACAGCCATTCAATTGGCGAAGCTCTTCGGCGCTTCCCGAATCATCGGCACTGTCGGCAGCGATGAAAAAATGGAGAAAGCCAAATCCTTTGGGGCGGACGAAGTCATCAATTACCGGACAGATGATTTTGTAGAGAAGATCAATAAACTGACAAACGGAAAAGGTGTGGATGTCATTCTGGATACAGTGGCCGGCGAAAACTTCGAGAAAAGCCTGAAATGCTTGGCGCCATTTGGTCGGATTGTCTCTTTCGGCCATGCCAATGATGGTTCGGTGCCGGGAATCGCAAAAACCGATGATCTTCATTCAAGTTGCCGGTCGGTCATCGGATACAGCACGGGCACCTACAGGAAGCACAGGCCTGAATTTCTTAGGGAAGGTACGGAAAGAATAACTGAATACTTGCTCCAGAAGCAATTGGAAATTGTAATTTCCAAACGTTTTGCATTAAAAGATGCTGCACAGGCACATGCCCATATCGAAAGCAGAATGAGCATCGGGAAAGTGCTGCTGATTCCTTAAGGTAAAACTGTTGAGCCGTTGCCCTCCGTGAGGCGGGCAACCGTTTGACATGCATGAATTATCCTTCAACCTGCTGTTCCTCAAACTCACTCCCCGTACTTCCAATAAAAAGAGGTGATGTCTATGTATGGCAGTATTCAATTGCAGCAAAAGCAATTGCACACAATTCATATGACGCCTGCTTTATCGCAAGCGATAAAGCTTCTGCAGTATTCAAAACAGGAATTGGCTGAATTCCTGAATGAACAAATTTCCGGTAACCCGCTTCTTCAGCATACGGATCATGTAAAAGGAGAAGAATACTTTTCTACAGCCAAAAATTCCGTGGATCCCGCTCAATTTATTGGAGCACCGGAAAATAAAATGGAAAAAGAATTGCTCGAACAGATTATGCTGCTGAATCTGGAAAAAAATCAGGAACAGATGATGCGGTTTTTGGTTCAAAGTTTGGACAACCATGGGTTTTTAAGTATTGAAGCAAAAGAAGCAGGAAAGGTATTGGGGATCTCAACTCCTGAAGCAATCAGGCTGATTGGTTTATTGCAAGGGTTGGAACCGTTTGGAGTGGGCACGGCAAATTCGCAAGAGTTTTTGATTTTCCAGATTAAAGCCGAAGAGAAGTTTCGATTCAAAGAAATTGCGCAAGCTTTGGTGGAGAACGATTTGGTCAAAATGGCTTCAGGTTCCTTTCATTTTCTTGCGGCCAAGTACAAGATCAGCAGACGGACATTGCAGGAAATTATGGACTTCATTAAAATCCTGCAGCTATATCCGGCAGAATCATACTCTTCTCCGGTGTCATACGCCATACCCGATGTTGTGATTAAAAAATTCAATCAGAGCTGGATCATTGAAGTAACTGATTCTTTACTGCCCCCTATTAAACTGGATGAACGCTACATTGAAAGTCTTTTGTCATCATCACAAAAAGATATCGGAAATTATGTGCAGCAGCGGATAAAAGACGCGGTATTCTTGAAGAATAGCTTGAACAAGCGAAAAGAAACCCTATACCGAGTGACGGAAATGATCCTTGAGCATCAGGAGGAATTTTTTTGGAAAGGTGAATCATTTATCAAACCTATGCGATTGAAAGACCTGGCACAGAAAGTGCAGCTTCACGAATCGACTGTAAGCCGCATCACCAGCAATAAATACATTCAGACGCCTTATGGTTTATTTACGTTTAAACACTTTTTCACTCACAGCCTATCAACTTCAGATGCAGGAAATTCGGAATCCGTCTTGAGTATAAAAGCCAAACTGGCCTCTTTAATCGAAAACGAAAATCCTTTTGTTCCTTATTCGGATGAGCAGCTAAAGGTTTTATTAAACCAACAGGGGATACCCATTTCAAGGAGAACCATTGCTAAGTATCGGGAAGAATTGAATGTCGCAAATTCAGTGAGCAGGAGACGTTACTAGAGCAGAAATGAGAATTTTCGATAAGAAATTCCCGGAAATAAGAAAAAAGATCCGCAAAGCACAACCCGTCCCTGGTTGAATCGGAGTTTTAAGTTGGCACGATATTTGCATATACAAATAATGAAGGCGCCATTGCCTTAAAAGACAAACAGGAAAGCAGGTGAAATGGGTTTAAAAAGGATGGCAATACAGGCAAGGGGACAGCACTGTGAAAAAGCGGTGAACCCACAATTTGAAAACGCTTTCTCCAGAGGAATCCAACTTGCAGGAAAAGGGGGCTTGAAATGAAGCCACTTAGCATCGTCCCGTTCGTATCGGGAAAAATCAAAAGCAATAGTTACGTCGTGACGGATGACGAGTCGTTTTGTGTAGTAATTGATCCGGGCCAAGAAACGGCAGAATTATTGCGATATCTCGGGAACAGGAAAGTTGATTATATTCTCTTAACGCATGGCCATTATGATCATATCGGAGGAGTAAATGCTGTTAAAGGCAGGACGGATGCAGCGGTAGCTATCCATCATGCAGAAGCAGAATACTTGGGCGATCCAATATTGAATTTATCATCGGAAAACGGCAAACCGATTGTTTGCGAATGGCCCGATATCCTGTTGAATGGCGATGAATTGGTCCAATGCGGTGAATTTTCAGTGAAAGTGATCCATGCGCCAGGGCATTCACCTGGAAGTGTCTGTTATTTGTTGAATGACCGTTATTTGTTTTCGGGGGATACGCTGCTGGCAGGTTTAATCGGACCTACAAATCTTCCGCCAGGAGATCGGGAACTATTGAAAGCTTCAATTCATGCGAAACTTTTTACACTGAGCAAAAATGTGGCAGTTTACCCCGGCCATGGCAAATCAACAACCATCGGGATCGAGATGGAAACCAATCTCTTTCCGAATATCAAAGCATTTTTTTGAACCATCACAAACAGAGGAGTGAAAAAGAATGGCTGAGACATACGTAAAGGAAGTTGAAACAAAAAGTTACAGCAAAGAAGTACTGGTGGACTTTTACAAGACGATGGCGAAGATCAGAAAGTTTGATGAAAATTTGATTAAATTAATGGCAGAAGGAAAGGTTTCGGGATTTTACCATTCCGGCATCGGCTCTGAAGGGCTATCAGCAGGATCAATCCGGCAAAACTTGCGGGACGAGGATTACATCTACTACAACCATAGAGGATGCAATCAAAAGATTGCCAAAGGGGTCCCGCTATCGAAAATTTACGGTGATTTCCTTGGGACAATCGAAGGGACGACGAGAGGCTTAGGAGCAGGTATTGTCCACAGCGCAGACCCTGCCCGTGGCGTACTGGGACAGGCCGGAACAATTGGATCCCAATTGGGATTGAGCGTCGGAACTGCCTATACCTCGAAATTGACAGGCAGCGACCAAGTAACGGTGGTGTATTTTGGGGACGGCGCAGCGTCACGTGAAATGCTTCATGGATCTTTGAACTGGGCAGGGCTCTACAAATTGCCGATCATCTATATTTGTGAAAATAACGAATACGCCATTTCCTGCCACGTATCCGAAACGCATTCCGTCAAAGAAAATATTGCGGACTGGGCAGACGGTTATGGGATTCCAAACTGTGTAGTAGATGGCAACGATGTGCTGCTGATGCATGAAGTTGTCAAAGAAGCGGTGGAACGGGCAAAACGCGGAGAAGGACCTACTTTCATCGAAGCCCAGACATTCCGCCACCGCGGCCATTTTGAAGGCGATCCATACGATTACGTAGATGTGGAAATTCTGCAGAACTGGAAAGACACAAAAGACCCGATCACCAATTTTGCAGCCAAACTGATGCTTGATAAAGTCGTGACTGAAGAAGACCTTGAAAACATCAATAAAGAAATCGATGCGGAAATAGCAGAAGCCATTCAAAAAGCGGAAGCGGCGCCACTGCCGAATCCTGAACGAATCTATGAAGGCCTATTCGCTTAAAGGGGGAGAAACGGATGAGAACAATTACAATGCGTGCAGCTTTATTGGAAGCCTTGAACGAAGAAATGGAACGGGATGAAACAACGGTTTTGTTTGGGGAAGATGTCGGCCGATTTGGCGGCATCAATGCTGTGACCAAAGGTTTGTATGAAAAGTTCGGAAGCACTCGTGTGTTCGATACGCCAATCGCAGAGCCGACAATCGTCGCGGCTGCAGTGGGAATGGCGATTACTGGGAATGCCCGTCCAATTCCTGAATTGCAATTTGGCGACTTTGTGGGAATTGCTTTTGATGAAGTTTTCAATAAAATGGGCAAATGGCGTTTTATGCATGGCGGACAAATGGAAATGCCGGTTACTTTGCGTTTGCCGATTGGGATTGCAGGTGGAGCAGGGCCTGAACATTCCCAAAGTCCTCAGGCATTATTCATGCACGGTCCAGGGCTTCAAATCGTCATTCCTTCAACGCCTTACGATGCGAAAGGGCTGCTGAAAACAGCCATTCGCGACAATAACGCCGTCTTGTTCTTCGAGCATAAAGTTCTTTATGACATGAAAGGCGAAGTGCCGGAAGAAGAATATTTGATTCCGTTCGGCAAAGCGGATATTAAACGTTCAGGAACAGACGTCACCATCGTTGCTACGGCTCTGCAGGTCCACACTGCTTTGGCTGCTGCTGAAGAACTGGCTGCTCAGGGAGTGGAAGCGGAAGTCATTGATCCGCGTACGTTGGCTCCGTTGGATATGGAGACAATCCTGGAGTCGGTCAGAAAAACGGGACGTGCTTTAATCGTTCACGAAGAGCCGAAAACCGGAGGCTCAGGCGCTGAAATTGCGGCTCAAATTCAGGAAGGTGCATTATTCGACCTGAGTGCACCGATCAGAAGAATCGGCAGTCCGGATGTACCGATTGCGCAAAGCATCTATCTTGAGCAATTTTATACCCCGAACAAAGAACAAATTATAACCGTAGTCAATGAACTGATGGAATATTAAAATCCAGAGGCTGGACAAGGAAATAGGCCAAGCCAGCCTCTATTCGATTTTCTGTGAATATTTTTGGAAGGGGAGTGCATAGGATGTATGAAGTGAAAATGCCCCGTTTAGGCGTGACGATGCAAAATGGAACTGTAACCGAGTGGCTGGTTGAAGAAGGTGCTGAAATCAAAAAAGGGGAATATTTATTCGAATTGGAGACTGAGAAATCGACATTGGAAATAGAAGCACAGGAATCCGGCGTCTTGAAGAAAATCATCGTTCCGGCAGATGTTGAAGTCCCCGTCAATACGGTTATTGCCATTATTGGATCGGCAGATGAAGAAGCGGACTTGTCGGTCTATACACATGATGCCAAAGCGGCACCTGCTGAAAAAGCAGAGGACGTCATGAAAGAAGCGGCTGCTCAAAGCCAGGCGAAGCCCGATGCCAGAAAAGGCGGCGTATCGCCACGAGCACGGAAGCTGGCAAAAGAACTTGGCGTGCCTTTGGAGACAATCAACGGCACTGGAAAAAACGGAATTGTTACAGAAGAAGACATCCGAAATGCATCAGCTCCATCTTCAAGTTCTACTATTAAAGTAAAGGAAACGATTCCACTCAATGGCATCAAAAAAACGATGGCACAAAATGTCTTGAACAGTTGGCAAAGCATTCCACAATTCACTCAAATGGTGTCTGTCAATATGGCCAATGCTTTAGCGGTGAAAAAAGAGCTTGGCGATATCTCATTAAATGACATTATTGTGAAAACAGTCAGCAACGCAGTGAAGAATTATCCACTCGTCAACAGCAAGCTGGAAGATGACAATAAAATCACAGTTTATGAAGAAGTGAATATCTCGGTAGCTGTCAACAGCTCTCATGGATTGGTCGTGCCGGTAGTGAAAAATGCAGAAAGCAAATCAGTTCAGGAGATTTCTGCAGAAATCAAACAGCTGGCTGGAAAAGCGGAAAACAAAGAGCTGACGATGGCGGATTACGAAAATGGCACCATTACGATATCAAATTTGGGAAGCCTTGGGATCGAATCAGGCACGCCGATCGTCAACAGTCCGCAGTCGACCATCATCTTTGCCGGTGCCATCCGGAAAATGCCGGTGGTCGGAGAAGATGATGAAATTTCAGTCGCGCCGATCATGGTTTTATCTGTTTGCTATGATCACCGATTTATCGATGGCGTCTCAGGAGCGCATTTTACCAATGAAGTGAAAAAAGCCTTTGAAAACTTAACAGCTGAAGAATTGAGCTGAGGAATAGGGGGATGGCTATGAGATTGGAAGGGAAGACAGCAATCATTACCGGAGCAGGAAGCGGCCAAGGAAGAGCGTCCGCTTTGCTGTTCGCAGAGCAGGGCGCCAATGTCGTCATTGCCGAATGGAATGAAGAAGCGGGCAAGAAAGTGGAGAAAGAAATAACCGATGCAGGAAACAAGGCGATGTTTTTCAAAACGGATATATCAAATGAAGAAAATGTCCAACAACTGGTCAGTGCCGTACAAGATAAATACGGCAGCATCGATATTTTATTCAATAATGCAGGCATCGGTTTTTCTTCCCGTTCCAAATACACGATGTCGTCTATTTTGGAAACGCCTTTGGATGACTGGAACAGTATTCTAGGCATCAACTTGAACGGTACTTTTCTAATGTCGAAGTACGTTATTCCTGTCATGATTGAACAGGGAAAAGGCAGTGTCATCAATAATTCGTCTTTAAACGGCATCATCGGAGTCACAGGAGCTGATGCCTATACAGCTTCTAAAGGCGGCGTTGTGGCATTGACACGTGTAATGGCCGCTGATTACGGAAAGCACAATATCCGCGTCAATTGCATTTGTCCGGGCGCCATCAACACACCTATGATCAGCGAAGTGTTGGATGTCCCCGAAATTGCTAAAAACTATGAAACCGGTCCGCTTGGAAGAGTGGGAGAACCGGAAGAAATTGCTGGAGCCGCTTTGTTTTTAGCGTCGGACGATGCCAGTTATGTAACCGGAGTTATTCTGCCGGTAGACGGAGGCTGGAGTACGGTATAGAAATTTGAAGAGAGGAGTGGGGAGTAGTTGCACCCCTCTTCTTATACATATTGAAAAACGGGAGTGGATGGATTTGGCCGACATTAATTTACACCAACTTGAAGACGCAGCTGTCAGACGCCCCGAAAAATTAAAAAACTTAAAAGTGGCTTGGACAAACTACATTAAATGGAATACACACGTGGATGACGTTCGGAAAGGCATCATAGACTCCTGGAGGCGTTCCAAATCTTATGGGGTCAATCCGGACCTTTTGGCAGCTCCAGTAATTTGTGCGCCAAAAGATTTAGAAAAAAGACTCCAGAAAAATATAGAACTGTTGAATCTCGTCCATCCATTACTGGATGAACTTTTCGCAGTGGTGCGTGGTACCGACAGCATCATTGCCTTCTCGGATAAAGACGGTGTCATTTTGGAATTGGTTGGGGATAGTGAAATTGCGGTGAATGCGGCAAGTGCGAATTTCAAAGTCGGAGCCAATATGAGTGAAAAGCATTCGGGAAGCAACGCCATCGGCACAGCGATTGAAACGGGCAGACCGATCCAAATGATTGGAGCAGAACATTATTGTGTAGCATGGCATACCTCCCATTGTTCAAGCGCCCCTATCCGGGATCCGCTTTCTGCTGAAATCATCGGCGTCATCACCGTTGTCGGATATTTGAATACAGCCCATCCCCATTCACTGGCGCTTGTGAAGGCTGCAGCAGAAGCAATCGTTAAACTGATTGCGCAAAAAGGGCTGGAACACGAACGGTATATGAGTGACCATTACTTTAATGCTGCCCTGGAGTCGGTTTCGGATGGAATTTTAATTGTTAATCTGCAAGGCGAAGTGCTGCGTATGAATAAAATCGCTGCCCACCTTCTCCACCTTCCCGGAAGCGATGGCGAAAAGCTGAAAATAGACGATATTGAAAAACTAAAGTCATTTTCAGCGGCTCTTATAGAAAAGATAAATGAACATGAAGTGATTTTAAAAAATGAATCAGGTGATGGAAATAGAGACGGAGGCCAGTTCTTCCTGACTTCCCGAAAAATCAGTATCGGAAAAGAGCATATCGGAAATCTTCTTATTTTAAAGCGGAAAATTTCGAAAGAGTTGGCGAACAGCACAGCAAGCCATCAATTTTCTTCTCTTATTGGAGAAGATGAAGCTTTTCGGAAAACGGTGGATTTTGCGAAAAAAGCAGCAAAGACAGAGAAAGGTGTCTTGCTGATCGGCGAAAGCGGTACAGGGAAAGAGCTCTTTGCTCAGGCAATCCATAACGACAGTTCAAGGCAAAACGAAAACTTCGTAGCCATCAACTGCGCTGCCATTCCACGGGAG
Organism: Planococcus beijingensis; assembly: GCF_016820615.1. Classification (NCBI taxonomy): domain Bacteria; kingdom Bacillati; phylum Bacillota; class Bacilli; order Caryophanales; family Caryophanaceae; genus Planococcus; species Planococcus beijingensis. The sequence continues at coordinate 91,365 of NZ_JADHDZ010000001.1, forward strand.
CTGATTGCAAGTGAATTATTCGGTTATGCAGAGGGTGCTTTTACGAATGCCTTGCGCGGCGGAAAAAAAGGAAAGTTTGAAGCGGCTCATGGAGGCACATTGTTTCTAGATGAAATTGGAGACATGCCTTTAGAGCTTCAGGCAACCTTATTGCGTGTTTTAGAAGAAAAAGAAATTACACCGCTTGGTTCAAATCATTCAAAAACAGTGGATGTACGAATCATCGCAGCCACTAATCAAAACTTATGGTCTTTAGTGGAGGCGAAAAAATTCAGGCTGGATCTGTTTTACCGGTTGAATGCGTTAACTTTGGAAATTCCGCCGCTCCGCAAGAGACTATGTGATATCCCGTTGCTCGCAGGCTATTTTTCAAATGCGAGAAGACTATCCCAAGAAGTCATATCCGCCTTCATGGTTTACAGCTGGCCAGGAAATCTCAGGGAGTTAAAGAATGTTATAGAGCAGATGCAAGTGTTCAGTGAAGACAAAGTTATTGGGATAAATTATTTGCCTTCTTATATTCAAAAAGAATTTCAATCAGGAAACTGTGTTAGCCATCTTTATGAAACACACGCAAATAAAACAAAAAAAAGTATGCTAATTGCAGCGTTAAATCAGGCGGAAAGTATTTCTTCTGCCGCAAATATACTCGGAGTCTCCAGTAGTACGGTTTACCGCTGGGCAGATGAAATGGATATTGCGGTAAAGGAGCAGTTAGGGAAAAAAGATTAGAGGGCCATTTCTTGGAAGTTTAAACGAAGAGTTGAAATTTAAATGAGAAGTGAAAGCTTCGTTGCATTTTTTTGGGATGAAGCTTACTATTAATTTGAGTCGTAATTTTCAGAAAATGATAACTGGAGATTATCTTTGTAACTAATAGAGGTTGTATAATGCCTGTCATTTAAAATAACGTGATAAAAAAGACTGTCTGGCTATTATGCAAATAGGGATTTTTGAAAGCACTTACAATCGAGGAAGGGGAAGTTGAAATATGAATAATGTCTACTTAATAGATGGAGCAAGAACGGCTTTTGGAGGATTTGGCGGATCATTCGCCAATACGGATGCCACGGAACTGGGAGCGGCAACGGCAGTTGAGGCTTTAAAGCGGTCGAACGTTAAAGCGGAGGACATCAACCATGTTTTTTATGGAAATGTCATCCATTCCAGTTTGAATGCCGCGTATATCGCTCGCCATATCGGATTGAAAGCGGGTGTGCCGAAAGAAGTGCCGGCGTTGACCTTGAATCGTTTATGCGGCTCAGGCGCTCAGGCGGTCGTGACGGCAGCGCAGCATATTTTGTTAGGAGAAGCTGATTTGGTATTGGCTGGAGGGGCCGAGAATATGTCGATGTCGCCATACTCCAGTTTTGACCAGCGTTTCAGCAAGTCGAAAATGGGCAATCTGCAATTCGATGACATGCTGACTGCGACATTGACGGATCAGTATACAGGAAGCGGCATGGGGATGACCGCAGAAAAACTGGCGGAGCAATACGATATCTCTCGCGAAGAGCAGGATGCATTTGCGGTGGAATCCAATCAAAAAGCTGCCCGGGCGACTGAATCCGGTGTATTTGCAGAACAGATCGTCGGCGTGGAAGTCAAGACGCGAAAAGGTGTTGTGGTGGTCGATAAAGACGAGCACATTAAACCGGATGCCAATCAGGAAGCTTTATCGAAACTTCGCCCATCGTTCAAAAAAGAGGGGACAGTCACAGCAGGCAATGCGTCTGGAATAAATGACGGAGCGGCATCGCTTGTCGTGGCGAGCGAGGAAGCGGTAAATAAGCATGGCCTGAAGCCAATGGCACGAATTGTTTCCTGGGGAGTGGTCGGAGTGGATCCGACCATTATGGGCATCGGGCCTGTACCTGCCATCAAGCAAGCCTTGGAACGGGCGGAACTGACGCTTGACGACATTGACTTGTTTGAACTCAACGAAGCATTCGCTGCGCAATATTTAGCGGTGGAGAAAGAGCTCGGTCTGGACCGTGACAAGGTCAATGTCAATGGCGGCGCGATTGCATTAGGCCATCCGGTAGGGGCGAGCGGTGCACGGGTCTTATTGTCGCTTGCCTATGAGCTGAAGCGCCGCAGTGGGAAATATGGAGTAGCCAGCCTATGCATCGGCGGCGGCCAGGGGATTGCGGTGGTGATTGAACATGCTTAAACTGCCGGTTATCGTGGCGCCGATGTTCTTGGTGTCAACACCCAAAATGGTTATTGAAGCATCGAACGCAGGAGTGATTGGTTCTTTTCCGCTGCTCAATGCACGTCCTGTGGAGACTTGTGCTGAATGGCTGAAAGAAGTGAAAGAATCACTCGGAGAAAAGCCGTGGGCAGTCAATTTCATTTGCCACCGTGGCTCCAATAAACGATATGAAGAGGATTTTGAATTGATTCGCCAATATGAACCGCCGATTGTCATCACGTCTCTCGGATCTCCTGCCGATGTTATCGAGATCGTCCATGCTTATGGAGGACTGGTTTATTCGGATGTCGCCAATATTCGGCATGCGAAAAAAGCGGCTTCCAGTGGAGTGGATGGCCTGATTCTTGTATGCGCAGGAGCGGGAGGGCATGGAGGCACAATCAACCCATTCGCTTTTATTGCGGCAGTGAAAAAATTCTATAATGGAACGATTATTTTGTCAGGCTCTTTGTCTACAGGAGCGGATGTGGCTGCAGCTAAATTAATGGGGGCGGATTATGCCTATATGGGTACGCGTTTCTTGGCAGCCGAAGAAAGCAGTGCGCCGGAAGACTACAAACAGATGGTCATCGATTCATCAGTGGAAGATGTCCTCTATACCGATTCCTTCAGTGGAGTGCCGGTCAATGTGTTGATTCCGAGTTTAATCAAACAAGGCATCGATCCGAAAACCTTGAAACCGAAAGATGAAATCGATTTGTCGCATCTGGTCAACGCCAAAGCTTGGCGGGATATCTGGTCAGCTGGCCACGGCGTAACGACCATCACCAAACGGGAGACGACCAAGGCAATTGTGGATCAATTGCTTGCTGAATATGAGGAAGGGGTGGCTGGGCTTGTACGAAACGATTAAAACAGATCTTCAGGACGGAATCCTTACTTTAACTTTGAACCGTCCGGACAAAATGAATGCCTATACCGAGCAGATGAACGAGGAGCTGCTGCAATTCTATAAGGAAGTAAACAATGATGATAACGTGCGCGTCATCGTGGTGACGGGAAGCGGCCGGGCTTTTTGCGCCGGTATGGACCTATCCGAAGGGGGATCCACTTTCTCTTCCGAACAATCTTCCGAAGACTACAGGGACCTTGGCGGCCAGGTGAGCCTGGAGGTATACAAAGTCAACAAGCCGATTATCGCTGCCATCAATGGTCCAGCTGTCGGCATCGGGATGACCATGACGTTGCCGATGGATATCCGGATCGTCAAAAAAGACACTAAGATCGGCTTTGTGTTCGGCCGCCGCGGCATCGGTCCAGAAGCAGGATCCGGTTGGTTTCTGCCGCGTGTTGTAGGAATCGGCAAAGCACTCGAATGGACCCTCACCGGACGTTACATCCCGACTGCTGAAGCGGTTGAAGCGGGATTGATGCAATACGAATCGGAAGATCCATTGGCGAAGGCTTATGAAATTGCTCGTGATATCGTTGAAAATACAGCTGCAACTTCCAATAGCTTTACCCGCCAGCTGTTGTGGAAAATGCTGGGGCAGGAGCATCCGCTTGAGTCCCATCTGATCGAATCGAAATTCCTGCACTGGGCAGGACAAAATGCGGATGCCGATGAAGGGATTCAAGCATTCGTCGATAAGCGAAAAGCGGAATTCCCAATGAAGGCCAGTGAACTGCCAAGTTTTTTCGAAGAGCAGCAATAGAGAACTGATGATGCAAAGGTTGGATTCTGATGCCACAAAAGTGGCGATTGGATCCAACCTTTTTATAGTGAACCAAATGAAATCTCTTTGATAAGCAGAATATTTTACAATATATACCCCGGGTGGTATATTGATATCAATAAATGACTGAAAGGAATTGATGATATGCTATTGAGATATTTCTATGATGAAAATTTAGCGCATGCTTCATATGTAGTCGGCTGCCAAGCAACAGGGGAAGCGGTAGTGATAGATCCAATGCGCAATATTACTGCTTATGAAGAGCTTGCTGCGAAAGAAAACTTGAATATTGTTGGTGCTTTGGAAACGCATATCCATGCTGACTTTGTTTCAGGGTCGCGTGAATTGGCGAACCGCTTTGGAGCTGTCCTCTACTTATCTGATGAAGGTGACGCAGATTGGAAATATGAGAATCTCGAATATATCAATCATCAATTATTGAAAGATGGGGACCAGTTCAAGATAGGGAATTTGGTGTTTGAAGTGATGCACACACCTGGACATACACCAGAAAGTATTTCCTTTTTATTGACGGACCGTGGCGGCTCGGCAGATAAAGCGATGGGGATTTTCACCGGTGACTTTGTATTTGTTGGTGATGTAGGAAGGCCGGACCTGTTGGAAAAAGCGGCAGGTATGCAAGGGACTTCTGAAGCAGGCGCAAAAGAGCTGTTCAAGTCACTTGAGCGCTTTAAAAAGTTGCCCGATTATCTTCAAGTATGGCCAGCTCATGGAGCGGGAAGTGCTTGCGGAAAAGCGCTTGGTGCCGTGCCTTCAACTACAGTCGGCTATGAAAAGTTGTTTAACTGGGCCTTGCAATATGATGATGCCTTGGCATTTCAAAAAGAATTATTGGATGGCCAGCCCGAACCGCCTTCCTATTTTGCTGTTATGAAAGCAGTGAATAAAACCGGCTTAGAATTGGTGAAGGAACTTTCTGAACCTGCAGAAATAGATTCGATAGAGGAACTGGAAAGTTTGATTGCAGAAGGGCATCAGGTTTTGGATTTGCGCCCGGCTTCTTCATTCAGCAAAGGTTATATTCCCGGATCCATCAATATTCCATTCAATAAATCATTCGCCAATTGGGCCGGCTGGATCGTAGACTATAAAAAGCCGCTCTATCTTTTGTTGGATCCGGAATCAATGGGTCCGGTGCTTGAAGTTCTGCATTCAATCGGTATTGACGATATAGCAGGCTATACAGATGTTTCAAAAGCGCTGAATGAGGCTGCAAAGCTGGATTCATATGAGAATGTAACACCGGAGCAGGCGAGGAAACTGATTGAAGCAAAGGAAGGCTATGTGCTTGATGTACGCAGCCAAACTGAGTATGATGAAGGACATATTAACGGGGCTGACCATATTATGGTCGGTACGTTAAAAAACCGGCTGGACGAAGTCGATCCGAATAAAACCGTTATCGTCCAATGCCAAGCAGGTGCACGTTCAGCCATTGCAGCAAGCCTTCTTAAAGCGAGTGGCTTTGAGAACCTCGTTAATCTGACTGGTGGTTACGAGAAGTGGAAAGAAGAAATATCAGTTTAAGGTTCTTGAAGATTGAAAGGAAAGTAAAGTGGATTTGATTCCAATTGCTGAATTGGAAACAAGGATTTTTTATAGAAGAAGGAGTAATGAAATGGTCACAAGTTTAATTTTGATTGGCGTCCCGGTTTTCCTGACAGCCTATGGCGTTTATAAAAGAACTGTTCCTGTTCACGGAGTAGCGCATGAGGCTCTGGGCCAAGTTGATAGTGAAGTTTATACCTTGCTCGATGTTCGTGCCTATAATGTCTCTTATAAAGAGCCGCTTCCAGAAGCCTTTAATTTGCCGATTTCGTATTTTACACGAGGATATAAGGAAATACCGAACAAACCAATCCACTTGTTTGCAGAAAATCAGTCGGAAAAAAACCTGGCAATCCGCCTGCTCCATCAAAAAGGTTTTCAAGTGGCAAGCTATAGCTTGATGGGAGAAAATAACGAAGATAAAATGCATACCGCTTGTTGTTAACCAAAAGCCTGTATAAATGGTTCGCCATTTATACAGGCTTTTTCTTATTTTAAAATAGTTAATTTATTTTGAAGATACTGTAGATTCGGCGAATTACTTAAAAGTTGTCATGAATATACACTTTCCTATAAAATGTTTTTATGTCTAGAAACGAAAGAGGGAAATGAATGAAAAAACCTGGATTAACGGCAAAAGTACTGAGCGGACTTGTCTTAGGTGCACTTGTTGGTTTACTGATCAACTTATTCGCACCTGACTCCTTTGAAGCGTTGAATACATATTTATTTGTGCCGCTTGGCCAAATATTCTTAAGTTTGATTAAAATGTTGGTCGTTCCACTTGTGTTATTTTCTATCATTCTTGGAACCGCTGGACTTGGCGATCCTGCTAAGTTAGGAAGAATTGGTATTAAGACTGTTGGTTATTTTTTAATTACTACAACAATTGCTATCGTTATTGGCTTAGCGCTTGCAGCTGTGGTCCAGCCTGGATTGGCTGGGGATTTTGATTTATCCAGTGCTTCTTTTGAAACAGAAGAAGCCCCATCTGTTGGAGAGACGTTATTGGCCATGATTCCTGATAACCCGATTGCGGCTCTGGGAGAAGGCAATATGCTGCAAATTATTGTATTTGCTGTCTTTATCGGTTTGGCGTTGACGGCTCTTGGTGAAAAAACGAAAGGTCTTGTCCATTTATTCGAACAGGGCAATGACGTCATGATGTATTTGGTAGGCATCGTTATGAAATTTGCTCCGTATGGTACATTTGGCTTGATTGCCACGGCTGTAGGGTCTCAAGGATTCTCAGCAATGAAAGCCATGGGATCTTATATGCTGGTCATTCTAGCAGCTCTCTTTGTCCATGCAATTTTCACTTACGGAGGAACCATCAAGTTTTTGGCGAAGAAAAGCCCAATTTGGTTCTTTAAGAGCTTCGCACCTGCAATGAGTGTAGGATTCAGTACGTCAAGCAGTACGGCGACTTTGCCGATTTCAATGGAAGTGGCACAGGAAAAACTAGGTGTGCCGAAATCCGTCAGTTCTTTTGTGCAGCCTCTAGGTGCCACGATCAACATGGACGGTACAGCAATTATGCAAGGTGTTGCAACAATGTTCATCGCCCAAGCATATGGCATTGATTTATCAGCGATGGATATGGTAACGGTTGTGCTGACAGCTGTGTTGGCAAGTATCGGTACAGCGGGTGTTCCAGGAGTAGGCTTGATTATGCTGGCCATGGTATTGAGCAGTGTCGGTTTGCCTCCTGAAGGCATCGGCCTGGTTATCGGAATCGATCGTCTGTTGGACATGACACGGACGGCGGTTAATATTTCAGGTGATGCTGCATGTGCGGTTTATGTCGCAGAAACTGAGAAAAACAGAGATATGCGTATGGAAAACATGAATGCTTAATAAAACGGGTTCCCTTTATCATAAGGGAACTTTTTTTTATAGAAACGAAAGAAAAAATCGCATTTACGGCTTATTTTAGGTTCAAAAGCCTACTGTTACTGGTAAATCTTCACATTGACAGATAGAGTAGTGCATTATATATTATGTGTAACCGGTTACACATTGCAAGAGAAACGGAGTCGTTTTAAATGACCACTATTAAGGATGTAGCAAAAAAAGCAGGGGTCTCTGTGGCGACGGTTTCCAGGTTCTTAAATGACAGCGGGTACGTCAGTGCAGATGCGGCAAAAGCGGTAACGGCTGCAGTAGACGAACTTAAATATGAATTAAATCCCGTTGCACGTTCTCTCAATACGAAAAAATCGAATCTGATCGGCTTGATTTTGCCGGATATCACAAATCCATTTTTTCCGGAACTTGCACGTGCAGTTGAAGATGTTGCGTTGACATACGGCTACACCGTCGTGTTATGCAACTCAGATGAAGATCCTGAAAAAGAGAAGAACTATATTGAAACATTAAAGAAAAAATATATTGCAGGATTTATCGTGACTTCCAATCAGTTGGATGCACCGCATTATGCCAATGCCAATGTGCCGATTGTGGCACTGGACCGTGCAATCAACGATAAGATACCTGTCGTTTCCTCGAATAACAAGGAAGGTGCAGTCATTGGCACCAATGCGCTTCTCGAAAGAGGATGCCGGAATGTCCTTTTCTTAAGAGGTCCTGAAGAATTGAATCCGGCCAATGACCGGTATGATGGCTTCATGGAAGCGATTCGGCAATCAGACGCGGATTATCAGGTAGTGACTTGCCCATTCCATTTTGCGGATTCCCAAAAAGTGGTGGAACAGGCATTGCAGGATAATCCATCAATCGACGGCATTTTTGCCAGCAGTGATGTGTCAGCTGCGGGGGCTTTAAAGGCCGCAGGTACGATTGGAAGGCAAGTGCCGGATGATCTGCAGATTGTCGGTTTTGACGGCGTGGCGATGGGTGAGATGCTGTCTCCGGGATTGACCACTGTCGCACAGGATGTTTATAAGATGGGCGCAGTTGCAACCCGGGTCCTGATCAAACAAATTGAGAATAAGAAAATTGAACAGAGTTTTTATGAAGTTCCCGTGAAATTAGTGATTCGTGGAACAACAAGGAGTGTAGCGGAATGATTACAGTAGTCGGAAGCATCAATATGGATTTGGTCGTCCAAACCGATCGTTTTCCAAAGCAGGGCGAAACGGCTTTGGGAAATCTATACACAACAGTCCCTGGAGGCAAAGGAGCCAATCAAGCAGTGGCAGCGGCGAGACTGGGAAGCGATGTCCATATGATCGGAGCAGTCGGACAAGATGCATTTGGAACTGAGCTGTTGAACGGGTTGGAGACTGAAGGAATTCAAGTCCAAAGCGTCAAACGGATTGATGGGGCAAGCGGAATTGCCAACATCCTGTTATCGGAAGGAGATAACCGCATTATTGTCGTGCCAGGTGCGAACTATAGTGTGACAACTGAAGAAATTGATGGGTTCACGAAGCAATTGGCAGCCAGCGATTTGGTGATGATGCAATTGGAAATGCCGATTCCAGTCATTCAACGGACCTTGGAAATCTGCCATGAGAACGGTGTTCCGACTATTTTGAACCCGGCGCCGGCAAGCGGATTTACCGCTGACTTTTTGCCCTATTGTACGTACTTAACGCCAAATGAAACCGAAGCGGAAGAGATTTTTGGCGGCAATTGGGAGCAGGCCTTGGAGGAGTATCCAAACCGTCTTGTAGTGACGCTTGGACAAAAAGGCGCCCAATTTTTCGACGGAGAAAAGCATGTTATTGTCGAAGGATTTCCTACCGAAGCGGTAGATACAACCGGAGCAGGCGATACATTCAACGGAGCATTGGCTGCTGCAATAGCGGAAGGCCAAGATTTCGAACAAGCTGTTCGCTTTGCCAATGCCGCCGCTTCCTTATCTGTAGAAAAATTCGGTGCGCAAGGCGGTATGCCTGAACGGGATGCAGTCCTTGGACGGATGGGCGGTGCCCACTCATGAAAAAACATGGCATCATCAACCGTGACATAGCGTCAGCTTTGGCTGCTTTCGGCCATACGGACCTGTTGGTCATAGGTGACTGCGGTTTACCGATTCCGAAGGGCGTTCCGTGCGTTGATTTGTCCTATAGAATAGGCGACCCTGCGTTTTTGACCATCCTGGATGCAGTCCTGGATGACTTTGAAGCAGAAGCAGCGTTTATTGCCCAGGAAATAACCAAAGGCAACCCTGAAGTGGAAAATGAAATTCTAAAGAAAATGAAGGCAGACTATATAACACATGAAGAGCTGAAAGATCTCAGCAAACAGGCGAAATTGATTATCCGCACTGGAGAAGCGACACCTTACGCTAATATCGTCCTTCGCTCCGGAGTCATCTTTTAAAAAAGGCAGGTGAACACTATGATCAAAATGACCGATATTTCAAAGTCATTCAGCGGCAATAAAGTTTTGAAAAATGTGCATTTCACGTTGGAAAAAGGTGAAATTCACGCACTTATGGGTGAAAACGGTGCCGGGAAATCGACTTTAATGAAAATCATGTCCGGCATCTATACGCGAGATACTGGGACGGTTGAAGTAAAAGGAAAACAAGTCGATTTTACTTCTCCCAAGCAAGCGGAAGAAGCAGGTATTGCAGTTATCCACCAGGAACTGAACATTCTGCCTCATCTGTCGATCGCCGATAACTTATTTCTTGGGCGCGAGGAGACGATTGGCCGCACGGGAATTTTGAAAACCAAGCAGATGGAAAAAAAGACACGCCAAATTCTTGGGGATCTTGGCTTGGATATTAACCCTTCGGATCCTGCCAGTACCTTGTCAGTGGGCAAGCAGCAAATCGTTGAAATTGCCAAAGCCCTGTCAGTGGACGCGGAAGTGATCATTATGGACGAACCGACTGCTGCATTGACGGATCGTGAAATTGACAGCTTGTTCAAGACCATTCGTGAACTACAGAAGCGCGGTGTATCTTTCATTTATATCTCTCACCGGATGGAGGAAATTTTTTCACTGTGTGACCGGATCACCATTTTGCGTGACGGGGAATTTGTAGGGGAACGGAAAATCAGTGAAACCTCTTTTGATGAAATTGTGCAAATGATGGTAGGCCGTGAATTGGGAGAGCGTTTCCCTGAACGGAATTCGGAGATTGGTGAAGTAAAACTTTCTGTCAAAGGCTTGAAGCGAAAAGATTGCTTTGAAGATATTTCGTTTGAGCTCCGGAGAGGCGAAGTGCTGTCGATTGCCGGGCTCATGGGAGCAGGGCGGACAGAAGTGGCGCAATCGCTGTTTGGCTATAAAAAGTTGGATGGCGGCACCATTGAATTTGACGGCAAGCAAGTTAAAATCGATACACCAAGAAAAGCCAAGGAAATGGGCATCGGATATGTAACGGAAGACCGGAAATCAGAAGGGCTCGTTGTGGACTTTTCAGTAGAGGAAAATGTCAGCATGACCAATTTTGCGGCTATTTCCAAAAACGGCCTGATTTCCAAAGACAAAGAGCGCAAGCTTTACGACACGATGGTTAAACGCCTCGGAATCCGGACATCAGGTCCAGATCAGGCAGCTAAGTCTTTGAGCGGCGGCAATCAGCAAAAAGTAGTCATCGCAAAATGGCTTGGTATTGAACCGAAGTTGCTGATTTTGGATGAGCCGACGCGCGGTGTTGACGTTGGAGCGAAAAAAGAAATTTATTCGATCATCAATGAACTGGCTGAACGCGGTGTTGCCATTCTGATGATTTCTTCGGAATTGCCGGAAGTGATCGGTATGGCTGATCGGGTTCTAGTGATGCACGAAGGCAAAATTACAGCAGATTTACCGAAACAGGAAATGACACAGGAACGAATTATGCATTTTGCAACAGGAGGTGGAAAACTTGCAGTTGAAGACCAATAACCAATCTATGCTTCAGAAGATAGCTCCCTTTATCGGGTTGATCCTTATTATCGTAATTATTACGGCTTTAAACCCCGGGTTTTTATCCGTCTCCAATTTAATGAACGTGCTTCGGCAGGTTTCCATTAACGCTTTGATTGCCTTTGGTATGACTTTTGTTATTCTGACAGGAGGCATCGATTTATCGGTCGGGGCGACTCTTGCCTTAACCGGAGCGGTCACAGCAGGAATGATGGCCAGTGGAATAGATCCGATTTTCGCCATGCTGCTGGGCTTATTGCTCGGTGCAGTATTAGGTGCCATTAACGGATTCATTATTGCCAAAGGGAAAGTGGCGCCATTTATCGCAACCTTGGCGACGATGACCATTTATCGTGGCTTGACGCTGGTGTATACCGACGGACGTCCGATTTCCGGATTAGGCGACAGCCTGACGTTCCAGATGCTCGGCAAAGGATATTTCCTTGGAATTCCGGTACCGGTAGTGACGATGATCATCAGTTTTGGAGTTTTGTATTTCATTTTGAAAAAGACGACATTTGGCCGTCGTGTCTATGCAGTTGGCGGCAACGAAGAGGCATCGATCCTGTCTGGGATCAATGCGGACCGCATCAAAATTTATGTTTATTCCTTGCTTGGCCTGTTGGCAGCATTGGCTTCCTTGATCTTGACATCGCGCCTGAATTCGGCTCAGCCGACCGCCGGTGAAATGTTCGAACTGGATGCTATCGCAGCAGTTGTGCTTGGCGGCACAAGTTTGACCGGTGGCCGTGGATGGATTGTCGGCACATTGATCGGTGCGCTGATCATCGGTGTATTGAACAACGGTTTGAACTTGATTGGGGTTCCGTCCTTCTTCCAGCAAGTAGTGAAGGGTGCAGTCATATTATTAGCGGTTCTTCTGGACCGTAAAAAAACAGCATAAGGGGTGCAGGAAAATGAAAAAAATGCAATTAGGGTTCATCTTGTTGGCAATGATGATTTTGGCGGCTTGTTCGATGGAAGCTCCAGGATCAAGTTCTGAAGAGGAAAGCGGCGATGGCGGCGAAGCAAGCGGCGATTACACAATCGGTTTTTCTGTTTCGACATTGAACAATCCGTTCTTTGTTACGTTGAATGAAGGCGCTGAAGAAAAAGCTGCAGAGCTTGGCGCAACTTTGACAGTAGTGGATGCACAGGACAATGCTTCAAAGCAAGCAAGTGATATTGAAGATTTGATTCAACAGGAAGTGGATCTGATTATGATCAACCCAGTCGATTCTGAAGCGGTTGCAGCGGCAGTCGAATCAGCGAACTCGGCAAACATTCCGGTCATCACAGTTGACCGCAGTGCTGCAGGCGGAGAAGTGGTTTCCCATATCGCATCTGACAATACAGCAGGCGGCGAAATGGCAGCAGAACATCTAACTTCAATCGTAGGTGAAGGCGCTGCAGTTGCAGAGCTTGAAGGCGTACCAGGATCTTCAGCTGCACGTGAACGTGGAGAAGGATTTAACAAGATTGCTGCTGAAAGCTTGGATGTTGTGGCTAAACAAACAGCAAACTTCAACCGTTCTGAAGGCTTGTCCGTTATGGAAAATATCCTTCAGGCAAACCCAGACATTAAGGGAGTCTTTGCTCACAATGACGAAATGGCATTAGGTGCTCTTGAAGCGATTGAAGCTTCTGGAAAAGACATTGCTGTTGTCGGATTTGACGCTACAGATGATGCAGTAAAAGCGGTGGAAGATGGCCGTTTGGATGGAACAATTGCTCAGAAACCTGAAATGATTGGTGAAATGGCTGTTGAGGCAGCTGTTCAGTCACTCGAAGGCGAAGAAGTGGAAGCATCAATTCCAGTAGAATTGGAATTGATCAAGTAAAAAAGCAACAGAATAGATTGATATAGCGCAGGCTATAGATGTACTCGAATCATTCGAGTCGTCTATGGCTTTTTTCATTTGAAGAATACCTTCGCTCCAACCTGTGGCTTTTCCCAATAGCAGAGGTTGGCTCAGGTGCATAGTGGTTTTCTATTTCTGGTATACTGGTGTCAAAAGCAGGGACAGGGGGCCAGGTCATGAAGGATATTTGGGTAGTCAAGTACGGTGACCATACCATTCGAGTCGTCAATACATGGACCAACGAAAAATTATTTGTGGATGGGGTTTTACAGGATGAACAGGTGGGTCTGCATCTTACTTCCCGCTTGTTCGGGAAAGTGAAAAACGAACAAGGGGAATTTGAAGAAATCAAAGTATCGATCGGGACTTGTTTCTGTAGAATGGAATGCCGGATTTTTGTTGGGGACCAATTGGTTTATACAACGGAAACGCAATGGGGAGAATAGAGAGGGAACAAAAATGTTCGTTTTGAGCCAGTTATATAACTAACATGATTCAGCGGAAGCTTTTACATTTCTGCTGAATTTTTTTATGGAACCTTATGGGTGCATGGAGCTAGTAAAGGATGCAAATAAAGTAATGCTTGAGTTCAAGATGGATAATATCCCTATATTGACAAAAAAGCCCTATGCTAAACGATCTGTTTATTAAATTGTCTGATAACTTAAACGATTGTTATGGTACATTCTTTAACAGATTAATGGATAGGGGATGGAATCATGGGAGGCAAGAAATTTGTGGCAGGGGCAATATTTTTAATGGTGACAGGGGCACTGGCGATTTCACCCCTACAGTTTGCGGAGCAAGAAATAACAGCAGGCGCAGATGATGAGTATGCATCTTTGGCCAATGAAATCAATCAGATCCTGCAGGATGAACGGTTGGATGGCGCTTTAGCGGGAGTCAGCATCAGAGACGCGGAGACAGGTGAAAAAATCTATGATCACTTTGGAGACACGCGTTTGGTTCCAGCTTCGAATATCAAGCTCTTCACTGCCGCAGCAGCTTTTGAAACCTTAGGAGAAGACTATCGCTTTACTACGGAAATACATACAGATGGAGCAGTGAAAGGAAAAATGCTTAAAGGCAACCTCTACTTAAAAGGGAAAGGGGATCCTACACTTCTACAGGAAGACTTTGAGGAATTTGCACAGGAATTGAAAAACCAGGGGATTCAAAAAATCAAAGGCGATTTGATCGGCGATGATACGTGGTATGACGATGTCCGGTTGTCAGAAGACATCACCTGGCAGGACGAAATTTATTATTACGGTGCACAGGTTTCTGCATTGACTGCCTCGCCCAATGAAGATTATGATGCGGGCTCTCTTATTGTTGAAGTGAATCCGGGTGATTCAGCCGGTATAGAGCCAAAAGTATCGCTGGCACCGCAAACTGATTATGTAACAATCGTCAATCGGGCGAAGACAGTAGCGGCAGACCAACCTAAAACTGTCTCCATCAGCCGCAAGCATGGAACCAACCAAATTGTAGTGGAAGGGAATATCCCGGTGGAGGGATCACGGATGCGGGAATGGATTGCTGTTGATGAACCTTCAGGTTATGCCCTCGATTTGTTTGAAAATGCGTTGCTGGCTGAAGGCATCGAGTGGGCTGGAAAACATACACTGGAAATGGGGGAAACGCCGGACGACAGCACCCTATTGGTGGAGCACGAGTCGATGTCGCTGGCTGAGCTTTCGATTCCTTTCATGAAGCTCAGCAACAATGGCCACGGTGAAGTGTTGGCCAAGGAAATGGGCCGCGCGGTAAAAGGAGAAGGCAGCTGGGAAGCCGGACTGGAAGTAATGGAAGATGTAGCAGGAACACTGGGCGTCAATACCGACACTATCCTGCTTCGTGATGGTTCGGGCATGTCCCATGTGAATTTGATGCCAGTAAATGAAATATCTCAATTGCTGTTTGGAGTCCAGAGCAGACCATGGTATGGCAGTTACCTGAATTCGCTTCCGGTTGCGGCGGATGCAGAGCGGTTCGTTGGCGGCACATTGCGGAATCGGATGAAAGAAACAGCCGCTCAACAAAATGTCAAAGCAAAAACGGGAACGTTGACAGCCGTCTCCGCTTTGTCTGGATACGCCACCACCAAAGACGGCAAGCCGTTGATTTTCTCGATCATCATCAACAACGATTTAGCTTCGGTTACCCCGATTGAAGACGCTATTGCGACAGCAATCGCTGAATCAGGAAAAGAACAGTAAGAACAAAACGGAAAGCTTTCGGGCTTTCCGTTTTTCTGATGAACTCTTCCAATTAATAAAGTTGGGAGATGAACTAGTATTCCACCAGTAAATTCTGTATGTTTATTATATTCAGTTTTTAAAAATGGGAGGGTATACATAGATGAAACCGATTATTGGCCTTACGGCATCTCTGGAATTGGGACGCGATGCATACGATATTGAACTGGCGGACTCAGAAGCGATTTTAGCCGCAGGCGGCTTGCCGATCATGCTCCCACACTTGATGGAAGAGGCGGATATCGATGAAATTGCTGAACATATCGACGGGCTTTTCCTGGCGGGAGGTTATGACATTGATCCGACTTTATTCGGCGAGGAGCCGCATCCGAACCTTGGCGTAATTATTCCTTCACGCGATGTATTTGAGCTGGCTCTAACGAAAAAAGTTCTGGAATTGAAAAAGCCGATTCTTGGTGTGTGCCGGGGAGCACAAATTTTGAATATTGCGGTCGGAGGCGATATGTATCAGGACATCACCACACAAGCAAAAGCAGATTTGCTGCAGCATCAGCAAAAAGCACCGCGGTTCCACGGTTCTCATTTTGTTGAGGTAACAGAAGGATCGTTGCTGCACCGCTTAACTGGACTCAAGCGCCTGAAAGTTAATAGCCGCCATCATCAAGCTAACCGCCAGGTGCCTCAGCCGATGATCGTCAGCGGTGTATCAAGTGACGGCATTGTGGAAGCGATTGAAAGTACAAAACATCATTTTGCGTTGGGTGTGCAATGGCATCCGGAAAACATGGCAAGAGCTGCCGATTCGGCGTCGCTGGGTATCTTCCAAGGCTTTATCGAAGCCTGCCGAGAAGAAGGAGATGAGTAGATGAAGATTTTCGATACACATTGCGATGCGCTGCTGAAACTGCAGATTGCAAAACGGAATACGTTATTCGACGGGGAAATGTTGGACTACCGGAAGTCGAATGACCTCGAGACTAATTTTGAACGGCTGCAGGCAGGCGGTGTAAAAGTACAGTTTTTCGCCATCTTCATCCATCCGGAATTTCCTTCTGATGAAAAATGGCAGCACGCTCTCGAGCAAGTGGATTTATTCTACAGCGAAATCCTCGGGAAAAATCCATTGATGAAGCATATCAAAGAATGGAAGGACATTGACCAATTAAAGCCAGATGAAATTGGCGCTGTTTTGACCTTGGAGGGAGCCGATGCGTTCGGCAATGATTTAATAAAGCTGCGCCACCTCTATCGTCTGGGTGTACTGTCGATCGGACTAACTTGGAATAATGCCAATCTTTGTGCGGATGGTGTCGGAGATCCGAGAGGTGCGGGATTGACGGTCTTGGGAAAAGAAGTGGTCTGCCTCAATAACGAACATCATGTGTTTACGGATGTGTCCCATTTATCCATCAAGGGATTTTGGGATGTCATGGACCTTGCAAAATACCCGATTGCCAGCCATTCCAATGCCCGGTCTCTTTGTGATCATCCACGGAATCTGAATGATGAACAAATTCGGGCGATATTCACCAACAATGGCATGATCGATGTCGTATTTGCTCCGCAGTTTATCAATAAAGACAGTGAACAGGCAACGATATCGGATTTGGTCCGCCACATCGATTATCTCTGTTCGCTTGGAGGAATTCAGCAAGTCGGCATCGGATCGGATTTTGATGGAATTTCTTCACACATTACAGGGCTTGGAAATGCATCGGAATTCCCTAATTTGATCAACGAATTGCAAAAGCAGTATACGGAAACAGAAGTGGAAGGGTTTGCGTACCGCAACTTTCTAAACCACCGCCCAGGAATGTGAATAAGGAGGACCGGCATGAAAAAGACACCGAAACAAAAAGTAGAAGAAGTGTTCGGGAAGAACGCTGATAAATACGTCACCAGCAACAGCCACGCAAAAGGGGATGATTTGCCGTTGCTTGTTGACTGGCTGAAACCTGAAAAAACGTGGAAAGTGCTGGATATTGCAACAGGCGGGGGACATGTGACAAAAACATTGGCGCCACATGTGGCCACAGTATTTTCTACGGATCTGACGAGAGCGATGTTGGAGAATACAGCAAAACATCTGCGGCACAACTTCGACAACATCGAGTACGTGGTGGCGGATGCCGAAGCCTTGCCATTTCTCACAGAAACCTTTGATGCAGCAGTATGCCGGATTGCACCGCATCATTTTCCGCAACCAGACCGCTTTATCTCCGAAGTAGCGAAGGTTTTGAAGACAGGCGGCAAGTTTATTCTGATCGACAATGTCGCACCAGCCGATCCCGAATTGGCGGAGTTTATGAATACGACGGAACGATTAAGAGACCACAGCCATTTTCGGTGCTTATCAAAAGCGGAATGGGCAACGCTGCTGAAGGAAAATGGAATGAAAGAACTGAAGTCGGCCGATCGGCGGAAGACGTTTGACTATCCTTCATGGGTAGCACGTACTGCTGAAAGCGAGGGGCAGATGGAAGAGGTTTCCCGGCACCTGACCGGGGCAACTCAGAAAGCCATCGACTATTTTGCGATCAATGGCCAAGATGGCAAGATCCAGGACTTCACAATCGACGAATGGATGGCTCTTTTCGAAAAAGTGGATCAAAAATGAACTGATAAAAAAGCCCCTTCACCTTTTTCGGTGAAGGGGCTTTGTGGTTTAGTATTTGTTCATGGAAGACTCTGTGTCTTTCGCTTCTTTTTGATTTGCTTCGCTTTGCGCAACAGGGTCAGAAGAATCTGCTCCTTTCGCATTTTTGCGTCTGTGCAGAATAGCATTGATTTCAGCACCGATAACAAGAATCAATCCTGTCAGGAAGAACCAAAGCATCAGGACAATTAGTCCTCCAAGACTTCCGTAGGTCGCTGAATAGCTGCCGAAGTTAGCAACATAGATGGAGAATCCGAATGACACAACTTGCCACAGGACTGTTGCGATGACAGCGCCGATAATAACTTCCTTGAATGGGAAATGTTTGTCAGGAGCGAACTTGTACATAAGAGCCAATACAATACTCATGACTGCGATGGAGACAACCCAACGCAATACTTGGAAAATAATTTCGGTTTGCTCTGGCAAGCTCAAAAATGATTTGATCATATCGATAATCGTACCACCGAAAATCGGCAAAATAAGGGCAACAATGACCGCAACCAGCATGCCAAGCGTCAAGACGATAGCTGTTGCTTTCAGTTTAATGAATGAACGGCTTTCTTCGACTCCATAGGCTTGGTTGGTGGCATCGATAAAAGCAGTCAATGCGTTTGATGCGGACCAAAGCGTACCCAAAATACCGAATGTCAACAAACCGCCTGAAGGGGTGGTGACAACACTGACGATGGTATCCTGGAATGTTGTAGCCACTTCTCCTGGAAGAATGGTACCGATGAAATCCACGGCTTTCTGTGGATCAATCTGAAGATAAGGCAAAATAGCCAGCAGCAAAATCAATAAAGGAACAATAGCGAGTAGATAGTAATAAGCCTGTGCTGCAGCCAGGGTCGTTGCTTTATCTTTTTTGAATTCACTGCCAAGTTCTTTGACGAACCCCATAGCTTTACTCATAGAACAACCTCCATTTTAGAATTAGTTATTCTTTATATGCCCTATTGCATAGCTGGTTAACCCTAAAAAATGAAAACAGACGCATTTATAAAATGAAGCTAGACTGTTTGGAACACAAAAAAGGATGTTCGCATGCGGACATCCTTTTTAAGGTGATTTTTGCAACAGGTCACAGGCAACTTTCAGAATGTGGTGATTTTCCATTTCCACAATCGACCACTGGCAACCTTCTTTTATGAACTGGTCACCGGTTTCGGCTTCAATCAATTGATGCTGAATCCAACCGGCGATTGTGTCAATGTCTTCACTGTCTTCGAATGTAAAGCCGAAACGTTCTTCGAGATCTTTTAAAAGGACACGTCCATTCAGAAGATAGCGGGTTTCGCTTTCCTTAATAATTTCCTCATCTTCCTCTTCATCAAATTCATCACGGATTTCTCCGACGATTTCCTCTAATATGTCTTCCATTGTAATCAGACCTGAAGTTCCGCCATACTCATCAATGACCAAAGCGATATGCGTACGGTCTTTTTGCATTTTCACTAAGGCATTTTGAAGTGGTGTGGTTTCATGAAAATAAGGAAGGTCATGTATCAGTTCTGACATTTCAAATTGGCCGTTGACGGCATAATGCGTCAATACTTCTTTGGCGTTGATAAAACCGATAAGATCGTCTTTGTCCCCGTCTCTGGCGATAGGATAACGTGTAAAACGATGCTCACGGATTTCCACCAGAAGCTCCTCGTTCGTCAAATCATCAGAAAAAGCGATCATTTGAGTACGGGGAATCATTACGTCTTTTGCACTGCGCTCATCAAAAGCAAAGATGTTCTGCATGTAGGAAAGTTCAGTTTGATTAATTTCCCCACTTTGGAAACTTTGCGCCATGATGATTTTCAGTTCTTCTTCTGAATGGGCTTGTTCTTCTTTGGCAGGTTCTACACCGAAAACCCGTAAAAGAATACGAGCCGAACCATTCAGGATGAAAATGAACGGGTACATGATTTTGCCGAACCAATAAAGGAATGGCGACAGCGTCAAGGTCATCCGTTCAGCAAATTGAAGTGCCAATGATTTGGGGGCCATTTCTCCGATGACCACATGAAGAAATGTCACCAGTGAAAAAGCCAGCACAAAGGAAATGATGGTAGAAGCAGATGCAGGAACACCGAGCGTTTCGAATAAAGGATGCAAAAGCCGTTCAATAGTCGGTTCACCTAACCATCCAAGTCCGAGGGCGGTAACGGTAATGCCAAGCTGACATGCGGACAGGTAGTAATCAAGGTTACTGGTGATTTTCTTGACCAATACAGCTTTTTTGTTTCCTTCATCAATCAATTGGTCGATGCGCGACATCCGGACTTTAACGACGGCAAACTCCGAGCCGACGAAAACAGCCGTTAACGCGATTAATAAGACGAGCAAAACTAAATTCAATAAAAGTATGGGGTCCAATAAATTCCCTTAAATAAGGGATTCACCTCCGAAAGTATTTGTTGAAGTTAAATTTACCATATTTTGAGCTTGAAATATATACTGAAGCTTTAATGTTCAGCAATGATCTGGCGCGTAATCTCTTTTACATCGATAGCTGTGTCTTCGTTGATCACATCGCCAAGCATGACATCTCTGAAATAAGCAATGCTTGCCGGCAAAGGCAGATCCAGTATTTTAGTCAAAGCAATCCGGTACATCACCACAAATTCTTTGTCGGTATTGCCGCGTTTCAACTCCGCGAATGCTTCATAAAATTGGTCCAGTTTATCCGCCAGTTCCAGCAGCCGCCCTTCTACAGTCGCGTCTTTCCCTTCTTTCATGCGTTCGAAAAAGACATCTTGAAATTCTTCCGGAATCTCACGCAGGATGAACTTTTCCATCATGCCTTCCTCCACTTTTGCAATCATTTCTTTCAGCTCAGGTGAAGCATATTTGACCGGTGTTTTAATGTCGCCGATAAACACTTCAGCAAAATCATGGTTGATGGTTTTTTCATATAATGCCTTCCAATCAACTTCACGTCCGGCGCGTTCTTCAATCGTGGCAAAAAACATGGCGTATTGGCTTACTTTCCACGAATGGGCTGCAACATTATGTTCTTCAAATTTAAATCTGCCAGGTGCACGGATAATCCGCTCTAAATCATTCAATGATGTAAAAAAACGATGAATTCCCATAATGACGCCTCCTTTTAATTAGGTTGAAATTAAGAATGAATGCTCAAACCTGTACACGGAAAAAGATTCTTAAGCAATCGCTCCACGAGTATTTGGTTTTCAGGAGCTGATTTGCGGAATAACTACAGCAGAATAATACCCATTTAAGTGAGTAGCTTAACTTAAATAATTAATTCCCTTGTCTTCAGCATACACAACTTTTTAGTATAATAAAAATAGCACTATTAAAGGAGAGAAGAAAGCATGACAGGCAAGACACACATCCTAGGCGGCATAACAGCAAGCCTTGCCTTTGCACAAATTACGAATTACGAACCGGTGCTATTGCTCGGGGCAGGCGTCATCGGGTCGGTGATTCCGGACATCTGCCATGGCAGCAGCAAAATTGGCCGCGCGTTGCCTGTTCTTTCCAAGTTGATCAATGGTCTATTCGGACATCGGACATTCACCCACAGCCTGCTGTTTTTGGGATTATTCGCGGTTCTGCTGAATAACTTCATGCCAGTGGAAGCCATTTCAGCAGGCCTGCTTGTCGGTATGGCCAGCCATATTGTCTTGGATATGGCGACAAAAAGAGGAGTAAAACTGTTCTTTCCCTTCAAGTGGAATATCCGTTTTCCTGTGACTGCCACGACCGGCGGCACTTCCGAATACCTGGTTTTCGCTCTTTTATCACTTTTGTCTGTCTACTTTGGCTATGGAGTTTTTATCCCTCTATAAAACGTTTTACTTTATGTTAGAAGGGAAGTAGAGGGGTAACTACTTATGGGAGGAATGATGGTATGGCTAAAAATGATTTCTCAAGAGACGCGAATCCGCAAACGAACCAAAACAGGAGGCAACGTGAAGAGTTTGAAAGCATTGATCAAGAATCACGGGAAGATGGAAAAAGTATGGAGAAAAGTGGGGCTCACAGCAATACTGGAGTTGGAGATGAACAAAATCCAATCGGCGAGACAGAAGATCAATAATACACCGCTAAAAAACGATTGAGAAATTCGAAAGATAAAGGGCAGGGATGCACAATTCCCAGCCCTTTTTTGTGTTCATTTTTCAAAATGGTTCGGTTTTATCATTTATCCGCTTGTTTGCGACCATGTAAACCTATACAATTATGACAGTAATTGTTGAATAATTCTTTTTTTTTAAGAAAATGGAGGGATAGTATGATTTCTGCTACATGGAACTGGATGTGGGAAAAACATGACCAGGCAAAAGACACGTTCCGTTTATTTACTAACCCAGGAGCGGGCATACCGGAAGGCCGTGATCGGGCTGAGGATGCCGGATCTTATGACGAACGCAAAAAAAAGCGTAGTTACAACACACCGCAGTTAATTGGCTTATTTTTGGGGCCGCTTCTTTTTGTCTTAACTTTAATCTTTGTTAGTCCCGAAGGCTTACCGCCTGAAGCAAAAGCCATTTTGGCAAGTACAATTTGGATTGCCACTTGGTGGATTACGGAAGCGATTCCGATTCCGGCCACTTCGCTTCTGCCGATTATTCTGTTTCCAATGACCGGTGGTCTGGATGTCAGCTCCACGACATCTGCCTATGGAAATGATACAATCTTCCTCTTTATGGGCGGCTTCATGATTGCCCTGACAATGGAAAAATGGAACTTGCATAAGCGCATTGCCCTTACCATCATTTCAATCATCGGAACCAATACCGAACGAATTGTACTGGGCTTCATGGTGGCTACCGGATTCCTATCCATGTGGATTTCCAATACGGCCACTGCCATGATGATGGTGCCGATTGGTTTGGCCATCATCTATCAAGTATCGGATGCCTTAAAAGACGACCCTTCCATCGATACTTCAAAAGAGAACTTTGGTTTTGGTAAAGCATTGATGCTCGGAATTGCCTACTCTGCCTCACTTGGCGGAATTGCGACATTGATCGGAACACCGCCGAACACGTTATTGGCAGGGGCGGTCAATGAAATTTATGGCATTGAAATTACATTTGCACAATGGATGCTATTTGGTGTTCCGTTAGCATGGATTTTTATTTTGGTTGCTTGGGTATATCTAGTGAAATTTGCATACCCGCAAAAATTAAAGCACCTGCCTGGTGGAAGCGAAGTGATACGCCAGCAGAAAACCGATTTGGGCGCTGCTTCATACGAAGAAAAAGCAGTATTTGCCGTCTTTATAGCGGTAGCACTTGCTTGGATCAGCCGTTCGTTCATCCTTGATGCTTTTGCGCCTGACTTGGAAGTGACGGACGCGATGGTCGGATTGATTGCGGCCATGATCTTGTTCATTGTTCCTTCCAAGAATAGAAAAGGGGATCATTTATTGGATTGGGCAACGGCTGTTAAACTGCCTTGGGGCATTTTGCTGCTGTTCGGTGGAGGGCTGGCCATCGCTGCTGGCTTTACGAACTCGGGTCTGTCTGAATGGATCGGAAGCCAATTGATCGGCTTGCAGGGCGTCAATGTCCTGATCATCGTTCTGGTAGTCGCTGCACTTGTCTTGTTCTTGACTGAAATTACGTCCAATACGGCAACGGCTTCTATGATGTTCCCGATTATGGCGTCACTGGCTGTAGCGCTCAGCATCCATCCTTATGCTTTGATGGTCACTGCAGCTGTTGCTGCGTCCTGTGCATTCATGTTGCCGGTTGCGACACCGCCAAATGCGGTCGTCTTCGGCTCTGGGTATTTGCGGATTGCCGATATGGCAAAAGCAGGATTGGCCTTAAATATATTCGGCATCTTTTTTGTTGGACTTGCGGTGTTCTACTTCCTGCCGCTCGTTTGGGGACTTGATCTGCTATCAATTCCAGCGGAATTCCTTGAGTAAAGAAACATTCCAAAAAGACAGCAAAAAGCAGGCTCACCTCGCGGTGGAGCCTGCTTTTTTTCTGAATAGGGTAATGAACGTTATGTATAGGAGCGGTAAAATTGCAGTGAAGAGAACCAATCCACTCCATCCGGCAGCTGTCCACAACGGGCTCAGCAAGGAGCTTCCGGCTGCCACCCCAATGTAATAAGAAACCAAATACAAACTGGAGGCACTTCCTTTATGGTGGGCAGCCTGCTGGCCGACAGAGGCGGCTGTCAGGGAATGGGAAGTGAAGAATCCCAAGCAGGTTACACAGAGGCCGACAACAATCATCCAGAGATAAGGGCTGAGTGTCATGAAAATGCCGGCGGATAGGATAAAGACCCCAGCCAGCCGGACATTGCGCAGGCCGAATTTCTCGGCAGCCCGGCCGGCTAGCGGAGAGCCAATGACACCAATTCCATAGGCAAAGAATAAATAAGAGATGGCCTGCAGCGACATCGAATAGGGAGGGGCTTCCAGATGGAAAGGAAGATATGTCCAAATGCCCGTAAAGGATACCTGCAATATGGCACCAAGCCCAAAAACGACGAGAAGTGCGGGATTCTTTAAATGGAATAGGAACCCTTCAATATCTTTTGCAAAACTTAAGTGACTGGACTTGAAATTCTGTGATGGCGGCAGCAAGTACACCACTGCTGCAAATAAAAGAAGACCTGTGACAGCAAAGGTGTAGAATGAGAGTTGCCAAGAAAAGTGGTCAGTCAGGTAGCCTGTCAGGACACGGCCGAGCATGCCACCCAGCGCATTGCTGGAAATATACAGAGCGGTTGCATACGCGATATTCTTGCGATCGATTTCCTCACTGATGTAGGCAAGAGCGGCGGCTGGTACACCGGCCAGCGCGAATCCTTGAATAAAGCGAAGAATCAACAGCACCGCAAAGGAATCTGTCAGCGGAATAATGAAAAAAGGGATAGCTGATCCCAATAGAGAATAGATGATGTAAGATTTCCGGCCATTGCGGTCAGAAAAAAATCCGAGAACAATCAATCCCAGGATCAATCCGATGATGGTCAATGATAAAGCTAAACTGGCTGTCGAAACAGACACTTGAAATTCGTCCACAAAAACAGGGAGCAAAGGCTGAACAGCATACATGTTCGCAAAAATAAACAAAGATGCAAACAAAAGGCTGATGATGATTTTCCAAAACTGGCGGTCTTTTACGGTATATCGTTGAGTAGCCATGGGTCACTTCCAATCGATAATCACTTTCCTTGTACAGCAACTGTATTTTAAAAGGTTGCCACCCTAAGAAATTCATAATATTCTTCATATTAACATGTTAAGCAGAAAATCCATACAAAGGATAGAAGAATAAAGAGAAACTTCAACTAGCGGGAGTTCTTTATCATTTACTGACTAAAAGTGGAATAAAAAAACCCGCATGCACTCCGGCAGCGGGAAAAGATTATATTTTCTTGAAGAAAGATGCAATCTGTTTTTTTGTAGGCTCCTGCAAACGGTAACGCAGTTCCTTATTCTGTGTATTGACGATATGGTAAGCTGGATTTTCAGCAACTGTGAACTTCCAATGAGGTTTCGTGTTTTTCTTTTTAATTTGGAGTTCAGGAAGCATCATTTTTTTCGTGAAGCTTTCAAGCTTCGCCATTAAAAAGGTGTCCATGTACCGTACGAGCAAAAAGCCTTGTTGGCGTTCAGGATCGAACTTTGCCAAATTGAATTCACTGACGTCAAAACCTTTTTCATATCGCTGAACAGATGGGGATAATACAAAACAATCTTCATTCATAAAGATAGTTGAGTTTCCTT
Organism: Planococcus beijingensis; assembly: GCF_016820615.1. NCBI lineage: Bacteria > Bacillati > Bacillota > Bacilli > Caryophanales > Caryophanaceae > Planococcus > Planococcus beijingensis. The sequence continues at coordinate 117,117 of NZ_JADHDZ010000001.1, forward strand.
GTTGTTTCAGCCCTAATTCTTCAACCAGAAAATCCTTGTTGACCAGACTCATTTCGCGTGCAGTAGCCATGTAATTCCTCCTAATATAACTCGTTGTTCTTCTATTATAACACTATTTAGCCATTTAAGGGGCTGTAACGTATTTTCCTTGGATTTTGAGTCTTAATGGATGCAAAGGCTTAGGGCTATCGATTTAAAGGAATAAAGATAACTGAAAAAATCTATCGAAACTGCAAGACCTATGGACAAGAAAATGGACAGTTTCAGGTCTTTTAAAAAGGTTTGATATTATCTGAATACTTCGGGTAAACAAGGCAATTGAAAAGAAGAGAACCACTATTTCTGGTATATTAAAAGTATAAAACATACAGAGAAAGGCGTGATGAATGTGTGTGGAAGGTATTCATTATTCACTGATTATGCGATTTTGATTGACCGTTTTAATGTTGAAAAAATGGCTGTAGATGAAGGTGAATACACGCCAAGCTATAATGTGGCACCTTCCCAGCAAATCATTGCGATTATCAACGATAGCCATAAAAACCGACTGGGTACACTCAGGTGGGGACTGATTCCGCCTTGGGCAAAGGACGAAAAAATCGGCTACAAAATGATCAATGCGCGATCAGAGACAGTGGCGGAAAAGCCAAGTTTCCGTAATGCCTTTAAAAAGAAGCGTTGTCTGGTAGTTGCAGACTCTTTCTACGAATGGCAACGTAAAGGCGGTGAAAAAATCCCGATGCGCATCAAATTGAAAAACGGAGAACCTTTTGCTTTTGCCGCTTTATGGGAATCGTGGAAAGCGCCCGATGGCAAGACGGTCAATACGTGTTCCATTTTGACAACAGAGGCCAATTCATTGATGAAATCGATTCATGACCGCATGCCGGTTATTTTAACGAAAGAAGAAGAGGAAATGTGGCTGGATCCCAATGTGGAGGACGTCGAAAGATTGAAAGGCCTATTGAAGCCCTATAAAGCTGAAGAAATGGAAGCATACCGTGTTTCGGAAGAAGTCAATTCTCCAAAAAACAATAAACCGGAATTGATTGAAAAAGTCGGTTGAGTTGACCGGAGCCTGTGGTTGATTCAACCAGCAGGGGGGAGTTAGATGAAAAGTGGATTGATCCTGGAAGGCGGTGGCATGCGTGGTGTTTATACAGGAGGAGTCCTCGAAAAGTTGTTGGAGGAAGAGATTTTTGTCGATTACGTCATTGGGGTGTCAGCGGGCGCTTGCCATGCTGCATCCTATATTTCCAGGCAAAACGGGCGGAACCGGGAAGTGACCATCGGCTATGTGAACCATCCGGAATATATATCGGTTAAAAATTTATTGGTGAAACGGGAATTGTTCGGGATGGATTTAATCTTTAATGAAATTCCGAACAGCCTCGTGCCTTTTGATTATGAACGCTTTAATAATGCGACAGAAGAATTTGTCGTAGGGGCAACGGATTGCCTGACAGGAGAAGCGGTTTATTTTGAAAAACAAAATCGGCCAGAAGATGTATTGGCGATTGTGAGAGCTTCCAGTTCTTTGCCTTTAATGTCAAAACCGGTGGAGTTCGCGGGGAAATTATTGATGGATGGCAGCATTGCAGATCCGCTTCCCATCCGAAAAGCTTTATCCGATGGTGTCACCAAACCAATCATTGTGTTGACGAGAGAAAAAGGCTACCGCAAAAAGAGGAGCCGATTTGCACGCATCTTGCCTGCTTTTGTCCGCCAATATCCGGCTATCGCAAAGAAAATGGAAAGCCGCCACCTTTATTACAACGAAACAATGGATTTTATTGATCAATTGGAGCAGGAAGGTTTGGCAATGGTGATTCGGCCAATGAATTTGTATAAGATCCGAGGGATTGAACGCGATCAGGAAAAGCTGGAAGTTTTATATCAGCAAGGCTATCGGGATGCTACAGCCCGATTTGATGAATTGATCGATTTTCTTCAAAAATAAAACACACGGGCATAGAAGTTCGCGGCTTGATTAAATCAGCTGGAGGAGAAATACATGATTGGAGAAATCAATCACCGCAATAAGCAGGTGGCCCAGGAGATATTGGAAATCCAACTTCCTGCCTACGGCATAGAAGCTGAGCTTATGGATTTTTACGAAATTCCTCAGCTTCATGAAACGGCTATCGATATTCAAAACAGCGGGGAATTATTTGTCGGTTTCCAGGAGGAAGAACTGATGGGAGTAGTATCGTATAAAATGGTGGACGGACTTGTGGATATTCACCGACTTATCGTAAATCCGGCATATTTCCGCAGAGGCATCGGCAAAAGGCTGTTGGAATATTTACTGAAGCGCTATAAAGGCTATGAGTTCATCGTCAGCACGGGAACTGCCAATAAACCGGCGATTGCCTTATATCAAGCATTCGGTTTTCAGGAACAGCGGAAAGTTGAAGTGGCTCCGGGAATCGAGTGTACAGTGTTCAGTTTAAGAAACTGACTGTTGATAAGATAGAGCCCTGCTGACCGCTAATGCGGTCAGCAGGGTTTTGTTTTGAAAGCAGGAAGTTACTGAGTTTTTTTATGGGAATATTCCGTATTTTTAGTTTATCGAGTGGAAATATACTACTGGATACTTTATACTTGGGGTTATTCTTGCTTTGTTATAGTGAAATAAAGCTTATTCACAGGCAGGCCAAAAAGTGGGCTGTCTGTGGATTTCGATCGAATAGATTTACAGCGAATAGTGGAATAAAAGCTCCGCTTGATGGGCGTTACACAAAAGGGGTATTGGGAGAAAGGGAGGATTAGAATGGACTATTTACATAATCCGTTTGCATCACAAAGACAAACCGTATTTTCAAAAAAAGGAATGGTGGCGACTTCTCAGCCGCTTGCAGCACAGGCCGGTATTGAAATTATGCAAAATGGTGGGAACGCCATTGATGCAGCGATAGCAACCGCTGCCGCTTTGACAGTTGTGGAACCGACTTCGAATGGCATTGGGGGAGATGCTTTCGCATTGGTCTGGGTAAAAGATAAATTACATGGCTTGAACAGCTCGGGGCCTGCACCGAAAAGCATTTCTCCAGAAGCAGTCAAAGCGCTCGGTTTCGAGAAAATGCCGACATTCGGTTTGGTGCCCATAACGGTACCCGGGGTGCCGGCTGCTTGGGCTGAATTATCACGGAAATTCGGTAAATTGTCGTTGGCGGATGCATTAAAGCCTGCAATCCGTTATGCGGAGGAAGGCTATCCATTGACGCCGATTCTCGGGAAGTACTGGAAAGCAGCTTATTCCAAATACAAAAATACATTTACGGACGAAGAATATAAAGGATGGTTCGATACCTTTGCACCGAAAGGCCGTGCACCTGAAATCGGTGAAATATGGTCGTCTCCTGGACATGCGCGTACATTGATTGAAATCGGGCAAACCGATGCACGTTCTTTCTATGAAGGCGCAATCGCTGACAAAATTGATGACTTCATGAAAAAGCATGAAGGATTTTTAGCAAAAGAAGATTTAAAAGCATTCAAGGCGGAGTGGGTGGAGCCGGTTTCAACAAATTATCGAGGCTATGATGTATGGGAGATTCCGCCCAACGGCCAAGGTATGGTCGCTTTGATGGCTTTGAATATCTTTAAAGAATTGGGAGAGCCGAAATGGCAATCTGCTGATACGTATCATGAACAGATTGAGGCCATGAAACTGGCATTTACAGATTTAAAAGCGTTTATAACTGAGCCGGAAAATATGCCGGTCAGTACGGAACACCTTTTGTCGAAAGAGTATGCAGCAGCACGGGCCAAGACGATCGGCGAAAATGCCTGTGATCCCGAACCTTATGAATTGCCGAAAGGCGGAACGGTTTATTTGTCGGCAGCAGACGAAGAAGGCAATATGATCTCCTATATCCAAAGCAATTACATGGGCTTTGGCTCAGGTATCGTCATTCCGGAAACCGGCATCAGCCTGCAGAACCGCGGGGCGGATTTTTCATTGGATCCTGAACACCCGAATGTAATAGCTGGAGGCAAGCGGACCTTCCATACCATCATTCCAGGGTTCCTGACAAAAGAAGGGAAAGCTGTCGGGCCATTTGGTGTAATGGGCGGCTATATGCAGCCACAAGGCCATTTCCAGGTAGTCACCAATACCATCGACTATTTGATGAATCCTCAAGCGGCTCTTGATGCCCCCAGGTGGCAATGGATGGAAGGGAAAATTGTTCTTGTGGAACCGACTTTCCCGAATTACCTGGCACAGGCTCTATCCCGCAAAGGCCATCAAATTCAAGTAGCGACCGATGGCGGCAGTTTCGGAAGAGGACAAATCATTTGGCGCAATCCTGAGACAGGTGTCTTGGCCGGCGGCACCGAATCACGTACGGATGGTGCAGTGGCCGCCTGGTAGGCTTTGAAAAGTGGAGGAAAAGAAATGGGACAATCCAAATTAAAAACAAACAAAGATCTTTTTGCCGCTTTTTTCCGTGTCGGCCTATTGGGTTTCGGCGGTGGACCTGCTGCAATTCCACTTTTTCACCGTGAAGCCGTGGTCAATTATAAATGGATGACAGAAGATGAATTCGGCGATACCTTAGCCTTGGGGAACACCATGCCAGGACCGATTGCCACAAAGATGGCGGGTTATATCGGCTACCGGGTCAACGGAGTGATTGGCTGCCTTATTGCCTTGGCCGCATCCGTTATTCCGACAGTGGTGTTGATGATTCTTCTGTTGGGCATCTTGCAGAAGTATAAAGAGCTGGATTGGGTCAACAGCATGTCCGCCGCTGTCGTACCGGTTGTCGGGGTCATGCTGGCAGTGATGACATGGGATTTCTTTCAGAAATCTGGCCAAGCTTTGGGGATTGGCCGAGCGATTCTGTTTACGGGAATCGCCATCGTTCTATTAGAAGTATTGAATATCCATCCGGCTATCGTGATAATGGGAATTTTGATTCTTTCCTTAACTTCCTTTAAGAAAGGGGAAAGGTCGAAATGATTTACTGGTACATTTTCTTGGCATTTTTTATTCCGGGCATTTTAGGATATGGCGGAGGCCCAGCTTCGATTCCACTGGTGGAAAAAGAAGTGGTGGACCGCTACGGGTGGATGACCACCCAGGAATTCGGTGAAGTCCTGGCTTTGGGCAATGCGTTGCCGGGTCCGATCGCTACGAAAATGGCAGGCTATATCGGCTATATGGAAGGCGGCGTTTTGGGGGCGATCGTTGCTTTATTCGCTTCAGTTGCGCCTTCTCTTATTCTGATGGTGCTGTTGATGGTGACCTTGTTGAAATACAAAGATTCGCCGAAAGTCAAAAATATTACGAGGTTGGTCCGACCGGTCATCGCCGTGCTGCTCGGTGCCATGACATTACAGTTTTTCATGACTTCTGTCGATACTTCAGGCACTGTCCAGACAGTTATCCTGATCATCATCAGCTACTGGCTGTTGGAAATCAGGAAGATCCATCCGGCAATGGTCATTCTACTGGCGCTTGTCTATGGTGCTATATCGGGCATTGTTTAGCTGGTTCTGCAGCTGGCTAATTTTTATCCATTCCATATCAAAGGGGGCTGTCCCAAAAGGTCATGAAAATGACTTTTGGTGGCAGCCCTTTTGTCGTTCCCGAAAGACCCGGCAGATGTCCATTGCGGCGGACGCGTTCCGCGGGCACGGCTTCTGCCGCTTCCCTCGCTGCGCTCAGTCCAGTGGCTCCAGCCCGCGCTGTTCCCGCTGGAGTCGCCGCCTCCATTCCCATCAGCCGGCTACTCCCAGAAAACGTATTCCCCATCCAAAAACAGCCGGAGAGAAAGGCTTTCTTTCTCTCCGGCTGTTTTATTTTAGAGACTTATAGGACAGCCCCTTTTTCTATGTCCGGAATAAGCAGGCATATTTATTTACTTTTAATTCGAGATAGTTTATTGTGGATAACGAGGATAAATTTTATCCTTAATTGAAAGAGGGTGATTTGGGTGCACATGAAACCAGGTGTAGAACAATCGGTATATGCGATTTTATTATTGAATATGCTTCCTGATAAAGCGGTGCTTCCGGGTGAAGCCATCAGCCAACAGCTCGGCACTTCTCCGACCTATTTTCAGAAGCTGTTGAGAAAACTGGTCAGTGCAGGCTTGATCACTTCTGTGCCAGGAGTTAAAGGCGGGTTTAAACTTAATAAAAAACCGGAAAACATCAGTGTTTTTGATATATATGAAGCGATTGAGGGACAGCAGGCACTGTATTCTCCAAGTGGCGTGCTCGGTGATTTGCTTGAACTGGAGGAACCGGAGCGTTGCTGTCTGTTGACGGATTTGATGCTTGACGCAGAAAATGCCTGGCGCCTCCGGATGGAACAGGAAACCATTGCTTTGCTTTCTGAGAAAATGAATGAACAGCGTTTTCAGGAAAAAACGAGAAAATTAAACGAATGGCTGGCACAAAAGCTGGTCGGATAGAGAAACTTCAGACAGGTTCTTTAACCCCTGCTGATTGTTGGTTGATCCATTGCCCGTTAAAGCGGAACAAAAAGGGAAAGAGGAGAAGAAAATGATTGCCATCTTGCCGCGCATTAATCAATTAGCGAAAAAAGCACGTGAAGAAGGATTGACCAATGCAGAAAAAGTCGAGCGCCAAGTATTGCGTGAAGACTATTTGCGGTCCATTCGCGGACAGATTGAATCCACCGTCACCAATATGACGGTCATTGACCCGTTAGGCGATGACATCACTCCGGACAAAGTCCGTGCAAAAAAACAAGCCATCCAAGAGTAGAAAGCTTGATAGAGAAAGGGAGAACAAAATGAACGATTACTTAGTGAAAGCCTTAGCCTTTGATGGGCAAGTGCGCGCCTATGCGGCACGCACAACTGAAACTGTTGGAGAAGCGCAGCGCCGCCATTATACATGGCCGACTGCCTCTGCTGCACTTGGCCGTTCCATGACAGCGAGTGTCATGCTGGGTGCCATGATGAAAGGCGAAGAAAAATTGACGATCCGAATAAATGGAGGAGGTCCAATCGGAACAATTCTGGTGGATGCAAACGCCAAAGGGGAAGTCCGTGGATACGTATCCAATCCTTTGACCCATTTTGATTTGAACGAGCAAGGCAAACTGGATGTCAGAAGAGCGGTCGGTACGGAAGGCACGTTGGCAGTTTCCAAAGATATTGGCTTGCTTCAGCCATTTGTAGGGCAAGTTCCTTTGGTGTCCGGTGAACTCGGCGAGGATTTTACCCATTATATCGTTACTTCTGAGCAGATACCTTCTTCTGTCGGTGTTGGCGTTATCGTCAATCCTGACAACACCATCCAAGCTTCTGGCGGATTCATCATCCAATTGCTTCCCGGGACAGAAGAAAAAGTCATCACGGATATCGAAGAGCGTCTGAAAACCATTCCGACCATTTCCAATATGGTGCGGCAGGGAATGACGCCGGAAGATATCTTAAATGAAGTATTGGGTGCAGGCAATGTTAAAGTGCTCGAAGAAATGCCTGTCCAATTTCAGTGCCAATGCTCAAGAGACCGGATTTCCAGAGCGATTCAAGGCTTGGGCGCTGCAGAAATCGAAGATATGATCGTGACTGACGGCCAAGCGGAAGCACAATGCCATTTCTGCAATGAAAACTATTTATTCTCTAAAGAAAATTTAGAGGACATGTTGCAGTCTGAAGCCTGATAACAGCAAGAGGCCCATGCACATTCGTGCTATGGGCCCTTTCTTTTGAAGGAAGAAAAGATCTATGGTATTATTATCTTGAATTCGAGATAAGTTTCCGGTTAAATTAATTGGGGAATAGAAAAGGTATAGAACTATTAAGTAAACTAAATGCTAATACGTTTCAAGCTACAGAAATCTGCTTCTTCATTTCAACTTATCGACATTATAATTGGAGGTTCTCAACTAATGAAACATATTTTTCAACAAGGCAGCAATCCTGCAAAACCGACTTTTCTTATGCTTCACGGAACAGGTGGAAACGAAAACGACTTATTGGCCATTGCCGCTCATATTGATCCGGAAGCGGCTGTATTGAGTGTTCGTGGAAATGTGTCGGAAAACGGCATGCCGCGCTTTTTCAAACGCTTGTCAGAGGGTGTCTTCGATATGGAGGATTTAAAAATCCGTACAGAAGAACTGCATGAATTTATCGGTCAAGCGTCTGAAGAACATGGTTTTGATCGCCGCAACGTTATTGCAATCGGCTATTCAAATGGTGCCAATATTGCAGCAAACTTGCTGTTTACGTATGCGGATTCGCTGAAAGGGGCTATTTTGCATCACCCGATGGTGCCGAATCGTGATGCCGAATTGCCGAATTTAACGGGTGTACCGGTGTTTATTGCAGCGGGCACCAACGACCCGATCTGTCCTGCAGAAGAGTCAACAGACTTGGAAAAATTATTGGCTGGTGCCGGGGCGGACGTCCAATTGCATTGGGAAGACTTTGGCCATCAACTGACGATGCCTGAAGTGGAGGCCGCTAAACATTGGTACGATAAGCGTTAATAAAATCTTTTATGACACACTGCACCTAGAGTGAACCATCACTTGAGGTGCAGTTTGTCTTTGGTAAAGAACACATCTATTGGTTGATGTGTTCTTTACGCAGGCCAGTGGCTTTTGACAAAGGCTGTTGCTTTCATTCATGATAGGAAGAAAGTAACTTAAGGAGGGATGGCAATGCAAACCAATCCGCATATTCAAGAACAATTAGAAGCTTGGGTCCAAGAAAACAAAGGCCATGCTGTATTGGGGACGACTGCCCAATACATACCGGCACTAGGGAAAGAAGATCCGAGCCAACTGGGGATCTGCATGGTTGATGATGAAGGAAACTATTATTGCGCGGGGGATACGGATAAAGAATTTACCCTCCAGAGCATTTCAAAAGCATTGACATTCATCGCATTGAGCTGCCATTACGGTTTGGAATTTGTACTGGAACGGGTGGATGTCGAACCGACCGGAGAAGCGTTCAACTCGATTATCCCTTTTGAAATCCATCGGCCGAACAAGCCCTTCAATCCGTTTATCAATGCAGGAGCAATCACGATTTCAGCATTGCTTCCCGGACAAACGAGCCAGAAAAAATACGAGTACCTCTTGCACTTCCTGGAAAAACTGGTCGGCCATCCGTTGGAACTGGATAAGGAAGTGTATGACTCGGAATGGCAATCATCCCACCGCAACCGGGCACTCGCTTATTATTTGAAGGAAGCTAAATTTCTGGAGCTTGAAGTGGAAGAAGCGCTGGATATTTATATTCGCCAATGCGCCATCAAAGTGAGCACAAAGGATTTGGCGCTGATCGGTTTGATCATCGCTTATGACGGTTACAACCCGATCACAAAAGTAAAACATTTCTCGGAAGAAATTGCACAAGTGGCGAAGGTGCTAATGGTGACATGCGGCATGTATAACTCTTCTGGGAATTTTGCAGCGCATGTCGGGATTCCGGCAAAAAGTGGGGTATCAGGAGGCATTATGGCTGCCGTTCCTCCAAAACTTCATTCACAGACTTATGAATTCCGTGCAGGAGCGGGAATTGGTGTCTATGGCCCCGCGATTGATGTGCAGGGAAACAGTGCAGCAGGAACGATGATGCTGCGGCAAATATCAAAAGAATGGGATTTAAGCATTTTTTAATAAGGAACTCCGCAGGCTCTCGAAGCTTGTGGAGTTTTTTATTGGAGAAAATCTAAATTGAGGTGTGCTGTGAAAGAAGACAGGGTAGTAAAAGAAAGAATATAAAAACAAAAGGAGTGGCAAAATGGCGAAAAGTCCTGAAGTAAATGAAAACAGCAAAGATGAACAATTGGAGCAATACCGGACAGATGATTCCGGGAAAAGCCTGACGACCAATCAGGGGTTGAAAATGGCCGAAGACGAATTTTCATTGAAGGCTGGAGAACGGGGCCCCACTTTGATGGAGGATTTCCATTTCCGGGAAAAAATGACGCATTTTGACCATGAACGCATACCTGAGCGCGTAGTTCATGCGAGAGGCTATGCAGCCCATGGTGTCTTTGAAGCATATGATTCCTTAGAGCATTTGACGAAAGCCAAGTTCCTTTCTGAAAAAGGCAAGAAAACACCTGTTTTTGTACGGTTTTCCACTGTTGCCGGGTCAAAGGGCTCTGCAGAAACCGTCAGGGACGTAAGAGGGTTTGCGACGAAGTTTTACACAGAAGAAGGAAATTATGATTTGGTCGGCAATAACATGCCGGTGTTTTTTATCCAGGATGCCATCAAGTTTCCAGACTTTGTCCACGCTGTGAAACCGGAGCCGCATAACGAAATGCCACAGGCAGCCAGTGCACATGATACCTTATGGGATTTTGTCATCAATAATCAGGAAACGGCTCATATGATGATGTGGCTGATGTCTGATCGCGCGATTCCGCGCAGTTTCCGTATGATGGACGGCTTTGGTGTACATGCTTTCCGTTTCGTCAATGCAGAAGGCAAGTCGCATTTTGTCAAATTCAATTGGAAATCAACACTGGGCACTCATTCGCTCGTATGGGACGAAGCACAGAAAATCGCCGGAAAAGATCCGGATTTCAATCGCCGGGACTTATACGATTCCATTGAGCAAGGGGATTTCCCTGAATGGGAGTTGGGCGTTCAGATTGTAGCTGAGGAAGATGAATACAAGTTTGATTTTGATTTGCTGGATGCTACGAAATTGTGGCCACAGGAAGAAATTCCAATCCAATTAATCGGTAAAATGACGCTGAACCGCAACGTGGATAATGTCTTTGCGGAAACTGAACAAGTGGCATTCCATCCTGGACATGTAGTGCCGGGAATTGATTTTTCAAACGATCCGTTGCTTCAAGGACGTCTGTTCTCCTATACGGACACCCAACTCCTTCGGTTGAACGGTCCGAATTTCCATGAACTTCCGATCAATCGGCCGGTTTGCCCTTTCCATAATAACCAACGGGATGGTGTCGGACGCCAAACGATCAATAAGGGGCGGGTTTCTTATCAGAAAAGTTCATTCACCAACAGTACACCTGCTCCAGTAAGCGAAGCGGAAGGCGGCTATTCTCATTATCAGGAGAAAGTGGATGGACGCAAAGTACGTGCGCGCAGTGAAAGTTTTAACGATCATTTTTCTCAAGCCACGATGTTCTGGAACAGCATGACTGCCCCAGAGAAAGAGCATATTATTGAGGCGTTCAGTTTTGAACTTGGCAAATGCCAGGAATCTTGGATTCGTGAAGGTGCTGTTGAGATGTTCACTAACGTCAACTTGGAAATGGCACAGGCCGTGGCTAAAAACATTGGAGTTGCACCTCCGGCAAGCGGTGGCTCGAATGTCACAAAGGCGTCGCCGGCACTTAGTCTGGAAAATACAGTGAAATCTCCAGCGACCCGTAAAGTGGGTGTGCTGATTGACAATGGCTTTAACGAAGAAGAAGTGTTGAATGTCCTTAAAGAGCTGCAGGCGAAAGGTGTGCAATACGAAGTGGTCAGTGAAATGCAAGGCGAACTGAAAGGTACAGGCGGCAAGGGAATCACCGCCGACCATACTTTCAATACCACAGATCCGGTGCTTTATGATGCCATTTATGCAGTGGGCGGTCCGGATGTCAGCAGAAAATTCGCCAAGGAAGCAGCACGCTATATCGGTGAAGCATTTGACCATTACAAACCGATTGGTGCTACACACGATGGCCAGCAATGGCTGGAAGCAGCACATATTGAAAACCAGCCGGGGGTAGTCGCAGCAACTGCTGGTTCCGAATTTGCTTCGTCTTTCCTTGAAGCGATTACCGCCCATCGCCACTGGGACAGACAAAACGACTAAGAGAAAAAGTTTACGGAAATTAAATTCTTAAATATCAACATGTTTAAGAAAAGTCCTGTCGGGTATTTTCTAAACTAAGCAAGCATTTTCAAAATACGCATAAAAAATTGGAGGAATAGAAAATGGCCAACAATAAATTTATGGGAACGTTCGACAGCGAAACGGAAGTATTAAGAAAAATCGAGGAACTGAAAGCACAAGGTTCCCGCGAAGAAGATATGTACGTAATGGCACGGGACAAAGATCAGATTTCAATGGTCCGGGGACGCACAGATGTAGATTATAAATCATCTGAAGGAAACTGGATGGATAAGTTCATGGGCTTCTTGTCAGGTGATGAACCTACACGCCAGGCATTCTCAGGAATGGGTGTAGATGAAGCAGAAGCTGACCGTTATTACAAAGAAGTACAGAACGGCAAAATCTTATTGTTTGTAGACCGTGAATACGGCGCGAACTATGAAGGCAAAGCACCATACGATAATACGTCTACAAGCGGTGCAGCTGGCACAATGGGTGCAGCTGGAGCTGCCGGAGCTTCTGGATTAGGATCAGCCAGAACTCATAAAGACGATGAGGCAGTGGGAAGAGACGGCTTAACAGTCGACACAAATGAAGAAAATGATGTTTACTACAATAAAAAAGACGATAAATTCAGCAGTGGCACATCAGAAACTGCAGGTGTCGGAAGAGATTCAGGCACAGGCTTCGGATTAGGATCAGATCGTACGGTGGACGACGTCAACCGCACAGACCGATTTGATGACACAAATCGTGATTTGAACCGTACAGATACAGACCTTAACCGCACAGGCACGGAAGAAGAAAAACTTCGCTTGCATGAAGAGCGTTTGAATGTTGACAAAGAACGTGTACAAACCGGTGAAGTAAATGTCGGCAAACACGTTGTTGAAGAAAACCAAACAATCGAAGTGCCTGTAGAACGCGAAGAAGTCTATGTAGAACGCCGGCCTGTAAATGAAGAAACCACAGGGAATTCGTTTGACAAAGATTCCGGTTTAACTGGAGATGCTTATCAAGAAGGCGAAAACATCCACATTCCAGTAACAGAAGAACGCGTCGAAGTAACGAAAAAAGACGTAGTTGCTGAAGAGATTGTGGTAGGCAAACGCAAAGTCCAGGACACGGAAACTGTCAATGAAACTGTACGCCGTGAAGAAGCGGATATCGATGAAGATACCAATTTGACGGATGATGAGTTAACGCGCAAAAACCGTACAGACCGTACAGACCGCGATCGTTTATAATCGCTGGAATGCTTGAAGGCGGGGGATATTCCCCGCCTTTTTATTATGGATTTTTGGAAGTTTGAGGGCCCAAAGAGCGGGTGACGGCAGAGCAAAAGATTGATGGCCATTATTGGTTTTGATTTGAAGAATTTTGTTCAGCTGTTAGGAATAGCGTATGATAGAAGAAAGCAAGGAGGGATAGATATGGACGGTAAAAAAAGAAGTGATGTAAAACCAGGGATTGAAGTGAATGTGATTTTAAAGCAGGATCAGCGTTCTGGTAAAAAAACACGTGGTGTGGTCAAAGATTTATTGACCAACTCGGCAACTCATCCGCATGGCATCAAAGTGCGTCTGGAAGACGGACAAGTCGGACGGGTTTGTGAGATTCTTTCCGGAAAGTAGGCATTGTTTCGCACTCCTTGAGTGAGGGTAAAATACAGTAACCCCTTAAAGGAGCGATGATGATGCCAAATCGAATTATCGAAACGTATGATACGGAAGAAAATGTTCTCCAGAAAATCGAGGAACTGAAAAAAGACGGTTATCTGGAAAAAGATATGTATATTATGGCTAAATCCGACAATCAATTGTCGCTGGTCAGAGGAAAGTCAGATGTAGAGGCCCACGCCTCTGAAGGTGGATGGGCAGACCGATTTGCGACATTCTTAACTGGTGATCAAAAAGTCCATCAAGCATTTTTAGATATGGGCATTGATGAAAATGAATCCGAACATTATTATCGCGACGTGCAGAATGGCAAATTACTGCTTTACGTCGATACAGATGCACAGGATGCATTTGAACTGCCCGAAAATGAGAAAACCGCAATTCAAAAAGACAAGCTCGAATCAGAAGGGCCCCGTATCATAGAAGAAGAGCGGGAAGAAAAGGCTGTTGAGCTGGATGACCGTCATTACGAAGACCCGGCATCCAGAAAAGACAAACGAAACGCAGATCCCATCAGCAAACCAGACGAAAAAAACTTTATTTAATAGAAAAGCGAAAGTGCCTGTCCAGCTCTGCCGGGCATAAGGCAGACCAGCGAAGTGGCGCTCTTTGCCACACAGCTGGGTTGACTTATGACCCAAAGAGCTAGGCACTGGAGTCTGGACAAAGAAGAAAAGCGAAAGTGCCTGTCAGCTCTGCCGGGCATAAGGCAGACCAGCGAAGTGGCGCTCTTTGCCACACAGCTGGGTTGACTTATGACCCAAAGAGCCAGGCACTGGAGTCTGGACAATGAAGAAAAACGCAGGCAGCCGTGTAGTCCCGACAAGCGCTGGAAGCCTTGCCGGTAATGGCGTTTCTGTGCCATTGCTGGAAAGGCTGAAGCGACTCGAGGGACTGGCTGCTGGAGTCTGGACAATAAGAAAAGCGAAAGTGCCTGTCCAGCTCTGCTGGGCATAAGGCAGACCAGCGAAGTGGCGCATTTTGCCACACAGCTGGGTTGACTTATGACCCAAAGAGCTAGGCACTGGAGTCTGGACAATGAAAGAAACGCGAAAGTGCCTGTCAGCTCTGCCGGGCATAAGGCAGACCAGCGAAGTGGCGCATTTTGCCACACAGCTGGGTTGACTTATGACCCAAAGAGCTAGGCACTGGAGTCTGGACAATGAAGAAAAGCGCAGGCAGCCGTGTAGATTCGACGGGCATAAGACGCGCTGGCGAAGCGGCATATTTTCAGCCGCACAGCCAGAGTGGCTTATGACCCTAGAATCTGGCTGCCGGAGTCTGGACAATGAAGAAAAGCGAAAGTGCCTGTCCAGCTCTGCTAGGCATTAAAACTAAAAAAACATTGTATTTCATCTGCTTGAAGAGAAACGGACCCGTTAATTGGGGTCCGTTTTTGTGTTAATATAAGGGTATTGAAAAATGAAGGAGTCTCTTACAATGAGCCAATTCTTTGAACGCAAAAAACAGGAACTTGGAGTCCAATTAAATAAGATACAACGAAAAGCGGTAGAGCGAACAGAAGGGCCGTTGCTATTGCTCGCTTGCCCGGGATCTGGCAAGACAACGACAATGATTATGCGTATCGGTTACCTCATCGAAGAAAAACGGGTATCGCCGCACCGGATCAAAGCCATTACTTTCAGTAAAGCCTCAGCAAATGACATGCTCGAGCGGTATAAACGGTTTTTCCCTACTTTGCAGCCGATTGATTTTTCGACGATCCATAGCTTAGCGTTTCAGATTACCCGTGATTATTTTTCAGGGTCACGGTACGTCATGATAGAAGGCAGTGAAACGAATGGCCTTCATAAGAAAAAGTTGCTTCGTGAAATGTACCAAACTGAAAATGACGAGCCGATCACTGATGATCAATTGGAGGAATTGATTTCCTTTATCAGTTTTGTCAAAAACAAAATGCTTCCCAGGAAACAGTGGGCCAAACTGAAGGAACCTTTTCCAGGAGCCATCGAAATTCTAAAAACATATGAAGCCTTTAAAGAAAACTATGACGTAAGGTTAGTTGATTTTGACGATATGTTATCGCTGGCTTTTGAGGGACTTGATAAGGATAAAACCTTACTTGCAAAATACCAGAATCGCTGGGATTACGTCATGACGGATGAAAGCCAAGATACTTCGTTAATCCAGCATGCCATCGTGGAAAAACTGGTGGCCCGCCATAAAAACCTTTGTGTCGTCGCCGATGATGACCAGTCCATTTATACATGGAGAGCTGCCGAACCGACATATCTGTTGAAGTTCCGAACAGTTTATCCCGATGCTTATATTATGAAAATGGAGCGCAATTACCGGTCTTCACAGAACATTGTCCACACCGCCAACCAATTTATCAAAACCAATAAAAAACGCCATGACAAAAATATGTTCACTAAGCAACCCGAAGGCGATCCCATTGTGTTAAAGCGGTTGAGTTCTGAAGAGGCCCAGTTCAAATACCTGATGAAAGAGCTCAAGGAATTAAGTGATTACGGAGATGTAGCCATTCTTTACCGCAACAACTCATCTTCTACGCTGCTGATGAGCGAGCTTGAACGCTTAGGTATCCCTTTTTACATGAAAGATGCCGATAACCGCTTTTTCTCTCATTGGATTGTGGAAGACATGCTGAATTTTATGCGCTTCAGCTTAAAGCCCGAACGCATTGACATCTATTCTAAAGTCGCTTCGAAAACCAATGCCTACTGGTCAGGCAGCCAGCTGAAGATGCTTAGCCGCATGAAACCGACAGGCAAGAATGCTTTTGATGAAATCAATTTGACCATTACTTTGAAAGATTACCAGTTACGCATTTTGGCTGAGCAGAAAAAATGGTTCGCTGCGCTGAATGGCATGAAGCCATTGAAAGTTATCCGAACGATTCGAAGCGAAATGGGCTATGACCAGATGCTGGCAAGCCGAGCCGAAAAATTCGGTATGAAAATGACATACTTGGCACAGATTTTAACGACATTGGAACAAATTGCAGAACCACTTGAATCCATGACAGCTTTTGCGAAACGTTTGAAACAATTGGAGCAGGTGACGCAGCAGGCTAAGGTTGAAAAAACCGACGATATGCTGACCTTGTCGACTTTCCATAGCTCTAAAGGTTTGGAGTTTGAACGGGTATACATGATTGATTTAGTGGAAGGCGTCATTCCGACAGAAGAAGATGCGGAAACACCTGATACGCTGGAAGAAGCGCGCCGTCTGTTTTACGTGGGAATGACGAGGGCCAAAAATCATTTGGAACTGATCAGCTACGACAGCGAATCTCGGTTTGTGGGGGAAGTGCGTGACTTGATCATCCCTGAAAAACGGCAAGTGAGCCCACAGCGCACAGCTGTAAAAACGCCGATTAAAGTAAAAGTACCGGATAATCCGAATGCCATCGATTCAGAAGATGACTTGCGTGAAGGAGTCCAAGTCCGGCATCGTGTTTTCGGTGCGGGAAAAATTATTGAGCGCGACAAAGAACGGATCTCCATTCAATTCGCCAAAGAGCGAAAAGACTTGATGATCGATATTTGCTTGAGCTACCGATTATTGGAGCTGATGTAACAGCACCTCTGTCAAAACAATGGTGACATAAAGACGAACGTGGGGAAACGGGAATGAGATTGAAGGATTGGGATCGAAGTTTAAAAGTTCGCCTTGTAGGCGAATTTTTCATGAATACAAGTTATTGGATGGTATTCCCGTTTTTAGCGATATATTTTGCGGAAGAGTTCGGCAAAGGGACAGCGGGTTTGCTGCTGGTGATTTCCCAAGTGTTTTCTGTGGCGGCAAACCTGGTGGGCGGCTATTGCGCGGATCGCTTCGGACGCCGGCGTATGCTGGTGGTGGCTTCCGTCGCTCAAGGATTGTCGTTTCTGATTTTCGCATTTGCCAATTCACCTTGGCTGCAATCTCCAGAACTCGGATTTGTGGCATTTACGCTTGCTGGAATGTGCGGATCTCTTTATTGGCCGGCTAGCCAAGCCATGATTGCGGATGTTGTACCGGAAAAATACCGCAGTGATGTTTTTGCCATTTTCTATACAACCTTGAATATTGCGGTTGTAGTAGGTCCGCTTTTCGGCGCCGTGCTGTTCTTTTCTTACCGTTTTGAATTGTTGTTGGCCGTTACAGCCATTTCGATGATGTTGGGCCTAGTGCTGAGGTTATTGACAAAAGAAACCTTGTCGCAGGCAATGGTGGACAAATGGCAATCCCAAACGGCAACAGGGTGGGTCGGAGCAATTTCGAAACAATTTAAAGAGTATGGACTGATCTTTAAAGACCGGCTGTTTTTATTGTTCATCATCGCAGGAGTTTTAGGAGCCCAGACCTTTATGCAATTGGACTTGCTGATTCCGGTCTACTTGAAAGAAACGATCGACAGCCAGACGGTTGCCTCACTTTTTGGGCGTGAGTGGTCCGTCACAGGAGAAACTTCCTTTGGTATTTTATTAGCTGAAAATGGATTGTTTGTGGCGTTGTTGACGGTGATTATCACCCGGTGGATGACCAAGTTCCCTGAGAAATGGGTGTTCTTCACTTCGGCTGCTTTCTACGGATTGGCAATGTGGCTGTTCCCGTTAACTTCTTGGTTCTGGATGTTCGTGGTTGCGATGGCTGTCTTTACTTTTGCGGAATTGATGGTGGTCGGGCTGCAACAGAACTTCATTTCCAAATTGGCGCCAGAGGACATGCGCGGCCAATATTTCGCAGCGGCGAGTCTGCGGTATACAATTGGCCGGATGATTGCACCTTTATCAATTCCGATGACGGCCTGGTTCGGTTTTGTATGGACGTTTGGTGTGCTGGGCTTGCTTGCGCTTGCCAGCGGTTTTGTTTACTTGTTGATGTTCAAACTCTATGAAAAAAGGCCTTCCCATTGAGGAAGGCCTTTTTATGATTTAGTTTTGCTCTTTCGCCAATTTCACAAGCATGTGTGCGAGCATATGCTGCTGTTCTTTATCGCCAACCTGCCATAAGCGCTGCAATAAATATTCTTCACTGTTTTTCGGATCTTCTTTTTTAGCTAAATATCCAGCTACTTTCTCGGCCAACTGGGCGATGCGTTCTTCACTCAAGCCCATCTTCTCACCGATTTCCACCTTATCGCCCAAGTAATTGATGAATACGGAGAAGTCAGCTAAGATCTGCTCTTTTTTCTTGTCATCTGTGTTCTTTAATTTGTCTTCAACTTGTTTGTTGATGTTTTCCATTCTATTACACACTCCCTTATAGTTTTTTGTCGTACTTTCTATTTACCACTGCTCGAAGATTTTAAACGTTGTTCTGATAATCATTCAGAAGATTCGTTTAAATAAAGTTCTTCAGGGTAATCAAGTAACAAGGATGGAATACAAGGAGGATGATGAATGAATGACTTTATACGACGAAATCCAGGAATTGAAAAGTTTTGAATGTCCAGACCGTTGCGTGTTAAGTGTTTATCTGAATACCAATCCAGCTGATTTGAATGCCCAAAACGGGGCTTGGAAAATCCATCTGAAAAATGGATTAAAACGATTAGACGAATATTTAAAAGCATCCAATGATGAAAAAGAAATGCAGACTTATAAAACCTTAAGAAAAAAAGTGGAGAAGGAAATTTTGGACAACCAAAACGACCTCCAAAAGGGTGTCGTTATTTTTGCATCACCGCATAACGATCTCTGGTCCGTGCACTATGTGCAGGTTCCAGTTAAAACAAGTTTTCATTGGGAAACTAAGCCAGTTTTAGAAGAGCTTCGATATATGTATAAAGCGTATCCTTACGCGGGCATCATTTTGCCCAGCTTTAAGGGAATCCGTGTAATTGATACTTCAATGGGGATCATCAACGAAGAATTCTTCTATGAGTTTGATGCTGGACTAGAAGTATGGACAGAACAGAAAGGGGTACGCAGTTCCGGCCGTATCCAGGGAAGATCAGGAGCTGGTTCGACTGGCGGCGGTGCAGCTGGAGGCAACAGTCCGGTTATTGGCGGCAGCGGCGGCGGAAGCCCAGTTGATGAGTTGGACCATCGCTTAAAAGAGAATCTCGAACGCTTTTACAAAGACATGGGCAGCAAAATCGAGAAATTGAAGAAAGAACGCAAATGGGAAGAAATTCATGTGGTTGGGGAAGCAGAACATGCCAAATCATTCTCAAAAGCGCTGCAAAAGAAACCGACCAGCTGCGTATATAAAAATTTGATCAACAACGACCCCGGTAAAATCCTTCATGAAGTATTTGAAGTCTAATTAAAACACCTCAGCATTTTGCTGAGGTGTTTTAATTAGGTTTTGGACAAAATGTACAGGTATCAAAAGACGGCAATTCTTTATACAAGCAGCACGTTTTGCGGAGGGGCTTGGAAACGGCTTGCTGCAACGATTTATCACCAAGGAGCTTGGCCATATAAGAAGTTTTGACGGGTTTCCAATTTGCGGAATCCAATAGCCAATCCATATCTTCGGCAGCTTTTCGTGGATCCCGGGACTCCATTCCGGCGTAAAACCATAGAACTGAGCCCAGCACATTCTCCCAGCAAGTGATGGGGGATATTTTTATGTATGTCTTGAATTCATTCAGCAACTCATCGACTTGCCGGTAGAGAATTTCGTGAAATACTTGATGTCTTTCATGTGGTGCAATCATTTGGAAATCTGATGATTGTACATGTGTCTGCAGAAGCGGCAAACCGTAGTTATGGACACGATCAAATTGCAGTTCGCGCCAAGGAACCGAAAAATAACCGCCATACTGATGAATCAGCCCGAATTGGGCAGTGACAAACAAGGAATACTGGCGAAAGAAAAAAGATACTGCTACTCCGGCATTATCGGTTCCGCACCAAGTTTTCAATTCTTCGATCATAGCCGGGATGTCTTGGCTGAGCGGTTGTTGCAGGGGGCGGTCCACTGCTACTGATTGGTTGCTCAATGCATAGCGGGCTTGTTGGGGAAGTGTCATCTGAATCACCTCTTTATTTTTCATGCTACGGCAAAATGAGATCGTTTGCAAAGTGATAGGATTATCTTATGGCAAATCTTAAAAACAATTGCATATTCTTTTTAAATTAAATTAGCTAAACTTGTGGAGAGGGAGTGATAAGATGGGATTTTCTATTTTACGAATCGATCACGTACAAGTCGCAGCGCCTGCAGGCGAAGAAGCGGCCGCCAGAGAATTCTACGCTGGCATTCTGGGCATGCTGGAAATTGAAAAACCGGAGCCTCTTAAAGGAAGAGGCGGAGTATGGTTCCAGTTCGGCGAGCAGCAATTGCATGTGGGGGTTGAAGAACCTTTTGCGCCAGCAAAAAAAGCACATCCTGCATTCCGTGTAAGGGGCTACGTTGAACTGAAAGATTATTTGACAGCCAACGATGTTGAAGTGAAGGAAGACGACAGCATTTCCGGAGTCGAACGTTTTTTTATTTTTGATCCATTCGGCAATCGGCTGGAGTTTCTGAAATAAGGACGTGAAAGATACAAAAGGAAAACGCCCTGCTCAACAGCGGGGCGTTTATTTTCGTAAAGGGCAATAAGGGCATTTGTCTGTTTCGGGCAACTCTTTGTAGAGGCAGCATGTGACGCGTTTGTACTCGGCTTGTGACTGTTCCAGACTGTGTCCGTCCAAAAACTGCTTGAAATGCGATTTGCGCATTTCGGGCTGCCAAAATGAATCCGTCAATAAATCCTGGAGATCCTGTTGTGCCTGTGCTGAATCTTCCATGCCATACATCCAGATAACATATCCCCAGATGTTCTCCCACAAAATCAGTTTAGAAACAGGTCCGATTTTTCGGAACTGCTCTACAACTGGCCATCCATATTCCTTTAACACCATTTCGAGGTCGCCTTCCTGGCGTGGCCTCATCCACTTCCCATCCAGTTCGAAAGCAATGCCATATTCGGCGTCAGTCAAATGGATTTCATCGAGCGGGCCTGCCCATACTTGCTGATGTGCCAATAAATAGAGCTGAGCGGACATGAAAAAACCGAAGCGCCGCATGAAGACAGACGTTGCTACGGCTTCAGTGGGTGCTCCGGATTCTTGGCGAACTTTTGCGATCAGTTCAAGAGAACGATTTTCCATACCTTCAGATAAATTCATAAATCCAGTAGCATTCGGTCGGAGATGAACTTGAAAAAGATCGAGTTTCTCCATTATTGGGCACTGCTCAATGCTTGCCGGATTTCAGGAACGATGCAGCGTCCTCTGCCGAACGGAACACAGTGGGGAGTGCCGAATAATGGATCTTTGGATACTTGGCATTCCATTCCGAAGACCGAACGCACCAAGTCACAATTGATGACGTTTTCTGGTGTGCCCTGCCCGAACACTTCACCGTCTTTAATGGCGATAATATTATGTGCATAACGGGAAGCCAGGTTCAAGTCATGAAGAACCATAATAATGGTGCGTCCCTGCGTTTCATTGAGCTCGAACAGCAAATCCAGAATTTCAATTTGATGTGTCATGTCCAGATAAGTAGTCGGCTCGTCCAATAGAATAATCTCTGTGTCCTGTGCAAGCGTCATCGCGATCCAAGCACGCTGGCGCTGGCCACCCGACAATTCATCAACTGGCTTGTCGCGGAATTCATCGACGCGAGTCGCTTTCATAGCGGCTTCAACTTTTTCCGTATCTTCTTCAGTCCAGCGTTTTAGCCACGACTGATGTGGATAACGGCCTTGTTTGACCAAATCATGTACTGTCAGACCTTCCGGTGAAACCGGTGATTGGGGAAGGATGCCCATCTTCTTCGCAACTTCTCGTGAAGACATGTTGTGCACTTCTTTGCCTTCCAATAATATAGAACCTTCTTGAGGTTTAAGTAAACGCGCAATCGAGCGAAGAAGCGTTGACTTGCCGCAGCCGTTGCTGCCGACAAATACCGAAATCTCGCCGCGCGGAATCGATAAATTCAAATTTTCAAAAAGCAGATTATCGGTATAGCCAATTGATAAATCGTTGGTTTTGACCGCTGTTGTCATTGCAGAATTCCTCCATATCTAGTGCTGTAATCTCATTGATAGGATTTTCGTTACCGTTACTATAGCATAAATTCTTATCAAATGAGAACAATTTTCACTACGTTTGCTAGAAAACACTTTACAAATGTGACAGATAGACCTAGAATAAAGACGTATTGAGAATCGTTATCAAAACGCTTGGGGGATTACAAAATGAAACAGCGATTATTACTGGTCATAGCAGCATTTCTTATACTTATATTAGCAGCTTGTTCATCAACTGAAGAAGAAACAGCAACGCCATCGAAAGAAGCGGAGCCAGTGACGATTCAAGGAACCAACGGTGAAGTGACGTTGGATGCGCCAGCTAAAAAAGTGGTTGTTCTTGAATGGACGTATGCGGAAGATTTATTGGCAGTCGGTGTCCAGCCGGCGGGAATGGCCGATATTGCGGAATACGGGGATTACGTAAACATCGAACCGCAATTGGATGAAACCGTTGTCGATGTCGGTGGGCGGCAGGAACCGAATCTGGAAGCCATCGCTGCATTGGAACCGGACTTGATAATTGGTGTAAGCTTCCGCCACGATGCAATGATCGAACAATTGGAGACGATTGCTCCAACTGTCATTTTCAATCCTTATCCTGAAGATGAAAGCATCGATCTGTATCAGGAAATGGAAACGACTTTCCTTGAAATCGCTAAAGCGGTAGGAAAGACAGCCGAGGGCGAACAGGTCTTGACTGACCTGGAAGCGCAATATGAAGAAAAGGCTGCTGAAATTGAAGCGGCGAACTTAAAAACAAAAGATGTTATTTTAACGCTTGCCTACAGCGGAGCACAGGCTCCTGAAATTCGTGTCTTTACGCCTAACTCAATGGCTTCCATCATTTTAGAGCGTATCGGTCTGAATAATGTCCATCAGCCGGATCAATTTGAAGTCTTTGGTTCCAGCACATTCAATGCAGAAGGATTGGTGAAATACGAAGATGCCAACTACCTCTATACAGTTCCTGACACAGACAATATTTATGAAAACCAGCTTAAAGGAAACCCGGTCTGGGAAAATCTTGCCTTTGTCAAAGAAGGCCGTACGTATGATTTAGGTGCGGATACGTGGCTTTATGGAGGACCGTTGTCTGCTGAAACATTGATGAACCAAATCACTGATGTATTGGTGACGGACTAATGCTCCGAAGATTACTGAACAAGTCCACTGTCTCTCTGACAGCGGGCTTTTTCCTGCTTATTGCGCTTTCTGTCATTCATCTGACGCAAGGCCAGGCGGATTATACGGTATCGGAACTGTTGACAGGCGTTTGGACAGAGGGAAGAATTCAGGACATTGTGGTCTCGTTCCGGCTTCCGCGCCTTGTCATCGGCTTGCTTGCTGGGGGAGCTTTAGCTGTGTCAGGAGCGGTTCTTCAAACCTTGACGAACAATCCATTGGCGTCTCCGGGGACCTTGGGCATAAATGCCGGAGCATTTTTCTTTGTTGTTATTTCCACCATTTTTTTTCCGGGTTTGGTCGGTGGATTTCCGTTCATCACGGCTCTATTAGGGGCGGTACTCTCTTCTTTAATGGTTGTCGGACTTGCCGGCAAACAAATGGAACCGGTGCGTGTGGCGTTGACCGGGATGATCATCTCGCTGCTTTTTGCTTCCATTACCGGAGCGCTCCAATTATTATTTGAAAATCAAACTAATGGCTTGTTCTTATGGGGTTCAGGAACCTTGGTCCAATTGAATTGGGAAGGCGTCAAATTTGCGGCACCGGTGATTCTGCTGATGTTTATTGGTGCGTTGTTGTTGGCTAAACCAATGGATATCTTATCGCTGGGAGAAGACATTGCGTCTTCCCTTGGGCAAAATATCCGGTTGGTGAAACTTGTCTCATGGGGCGTCGCCATCGTATTGGCGGCTGCGACAGTCAGTGTAGTGGGGCCGATTGGTTTTATCGGCCTGATGGCGCCTCACATTGTCCGGATGATGGGCATACGTGGGCATCTCCAGATCTTCATCCATTCCTTTATTTGGGGCAGTGTCTTTTTAATCGGTGCTGACGTGTTGGGAAGGTTGATCCAGCCTGGCCAAGAAGTGCCGGTAGGGGCGATGACTGCATTGGTCGGTGGCCCTTGGCTTTTGTATTTGGCATGGCGCACAGCCAAATCGATGAAGCGCGGAGAGCGGCAAATGGGCGGCACCACGAAGCCGATTGGCTTGAAGTTCATCGTGCCGATTTTACTGGTGATTATTTTAGGGATTACGGTGCTGGCATTAAGCTTTAACGGTTCTGCCTGGACATTCGCCTGGATGGAGCCGGTTGTCTGGAATTTCCGGGTGCCGCGTGTTTTGACTTCCTTTATTGTAGGGGTGATGCTGGCAATCACTGGCGTCATACTGCAAGGCGTGCTGCGAAATCCATTGGCTGATGCCAGTGTGCTCGGGGTTACGTCCATGGCAGGGGCCGGAGCGATGCTCCTGTTGGTCATTTTTCCAGCCATTCCGCCTGAATTCATGCCACTTGGTGCAACTGTCGGAGCGGCACTGGCGCTTGGCATCATTCTTGTAACAGCTTGGAAGAATAATTTCCAGCCAATGCTGGTTGCCTTGATGGGCATCGCCATTTCCGCTTTCGGCTCGGCAGCGACACAAGTCTTTATTGTCAAAGCGAAATTGGCAGTGGCCAGTGCATTGGTATGGCTGTCAGGAAGTACGTACGGCAAGGGGTGGGAAGATGTCCAATTCGCGTTGATTTTGTTGGCCATTTTCGTATGGCCGGCCATTTATCTGACGCGCAGTCTGGATACACTGACTTTTGGTGATGATGTTGCAGCTGGCCTGGGACTAAACATCCGGTCTACACGCGTGTGGGCACTGATTATCGGGGTCGCCATTTCAACGGTTGCTGTATCGATTGTCGGCACCATCGGCTTTGTAGGGCTGGTGGCTCCGCATATTGCCCGACGCCTGGTTGGTTTCAGGCATTTGCCGCTGATGCTTGCTTCGGGCTTGCTTGGTGGTCTGCTGCTGGTGACGGCTGACTTTGTCGGACGCATCCTGATTGCGCCGAAAGACATTCCGAGCGGCTTAGTCGTTGCATTGATTGGAACACCTTACCTGCTTTATCTGCTTCGCAAAATGAAATGAACACAAACAAATGATCATAAAAGGACCTGCCAATTTGGCAGGTCCTTTTGATTTGAATATACAAGCTGCCCGATGAATGAACGGACAGCTTGTTGTTGAATTATGCTGTTTGAAGAGCTACGGCTGGACCGAAGAATTCAAAGTGGATCTGTTCTTCTTTCATGCCAAGTGCCCGAAGCTCTTGAATCATAGCTTCCATGAAAGGTACCGGACCGCATACATAGACATCGCCTGAGATGTCGACATATTCTTCTAATACCGCTCGTGTAATATAGCCTTGAGGCTGATCGGAATAAAGTGTTTTATAGCTCGCATTGTCCATGGCCGCGACGTATTTCTGGATATCCTTATCGAAAGCATGCAATGATTCATTGCGTGCTGCATGAAGGAAAGCAGTTGGGCGCTCAGGAGTCAATGTAGCCACAGTTTCGAACATGCTCATCATCGGTGTGATACCGACTCCGCCGCTGACAAACGCTACCGGTGTATCTTTTTCAGCATCAAGGACGAATTCTCCAGCAGGCGCGCTGACTTCAAAGCGATCGCCGACGTTCAATTCATCGTGGAGGTAGACCGATACACGGCCATTCGGATCGTTGTCCGCATCGCGTTTCACGGAAATGCGGAACTCATCTTCCCGTACAGCTTGGGAAAGGCTGTACTGGCGGTTGAATAAGTACTTTTCACCCGGAATGGACATGCGTACCGAGATGTACTGGCCTGGCTGATAAGCCGGAACATTTTTACCGTCCACTGGCTTCAAATAGAAAGAAGTGATGTTTTCGCTTTCCTTCTCTTTGCGGACAATGGTGAAGTCTTTAAAGAAGCTCCAGCCGTTTTGCTGAGTTTCCATTTTTTCATACATGTCTTTTTCAACACCGATAAAGGCATCGGCGATGACGCCGTAAGCCTCTGCCCAGGCATTGATGATGTCATCAGTTGCGGCATCTCCCAATACTTCTTTGATCGCTTTCAACAAATATTCACCGACGATTGGATAATGTTCAGGTTTTATTCCCAAACTTACGTGTTTGTTGGCGATTTGCACAACTGCTGGAAGAATGGCTTCCAAATTGTCGATATGGACGGCTGCGGCATAAACCGTGTTTGCCAATGCAGCCTGTTGACGCCCTTTTTTCTGGTTAGCGTGATTAAAGATATTTAAAAGTTCGGGATGCGCTTCAAACATATTTTTGTAGAATACAGTCGTGATTGCTGTTCCGTGCTGTTCCAATACCGGTACTGTGGATTTAATGATTGTTCTTGTCTCTTGTGATAACATGCTCAATCTCTCCTTTTGTTTTCTATATCTTGACTATACGCCCATATTCGTTTTAAAGATATATTTAAAATACATCTTTAAAATTTAGACACATTTAACTTCACAGAAAAGTCACAACACGGAAAAGTGGAAGCAGCTGTCCAGCTCTGCCGGGCATAAGACAGACCAGCGAAGTGGCGTTCTTTGCCACACAGCTGGGTTGGCTGATGACCCAAAGAGCTAGCTGGTGAAGCTGGACAAAAAGAAAAGCAGAAGCGCATGTGTAACTCCGACGTCTGTAAGAGAGAAGAGGAATTTGTTCATATTTAATTACATAAAAGAATTGGTCGTTTCTATTTATTGGCTATACTTTCCGATTTACCAAAAATACTTTCTATTTGGGCAGAAATACTTTCTAATTGCACTAAAATACTTTCCATAACGGTTGAAATACTTTCTGAAATAACTTCAGCCTCTAGAAAACACAAAAAAAGCCCGGCATAAGCCAGGCCACTGAATCTTCATTAACTATTAGTATTCAAATCCATTGCAGGACCGAAGAACTCATAATGGATCTGTTCTTCCGGAATGCCCATGCCGTGCAGTTCCCGAATCATGATTTCCATGAAAGGCGCCGGTCCGCAGACGTAGACGTCACTTGCCGGATCAACATATTCCTCGAGCATTTCCCGGGTAATAAAACCATTAGGCTCATCAGAGTAGACGGTTTTGTAACGGGCATCGTCCATCATCATGGCATATGCTTGGATATCGTCATCAAATGCTTGCTGCAATGGATTCCGTGCGCCGTGAAGGAACGTGGTTGGACGTGCAGGCGTCGAATTCGCCACAGTTTCGAACATGCTCATCATTGGTGTAATCCCTACACCACCGCTGATAAATGCAACGGGTGATGTCTTCGTCGCATCGAGGACGAAGACGCCAGCAGGTGCACTCACTTCAATGCGATCGCCTTCGTTAATGCTGCTGTGCAAGTAGTTGGAGACCACTCCATTCGGATCGTTGTCGTTTTCGCGCTTAACGGAAATGCGGAATTCATCCGGCTTTGGTGCTTGTGAAAGGCTGTACTGTCGAATCACTAAATATTCCTCGCCAGGCATCGCCAGACGCACGGAAATGTATTGGCCAGCTGTATAAGGCGGCACATTGGATCCGTCTGCCGGTTTCAAATAAAAGGAAGTGATAACTTCGCTTTCCTTCACTTTTCGGGCGACGATGAAATCCTTAAAGAAGTTCCAACCGTTTTCCTGTTCCGCCGTTTGTTGATACATATCCTTTTCGACACCGATAAAAGCATCAGCAATGACTCCGTAAGCTTCTGCCCAAGCCTTAATAATTTCATCAGTTGCCGCATCACCCAGAACTTCTTTCATCGCTTTCAGCAAATACTCACCGACAATTGGATAATGTTCGGGCAAGACACCGAGAGAAACATGTTTATGGGCAATCTGGACAACTGCCGGAAGAATTTCTTCCAGGTTATCGATATGCACAGCAGCTGCATAAACAGCTTTGGCCAGTGCTGTCTGCTGACGGCCTTGTGCTTGATTGGCATGGTTAAAGATATTCAGCAATTCAGGATGGGCTTCAAAAAGGTTCTTGTAGAACCTTGTCGTAATTGCTACTCCATGTTCCTCCAGTACGGGGACAGTGGATTTAACAATTGTGCGGGTTTCTTCTGATAGCATAATGATCTACTCCTTTTCCAGATAGATTCTATTAGGTTCAATTACTTTGAGACTTCTTGAAAAGCCGTTATAATGAACATGCAGAAGAGGTGAAAAGAATGAGATTGACCATGTATACAGACTTCTCATTACGCGTTTTGATTTATTTAGGCACCAAGGAACCAGATAAACTGACGACGATACAGGAAATTTCTGAAGCATATAATATATCAAAAAACCATTTAACGAAAGTTACCTTTGAACTGGGCAAAGCCGGTTTTATTCAGACGGTCAGAGGAAGAGGGGGCGGCATCCGCCTTGCCGACCTTCCACAAAACATCAATGTTGGAACTGTAGTGAGGCGAATGGAAGACGATTTCAATTTGGTGGAATGTTTTGATTCAGCGACTAACCGCTGCCCGATTTCGCCGATTTGCGGTCTGCGCGGTGTTCTGGGCAAAGCTCTTCACGCTTATCTGAGTGTCCTAGATGAATATACACTCGAAGATCTGTTATTCAACAAAGAAGGGCTTCGAGAAATTCTTCAAACATAAAAAACGGCTCAAACAATTGAGCCGTTTTTTATTTACAATTCCAGCACTTGCGGCTCTTGTCCCTTTTTATTCATTAAACGGACACGGTCAGGTTTGATGGCTAAAATAATCAAGTTTGGATCGTCGGGCCCTTCAAACCAGCCTTCCAGATGCTCATTCCATACTTTGTCGATCATTTCGCGATCGTCGTTCAGGGACATGCTGCCTTCGATTTCCAGGAAGGTATCGCCGACCCCTTCGCCATCATAGCCTAAAAGAATATGGGCATGCGGATTCGCTTCCAGTTCATCTACTTTTTGTGTCTTTTTGCTTGTTGCCGTATAGAGCGTGAAATCATCATTAAAAAAGGTCATATAGCGAGAATGGGGTTTGTTGCCTTTAATTGTTGCTAAAGTACCGATATAGCTGTCCTCCAAAATCTTCAACGCTGCTTTTTTAACATCTTCCTGATTCATCCATACCACTCCTTTTGTCTTTGTACTTATCTATTCCTTTTTGAGTCCGAACTAAACATAAAGCGAATTACAGCAAACGGAATAAAAACACGTGAAAAAAAGCCTGCCGGGCAGCAGGCCTAAATCTGTTCGACTATTTTGGGGGTGCGATTAAATACACTTGGCAGCACCATGCCGATTAAAATAATGAAAATCCCAACAATTTGAAGAGGTGATAGCACTTCGTTAAGGATAAGAACCGATGCGATAACAGCGACCGGCAATTCCATGGCGCTCAATATGGACGCAATTCCTGAACCGACATGCGGCACCGCGACGGAAAAGAAATAGATGGGCATGATGATACCGAAAAATCCGAGCAACAATCCGTAAACCCATAGGCCTTCATTGAACAATTGCCCATTCCAAACGATTTCAGGGGTTTGGAACAAGCCGACAACGATTGCAGCAAAGAGCGATACATAAAACAGGCGGGCTGACGTATCCATGCCTTCAATCTTCTTGCCGTTGACAAACATGAACGCTGAAAAACAAAAAGCCGCAGCCATTCCCCAGACCCATCCTTGCCAAGGGATGCCGCTCAAGTCGGTTCCGATAATGCCGGCTGCCAATAAGGTACCGGCAAACAAAAAGATCAAGGAAATGACTTCTGTCCGTTTCAGCCATCTGCGGTGGACAATGCAATCAAGGAACATGCCGATCCAAGTAAATTGGAACAGCAGAACTACAGCAAGTGAAGCCGGCAGATAGTTAAGCGAATGCGCATAAACCATCCCGGTAGCAGCTGTAAAACTGCCTGACAGAACCAAAATCTTCCAACCTTTAATTCTAGGCATTTTGCGTTGTGTAACAAAAAATAAAAGAGCCGCTAATGCGAACCCGATAAAGTATTGAGCGGTCACTGCTTCTGCAGCAGTAAATCCATTTTTCATAGCCACTTTGATAATGGTCGAAAGCACACCGTAGCAGCTTGCTGCTATGACTACCATAAGTGGATAAATCCAGTTTTTCATCTTCATTCACTCCTGTTCAAATGAGAAGCATAGCATAAAAAGACCGCTGAGCATAGCCTCAGCGGTCTTTTTTGAAAGCATTCACTTTTACGAAAATTCATATTGATTACTCAGGAAACTTCTCTTCGCTGGAAGAATTATTCTTCGTGGCACGCGGATTTTTTTCTTCCTGCTGTTCCTGTTTTAAATCTTCAATCGGAATGGTATCGACATTCATTTCCTCTTCATGCATTTCGGAAAGGCTTTTTCTATCTGTTTTTGACTGTTCTGGATTATCCATAGAAGCACCGTCTCTTGTTTTGCGGTCTTCCTGATCGAATGGTTTTTTGTCTGACATGTAAAGCACCTCTTCCTTTTAGTGTTATTCTCTGTATTCCTTTAATGAAATTTTTTAAAACATGATGCTTATTGGCGTTTCCTGTATTATTGTACGAGCAAGTATGGATATCTAGTAGAATATTTATCTGGATTGGAAAGAAAATTTAAGGAAAGATTAAAAAATAGCATGATGGCCATAAGCTATATAACCAATGTGGTAAAATAGAACCAATGAACGAAAGGGGCTTCAAAATGGATATAAAACCAGCAATAACAGTAGGCGGCTTGAATTTTGAATGGGATTTGGCTGAAGGCCGCTTCTTATTTGAAGGACAGGAATCTGTTCTTTTTTGGACTGCATCAGCAATGAAAATGTTTTTTGATTCCATAGAAGAGATTTCAGGGAAAGACGCGGCAAACGTCGTACTGGAATCAACTGGATTTCGCCAAGGGCTTGTAGTGGGAGAATATTTCCAGGGCATGAAAGGCGTTTCTATAGAAGAGGCTGCAGGCCTGATCACCAATACATATGCATCTGCAGGATGGGGATTAGCGGAAATTAAAGAACTTAACGAAGAAACCCAGACACTTGAAGTGCATCTGAAAAACAGCTGGGAACACACCATTAACATGGCGCAAGGGAAAGAGCAAGGAGGCAGTTTTCTGCCTGCCCATTATGCAGGTATTTTCTCCTCATTGTTCAAACAGAATATTTGGTATAAAGTTGTCCATCATCAATTGGACGGTTTTGAAGAAAGTGTTATTCAGTATTTCCCTTCGGAAGAGACGATTGAAAAGAACATCCATCATCTGTCCCGTCTGAAAGAAGCGGAAAAAATCAATGAGCTGGAACGGTTGGTGGATGAAAAAACGCGGGAACTAAATGAAATGATCAAAGAGATTTCATCGCCGCTCATCCCGGTTCTTGAAGACATTGTGGTGGTTCCGTTATTGGGCAGTTATGATGAAGCACGGGCAGAAGAGCTATTGGTGAAAACCTTGCAGAACCTGCCGACGCATAAAGCCAAGTATTTGATTTTAGATCTGACAGGATTAAACAACAATTTTACGCAGCCTGCTGCGATGCTGATTGAAAAACTCGGATTGACAGCAGCCATGATCGGGACACAAACGGTATTGGTAGGGATTTCAGCGAAGATGAGCATGACCATTACAGAGTCGGCCATCGATCTGTCGAAATTCAACTGTTTCCAAACCTTGCAGCACGGCATTCATTACGCACTGGCGCAAAACGGAAGAAGCATTATCTAAGAAAAGCGGAAGTGCCTGTCAAGAACCGACAGGCTTAAGGCAGTTTGCCGAAGCGGCATGTTTTCAGCCGCACAGGCAAGCGGACTTAAGACCCCGAGGTTCTAGGCGCTGGAGCTGGACAAAGAAAAGCGGAAGTGCCTGTTTAACTCTGCGGAGCATGACCAGGTTGGCTTATGGTTCAAACACATGTGCGTTGGAGTTTAGAAAAATAAAACTAAATCAAAAAAGGCGTATGGGATCCAGTCCAATACGCCTTTTTGATGCTGTTTTTATTTAGCGGATTTCACGATTTCAATGATGACCTGCGTTGCTTTTTCCATGTTTTCAGCAGAAATGAATTCGTATTTCCCATGATAGTTCTCTCCACCTGTGAAAATGTTCGGAGTGGGAAGACCCATGTAGGACAATTGTGAGCCATCTGTACCGCCGCGTACAGGCACAATATCCGGTTTGATGCCCAATGCCGTCATTGCACGTTCTGCATTATCGACGATTTCCATGACCGGTTCGATTTTTTCACGCATGTTATAGTATTGATCTTCGATTTCCAAACGCACAGCCTCTTCCCCGTATTGCTGCTGGAGTTTTTCGGCAACTGCCTGCATATGCCGTTTTTTGTCTTCAAATTTTTCTTTGTCGAAATCACGGATGATGTAAGTCAATTCCGCTGTTTCCACATTGCCGATAAAGTTGTTCAAGTGAATGAATCCTTCATAGTTCTCGGTCAATTCAGGAACTTCGTTTTTCGGCATTTCCTGTTGGAATTGAATGGCGACTGTTTGGGCATTCACCATTTTGTTTTTTGCAGATCCCGGATGGACGCTTTTGCCTTGGACAATCAACTTGACGCTTGCGGCATTAAAGCTTTCGTACTGTAATTCGCCAAGAGGACCGCCGTCCATGGTGTAAGCGTACTTAGCATCAAAGCGTTTCACATCAAATTTATGGGGACCGCGTCCAATTTCCTCATCAGGTGTAAAAGCAACACGGATGGTTCCGTGTTCAATTTCAGGATGGGCATTCAAGTATTCCATAGCGGTCATGATTTCAGCAACCCCGGCTTTATTGTCAGCACCGAGAAGTGTTGTCCCGTCTGTGGTAATCAAAGTATGGCCGACGTAATTTTTAAGCGCCGGAAAATCCGATACTGTCATCGCAATGCTGTCGTTCAACGGGATATCCTGGCCGTCATAATTGTCGATGCGTTGAGGGGTGACGTTTTTTCCGGTAAAGTCTGTTGCGGTATCAACATGTGCCAGGAAACCGATGACCGGAATTTCCCGATCTGTATTGGCAGGCAGTGTACCGAACAGATACCCGGCTTCATCCATGCCGACGTCCGTAAGTCCGATTGTCTTCATTTCCTTTTCCAGTTCATGAAGCAGGTCCCATTGCCCTGCGGTAGAAGGGGTGGATTCGCTATTGAAATCAGATTGTGTATCAATTTTTGCATAACGGACGAGCCGTTCGATCAAGGTTTCCAACATGTAAAATTCCTCCTAAAATAAGTGCTACTCATATTTTAGCATGAAGCAGGAAAATGATGAAAACTCTGGACACAAATAAAAAAACGATGCCCCTTCAGGACATCGCTCCATTACATCTCTTGTTTTGCTTTCACGGCTTCGGCATGTGCAGCTTTCACCTGATCCAGAAGAACAGTTTCTGTCAGCAGGCGATAGCCGGTATGGGCCAATGCTTTAGCGCCTTTGATCAAAGCTCTGTCGCCATCCTCAGATTTAGCGGCTTCACGGAAATCTTCGGTGTGGGCAATCAAACTTTCAGGGCCAATTTTGATATAGCCATGGGCAGTGGGGACTTCATAGCTGATATTGCCGGCATCGGTGGAACCAAGGCCGGAAATGCGGGAATCTGCCACCGTCTCGCCTTGTGCTTCGAGTTCGCTGCGGACAACTGCATCCAAAGCAGGGGTGATGACCAAATCACGTACTTCATTCTGGAACCGTTCGATTTTCACGGTCGTACCGGTTGCCAGAGCAGCGCCTTCTGCAATCGCCCGGATCTTGCGGGCTGTATCCGATGTTTTCTTCCAGGAATCTCCGCGGATATAGAAACGGGCAGCCGCGTATTCCGGAATGATGTTCGGTGCATCGCCGCCATGGGTGATGATTCCGTGAACCCGAGCGTCAGAAGGCAATTGTTGACGCAATGCATTGATGCTGTTGAACAATTGCAGCACTGCATCCAACGCATTGATGCCTTCTTCAGGCGAGCCTGCTGCATGAGCTGGTTTGCCGTAAAAATGGAATTCCAAGGGATCGACTGCAAGAGAAGGGCCTGTGACAGCCGAATTTCCGGAAGGATGGAGCATCAAAGCAACATCAATGCCTTCGAGCAGGCCGTGTTTGACGAAACTGCCTTTGGCGCTGCCGTTTGGTCCGCCTTCCTCTGCAGGAGTTCCAAGAACAACTACACGGCCGCCGGTTGAATCTAAGGTTTCTGCGAGTGCGATGGCCGCAGCAACGCTGGTCGTTCCAATGATATTGTGGCCGCAGGCGTGGCCAATTCCAGGAAGTGCATCATATTCAGCAAGATAAGCAATTGTCGGACCGGGAAGTGCGCTTTCCTTGCTGGCAAAAAAAGCAGTGTAATGGCCGGCGACACTTTTATCGACGTTAAATCCAGCGTCTTCAAGCCGTTTAATCAATAACGAACTGGCGAAAATCTCTTGGTTGCCGATTTCCGGGTTTGCGTGGATCGCTTGGCTTGTTTCAATGTAAATCTCGCTCTTGGAATCGATGGACTGGGAAATGGATTGGGCTGCTTCCTTGATAAGTGTCATTGGAACTCCTCCTAAGTTAGGTTTTACTGGTAATCGACCAGTTCATCAACTGTCACGACAGTCGGAATCTGAGCGCCTTTTGTATGTTCGATGATGAAGTCAGCTGTGTCTTGTTCCTGATACAATTCAACGATTTTCAAATAAGCTTCATTATCGGCATCTTCCGCATTCGCGGCGATCAAGTTGATATAAGGGGTAGCTGTATCACTTTCACCGGCAATCGGATCTTCTGTCGGATTCAAGCCGGCATCAACTGCGACACCATTATTGATGACCGATCCTGCGACATCCGGCAAAGCACGAGGGGTATGGCCGGAAACCATCGGCATGATTTCAATGTTTTTCGGATTGTCGATGATATCTTCTGCTGTTCCGGTAAGGCCGGCATCTTCAGAAAGCGTGATCAACCCTGCTTCATCAAGCAGCAACAGGGCACGGCCCATGTTGGTGGCTTCGTTCGGCATTGCGATTTGGGAGCCTTCAGGAATTTCATCAATCGACTCATATTTATCGGAATACAGGCCCATCGGCGCAATTACCGTAGAACCGATCGGAACAATGTCGATATCGTGTTCTGTGACAAATTCATCAAAGTAAGAAATAGTCTGGAATGCATTCAAATCAAGTTCGCCTTCGGCAAGTGCCAGGTTCGGCGCGACATAATCAGAAAAGGTTTGAATCTCCAAATCGATTCCTTCTTTTTCTGCTTTGTCGGCAATGTAATCCCAGATAGTAGTATCGGAACCGCTGATGCCAAGTGTCACTTTCGTGTTTCCTTCCGAACTGCTTTCGTCTCCGCAAGCTGCCAAGACCAAAGCTGAAACTGCCAATAATGCGGATGCTGTAATTTTTTTCATGAGTAATTCCTCCAGTTTTTTTCTAGGTTGTTTTTATTTTTTAACTGCGTCTGACACTCCGTGATAATACATTCCCGAGCGATTGGACGCCTTGTACGAGTACGACCAAAATTGCGACGGTAATGAACATCACAAGCGTATCGAATCGTTGGTAACCGTAAGTGATCGCCAAGTCGCCAAGGCCTCCGCCTCCAATAGCGCCTGCCATTGCGGACGCTCCGATCAGGCCGACAATCGCAATGGTCAAAGCCAGAACCAGTGAACTCAAAGCTTCAGGAATGAGGAAGCGGAAAATGATCTGCATCGGCGTGGCGCCCATGGCCTGTGCTGCTTCAATTACTCCTTTATCGACTTCCAACAAGGAGTTTTCGATAAGCCGTGCAATATAAGGTCCTGCGTAAAAGACCAGTGGGACGATGGCGGCTGCAGTTCCGATGGACGTGCCGACGATCAGGCGTGTCAACGGAATGATGGCAACCATCAAAATGATGAATGGGACTGAGCGGAAAATATTGATGACGATATTCAATACTTTGGAAACCGGTTCATTTTCCAGCAGGTGTCCTTTGCGGGTGACCACCAGCAGGATGCCAAGCGGGAAGCCGATGAATAAGGAAAAACCGAATGCCGCGCCGGTCATGTAAATGGTTTCCCATAAAGCTTCTAAAATCTGATCGTAGTTAACGGACATAATCATTGACCTCCTCTATATCAATATTGCTTTTCCGGATAGAGGACAAAGCCAGTTGGATTTCGCTTGGTTCGCCGGCAAATTCGACAATCAAGTTGCCGTATGGAACGCCTTGCAACTCGGTGATGTTGCCGAACAGCACGTTCAAGTCAACTTTAAATTCACGCGAGACACGGGACATGAACGGTTGGCCGACGGAATTTCCAGTGAACTGCAGACGATAGATCGCGTTATCGCTTTGGGCATTGCGGATTTGCGCAAGCAGGGTTTCCGGAAGTTCGTCGTTCATGACGGAACGGACAAACCGTTGGGTGGTCGGCTGCTGCGGGTTTGAGAAAATGTCGAAGACGCTGCCTTGTTCGATCACTTTTCCTGCTTCAAGCACAGCCACTTTATCGCAAATTTCCCGGATAACTCCCATCTCATGAGTAATGAGCAGGATGGTGATGTTGTATTCTTTATTGATTTTGCGCAATAGGTCCAAAATCGACTTGGTCGTTTGGGGATCGAGCGCTGATGTTGCCTCATCGCATAACAGAACGGAAGGATTGGTCGCAAGTGCACGGGCAATGCCGATGCGTTGCTTTTGTCCACCTGACAGCTGGTCGGGGTATTTTTGTGCCTGATCGGCCAGTCCGACAAAGTCCAGCAGTTGCTTCACTTGTTCATCAATTTCATTTTTCGGTGTCTTAGCGAGCAGCAATGGCATCGCGACGTTATGGTAAACCGTTTTTGAACTCAACAGATTGAAATGCTGGAAAATCATGCCGATGTCCTTGCGGATGGTTCGGATTTCTTTGCTGGATAGAGTGGAAATATCTTTCCCTTGGATTAAGACGCGTCCTGCAGAAGGACGTTCAAGCAGGTTCACTGTGCGGATCAATGAACTCTTTCCGGCTCCGCTAAAGCCGATGACTCCGTAAATCTCGCCGGTTTCGACGGTCAAATCAATTCCGTTCAAGGCATGGATTTCTTGTTTCCCGGATTGGTAGGTCTTGGCGACGCCTTCGAATTGAATCATGGTGATTGAACCTCCTCATGCTGTAATGGATCTTATTAAATCGACGGTGTCTCACATTCTTCGGAGAAAATGGAAAAGGAGCCCTCTTTTTTCTCATCCATAAGAAAAAAGAGGGCTCCTGTTGAAACCATCTAATTCTCATCTTCCAAATGCTTTAGAGCATTTGCAGGAGTTGGCACAGTTTTTGCTTTTAAACAAATCTGCTGCCGAAACGTCTTAGGGCCTGTCCCTCGGTTTCTCTTGATAAGAAAGTGATGTATGCTATTCGATTCGTGGTTCTTACTTTATGGTGAAATAACAAAAAAGTCAAGGGAATTATTGATATTTATTTCACAATCTTTGAAATGAAGAAAATAATGAGTTTGGAACCGCTTTCAGACTGGATTTGTTGGTTTCTTTTTAAAAATGGAGGAAACTTTCTTCTCTTCTCCATTTTTTATTCGAATAATAT
Organism: Planococcus beijingensis; assembly: GCF_016820615.1. Taxonomy (NCBI): domain Bacteria; kingdom Bacillati; phylum Bacillota; class Bacilli; order Caryophanales; family Caryophanaceae; genus Planococcus; species Planococcus beijingensis. The sequence goes on from NZ_JADHDZ010000001.1 coordinate 155,107, forward strand.
TTTCGCTATGTTTCCATATGGCCATAGCAAATAAGGCACAAGCTGTCAGCAATGGCCATGGTCCGACGGCAGGACCAAAAGCGATAACAAAATAAACCGCGTAAAGGACCAGTACACCAATGACCAAATAATCCGTCGCAAGCGAAACACCGATGAGAAGTGCCAGGCCAACCAGCCCGAGCTTCCAGTCCAGTGCCAGCATGACACCGATCACCGAAGCCGTGCCTTTGCCGCCATTGAAGTTCATATAGAATGGGAAATTATGGCCGAATACGACACCGGCACCTATTATAAATAGAAAAGTCCAAATGATTTCGGGGGAAAAGGCACCCTTTTCCAGCAGAAAACGACAAGCTGCGACAGCGGCAAAGCCTTTAACAATGTCGATGAAAGCAACCAGCAAACCGTATTTCCAACCCAGCACGATGGCGGCATTGGAAGCACCGGAGTTTTTGACGCCTTCCTTTTTGACATTCACCCCAGATAAAAACTGTGCTGCTATGGAACCGTGCAAACAACCGATTCCATAGCCTGCGATAAACAACAGCAGAACCCATCCAAGCATATTCATTCCTCCTTCTATACTAGAAGATAACGTTTGGGAAGAAGCAAGGTTTCAAAATTTTTTGACTAATAGGGTTGACAAACCTTGTTAAAATTTTTATACTTCTCAACAAGACTAACAACCAAATCTAATAACTCTTATCAAGAGTGGCGGAGGGATAGGCCCTGTGATGCCCGGCAACCAACAGACGACCATGTCTGGAAAGGTGCTAATTCCTACAGAACCGAACGATAGGTTCTGACAGATGAGAGGAGGTAACTCCGTAATTTACGGCCCTCTTCTTAGCGAAGGGGGCTTTTTGCTGTTCTCTTCGGTGATCTTCATGAATAAAAAAATTAGGGGGAATAGAAAATGACAAACTTAAAACCAGAAACTTTATTGCTGCATGGCGGACAACAGGCGGATCCAACAACAGGATCGAGAGGGGTGCCGATCTACAAAACCACTTCTTATGTGTTTAAAGATACGCAGCATGCACAAGATCTTTTCGGTCTGAAAGACACCGGCAATATCTATTCACGCATCATGAATCCGACAGTTGATGTATTTGAACAGCGCGTGGCGTTATTGGAAGGCGGGACTGCTGCAGTCGCATTATCTTCAGGAATGGCGGCAATTGCGTTCTCCATTTTAAATATTGCTGAAGCAGGAGACGAAATCGTAGCGGACAGCAACCTGTATGGCGGCACTTATAATTTATTCGCCAATACGTTGCCGCGTTACGGCATTAAAACCATATTTGTTGATGCAACCAATCCTGAAAACTTTAGAGCGGCAATTACCGATAAGACAAAAGCGGTATTCGGAGAAATTATCGGCAACCCGAGCCTGAACGTTTTTGATGTAGAGAAAGTAGCGGCAATCGCCCATGAAAGCGGGCTTCCCTTATTGATTGACAATACATTTGCTTCACCATATGGCAGCAACCCGATCGAGTTCGGTGCTGATGTGGTCATTCATTCCGCTACAAAATGGATTGGAGGACACGGCACGACCATCGGCGGTGTTGCGGTGGATGCAGGAAAGTTCAATTGGGACAATCCACGTTTTCCAAATTACACACAACCGGATGAAAGTTATCACGGATTGCGTTTTGGCATCGATGTACCGGATGCTGCATTTGCGACAAAACTGCGTGTCCAGCTGCTTCGTGACTTCGGTCCTTCATTGAGCCCAGAAAGTGCACATGCCTTGCTCCAAGGACTGGAGACTTTGCACCTGCGTATTCCGAAACACAGCAGCAATGCTCAAATTGTTGCAGACTACTTGAAGCAGCACTCCCAAATCGAATGGGTCAACTTCCTTGGATTTGAAGATCATCCATCACATCAATTAGCTAAAAAATACTTAAAAAATGACGGTTTCGGATCGATTGTCAATTTCGGCATCAAAGGCGGACGGCAGGCGGGCCGCAAAGTAATCGACAGTGTGGCTCTCTGGTCCCATGTTGCGAACGTAGGAGATGCCAAGTCGTTGATCATCCATCCGGCTTCAACTACACATCAGCAGTTAAATGATGAAGAGCTGAAATCGTCGGGTGTAACGGAAGAATTGATCCGCTTATCGGTCGGTTTGGAAAATCCGGAAGATTTAATCGCCGATTTGGAGCAGGCCATTCAGGCCGCAGTTTTGGAAAACGTTTAAGGAGGGATTTGAATGGCGACAGTATCCATTGGCTCATTAACCCTGGATTCAACGAAGACGATAAATCATGTAGAGCTGGCATACGAACGTCATGGAGATGTAAATGCTCCAACTGTGCTGGTCTGCCATGCATTGACGGGCGATCAATATGCAATAGGATCCGAAGAAAACCCAGGATGGTGGGCAGGGTTAATCGGACCAGGCAAGCCGGTGGATACAGATGTTTTTCAAGTGATCACTTTTAACGTGTTGGGAGGCAGCCACGGATCGACAGGCCCACTGACCATTAATCCGGAAACGGGCCAACCATATCGTGCAGACTTTCCGACTCTGACGATACGTGATATGGTTCGCGCAGAATACTATGCATTGCAGAAATTGGGGATCAACCATCTTGCAGGAGTTTTGGGAGGTTCGCTTGGAGGCATGAAGGCCCTGGAATGGGGAAAACTGTACCCGGAATTTGTGGATGCAATTCTCCCCCTGGCCGTTACTCCCTACTACAGCGATTACGGTTTGGCTTTCAATCATATCGGCATTCAAGCCATAGAAAGCGACAGAGATTTTAATGGCGGAAATTATGAAAGCTCAGCTGACCTGAAAGGATTTCAAGTAGCCCGTATGGCTGGCATGGTCACATATCGCAGCGGGAATATGTTCAATCAGCGCTTTGGACGCAGCAAAGCCGGAGAAGAATTCAATGTGCAGTCTTATTTGAATTACCAAGGGAAGAAGTTGGCGGGGCGGTTTGATGCCAATAGCTACCTGTTGCTGCTGAAAGCAATGAACACACACGATATCGGAGAAACCATTCTTGATGTTCCGGTTTATGCTCTATCATTTACGCATGACTTGCTGTATCCGAGTGAATTGCTGGTTCCTTGGCTTGAAGAGCAAAAGGATGCGAGTTGGGAAATCATTGAAACCGAATTTGGCCACGATGGTTTTCTTGTGGAATTTGAAAAATGGGGCGGCTTTATCGAAGAAAAATTAAAAAGCTTATTAGTGCCAGAGCTTACACGCTAAGCGGGATTCGATGAAAAAGCACCTGAGGCGGGAATCCGATCCCACTTCAGGTGCTTTTTTAGTTAATCCTCGTCCTTGATATCCACATCGTCTGGTATCGGAGTGGCTCGCCATTCCTCCAGCGCTTGCTTGGCCTGTTCCAGCTGTTGAAAATGTGTTCCGAACTGAGAGGTGTTGATCATGTACTGCTCCCCATCATGGACTGCGCGAATACGGCCTTCCAATACGTAGCGATTGACTTGTTCTTCAGGCATGGATAAAAATGCGGCAGTTTCCTGGACTGTCATATACATGGGATCTCCTCCTCTTTTCTTTTATTATAATAGAAGAAGACAGCTATCTCAAACCATTGACGCCATGGTATGTTAGAAGAAGAAGTTCAAGAACAGGGGTGTTGATGTTGAATTATATGGCGTATTTATTGGTTTTGCTGGCTGCAATTTTATGGGGAACCACAGGTACAGCCCAGTCTTTTTTTCAAGGGGCAGTCCATCCGCTATCAATCGGCGCTTTTCGTTTAGCAATTGGCGGTTTTTCTTTACTGTTGTTCGTAATTGTAGCCAGGAAACTATCGGTCCGGACGATTCCATGGCCTGCCACTATTCTTGCAGCCGTCAGTATGGCGCTATTCCAACCTTTATTTTTTTCTTCAGTCCAGATGACTGGAATTGCTATCGGCACCGTTGTCACCATCGGAAGCGCACCTGTACTAACAGGATTGATCGAGTGGATAGCCTTAAAACGAAAACCTGACCGAATCTGGGGAAGTGCGACGCTTCTGGCATTAACCGGCTGCGTGCTGTTATTTGCCAATAAAGGCCAGCAACTGGTGGATCCGGTGGGCATCGCTATGGCTTTGGGCGCTGGATTTTCTTTTGCAGTTTATGCGCTGGTAAGTAAATCTGTTCTCAAGGCGATGGAGACTGTTTCTGCAGTCGCTGTGATTTTTTCATTGAGTGCTTGCTGTCTGCTGCCATTTTTATTGCTGTTTGATGTAAGCTACATAACCGTACCGCTCAATTTTTCTCTGATCATCTATTTAGGGATTGGAGCAACCAGTCTATCCTATCTGCTTTTTTCTTTTGGATTAAAGCAGATTCCCTCTTCTTCTGCAGTCACTTTGTCATTGGCTGAGCCACTGACAGCCGCTGTTTTAGGGGTAGTGGTTGTCGGAGAAGTGCTAAGTGGACTGTCGTGGCTCGGAGTCATGCTGCTTTTGGGCGGCATTTTGATATTGACGATCGGCAAGCGAAGAGAGGTTCCTGCTTCTTAAAAACCTTTCTTTGTGTTTTAAAAACCGTCCTTACGTGGACGGTTTTTCTTTTGGATGCCAAATAGCCTCATTGGAAGTTTAGGAGTGGAGCACTGAGGGGATAGTAACTAAAGATATAAAAAAATAAAAAGGAGTTGAGTATATGAACGATGTGGGCAATTCTTTCAGAGGAGTCGGCAACACGATCATCGATTATATTCCAAACGTTCTGGGAGCATTATTATTACTGCTCATCGCATGGATAGTAGCGACGATCGTTCGGGCCATTTTTACGAAAGGATTAAAAAAAGCAGGGGCAGACCGAGCTATGGTGAAAGGCCATATGGCTAAAACAAAAGAAGATGCGGACAGCAAACTGGATTCTATAGGGAAAATTCTTTATTACCTCATCTTTATCTTGTTTATTCCAAGCGTGCTGCAGGCACTGGACATGAACAATGTTGCACAGCCAATCTCGAATATGATGGACAAATTGTTGGCATTCTTGCCAAATCTGTTCATGGCTATCATTATTGTGGTCATCGGCTACTTTGTAGCCAAGTTTGTTAAAAATCTGGTATTCAGCCTTTTGACAGCGATCAATATCGATAAATGGTTCAACAAATTCACCAACAGAACTGGTGGTGCTTCGACAGGGACAGCGAGAATGGATGCTGGCGATAAATCGACATTGGCCAATGTTTTGGCAAATGTAGTTTTCGTTATCGTATTGATTCCTATCTTGACGATTGCATTGGAAACCTTGAATATTCGTTCAATATCTGAGCCGATCGTCAATATGCTTAACCAAGTATTGAACATGATCCCGAATATTTTTGTAGCGATCATCTTAATCTTGGTAGGTGTCCTGATCGCTAAATTTGTAGGCGATCTATTGATCAGCCTCTTGAATGGAACAGGCATCAACCGCTTTTCGACTTACTTGAATCCTGATAAAACCAAAACTCCAAGCTTTGATATTGCGAATATCATCGGCAAAGTGGTGCAGGCAATCATCATCATCTTCTTTACAGTAGAAGCGATGAATGTCCTGCAGTTGGATGTATTGAACGGCATCGGTGAAGCAATCATCGGTTACTTGCCATTGCTTATCAGTTCACTGATTATCCTGGGCCTTGGATTGATTGGGGGCAGCGTGCTTGGAAATTACATCAAGCAGGCTTCCGGCAACCGTTTCCTTGGAGCCATTGTCAAATACGCAATTATCATCATTGCTGTATTCATGACTCTTGATCAGTTGAATTTCGCAACCAATATTGTGAACTTGGCATTCTTGTTTATCATCGCCGGGCTTGCCGTAGCCTTCGCCATTTCCTTCGGTATTGGCGGCCGCGAATTTGCGAAGCGCCAGCTTGAGAAACTGGAAGCCAAAATGGATAAGGAAAATAACAAACCAAATCTATAAGTTGATTATCAAAACCCTGAAGGGCCATTGCTGCCCTTCGGGATTTTTTTATTCTCAAAAGCTTTTCCGCATAATTATTCGGTTTTATTATTTAATGGGAATTAATTCAACTATTTATAAGGCAATAAAAAGTATATTGAAATACAGAAAAAATCTACATTGTCTTAGAATATACATATTTAATGCTGTTTATACATATGTTATTAGTCTTTGAAAGAGAGTTGAAATAGCCTTTAGGAAAGTAATAATACTTCTGATATAGTTATTTAAATAATTTAAAAATTCTGTTGACTTGTTTTTATGCAAGCGGTTACAATCAAAGAAGTTATTATCTAAATAATATTTGAAGGGAGAGCAGCATTCTGCAGTTGAGCGAACGCTCAGTAGGGAGACTTAGAACAATCAAAACGAAATGGGGGGATACGATGAAAGCGTATAAAAAAGAAGTCCAATTCACCATTTGGATGACAGCTGCCTTTATTTTAGTAGGGAACGTAGGATTAGTCTTTTCCATTTTCCCGGTAGATGCTATGTTGCTTGGTTTTCCAGTTATGTACATCGTGCCGATCTTAATGGGATGGTTCGGCGTTTTCTTTTTGACGATTGTAGCTGGGAAAATCGGTAATCGCATCGATGATGAGATCGATAGTGAAAACGATGCGCTCGGAGTTTCCGACGAAGTAAAGGATGTGTAGATGATGGAAACAGAAAACTGGCAATTATCCAATCCGATTTTAGGGTTAGCAGTCGTGGGAGCAACATTTTTATTGTTCTATATCGTGGGATTTGTATCCAACCGAAAAAGTTCATCTGCTAAAGATCTTTACACAGGCGGCGGAAACGTCGGAGCTTTTACTAACGGATTGGCGATGGCTGCAACTTACATGAGTCTGGCGACTTTCCTTGGCATTACGGCCTTGATCCTCCAACTCCAGGTTCCATTCATCATGTTGTGGATTCAGCTGATTCTGGCAATACCGTTGATTACAATTATTTACGGGACAAGCCTTCGCCGGATGGGCGCTTTCTCGCCTACACATTTTATCCGTGACAGATACGGAGTGACAGCTTCCATCATTGCGGCTCTTTTCATGATTTTGGTTTCCATCATGTATGCACTCGGCCAGATGATCGGAATTGCCATTACGTTTGAAACGTTATTGGGTATTCCTTATTTAACTGGACTTTTTGTTTTTGGAATTATAATTGTCGGTTATATCACAATCGGCGGAATGGCCGGAGCAACAAACAACGCAGCGATTCAGATGGTTATCATTGCCTTGATGTTCATTTTGCCGCTTGGCGCCATCATGAAAGCGGTGGGAGCAACAGGCTGGTATTTCCCGCCGCTGTTCTATTCGGACATGGTTCCAGCGATGCTCGAATCTTTGCCGACGTTCTTTGATTACCAGTTCTCACCAAAATGGTATTTCTCCATTATTCCGGCACTGACAATCGGAGCTTTGGGCCTTCCTCACTTAGCGATGCGGGTTTACACAGCTTCTAATCTGAAAAGTGCGCGTTCGGCGATGGTCTGGTTCGCCTTTATTCTAGGTTTGGTTTTCTCGGCCACATACGCCATGGGCTTCGTTGGTGTTTATGCCACCGCCACTCAAGGTCTAGTCATTTCAGATGGAGATGCTGATAAATTGACGATTATCCTGAACTTGGTCTATAACCCGGAATGGGTGACAGCACTTGTTATTGCTGGGGCGATTTCTGCTGGACTTTCAACATTGAGCGGAAACTTGCTGGCCATTGGTGCCTTGATTTCACAGGACATTATCGCTACCTTAAAGCCGAATATTCCTCAGCGCTTAAGTCTGCGAATCGGTTTTATCGCGATTTTTGCCGGAGGATTGGTCAGTATCTTGCTGGCAATCCAACCGCCAGCTTTCCTGGTCGTCAGTATACTCTGGGCATTCGGTTTAGCAGGAGTTACGAATGCACCTTTGATTATCGTTGGAGTTTGGTGGAAAGAAGCCAATAAATTCGGAGCCATTGCAGCATCTGTTGTTGGTGGAGCCATCTACATCATCGTGTCTCCTTTCGTCTTTCCAAGCATCGTTTTGACGGGACACGGAGTGACGGACGGTATGGGCTTGTCCGGTGCCATGCTTGCTGTGCCGATCAGCTTTATCCTGCTGATTGTCGTTTCTTATATCACGAACCGTATGCCAGGTCTGCAAAGTAAATTGACTAAGCAATCGGATATTGAATTGATTGAACGCATCCACGGATGGAAGGATATCAAGTCGTATCGCTATAACAGTACGGTAGGCGCCGGAATCACGGTAGTCGTTTCTGCTGCTGTTGCGATTTGGGCATTGATGCCTTGGGGGATGTAGACAATGAAAGAAAGGGTGAGCAAAATGGTCGGGAAAATGGTTGCTTTGAATGATTCATCTTTTCGGTCATTTTTAGAATTGCCGAAAACCCAATGGGTGAGCAATCTGCTGCTGCTCATCGTTGGCATAGGCTATGGCGCGATTTCAATCGCGTCAAATGCCTCATACATAGCAAGTTTCGATTCTGCACTGCTGCAAAACTTCATTGTGCCGGCAATTTTCATTCTGTTTGGCCTGTTGATGGCTTTCATCACGAAAATCGGCTTGGCATTGCTGCTTTGGGCAGGATCCAAGGGACTTGGCGGAAAAGGGCTTTTGCGGGACATCAACAGAGCGGCTCCCGTCGCTTTATTGCCTGGCTTGCTCGGTGCTCCTTACTTGGCGGAAGCCGGGAATGGCCATCCATTGGTCTATGTGCTGTTGGCAATTGGTGTTGTCTGGATGTATCTGGTATGTGTGAAAATCATTAAAACCACGCAAAGTTTCACTGCTAAAAAGGCATATCTGGCAGCCTTGGCAGCCTTTGTTTTCTTAGCGAGTGTCTATTACCTGATCATTCCACCGGCATGAAGAAAAAGAGATAGGAGGCTGACATATGGATTTCAAAGATTTAATTGCTCCGGAGCAGTACAATATCACTTCGGAATTGGAGAAATATAAAGAAGAAAGCGACCGGTTGGCGATTCGCTGGCTGGACAGCGAAGGCAATCGTGAAGACCTGAGTTATAAAGAACTGGTCGGCAAGATGAATCAATACGCACAAGCTTTACTGAAGCTGGGCATTGAAAAAGGGGATCGGATGCTGATCATCCTTCCGCGGATTCCTGAAGCATATATCACGTATTTAGCTTGTCTGCGTGCTGGAATTGTCGCGATTCCATGTTCGGAGATGCTTCGAAAGAAGGATTTGATTTACCGGATGCATCATTCAGGAGCTAAAGGAATCGTGGCGCATTACAAAACCACTGCGGAAACCAATTCCATTGATGAAGAAGCGGCTGCACTGAGCAATAAATTGATTGTTGGGGGCATAGAAGAAGGATGGCAGTCTTTTGAGGAATTAGCAGAAAAGGAATCACCGGATTTCGACGCAGTCCCGACTCACCGGGAAGATATGGCCTTCCTGTCCTATACATCCGGAACCACCGGCAATCCGAAAGGCGTGGTCCACGTCCATGGATGGGGCTATGCGCATGTCCGGACAGCGGCAACAAAATGGCTGGGCGTCCAAAGTGGAGACGTGGTTTGGGCAACTGCCGCTCCAGGCTGGCAGAAGTGGATTTGGAGTCCATTTTTGTCGACGATTACATTGGGTGCAACAGCCTTTGTTTACAATGGGCCGTTTGATGCCTTAAAATATCTTGATTTATTGGAAAAGGAAAATATTAATGTCCTGTGCTGTACACCGACAGAATACCGGATCATAGCAAAAGTGGAGAATTTAGCATCATACAAGCTGCCGGCATTAAGGTCTGCAGTGTCTGCGGGGGAACCATTGAACCGTCAAGTCATCGAAGCTTTTCAGCAGGCATTCCATATTAACGTCCGTGACGGCTACGGCCAGACGGAAAACACCTTGCTGGTTGGAACGCTTCAAGATATGGAAGTAAAAGCTGGGTCGATGGGCAAACCGACGCCTGGCAATCCGGTTGACATCATCAATGATGAAGGACAGCCGACAGCTGTCGGAGAAGTGGGAGATATCGCGGTCCATCGCGATTGTCCGGCTTTGTTCCGGGAATATTACCGAGATCCCGAGCGGACGCAAGCGGCATTCCGCGGCGATTGGTATTTGACAGGCGATCAGGCGACGCGCGATGAAGATGGCTATTTCTGGTTTGAAGGAAGAAGTGATGACATCATCATCAGTTCAGGCTATACGATCGGGCCTTTCGAAGTCGAAGATGCATTGATGAAACATGAAGCCATTCAGGAATGCGCCGTCGTAGCAGCTCCGGATGAAATCCGTGGCAATATCGTCAAAGCCTACGTGGTACTCCGCAACCCGGACAATTTTAAAGACAAAGACGCTTTGACGAAGCAACTGCAGGATCATGTAAAAGAAATTACGGCGCCTTACAAGTATCCACGTGTCATTGAATTTCTGGATGAACTGCCGAAAACAGCTTCCGGAAAAATCCGCCGAGTGGAACTGCGCAAATTAAATGCATAATGAGAAAAGCGAAAGCGCCCATTTGAGGAACGTAAGCTAAAGGCGCGACTTCCTGCCGCAACGCTTACATGATCCGCATCCTGCGGACCTCTGCCGGGCATAAGACAGACCAGCAGTGTGGCGTTTTTTGCCACGCAGCTGGGTTGGCTTATGACCCAAAGAGCTGGGCGCTGGAGTCTGGACATTGAAAGAACAGCTGGAAAATTATATTTCTCTAAGTAAAGAAGCCGGACAGCGTAAAAGCTGTCCGGCTTTATTCATGGTTTATTTAGGTGGAGAAATCAGCTTATGCTGGAAGGCATAAATGACTGCTTGCGTCCGGTCATGGACTTCCAACTTGGCCAGGATGTTGCTGACATGGGTTTTGACGGTTTTGAGGGCGATGAATAATTGATCCGCGATTTCCTGATTGGTCAAGCCGCCTGCAAGCAGCAGAAGGATTTCCATTTCCCGTTCGGTCAAGTCATCGTGAAGGACGCGTTCATGGCGCATCTGTTTCATCATTTTGCTCATCACTTCCGGTTCGAGAACCGGTGTGCCGTTCATCGTTTCGCGAATGGAGTCGGCAATTCGTGAAGCTTTGGAAGTTTTTAATATGTAGCTGACGGCTCCCGCTTGAAGAGCCGGGTAAACTTTATCGTCGTCGAGAAAACTGGTGACGATCATGATCTTTGCTTCTGGCCATTGGTCGACAATGGCTTTTGTCGCTTCCGCACCATTCATGATGGGCATCACCATGTCCATCAAAATCAAGTCTGGGCGCAGCTCCAATGCCATTTCAACCGCTTCCTGGCCATTCGATGCTTCGCCGGCTACTTCCATATCCTTCTGGGATTGGAGATAAGCTGAGACTCCGATGCGGACCATTTCGTGGTCATCCACTAATAAGATGCGAATCATGGGCTTTCTTCCTTTCAATCGGAACTTTTACTTCCACAATCGTACCTTCGGAAGGGACGGAAACAATTTTGCTGGTCGCGCCGATTTCGATGGCGCGTTCTTCGATATGTTTCAACCCGTAAGAAGTTGATTTGGATTGTTCGCTTTCAAAACCGACGCCATTGTCCTGAATGCGCAAAATCGCAAAATTATCGCGCTCAATAAAAAGGATATGGACTTCGGTCGCTTTGGAATGGCGCAGTGTATTTGATAAAGTTTCCTGTGCAATGCGGAAAAGGTGGTCTTCTGCGCCTTTTTGTAGAGGTACTTCTTCCAGTTTGTGCTCGATTGTAAAATAGACTTTTTCCTTTAATTCACTGACCAGTTCAAACAGCCCCTGGCGCAGGCTCTTGTCATGCAGGGCGGCAGGACGCAAATGCAAAAGCAGTGCACGCATTTCAAGTTGTGCCTGCTGGACCATCTTCTCCGTCTGCAATAGGCCGGGCTGCACATCTTCGTTTTCAGTCATGGAAGACAGCAGCATGGAAGCGGCAAATAATTGCTGCGATACGGAATCGTGCAATTCCCTGGCGAGCCGCTGGCGTTCCATGATCAGGCGTTCCTGGATGATTTGATCCTGTGTTTCTGCCCGTTCATTGGCGAGGCGTGTCAGGCTTTTCCGTTGTGATTCCAACAGTTTCTGCAGCTTCAAGATGGAGCTGGATAAATTGCGCGGCAAGGTTTTCATTTGAGCTGCTTGGACGACTGTCTTGTCTTCATTGCGCAGAAGGGCTTGGAAAATTTCTTCAATCTCCTGAACTTTTGCCCGTGATAAGGACTCGGTCCACCACGAGATGCCGACAGACAACGCCAGCATCAAGACAAGCAGCCAAATGCCCAAAGGCAGGCCAGCGATAAAATCTTCCCACAAGACGGACCAGCTGTTGACCGTTGGCAGACCGAGCAATGCAAAAAGGATGCTGAAGACGATCAATGCGAATAACAATATGAAAAACAGGCTACGGGGCAGAATCTGTTTCATCTGCGGATCACCTCGACATCTCCCATCCATGTAGTGACGGAAATGATCAATTCGACTTTACTGCCCTCATCTGCGGGATAGCCGTCTTCCGCATGGATCGTGCCATTCACAATCCGTTGTTTGTTTCCAGTGAAAAACCGGGCTTCTCCCAGGAGTGTCGAATAGAAGATGCGTACAGGAACTTCATAAGGCACGACAACCTGGACTTTCCCGAATCCTTGACGAATGGAAACTAATGAGGTCTTTTTTGGTAATACGGTGTGGGTGGTATCGACCAGGATATCCCCGATAAAGCCTTGTACATGAATATCTTTCCATTCATAGGACTCGATCGGTGTGCTTTGGGCGGACATGACTTTGTTTTGGATTAACCCTTTATCAGTAGAACCGTAAAGAGGCGCGGTCTGCAGCCACTCTTCGCCTTTCCATAAACGAAGCAGGAGGTAGATGGCCAGTCCGAAAACCATCAGCCGCAAACTCCACATCGACAGGATGGAAACCCCGATGAGAAAAGCACCTGTCCAAAAATAAGAACGCCGGTATTTCACATTATTTCGCAACGCATAATAGATGGTTCCGATACCAAGAAGAATCAAAAACACACTGCCGTTTCCAAAGAAGGCAGCTTCTACGAATATCAATAATAAAGCGCTCAACAGAAAAAACGCTTGCCTGTTGGTTGAAAAATGCTGCATAGCTTTTGCCTCCTTCTTTGTATCAGAAAAAATGAGAAGAAGAAAAGCTTCTTCTCATTTCAGTTTAAACAATTTCTTTGTGGTTTGCGCTATTTTTTTCTAAAGATTCAAGGCGGCGTTCCATTGCCGAACGTTCGTGGCGTTCTTCAACTTTAGCGCCCAGTGTTGTGATATAGGAAGCCATGTCATCGAATGAGCCGATGCGTTCGGCGACGAGCTCAGGGCTCAGTACTTTATCCATCTGATGATGAGCACGTGTTGCATTTTCCTTGCCCATCAATTGCAGCTGTTTCACTTTCATGTCTTTCACTTTATGCTTCATTTCCTCGTAACGGTGTTCAAGGCCAGTGAGTTCAGCGATGTTTTCATCCAGGTTTTGCTGCAAAGTCTTGACGCGGTCGCTGTAAGCCTGCACTTCCATTGCGGCAAAATCAGCAAGGTCGGATTCGCCGGAAGCTTGCGCCAATTCCAATTGGTTTTGGCGTTTGTCGAGCATAGCAGATGCTTCAGCCAGTTCTTTCTCCAGTTTACCATTGAGTTGGGACTGGCGCTCTACCCATTTTCCTGTAGCCGTTGTCTGATTTTCGGCTTCTGTGATGTAGCGGTTTAATAATGCGAGCGGATTTTTTTCCTCTTTCTTTGCAACGACCGCATCCAGGTCAGTTGCGACGGCAAATTTGAAACGTTCCCATAAAGTTGTCATATTCGTTTCCTCCTTATTTGTTTAATTTATTCCATTGCTGTTCAAAGTTCGTAAATGGATCGCTTTCTTTCACGGCTTCAAGCGAAACGCTTTGGCCATTCCATTGGCGGTAGATCATCCACAAGCCAGCCAGTGCAGCGACGCCGATCAATGCGGGCACATTCGAGATGGCTGCAAGTCCGCCGATGACGCCAACAAACGCCCACCAGAATTTCGCCAATGCCGTGGTGCTTCTTAAGTAATAATGCACCCCCGCATAGACAATCACTAACGATACTGCCAGTCCGATCATGGGGCCCAAGTTGGAAAGTGCGACGATTCCGGCAATGATGCCGAGAGTAGTTAACCAAAATTTGTTCATCTTTTTTCCTCCTCTCAATTTCTAACCTAATCATACTAAGCGAGCGTGTTTTCCAATACGGTCTCTGACTGCATCTTTTACTAGGACCTGAGGCGTAGAAGCGTCTAAGTACCGCAAATTGGAAGGTGAAGTGCTATACTATTTTCTACTCCAATAAATCATTAACCATTTCAAATGGGGTCTATTTTATAAGAAGAAAGAGGGGGGTCCTCTATGAAAATACTGGCTGGCATCGGTGGTGCCTTATTGGTATATACATCACTCGTTGCGTATCTTGGCTGGGCAGTCTATAGCTGGCTGGCCAGTTTTTGGGAAGGGGCGAATCCATGGGTTTTTGCGGTTCTGTGGCTGGTTGTTGCCTATAGTTACATCATCGGGCGAATTGGACACAAGTGGTTGAGTTTCACGATTCTGGGTTCCTATTGGTTCGCATTTTTACAGTATGCGATCCTGGTGATTCCGGTTGCGAATGTCCTCGTACTGGCAGTTGAGTTTATGGACGATGTGTTCATTATCGGCAGTGCTGCTGCGATAATATTGCTGGTGATATTTATTGTGGGCACTTATTTGGCTTATAGTCCGGTTGTCCGGAACCTGGAAATCACAGTAGATGGAAAAGAAGCCGACCCTTTGCATATGGTCATCGGCTCCGATTTTCACCTGGGAGTTTTATCAGGTAAAAGCCATTTGCAGCGTTTTGTGGACAAGACCAATGCGCTCGATCCGGATGTAGTGTTTTTAGCTGGTGATCTCGTGGACGATGATCCGGTCTGGTTTGCCCGCTATGGCATGGGTGAGGTAATGGCGCAATTGCAGCCTTCACTTGGTGTTTACGGAGTATTGGGGAACCACGAATATTACGGCAAAAAAATTCCTTTGCTGGTAAGGCTGATGGAAAAATCGGGAGTAAATATATTAAGAGATGAAACTATTCTTGTGGGAAATCGTTTCTATTTGACGGGGCGTGAAGACCGGACGAACGGCAAGCGCCATCCGCTGGCTCAGCTGAAGCCGGAAAAAGGCGGAATGCCGTGGATCATCATGGACCATACACCTTCTGATCTGAAAAAACCGGTGGAACTAGATGCCGATTTCCATATGTCAGGCCATACCCACAAAGGACAGATGTGGCCCAATCATTTATTGACAAGAAGGATTTTTGAATTGGATTACGGGTATCGGTTAATAAAGAAGACGCATTTCGTGGTATCTTCGGGTTTCGGCTTTTGGGGACCGCCTTTGCGCATTGGAAGCCGCTCAGAACTATGGTCGGTGAAAATGAATTTCCGGCCTTCTTCGTAAAAAGGAGTGTTTAGATGGAAGATTGGATTACATCAGTCATGTCGGATTATGGCTATTTCGGCATCTTTCTGCTGATTATGCTGGAGAATGTTTTTCCGCCGATACCGTCAGAAGTGATTTTGACGGTCGGTGGATTTATGACCACAACGACAACGATGACTATACCGGGAGTGATCATGGCCTCGACTGCCGGATCGGTTGTGGGTGCAGTTGCTTTATACGGTGTCGGTTTGTTGCTGGACGTGGAGCGATTGGAAAAAATCATTGATAAGTACGGCAATTGGTTGCGTGTGAAGAAGTCTGATATACATAAAGCAGATGCCTGGTTCGACCGCTTTGGAATATGGACAGTGTTTTTCGGACGGTTAATTCCTTTAGTGCGCAGTCTCATTTCAATTCCTGCAGGGATGTCGAATATGAAATTTTGGCTATTCTTAACTTTTACGACTCTTGGCACCTTGATCTGGAATACGGTATTGGTGTTTGTCGGAGAAGCAGTAGGCGATAATAGAGAGCAAATCATGCATCAATTGGAACTCTACTCCAACGTAGTCTATGTTTTGATAGCATTATGCGGGATCGCGGCTATTTGGTATTATTTTAAGAAGATTAGAGCACGCAACTAACAGGAAACTGCTGGCAATTGCCCGCAGTTTTTTTAATTGCTATAATCAGGGCATAACAGAGGATGGGGGATTTCTATGAAGCCGATTGTATTCATCACGCAAAAACTGCCAGATCAGGCAGTAGCTGGATTAAAGGAACAATATGAAGTCCGGATGTGGCCGGAAGAAGACACCCACGCACCACGCGAAAAATTGCTCGAAGAAGCGAAAGAAGCGCATGCGCTTTGGACGATGCTGTCCGACCAAATCGATAATGAAGTATTTGAAGCAGCACCTAACTTGAAAATTGTGAGCAATCTGGCAGTTGGCTATAACAATATTGACTTGGAGGCAGCCCGCAAACATGGTGTGACTGTCACAAATACACCTGATGTCTTGACGGAAGCTACTGCAGACCTGACCTTTGCTTTAATCCTGGCAACAGCCCGCAGAATCATTGAAGCGGAAAAGACGGTTCGCTCAGGTGAATGGAAATCCTGGACCCCAATGGGGATGACGGGACAGAATGTTGGCGGGGCAACGCTTGGAATCATTGGCATGGGACGTATCGGCGAAGCGGTGGCTCGCCGTGCGCAAGGATTTGGCATGGACGTCCTGTATCATAACCGGACGCGCCGAAGCTTGGAAGACGTGCGTTATGCCGGATTCGAGGAATTGCTGAAGGTTTCGGATTATGTAGTGATCTTGACGCCGCTGACACCGGAAACTGAAGGAATGATCGGAGCGGATGAAATAGCTTTGATGAAAGAAACCGCTTCTTTGATCAACGTTGCCAGAGGCGGCATCGTCGATGAAACGGCTTTATACGAAGCGTTGAAAGACAATAAAATCTGGGGCGCGGGCCTCGATGTTTTTGAGCAGGAACCGGTGCCGCTGGATCATCCGCTGCTGACATTGCCGAATGTTACGGTATTGCCGCATATCGGCAGTGCAACGATTCAGACCCGTCTGGAGATGATGGCACTGAATGCCGAAGCAATCAGCGCTTGTCTGGAAAGCCGGCCGGTGAAAAATAGGGTCTGCTGAAAGCCAGCAGAAACAGGCAGCTATTATTCAGCTGCCTTTTTTAGTACGAAAAATCGAAAATGAGTTGTCGAAGTTGGATAAAGCGTCTTTCCTGCGGAAGGAGAGTTGAAGTTTGCCGTTATTTATTGTAAAATGATTGAGGTTTTTGCTGTCTTTTTGGCAACGAATCAAATAGAAGAAATAGGAGGTATGATTCATGCAAAATCATACACACAACGTCTTACTTTATTATTTATATACACCCATTGAAGATCCAAAAGCTTTTGCGGCTGAGCATTTGGCGGCATGCAAGGAGCTTGAGCTGAAAGGGCGTATCCTTGTTTCTGAAGAAGGAATCAATGGTACATGTTCAGGAACTATTGAACAAACTGAAGCTTATATGGAAATGGTGAAAAGCGATTCACGCTTCTCAGACATCGTTTTCAAAATTGATGCTGCTGAAGGCCATGCATTCAAGAAAATGCATGTTCGTGCGAAAAAAGAAATCGTTCACCTTGGACTTGAAGAAGATATCAATCCAAATGAACTGACAGGCACTTACTTGGAGCCGGTTGAATTTTACAAGCAGATGCAGCAGCAGGACACTATCGTCTTGGATGCGCGCAATGATTACGAATACGATCTTGGGCATTTCCGCAACTCGGTCCGTCCGGATATTGAAAACTTCCGTGACCTTCCGGAATGGATCCGTGACAACAAAGAGCAATTCGAAGGCAAGAAAATTTTGACGTATTGTACAGGCGGCATCCGCTGTGAAAAATTCTCAGGCTGGCTGAAAAAAGAAGGCTTTGAAGATGTTGCTCAATTACATGGCGGTATTGTCACTTACGGTAAAGACTCTGAAGTGAAAGGCGATCTATGGGACGGACAACTATATGTCTTTGATGAGCGTATTGCCGTGCCGGTAAACCAGTTGGAGCACGTCGTTGTCGGAAGAGACCATTTTACAGGTGAACCTTGTGAACGCTATGTAAACTGTGCCAACCCTGATTGCAACGCGAAGATTTTAGCTTCCGAAGAAAACGAACATAAGTACATGCGTTCATGTTCAGATGAATGCCGTGAACACCCGCGCAACCGTTATGCTTTTGAGCATGGATTGACCGGGGAACAAGTACAGGCACGTCTTGATGCATTGAAAGAAACAACAACAATCTAATACAAAAAACGCCTCCATATTTTGGAGGCGTTTTTGTATTGCGTGGAAATCTATAGTCCATCAATCTTCTTCATTCAAAACAATAGTGCGGCCTTTTAATTTCAGAAGCAAGGGAATCAGCAACCAAGCGGCAGCAACGATAAGCAGGATCAAAGACAATGGTTTAGTAAAGAAAATCATGAAATCACCATTTGAAATAGTTAAAGCTCTGCGCAGATTGTTTTCAATCATTGGCCCCAACACCAGAGCCAAAACGAGTGGTGCAACAGGAAAGTCGTTTTTGACCAGCAAGTAGCCTAGAATTCCGCAAGCAAGCAACAGGAAAAGGTCGAAAGTCGTGTATTGGACTGCATATACTCCAAAGAAAGAAATCGCGATAATGATTGGCAACAAATATTTTTTGGGCGTTTCAATGATTTTGGCGAATACTTTGACTAGCGGCATGTTCAGCACCAACAACATCAAGTTGCCGACAAACATGCTGGCGATAAGTCCCCATGCCACTTCAGGATGATCATCAAACAATAATGGGCCTGGTTGAATATTGTACATGATGAGTGCTCCCATTAGGATAGCAGTGGTTCCGGATCCGGGAATGCCTAATGTTAGGAGTGGAATCATGGCGCCGCCTGATGCAGCGTTATTCGCTGATTCAGGACCCGCGACACCTGCAATTGCCCCTGTCCCAAACTTTTCAGGAGTTTTGCTGAATTTTTTCTCGGCAATATAAGAGAAAAATGAAGCAAGAGTCGCTCCGGCGCCTGGAAGCACGCCAATAAAGAAGCCTAGAAGAGATCCTCGCATAATCGGTTTGACACTATCTTTCATATCCTGTTTTGTAGGAAGGATTCTGCCGATCTTAGCGATCGTACCATCTTCGTGTTCACGCTCTAGAATGGTCTTAAATACCTCGCCCAGTGCAAACAAACCGACTGCAATTGTTAGAAATTCAAGACCGGAATATAAAATTGGCAAATCGTAAGTAAACCGGGCAATTCCTGATACAGCATCGATGCCGATTGTTCCAAGCATCAATCCGAAAACAGTCATCATTAATGCCTTGGTCATGGACTTCCCAGCTAATCCGCTTACGGCAGCAAGACCAAGCAGCATAAGCGAAAAGTATTCGGCTGGGCCGAACTGGAGTGCCACATTGGACAGCGGTTCTGCCAATAATACGAGACCGATCAAAGATACGATCCCCGCTGCAAATGAACCGATTGCCGCAATCGATAAAGCGGCTCCTGCGCGTCCTTGACGGGCCATTTGATATCCGTCAAGTGTAGTGACAACAGAAGAAGATTCTCCCGGCGTGTTCAAAAGAATCGATGTAGTTGAGCCTCCGTACATGGCTCCATAATAGACTCCAGCCAATAAGATAATGGAGCTTGCGGCCGCCGCTTCTGTCGGCATGCCGGAAGTGATTGTAGCAGTCACTGGAATAAGGAGGGCTACGCCGCTCATTGGTCCAATACCCGGCAATACGCCAACTGCTGTTCCAATAAGAACCCCTACAAAGGCAAAGAGAATGTTCTGCCACTGGAATGCGATGCTGAATCCATCCATTAAAAATTGTAATGTACTCATTGCCATCCGCCTTTCGTTTTAAAATCCAGGGAATCCCGGTAGTGACCCGCCGAGAAATTCGGCGAAAAGATAATAGACACCAAATGAAAATGAGCCGGCAATGACAAGTGTCTGAAGCCATTTTCCACGTTCCATTGTTTGAAATGCTGTGACCAAAAATAAGAATGTCGTAATGACGTAGCCAAGCGGCTCTAAGAGGGCAGCATATAGAACAGCACTAAAGAAAATGATGAAAAACTTTTTGTATTTAATAGACTCCTCATTTTTAGTGACTGCTTCGTAGCGGAAAGTTTCATACAGCAATCGAGCACTTAAGAGAATCAATATACTTCCTAATCCGATCGGAAAGATGTCTGGCCCGACTTCTGAACCGTAGGAACTCTCGGATATTCGCTGGCTTTCTATGACAAATAGAAGGCCAATCAGTAAAAAAATAATGCCAGCAAATCGATCGAATGTTTTACTCATGGTCTTTCGCTCCTTTTAAATTAGAAAACGGCCGAAGCCGTTTTTTCTAATTATTTTTGCATATCAAGTGCAGTCAACAACTCAACAATCAATTCTTCTTGATTTTTTAAATATTCTTCGAAATCCTCACCGTTTTTGTATTCACTTTGCCAGCCGTTCTGTTCAAGCTCTTGCTGCCATTCTTCGCTGGCAGACATTTCTTCCAGTTTTTCTGACCAGTACTTGTATGCACTATCTGTCATGTTCTTAGGACCGAAAATGCCGCGCCAGATTGTGAATTCAGTGTCAATTCCTTCTTCTTTGAATGTGGGGATTTCACTAAGCTCGCCTTCCAAGCGTTCAGGAGCGCTTACTGCCAGTACTCGGACATCACCAGACTTCATATATTCCCCAATCGTAGATGCATCTGTTGCAATGACATCCGCATTGTCTCCAAGCAGTGCAGCAACAGCTTCGCCGCCGCCGTCATAAGAAACGTATTTCACTGATTTTGGATCGATGCCATATTCAAATGCCGGCAAAATACCAACCAAATGATCCATTGAACCGGGAGCAGAACCACCGGCGAATGTTACGGCTGTAGGATCAGCTTTTACAGCGTCGAGTACATCAGTCAATGTCTGAAACCCAGAGTCAGCACGAACAACAATCGCACCGTAATCGCGTGTCAACTGGGCAAGTGGGGTTGTATCCTTGTAGCCGTATGGACTATTTCCTTCAGCTTTGCTGTTATTGATGAGAATCGGCGGGGATTTCACCATGAGCATGTAGTCATTGTCGACTTCTTTCGTTGCATATTCCGCCATATAGACAGCTCCACCGCCACCCGGTTTATTTTCGACCATGATCGGCTCTTCAATCAAGCCTGAGTTATTCATCGTTTTTGCAATAGAGCGCGCAGTCAAATCCCAGCCTCCACCAGCTCCAGAAGGTGCCACGATGGTTAATCCGCGTTCTGGATAATCAGCCGAACCATTGTTATTTGCTTGAGAATTTTCTTCAGACGAACAAGCAGCAAGACCCACCGCTAAAATACCGGCAAGAGAAACAGAAATCATTTTTTTCAACATATAATTCATCCCCTTTTATAAAAGTAAAAAGACAGCGCTTTCAGCGCTGTCTTAAACTTATCAGAATATATGCCCAATTCGATGTTTACAGTCATAAGGTGGATACTGTACATACTGGTAATACTGTTCATAAAGTTCACTGGGCAGGAAAGTACCGTCTTTCCGGTCTTCCGATTGTGCCATAAAGCAATTCAGCTCTGGCTGCCTGGCCGGCTGTCAAGTGTTCGAGATAGCGGCGGGCGGTTGAACGGCTCATGCCACAGGCGATTCCCATTTCTTCGGCTGTTATCCCGTTTGGTGAATCATTCAACTTTTCTTTTATTTTAATCATGGTACTTGGATCGATTCCTTTTGGTGTAACTACTTGTTCCATATAAGATTCAGCGTTTTTATTCCACAATTGCTCTATGGATTGTTCATCCAAGGAATCTGATTTTTCAAGAGATACTCTTTTAGACTGATAATCGAGAAGGCTTTTCTGAAAACGGTCAAAAGTGAGAGGCT
Source organism: Planococcus beijingensis (assembly GCF_016820615.1). NCBI lineage: Bacteria > Bacillati > Bacillota > Bacilli > Caryophanales > Caryophanaceae > Planococcus > Planococcus beijingensis. The sequence continues at coordinate 176,963 of NZ_JADHDZ010000001.1, forward strand.
TGAGCATGTAATCGGAAACTCCGGCTCTAAAAGCTTTTTTGACAATGGACGTTTCGGAGGCGGCTGTAATAAAGATAATATCGGATTCAGGGCTTTCCAGTTTTATATACGGCAAAAGGTCAGTACCTTTCATATCGGGCAAGAATACATCCAGCAAAATTAGCTGCGGTTTCAACACCTGTATCCAATCTTTTGCTTCATCGCCATTATGTGCAGCACCTACTACTTGAAACCCTGGGATTCTCTCAATAAATCGCTTGTGTATATCTGCAATTCGCTTATCGTCTTCAATGATTAGAGTTTCAATCATATTCATTTCCTCCAGTCGGTATGGAAATAATAAATAGAGCACCGCCAAAATCGCCGTTTTCCATGGTTATTTCTCCTTGTAAATCGTGAACATTTTCTTGAACTTTTACTAGCCCATAGCCGCGGTCATCGCCGTTTTTTGTGGAGATCCGTTCTTTAAAAAGAGTGGGCAGGATGGAAGGGTCCAGTCCTTTTCCGGTATCTTCGACTTCAATTAAAATTTCATGGCCATTATCGACAAATAAGAGTCTGACCAACCGTTCATGTTCAGGCAAGTATTCAACGGCCTCGAAAGCATTCGTTACAAGATTGCCAAGAATCGATACAAATAAACTTTTTTCAAGATGGGATGGAAGCTTCTCTAAATAGCTGTCCTCATCGAGAAGAAACTTCACTTTCAATTCACGAGCCCTATTAAAAAGACCGATGACAATTCCGCCAAGCAGCGGATCCTGCAGCCGATTCGCGATAAACTGAACAAGTGATTGCTGTTCTTTTGTTTCGTTATGAATGAGTTCCATCGCTTCATCGAGTGAATTCAATTGAATCAATCCGGAAATAGTATAGAGGAAATTATGATGTTCATGAGTCTGCGAACGCAGTAAGTCTGCATATTGCCTAATTTGTGTCAGCTCATTGCGCAAACCATCCAAGTCTGACTGCAATCGGAAACTGGAAACCGCTCCAGCAATTTCATTGTCAATAACAATGGGGATGCGGTTGACTATTGTTTTCTTGCCGCGGATTGTCATGGGACGATCGAATTGCTGTTCACCTGTCAACAGGACTTGAGGGAGCAAAGTATTGGGCAGAACTTCGTCAATCAACTTTCCAATCAGGCTTTTTTCTTTCGGCAAAGACAGAACTTCATAGGCGGACGCATTAGCCATTGTGATTTCACCACTTTTGTTGACCATTATGATGCCTTCTCTTACAGATTCGATCAGTGTATTTCTTTCTATGAATAAACTTGCAATTTCTGCAGGTTCTAAACCAAATAATGTCTTTTTAATGTTTTTGGATAGAATCATTGAAGCGATTCCGCCAATAGCAATTGCAATTAACACAATAACTATAATAGAGTCTGCATACTGCAAAAAAATAGAAGTCATGTCTGTTTTCAAAAAGCCCACTGAAATAACACCGATTATATTATTTTGCTCATCAACTATAGGTGCTTTTCCTCGCAGAGCGGGACCCAACGAACCGACTGCTTCTGAAATATAAGATTCGCCTTTCAAAATAGCACGTTCATTATCGTCGCCGACCATTTTCTGGCCGATGCGATCTTCTAGGGGATGAGTGTAACGGATTCCTTCAGCGTTGCCGATAACAACATATTCAGCGCCTGTCTGATTTTGTACTTCATCAGCGATTGGTTGAAGTGAAGCATGAGGATCATCAAAAGCAAAACCCTGCACTATATCTGGACGATCGGCAGTGGTAACAGCAATGTTCAAAGCACGTTTTCCCATTTGTTCTTCAATGGCTTCTGAAATCGTAAAATAAAACGACAACCCAGCCGAAATCATAATGAAGGCTACGAATAGGGCTCCATATAAAAAAATCCTTCGCTGCAAAGACATCTTGATATCACTCATTTCCAGTTCGTTGTCATAGTTAATGGGCTAATTATATAGTCATTGATATGAAAACTCCATGTTTTTAAGAAAAGAAAAAACGCAAAAGATTTACTTTTGCGTCAGTTCGTCTTGTTGTTCTTCGCAGTCAAAACAGACCAGTTCTCCATCAACATAAACTCCATCGAGAAATCCATCACGGCAATAGACGTCTTTACCACAATTGCTGCAAGGCCCGATGAGTTCACGCATCCTGTAAACCTTCAGCATAGACATACATGGCTTCTTTAAGATACTTGGCCAATCCTTCGCCATGCTGATCGATATTGTTGGCGAAACGGCTATCGGATGCATACAAGTCACCCAGGCCACGAAACATTTTCGGCGAACACTCATAGAAGCGGTTCAAAAGTGTATAGTAAGCCTTCATTTCCGTTTGGACAGGAGCAGCCTGTGGAGGCAAATGCATCAAACTGGCAACCGTATTGTAAATGCGGTCTCCTTCACGGTTGATTTCGTCCAAATCCTCTTCTTCTTTCTCCACTTTGACCGGTTCGCTGTAAGTTGCTGCAGCTTCAGGTTCTTCATGCAAAGCTGTTTCAACTGGAGCAATCGCAACGGCAACCGCTGAGTCCTCTTTGTCATAACTCGGTACAGCTTGATAAGCTTCCATCGGTGATTCACTCTGTTCTGGGACAGAAATATCCATGTCAGATTTGTGGTATTTCTTAAGCAGATCTTCCTGTTTTTGGCTTGTGAATGCGGAGAAACGTTCTGTATCCGACAAACTCTGCAACCCTTGCAGTTCCAGTTGAGTTTGCTGTGCATTTTCAATCAGACTTTCAATACGCTGTTTCTTTTGTTCAAGCAATCCAATGTGCTGGGACAATGCATATTCCTGGTCAAAGCCATCAGCCACAAGTTCCTGGATTTTCTTCAGCGAAAAATCCAATTCTTTCAAGAATAAAATCTGTTGAAGCAACTTCAAATCTTTTCCATTGTAGTAGCGGTAACGGTTGGTGCCGATATTAGACGGTTTCAATAAACCGATGCTGTCATAGTGATGGAGGGTCCGAACACTGACGCCCGCTATTTTTGCCACTTCTTGTACTTTGTACAATCTAATCACCTCTCTCTCTAAAATACACTATAACGCACCGTTAGTGTCAATAGTTTAAAGAAAAAGACATTAAAATGTTTGGTTCTGGTGCGGTAGTAAGGATTGAAAACGGAATTTCTACAAAATGAGCGAAACAAAGAAGAAAAAATTCTGTAAGTCACTTTTTTGTTTTCTAGGCTGAGATGGGGTGTTTGTAAATGAAGTTTTGAAATTTCTACCTCACCTAATGTCTTCTCTACATGAAGTATTTGTCTTCTAACATGAAAGTCCACTTTTTTTGCGTATGGAAGCTGGAAAGAATGGAGAAGGTGCAGGTGGCCAGCATAAATGTTCATGTAATAAAGGTGGAGCATAAAGTTTCTCCTCCAAAAACAAAAATTTAATCAATCCAAAGATAAAAAAACAGACATTTCAGAAATCTGATAGGTTTTTCTGGTTATCTGTGAAATAATGAAAATGAAAGCGTTCTCAAAAATAGAATGCGGGAAGGGGCAATGATGATGAAATTGACCAATTTCGTGAACGGACAGTGGCAACAGACAGAGCAGGCGGAATTCAGGCCTGTCTTGAATCCGGCAAATGGAGAAGAGTTGGCGCAAGTGCGGATGTCTACTGAACAGGATGTCGACTTGGCAGTACAAGCGGCTCTAAAAGCGCAGAAAAAATGGGCAAACGTGCCAGCTCCCAAACGTGCAGCTTATTTATATGAAATCGGGCGGCTGATGAAAGAACGAAAAGAGCAGCTGGCTCAAGTATTGACGAAAGAAATGGGGAAGGTCATCGAAGAAGGGCGCGGTGAAGTGCAGGAAGGAATTGATATGGCTTATTACATGGCTGGTGAAGGCAGGCGGTTATTTGGTGAAACGACACCATCAGAACTGGCGGATAAATTTGCCATGAGCATCCGTTCGCCAATCGGCGTCGTTGGATTGATCACGCCTTGGAATTTTCCAGTGGCAATTGCTACATGGAAGTCGTTTCCGGCGATCGTGGCAGGCAATACATTCGTCTGGAAACCGGCCACCGAAACGCCAATGATGGCTTACGAAATGGCGAAAATATTTGAAGAAGCCGGGCTTCCGGAAGGCGTCGCGAATATTGTCTTCGGGTCGGGCCAAGAAGTCGGGACAGCTCTTATTGAGCATGAAGGAGTCCGTGTCATTTCATTTACAGGATCTACAGAAACCGGGCGCAAAGTGGCAGAGGCAGGTGGCCGCAACCTGAAGAAAGTGTCGCTTGAAATGGGAGGCAAGAACGCCGTAATCGTCATGGAAGATGCTGATTTGGACTTGGCGGTGGAAGGGATTCTGTGGAGTGCATTCGGTACCGCCGGCCAGCGCTGTACGGCATGCAGCCGGGTGATTGTCCATGCAGATGTTAAAGAAGAGCTGCAGGAGCGTCTGCTGTCTAAGATGGAAGCGCTGACGATTGGAGATGGAATGGACGAATCCATCAAAGTAGGGCCGGTCATCAATCGCAAGGCACTTGAAAAAATCCATTCCTATATTGAAGTCGGCCGTCAGGAAGGAGCTACACTGCTGGTGGGCGGCGAGATCCTGACTGGGGGCATCTATGATAAAGGGAACTATTACGCTCCGACATTGTTTACGGATGTCAAGCCGGATATGCGCATTGCACAGGAAGAAATTTTCGGGCCCGTCGTGTCAATAATTGAAGTGTCAAGTTTCGAAGAGGCGATCGATGTCAACAATGGCGTGATTTATGGGTTATCCAGTTCCATTTACACCGCTGATGTGAATCGGGCATTCAAAGCGCAGCGTGATTTGGATACTGGAATCGTTTATATCAATGCTGGTACGACAGGAGCGGAAATCCACTTGCCGTTCGGCGGGACAAAAGGAACAGGCAACGGGCACCGCGATTCGGGAGTTGCTGCCTTAGATGTCTTTACTGAATGGAAAAGTGTCTATATCGATTACAGCGGAAAATTGCAGCGTGCTCAGATTGATAATGACATTTAATGGGGAAAGGGGATGCGGGAGATGAAAATCGTCGTATTAGGCGCAGGATTGATGGGTAAACAAGCGGCTCGGGACCTGGTTGAAGAAGAAGCGGTGGAACGGGTCTTTTTAGCGGATCGCAACATCAGCCAGGCAAAACTGTTCGGTGAGCAGCTTGGCAGCGATAAACTGGAAGTGCTGAAACTAGATGCTGCTGATGATGCTGCATTGGCAGAAACTATCAATAAAGGCGACATTGTCATCAATGCGTTATTTTATACTTTCAATGAAAAAGTGGCAGCCACCGCCCTTCAATGCGGGGTTCATGTTGTCGATTTGGGTGGCCATATTGGAGGTGCTACAGATGCTGTATTGGACATGCACGAAAAAGCCCTGCAACAAGGAGTCACGCTGATTCCTGACCTGGGCGTGGCTCCAGGAATGATCAATATCCTGACTGGCTATGGTGCCAGCAAACTGGACCAAGTATCAGATATACGGCTGTATGTTGGAGGCATCCCGCTTCACCCAGAACCGCCTCTTGAGTATAATCATGTCTTTTCATTGGAAGGGGTCTTTGACCATTACACAGATAAATCCCATGTCATTCGCGGCGGCAAGCTGTTGGAAGTTGAATCATTATCCGAAATCGAACATGTCACTTTTGAGGATTTTGGTGAACTGGAGGCCTTCCACACTTCGGGTGGGACTTCGACTTTGACGGATACCTTCAGTGATATCGATTCTTTGGAATACAAAACTTTGCGTTATAAGGGGCACGCTGAGAAATTTAAGCTGCTGGTGGATCTCGGTTTTACCGATCGCACGAAAACCGTGGAAGTGGATGGACGGGAAGTGAACCTTCGTACTGTTTTAAAAGCGGTGCTTGAACCGATAACAGCACTTGGAGACAAGCAGGATGCCGTCGTCTTGCGGGTTTTGGTATCAGGAGTGAAAGAAGGAGAGGAAATCACCTACGAATACAATATGGTGACCGTGAAAGATCCGAAGACGGGTGTAACGGCAATGGCCCGTGCGACTGCCTATACGATTTCAGTCGTAGCGCAGATGATCGGCAAAGGGATTATTGATAAACGGGGCGCCTATCCGCCGGAAATGATTGTCCCGGGAGATGCGTATATCGAAGAAATGGCCAAGCGCGGAGTAAACATTGAGGAGACTGTCCATCGTTCAGCTTTACAGAGTTGATGGATGCAGTTCTCGCCGTTTTAAAAGCGAACAGTGAAAAGGCAAGGTTCCTATTGGAATCGTGCCTTTTTTTCGGCTTATATCAGTTCTTCTGCTCGTTTGGGCACCAGCATTTTCAAACTGCCTGGCTGAATTTCGATATCGAGCGGCGTCTTTAAGTAGATCTCACCATCGGTATCGACATCCAATTCTTCCGTTGTTTTGATGGAAATGGATTTTCCTTGATAATGGACGATATGCTCCAGTTCTTCAGTCACCACTTCAGGCTGCGACAATGAAAACCATTCACGCAGTGCAGCCAAAGAAGATGTTTGGATAATAAATAGATCCAATAGGCCATCTGCCGGATCGATTGTGGCCAATGGGAAGTTATGCGTACCGATCGATTTGCCGTTCATGACAAGAACCAGCACGCCTTCTTCAGCATAGGTGATGCCATCAATCTTCAGCTGCACGGGGAATGGGTCTGCCTGTCGCATGGATTGCAGCGCACTCATAAAATAGCTCAGCTTACCATAACGCTCTTTTAGATGAGGATCAATATTTGAAGAAGCATCCGTGATCAGCCCGATGCCAGCAAAGTTAAGGAAAGACCCACCATTGATCCGACCCGTGTCGATATCCCTGAATTCCCCATTGATCAATTCTTCCGCTGCTAAATTCAAGTCTAAAGGGATATTCAAAGTGCGTGCAAAATCATTGCACGTGCCGCTTGGCAAGATAGCCATCGGAGGAGGGGCGGGAATAGCTGATAAGGCACGGACTGCAGAATGGACCGTCCCATCACCTCCAGCAATAAACAAAATGTCTGCATGGGTTGCAGCTGTCTGGCAGGCATTTTCGAACTCTTCGGGTGATTCAGTTTGGATAAGTTCGAGTGACTTGGAGGCTTCAGCCAAGTACGGAACGGCCATTCGCAGAACGGAGTCTATCGTAGACGCTCCTGCGTTGCCGTTATACAATAAAACGGAACGATTGAACTTAGGCATTTCATGTGCCCTCCTGTACTTCTATTTATATATCTATTCCCACTAATACAGATCCCGTAAACTATGGCGGACTACAAAAAATGAGGTGTCAGCATGACGATGAAATTATATTATCAGGATTCGGAGATTTCAGAAGCAATGGTAGAGGTGATAGAGACTGGAAAAGATCAAGCAGGCTTTTATGCTGTTTTGGACCAAAGCTGTTTCTATCCAGAAGGCGGCGGCCAACCGGCAGATACCGGCAACATCGGATCTGCAAACGTACTGGATGTCCAGACAGTGGAAGGAGAAATCCGCCATTATACCGATGTCGAGCTTCCAAAAGAACGTTTTGCTGCAAAATTGGACTGGCAAAAAAGATGGGATCATATGCAGCAGCATGCCGGGCAACATTTATTGAGCGCATTGTTTGAGGACGAATATGGCTTAAAAACCCAAAGTTTTCATTTAGGGCAAGAGCGTGTCTCCATCGATTTGGATTTGGATACAGTAACAAAAGAACAGCTGCTGGAAGTCGAAGAGATGGCCAACAAAACGATCAGCCGACGCCTCGTGATTTCCACAAAGTGGGTCAGTCCTGCAGAAGCCGAAGAATTAAAGTTGAGAAAGCCGCCGGCAGTTGAAGGCGACATCCGTTTGGTTGGAATTGATGGCATTGATCTGAATGCGTGCGGAGGCACTCATCCTAAAAATACGGCAGACATCGGCCTGTTGAAGATCATCTCCACAGAAAAAGCGAAAGGCGGCACACGGGTTTATTTTCTATGCGGCAATCGGGCTTTAACGTATTTTAACTTTTTGATGGACACCACTGACAAATTGGTTGTTCAGTTGAATGCGCCGTCTTCTGAATTGTCCGAAGCTGCCGGGGCTTTGCTGGCTGAAAAAGCCACAGCTGATAAAACAATCAAAACCTTGCAGGAACAATTATTGAATCTGGAAGCGGAAGCGATTCTTCCAGACAATGGCGTTGTCGAAAAATTGTTTGAAGACCGGCCGATCAAAGAGCTGCAACAGCTCGCCCGTTATGTAATCAGCCGGCATCATGCGGCGACCGGGCTGTTTATCAGCCGTTCAGGGGATGATGTGCGTTTTGTTTGTGCAAAAGGTGAACAGGCGCCGGGCGATATGCGGGAAGTGCTGAAGCAACTGCTGGCATTGACGGATGGGAAAGGCGGCGGCAATCCTCAGTTTGCACAAGGCGGTGGCAAGACTGCTGAAGCACCAGAAAGATTCCAGGAGATTTTTCGGACAATGGTAAAGAATTTCGGATAAACTGTGTAACTTTTCCAGCGGATTGCTGTCTAATGGGAAAAGGGATGTCTGAAAGGGTGTGAAGCATCATGAAGAAGAAAATCTGGGCCATTGCAGCTGTCGTGGCTACAGCGCTTATTCTAGCTTTTGTTTTTCTCAATGATAAGGTGTCGGTGAGCGCATCTCCGGTGGCGTTAGCGGAGCAGGGCTGGAAAGCTAATTTTTCTTCTGCACTTCAGCAGGATGCTGTAAATAACGGCGATCTGTACATCACGGATGCAGAAGGTGAAAACATAGCTGCCGAAATGATCATCCACGCCAATGGCAAGACTTTGGAAGTGCCGGGGCTGGCCACAGGCGAATATCGATTGCATATCAAAAAAAAGGCCTTACAAAACAGTTTTGTAAAAAGCTTAGCAGCTACTGAAATAACGTTCGTTGTTCAGGAACAATTGGAAAAGCTGTCAGAGGAAGAAGAGCTGCGCATGTACTTTTCCCGGCTGATGGAAATGCAGCGAAATAATCCGCGATACGGTGGGGCGGTTGCAGAAAACAGTGAAGAGACGGCCGAATCCTCCGACTCTGCAGCAGGCGAAGCTGAAGGTTCTGGTGGAGGTCATTCAAGCACCAATAATCAGGTGGATGGGGTGGATGAAGCGGACTTGGTGAAAACGGATGGTTCGTATGTCTACTCGATCAGTGAGTCTCGAGTGGTGATTTCGGATGTCCGAAATCCGCAGGGAATGACAGTGGCTGCCGAGCTGCCATTTACAGAAGAAACTTATCCGCAGCAGCTTTTCTTATCAGGCGACACCTTGGTGGTTATGGGCAGCCGCTTTTCTGCCATGCCAACAGATGACTTCCAGCTGCCGGAGAACCAGTTGCCGCATTTGAACGTCACATCTGTTTCTTTATACGATGTCAGCAAGCCCACTTCACCTCAGCTGATCCGCGAGTTTGGCAGTGAAGGGAATTTGAACGGTGCAAGGCTGACGAACAATGTCCTTTACTTTGTCACCAATGTTTACCCGGATTATTGGATCTTGGAAGAACAGGGTGAGCCTGAACTCCGGCCGCATCACTATGATTCGAAAGAAGGCGGGACCCTTCAACCGCTCCCTTACGACAGTATCGCGATTCTGCCTGGAACGATGGAAGGCAGTTATAGCGTCATCACGGCGATCGACCTTGCTGCACCTGAAACCAACGACATTTCGACAGAAGGTTTTTTGGGCGGCAGTGAGCAGCTTTACATGAATGAAGAAAATCTGTATCTGACCGCTTCTGCCTATGTTCCGTTGGATGATGAATCGGTACGGAGCGGCAGAGAAACAATGATTTGGATTCCGGAACAAGCCAATACCGAGATTTTTAAATTCGGGCTGAACGGGACGGCTGTGGAGTTCCTGGCTTCTTCAGAAATAACGGGCTCTCTGCTTAACCAATTTTCCATGGATGAGCACAACGGCTATTTCCGAGCGGTGACCACAGAAGGGATTGCTTGGGATCTCACCACACCATCGAAAAATCATCTGTTCGTTCTGGATGGCCAAATGAACCAGGTTGGATCAGTGGAAGATTTGGCGCCTGGAGAACGGATTTATTCCGCTCGCTTTATTGGAGATAAGGCTTATATGGTGACTTTCAAAGAAACCGATCCCCTTTTCGTTATTGATATTTCGGCGCCTTCTTCTCCGCAAGTGCTAGGAGAATTGAAAATACCGGGCTTCTCAAATTACTTGCATCCTTTGGATGACAATCATTTGATTGGTTTCGGCTATGATACGAAACTGGTGCCTGAAAAAAATGGAGAACCGCGCGTAGTCACAGGGGGCATGAAAATTTCTTTGTTTGACGTCAGTAACTTTAATGCCCCAGTAGAGAAAGATACGGAAATCATTGGAGGGGCAGGCACTTACTCAGCGCTTCAATACGACCATAAAGCGCTGTTTACGCATAAGGAGAAAAACTTGTTCGGTTTTCCAGCTGCCATTTATAAAGAGACTACAGGCGATTACGTGGAATTTGAAGGCGAAGGTGCGTTGATCTACACCATCACGGCACAAGGCATTTCACAAACCGCAAGCTTGGTCGAACAAACCGACAATCAGTACGAAGATTGGAACACTGCTGTACAGCGGATCCTCTATGTCGGTGACACGCTTTATACAGTCGCGAATGGTGAAATTAAGAGCTATGGTCTGGAGACATTTGAACCCATCAGCATTCTGAAATTTGATCAGTAGCAAAAAAGAGGCGGATTTTTATCCGTCTCTTTTTTTATATATGTTTTTAATTAGCAGAAAAAGGGAAGTTGAGAAGTATTCTGAAAACTATAAATGGAGGGATATTGATGAAAGCCGTAACATTCCAAGGAACCAAAAACATGCAGGTGAAAGAAGTAAGAGATCCTGAAATCCAGAAAAATGATGATATCATCGTAAAAATAACTTCCACGGCTATATGCGGAACAGATTTGCATATTTATCAAGGCGCTTTGCCGACAACAAAAGATACAGTCATTGGGCATGAACCGATGGGGATTGTCGAAGAAGTAGGGCCAGGCGTCACCAAGGTGAAAAAAGGAGATCGCATCGTACTTCCTTTCAACGTCAGCTGTGGCCATTGTTTTTATTGCAGCCATGAAATGGAGAGCCAGTGTGATAATTCAAATGGCAACCCCCATTTCGACACAGGCGGCTATTTCGGCTTAACGGAACGCTATGGAGATTATTCTGGTGGACAAGCTGAATATTTGCGTGTACCTTACGGAAATTTCATGCCACTTGTCATCCCCGAATCCTCTGAGTTGGAAGATGAATCACTCCTGTTCCTGTCTGACGTTCTGCCGACTGCTTGGTGGAGTGTCGAAAACGCAGGAGTAAAAAAAGGCGACACGGTTGTTGTGTTAGGCTGTGGTCCTATTGGACTCATGACACAGAAATTCGCCTGGATGCAAGGCGCCAGCCGCGTAATTGCGGTGGATGAAATTCCTTACCGGATGGAACTTGCTAAAAAAATGAACAACGTCGAAATTGTTGATTTCAGTAAACATGACAACACAGGTGCATTAATCCATGAAATCACGCAAGGCGGGGCGAATGTGGTCATCGATTGCGTAGGGATGGATGGCAAGAAATCACCAGCAGAAGCAGCGCAGCAAAAATTGATGCTGCAAGGTGGTACTCTCAGTGCGATTGATATTGCAAAAGATGCCGTCGGCAAATTCGGAACCATTCAATTGACGGGCGTTTACGGATTGACTTACAATCAATTTCCATTAGGCAATATATTTGAACGGAACGTCACCATGAAAATGGGGCAGGCTCCAGTTATTCACCTAATGCCGATGCTGTACAAAAAAATCGAAAACGGAGAATTCGATCCGCGTGAAATCATTTCACATATTGTGCCACTGGAAAGTGCCGCAGACGCATATCAGATTTTCAACGACCATCAGGATAATTGTACAAAAGTCGTCTTGAAACCATAACTGTCGATTCATCTCCAACACACCATTAAACGCCCCGACGACCTGGGGCGTTTAATTTTTTGTCTATGTGCGTTATGATGAGTACAGAAACCGACCGCGAGAGGAGAGAGACATGTGGCGCAAATAGGAGAGACCCGGCGCGAACTCGCGTTGGATTGTTTTTTGCTGGCGGGCAGAATCATGATGGAGAGCGGGGCCGAAACCTATCGAGTCGAGGACACAATGATCCGGATGGCGGTATCGCAAAATATGGTGAACTCCCATTGCTTTGTTACACCAACAGGCATCATGTTTTCTCCAAGTGAAGAGCTGGCAACACGATTTGTTCGAATCAATAACCGGAGCACCGATTTGGAACGGGTGGCACTCGTCAATTCCGTTTCACGAAACCTGGTGTCCGGTGAATATACATTGCAACAGGCTTATGATGAAATGCTGATGATTGATCAAACCAATTATCGATCCAGTATATGGGTGCAGACACTGGCCGCTTCAGTGGCGAGTGCCTGTTTTTTTATTTTATTGGGCGGCAGTTGGATCAACCTTCCATTTGCTTTTGTAATCGGAGGAATCGGCTTTATCATTGTGGAAAAGATCCTGGAAGAAACGCGTGTTAAGATATTTGCTGAATTTATCGGGGCTTTTGTAATCGGGATACTTGCATCCCTCGCTGTCTATTCAGGGGTTGCGACCAATTTGGATACGCTGATCATCGGTTCTATCATGCCGCTCGTTCCGGGCTTATTGATTACAAATGCTGTACGGGATTTGATGGCGGGCCATTTTGTATCCGGCTTGTCCAAGGGAGCTGAGGCATTTTTGACGGCCTTTGCCATCGGTGCAGGAATCGCTTTAGTCATATCGTTTTAAGGAGGAAATCAAATGAATTGGCCATTGGAAGCGCTACTTAGTTTTTTGGCGGCAGGCGCATTTGGCGTCATCTTCAATGCCCCGCGCCGGACCCTGGTCAGTTGTGGACTGGTGGGCATGAGCGGATGGCTCATTTACCGCAGCTTCTTTCTGATCTTTGATGATTCGGTCCAAGCCTCTTTTGCTGGAGCCTTTGCTGTTTCAATTGTGGCACATTTGCTGGCGAAGAAGTTCCGCATGCCCATGATCATATTCAGTATCGCGGGAATCATTCCATTGGTTCCGGGAAGCAAGGCATACAACGCCATGCGCAACATCGTTGAAAACAATTACCTGGAAGCTATCGCTTTCGCATCCGAAGCGTTAATGATCTCCGGAGCTGTGGCAATGGGACTGGTTTTTGCAGAAGTGATGATGCAACTGTTCTTCAAGCGGCAGGCAAAAAGAATACAAAGAAAAATGGGCCTGACACAAGAGTGATTCTTGTTAGTCAGACCCATTTTTAATTTGTGGAAATGAGAGATTGAACAGGCGTTTCCGCTTTTCTTTGTGTCCAGCTCCAGCAGCCAGCTCCTCGAGTCGCTTCATCCTTACCAGCAATGGCTGAAAAATGCCATTACTGGTAAGGATTCCAGCGCTTGTCGGGGCTAAACGGCTGCTTCCGCTTTTCTTTGTCCAGCTCCAGCGCCTAGCTCTTTGGGTCATAAGCCAACCCAGCTGCCGTGGCAAAAAACGCCACTCTGCTGGTCTGTCTTATGCCCGGCAGAGCTACACAGGCGCTTCCGCTTTTCTAGCTAGTTCAACCATTTCTCCAAATCTGCTGCTGTCATCGGGTGGCCGATGATGTAGCCTTGAAGGCTGTCGCAGCCCATGGCGCGCAACAGTTCAAACTGTTCATTGGTTTCAACGCCTTCAGCGGTTACTTGGAAGTCGAGTGATTTGCCGAACTGAATCATGCCGTTGATCAGTTTTTGTATTTTTTCCTGTTTAGTGATGGATTGAATAATCGTTTGATCTATTTTTAATGAAGAAATTGGCAGCATAAGCATATAGCGGAATGAGGCGTAACCTGTTCCGAAGTCATCTAACGCAAAACTGATGCCTTCTTGTTGAAGAGTCTTCATTTGAGACATAATCGAACGTTCCGCTTCTGCTTCAAGTGCAAATTTCTCTGTGATCTCGATCATCAACGAACTTGCTTTGCAGTCATTGATTTTTAATTGTTCAAGTACCATCTTCGCCATGTCTTTGTCTCTGAACTCACGGATAGAAGAGTTGATGCTGATTTGCAAGTCGATGTCCTTGTTTTGCCATTCTTTTAATTGACGGCAGGCAGTTTCGACGACAAAGCTGCCGATTTCATTGATCAAGCCATTTTCTTCAGCAATCGGAATCAGTTCGTCCGGTGTAATGACACCGATTTCCGAATCAGTCCAACGCACCAATGCTTCTACGCGCTCCACTTTGCCGTTGTTCAAATTGACCTGCGGCTGGTAGAGGAGCTGTAAGTTCTTGCGGTCCAAAGCATAGATGAGCCGTTTTTCGATAAATGCTTTACGGTTCAGCCGCTCGTGGTCATCAGATGTCAGTGCGGCAATGGCACTGCCTCCACGGTCTTTCACTTTTTTGATGGTCGCATAGGAAGCTTTGATCAAATGCATGAAATTCTGCTGATCTTCAGGATATTTCGTGATGGCACCGCTGATGGTCATTGGCACTGCTGTACCTTGAAGGTAAATCGGGTGCTGCTTCAGGTAATGAAGGAAGCCTTCGATAAACCAGTTGCTCAACGGTGTAACCAGTGCAAATTCGTGCAGGCCAGCACGCGTGATGATCGAATCGGAAAAATACATCCGCAGGCGCTTAGTGAACTCGATGAGCAGCTCGTTTTCTGTATCCGTATCCGAGACGTCGCGCAATGTGTAAAAACGGTCAATATCCAGGAAAACAAAGGAGAAATGACGTTCTTCCTCTATGTGTTCATTCACGACCTGTTCAAGGCGATGGCGATTCTCAAGGCCGGTGACCGGATCAATAAAAGCAATTTCTTCGAGATGCTGCTGGGCTTTCTTGTTGGCGGTTATGTCTTTTTCCAGGAAAATGTAATAAGTATCATCACCGGAAAGCTGCATCGGGATGGCCGTTAAGTCCACCCAGTAGATTTCTCCACCTTTTTTTACTTTTTTCGCTTCACCGTTCCAGACATTTCCTTGTCTGAGAGAGGACAAAATCGAATCGACAAACTGAACGTCTTCTTCACTGTCTCCAAACATATGCCAAACAGGCTTGCCCAAAATACGTTTTGGTGTCCACTTGCTCAACTTCAAAAACAGTGGGTTCGCATAGGTAATCAAAAATTCCTGATCGAAATAAAGCAGCATGAAAGAGTCGTCCAGACCGTTCCGCAAATGGTTTAATTCTTTAGCGGGAGAACCGTCTTCATCGGTTTCGTCCAGTTCGTAGATGGTCATGACATACTGCTCGTCGTCGGCTGTATAGGATTTGGCTACAACTGTTGTATATGCTTTTACTCCGTCGCCCATTTCGATTTCCACATCTTCAAATCTGACCGGTTCCTTAGTCTTTAGTAACTTGTCCCAGGACTGCTTGTTCAACGCTGCTTTTTCGGGATTCATATAAGGAGAGAGCTGTCCTTTGACAGCTTCGGATTCTATTTGGAAAACACGTTCAGCATGCTGATTGCACCATGCAATGAACCCATTTTTATCTATGATGATGATGGGGAATGGAATATGGTTGAAAACGAGGGTATCGGCTAATTTTCCTTGCAATTCGCTCATTCTTTGACGCTCCTTAACCGTAGTCTATTCTTATTATAGAGAAGAAAAGGTCTATCGTCATCCTTTTCAAAATAATCTCTATGACAAGTTCATGGTTTTTTCACTATCCTTTAGCCGATAATCGTGAGAGAATAGGCATAAATCATAAGAAAATTGAGGTAAGAGTATGTTAAAGAAAATTTTTGTATTATTATTCCTGATTTTTATAATTCCTTTTTCAACTCTGGCACATACGACTCTATTGTCATCGACACCTGCTGAAGGTGAAAATTTGACGGAAGCCTTAAAAGAGGCGGAACTGGTTTTTGGAACAAGAATTGAAGAGGGCAGTACGATGACAATTGAAGGAGAAAACGGTTCTTTTGAATTCGACAGTATTGCTATTGAAGGTGATACAATGAACGGCATTTTCAGTGAAACCTTGGAAAATGGATCTTATCGTATTCTTTGGAATATCATTGGAGAAGATGGACACCCGATAGAAGGGGAAATCGCTTTTGGGGTAACTGTTGAAGAAGAGGAAGCTCCGGTTGCCGCTGAAACAGCCGAAGAGCCGGCAGAGGAATCTGCGGCACCTTCAGAAGAAGTGGCAGAACAACAGCCTGAAGAAGGCGGCAATTTACTGGTAACGATTCTGCTTGTGGCGGCTGCTGTTTTGGTCGTCTACGGAATCTTTAAGTTGCTCAAGAAGAAAAAATGATGTCTTTCTCCGCAATTGCCGATGTCTTGCTGTATGTCGCTTTTTCGTATCTCGCAGGCTCGATTGTACTCCAGTTTATCCCGGATGACCGAAAGCCATCGCTATCCACTTCCAAAATTCTGCTGCTGCTCAGTACGGCTGGTGTTATTGTGCTGTCCTTTATGCCGGTCTATGAATTGGCTTTATTCCTGCAGAGCAGCCAAGGATGGGGCGAGGCTTATCAGAATGCCATTACCGGGTTCCGGGTAGGGCAAGGCTGGCTGATCACGGTGCTGCTCAGCATCATTTTGGGAATCTCCATCTATTTGGGGGGCAGCCGGTATATTCAGGCGCTGTACTTATTTTTACTTATTTTGACCGTGGGCTTTTACAGCCACATTTCCACGCTTGATTTGTGGGCCGGCTTCGCTCTTCATTCCATCCATGTTCTTTTCATGGCAATGTGGGCGGGGGTTCTGCTCCATGTAGGCTGGTTCGCAAAAGATGGCTCAAATTGGCGGCGCTTTCTGTCCTGGTTTACGCCTTTTGCGTTTTTCTGTGTGGCAGCCGTCATAGGCAGCGGCATTATTATTATGTTCTTTTTTGTAGCGCCGGCCGATTATGCGAATTCCTGGGCATTGCCTTATGGCCAATTGCTGTTGCTGAAGCACCTAAGCATTATTCCGGTGCTGTTGGCGGCTTTGATCAATGGCTTTCTCAATAAGCAAAAAGTTTTCCGGCAGTCTTGGCTAAAACTTGAAAGTACCCTGTTGCTGCTTGTTTTTGTTTTTACTGCATTTATGAGCAAACAAGCTCCTCCTCATGACGTTAATGACACACTGCGGATTGAAGGCGGAGCTTGGTTTTTGGAGGGATTGGCGGGACCATTATATATCCCGCTGGCAGCCGGATTGGATTGGACATTGAACGGCTCACTGCTGATGGGGCTTGGCTTGCTGCTCTTGGCTATGATGCTGTTAAGTTTTTTCCGACAGCTGAATGCCTGGCTGTCCTTGCTGTTCAGTCTCGGCTTTATCATTTGTTTCTACGTGGGCTTAATGATGAATCTGTCATTTTAACTAATGAATGGCCAATCTTTCGGGATTGGTTTTTCTATTGGAAGGAAAGGAGAGTTGATATGGAACGTCTAAAAGGAATAGCCATGATATTAATCGGAGCGATGCTGTGGGGAGCCTCGGGTCCTTTGATGGAATGGACCATGGAAGTTTACGGGATTTCCGTTCCATTTCTTTTAACTATACGATTGACGGTGGCGGGCCTTTTCCTGCTTCTTTTCTTGAAGCTGAAAGGCGTGCGAATTACGGCCATTTTCCGCAATAAAATGTGGATCCGGCCTTTGCTGATATTTTCCGTATTGGGAATGTTGGGTGTCCAGTATAGTTTTGTCGCTGCCATCGAAGCAAGCAATGCAGTAGTCGCCACTTTGATGCAATTTTTGGCGCCTGTCTATATTATTGCTTTTGTTTCTCTAACCCATAAAAAAATGCCGCCGGTCTACCAAATTATCGGAATGGCAGGAACATTAGCGGGATTGTTCCTGTTGCTGACCAATGGCAGGCCTGACCAACTGATTATTAGCGGAGAAGCATTTTTCTGGGGAATTCTCGTCGGACTGGCTTTCACATTTTATACGCTTTACCCTGCACAGCTTATGCAGGAATGGGGCGTCCTGCTCGTTGTCGGCTGGTCGATGCTTTTTGGCGGAATTTTTTTAGGGCTGATAAATCCTATCTTCCTTTCAGATGAATGGCCGATCTTGGCCCAATGGCCGGTAATTGGATCCATATGTGCCATTATTGTCGTCGGCACAGCTGCCTTTATCTTGTTTCTAAGCAGCATGCGCTACATTACGGCCGTCGAAACCAGCATTCTTTCATCCATGGAACCGTTGACGGCAATGGTCATCTCCGTGTTCTGGTTCGGGCAGGTGCTGTCGCCGATTCAATTGTTTGGGGCATTCGCCATGCTGGTGTTTGTCACCTGGTTGTCGCTTGCCGGCAATCCAAAGAAGAAAACTGCACAGGTGAATTAGCATAAGGATTCGGTTCTTTGGCGCGGATCAATATGATCAATAAAAGCAAAATGGTAAGGAATGATACCTATCACCTGAAAAAGCGATGCCCCTTAAAAAGGCATCGCTTTTCTGGCTTATTCCGCTATAGCGATCAAAAGGAATGAAGAATCGGGCTGCTTGATGTTTTGCTTTAAAATAGAAATTCCTATTCGATATCTGAAAATTATGGCATACTAGTCAATATAAAGGTTCGAGTTTCGAAACGTTTAGGAGGAACTCCCATGAAAACAGTTTTTTCATACGCCAAACCATATAAATTTTACATTGTTATTGCATTGATTTTAATGCTTCTGGAATTGACTGTGGAGTTGCTTCAGCCGCTTGTCATTGCCAGCATTATCGACCAAGGGATCGTGGCGGGAGATCAGGACGTTATCATTCAATTGGGCTTAGTGCTGATGGGCTTGTCGGTCATCGCCTTTGTATCGGGCATCGTCAATTCGTATTTTGCAGCGCATGCCTCCCAAAGCTTTTCATTCGATCTTCGGCAGGCTCTTTATGGGCGGATCCAATCATTTTCACTGGCCATGTTCAACAAATTCCCGGCTTCGGGTTTGATTACACGATTGACCAGTGATGTCACGTTGGTGCAGCAAGTTCTCTATATGGGGCTTCGGATTATGCTGCGCGCCCCTTTGCTTGTCATAGGAAGCATGATTATGGCATTTGTCGTTAATCCGAAACTGGCCTTTTATTTGGTGATTGTTTTTCCATTCTTATTAATATTCCTATATGCCATGGTCAAAAAAGGAGTCAGCTATTTCGGTTTTGTCCAAAAGCGTCTGGACCGGGTCAACCGGATTGTTCAGGAAAATCTGCAGGCTGTGCGTCTGATCAAAGCCTATCTGCGCGGAAAATATGAAACCAACCGTTTTTCGGAAGTGGCAGGCTCATTGAAGATTGATACAGTAAAAGCATTTCGCATCATGGAAATCATTTTGCCGATTTTATTGTTCGGCATGAACTTGTCCTTATTGGCTGTTTTATGGTTTGGCGCCTTTGAAATCCGCAGTGGCGGTGCCCAAATCGGTGAATTGGTCGCCATTGTCAATTACGCGATGCGGATGACGGGTGCTTTCACCATGTTCTCTTTCATCATCATGATTTTTGCCCGTGCGAAAGCATCCTCAGAGCGCATTGAGGAAGTGCTGCTGGCAGAGGATGTCCGTGAAAAAGATGAGAGCGGCGAATCCAAAGAAGTGCACCGCGGTGAAATCCGTTTCGAGAATGTTTCGTTCATGTATCCGGAAACTTCAAGACCGGTGCTGCGCAATATTTCGTTCCATTTGAAAGCCGATGAAAAACTGGCAATCATGGGAGCGACCGGCTCCGGAAAATCTTCTTTGCTGCAGCTGATTCCGCGTTTCTATGACGCCACCGAAGGAACGGTCTCAATCCATGGCAGGGATGTAACGAAATGGCAGTTGCGTGCTCTGCGAAAAACGATCGGCATTGTGCCCCAACAATCGCTTCTTTTTACAGGGACCATTTCCAATAACTTATCTTGGGGGAAAGACGAAGTGGTGCAGGACGAACTGGCTGACGCGGCGATTAAAGCGCAGATCCACGAAACGGTCGAACGTTTCCCGAAAGGCTATTACACCCGCGTGGGTCAAAAAGGCGTCAATTTATCCGGCGGCCAAAAACAGCGTCTGTCGATCGCCCGCGCTTTGGTGCGCAAACCTTCCATTTTGATTTTGGATGACAGCACAAGTGCACTGGATGTTAAAACCGAAGCAGCATTATGGGAAGAGTTGGAACAGGAACAAGCGACAATGCTGGTGGTTACGCAGAAAATCAGGACCGCTATGAGGGCGGACCGGATTCTGTTGCTGGAAGATGGCCAAATTTCCGGTTACGGCACCCATGCCGAGCTCTTGGAAAGTTCTGAGCTGTATCGCCAGATTGCCATGTCCCAACAGGAAGAGGAGGTTGATGAATATGTTTAATGCCATTCGCCGCCCATTCGGCCATGAACCGCTTTTTTCGAGAGAAGACTTGAAGAAAAAGGATGAGAAGAAGAACGAACGTGCAGAAAACTGGAAATCAACCTTGCTGCAGATCTGGAGACTGGTCGACGAGCAGCGCTTTCTGCTGATTGTGGTGTTGTCGTTGGTGTTTGTCAGCTCGGCTCTTGCCTTGCTGGGACCTTATTTAATCGGCTTCATCATTGATGAATACATCGTTCCCCAGAGCTTCAATGGCATGGGCATCGTTGTCGTGTGGTTGATTTTCGTCTATATCGGGCATTCCGTTTCGCTGTATCTGCAGAATTTCTGGATGGTGGGAATCGCACAGCAAGTGATTTTCCGTATGCGGACGCGTCTCTTTTCACATCTTCAGCGTTTGCCGGTATCGTTTTTTGATAAACGGCAGCATGGGGAGTTAATGAGCCGTATGACCAATGATATTGAAAACGTTTCTTCGACCTTGAATACGTCTTTTATCCAGGTGTTTTCGAGTATTTTGACTTTGACCGGTACGGCGATCGTCATGCTGACCCTGAGCCCGTTGTTGACGTTGTTGACCTTGATCATCATTCCGCTTATGTACATTTCGATTCAATGGATCACCAAGCGCACCGGCAGGCTCTATAAAGAACAGCAGAAAGCAATTGGGGAATTGAACGGCATGATTGAAGAAACAATCTCCGGACAAAAAATCATTAAGGCGTTTTCACAGGAACCGCGTGTCATGGAAGAATTCCGTGAAAAAAGCGAACGGCTCCGGCGTGCCGGATTTTGGGCATGGACCTATGCCGGCTTTATTCCCAAAGTCATGAACTTCCTGAACAACGGCAGTTTTGCCATCGTGGCAGGTGTCGGCGGCATCCTGGCGCTCAATGGATCCGTGTCGATCGGTGTCATTGTCATTTTCACAGAGTACTCCCGTCAATTTACCCGTCCATTAAACGATTTAGCCAATCAGTTCAACACTGTCTTGTCTGCAATAGCTGGAGCTGAACGGGTTTTCTCGATTATGGATGAAACAGAAGAAAAAGACGACCAGGTCCTCAACGTGGAAAAACAGCTGGAAGGCGAAGTAGTTTTCGACCAGGTATCGTTTAAGTATGAAGGGGCAGAAGAAGATTGGACCATTCGTGATGTCAGCTTTACCGTCGGCATCGGCCAAACCGCAGCGCTTGTCGGCGCAACTGGGGCAGGAAAGACAACGATCATGCAGCTCTTGGCGCGTTTCTATGACGCCAATGAAGGCGAAATCCGTCTTGACGGCACTCCGATTGCAGAGATGCCGCGTGAAACCTTGCGCAAACAAATCGCTTTTGTGCTGCAGGATCCGTTCCTGTTCGAAGCGAGCGTCAGCGACAATATCCGTTATGGGAAATTGGATGCCACAGACGAAGAAGTGATAGAAGCAGCAAAAGGTGCCAACGCCCACGACTTTATCGAGAAGCTGCCAGATGGTTATGACACGATCCTGACAGGAGACGGCTCAATGATCAGCCAAGGCCAGAAGCAATTGCTGTCGATTGCCCGTGCGTTGATTGCCGATCCGGTTATCCTGTTGCTGGATGAAGCGACGAGCAGCATCGATACGGTTACCGAACTGAAAATCCAGGAAGCGTTGGAGCACTTGATGGCAGGGCGAACCAGTTTTGTCATCGCCCACCGCTTGAATACGGTGCGAAAAGCCGATTTGGTCTTGGTTATGGAAATGGGAAGATTGGTGGAATCGGGAACGCAGCAGCAATTATTGAACGGAAATGGCATTTACGCCAATATGCTGGCCGATGCGAAATTATAAGAAGGTGAGGATCCTTTCCCGCTGAATATCAGTTGAAACATTTGGTGCTGCCGGTTATGCCGGATAAAAAGAAGGCCTGTTCCGGCAAATTCGGAGCAGGCCTTTATGTTTGGAAAGGTCTGTGTTTTTCTTTCTTTTCAAGCTCAACTTGTCCAGTTGATGTGATAGGATGAAAATACAGAGAAATATTGAAAAACCGGGAGCTATTCCCGCAAACTGCTTTAGCAGGATATCGTTTTACAGGAGGTTGCAAAATGGATTTATCACTATCGATCGTTTCATTTCCGATAGATGAACAAACTGGCAGCGACATGGCACAATTGCTCGAACATCTGCCAGCGGAGCATCGGACAGTTCTCCATCCATCGCTATGGAGAGCGGATGGTTCCAGAGGTTTCGCAGTGATTGCCTATACCGATAAGGAGGAATTGATCGGCTTTGCTGCGGCAGCGGATATGGTGGGCCTTCACCATTATGAGTGGTCGCTTTTCGTCCATCCGGATTACCGCCGGCTTTCGCTGGGAACAGCGCTGGCAGACGGTGTAGTTCATGCTTTGGCGCAGCGACAGGCGGAAAGTGAGCTTGCGGCTTTTGTTGACGAGACCGACATCGCGGCATTTATGGAAAGCCTCGGCTTCCGTCCGGATTTCAGGGAAATCCTGCTAGCTGCAGATCCGCTGCCAAGCAGTGGACTGCCGCAAGAGGTTCAGGTTGTTCCTTATGCAGGAGAAGCGGAGGAGTTGACTGAGTTGCTGGCTAAGGCATTCGACGACAGCATTCTGCCGATACTGGAGCATAATATGGAGGATCCGGAAAGAGAAATTTGGCTGCTCAAGAAAGACCGGAAGCCCCTTGCAACGGCAACGCTTTTGACAGAGGAGGATGCATTATGGGTTACGGCATTTGCTGTCCATCCTGATCAGCAGGGGAAAGGCTATGGCAAGCTGTTTTTGAAATGGTGCCGGGAACTGGCTTTCAAGCGCAACCTGGAAAAAGTCCTTTTGGATGTCGAAACAGAGAATGATGCGCTGCATGTCTATGAGAAATCAGGTTTTCACAGACTCCAGACAATTTCATATTGGAAACGGGAACTAGCTTAGAAAAATGAAAAACCATCCGCTTATGCGAATGGTTTCCCTGTCGGCAACAACTACTTTTAAATCAATTG
This sequence comes from Planococcus beijingensis, assembly GCF_016820615.1. NCBI lineage: Bacteria > Bacillati > Bacillota > Bacilli > Caryophanales > Caryophanaceae > Planococcus > Planococcus beijingensis. The sequence continues at coordinate 200,256 of NZ_JADHDZ010000001.1, forward strand.
CCGGTTTGTCTATATTCTTTTTCGGTGCCGTCCGGGTACCTGACTTCAATTTCGATTTCGGTAAAGCCGTCTTCGATGCCAAAGGCTTCAACGACCTGTGAGATCGCTTCATCATCGGGGGTGTTCGTTGTCAGTTCCAATTGGCTGAGGCCAGGTTCGATTTCATCCATGGCGTCATTTCCTGACAAATCCGTTTCCGTCATTTTGTTTTTGTATTCAGCTTCCACTTTGTCACGGTCTTCTTCATAATTGAGTTCAATCATGTCGTCCATGTCGGGAAAATCGACATTGACATCGAGTTCAGTAAAGCCGAATGTTTTACCGCCGATGCTATTTTGGTCCAGGCCGCCTTCAGGAGAAGCGTTTTCGGTTCCGCCAGCATCAGCAGGCTGTTCTTGGTTTTCGTTATTCACGGGTTCCGTCACTTGTTCGTCATCTCCACAGGCGCCCAAGATCAGCATTGAAGAAAAGAGTATCGGAGCCAATAGATTTTTTTTGTTACTAGTCATTTGCTAACATCCTTTCGGGGAATTGATATAGTATGCACTTTCCCGAATTTTTAAAGGTTTAATCATTTGCAGAAGAAGCGGTAAAACAGACCAGCAGAGCCCAAGCCGAGAATGAACGGAGCAACTTTGATGAACAACTATGAAAATGGACAGAATATCGCTGCAGCCACCGAGAACAATATTCGCACGGATTTTAAGGAAAGCATGACGTACGGTGACTATCTTCATCTAGATAAGCTCTTGACGGCACAAGGAGGCGTCAGTGGCCATCATGATGAAACCTTGTTTATCATCATCCATCAGGTATCGGAACTATGGATGAAGCTGATTTTGCATGAACTGCAAGCGGCCATCGACAATATCCATAAAGATGATCTTCAGCCGGCGTTCAAGCAATTGGCCAGAGTATCACGGATCCAGTCCCAGATTATCCAAGGGTGGGATGTGTTGTCGACATTGACACCTGCTGAATACATGGAGTTCCGCGACGATCTCGGCAATGCCAGCGGATTCCAATCTTACCAGTATCGTATGATCGAATTTGCGCTCGGTTATAAAACCAAGCATGTGCTGAAAATCTACGAAAAAGATGCACCGCTTCATGCCGAACTTGAAAAAGCTTTTAATGCTCCAGGGCTTTACGATGCAGCGATTCAGAAACTGGCAAGAAGCGGGTTTGCTATCGATAAAGAGATATTGGAGCGGGATGTCAGCATGGTCTACGAATCAAATGAAAGTGTACGCAATGCCTGGAAAACGGTTTACCGTGACGTGGACACGCATTGGGAACTGTACCAGCTGGCTGAAAAACTAGTAGACATTGAAGATTGGCTTCAGCAATGGCGCTTCCGCCATATGAAAACAGTGGAGCGGATCATCGGTTTCAAACAAGGAACGGGCGGTTCGTCGGGAGTCAATTACTTGAAAAAGGTTCTGGATCAATACTTTTTCCCGGAATTATGGGAGATACGAACAGATATTTAGGAGGGGTTTTGTGAAGATTTACGCGCATAGAGGCTGCTCAGGAGCCTATCCGGAAAATACATTAGTGGCCTTTCGTGCAGCAGCTGAATTGCCGATTACAGGAGTCGAAATTGATGTTCATTTAACCAGAGATGGAGAAATCGTCGTCATCCATGATGAAAAAGTTAACCGCACCACCAACGGCAAAGGCTATGTAAAAGATAAGACCTTAAAAGAACTTCGTGAACTGGATTGCGGTTCCTGGTACTCCGAAGAATGGAGCGGCGAAAAAATACCGACACTAGATGAAATTTTTGATATTTTTGAAGAGACCAACCACAGGCTGAATATCGAATTAAAGACCGATGTCTTTCCTTATGATGGCTTAGCGGATAAAGTTGTCGACCTCGCTGCAAAACGCGGGTTCACGGATCGTGTGCTGATTTCTTCTTTCAACCACGAAGATATCCAGTCGATTGTGCAGGACAAACAGGTGGAAAGCGCCATCCTGACTTTTGAAGTGCTGGTTGACGTTTACGACTATGCCCGCGTTATCGGAACAAAACGCATCCATATTTCCTTGCCATCCGCTTTCAGAAGAATGACAACAGACGCTTTGCGAAAAGGCGCCATCGTCTATGTTTATACGGTCAATGACCTGAGCTACGCGGAAGAACTGCAGAAAATCGGCGTCCACGGCATTTTTACGGATCATCCCGAAAAGATGCTGGAGCATTTCGGACAATAGAGTCGGAAGTAACAGGAGCCGGGCTTTCAAAGGCTAGGGTGCAGAAAAAAATAGTGCCACTAAAGAAAGCAAAAGAGAAAAGACGAATTGGATGTTTCTCCAATTCGTCTTTTCTTTTTACCATTTAGCGTAATGCTCCTCGATGGAACCGAGAAGCCGGGTGATTTTCAGTTTTTTGCCATCGGGATAACGGACATAACCATTATAATAGCCGATTAGTTGATGGACTTCCGATTTGACGAGGCGTACATCGGTTTTGGAGACGCGTTCAAAAAATGGAGAGAACGTCAGTTGGACATCATCAGAAAATTTGGTGTGGATCAGCCAGGGTTTCTTGTAATCTTCTTTGTCGTAATGAAACAAAATGTCTTCATGAATCTTCGTCATTTTGCCATTGACGAAAAAAGCGTTTTCCGTCATTCCAGTCCCATCGGTCCATTTTCCGCCTAAATTCAAGCCAATCACTTTCCCGAGTGAGCGCTGGGAAGCCATGCCCCAATTCCAAAGAGATTCCCGTGGCCAAACCCCGCGGCCATAATCCAATACCGCAAAACTGTCGAGTTTTTCAAACTCAAACCGTTGGCTGCCGATTTTCACCATGCCATTGACTGGCAGTGACGTATGCTTCCCAGTGAACTGGAAAGTTTGGCGATTCCATGGGACAACAACATTCAAGGATTCGTAATCTTTAGGATGAGAAATGACTAGGATCGCTTCCAAGTCTTCTCCATCAAAGTCCTTGACGCTGACTGTTAAATGGGTCGCATCCTGGCTGTATATGGATTCGATCGTCATGGTATCGCTCCGGAAATAACAGGGATCCAAAGCATTTTCAGACAACTTCACGTGACGTGTAAAAGGAAGCACGACTGTTTTTTCATAAAAGCGCTGGGTTTCATAATTAAGGAAATACACAAAGCAGACAGTCGCATAATCCAAATGGGAAATAGTGGCTGAAAACAGGATTTCATCCCCGAATACACACCAATAATTCCATTTTTTCTTACGCATGAAATTTCCGCTTAAATTGCTTTCCACCAAAGGCTGCTTGGCATAACCAATGGCTTTTGGATTTAATTGGCCTCTTGCATCACAAAGTTTTACGTATTCAGTAAGCTCTCGTTCAACATGTTGCATTAAATCCACCTCACCATCAATCTTCTCCTCTTATTGTAGCAGAATAGAGATGGAATAGCCGTCCAAGAACGGTCAGTTTAGACAAAAAGTCTGAAAATTCTTATGGGCTATGTGTCATTAGTCACGGAGAAGTTTTACGAAACTTCCCGTCGCCATTGAAATGCCAATGTTCCTTCCCCGGCATGGACAGCAAGAGAGGAACTTAAATCGCCGATTAAAATGTCAGCTTCCGGCATTTCCTGAAGCAAGACCTGTTTCAGGTTTTCGGCTTCTTTCACAACATGGCCGTGCATAATCTGGAAACGCCGCACACCGTGCTCATCGTAATCTTTTTTGGCATGGTTGATCAAATACTGAATCGCTTTTTTATGTGAACGAACTTTATCGATCGGCTGAAGTTCGCCATCGGAAGTGAGCTGGACAATCGGTTTGATCTGCAGCAGGCTGCCGATATAGTACTGGGCGCCGCTCATGCGGCCGCCTTTGTAAAGCTGTGTCAAATTGCCGATCAGAATGTAATTGCGGAAATTAGCGGTTTCTTTTTCCAGGTGTTGGGCGATTTCTTCTGCCTCAACTCCTTGTTCCTGGAGCTTGAGCCCGCGTTCAATCAACCCAGATAAACCGTAAGACAGCGCCAAAGAGTCAATGGCGTAGACCTTGAATTCACTCATCTCGGCACCGGCAGTGGAAGATGCGATGGTTCCGCTGAGCTTGGCCGATGCATGCACGGCGATGGCGCATTCATATTCTTCTTTCAATTTGTCATAGAGCTCTGCAAATTTTCCTGCAGCAGGCTGTGAGGTCTTAGGGAATTCGGTTGATTCTTTTATGCGCCGGTAAAGTTCATCGTTCGTCAAATCCACCCCATCATCAATAAATTCCTCTGTGCCAAAATGAATATTCAACGGCACAATATAGACATCAGGATGAGCTTTAAATTCTTCGGTGACAAACCCGGTTGTATCCATTACCCATGCAATCGGTTTCTTCATAAAAAAACTCCCTTTTCTGTTAGAATAGTTCGAATACAAAAAACTATAACACGGATAATATTTCTGCGGTAGCAATAGCTGTAAAAGCAGAAGTTCCTATAGAGAAGAGGAGCGGAAACGCCCATTGAACGATTCCTCGATATCGGTTTTATGTTTAATTACAATAATAATTATGGCTCCAATCAATGGCCAAATGACTAACCAGACATTGAGGATTACGGCCATTGCGATAAACCCGGCAAAGCTGGCAAGCATCGATAAAGTCGCACTTTTAAGCCAAGGAAAAAATGCCAGGAACAATATGAACATCGCCAAAAATAAATCCGGTGTTAGACAAAATGTGACCCCGATGAAAGCGGCGATTCCTTTCCCCCCTCGGTACTTGAGCCAGAAAGGGAATAAGTGGCCCAGGACAACGGCGAAGCCAGCCACAGCAATTTCCCAGATGGAAAAATGGTAGAACAAGCCGATCCAGACAACGAGGGCACCTTTACCGGCATCGCCAAGAAAAGTCAGGACAAAGGCGGTTTTGCCGAGGATAGCGCCAGCATTTCTGGCGCCGAGATTGCCGCTGCGCTGCTGGCGCAAGTCAACGCCTTTCCATTTGCCGATCCACCACGCCGTCAGGAAATTGCCGATAATATAGGAAAGTAGCCAGTATACGATCATAAGCGGGACCTCCAATTTCAAAATAAAAACAGAATAGAAAGGCCTTCCCGATACGCTGGGAAGGCCTTTATGGGAAAATCAGTCCAACTCTGCAACTTGGTGTAGGTAATCGCTGATGACGCGAAGCCCTTTATCGAAGTTTTCAAGATGGAAATGTTCATTGGGTGCATGGAAATTTTCAGATGCAAGACCGAAGCCCATCAAAACCACAGGCAAGCCAAGAATTTCATCGAAAGCGGCAACGATTGGAATGGATCCGCCCATGCGTGTGAAAGCGGTCGGTACGCCATATACTTTTTCATAAGAACGGCCGGCTGCCTGAATGGCAGGATGGTCATAAGGCGTCAGGAATGGTTTGCCTTTGTCGAACTCAGAAATCTCGACGGTTACCCCTTTAGGCTTATGGGATTCAACATGTGCTTTCAATTTCGCAACGATATCGTCAGGGTCCTGGTTTGGCACCAGACGGCAAGTGATTTTTGTGCTGGCTTCTGCAGGCAGCACGGTTTTGATGCCTTCGCCTGAGAAACCGCCCGTAATGCCGTTGACTTCAAGAGTCGGACGAATCCATGTACGCTCGACGAAGGAATAGCCTTTCTCGCCAAAATCCTCTGAAATGCCGATTTCCTGTTTCTCGTGTTCCAGGTCAAACTCAAGCGCCGCAAACTCTTCCCGTTCTTTGTCGGAAACTTCGAGTACGTCGTCGTAAAACCCTTCTACTTGAATCAACCCTTCCTGGTCGCGGAACGATTGAAGGATCTCCACGATGGCATGAAGCGGATTCTGTACCGCGCCGCCGTATAGTCCGGAATGGAGATCGCCTTTTGGCCCTTTGACATCAATTTGGATGCCGGCAAGACCGCGCAAGCCATAGCATACAGCCGGGCGTCCCGGCCCTTGCATGCCGGTATCCGAAATGACGATAATATCGGATTTCAATAATTCCTGGTTTTCTTCTACGTATTTCGGAAGGCTTGGACTGCCGATTTCCTCTTCGCCTTCAATGATGAATTTGACGTTGACCGGCAACTCGCCGTTCAATTGCAGCAATGCTTCCACAGCTTTCAAGTGCATGAATACTTGGCCTTTGTCATCGCTTGCGCCGCGCGCATAAAGTTTGTTGTCGCGGACTTGCGGTTCAAAAGGTGCGGATTCCCACAGGTGAAGCGGATCGACCGGTTGTACATCATAATGGCCATATACCAGTACGGTCGGTTTGCCAGCTGCGTGTAGCCAGTCGGCATACACCACAGGATGTCCGTCGGTCTCATCGATTTTTGCATTTTCCAGTCCAGCGCTTTCCATTGCGGAAATCAGCCATTCGGCGCCTTTGCGCATATCGGCTTTGTGTTCGGATAAAGAGCTGACGGAAGGGATGCGCAAGAACGTTTTTAATTCTTCCAGATGTGTTTCACGGTTATCTTTGAAGTATTGATCAACTGCTTGAGCGTTCATCAGGATCCCTCGCTTCATTGGATTTAACTATGAAAAAATTATAACATACCAGGTTTTGGTTTTCGACAAGTGGAAATTAGCTATGGTATAGTGTTTAATACGGAAAGAGTTCGTAAAATTTTGTGTTTTTGACACTGGAGGAAATGAAATTGTTTATAGCTTTAGGTATCTTTCTATTCATGTCGTTCTTCTTATCGGGAAGCGAAACGGCATTAACGGCAGTAAATAGGATGAAGGTCCATCTTCGCGCCGAGCAGGGTGACGTCAAGTCTCAGAAACTGCAGAAGTTAATTGCGAAGCCGGACCGAATGATTACAACAATTTTAATCGGTAATAACATAGCGAATATTATGCTGCCTACATTGGTGACGACGATTGCCATTACAAGAGGATGGGAAGTTGGCCTTGCAACAGCTATTTTAACGGTGATCTTGATTATTTTCGGTGAAGTGCTGCCGAAAACCATCGCGGCGACTTTTGCTGACAAAGTGGCTTATATTGTATTCCCGGTCATCAGCTTTTTGGTCGTTCTTTTGACGCCGTTAACATGGCTGCTTGCACAGTTCACCAATATCTTCATTCGCATCATCTCCAAAGGAACAGTTAAAGAAGCGACCATGACCAAAGAAGAGTTGCGGACGATGGTCGACATCGCTTCAACTGAAGGGACGTTCGAAGAGGATGAATCCGAACGCATTAAAGGCGTTTTGGATTTCCCGCATAAAGACGTTTCGGATGTCATGTCCACCCACAGAACCGATACGGTAGGGATTGCCATCGATTCCACTTATGAAGAGGTTCGCGACCTGATCCTGGATTCTTCGTATACCCGTTATCCAGTCTATGAAGACAGCATGGACAATGTTGTAGGCTTGTTCTATTCGAAGAAACTGATCGAATGGTCGATGAATCCGAATTTAACGCTAGAAGAGCTGATGGACGATAATCCATTGTTCGTGGTTCAATCGGTCAGCGTTGAAAAAGTCTTTAAAATGATGATGGCGAAGAAAAAGCACATGGCTGTCATTTTGGATGAATACGGCGGCACCCTTGGTATTGTCACCCATGAAGACATTATTGAAGAAATGATCGGCCAGGATATTGAAGATGAAACAGATGAAGAAGACGACGAACTGGTCTTTGAAATGACCGACACGACATTGTCTTGCCACGGCCGCTTGGAAATTGAAGATGTCAACGACATGTTCAAAGTGGAAGTGCCGAATGACCATGACACCATTGCCGGTTTCGTTATGCAACAGCTGGGGCATGTCCCGGATGAAGGCGAAGAGTTTGTGTATGAAAATCTTCACGTAGAAATCAATGAAATGGACCGTAACCGTATTGTGCGTTTAACCATCACAAAAAAAGATAAAGAAGAAGCGCTAGCATAGAAAACTCCTGTCCTTGGACAGGGGTTTTTCCTTTTTAACAACTGGATTTTGAAAAAGTTCCCTTTATTACACCTTTGTAAGGAAAATGAAAGCAGAAGCGATAGAGTGAAAGATGGACTTCCGTCATTATAAGGTTATAAGAGAAAGCGAAAATCACTTCGCTGGACAAGCAGAACGGACGGGGGCACGATCATGGAAACGTTATACACAGAATACAATCGCTATATTTATCATTTATGCTTGAAGCTGACACGCAATAAAGCCGAAGCGGAAGATTTGATGCAGGAAGTTTGGTTAAAAGTTGTACGCTACGAATCTTCGATTGCTGAAGTGGATCATGTAAAGGCGTGGTTGACGACAATCTGTATGAATACGTTCCGTGATCGTTACCGCAAAAATGTACGGCGAAGCAAGCATCTGATCCAGCAGCCTGAAGGCTTGGATGTTTCCTTGCTTGACTTGATTCCTTCAGATTCAACAGGTGTCTCTGAATTATTGGAAAAACAGGATGTCTCTGTGATGATCCGCCATAAGATTTCCGAGCTGGATGCGATCTACCGCACGACCATTCTTTATTTCTATGTCCACCAATACTCACTGATTGAAATTGCCGATGCGATGAAAGTGTCAATCGGCACAGTGAAATCCCGTTTGTTCCGAGGCAAGCAACGCCTGAAGGACATGCTGATGGAAGACGATCGGACACGTGAATACGTAGTGGCAATTTAATTTACCTGAAACAACCGAATTTTCGGTTGTTTTTTTATGGAAAATATTAAAAGAATTTTTCTCTGGAGCAGGTATAATAGAAACACGAGGAGGAAGATTCATGAAAAAGAGAAAGTTTCAGGATTGGAGCAAAAGGCGGCGAATTGCCATGGGCAGCGTCGGCATTTTGGCATTCCTGTATATTACGGTCATTGTTTGGCATACTTTCAAGCCATTGCCTGAGGGAATTTCAGTCGCAGGCGACCTCCATGCGGCCGAAGAGGTGGAAATGATCTATGATTTATCCTATGCACAAGATAAAGAAGGTACAAAAACAGAAAGCGAACTGCGGATCTTCAATGAAATAAACGACATGATCGATCAGGCAGAAGAATTCATCGTCATCGATCTCTTTCTCTTTGACAATTACAATGACCAGGACATGGATTTTCCCGCAGTAGCGGAAACCTTAACAGATCATTTATTGGATAAAAAAGCTGAAAATCCCGATATGCCGATTTATTTCATTACCGATCCATTGAATTATGGCTATGGTTCCTATGAAAATCAGTTTTTGGGTACGTTGGAAGATGAGGGAGTCGAAGTCATCACTACGGATCTGGACAAGCTGCGAGACTCCACGCCGCTTTACTCCGGATTCTACCGCGTGATTTTTCAATGGTTTGATGCAGGAGGCCGAGGCTGGGTTCCGAATGGCATGTCGAGTGATGCACCTGATTTAACGGTATCTTCCTACTTGAAAATGATGAACATTAAAGCCAATCACCGAAAAGCGGTGATTACGGAAAAAGAAGCGTTGATCAGTTCAGCGAATCCTCACAATGCCAGCGGTTTGCACGGCAATATGGCCTTCAAAGTCAGCGGCCCAGTAGTGAATGACATCCTGGAGGCTGAAGAAGCCGTATCCCGTTTATCGGGAGGGCCCGATTTGCCTAGAGTAGAAGTAGCTGAACAACAAGGGGACTACCAGGTGCAATACCTGACCGAACGCAAAGTGCTCGATGCCCTGCTTTCCGATATTGAAAAGACGGCAAAAGGGGATGCCATCCGTTTGGCGATGTTTTACATTGCAGAAAGCAGTGTGGTGGACGCCTTATCAGAAGCTGCCAATCGCGGAGTGGATGTCCGTTTGATTCTTGATGCCAATGAAAATGCCTTTGGAACCGAAAAGACCGGTTTGCCGAACCGGCCGGTGGTCCATGAGATGTTGGCGGAATCAGATGAGCATCTGCAAGTCCGCTGGTACAACGCTGTGGTCGGGCAGTTCCATACTAAATCGATCATGATCCAAACCGACAAGGAAACCATTGTCTCAGGAGGCTCGACCAATTATACAGAGCGGGCATTCAATGACTACAACCTGGAAAGCAATATCCGGATTGTGGCTCCAAACGACAGTGAAATGACCCAGGACATGGAGGCGTATTTTGATCGCTTATGGAATAACGAAGACGCTCTTTACACGCTGGAAACCGATGAATACCAAAACGATTTCACTTTCTGGCAACGCGGAATCTACGGCTTCCAAAGATTGTTCAAATTAACGACCTATTAAAAAAACGCCTCTTCTGAAAAACAGAAGAGGCGTTTTTTGTTTGTGGATGTAGTCTAGTAATAGTGAATGGCGGTGCATAACCCCAACCGCTCTGGCTACTCCGCTTTCCATAGGCTCAACCTCTTCGTCACTGGAAAACTAGTGCTCCTGCATCGCTGCGCTAGCTTTCACCGCTATGCTGCATGCATAGCGACGAGGCCGGTTCGGTTGTGTGTATGTGACTTCAGTGAAAGAGAGAAGCTTGTTAGTCAATTCCAAGGTGAAATAGCCTGAGCAAATTCAGTCATCCTCTCACGCAAGGATCCGGAGCGCAAGTCGGCGACTCCAGCGGGAAAGCGAAGTGCCGAAATCCACTCGGGCGCTAGTCCGAGTTAGTTCGGCGCAAGCCCGCAGGAAAGCGTCCGAATGGAGCACAGGATTCGGTATAAGTGCAATGAAATGTGTAAATGTACTGCAAAACATATAATTTTTTTATTTACAAGCTACAAAAACGCCTCTTCTGAAAAACAGAAGAGACGTTTTTTGTTTTTATTCGATTAAGCGGTACTTTACGATTGCACGGGTTTGCCGGCTGAAATCCATTCTTCAACGTTCCAGACTTTCGTTGCCAGTCCTTCATAAAATTCAGGTTCGTGGCTTACCAGAACGATGGTGCCTTTATAGGCCTGCATAGCGCGTTTCAATTCTGCTTTGGCGTCGATGTCCAAGTGGTTGGTCGGTTCATCGAAAATGAGCCAGTTGCTTTCTTCCATCATCAATTTGCACAGACGGACTTTGGCTTGTTCGCCACCGCTCAGCTGTGTCATCGGACGGGAAATGTGTTCGTTCTTCAATCCGGTACGGGCAAGGGCACCGCGAACCTGGCCTTGGTCCATGCTTGGATAAGCAGCCCAGATTTCGTCAAGCGGCGTATGCGTCGGCGCTTTGACTTCCTGTTCGAAATAGCTTGGCGTCAAGTATTCACCGCGAAGTACATCGCCGTCCAACGGTTTGATTTTGCCGAGCATTGTTTTCAACAACGTCGATTTCCCGACACCGTTCATGCCGACAAGCGCGATTTTTTCGCCGCGCTCAATCATAAACGTCAACGGCGGCAGAAGCGGTTTATCGTAACCGATGGAAAGGGCTTCCGCTTCAACTACGTAACGGCTCGGGCTGCGTGTTTCTTTGAAAGCAAATTGCGGTTTTGCGGCAATTTCCGGCTTGTCGATGCGGTCCATGCGATCCAATTGTTTCTGGCGGGACTTGGCACGGCCGGTTGTCGACGCGCGCGCTTTGTTTTTCGCAATGAACGTCTCGGTTTTCTTGATCATGTCTTCTTGTCTTTCATAAGCATCCAAATGCTGCTGCTTGCTCAATTCAGCAAGTTCGATGAATTTTTCGTAAGTGGCTGTGTAACGCGTCAGACGTGAAAATTCCAAGTGGAAAATAACGCTGGTGACGCTGCTCATGAATTCCGTATCATGCGAAATCAATAGGAACGCATGCGGATAGTTTTTCAGGTAGTTGACGAGCCATTGAATATGCTCTTCATCCAGATAGTTGGTCGGCTCATCCAAAAGCAATACTTTCGGCTTTTCAAGAAGCAGCTTCGCCAACAACAATTTTGTGCGCTGTCCGCCTGATAGAGCTTCTACATTGCGGTCAAGGCCGATGGCATCAAGGCCCAAGCCGCGTGCAATCTCTTCTACTTTGCCGTCCAGCGTGTAAAAATCTCCAGCGTCCAAAGCGTCTTGCGCTTCCGCCATCTGCTCAAGCAATTCTTCGAGCCGTTCAGGATCGGCATCGCCCATTTGCATGGCGATATCGTTCAGTTCCGCTTCTTTTTTATAAAGAGGCAGGAATGCATCCTGAAGGGTTTCGCGGATTGAACGGCCAGGCTGCAGTTGCGTGTGCTGGTCCAAATATCCGTAATGCGTCCGTGGCTGCCATTCAACGCGGCCATCATCGTGGATGATTTTGCCCGTTAAAATATTCATCATCGTCGATTTTCCGACACCGTTGGCTCCAACCAATCCGACATGTTCGCCTTCTACCAATCGGAAAGATACATCGTTGAAAAGGGTCCGATCACCGAAAGTGTGGCTTAAATTTTCTACTGTCAATAAACTCATTTAATAAATTCCTCCATTATCATAAAAAAAATCGCGGTTACAGATCCGCGAGTTTTTGGTTTAATTCCGCAAGTTGTTGTTCCATTTTTTCCAAACGCAATTCCGCTTTCTCAACCATTCCGGCATGTCCAGTCGTTTCCAGCTTTTCGATATCGCCTTGGTGGCGGACATAATCCATCTTGAGTTCAGCAATCGCGTATTCCAATTCCTGTTTGTTCACAAAATCACCCTTATTTTTCTACCATTGTAACACAAAAACACAAAATTTGAATCTATTACGATTTTCATTCACAATATAAAACCTGTATAATTCCAAAAAAGAACTAAAGGAAGTGGACTTGCCATCGATACTTTATTATTTGATTTGATGCTCATTATATTTCTGGGAGTGCTCTCCCAATGGATTGCATGGCGTCTTCAGCTTCCTGCAATTGTACTGATGTCGATTGCCGGCCTCCTTGTCGGCCCGATTTTTGAAATCATCCACCCCGCCGAGAGTTTCGGGGAACTGTTCAATCCGTTTATTTCATTGGCAGTAGCGATCATTTTGTTTGAAGGCAGTTTGAATTTGAATTTCAAGGAAATCCGAACCTTCAGCAAGCCGATTTTACGGATCGTCACACTCGGCGCATTCATTGCCTGGATTGCCGGGTCCCTGGCTGCGCATTACATCGCCGGTTTATCGTGGGCAGTGGCATTTGTTATCGGCGGGCTGTTTATCGTAACCGGACCCACCGTTATCCTGCCGCTATTGCGGCAAGCAAAGTTAAAATCACGCCCGGCAGCCATCCTGAAATGGGAAGGCATCGTTGTCGATCCTTTCGGGGCGTTGCTGGCTTTATTTGCATTCCAGTTTGTATTGTTTGCCAATGGTGACGAAACAGCGGCCGCCTTTGGCCTGTTTTTCCTGGCATCCCTTTTTGCGGCAGGACTTGGTGCAGGAGCGGGAGGGCTGATGGGGCTGATGTTCGAGAAAGGGCAGGTTCCGGAATTTCTGAAAGCGCCGATGGTTTTTGGCATGGTATTGCTGACTTTTGTCGTGTCGGATTTGATTATGCATGAAACGGGACTACTGGCTGTAACGGCAATGGGCATGATGATGGCCAATATGAACATCGCTTCGATCAACGACATGCGCCACTTCAAAGAAAATATTTCCGTCTTGCTGATTTCCAGTATTTTTGTGATGCTGACTGCGTCTTTAAGCCTTGAAGTCCTGATCGGCATCTTCAATTGGCAGATTGTTTCATTCGTCCTGGCGACGTTGTTTGTCGTCCGGCCTTTGTCCATTTGGCTGTCGACGATCGGCACCGATTTGACGATTCAGGAAAAAACCTTGGTCGGCTGGATTGCGCCGCGCGGCATCGTGGCTTTAACGGTTTCCGGGTATTTTGCGGGCGTTTTGCTGGATGCCGGCTTTGCGGATGCGGAACTGCTGACGGCGCTGACTTTTGCGCTGGTCTTTTCGACCGTTATCGCACACGGCTTTACTATCAGCTGGCTTGGCAAAAAGCTTGGGTTGGCAGCAGCGGACGAACCAGGCGTCATCATTGTGGGAGCCAGCCGGTTTGCCACAAAGCTTGGTGAAGCACTGGCAGATTTCAATAAAAACGTACTGATTGTGGACCCTTCCTGGGGGCGCCTGCAAGGGGCGCGCCAAGCTGGATTGAAGACATATGCTGGTGAAATCCTGTCGGAACATACGGATTATGAAGTGGAGTTAACGCCTTACGAGACGATGATTGTTGCTACAGAGACCGATTCCTACAACTCTCTTGTCGTCAATAATTTCGTTCCGGAACTGGGGCGCACTAACCTTTACCAGACAGCGATCCATATTGGGGATCCGTCTGACTTTCATGTTTCCTTGAGCGGGCGGACGTTATTCGCAGAACAATGGAATATCCATGAACTGGAGGCGAAGACCGAAGAAGGCTATACGATGCGCAAGACGCAATTGACGGATCAATTCAGCTTCGAGGACTTCAAAGGAAAATGGTCAGATGAGATGATCCCGCTCTTTATTCAAAGGTCGCAAGGAAAAATTGAGTTCTTTGAGGGGAGCAATAAACTTGAACCAAAAGCTGGGGATGTAGTTGTCAGCTTTACTTCTCCTGCACGCCAATCGGACCGCACGCAAGAACGTTTGGAAAACAAACGGGTTAAAATTGCAACTCAGTCTAAAGAATGAAATCATCCATATGTAAGCTTTTCGATGCGTAATGTGAAACAGGGTTTGTTATGATGGGAACAAACGGGTTGCTGCGGATTTAGTTGCAATAACGTGGATTTACACACATACAACCGATTAGTTACTTACGCATTTTGAGGAGGACATAGAATTATGAAAGTTTTATTAGTAGACGGAACGATTCTTGGACAAAAAACCGGTGCCATTCTGGAGCAGGTGCAGACTTACATCAAGGAATCCGCTCCTGAAATGGAATTAACGATGTTGAAGCTGGCCGATTACGACCATCAGTTTGTCGATGGCCGTCCACTTGGTGAATACAATGACAGCATGCAGGAAATCGTCCGCCGCTTTGAAGACGCCGACGGCTATATCATTGCCTCGCCGATTTTCCAGGGTTCGATTCCAGGTGTCCTGAAGAATACATTCGATATGCTGCATCCGCGCACCATGCGCTACAAGCCGGTATCGATTGTGGCGAACGGCGGCACTTACCAGCATCACTTGGTCATCGAAAACCAGCTCAAGCCGATTCTCGATTACTTCCGCTGCCTGGTGACGCCCAACTACGTCTACACCCACAGCAGCCATTTTGACGACACCAACACCATCACCAACGACGACGTCCACAACCGCTTGCGCGAACTGGCACGCGTCTTCGTGCAATATGCGGAAATGAGCAAACACCTGTCGAAGGAAACGTTGGA
This sequence comes from Planococcus beijingensis, assembly GCF_016820615.1. NCBI lineage: Bacteria > Bacillati > Bacillota > Bacilli > Caryophanales > Caryophanaceae > Planococcus > Planococcus beijingensis. Next base: position 215,419 of record NZ_JADHDZ010000001.1, read on the forward strand.
TAATCATTGATTGATTGAAGAAACCTCCCTGTATGGGAGGTTTTTTTAGTGTTATTTTGGATTATGTTTGAAGAAACGATTTGTTTTATTCCATTAAAAGAGCTTACTTTCTATTAAGAGTCAAATACTTTCTACTAAGGAGCAAATACTTTCCGTAAACGATTGAATACTTTCTAATAAACTCTAAATACTTTCCATGCCTTCAAAAAGTTCAGGAATAGCATATATTCGATCTTTATAACTTCCTGCAAACGGCATATTCGTCGATTTTAATAGCTTAGAGGCGGTGGTAGTGGAGTGAAGTCCAGTAAACTCCCGAAATTCCCGATTGCTAATCGTCGTATTGACCAATGCACGATATTGCAACAAAGCGCCAAGATGAGCGATCGGATCACAATGGGCGCAAGTTTCGCAGCGCCACTTCCCCCGGCGGTAACTCAGTAAGCGGTCCGAGCAATCAGGACAGAATATACCTTTCAAAAGTGAATTTGAAAGACCCAGAGGTGCTAAAGGTTTTGAAGAATGAAGCTCCAACAATTTATGGACGATTAATTCTGTTTTCTTCTTTGATAAGATTTCTTGCGGATGTTTTTCCAACAATCGATCCATTAGGTGGGGGAGGCCGGAAGCCTGGACCATCAAACGGTTTCCGGCTCGCGATTGAACGACCGATGAAGGATAAGTGAAGACGATGACGCCGATGACAGGCAACTTTACCCATTGGTGGAATAAAAACTGTTCCAGCCATTTTTCGTGGCGGCGCAATTGGTCATCCGGGTTTTTCATGCCGTCGATGCTGCCGTCTTTATTGGTACGGGAAAATTGCCTCAGTTGGGGATCGAAGTTGAGCAGGCCGGAAATGCTTTTGATTTCCAATGCTAGCACAAAACGGCTGGTGATGAGGACGCTGTCAATCTGATGGGAAGACTTCTCTTTTTGGATGAATAAGTCGTGGATGAAGTAATGCGGCAAAGGGAGATCGATTTCGTGCCAAAGGGAGTCGACGCGTAATTCGCCGTGGTAACCGGCAGTGATGCGGCGGAGTTTTTCGGTCCAGTAGGAAAATTGGGGCTGGACGGATGAAGTGCGCTGGAGCAAGCTTTCGAGCTGAAAGATTTCTTGCGGTTTGTTTCGATCTTTAAAAATCAATTTATCCTCTCCTTTTTTATAAATCTGCTCCAATATAGCGTAAATTCTTAGGGATAGCAATACTATTTCAAGGCTTCTGGAAGTTATTTGGAAATACTTTCTGTTTGGGTCAAAATACTTTCCAAAAGGCTATAAATACTTTCCAATAAAATGAGTTTACTTTCCATTGGAAGCTAAATACTGTCTAACCCACAAAAACCCCTCCCAAAAGCCAGCTTCAACAGAAAATGTTACAATAATCACATCAGAAATGAGGGTGAATTTAAATGAAATCAGTAGTTTTAGCAGAAAAGCCATCCGTGGCGCGTGATATTGCGCGCGTTCTCGGATGCGAACAAAAAGGAAATGGATATTTGGAAGGCAAGCAGTACATCGTCACGTGGGCACTCGGCCATCTGGTGACGCATGCGCAGCCGGAGCAATACGACAACGACTTCAAGGAATGGAAAATGGACACGCTGCCAATCATTCCGAAGCCGTTCAAGCTGGTGCCGATCAAGCAATCAATGAAGCAGTTTAACGCGGTTAAATCCCAGCTGCAGCGAGGCGATGTCAAAGAAGTCATCATCGCGACAGATGCCGGACGTGAAGGCGAGCTCGTGGCTCGCTGGATTCTGGAGAAGACGAATACGCGCAAGCCTGTGAAGCGTTTGTGGATTTCGTCCGTTACCGATAAAGCCATTAAAGACGGCTTCAACAACTTGAAAGACGGCAAAGCTTATGAAAATCTCTATGCAGCAGCTGTTGCACGTGCGGAAGCGGACTGGGTAGTCGGCATCAACGCGACGCGCGCGCTGACCGTCAAATACAATGCGCAATTGTCAACTGGCCGCGTGCAGACACCGACGCTGGCGATGATCGCCGAACGCGAAAAGCAGATCCGCAATTTCCAGCCGAAGCCGTATTACGGCATGCAGGCGATTACCGACAAAGCGGCATTCACTTGGACAGACGGCAACTCGACGCAATCTTTCGACAAGGAAAAAATCGACCGCTTGTTCAATAAACTCCAGAACACCCACGAAGGCACCGTGACGGATATCAAGATTACGCCGAAACGCCAGCCGGCACCGCCTTTATTCGACTTGACCGAACTGCAGAAAGAAGCCTACAAGCGCTATAGCTGGTCGGCGAAAGAGACGCTCAACACGCTGCAGAATCTTTACGAGCGCTACAAAATTGTGACCTATCCGCGGACCGACTCGAAGCATTTGACGAGCGACATGCGGGATACCTTGAAGGACCGCGTCAAAGCGGTGCAAATGGGTCCTTACCGCAGCCTGGCCGCGATGATTTTGAAAAATCCGGTAGCGCCGCAGAAAGGCGTGATCGACGACGCAAAAGTTTCCGATCACCACGCCATCATCCCGACGGAAGAAACGCCGCCGCTGCATGATCTTTCCGATAAAGAGGTTAAATTATACGACATGATCGTCAAGCGCTTCCTAGCGGTATTTTACCCGCAGTACGAATACGACCAGACGACCGTCAAACTGACTGCCGGCGGGGAAACGTTCCAGGCAAAAGGCAATACGATCCGCAATGAAGGCTGGAAACGCATCTACAAAGATGAAGATGACGACAACGATACCACGCTGCCACCGTTTGAAAACGGGCAGAAGCTGGCGATCAAAGGCATCGCACTGACGGACGGAAAAACCAAGCCGCCCGCTTTCTTCAATGAAGGGACGCTTCTTGGCGCTATGGAAAATCCGGCGCAGTTCATGAGCGGCGAGTCGAAAGAATTGATCCAGACGCTCGGTGAAACCGGTGGACTGGGTACGGTTGCAACGCGTGCCGATGTCATCGATAAATTGTTCAATACTTTCCTAATTGAGAAAAAAGGCAAGGACCTGACGATCACTTCGAAAGGCCGCCAGTTGCTGGAACTTGTTCCGGAAGACTTGAAGTCGCCGAAGCTGACAGCAGATTGGGAACAGCAATTGACCAAGATCGCCAAAGGCCAATTGAAAAAAGAAGAATTTATTAAAGAAATGATTGTCTTCGCTGAAAAATCCGTATCGGATATCAAGAAGAGCGACAAAAAGTTCAAGCATGACAACATCACCGGCAAAATGTGTCCGGATTGCGGCAAACCGCTTCTTGAAGTCAACGGCAAGCGCGGCAAAATGAATGTCTGCCAGGATCGCGACTGCGGCTACAAAAAGCAAGTGGCGATGCAGACCAATGCGCGCTGCCCAAACTGCCACAAGAAGTTAGAGATGCAAGGTGAAGGAGACGGCAAGATTTTCGTCTGCAAATGCGGACATCGTGAGAAGTTGTCAGCCTTTGAAAAACGCAAAAAATCCGGTCAATCTAAAGCTAATAAAAAAGACGTCAATAAATACTTGAACCAGCAGGAAGAAGCGCCGCAAAATACGGCGATGGCTGATGCACTGAAAAAATTATTGGGCCAAACCGAATAGAATCCCGCTGCTGATGATGGTATGCTGTGAAGAAGCAAGTTTTCAGATAAGGAGAAAACGCCATGGCTAAAAAAATCGCAAAAACCAATGCAGCACGTATGCTCGACAAAGAAAAGATCCACTATGAACTGCTTCATTACAGTGCCGAAGACGGCAAAGTGGACGGCGTTTCTGTCGCTGCCAAAATTGGCCATTCGGCAGAACTCGTCTATAAAACTTTGGTGGCCATTGGTGCCTCCAAGCAGCCATATGTGTTTGTTATTCCGGTTGCGGCAGAACTGGACTTGAAAAAAGCGGCCAAAGCGGCCGGCGAAAAGAAAATTGAGATGGCACCGGTGAAGGATATTCTTGCACTCACCGGCTATATTCGAGGTGGCTGTTCGCCTGTCGGGATGAAAAAGCCCTATCCGACTTTCGTGTCAGTTGAAGCGGAGCAATTGCCTGAAATGATTGTCTCTGCCGGTAAAATCGGCATGCAGTTGAAACTGGCTCCTGCGGAACTGGCCGCTGCGACAAAAGGCCACTTTGCGGAATTGACAGCTCCAGGTCAATGAAGCTTCCATCCATTCGTTTTGAATGGGTGGATTTTTCATATCATAATAAAAGAAAGAAGGATTTGGATGAAGCGTTCGCTGTTTTACCGTTGGTTGTTCTTTATTGTCGGATTGATTGTTCTCGCTCTCGGTTTTACCATGACCATCAAAGGCAGCAAGCTAGGCATCGGGCCATGGGATGTGCTGCATGTCGGCCTGTACCTGAACTTCGGTTTGACCATCGGCACGTGGTCGGTCATCGCCGGATTTGCGCTGATTGCCAGTACCGCTATCTTCACACGGAAAGTACCACAGATCGGCACTTTTTTGAATATGCTGCTGATCGGTGTCTTTATCGACATTTTCAATTTCCTGATTCCGGACATCCATACGCTGGTTGGGCAAATCCTGATTTTGTCAGCCGGAATCGTCGTGTCAGGCTATGGCGTCGGCCTCTATGTGTCGCCGAAAATCGGTGCAGGTCCGCGTGACAGCTTGATGATGATGCTCGTTGAAAAGACCGGCCTCAGCATCAGCGTCGTTCGGGCAGGGATTGAAGTCGGGGTGGCGTTGCTTGGTTGGCTGCTCGGCGGACCGGTCGGCATCGGCACCATTGCAGTTGCGTTGCTGACGGGCAGAATTGTCCAAGTATCCTTGCCGCAATTTGAAAAACTGCTGGTGACGCTCATCGGCAAAAAAGAAGGCATTCCGCCAGTCCTTAAGATTTAAAGGAATGGCCTAAAAGCTAAGTAAAGCAAGAGATCGGGGACGTGCTCATTCTCTTGCTCTACTATGCTAAAACCCAATTCTCATGACCGTTGTGATTAGTTGAATCCTTTCTGCCAATATGTTATAAATAAAGCCGAGTAACTCTATTGGTTTTATTGAATATAAGAAAAGGGGCTTGAACAATGGGACGCGAGTTTGTGGGGATTTTCGATGAATGGGTTCATACCTATGATGATTCAGTAAGTGGAAAAGATGAGGAATACAAAGATGTATTCATGAAATATAACGAAATTTTGCAGGCGGTGGCTGATGCAGCGATTGGTCCGGTTATAGAATTCGGTGTCGGCACCGGCAACTTGACGGAAAAACTTTTAAGCCGTGGCTTGGAAGTGGTCGGAATCGAACCAAATCAGGCGATGCGTGAAGTAGTTGCGGAAAAGATGAAAGAATTGACTGTCATGGACGGTGATTTTTTGGAGTTCGAAACAGCGATCAAACCACGAAGCTTTGTCAGCTCATACGCATTCCATCATTTGACGGACACGGAAAAAGCGCAGGCTTTTCAACTATACGCCGAGCAATTGCCGGCGGGCGGCAAAGTGGTTTTTGCAGACACGCTTTTTGCTTCAGAAGCAGCCAAAAAGGAAATAATTGCATTTGAACAAGCAAGAGGTCATGCTAATCTAGTAGAGGACTTGAACCGTGAATATTACACAACGGTTCCTGTGATGGAAAAACTGATTACGGATGCAGGGTTTACGGTGGAATTGTCGAAGATGAACAATTACGTATATCTGATTGACGCAACTAAAAAATAAGAAATAGGGAGCGATTGGAATGAAAAAAATGAATGTTGAAAGCTTTAACTTGGACCATACAAAAGTAGTGGCGCCATATGTGCGTTTGGCAGGAGAAAAAACCGGCGCAAAAGGCGATACGATCCGCAAATACGATATCCGTTTTAAACAGCCGAACAAAGAGCATATGGATATGCCTGCGCTTCATTCCCTTGAGCACATGATGGCTGAACACAGCCGCAACCATTCGGATAGCATTGTGGATATTGGTCCAATGGGCTGCCAGACAGGTTATTACCTATCAGTTATCAACCATGACGATTTCGAAGACATTCTGCGCATTTTGGAAAACACCTTGAAAGATGTCATTGAAGCGGACGAAGTGCCGGCATGCAACGAAGTGCAATGCGGATGGGCTGCAAGCCATAGCTTAGAAGGCGCTAAAGAACTGGCGCGTGAAATGCTCGCGAAAAAAGACCAATGGAGCCAAGTCTTCGCGGATGAAGCGATCTAAGGAGAATTACGATGAACTATGTAACTGAAATTCAGCAATTGATCGGCAATACGCCGTTGCTGGAACTGACACACAGCAAAATTCCGAACGGCTGCCGCATCTTTGCCAAGCTGGAATATTTCAATCCCGGCGGCAGCGTCAAAGACCGATTGGGTGTTTCATTGATTGAAGATGCAGAAAAACGCGGAGTGCTGAAACCGGGCGGCACGATGATCGAGCCGACGGCCGGCAATACCGGCATCGGCCTGGCCATCGCAGCCATTGGCAAAGGCTATCAGGTGAAGTTTGTGGTGCCTGAGAAATTCAGCCAGGAAAAACAAGGGTTGATGCGTGCCCTAGGCGCAGAGGTCATCAACACGCCAACTGAAAAAGGCATCAAAGGCGCCATCGAAAAAGCCAAGGAATTGGTTGAAGCAGAAGGGGCATTTTCCCCTTCTCAATTCTCCAATCCGGCAAATCCCGAAACCTATGTCCGAACGCTTGGGCCGGAAGTCTGGGAAGCCCTTGATGGAGAAATCGATGTCTTTATTGCAGGAGCAGGATCCGGTGGCACGTTCATGGGGACTGCGCGTTACTTGAAATCAAAAAAACAAGCCGTTAAAACAGTTATTGTGGAACCCGAAGGCTCGATTTTGAATGGCGGACCATCCGGACCACATTTGACTGAAGGCATCGGCATGGAATTTTTGCCGGATTACATGGATGAGAACTATTTCGAAGCGATCCACACGATTACGGACAAAGAAGCATTCATGGCAGTCCGGGAATTGGCGAAAAACGAGGGTTTATTAGTCGGAAGTTCCTCCGGCGCCGCTTATGTGGCAGCGTTGCGGGAAGCGGAAGCTGCCAAACCGGGAAGCCATATTGTCACCGTATTTGCGGACTCAAGTGAACGCTATATGAGCCAGGATATTTATGGCCGAACTTTTAAGGGGGATCAGGAATGAAACCGAAAACAAGATTAATCCATGGGGGCATTGTCGGCGATGAAGCGACAGGCGCCGTATCTACACCAATTTATCAGGTCAGCACCTACAAGCAGGAAGCTGTCGGTAAATTCAAAGGCTACGAATATTCACGTACAGGAAACCCGACACGCCACGCGCTCGAAGAGTTGATTGCAGATGTTGAGTTCGGCCACGCCGGCTTTGCATTCGGTTCAGGAATGGCTGCCATTTCTTCTGTCATGATGCTGTTTTCTGCGGGAGACCACGTCGTTCTGACAGATGATGTCTACGGCGGAACTTACCGCGTCATCAATAAAGTGCTGAACCGTTTTGGTTTGGAGTTCACATTTGTTGATACGGGGAATTTGGAAGAAGTGGAAGCGGCGGTCAAAGAAAATACGAAAGCGATTTTTATCGAAACACCAACCAATCCACTATTGAAAGTGACGGATATTGAAGCTGTCTCAGCCTTTGCAAAATCGAAGGGCTTGTTGACGATTGTCGATAACACCTTTATGACGCCTTATTTGCAGAATCCGATTTCGCTGGGCGCTGATATTGTTGTGCATAGCGCGACGAAATACATCGGTGGCCACAGTGATGTTGTAGCAGGACTGGTAGTCGTCAATTCAGCGGAACTTGCGGAACAAGTGCATTTTGTGCAAAATTCCATCGGCGCTATTTTAGGGCCGCAGGATTCATGGCTGCTGATTCGCGGGTTGAAAACATTGGGCTTGCGCATGGAAGAAGCCAATTCCAATGCACAGAAAATTGCCCAATTCCTGGAAACGCATGAAGCGGTCGGCAAAGTCATTTACCCAGGACTTGAAAGCCATCCGGGACGTGATTTGATGCAGAAACAGGCGAATGGATTTGGCGGTATGATTTCATTTGATGTAGGCAGCAGAGAGAAAGCTGGAGAATTATTGGCCAAACTGAAATACTTTACCTTAGCTGAAAGCTTAGGAGCTGTTGAAAGCTTGATTTCTGTACCGGCCCAAATGACCCATGCTTCCATTCCTATCGAACGCCGTGCAGAACTGGGCATTGTCGAAGGGCTTGTGCGCATTTCAGTCGGGATAGAAGATGTGGAAGATTTGATTGAAGATCTGGAAAATGCTTTGAAATAAGTGACTAACCGCCTACTTCAGGCGGTTTTTTTATGTTCTTTTAAAGTTATTGAAACCATATGGACTAGTTGAATGTTAGAAAAAACAACCATATTACCTGAAATTTCGTAACTCGAAATACATCTTATAGCCTATTCTTCTGACTATTCTGTCATGGTAAGATTTTCAAAGAAATAATATTCTGACAGTTCGGAAGGGGATTCAACATGAAAAACAGCAAATGGGTATCGATCTTATCGGCTAGTGCGTTAACCCTATCTTTATTCGCGCCAGCAGCTGCAGCGGCACCAACCGAAGCAGTGCCATCAATGAACGACTGGAACAGTGAACGATACGGGGACCGGATCGATATCGACCAAAGCCTGAATGAGTTGACGCAAGATGAAAATTTCAAAAAAGAAGCAGAAAAGAAGATAAAGGCGCAGGCGGATGAAGTGGCAGGCGGAGAGTCTGATTCAAAAGCCAACGGAACATTTACATACGATGGCGGAACAAAGCAATTTCTAAATCGCAATCTTAAGTTTAAGAACTTCACGTTGCGGAGTGTAGGCGACAACGTGGAAATCTGGGTTGCCAATGACTTGGCATATGGACCGAACAACCCAAAACCAGCCGATGTGGTAACACAAGCGCAGGTGGATAAATTACGTGCTGAATTCGACAGCAATATCTATCCGGTAGCGACGGATTTCTTTGGAACACCGGACCAATTGGACGGATCAAAGGCTACTGTTCCGGGTATGGTAGGACTACCTAATGACTATTACGAAGGATCGGACAAAGTCATCATGCTGGTCGACAATGTCCAGGATGAAGGCTGGAACGACCCGAGCTATCCATTCTTTGTTGCCGGCTTCTTCTGGCAAACACTTGAAAACTACACAGACCGAAACATCATCACCATCGATACGAATTCATGGGAAACGCGTTTGGAGAGCACATTCTTCGGCACAACCATCCATGAGTTGCAGCATTTGATCCAAGCCGACAACGACGGCGCTGAGGAAACCTGGTTGAACGAAGGCATGTCGACATTCTCTGAATTCCTGGGCGGTTATGGCCATGGAGAAGGATCGATCAACTTCTATTTGGATCACCCGGAAAACTCATTGGTCAACTGGGATGAGCATGGAACAGCAGCAACTGGCCCGGAAACAATTGCAGATTATGGCCAGGTCTACCTGTTCACTCTTTATATGTACGACAAGTTTGGACAGGAATTTATTCGTGAGTTGGCAACAGATGGCGACAGCCAAGGGATGGCAAGCGTCGACAAAGTGCTGAAAGATTATGGTACCAATAAGACATTCACGGAAGTCTACCAGAACTTCATGACGGCGTTGACGTTGGACAACTCAGACGTCAGCAGCGATTATAATTTCGAAAGCATTGATTTGCGTGAACTGCCGGTCGGTACAAATGGTGACGTGCGCGGCAAAACGGTAGACTTTGAAAAAGCGAAGACATTTGAAAAAGAAGGCGTTCCAGCATGGGGCGGCGACTTTAAGGAATTCAACTTCGGCAAAGATGTCCGCGGCCTGGAATTTGACGGCGTCGACTTCCTGCCATTGCAATGGCAAACTGTAGCAGATCCAAAAGGGTCTGGTGCACAAGTATTGCATGCAAATAACGGAGACGAAGCAGATCAGGAATTGATCTTTGGAGCAACAGTGCCTGCTGCAAACGCGGCTTTGACGTTCGAGCATTACTACGATATTGAAGAGCAATGGGATTTCGGCATGGTTCAAGTATCGACTGACAATGGCGATACATGGACTTCGCTTGAAAACGCCAATACGCGCAGTGACGTAGTGGCAGAAGGCTACCCGACCATCAAGGAAAACGTACCTGGCTTCACGGGAACAAATGGCGACTGGGTAACAGAAACATTTGACTTGTCGGCTTACGCAGGAAAAGATGTCCTGGTTTCATTCCGTAACTTGACTGACTGGGGTTCCAATAACCCAGGCTGGTTCATCAAGAACATTAAATTAGGTGATTTCTCGGCTGACGGCACATCAACGGAGGTTTTCCAGTCATTGGGGCAGTTGAAAGGTGACTACGTCAACTTTACGACAACATTCATCCAAACCAAGAAAAATGGCAAAGAACGCGTCTTCCACGTAGATCCGTATAACGTGACGGAGAAACAAGCCTTGGATCTTCAACAAGTTCTCCGTGAAGGCAATGTGAAAATGATCACTTCTTATGCTGCTGAAGAAGGGCAAAAAGAAGCGAAAGAATTCACTTATGAAGTCGTCTACAAAAAGGACAACCCGAACAAAGGCAAAGGCAAGAACAACGGAAAAGGCAATAAATAAGGCAAAAGCGGACCTCGGTCCGCTTTTTCTTTTGGAGAAAATGACCCTTATGGTAAGATGGAAATTGAGATTGTTTGTGAAAGGAAGAGGACATTGTCGAAAAAATTAGATGCATTTTTAGATGAGAACTTAACAGAATTAAAAGAGCAGGGCCTCTATAATGAAATCGATCCGGTTGAAGGACCGAACGGCGCGATCATCAAAGTGCGCGGCAAGGAACTGATCAACCTTTCTTCAAATAACTACTTGGGGCTTGCGACCAACGAAGACTTGAAGCAAGTGGCGAAAGACGCCATCGACAAATACGGTGTCGGCGCAGGGGCAGTCCGTACAATCAACGGAACGTTGGATCTGCATGTGAAGTTGGAAGAAAAGTTAGCTGAATTCAAAGGTACAGAAGCAGCTATTTCTTATCAATCCGGCTTTAATTGCAACATGGCGGCCATTTCAGCTGTCATGGACAAGAACGATGCGATTCTTTCTGACCAGTTGAACCATGCATCCATCATCGATGGCTGCCGTTTGTCGAAAGCGAAAATCATCGCATTTAAGCACTCGGATATGGAAGACCTTCGCCTGAAAGCGAAAGAAGCGACTGAATCCGGCCTTTACAATAAAGTCATGGTCATCACAGATGGTGTCTTTTCGATGGATGGCGATATTGCCAAGCTTCCGGAAATTGTAGAAATCGCCAAAGAATTCGACTTGATCACATACGTGGATGATGCGCACGGATCAGGCGTTACCGGCAAAGGGAAAGGCACCGTGAAGCATTTCGGCCTTGAAAAAGAAATCGATATGCAAATGGGTACTTTATCTAAAGCGGTCGGCGTTGTCGGCGGTTATGTGGCCGGCAAGAAAAATCTGATTGACTGGTTGAAAGTTCGTTCGCGCCCGTTCTTGTTCTCGACAGCGGTGACTCCAGGTGACGTTGCAGCTATCACAGCGGCAGTCCAAATCATCATCGACTCAACGGAATTGCACGATAAATTGTGGGACAATGGCGATTACTTGAAAAAAGGCCTGGATCAATTAGGCTTTGATATCGGCCATTCAGAAACACCGATCACTCCTTGCATCATCGGCGACGAAAAGCTGACGCAGGAATTCTCGAAGCGTTTGTTCGAAGAAGGCGTCTATGCAAAATCAATCGTCTTCCCAACGGTTCCAAAAGGCACTGGACGCGTCCGCAACATGCCGACAGCTGCCCATACGAAAGAAATGTTGGATGAAGCCATTGCCACTTACGAAAAAGTCGGCAAAGAATTAGGCGTCATCAACTAAAACACGAAAACACGCCCGGCTTTATGCTCCCGGGCGTGTTTTTATTTCCAAATATAGGATATACAGTCCTGGTTGGGTGAAATACAGTCCAAATTGGCGAAGCACTGTCGAAATCAGCTTACTTACTGTCCAAAACAGGCACAATACTGTCCAACGCCAATTTCTGCTCCTCAAAATAAATCGCAGCGAACATTTCCGCTATCACCAGCATAGCGGTTTCATTAAAATCGAAGTTTTCATGGTGATGCGGGTAAACAGTCTGTTCATCATCCATTTTCGCGCCGACAAAGAAATAGGCGCCGGGCTTGGCCTGTGTAAAATAAGTGAAATCTTCGACCGGCATGACCGGATCGATTTCCACCACATTTTCAACTCCCACTACCCCGCGTCCGGCAATGCGGACACGATCGGTTTCAGCTGAATGGTTCCAAAGAGAATCGTAGCCATTTTCGATGATCACTTCTGCGGTGGCGCCCATGGCGATGGCGACGTTCTCGACAACGGTCCGAAGGCGCTGGCTGGCGAGCGCGCGGAGTTCGGGATCGAATACGCGAATTGTGCCTTCCAGCACTGCTTTGCTCGAAATGACGTTATCGGCATCGCCGGCATGGAATTTGCCGATTGAGACGACCAGTTCTTTCAATGGATCGGCATTGCGGCTGACGATGGACTGCAAAGCAACCATGATATGGCTCGCTGCCAAAATCGGATCGACGCCGTTGTGCGGTTCTGCCCCGTGTGTTCCGGAACCGTGGACGATAATTTTGACGGTATCTTCAGAAGCCTGAAGGAATCCGTCGCGCACATAAATCTGGCCGCTGTCCATCTTGCTTTGCAGGTGAGCACCGTAGACCGCATCGACGCCGTCCAGGCAGCCATCTTCAATCATGGCGCGTGCACCGCCTGGCGATAGTTCCTCGCCGAATTGATGGATCATGACAATTGTGCCCGGCAGTTCTTCCTGAATGGCCACTATCGCTTTGGCGAAGCCCAGCAAAGCGGCAGTATGGCCATCATGGCCGCAGGCGTGCATCACACCCGGAACAGTGGACTTATAAGAAACGTCTTTTTGGTCATCGATCGGCAAAGCATCGAAATCTGCACGGAATGCAATCGTTTTGCCAGGCTTTCCGCCGCGGATCGTCCCGACAACACCGCGTCCGCCAACGTCCCGGCGAACTTCTATACCCAATTTTTCCAAACGATCCGCAATAAAAGCGGGCGTGGCGATTTCTTGATGCGACAATTCGGGGTGCATATGCAAATATCTTCGGGTCTCCACCATTTCGCCGTAGAGCGACCGGATCTGTTCAGTTAACGTCATTTGTCAAAACTCCTTTGTGATGAAAATAAAATACCATTCATTCACGAATTTCACTATAGTAGTAAGTATACAATAAGTTAAATTTAATGGAGGCTGTCAAATGAAAATCACAAAAGCGTCATTGCATGCGGTCAGATTTCCACTCAACGAACCATTCATCATTTCCTATGCGACGTACCCGGATATGCCGGCATTGATTCTAGTACTGGAAACCGACAATGGATTGGTTGGATACGGAGAAGCCGTTCCGGATGAACATGTAACTGGAGAATATTTCACGGCTGCTTTTGAGGTGTTGAAAGAACTGTTCCTGCCGGCCATTATTGGCATGAACCCGTTCGACATCGAATCGATTCATTCAAAAATGAACGCATTGATGGCACGGAACCCTGCAGCCAAAGCCGCTGTGGATATTGCCTGCTACGACTTGATGGGCAAGGCGGCCAGCCAACCAGTATACAACCTGATCGGCGGACAGGCGACGGAACATCTTGATTACCCGAAAGTGCTCAGCATTGAAGCACCTGAAATCATGGCGGAAAAAGCCAAGAAAGCTGTTGAAATGGGCTATGCGTCTCTTAAACTGAAAGTAGGGAAAGGACAGGCACAGGAAGATGTGGACCGGATTTTGGCGGTTCGAGAAGCGGTCGGCCAGGACATGCCGATCCGCGTGGATGTCAATCAAGGATGGATGTCCTCAGGGATAGCAGTGGCAGCCATTAAACAGCTTGAAGGAGCGAACATTGCCTGGATCGAACAGCCGATCCGCATGGGCGACATTCGCGGATTGGCCGAAATCCGTTCGAAGACCGCTGTACCGATCATGGCAGACGAAAGCCTTCAGTCGATGGAAGACCTCTTGGAAATCATCCGCTTGCAGGCGGCGGACGTCATCAATATCAAGCTGATGAAATGTGCGGGCATTTTCCATGCGGCCCAAATGGCGAAAACCGCTGAAGCAGCGGGCATGAAGTGCCAAATCGGCTCCATGGTGGAATCTTCCGTCGGATCTGCCGCTGGCTATCATGTAGCCATGTCGCGCATCAATATTGAAAGCACGGAACTGACGGGACCGCTGCTGTTCAGCGAGGAAATCGGTGATTTGACTTATAAACATCCATACGTTTTCTTATCCGGCAAACCCGGATTAGGCGTAGAAGTGGATCCAGTACAATTGGAAAAACTGACGGTCAAGAAATGGACTATAGAAAAATAAACATAAAAAACTCGCGGGCCCATTGGGTCCGCGAGTTTTTAGATGACATCCGTTTTCTGGATCAAACTCAGGAAACGTTTTGTGCGTTCTTCTGTCGGATGGTTGAAAATGTCTTCGGGCTTGCCGCGTTCGATGATACGTCCTTCGTCCATGAACAGCACTTCGTCCGCGACGCCTTTGGCAAAACGCATTTCGTGAGTCACTACGACCATCGTCATGCCTTCGGCGGCCAAATCTTTCATGACCTGCAGCACTTCGCCGACCAATTCGGGGTCGAGCGCGGAGGTCGGTTCATCAAAAAGCATCACTTTTGGCTCAAGTGCCAGTGCCCGGGCGATGCCGACACGCTGTTGTTGCCCACCGCTCAGCTGGAACGGGTAGTCATTGATCTTTTCGCCGAGCCCGACTTTCGTCAGCAGCTGCTCGGCTTTTTTTCGGGCCAGCTTTTTATCCTGCTTCTGGACAGTAACGGGTCCTTCCATGACATTTTCAAGAGCGGTCATGTGAGGGAATAGGTTGTAGTGCTGGAAGACCATGGCCGACTGCTTGCGAAAAGCCATAATCTGCTTTTTCGACAAAGGTTTGGAGAAGTCGGCGGTCTGTTCGTCGATCGTTACAGAACCGGAAGTGGGTGTTTCTAATGTATTGAGGCAACGGAGAAATGTCGTTTTACCTGAACCGGATGGGCCGATAACTACAATTGCCTGGCCTTTTTGGACATCTGCATCAATGCCTTTCAATACTTCGAGGTCACCGAACTTTTTATGCAAATTTTTGATTGAAATCATATCGGACTCCTTACTGCAATCAGTGAACTGCTTGTATTATCGGGAAACGTAGCGGTCAAAGCGATGTTCAAGCCGTCCTTGGACCAGCGACAAGGCAAAGCAGATGACCCAGTAAAGCAATGCCGCCTGCCCGTACAGCAGCAGGAACTCGTAGTTGGTTGCGGCGATTTGCTGGGCGACCCTGAACATCTCGGTAACCAAAATCAGCGATGCCAGTGACGTATCTTTGATCAAGCTGATAAACGTATTGGACAAGGGCGGCAATGAAACACGTGACGCCTGAGGCAAAATAACGCGGCGCAATGATTGTGTATAGGACATGCCGATCGTGTCGGCTGCCTCCCATTGGCCTTTTGGAATCGACAGGATCGCTGCCCGGATCACTTCGGAAGCATAAGCTCCGACGTTCAGGGAGAAGCCGATCACTGCCGCAGGAAACGGATCGATGGTGATGCCGAGTGTCGGCAATCCGTAAAACAGGATGAACAATTGAACCAATAAAGGCGTACCGCGTATGATCGATACGTAAACACGGGCAATGATCTGGAAAATTTTAACCGTCGAAATCCGCGCCAAAGCAGTCAAAATCGCCAAAACCAATCCAAAAATAAAGGAAATGATCGATAAAGGCAACGTGAATTGCAGCGTGGCTTCGATTAATGGAAGAAATGAGGATTGCGCAATATCCACAAGCCGTTCCATTCTGACCGGATCTGAGAAAATACTATTCAAGTACATTTTCACCAAACCATTTTTCGGAAATTTCATCGTACGTGCCGTCTTCGATCATATCAGCCAACGCTTTATTCGCTTCATCCACAATTGCGCCACTGTCTTTTCTGAACAATAATGCACTTTGTGCAGCATCTCCGGATTCATCAACAACTTTCACTTTTGCATCCGGGCGCTGTTTCAGGAAATCCAAAACGGTTAAGTTATCATTGACGGTCGCATCAACGCGGCCGGAATTCAGTAATTCAATCGCTTGGTTAAACCCTTCGACGCCTTCAAGTTCCGCGCCGTAAGAAGTGGCTGTTTCAGCATAGTTGCTTGTCAATGATTGTGCAGACAATTTGCCATCCAAGTCTTCAAAGCTTTGGATCTCCGTATTGTCTTCAGCAACTACCAAAACCGCAGTGGAAGTGATGTATGGATCTGAAAACTCATAGCTTTCCTGGCGCTCAGGGTTGATTCCGACCTGGTTGGCGACCATATCAAAGCGTCCGGCGTCCAATCCTGCAAACATGGCATCCCATTGGGTTTCAAGAAATTCAGCCTCGACACCCAGGCGCTCGGCGACTTCGCGTGCAATTTCAACATCAAAACCAGTCAATTCTCCGGAAGCGTCGTGGAAAGTGAAAGGAGGGTAGGTCCCTTCCGTACCGATGACCAATGTTCCTTCTTCCTTGACCTTAGCCAGGACATCTTCTCCGGATCCGCCGTTGTCCGCCGCATCATCCGTCGTCGGGTCTTCTTCAGGGGATCCACCTCCACAGGCAGCTAAAACCAACATTGCTAAGACTAATAAAAACGCCAAACTGAATTTCTTCATGTAAATCTCCTCGTTTCGTTTGTATTTTGTTTCCGAGATTCCCTGCTGGCTTTCATTCCCTTTGATTTAATCCAAATAAATGAATGATCAATAAAGCCATTATAACCAACTGGATTAGTTGGTTTAAGGATTAAAAAAAGGAAAATCCGTTTTGAAATCCAACAGAAATCCTAGAGCTGATTTATTATAGCACGCCTTCGCAACAGTCTCAAATGAAGTGAACGGCAGAAAAAAATAGCTTTTCAGGCTGTCTCTAGGATGAAGGAAGGAGATTTTCACCCACACTTTCCGATAAAGTGTTTGTGTTTTTAAAGAGAACAACTTATAATAGCTAGATAATAAAGGTTTGATTAGCAAGGTTTACAAGCTATTTTTTGTTTTTTTACACAGGACAAATGTTTTTCGGAAAAGGAGTGTTGAAAATGGAACGAATTATGATTACAGGTGCTTTAGGACAGATAGGGTCGGAGCTTGTCGGGAAAATGCGTAGCATCTACGGCAATGACAATGTATTGGCGACGGATATCCGCCAGTCTTCCGATCAATCAGGACCTTTTGAAATTTTGGATGTTACCGATGCACAGAGAATGCATGACCTGGCAAAAGATTTTGGTGCCGATACAATGGTCCATATGGCGGCTTTGCTGTCAGCGACTGCTGAAGAAAAGCCTCTTCTTGCCTGGAACTTGAATATGGGCGGACTTGTCAATGCGCTTGAAGCCTCTCGTGAACTCGGCATGCAATTTTTCACACCCAGTTCCATTGGCGCTTTCGGTCCGTCAACGCCTAAGAAAAACACACCGCAAGACACGTTGCAGCGTCCGACAACTATGTACGGCGTTAACAAGGTGGCTGGTGAATTGCTTTGTGACTATTACTTTACAAAATTCGGAGTGGACACGCGCGGCGTCCGTTTCCCAGGACTGATTTCCAACGTAGCTCAGCCGGGCGGCGGAACGACCGATTACGCAGTCGATATCTATTACAAGGCGATCGAACAAGGCAGCTATACGTCTTACATTGCAGAAGGCACCTACATGGATATGATGTATATGCCGGACGCGCTGCAGGCCATTGTTGATTTGATGGAAGCAGACCCAGCCAAATTGATCCACCGAAATGCGTTCAATGTAACAGCGATGAGTTTTGAGCCGGAACAAATTGCCGCTTCCATCCGCAAGCACATTCCAGATTTCAAGATGTCTTATGCGGTCGATCCGATCAGACAGGAAATTGCAGACAGCTGGCCGGATAACATCGATGCTTCTGCTGCCCAGACCGAATGGGGCTTTAAAGCTTCTTACGATTTGGATGCCATGACTTATGACATGCTGGAAAAATTAAAAAAAAAGCTCCAGCCCGCTTGAGTGAATTTCATTAAATGAACAATAAGAAACGCCATCCGCAGTCTAATCTGCGGATGGCGTTTTTTTCGTTTTTTTATTTGATTAGAATAGTAGATGTGCGACGCCCACAACGATCGGCAATGCAATGATTGTGCGAAGCAGGAAGATGATGATCAGGTCCAGGATATTTACAGGAATCTTGGAACCTAACAGCAAGCCGCCGACTTCAGACATGTAGATCAATTGTGTAACGGACATGGTGGCGACAACAAAGCGCGTCATTTCAGATTCGATGCCTGCACCTAAAATAGCCGGCAGGAACATATCAGCAAAACCGACAACCATCAATTGCGCAGCTTCAGCCGCTTCTGGTACGCCCAGCAAACGCAAATACGGTTCGAACGGTGTACCCAGAATCGTGAACACCGAAGTGTATTCAGCCAGGATCAATGCGACAGTACCGAATGCCATAACAACCGGTGCAACACCAATCCACATATCCAATACGTTTTTAAAGCCATCTTTGAAGAATTTGCTGACTGAGCGGTTATCTTCCGCCTTCGTCAAAGCACTTTCGATGCCGTGCGAAGTGACACTATAACCAGCCGGCACGTCTTCTGACTGGGATTCCTGTGGTGAACCGTCCATGAAAGTGGTCGGCTTGTTCGTTAACGGGTAAATCCGCGGCATAATAAGTGCAAGAATGACGCCCGCTAAAATGACTGTTGCGTAATAAGGGAGGAAGTAGGTACCAAGACCAATTTCCTGAATGACGACAATCGCAAACGTGATGGAAACGACGGAGAATGTAGTTCCGATAATCGCGGCTTCACGCTGCGTGTATTTATTCGCTTCGTATTGCTTGCTTGTCAGTAGGACCCCAATGGTGCCATCTCCTACCCACGATGCCAAAGCATCAATGGATGAACGGCCAGGCAGGCGGAACAGCGGGCGCATGATTTTCACCATCATCGTGCCGAAAAATTCCAATAAGCCAAAGTTCATCAATAGAGGGAGAAGCAGGCCGGCAAAAAGGAAAATGGTGAAAAGGAAAGACAGTAAACCGTCGCCGGCAAGAAGGAGCCCTCCTGTATTTTCATTCCAAATAGGTTCTGGCCCAACTTGGAACAACACCATGACTGCAAATACTGCTCCAAGAATCCGGACAATGGTCCAAAAAAGATTGACGTTAAAAAGCTTGTCCATAAACGGAACATAATCTGTTTCGTTGACTTTTTTGGTGATGAAAACCAATGAACCCAAGGCCGCTACAATTAAAATGCCCATCATGATCCACGGTACGATGGATTCGATGGATCCCGCCATAAGGTTGGCGAGGACTGCTATGGTGACCATCCAGCCTTCGTCTGTTGGAATTGGTACCAAAAACAGTATGATTCCGAGTAGAGAAGGAATCAAAAACAGCAGCCAGGTTGAGATAGAAAACTTTTTCACAAATAAATCCCCTTTTCTGAGTGTATGAATACACATAATTATAACTGATTATACAACGCTTTTCCCCTGTGAAAGCGCTCCACAACCAATGTTTATATTATCTGAAAACATCCATAAAAAATACCCCCTCAATAAAGAAAATATTGAGGGGGTAATATTTAGAAGGATTCTTCAAAATCCTCATGCCAGCGATAATTATAAAAGCGTTCTTTCGTCAACCAGTTTTCGGTCTCTGTATCGCCTTGCTGCAGCTTGTGCTCCATCTCGGCAAGCATCCAGGCAGTTTGCGAGATGTGCGCTTTCATGGAATTCATTTTCTGCTCACGAACATCCTGAATATCGTAAACAACATCCGGTTGGCCAAGCATCTCCAATGTATTGTTCGCAAAAGCGACACAATGCAAGGTCGGGCGGTCCTTCATTCGGCGGACTGCACGGACAACCGCGCGGGCAGTTGCTTCATGATCTGGGTGGACAGCATAGTCCGGATAGAAGGTGATGATCTTCGACGGGTTCAATTCTTCGATCAGCTCTGCCATTAGGCCAACCATCTTCTCGTCGTCTTCAAATTCGATGGTTTTGTCGCGCAATCCCATCATCCGAAGGTCAGTCAATCCCATCGCCTCTGCAGAAGCCAGAAGTTCCTGCTTGCGGATGACCGGCAATGATTCTCTTGTAGCGAATGGCGGGTTGCCGAGGTTGCGGCCCATTTCGCCGAGTGTCAGACACGCGTATGTAACGGGTGTGCCCTGGTTGATATGTGTGGTGATCGTTCCGGAAACACCGAACGCTTCATCGTCCGGGTGAGGGAAGACGACCAGCACATGGCGTTCTTGTGGAATTGTCATCGTAAGTTCCTCCCTTAATAACTGAACGGTGTTTCGCTGATCTCCAGCGCCACCGCCAATTTCCCAGTGCCGTCATGCCCTGCTAGCAAAA
Source organism: Planococcus beijingensis (assembly GCF_016820615.1). Lineage (NCBI taxonomy): Bacteria > Bacillati > Bacillota > Bacilli > Caryophanales > Caryophanaceae > Planococcus > Planococcus beijingensis. The sequence goes on from NZ_JADHDZ010000001.1 coordinate 235,869, forward strand.
GGCGGCCCTGTTCATCCAATTCATAATGTGTGATGCCTTGTGCATAGACCCAGCCATGCGGCAGCTTCAGTCCCACGCGGTGTGGGCTGTCGCCGACCACTTTTCCAAGCTCGTAATTGATGACCACGTTGCGGATGAACGCGCCGGCATTGAAAAAGCCTTCGTTGAAATGTGTCGCATAAGAGCCGTTTGTCGTTTCCAAATGAAGGTAGACATCTTTGCCTGCAAATGCGTCCAGCTGTACTTGCAATTTTTTTACTTCGACTAGTTCCATGATGTTCCTCCTAAAGAATCGGTATTCTTTCAGTATAGGGAAATATGCGGGATATTGCGATTAGGATGCTTTGAAGGAAGAATAACAATTTCCATAAATAAAAAAAGCTGTCCGCAGAAAGTCATTTTCATGACGTTTCGGGACAGCTAAATGGGGTGTATTCTACAATTCAGTTACTTCAACTTCAGGTTTTGCGAATTTCGAAGCGGCGCCGTGCATAACCGGGCCGACGTATTCGTTCAACTTCCAACCGTGCTGGATGGCTGTAGCAACGAAGATTTTGGCATTCAAGACTGCGTCTTTAACTGATTGGCCGTTCGCCAAGTTAGCTGTAATTGCTGCAGCGAACGTGCAGCCAGCACCGTGGTTATAAGACGTATCTGTTTTTTCGGAAGTCAGCAAATAATGTTTTTTGCCGTCGAACAGCAAATCCGCTGCTTTATCGTGCTTAAGCTGTTTGCCGCCTTTGATGACGACGAATTCAGCGCCATGCGCATGGATTTTTTCAGCTGCCGCTTGCATGTCTTCCACCGTTTGCAGTGTGCCTTCGCCTGATAATTGCCCAGCTTCGACCAAGTTTGGAGTAACGACCTTCGCGTTCGGCAACAAATACTTGATCATAGCGTCGACATTTTCAGGGAATAAAACTTCGTCTTCCCCTTTGCATGCCATAACCGGATCGATGACAACGTCTCTGATGCCGGAATCCGCAATTGCTTTGCCTGCCATTTCGATGATATCAACAGTCGGCAACATGCCGGTTTTTAATGCGTCAACGCCTGTAGAAAAGGCGGTTTTCAACTGGGCGTCTACAGTATCCAATGCGATTGGATGGATGCCATGGCTCCAGCCATTTTCAGGATCCATGGTTACGATGACAGTCAATGCATTCATGCCATACGTTCCGTGTTCCTGGAAAGTCTTAAGGTCTGCTTGTATGCCTGCTCCGCCGGAAGTGTCTGATCCAGCGATGGTTAGTGTTTTTTTGAGTGTCATGCGTAAATCTCCTTTAAGTGGATTATGTCATTGCTCTCATTTTAACAAAAATTCATACATTTACAACGGATTGCGCTTATTCGGCACGAGCAGGAGTGCTGCCGTGGCGATGCAGACAAGCAGGAATACCGTGGTGAAAACCCCCATTAGGACAAAGCCGCTTTTGAAAAGACCAATGGCAATGAGTAATGTTAGAATGGAAACAGCTGCGATAATAAGTCCAAGACAGCCTAATCCGGCCCGTTTCGCGCCTTCTGGAGCAGTCGTGCCTTTAGTTTTTGAAACACTGGAAATTTTTTCGCGCCAATCGGCCATGCTGATCGCTCCTTTAGCTAATCGTAACATGAAGATAGAGGGAATAGAATACAAGAAAGTAGGGGTTTTATTGGCGAAAGATCCGAAATTGACAGAAATCGAACGTTTATTGGAAGAAGTGAAAGGGCAAGGAGAAACAAAGGAGTCTGGCTTCTGGAAAACCACGAAATTGATGATGGGCGTCTGGCGGAACTCTTTTCTGGTATTGCTCGCCATTTTATTGCTGTTGCTGGTGGCTTTGCCGCTGGGTACGTTTTGGATGATCAAAGGCAGCACGTTTACAGAAGACAAAGGCGCATTTTTGGAACAGATCCAGGAATTGAATGAACTCTCCACCGCCGAAGCCTTTTCGAAAGTCATCATTGAGCGGCAGGACAATGCGGTATTCGGCCAGGAAATCGGCCTGGATCTGCCCGGTACGAAACGCCAATTGCTGGTGGTCATTCCGGGATCGGTTCGTGCCGGCATTGATTTCTCCAAAGTATCAGAGGAAGACATCGTACTTGACGAAGAAGCGAAAACAGCGACATTGACGTTGCCGCCGGCCGAATTTTTAGGAGGACCGGAATTGTTCATGGACCAAGTGGAAGTTTATTCGTATGAAGGGCTATTCCGCAGCGGGGCCGATATTTCAGAAGCCTACGAATTGGCTGAAGAAGCCAAAAAACTGATGTTGGCAGAAACGGAAGGGCAGGGTGTGCTGCAGACGGCAGAAGACAATGCAGCGCGTTCGGTTCAGGAAATGTTCGGCCTGGTGGACTATGACGTTACAGTAGAATTCGAGGAGTGATGGATATGGGAAAACAGATTTTTCAAAACGACTGGCAAAAGGTCGTGGGGGAAGAATTCGACAAGCCGTATTATTTGGAACTGCGCGAGTTTTTAAAAGAAGAATACGCCAATCAAACCGTCTATCCGGCAAAGGAAAATATTTGGTCGGCTTTTGAACATACGGCGTATCGGGATGTCAAAGTCGTCGTATTGGGGCAGGATCCGTATCACGGGCCCAATCAGGCGCATGGGTTGAGTTTCTCTGTCCAGCCGGGAGTGCCGCATCCGCCGAGCCTGCGCAATATGCTCAAAGAGCTGAAGGAAGACATCGGCTGCGATAAACCGAAAGACGGCACTTTGACAAAATGGGCCGACCAAGGCGTGCTGATGATGAACACGGTGCTGACGGTTAGAGGCGGAGAAGCGAATTCCCATCGCAATAAAGGATGGGAAACTTTTACGGACGAAGTGATCCGCAAATTGTCCGAGCGTGAAGAACCCGTCATTTTCGTCTTATGGGGCAAGCCTGCCCAAACGAAGAAACGGCTCATCGACCTGGATAAGCATGATGTACTCGAAGCGCCGCACCCGAGTCCGCTCAGTGCCAGCCGTGGATTTTTCGGCAGCCGCCCTTATTCAAAAGTGAACAGTCTGTTACAAAGCCGCGGGCAGGCGCCCATCGATTTCTGTTTGGACTGACCTGCAGCAGAATTGCGTGGTAAACTGGAAGTAATCAAAATCGGAGAGGGGGCTGGAACATGGCCATCGACAACATGCGCATTTTAAATGAAATCGACAGGCACACGACGCGGGCGCGAAACAGCGACCCGGCGAAAGTGCGTGATTCCGTTGCAGCGATCCGTGCATTATGCGATTTGCTGCTGGAGGACGATCAACCGATGATCAATCATCAAACACCGCGTGCCGTGCCGCTCGCTTCCCCTCAGCCGCAGACGGTATCTGCCGTCAACAAGCTGAAAGAAGAAGACGCGAACGGCGATTCGCTGTTTGAATTTTAAATGGAAAGAGGAAGTTACTTATGAAGTTTTTCTTGATTGCCGGAGCGGTTAACGCTCTTCTGTCTGTAGCATTTGGTGCGTTCGGTGCACATTTGCTGGAAGGGCGCGTTGCGGACAAGTATTTGGATACATGGCAAACGGCCGTGCAGTATCAGATGTTCCACGCAGTCGGGTTGATGGTCATCGCCATCTTGATGAGTTCATCTCTGCTTGGGCCGCTTAGTTCATTGAACTGGGCAGGTTATTTGATGCTTGCTGGAATCGTTATTTTTTCAGGGAGCTTATATGTCCTGAGTTTAACAGGCATCAGCATTCTCGGTGCCATCACGCCAATCGGCGGCGTTGCATTTATCGCTGCCTGGGTAATGGTCATCGTTGCTGCAGTAAAAGCGTTGTAATGATAGAAAGAGGGCCATCCGTTTTACGCGGATGGCCCTCTTTTATGGATGCGGAAAGTAAATAGGACGATATGGAAAGTAATTCCTCTGATTTGGAAAGTATTCATGCCGAAATAGAAAGTATTTTACTTGAAACGGAAAGTATATCCATTTAACTGGGAAAACGGCGTGTGAAACCGTTGCTTATTCCATGGCGTGGTGCGGTCGCAGCCGTTAGAGGTGCGGAAATGGGTCGGCGAGGTGCGGTTACACCCGTTTGAGGTGCGGAAATCACTCCTCGAGGTGCGGTCCCATACAAATCAAACAAAAAAAGCCGCCCAAAGAGGCGGCTTTCAGTATATATTGATTAAACTTCCAGAAACTTAACGGTTCTTTCGGCATCTAGTCTTGTACCGACATAGAATGAACCGAATTCTGCGTAACGCGCGCTGACTTCGTCAAAACGCATTTCGTAGATCAATTTCTTGAATTGAAGAACGTCGTCTGCGAACAAAGTGACGCCCCATTCGTAGTCGTCAAAGCCGACAGATCCAGAAATGATCTGTTTCACTTTGCCGGCATAGCTGCGGCCGATTTTGCCGTGTGACAGCATCAATTCTTTGCGGGTATCCATCGGAAGCATATACCAGTTGTCGTCGCCGTCGCGGCGTTTGTCCATCGGATAGAAGCAGATGTACTGTGAACGCTGAAGTTCAGGGTACAAACGCGCACGGACATGCGGGTTCTGGTATGGATCTTCGTCTGATTTGCCGGCCAGGTAATTGGAAAGCTCAACGACAGAAACATAAGAGTACGTAGGAACCGTGTAAGCGATCAACGTCAGCTTGTTGTATTCTGTTTCAAGTTCATTCAATTCGTCCATTGTTTCACGCAGCATCATCAGCATCAAGTCAGCTTTTTGGCCAACAATTGAATACAACGCATGTGCGCCGGTTTTATTTTCATCGGCTTGGTTGATTTTGTCCATAAATGCCTGGAATTCATCGATCGCGAATTGGCGTTCTTCTTCCGTCAGCATTTTCCACGTTACCCAGTCCATCGAACGGAAATCGTGCAGGACGTACCAGCCGTCTAATGTAATCGCTGCTTCATTCATTAATCAAACACTCCTTTAATGTAAATCTCTCATCATTCAGTTTATCACAACGCTTCACCAACTTCCTGCAAAACTACCGGCTGTCACCAATTTGACATGACGCGCACGGGTTTTCAGCGGGTCCGTAAAAGGGTAAACTGAAGTCAAGGAATTGCAGAAAGAGGAGAAGCAGCATGCCGTTATTTTTTGAAGAAACATCCTGGCGTTTTTGGGATCAGTCCTTGAGCGCCAAAAACCGCTCAGCGCTGGAATCATTTGCAGCAGATGACACACTTTGTGAATTGGTGGGAAGTGGGAAAAGTGAACCGGCCGTCCGCACATGGGTACATGATGACACAGTGGTTTTGGGCATCCAGGATCATCGCTTGCCCCATATCGAGGAAGGCATGGAAGTCTTGAAAACGCACGGTTTTACGCCGATTGTCCGCAACTCGGGTGGACTGGCGGTGGTATTGGACGCCGGTGTCCTGAATATTTCGCTGGTGCTGTCGGAAAAGGACAACGCCATCGACATTCCAGCAGGATACGAATTGATGCTGGAACTGGTGCAGGAATTATTTCCGGAAGCTGACATCGAAGCGTATGAAATCGTCGGCTCGTATTGCCCGGGCTCTTATGACCTGAGCATTGGCGGCCGGAAATTCGCCGGCATCTCGCAGCGCCGGATTCGCCGCGGTATTGCAGTTCAGGTTTATCTATGCGTTGAAGGCAGCGGTTCGGAACGTGCAGAAGTTATCCGCGAATTTTACGAAGCGGGGCTGCAAGGCGAAGAGACAAAATTCACCTACCCGGAAATAAAACCTGAAACGATGGCGTCGCTCAGCGAACTGCTTGGCAGACCTATCACCGTCCAGGAAGTGGTGCTCGATCTTCACGCCTTAATGGGCGCGCCGGCACCCATGCCGCTGCAGCCGGATGAGACGGAGTTGTACGGATTTTATTTGGAACGGGTGGTTGAACGCAACCGCAAAATGCTGGAACGTCCTCTTGAATAGAGAAGAGGCGCTGGTGTAGAATAGCTGTTACATGAAAAAAACGGAGGTGCGCAAGTGAGCTACGCAACGCAAAAATTAGCTGAGGAAAAAGTCTTTAAAGATCCGGTCCACCGATATGTCCACGTGCGCGACCAAGTGATTTGGGATCTGATCAATTCGCGTGAAGTTCAGCGTTTGCGCAGAATCAAGCAATTGGGCACCTCGTACTTAGTATTCCACGGCGCAGAACACAGCCGTTTCAACCACTCATTGGGCGTATACGAAATCGTCCGGCGGATTTCGGATGATATTTTCCATGGACGCCCGGAATGGGACGAAAGCGAACGCCTGGTGGTTTTGTGCGCAGCACTTCTTCATGATCTGGGCCACGGGCCGTTCTCGCATTCATTCGAAAAGGTTTTTGCGCTTGATCATGAAGCCTTCACACGAAAAATTTTGCTTGGAGACACGGAAGTCAATGAAATCCTGACCAAGGTATCCGCCGAATTTCCGGAAAAAGTGGCTGAAGTGATTGCCAAAACCTATTCGAATAAACAAGTGGTTTCGCTGATTTCCAGCCAGATTGACGCGGACCGCATGGATTACCTTCAGCGCGATGCGTACTATACAGGGGTTTCCTATGGCCATTTCGATATGGAGCGGATTCTTCGTGTCATGCGCCCGCTCGATGACCAGGTGGTCATCAAGTCGAGCGGCATGCACGCCGTCGAGGATTACATCATGAGCCGCTACCAGATGTATTGGCAAGTGTATTTCCATCCAGTTGCCCGCAGTGCAGAAGTGATTTTGCGGAAGATACTTCAGCGGGCCAAGGAATTGCATGGTCTCGGCTATAAATTCGCACAGCCGCCGACCCATTTCCTGTCGTTTTTCGACCGCAGTTTTACGCTGAAAGAGTATTTGGCTTTGGACGAAGGCGTCTTGATGACTTATTTCCAATTGTGGATGACGGAGCGCGACCCGATCTTAGCGGATCTGTGCGACCGTTTCGTCAACCGCCGCCTGTTCCAGTACGTGGATTTTGATCCAGGCAAAGATTACAAAAAACTTGGCGAACTTGCGCAGCTGTTTCATTCCGCCGGCATCGACCCGGAATATTATTTGATCGACGACTCGACGTCCGACTTGCCTTACGATTTTTATCGTCCGGGAGAGGAAGAAGAGCGGCTGCCGATCCATTTGCTGATGCCGAACGGCGACATCAAGGAATTATCGCGTTTGTCCCAAATCGTCGACGCGATTTCCGGCAAACGCAGAACCGATTACAAATTGTATTTTCCAGCTGAGCTATTGATCGACGGCAAGAAAAAAGCCATCAAGCAGCAGATTTTGGAGATGCTTCGAGAAGGAGGGGTATAGTTGCTCCAGGAACACGCAAAAATCGTGGACTTTATTGCCACAGCGGAAGGTGTAACCGGCCGCAAGAAATTGCAGAAAATGATTTACATAATGAAAAAGATGGACATTCCATTCCAGGAAAAATATGAGTTCCATATTTATGGGCCGTATTCTGAAGAATTGACTGCCCGCGTACATGAATTATGCGATATGGGGTTCTTGTCAGAGGCATTGGAGGACAAAGGCTCTTACGTTCAGTATAAATACAGCGTGACGGAAGAAGGCCAGGAGTTTCGCAAAGTATTGGGGAAATCCGTTTTGGATACCCCGCTGACGGCGGGAAAACTGAATGCCAAAAGCGGCCGCTTCTTGGAATTGACCGCGACGCTCCTGTATTTTGATAATTTGAAGCGCGAGGAACAAATCGACAAACTGCATGTCGTCAAAGGAAAGCTGAACTTTACGGCTGAAGAAATCGATGAAGCTTTTGCTTTTATAGAGGAACTTCGTCCGTAAATGGATGAGGAATGAAAAACACTCCCGTTGCGGGAGCGTTGTGCGGCCGTTTTTCACGAGATCCAGTGGCAATGGCCAACTCCTCGAGTCATAAGTCAACCCAATGTCCAGTTTCAGTGCCTAGCTCTTCGGGATGTAAGCCACTCTGGCTGTGCGGCAAAGTCCGCCGCTTCGCCAGATCGTCATACCCCTGTCAGAGCTGAACAGGCACTTCCACTTTTCACGGGATCCAGTTGCAGTGCCTAGCTCTTCGGGTCATAAGTCAACCCGGCTGTGTGGCAAAAAGCGCCACTTCGCCGGTCTGCCTTATGCCTTTCAGAGCTGAACAGGCACTTACACTTTTCACGGGATCCAGTGGCAATGGCCAACTCCTCGAGTCATAAGCCGCTCTGGCTGTGTGGCTGAAAACACGCCACTTCGCCAGCGCGTCTTATGCTTGTCGGAGCTGAACGGCCATTTCCACTTTTCCTACTGATCTGAAAAAAGTTTGCCTTTTGTGCCGTAATCGGTTTTTTTCATATCTTCGATAAAAACGGTGACGTTTTCAATCGGCGCCCCTGTTGTTTCAGAAACGGCTTCAGATACCTTTTCGACAAGTGCGCGTTTTTGGTCTTCTGTGCGCCCTTCGAGCATTTTGACAGTTACGTATGGCATAATGGATACAGCTCCTTTTCTTGAGAATACTATCATCATAGCAGAACGGAGGATTCAGACAATGGCGAACGAAGAAAAACCAAAACAAAAAGTAGGCTTTACCATTATAAAAAACGATCCGACAGACGGCCATAAAGGCTACGGCATCGGTTCCTTGTCTCTGGAGAACGTTTCTCCGCTGTTCATCGACGTGGAAGAGCAGGAAGCTTTTATTGATATCGGTGCCATGCATGCCCGCAGTGAAGTGGAGCGCGGCATCAAATTCACCACCAACCCGGAAGATTCTGCCGGCGGCAAAGATTATTGGCTGGTATGGATCACCATCGATTTCAATCCGGAAGGGCCCTATTACGCGGGAGTCGCAGCATGTGAAATGGTGGTTAACCGTGAGAAACGCAGAGGCTATAAAATTTTGGCAGACCACGTCAACCGGATGGATAAATCGATGAAACGCAAAATTCTCGTCGATCAAATGGATGAACCATCGAAAAAAGTGCTGGCGAACTACCTGGAAACCCATAACCCGGAAATGTGGCAGCGCAGCTCAGAACAGCTCCATCAGGATCTTGGCCGGAAGTAAGGAAATTTGCTTGGCCAATAAATGAAGATTTTGTCAAAGTGAGATTTACAGCAAATAACCAGCTTTTTGAACAGAATGTGACATTTCAATTTGCTTCCAAACGGTGGTTGAAGTTGTCTATAAAAGGCAGTACACTAGAACTACAGCTTTTCAATAGAAAGCTAGGACACCTGATAGCGAGCAAGTGCTGTGAGCCATTGCGATCCAAACCCAAGCCAATGCCTCATGTCTCTTTCTCCGCACCATCAGGCTTTTAAAAAGGTTTTCTGTGAAGGGAAAAATTCCCTGTGCAGAAAACCTTTTTATTTTATGTGTAACGAAGTTGAGCCCGGGTAAAGAGGAATAGGAAAAAAATATTGCACTTTTACCGAAAACACTTATACTTTTTTAGGTGGATTTTATTTAGAGTGAAAAGGAGTTTGATTATAGATGGCAGGATTTTGGTATACAGAAAAACAGACAGAGAATTTCGGAATCACAATGAAAATCAACAAGACGCTTCACACGGAGCAAACGGAATTTCAATACCTTGAAATGGCGGAAACCGCAGAATGGGGCAATATGCTGTTCTTGGACGGCATGGTCATGACTTCTGAAAAAGACGAATTCGTCTATCATGAAATGGTTGCACACGTTCCATTGTTCACGCATCCGAATCCGGAAAACGTGCTGGTTGTCGGTGGCGGCGATGGCGGCGTCATCCGTGAAATCCTGAAACACCCGTCTGTCAAAAAAGCGACGCTTGTCGATATTGACGGCAAAGTGATCGAGTACTCGAAAAAATTCCTGCCAAGCATTGCATCAGGCCTGGAAGATTCACGCGTGGAAGTGATCGTCGGGGACGGCTTCATGCACATCGCAGAATCGGAAAACGAGTTTGATGTTATTATGGTGGATTCAACTGAACCGGTCGGACCGGCAGTCAACTTATTCTCAAAAGGCTTCTATGCAGGCATTTCCAAAGCTTTGAAAGAAGACGGCATTTTTGTGGCGCAATCTGATAACCCGTGGTTCAAAGCAGATTTGATCAAGCAGGTGCAGAGCGACGTCAAGGAAATTTTCCCGATCACCAACTTGTACTTGGCGAATATCCCGACTTATCCAAGCGGTCTGTGGGCATTCACCATCGGTTCGAAAAAATACAACCCATTGGAAGTGCCGGCTGAACGTTTCCATGAAATCGATACGAAATACTATACGCCTGAGCTGCATAACGCCGCTTTCGTATTGCCGAAATTCGTGAAAGATTTGACAGGAGAGTAAACGATGAGATTTGACGAGACTTATTCAGGAAAAGTATTCATCAAAAGCCATCCGAATTACGAAGAATCTAAAGCCGTACTCTACGGCATGCCGATGGACTGGACAGTCAGCTACCGTCCGGGATCCCGTTTCGGCCCGAACAAAATCCGTGAAGTATCGATTGGGCTGGAAGAATACAGCCCCTATCTTGACCGCGAGCTTGGAGACGTGAAGTTTTTTGATGCAGGCGACATTCCTTTGCCGTTCGGCAATCCGGAAAAAAGCCTGATCGAAATCGAAACTTACGTCCATACCCTATTGGCTGATCATAAAATCCCAATGGGCATGGGCGGCGAGCATTTGGTGTCATTGCCGGTTATGAAAGCAGTTGCCAGCAAATATGACGACTTGGCGATCATCCATTTTGATGCGCACACCGATCTTCGTGAAAACTACGAAGGCGAAGAGTACTCCCATTCAACGCCGATCCGCAAAATCGCGGACCATATCGGACCGAAAAACGTCTATTCATTCGGCATCCGTTCAGGCATGAAAGAAGAATTCGAGTGGGCCAAAGAACAAGGCATGCACATCTCGAAATTCGAAGTGCTGGAGCCGTTGAAAGAAGTATTGCCGACCCTTGAAGGGCGCAATGTCTACGTGACGATCGATATGGATGTGTTGGATCCTGCACATGCACCGGGCACTGGAACCGTCGACGCAGGCGGCATCACATCCCGCGAACTGCTGGCTTCCATCCACGCAATCGCAGCATCAGGCGTCAACGTCGTTGGTTTTGATCTTGTGGAGCTTGCTCCCGTCTACGACCATTCCGACCAAACCGCGAACACAGCCAGCAAGCTGATGCGCGAAATGATTTTGGGTTGGGTAAAGTAGAGAAAAGCGTAAGCGTCCGTGTAGCTCTGACGGGCATAAGGCAGATCGGCGAAGCGGCGCTCTTTGCCGCACAGCCGGAATGACTTATGACCCCGAAGAGCTGGGCGCTGGAGTCTGGACAATAAGAAAAGCGAAGGCAGCCGTCTAGCCGCGACAAGAGCTGGAAGCCTTGCCGGTAATGGCGTTCTGTGCCATTGCTGGAAAGGCTGAAGCGACTCGAGGGGCTGGCTGCTGGAGTCTAGACAATAAGAAAAGCGGAAACGGCTAAGGAAGGTAACCTAAAACCGCGGCTTCCTGTCGCAACGGTTACCTGACCCACATCCTGTGGGCCTCCGACAGGCAAGAGCTGGCCGTTGGAGCTGGACAACAATAAAAATATAAGCACTATTTATACCAATCAATATTACTGGAGTAAGAGCCAGCTTGGAATTTTCCAAGTTGGCTTTTTCTATTGTATTTTACGTACCGGTTTCACCGACCATTTGGGACCTTCAAAGCTACCTGACTCTCCAAAATAGAATCTTTAATTTAAAACCGGTAAGATAGATGGAGACTACTTATCTGGAAGAGGTGCTGACAATGGAATTGTATAAATGGACAGGCCATCGCGATCAGGCGGTGATGCTGATGGCGAACTTGGCAAATGCACGGCTGATTTATCTGGTCAATGATGACGAAGCCGTGTTGCTCTATGAATCAGAAGGCGGTCCTGGTTTGCAGGGCGCAGAAGCATATCAGGTGTTGAATGCTGTGGGAGACATCAATGATGGCTATTACGCCGTATTCAATAACATTCCGGTGTCGGAGGAAGGCCGTGAGCTGTTCGAGTCGCGCTTCCAGAATCGAGCTGGGATGGTGGAGAAAGAACCAGGATTCGCGGCAATTCGCGTATTGCGGCCGGTGAATTCGGATACGTACGCCATTCTGACCTTATGGAAAGACGAACAATCGTTTAAAGACTGGCAGGAATCGCAAGCATATGGCCATGCTCATGCCAAGCGCGGCACAGCGGAAGGCATCGACAAACGCCCGAATATTTTCCCGCGCCCTTCTTTTGTCACAACCTATACAAGATGAGCAACGACACATTAAAATGAACAATTGATGAAAGACCACGCGCATTCAGCTGAGGCTGAAACATGTGGTCTTTTGCTTAATCTGCAGTTACCGCCAATCCTTCATTGAAAAAGACAGTCGAGTCAAGCTATAATATAAAGGTTATCAAAGGACGGGGAGGCGGAGAGCCATGCAAAAGACAGTGACGATCAAACTGACGACGACGATCCGTCAGCCGGATATGGAAGAGCAAGTGATGGTATTGGAATCTCATGGAACCTTGACGGAGAAAAACGAGCTGCGCTACCTGCAATATGCCGAACAGCAGGATGAACTCGAAATCCGGACAACGGTCAAACTTCAAAAAGACGAAGCGGTGATTATGAGAAGCGGCGGCCTGCAGATGCGGCTCCCGTTTTTATTACATAAAGAACAGACCGGCAATCTGACGAATGAACAGGGGTCATTTATGCTGACGACAAAGGCGCATGAATTGTCGGTCAGCGATACGCGGTTTAAAGTCCGATACGACCTTGCACTGGGCTCGGATCCTGTCGGTGAATACGAAATGGAAATACAGTTTATGGAGGCTAAATGATGAACGCAGTAGAAAAAGTCCAACAGGCAATTAAAACGGCATTTACGGAAGCAATTGAAAAAGCGGAATTGACAGCCGAACCGGTTGAAGTTCGCCTGGAATCACCAAAAGACAAAGCGAACGGCGATTACGCCACAAATATTGCGATGCAATTGACGCGTTTGGCGAAAAAGCCGCCCCGCGCGATTGCAGAAGCGATTGTAGCAAACCTTGATAAAGACGCAGCGAACATCCAGACAGTGGAAATCGCCGGTCCTGGATTTATCAACATCACCATCAAAAAGGATTACTTACAGGACGTCGTCAAAACCGTGCTCGACCAGAAAGCGGATTACGGCCGTTCAACTGCAGGGGCAGGCGAACGCATCCAAGTGGAATTTGTATCAGCCAACCCGACAGGCGACCTGCATTTGGGCCATGCCCGCGGATCTTCAGTCGGCGATTCGCTGTGCAATGTATTGGACTTTGCAGGATATGACGTATCACGCGAATACTACATCAACGATGCCGGCAATCAAATCAATAATTTGGCATTGTCGATTGAAGCCCGTTATTTTGAAGCACTTGGCCAAGGCGACAGCATGCCGGAAGATGGCTACCGCGGACAGGATATCAAAGACATTGCAGACGCGTTGGTACAGGAACATGGCGACAAATTTGTCAGCATGACTCATGAAGAGCGCTTTGAAGAATTCCGTCAGCACGGATTGAAAGTGGAATTGGCGAAATTGCAACAGGATCTGGCGGATTTTCGTGTGAAATTCGATGTATGGTATTCTGAATCGTCTCTTTACAAAAACGGCAAGATTGATGAAGCTTTAGCCAAATTGCGTGTTAACGGCCATGTTTTTGAAGAAGACGGTGCAACGTGGTTCCGTTCGACAACGTTCGGTGACGACAAAGACCGTGTTCTGATCAAAAACGACGGCACATACACGTATTTGATGCCCGATATCGCTTACCATGAAGATAAATTGCAGCGTGGTTTTGAAAAGCTCATCAATGTTTGGGGAGCCGATCACCACGGCTATATCCCGCGCATGAAAGCGGCGATTGAAGCACTTGGCTATGACCGCGACACGCTTGAAGTCAGCATCATCCAAATGGTGCAATTGTACAAAGACGGCGAAAAAATGAAGATGAGCAAACGTACGGGTAAAGCAGTAACGATGCGCGAGCTTGTCGAATTGGTCGGCTTGGATGCTGTGCGTTATTTCTTCGCCATGCGTTCCGGCGATACGCATATGGACTTCGATTTGGATTTAGCTGTTTCGCAATCCAATGAAAACCCGGTGTTTTATTCGCAATATGCGCATGCCCGCATCTCTTCGATTTTGCGTCAGGCAGAAGAACAGGGATTGACGGTTTCAGAAGACCAGTTGAACTTATTGACTTCTGAAAAAGAAATCGATGTTCTGAAGAAAATCGGTGATTTCCCGCAAGTCATTGCGGATGCAGCCAAGCAGCGTGCACCTCACCGAATCACAACATACATTCATGAATTGGCATCTAATTTCCACAGTTTCTACAATGCCAACAAAGTCTTGGATGCCTCTAACCCGGAATTGACCGGTGCCCGTCTGGCATTGATCATGGCTGTGAAAACAACCTTGGCCAACGCGTTGAAGACAGTCGGCGTCGCAGCTCCGGAAAAAATGTAAGAGACAGACAAACGTTTACGTGTATAATAAAGAGAAACTTCAATCAATGAATCTATCGCTTTTAGAAGCGGGATGAAATGAAGAAACAGAATATGAGAACCATTCATAAAGGTGCTTATGTCTAAGAACATGAGTTAAAAGGGAAGCCGGTTTAATTCCGGCGCGGTCCCGCCACTGTATGTGAGAGGAATCTGCAAAATGCCACTGAAGCAATGCTTTGGGAAGGTGCAGAAACCGAAGACCACAAGCCAGGAGACCTGCCTTTATGACGACACACCCAAACGCCTGCGAGGAAAGGCTGGATGCGCATGCTTTTTTATGGCGTCCTTTCCATCCCCCGCAGTTTGCTGCGGGGGATTTTGCGTTCTCAAGGAGATTTTTCAAACTTTCTGCATCTGAATCATTTGAGAAATTATTTATATCGTATATAAAAATTGCTAGATAAGTTGAACTAAAGAAACTGGCTTTTACCCAATGCTTCGGACGCTCTGGGTAGAGCGAAGACGATTGCTCCTGCGCAAGCTCGTCGCCAATGAGGTCCCAGGAATGCCGGTTCCCTCATTGGCTCCCGCAAGAAGCCAGGCAAAGGACACCTGTCTTCTTGCTTCGCCTAGCCCTTGGACGCGCCGGCGCTAAGAAATTGAATGAATTCAAAGCAAGCCTCTGTTTTTCTACTGTACTCATATAGATATGGAGTAAATCAGTGGAGACTCCAGCGGGATAGCGAAGTGCCGAACTAACTCGGGCCAAAAGCCCGAGTTAGTTCGGCGCAAGCCCTTGGCAGCTGGCACCGCGACGTCCTGTCGCGCCAGCTGCATGACCCACATCCTGCGGGCCCGAAAGCGGAGCTGGTTTACGGAATATCAGCAGGCGAAAATCATTAGTTCAACTTATAAAAATAAAGCACTACACACAACAAGGGGGATTTATTCATGAAGAAGATTTGGAAGTTTGGTGCCACTGCAGGATTTGCCGCGTTATTGATGGCGGGTTGCGGAGATGCGGCGACGCCCGTAGAAGAACAGGATACTGAAACGCCGGCGGAACCGCCGACGGAAGTTGCGGATGTAGAATTTCCGGTGACGTTGACGGATGCAGTAGGCGAAGAAGTGGTGATTGAGGAAGAACCGGGAGCCATCGTTTCGATGGTGCCATCAAATACAGAAATCGCTTATGAATTGGGGGTCGGCGACAATTTAGTCGGCGTTTCGGATTTTGATAATTATCCGGAAGAAGCGGGGCAAATTGAAAAAATCGGCGGCCAGGAATTCAATGTGGAAAAAATCATTGGCCTGCAACCGGATTTGGTGCTTGCGCATGAATCGGGCTTAGGTGTTGGCGATGCAGGGTTACAGCAGTTGCGTGACGCTGGACTCAATGTATTTGTAGTCAACAATGCCGTCAGCTTTGATGAAGTCTACGATTCCATTACAGTGATCGCGCAAGCGACAGGCACCATGGAAGAGGCGGAAAGCATCGTTTCTGAAATGGAAGTCCAAGTGGCGGAAATCGAAGAATTGGCAAGCACAATCGAAGAGCCGAAGACTGTCTTTTTGGAAGTCGGAAGTGAACCCGACATCTACACGACCGGAAAAGGCACGTTCATGGATGAAATGTTGACGCTCATCAACGCTGAAAATATAGCGGGCGATTTGGAAGGCTGGGCAAAAATGGACGCAGAAGCCGTCGTTGCAGCTGATCCAGACGTCATCATCACAACAGAAGGCGGCTATATCGAAGATGCGGTCGACCAAATCAAATCGCGCAATGGATTTGCGGAAGTGACAGCTGTCAAAGAAGATGCTGTCTATAACCTGGATTCGGACATGCTCACCCGTTCAGGCCCACGTTTATCAGAAGGGCTGATGGAAATGGCGAAAGCTGTTTACCCTGAAGTGTTCAATGAGTAAGAATGTACTGGCATACAGCGTCTCGCTGCTGATTTTAGCAGGCGCCATTTTGCTGGGGGTGACGGTCGGAACGGTTTCCATTTCGCCTACCGTGTTATGGAATCCGTCTTCGGATGAGGCAGCTGCCAATATTTTATGGAATATCCGCATGCCCCGTGTTATTTTAGCCGGGCTTGTCGGAGCGGCACTGGCGATTGCCGGGGCTGCGTTCCAAGGGCTTCTGAAGAACCCATTGGCCGATCCTTACACCCTGGGAGTGTCTTCCGGTGCCTCAGTCGGCGCTGTGATGACGCTCTTTTTTGGCATATCCATCCCATTTTTAGGACCATTCACTTTGCCGGTCATGAGCATGATCGGGGCGTTGCTGACAATGCTCGCCGTGATGAGTTTCGCAAAATTGGTGGATCGCTCCATGAAAATGGAAACCGTCATTTTAACAGGCATCATCTTCAGTTCTTTTCTGGGCTCAATTATCTCCCTGATGATTGCATTGACGGGAGAAGAGCTTCGCCAAATCATCGGCTGGCTGCTGGGCAGTGTGTCGATGCGCGGATGGCCATATGTGCGGATGGCGCTGCCGTTTGTTTTGATCGGTTCATTCGTCTTGTGGCTGAAGCGCAGAGAATTGAACGCCATGCTGTTTGGTGAAGAACGCGCACAACATTTGGGCGTCGATGTCAGAAAGAGCAAAATGATCATCTTAATCGGCGGTTCGGTACTGACAGGAGCAGCCGTTTCAGTTTCCGGAACCATCGGCTTTGTCGGTCTGGTGGTGCCGCATATGACCCGCTTATTATGGGGATCGGATCATCGCCACGTCTTGCCATTATCGTTCATCAATGGAGCCGCGTTATTGATCATTTGTGACTTGGTGTCGAGAACAATCATCTCACCGACGGAATTGCCGATCGGTGTCATTACCGCATTTATCGGAGCACCGGTATTTGCATTCATCTTTTTCCGGCAACGCAAAGGAGGGGCATGACCATGCTTGAAATAAAAGGAATAACAGGCGGCTATGGCGAGAAGAATATCGTCAACGACGTGTCTTTTACTGTCAATAAAGGCTCTATCCTCGGGATTTTGGGGCCCAATGGAAGCGGCAAATCTACCTTGATGAAATTGATCAGTGGAGTGCTTCCTGCTGCAGGTGGAGAAGTCCGGATCGACGGCAAACCCATGACTGATTTTACGGCGAAAGAACTGGCCAGGAAAATGGCGGTCTTGCCTCAATTGCATGCCCACGCTTTTGCCCATACGGTTCGTGAAACGGTGTCACTTGGCAGGTATCCGCATCAAAGCGGCTGGTTTTCTTCCTGGTCGGATGAAGACGAAGAAGCTGTTGTGGAAGCGATGGTGTTGATGGACATCAGCCAATATGAACAGACACAAATCGATCGGATGTCGGGCGGCGAACAACAGCGCGTCTTCGTGGCACAGGCTCTGGCACAAGATGCAGGGATCCTGCTTTTGGATGAGCCGACCAACCATCTGGATATCAACCACCAGAAGGAATTGCTCGATACCATCAAAAAGCAGGCCATTGAAAAAGACTTGACGATTGTCTCTATTTTTCACGATATCAACCTGGCTTCCATGTATTGCGATCAATTGCTGCTGATGGATGGAGGAGGGGTCGTCCGGATCGGCGAACCGCATGAAGTGGTTCGGGAACAAGATATTGAAACCGTCTATCATACACGCGTCAGCAATCACCCGCATCCGGAACTGCCTAAACCGCAGATCACTTTATTGCCGGGTGTCGAGCGTGAATCCACTGATGCAAGCATACGGGCAGAGGACTTCCGGATTTCCAAAGACATGGTGCTCTACCAGAGTCCGATTCCGTTAAAAACGGTATCATCCGCAGTCGTCAATGCGGGCTCCGGTTGGTTCCGCAATTTCATGAACCGCCATGTGGATGCATTTTACAACATCAACAACAGTGTCCAGGAAATGTCCGAGTATATCGAAGAAAGCGGACTGAAAACGACGGACACAGTAGGGATGATGACAGCTGTCCAAACGGAAGATGCCATCATTAAAGAGTATGAGGGCCCATTCGGCTCAGTGGTGATTGCTGTCACTGCTGGTGTTGGAAACGGCGTTGACGTCTCAAAAGCGGTAGAGCGCACCTTGCGTGTCGGGACCATCAATACCTGGATCCTGGTCAATGGCATCTTATCCGATGAAGCGTTTATCCAAGCGATGATCACTGCAACAGAAGCGAAGACCAAAGCCCTTCAGCAGGAGCAAGTCAAAGATCCACTGACCGGAACGATCGCGACCGGGACGTCCACTGACAGCTGCCTGGTAGCGGCCACGCAGCAAGGCGAGGAATTGCCTTATGCCGGTCCCATCACTGAACTTGGAAAACTGATCGGCGTCGGTGTTTTCGAATGCACCATTGAAGCGCTCAAATTGTATCAGTTGGCGAAAGCGAAAAGTCTATGATTTCACATCTGATTGCTATTGCGCTGGGCTTGGCCATTGACCGTATAATTGGTGATCCGCCCAATTGGCCACATCCTGTCCGCTGGATCGGGACTGCAATCCGCAAGTTGACCAAACACTGGAATCACGGACCGAACGCTTTCCGAAACGGTTTTTGGCTCCTGGGAACGATTGCTGTTACCGTTTTTCTGCTCGTTTATGCAGCTGTTTTTTGGGCTTATTCTTTAAATGCGTTTTTGGGAATTGCTGTAGAAGCCGTATTGATCGCTTCCGGGCTTGCACAGAGGAGCCTGAAAGACGCAGCGATGGAGGTCTACAATCCATTGACGAATAAAAACATTGTCCTGGCACGTGAAAAGTTGTCCTGGATTGTCGGCAGGGATACAGAAGGTTTAAACGAAAGTGAAATTACAAGAGGCGTCGTGGAGACGGTGTCGGAGAATACCAGCGATGGCGTCACTGCACCGCTGTTCTGGGCATTTCTGCTCGGCGCTCCGGGCTTGTGGCTGTATAAATCCGTCAATACACTTGATTCGATGGTGGGCTACCGAAATGAAGAGTTTGAGCAGTTCGGTTTTGCCTCTGCAAAAGCGGATGATGTACTGAACTTCATTCCGAGCCGCCTGACCGGATGTTTGATTTTAATCCTCACTTCTAACAAACGATCACTGACCATGCGTCAGCGTTTTACGGAATGGCTGCGGGATGCACCAAAGCATCCGAGTCCGAACAGCGGCTGGCTGGAAGCGGCGACAGCCGTGCAATTAGGTGTAGAACTGGGCGGATTGAACCGCTACCGTGGAATCGAGTCGCAGCGTGCACGCATGGGTACGCCGGTTTATCCACTGGAAGCAAGCCACATAAAAGAAGCCGTCAGCCAGATGCAGACGGCCACCACTGGTTTTTTCATCTTGTTTGCTTTAGGAGGAATTTTTCTTGGAATTGCCTAATCATGGAGCCAATCCACTTCGTTTATACAAACAGGCAGGCATCAGCCCGCCGCCACAGATTTTAGATTTCAGCGAAAATGTCCATCCTTTTGGCCCACCGGCTTTTTTGGAGGAGATTTGGCCCGATATGCTGGGTTTGACCGGTTCTTATCCAGATCCGGATGGAGAACCGTTCCGTACGTCAGCTGCCAAATTCCATGATGTGGCGGCCGGTGAAGTCGCTGCAGGCAACGGGGCAGCTGAAATTTTCACTTGGCTGGCCAGAAGATATCGGAGCCGGCAGGTTGTCTTGATCGAACCGGCATTTTCCGAATACCGCCAAACGCTGGAAGCGGAAAATGTCCAGATCAAAGCGCTGCAATTGGTGCCGGAAAACGGCTGGCAATTGACCGTTCAAGATGTCCGGAACATAATCCCGGGATGCGCAGCGCTGTACATCTGCAATCCGCATAATCCGACAGGTACGTTACTGGACACCGAGACCCTTCAGGAAATTGCGCAGATTTGCCTGGAACACGACTGTGAACTTGTGATTGATGAAGCTTTTATTGATTTTATTGGAGAAGAGGCTTCCTTTATGCCGTTCTTGCCGGCTTTTCCGAATGTTTTCATTGTCCGTTCGATGACCAAAATGTACGCCATTCCGGGGTTGCGCCTCGGCTATGTGGTCAGTGCGGCAGAAAAGATCGGCCAATTGAAGCAAGGGGCAGCGCATTGGAACGTCAATGCCTTATCGGCTGTTATCGGAGCCAAGTGTTTAGGAGAAGCAGATTACCGCCGCAACGTCATCCAAGCCGCTTCCGGGGAACGCCGAAAAATGCAGCAGTTTTTAGCAGCAAACAATTGCCGGAGCACTGCTTCCGCAGTTAATTTCCTGTCATTCCAATTGCCGGATTCAAGTTGTTCTGCAGCATTTTTTACAGATTTCTTAAAAGCTGGAATCGTCCTTCGCCATACCGAATCATTTCAAGGAATGGACGGCAACTGGTTTCGAATCGGCATGAAATCAACGGAAAACATGACGAAATTGCGGGAGGCGATTAAGGAATGGCTCAAGGCCAATTGATATTTATCAGCGGCGGAGTCCGAAGCGGCAAAAGTGCCTATGCGGAATCTGTCGTCCGCGCTGCGGGAAGCGCGCGGAAAGTATACATAGCCAGCGGGCAAGCTTATGATGAAGAAATGAAGAAACGCATTGAACGCCACCGTCTAGATCGTTTTCAAGACGGTTGGCATACCGTTGAGCAAGCTTACCGCATGGAGAGTGTTTTAGAAAAACTGCAGCCGGAAGACCTGGTGTTATGGGATTGTGTGACGACGTGGCTGGCTAATGAGCTTTACGAGGGTTGGGAAACGGGCAATATGTGCGCCGATCAACCGGGGTGCATGGAAGAGAAATGGAATCGCCTGCAGCAGACGATTCTTGCTTTGCTGGATACCGTTAATTTGCTGACAGTCGTCTCGAACGAAGTGCTGGACGATTTCGTGCGCGACGAACTTTACCAAAGCTGGCTCGGGCGCATCCACATCTGGCTCGTGCAGCAAGCCGATCAGGCCATTGAAATGGAAAACGGCCTGGCATTCAGAAGGAAGTGACAAGATGCGCGGAATTATGATTCAAGGAACCGCTTCAGATGTCGGGAAAAGCATGATCTGTACAGCTTTTTGCCGGATTTTTTCCGATCAGGGAATGAAAGTGGCTCCCTTCAAATCACAGAACATGTCGAATAATTCCTATGTGACAGTAAAAGGAGAAGAAATCGGCCGTGCCCAGGGTGTCCAAGCCGAAGCGGCACGGACACTGGCGACAGTGGACATGAATCCGATTCTGCTGAAGCCGGAAAGCGGCATGAAGTCTCAGGTCGTGCTGTTCGGCAAAAAACTGGCGACGATGGATGGCATGGATTACCGGACCCGGTTTTATGAAAAAGGGCAGGAAGCCATCGATCAGGCACTTGCCAACCTTGCCAAAGACTTTTCCCATGTGGTCATCGAAGGAGCCGGAAGCCCGGCTGAAGTCAATTTGAACGACCGGGAGCTGGTCAACATGGCGGTGGCAAAACGGGCGGATGTGCCGGTGATTTTGGTCGCCGACATCGAACGTGGCGGTGTGTTTGCCTCGATTGTCGGAACGCTCGCTTTGATGCCTGAACCGGAACGGGTCAAAGGCTTGATCATCAATAAATTCCATGGCGATGCGCAGCTCTTTAAAGACGGCGTCCAGTTTCTGGAATCGTATACAGGCATTCCGGTGCTCGGGGTCATCCCGTACATGGCCAGCCATGAAATCGAACAGGAAGATTCACTTGGTGTGCAGGCCGTACAGCGGATAGCCAGAGTGGAAAATCCTATTGAACTGGTCATCTGCAGGCATCCTTACATCTCGAATTTCACAGATGTAGAACCGTTTCTGAATGAACCGGATGTGACCATCCGCTGGGCGGAAACGGTCGAAGACATTGGACAGCCGGATATCTTGTTGCTGCCAGGCACAAAAAGCACGATTGCAGATTTGCGCTATTGGAGAAAGCAGGGGCTTGGCATAAAACTCCAGGAATTGAAGGGGAATACATGGATTGTCGGCTTATGCGGCGGATTTCAGATGTTGGCTGAAACCCTGGCGGATCCCGAAGGCCATGATGGCATCGCAATAGAAAGAGAACGGGGATTTGGCTTGGTGCCGAATATGCATGTCCAGTTCGAAAAACAGAAAGTGGTCCAACGAAAGAACGGCCTCGCTGCATTTTCAGATGCGAAAGTTTCTGTCACCGGCTATGAAATCCACCACGGCAACGTGAAGCAAACAGACTATCCGCTTATAAGCAGTGGAAATTCATCAGAAGGCTATTTCCATGAACAGGTGCTGGGCACGCATCTGCATGGATTTTTCCGGAATCGCGAGTGCCGGACTGCCTTTTTGGCACCTATCCGCAAGCGGAAAAATTTGCCAGTGCCATTACCCGAAGCTGTGGCAGACCCATTTGACCGCTGGGCACAACATGTCAAGAGCCACTTGGACTGGCAGAAAGTCGAAGAAATCATGGAGGCGAGTTTATGAGCCGGCAGTTAGGGACAGGATTACTATTGGCGCTTCAATTTTTCTCGGTGATTTCGGTAAAGAAACAGCTGCCGATGGAAAAAGCCCATATCACTGCGATGTATGCGATGTTGCCTGTACTGGGTGTGCTTTTTGGCAGTGCCTTGGCCGGAGCAGTATGGCTTTTGAGAGAAACAACGGATGTCAGTTCGCTGTTGATCGGATTTACCGTCGTAGTCATTGGCATGGTACTGACCGGGGGACTCCATATGGACGGCCTGGCGGATACCGGGGATGCTTATTTTTCCTATCAGGACCGGGATAAACGGCTAGACATCATGGGAGATCCGCGGATTGGCGCTTTTGGCACCATGATTTTGCTGTTGGCGATTGTCGGGAAAATCATTGTGGTGGCGGAATCGGTACAGGCCGTTTCGCTGGTGCTGATTTTATTCATCCCGGTGTTAGCCAGAATCGGCTTGCTGGCATTGTTCAGCACGACCTGTTCAGCAAAACCAAAAGGGCTGGCAGCATTTTTCCAACAACGGGCAGACCACAGAAAGCTGTTCATAGCCGCGCTGATTTTTATTGCCATCGGTTTCGTGTTATTGGTTTGGAGCACAACTAGTTGGATTGCACTGACGCTGCTGGTGCTAGTGGCCGGATCGCTTTGGCTGTTCCGCGCCTGGTGCCTTCGGAATTTCGGCGGCGTGACGGGTGATTTGTTCGGTGCGTATGTGGAAGGAGTGGAGATTTTATTATGGATCAGCCTTTTATTCTTCGTTTAATTCGCCATGCCCCTACAAAAGGCAATCAACAAAAGTGTTATATCGGTTGGACCGATGAAGCGATCCTTCCGTTTCAGACACAACCTGACCTGAAACTTCAAACCGTTATGGGCAGTGACCTGAAGAGGTGCCGCCAGACGGCAGCGATACTGTTTCCGAATGCAGTCTACAGAGCAAACCGGGATTTACGGGAATGCCATTTTGGCCAATGGGAAATGAAAACCTATGAAGAGCTGAAAGACATTGAACTGTACCGCAACTGGATAGATAATCCTTGGAACAGCAAGCCTCCTGGCGGTGAAAGCCTTACGGACATGGCTCAGCGGATTGAACAAGGCATCCGAAAACTGCCGGAAGGCAATACAGTTACATTGGTTCTCCACGGCGGTCCGATTCGTTACCTGATGGCTCAGGCATTGAATGAAAAATTTCAAGATCAAATTGCGCTGCACGGGGGCTGCCACATTTTAACGTGGCCAAACCGCCAAGCGTTCGAGGAGCGGGCATTATGCACATCGTTTTCGGTGGAGCCTTTAACGGCAAGCGGCAATATGTGAAAGACCGGCTGGAAGGCCAGGTAGCCCAATGGAATGAAGGGCGGTTGCCAGAACCTTCAGCTACAGAAATAAATATAGTCATTGCCGGTTTGGAGCTGTGGGTCAAACAGCAGCTTGAACAGGGTTTTACAGAAGAATATTTAATGGAGCAAGTGAAAAAAACGGTCGGTCGGGAACAAACGCAGCAAACCTGGATTTTAACGGATCTCAATCGCGGCATTGTGCCGACTGAGCGGATTGAACGGGAAATGCGCGACGTTCTGGGCAGGATCTATCAGTTCTTATTTGCTGAAGCACACAGCATTACACGCATTTGGTATGGGATTCCAGAAAAACTGAAGTAAAAATTCATTCCGTGAAAGCGGAAAAAGGGGCAGATGAACATGAAAATTTACACAAAAACCGGAGACAAAGGGCAAACTAGTTTAATCGGAGCACGCACAGACAAAGATGCACCACGCGTTGAGGCTTACGGCACCATTGATGAAGTGAATTCATTTATCGGCAAAGCGATGACCGAATTGGCACCTGACTTATACGCCGACTTGTTGGCGGACTTGGAAGCCATCCAAAACGAATTGTTCGATTGCGGCGGCGACTTGGCCGATGTCCGTAAAGAACCCAATTACAAAATGACGGAAGAACCGGTGGAAGTTTTGGAAAAACGCATCGATGAATTGATGGAAGAGCCTCCATTGCTGGAGCGCTTTATCCTGCCTGGAGGTTCGCCGGCGGCGGCAACTATGCATATTGCACGCACGATTACGCGCCGTGCTGAGCGCCAGACAGTAACGTTGATGAGAGCAGGAGAAGATTTTCCGCCTGTAGTCCAGCGCTATTTGAACCGCTTATCCGATTACCTGTTTGCTGCAGCACGTGTCGTCAATTCACGTGCCGGCGTTCCGGATAATGAATACGTACGCAGCGCTAAAGTTTTCAAGAACGGCGGGCGCAGCAAAAAGTCGGTGGAATAGGATGACGGCTCAGAAACTGGCGCTGGCGGCTTTATTCATCAGCTTATCCGCAATTGGCGGCATGATCAAAATTCCGCTCGGCATTGCATCCATTGCACTTGATTCAATGCCGGCCTTGGTAGCCGTGTTGTTTTTTTCAGCACCGCTCGCAGGGACCATCGCGGCATTCGGCCATTTGATTTCGGCTTTGTTTGGCGGCATGCCGCTCGGACCGTTTCATCTGATCATTGCGTTTGAAATGTGGGCAGTCGTCTGGCTGTTCGCGATATTGCATAGTGCGAGAAAACGGTGGTTGAAATGGCCAGCATTCATCGTTGGCAACGGTATGGTCGCAGCCGTTCCGTTCTACTTTCTTTTGTCGCCGGCATTTTTCTATGCTTCAGCACCGGGTCTGGTAATTGCGGCTTCCCTTAATGCCGGAGTGGCTGCTTTGCTGATGCCTTACGTGCTGAGAGTACGTGGAGGTTCACTGCATGCGTCATGAGATTTCGATAGATGGTTTTGTCATCACTTCAGATAATTCTGCAGCCATCGGTGAAAAACAGCAGGATGTGGTCCAGGCTCCAGATTCCATCACGGCTAAATTTGCCGCACGGGTCGCGTTGCTTGAACAATGGGCATCCGGTAGCGAACCGCAGGCAGTGTTGCTTCACAATTTTAGTGGTGCTGCTCATTGGGATGCCTATGCGGCGGGCATCGCTGACCTTTTTGCTGAAGCCGAAACCCGGCTGCCGCCGATTTCGGGCAGCACGGAAACCAATATGGCCACTTTACAATCCGGAATCGCCGTGACGATAATCGGAAAACAGTCTCGCAAACAAGCAGCGGCTGGATCTTTGAACTGGTTTGTCTACGGGATTCCATTGGTCGGAGAAGACGTCCTCACGAAGGCCGATCAAATCGCTGATTTGGCTGCCATTAAAAAAGCTTTGGAATCGGAGCTGATCGAACGTGTTTGGCCAGTCGGATCGAAAGGCATTGCGCATGAAGCAGAATTGCTGATGGGCAATGCCGTGGAATTTTCTGCGGATCTTGACGTCGGCAGCTCCGCCGGACCGGCAACTTGCGTTCTGGTCGGTGCAATGCCAGAAAAGAGAAAACATGTTCAAGATTATTTCGGAGAATATCTTTTTTCGATTGATTTTCAATAAAGCAGAGCCATCATCCATTTATGGATGATGGTTTTTTGTCGTTTGATAGTCTATTCTCCATACAAAAGAACTGTAGATTTTAAAATCGTTAACTGGTATCTTATGTGTAGCAAACATTCAATGCTTGAAATTTGAAAACTCTTTTAAATTTAGGTTGACTGAATGCTCATTCATATTTTAAACTAGAACATAGTATCGACAATCTATTAGTGTTCACGTAAACTTTGGGTAGGGAATTTTTAGAATATACACACAAGGGGGATATCACGATGGAGCCATTGCTCATTGCAAACTGGGTTTTATTCATAGCTGTAACCGCTTACGCCATCTATCTCTTCATTTATTTATTGAAGTCGAGATATGATTTCATCAAGCTTGGCCAAAAGGTCGAGTTTGAGGAAAACTTCAACGAGCGCTTACGGAAAGTTATGGTCAATGTTTTTGGACAAAAGAAATTAATGAAAGATAAGAAGAGCGGAACGATTCACGTGATGTTCTTCTATGGCTTCCTGTTGGTTCAGGCGAGTGCCATTGATTTTATCATCAAAGGTTTGTCGCCGGATTCACATTTGCCGTTAGGACCGCTTTACCCGGCTTTCACTTTCTTCCAGGAAATCGTCACATTGACGATTCTGGTAGCGGTGGTCTGGGCGTTCTACAGACGTTACATTGAAAAGCTTGTTCGTTTGAAGCGCGGATGGAAATCAGGGCTGGTGCTTATTTTCATCGGTGGTTTGATGGTAACTGTATTAATCGGCAACGGAATGGCCATGCTTTGGCACGGACACGAAGGTGCTTGGACTGAACCAGTCGCTTCACTTGTTGCTGCTGCATTCTCTTGGTTGCCTGAAGCTGCAACTGTAACGATTTTCTACGTTATGTGGTGGGCACACTTATTGTTCCTGCTGACATTCCTGGTTTATGTTCCACAATCGAAACACGCTCACTTGATCTTCGGACCGGTCAACACATGGTTCCACCGAGTGGACCATGTCGGCCGTTTGAAGCCGATCAACTTTGAAGAGATGGAAGATGAAGAAGATCCGGATGCTGTGCCTTCGTTCGGTGTCGGAAAAATCACCGACTTTACACAAGGGCAGATGATCGATTTCTACGCCTGCGTAGAGTGCGGACGCTGTACAAATATGTGTCCGGCAACCGGAACAGGGAAAATGCTGTCTCCGATGGATCTTATTACAAAACTTCGTGACAACCTGACTAATACAGGTGCCGTCATGACACAGAAAAAACCATGGGTGCCGGCAATGGCATTCAACAATACGCAAGGAAACCAATTGGCGATGGCTGCCGGCGCTGAAGGAATCAGCATCGATGAGCTATACAGCCCGAGCTTGATCGGAGACGTCATCACAGAAGAAGAAATCTGGGCATGTACGACTTGCCGTAACTGTGAAGACCAATGTCCGGTTATGAACGAGCACGTCGACAAAATCATCGACCTTCGCCGTTACCTGGTAATGACGGAAGGGAAAATGGACAAAGATGCTCAGCGTGCGATGACAAACATCGAAAAGCAAGGGAATCCTTGGGGACTTAACCGTAAAGAAAAAGAAAACTGGAGAGATGCACGTCCAGATATTTCAATTCCAACTGTTAAAGAAATGAACAAAGCCGGCGAAGAATTCGAATTCCTGTTCTGGGTTGGATCAATGGGTTCATTCGACAGCCGTTCACAAAAAATCGCCTTGTCATTTGCCCGTTTGATGAACGAAGCAGGAGTGAAATTCGCGATTCTTGGCAACAAAGAAAAGAACTCAGGTGACACTCCGCGCCGTCTCGGAAACGAATTCCTGTTCCAGGAACTGGCGACAGGCAACATCAAAGAATTCGAAAAAGCGGAAATCAAGAAAATCGTCACGATTGACCCGCATGCTTATAACATCTTTAAAAACGAATACCCGGATTTCGGCTTTAAAGCAGAAGTCTACCACCATACCGAAATGCTGTTCGAACTGGTCCAAGATGGCCGTTTGAAGCCGCAATTCCCGGTAAACGAGCGAATCACGTTCCACGATTCCTGTTACCTCGGCCGCTACAACGATGTCTACGACGCACCGCGCGAGATATTGAAAGCGATTGAAGGCGTGGAATTGGTCGAAATGGTCCGCAACCGCCAAGACGGCATGTGCTGTGGAGCTGGCGGGGGAATGATGTGGATGGAAGAAGATGCAGGCCATCGCGTCAACGTTGCCCGTACGGAACAAGCACTTGAAGTCAATCCGACCATGATTTCTTCAGGCTGTCCATACTGCCTGACAATGCTGTCAGATGGTACGAAAGCCAAAGAAGTCGAAGATGAAGTTGGAACATACGATGTAGCCGAACTATTGGAAATGGCCGTTCTTGGCAATGAAACACCAATGCCTGAGCCTGAGCCAGTGGTCCAATAAGCTGAAGCTTCACTAAGAAACACCAATGAGTAAATAATAATTGCCTAATGACAGAAAATTAAGTAGAATAATAGCATAAGCAAGAAAAAAGAAAGGGAGTGAAGTACTCCCTTTTCTTTTGCACTCAAACCGAGCGAGCGTTCAGTCAACTTTATGGGCTGAATAGAATTCAGCTTGTGAAACTTGCGACTAAGCTAACGCAGCGATGTAGGAGCAATGTTTTTAACCAGAGTAGGTCTGAAGAAATCGTTCCAGGCGGACGCTTTCCGCGGGCGAAGCGCTGAGCCTCCTCGTCGCAAGCTCCTGCGGGGTCTCAACACTCCGCTTTCCCGCAGGAGTCGCCGCCTTCCACTCTTTCTTCTAAGGAGAGCATACAATTACTGGCGAATTAAACAACTAAATTGTGAACTAATCAATAGGATATGGAGCAAACCAGTGGAGACTCCCACGGGAGCAGTGCAACGACATACAAGAAATCCACTCGGGCGTATAGCCCGAGTTAGTTCGGCGCAAGCCCCTTGGCAGCTGACATCGCGACGTCCTGTCGCGTCAGCTGCATGACCCGTATCCTGCGGGCCTGAAAGCGGAGCTGGTTTGTGGAATATCCATGGCGGAATAGAGTCGTTATAAAGAGTTAGTTCAATCTTCATCACCAATTATATTTTTTACCATAGTTGAAACCGTTTACAAGGAAACGCAAAGGGGAGGAAATCATCATGGCAAAAACAGTTATTATCGATGGGGCACGTACAGCATTCGGGAAATTTGGAGGAAACTTGAGCACGTTATCGGCAAGTGAATTAGGGGCAGAAGCAATCAAAGCGGCAATGAGCCGGGCGGATATCCAGCCGGAAGATGTCCAGGAAGTCATCATGGGCAACGTATTGCAGGCAGGGCAAGGGCAGATCCCTTCACGCCAAGCCGCGAAAAAAGCTGGCATTCCTTACAGCGTCAAATCTGAAACAATCAACAAAGTCTGCGCATCCGGCATGCGCAGCGTCACGTTGGCAGACCAGATCATTCGCTTGGGCGATGAGGAAGTAATTGTTGCAGGCGGCATGGAATCCATGTCCAACGCACCCTATTATCTTCCGAAAGCACGTTGGGGACTTCGCATGGGAGATGCCCAAGTTATTGATGGCATGGTCCATGACGGATTGTCGTGTTCGTTCCACCCGGACAAAGTCCACATGGGGACTTACGGAAACTCAACTGCTGAAGATTTCAATCTGACGCGTGAAGCTCAGGATGAGTGGTCGGCACGTTCGCATGAACGCGCCATCAAAGCCAAAGATCTGTTCTCTGAAGAAATCGTCGCGATCGACATCCCACAACGCAAAGGGGAGCCGATTACAGTTGACGTGGACGAAGCGCCACGCGCCAATTCTACTGTTGAAGCATTGGCGAAACTGAAACCGGCATTCGGCAAAGACGGAACAATTACTGCTGGAAACGCACCTGGCATCAATGACGGAGCAGTTGCACTTGTATTGATGAGTGAAGAACGTGCACAGAACGAAGGGAAAAACGTCTTGGCGCACATATTGTCTCATACGGAAGTGGCGATCGAGCCGCATCGATTCCCGGAAACGCCTGGCATCGTCATCAACGAGTTATTGAAGAAAACCGGCAAATCACTGGATGACATCGATTTGTTTGAAATCAATGAAGCATTTGCGGCAGTAGCACTGGCAAGTTCGAAAATCGCTGATTTGGATGCTGAAAAAGTGAACGTCAACGGTGGATCAGTAGCGCTTGGACACCCGATCGGTGCAAGCGGCGCACGCATTATTCTGACATTGGCGTACGAATTAAAACGCCGCGGAGGCGGCATCGGCATCGCAGCCATCTGTTCAGGCGGCGGACAAGGCGACGCAATCATGATTGAAGTTCCTAAGGAGGAAAAATAAGCATGTCGATTCAAAACGTAATGGTCATTGGCGCCGGACAAATGGGTTCCGGCATCGCGCAAGTTTGCGCACAGGCAGGATTGAACGTGAAACTGAATGATATGAAGCAGGAAGCATACGACCGTGGGATCGGGACCATCACCAAGAACCTGTCCCGCAATGTTGAAAAAGGTCGCATGACGGAAGAAGAAAAGAATGAGGTCCTTGGACGTATTACACCATCGCTTGATCTTAAGGATGCTCATGATGTGGATATCGTCATCGAAGCAGCTGTTGAAAACATGGCCATCAAACACAGCATCTTTAAAACGCTGGATGAAGTGGCGCCACAGCATGCTATTTTGGCAACGAACACGTCATCTCTTCCGATTACAGAGATTGCGGCAGTCACCAACCGCCCGGAGCAAGTAATCGGCATGCATTTCATGAATCCGGTACCGGTGATGAAACTTGTGGAAATTATCCGCGGCTTGGCAACTTCTGATGAAGTTTATAAAAAAGTGGAAGAAATGACGGTTCAGCTGTCAAAAACACCAGTGGAAGTGAACGATTTTCCAGGATTCGTTGCGAACCGCATCTTGATGCCGATGATCAACGAAGCGATTTTCACACTTCAAGAAGGGGTCGCCACCAAAGAAGCGATCGACGACATCATGAAACTCGGCATGAACCATCCGATGGGGCCGTTGCAATTGGCTGATTTTATTGGATTGGATACTTGCCTGTACATTATGGAAGTGCTGCATGAAGGGTTCGGCGACAGCAAGTACCGCCCAAGCCCGTTATTGCGCCAATACGTCAAAGCAGGATGGCTAGGCAAGAAAACCGGACGCGGTTTCTATGACTACACTTAATATTAGGGGGAAAACCGCAATGGATTTGCACTTTACAGATGAACAGCTTATGATGCGCAACATGGTGCGAGATTTCGCGAAAGAAGAGATTACACCGTTTATCGAAAACATGGAAAACGATGAATTTCCAACGGCGATTTTAAAGAAAATGGGCGAGCTCGGATTGATGGGAATCACAGCTCCTGAAAAATACGGCGGTGCGGAAATGGACTTCACTTCCTATATCACGGCTATCCACGAATTATCGAAAGCGAGCGGCGTGGTAGGAGTTATCCTGTCAGTCCATACGTCGGTCGGCACCAACCCGATCCTCAATTTCGGATCACAGCAGCAAATCGAGAAATACGTACCAAAACTGGCGAGCGGCGAATATCTTGGCGCCTTCTGTCTGACAGAACCGGCGGCAGGTTCGGATGCAGGAAGCCTGAAGACAAAAGCGGTCCTAGACGGAGACCATTACGTTTTGAATGGCTCGAAAGTCTTTATTACCAATGGCGGCGCAGCAGATACGTATATCGTCTTCGCTTCGACCAAGCCTTCTGCAGGCTCCCGTGGAATCTCGGCTTTCATTGTTGAAAAGGATACACCGGGCTTGGTCATCGGCAAAAACGAAAAGAAAATGGGTCTCCATGGTTCGAAAACGGTCCAATTGACCTTTGAAAATATGCGGGTACCGGCTGAAAACTTGTTGGGCGAAGAAAATAAAGGATTCAGCATCGCCATGGCGAATTTGAACGTCGGACGCATCGGCATCGCGGCACAAGCGCTCGGCATTGCTGAAGCGGCTTATGAATATGCTGTGGCTTACGCCAAAGAACGCGAACAGTTCGGCAAACCAATTGCCCAGCAGCAAGGCATCGGCTTTAAGCTGGCGGATATGGCTACTCAGGTGGAAGCGGCGAAACTGCTGGTCTACAACGCGGCGGACTTGTATTCACAAGGCAAGGATTGCAATAAAGAAGCTTCCATGGCCAAGCTTTTCGCCTCGAAAGCAGCGATGGATGTCACGATTGAAGCCATTCAAGTGTTCGGAGGCTATGGCTATACAAAAGATTACCCGGTCGAGCGCCTGTTCCGCGACGCTAAAGTAACGGAAATTTATGAAGGCACCAGCGAAATTCAACGCATCGTCATCAGCAAACAACTACTTAAATAATTTATTGGAGGAATGGAAAATGAATTTTCAACTGTCTGAAGAACACGAAATGATCCGCAAAATGGTAAGAGATTTCGCTAATAAAGAAGTGGCGCCAACAGCGGAAGAGCGCGACGAAGAAGAACGCTTTGACCGTGAGATTTTCGATAAAATGGCTGAACTTGGCCTTACGGGTATTCCATGGCCGGAAGAATACGGCGGAATCGGCTCGGATTATTTGGCGTACTGCATCGCAGTTGAAGAATTATCACGTGTCTGCGCATCGACAGGCGTTACATTATCTGCCCACACGTCTCTGGCAGGATGGCCGGTTTATACATTCGGAACGGAAGAACAAAAACAAAAATATCTTCGCCCAATGGCGGAAGGCACGAAAATCGGTGCTTACGGCTTAACGGAACCCGCTTCAGGATCGGATGCAGGCGCTATGCGCACTTCAGCGAAAGAAGATGGAGACCATTATGTATTGAACGGTTCGAAAATCTTCATCACCAACGGCGGAATTGCGGACATCTACATCGTATTTGCGGTAACAGATCCGGAATCGAAGCATAAAGGCACGACAGCATTCATCGTTGAAAAAGACTTTGAAGGTTTCTCGGTCGGCAAAAAAGAGCGCAAGCTGGGCATTCGCTCAAGCCCGACAACTGAAATCATCTTCGACAACTGCCGTGTACCGAAAGAAAACGTTTTGGGCGAACTTGGCCAAGGCTTCAAAATCGCTATGCAGACGCTTGACGGTGGACGCAACGGCATCGCGGCACAGGCTGTCGGAATCGCACAAGGAGCACTTGATGCATCAATCGACTACGCGAAAGAACGCGAGCAATTCGGCAAGCCGATTGTTGCCAACCAAGGCGTTTCATTCAAATTGGCGGATATGGCGACTTCAATCGAAGCTTCCCGTCTATTGACTTACCAGGCAGCTTGGTTGGAATCAAATAAATTATCTTACAGCAAAGAGTCGGCGATGGCGAAATTGATGGCCGGCGATACAGCGATGAAAGTAACGGTTGAAGCGGTTCAAGTCTTCGGGGGCTACGGCTATACGAAAGATTATCCGGTTGAACGCTTTATGCGCGACGCGAAAATCACTCAAATTTACGAAGGCACACAGGAAGTTCAGCGTCTGGTTATTTCCCGGATGGTTACGAAATAAGCGGAGGGTTGCCTTATGAACAAAAAGCGTGAAATAGCGTCCTCCGTGAAAGACGAAAGCTTGATTGAAAAGCGCCGCGAACAGATGATTCGCGGTGCTGTCACGCTTTTTAAAGAAAAAGGCTTTCACCGGACGACGACACGGGAAATCGCCAAAGCCGCGGGTTTCAGTATCGGTACGTTGTATGAATACATCCGGACCAAGGAAGATGTGCTGTACCTCGTCTGTGACTCCATTTATGACGAAGTGCACACACGTCTGGACCGGCTTGATATCGAACAAGGTTCCATTAATGTCCTTGTGACGGCGATCGAGCATTACTACACCTTGATCGATGATATGCAGGATGAATTCGTGGTCATGTACCAGGAATCCAAATCGTTGCCGAAGGACGCATTAAGTTATGTACTGAATAAAGAAATTGAAATGGTGGCGCTTTTTGAACGTTTGCTGACACAATGCGTCGACAACGGGGAAATCAAAATGACGCCGAAAGAAGTGGTCATGGCTTCCCATCATTTATTCGTACAAGGCCAAATGTGGGCTTTCAGACGCTGGGCGTTGCGCGACTTCACCATTCAGGAATTTATCGACATGCAAACCAAATTTCTTTTGCAGGGGATGGCAGGGGAAAACATTTCAATACAGGGGGCTTGATCATAATGGCTACAATCGAAGAAACGAAAACCTATCAGCCGAAAAACCATATTCGCTTTGTCACGGCTTCCAGTCTTTTTGACGGCCATGACGCGTCCATCAACATCATGCGCCGGATTCTGCAATCAAGCGGTGCCGAAGTGATTCACTTGGGCCATAACCGCTCGGTTGAAGAAGTGGTCAATGCGGCTATCCAAGAAGATGTTCAGGGGATCTGCATTTCGTCCTACCAAGGCGGCCATATGGAATACTTCAAGTATATGTATGATTTGCTGCAGGAAAAAGGCGCATCGCATATCCGCATTTATGGCGGAGGCGGAGGCGTTATTTTGCCGCGTGAAATCAAAGAACTTGAAGAATACGGCATTGCCGGCATTTTCTCACCGGAAGACGGCCGCAAAAAAGGCCTGCAGGGCATGATTACGGAAATCGTTGAGGAATGTGATTTCTCGACGGTGAAACCGGATCAGAAAATCGAAAACCTTTCTGCCGACGAACCGGTAGTACTGGCAAACCTGATTACGGCTGCGGAAGAAGCGCATACGCGCGACACCGATACCGACGAATTGTTGAGAGCGGTACGGGAACAGACGAAAAACACGCCGGTCCTCGGTATCACCGGAACAGGCGGAGCCGGGAAAAGCTCGCTGACCGATGAATTGATTCGCCGATTCCTGTCTGAACTTCCGGACAAGAAAATCGCAATTCTGTCGATCGACCCGACCAAACAGAAAACAGGCGGCGCGCTTTTGGGTGACCGCATCCGCATGAACGCCATCTTCAATAAACGTGTCTTTATGAGAAGCTTGGCAACACGTGGTTCACGCTCAGAGCTGTCCGGTGCAATCGGAGATGTTTTGGACGTCGTGAAAGCGGCGGATTTCGATTTGATTGTTGTGGAAACAAGTGGGATCGGCCAGGGAGATGCGGAAATCGCCAACTTCTCGGACATTTCCATGTACGTCATGACCAGTGAATTCGGTGCACCGTCACAGCTTGAAAAAATCGATATGATCGATTACGCGGATTTGATTGTCATCAATAAATTCGAACGCAGCGGTTCGCAGGATGCGCTTCGCCAAGTGCAGAAGCAGTATCAGCGCAGCCATCTGCTATGGGATAAAGACCTGGATGAAATGCCGGTCTACGGCACAATCGCCAGCCAGTTCAACGATAAAGGGACCAACTCCCTGTTCGCGGCATTGGTAGCGACAGTCAATGAAAAAATGGGCACTGACTGGGAAACGGATTACGATAAATTCGTCAAAACCCAGAAAGAGAATCTCATCATTCCAAACGACCGCCGTTATTACTTGCGTGAGCTGACGGATACGGTCCGTGGCTACCACGCAAAATCCAAAGAACAAGCCGCCTTTGCGCGCCGTCTGTTCCAATTGGAAGGCGCCATTGAAGCGGTAAAAGAAAAAGCGCCGGATGATGCATTGGTCGCTTCACTTGAGTCGCTGGCTGACGGCGTCCGTGAGGAATTGACTGCTGAATCCAAGCGCATTCTCGCTAATTGGGTTGCGCTGAAAGAAATGTATGCCGGAGACGAATTCGTCACAACGGTACGGGACAAGGAAATTCGCACGATCCTGCGCACAGAAAGCCTATCCGGCATCAAAGTGCCGCGTGTAGTATTGCCGAAATTCGTTGATTACGGCGAGATTCTGTCTTGGGTTTATGCAGAGAACGTACCGGGTTCATTCCCGTACACAGCTGGGGTTTTCCCGTTCAAACGCGAAGGGGAAGATCCGAAGCGCCAATTTGCGGGCGAAGGAACGCCTGAACGCACGAACCGCCGTTTCCATTATCTATCGAAAGATGACGATGCGAAACGCT
Organism: Planococcus beijingensis; assembly: GCF_016820615.1. NCBI lineage: Bacteria > Bacillati > Bacillota > Bacilli > Caryophanales > Caryophanaceae > Planococcus > Planococcus beijingensis. Next base: position 272,085 of record NZ_JADHDZ010000001.1, read on the forward strand.
TGTCTACAGCTTTTGACTCGGTGACGCTTTACGGCGAAGACCCGGATCACCGTCCGGACATTTACGGGAAAGTCGGCGAATCAGGTGTATCAATCTGTACGCTTGATGATATGAAGAAACTTTACGCAGGATTTGATCTGTGTGCGCCTTCGACTTCAGTTTCCATGACCATCAACGGACCGGCACCGATCATTTTGGCGATGTTCATGAACACGGCAATTGATCAGCAGGTCAAGTTGAATGAAGAAAAACTGGGCCGCACGTTGACTGTCGAAGAATTTACAGAAGTCCGTGAAGGCACGCTGCAAGTCGTGCGCGGAACCGTTCAAGCCGATATTTTAAAAGAAGACCAAGGGCAGAACACCTGCATCTTCTCGACTGAATTCGCGTTGCGCATGATGGGCGATATCCAGCAATACTTCATCGATCACAAAGTGCGCAATTACTACTCTGTATCGATTTCGGGCTACCATATCGCCGAAGCGGGAGCGAATCCGATTTCCCAATTGGCCTTCACACTGTCTAACGGCTTCACGTACGTGGAATACTACTTGAGCCGCGGCATGAACATCGATGACTTTGCGCCGAACCTGTCGTTCTTCTTCTCGAACGGACTGGATCCGGAATATACCGTCATCGGCCGTGTGGCACGCCGCATCTGGGCAGTTGTCATGCGCGATAAATATGGCGCAAACGAACGCAGCCAGAAGCTGAAATACCATGTACAGACATCCGGGCGCAGTCTGCATGCACAGGAAATTGATTTCAACGACATCCGCACAACGTTGCAGGCATTGATGGCGCTGCAGGATAACTGCAACTCGCTGCATACCAATGCTTACGATGAAGCGATCACGACGCCGACCGAAGAATCGGTCCGCCGCGCGATGGCGATCCAGATGATCATCACCAAAGAGCATGGATTGTCGAAAAACGAGAATCCGCTGCAAGGCGCGTTCATCATCGAAGAAATGACGCAATTGGTGGAAGAAGCGGTATTGACCGAGTTTGACCGAATCAACGATCGCGGAGGCGTTCTGGGCGCAATGGAAACACAGTACCAGCGCGGCAAAATCCAGGAAGAATCCATGCATTACGAAATGAAGAAACACACAGGCGAATTGCCAATCATCGGAGTCAATACCTACTTGAACCCGAATCCGCAATCAGACGACGACATCAACGCGATGGAAATCGCCCGCGCCACAACCGAAGAAAAGGAAACACAAATCAACAACTTGCGCGCCTTCCAGGAGCGCAACGATTCGACCGAAGCATTGGAGCGCCTGAAGCAAGTTGCGAAGACGGGCGGCAACATCTTCGAAGAATTGATGGACACCGTAAAAGTCGCAAGCTTAGGACAAATCACTACAGCTTTATATGAAGTCGGCGGGCAGTATCGACGGAATATGTAGGTAGAAAAGCGGAAGCAGCCATTTTGCTCCGACAGGCGTAAGCGGGTTTGGCGAAGCGGCGTGTTTCCAGTCGCACAGCCAAAGCAGCTTACGACCCGAGGGGCAGGCTGCTGGAGCTGGACAAAGAAAAGCGGAAGCAGCCGTTTTGCTCCGACAGGCGTAAGAGGGTTTTGCGAAGCGGCGTGTTTCCAGTCGCACAGCCAAAGCAGCTTACGACCCGAGGGGGCAGGCTGCTGTAGCTGGACAAACAGGGAAGCCGAATGAAATACAATAAAGTAAGCGGAATCCGATTTCAAGTGGATTTTGCTTACTTTTTTTGTGGGGATGCGAGCTGGATCAGATTTGCAGGCGTTCTGCCGAGTTAAGGCCTAAAAGCTGAATGGATCAAAACACGAAAAAAGACGAAAACCCGCCAAAGCCGGGATTTTTGCTTTTTTGAGAAGAACTAAAGAGCTGATTTTGAAATCGACGAAGGTTTTTATTAATTTAAAAAGCGATACGCACGCTTGGAGAAAAATGCGCACGCTTATAAGAAAATGCGCACGTTTAGCAGATAAAACGCTAATTTATTTAAAAAACATCCAATAATATATTTTATTAAGAAAAAATTTCCAAGCAGATGCAAAAACAATCTTCATAAAGCCCATTCAACACGCTATCCAGTCGATATCTCCACCCTTTTTCTGTATAATGAATGAAAACACATCCCAGAAAACAAGAAGGATGATCCTATGCGTAAAGCTGTGCACTACATAATTATCCTAATCTGTGTCATACTGATTTTTTTCCTGTACAATAAAGCTTTGGGATCCATTCCTTTTATGATCTTGGCGCTCTATTTGTTTTATTTCGGGTGGATGCAATTAGATCCGAGAAAAAAGAAAACACGGTAGCGGAGACTAGGTTGTTTGTATATAATGGATTAAGTTAAGAAAGAAGAAGGGACGTGCACGGAATGAAAATTCGTGAATTATCTAAAGAAGAACTAATAGAAGAGTCATTTGTTGACTTGACATATGCAATGCTAGAAGAAACACATGAAACGAAAACGTATGCAGAATTGGTTGAAGAAATCGAGAAATTGCTCAACTTATCAAAAGAGGAAATGAAAGATCGTCTGGTTCAATTCTATACAGACTTGAATATCGACGGCCGCTTTTTGATTTTGGGCGAAAACCGTTGGGGCCTTCGCGAATGGTACCCGGTAGAGCAGATCGAAGAAGAATCCGCTCCGACTGTTAAAGCACGTAAGAAGAAAGCGAAAGTCGCTGACGATGAAGGCTTTGACGATTTGGATGAATTGGCATTGGAAGACGAGTTGGAATTCGAAGACTTCGGTGAAGACGACGATGACGACGAGGATGATGATGACGAAGTGATCAAATCACCTGTCGAAGTGGAAGTCCTGGATTTCGACGCAGACGATGAGGACGAAGAAGACGTCGATGTTTTGGTAGAAGATCTGGATGGCAACATCATCGACGACGAAGACGAAGACGAAGACGATGAAGATGAAGAAGACGATTTGAAGTAATTTGAACATTTTATTACCTTGACTTATTAGGCTAGACTGGATAAGATTTTACTGGGCTCCTTAAAATAGGAGAGATGATTCGTACAGTTTACGCGCTCCCCCTGCATATGCAGCAGGTGGAGCGCTTTTTATTTTTACCATTCGAGGAGGAAACAGGCATGACGAAGTATATATTTGTGACGGGTGGGGTTGTATCATCACTCGGTAAAGGGATTGTAGCAGCGTCTTTAGGGCGTTTATTGAAAAACAGAGGGTTGAATGTAACGATTCAAAAGTTTGATCCGTACATCAACATTGACCCAGGAACAATGAGCCCATACCAGCACGGAGAAGTTTTTGTGACGGATGACGGCGCGGAAACGGATTTGGACCTTGGCCATTACGAGCGTTTCATCGACATCAACTTGAACAAATACTCTAACGTAACAACAGGGAAAGTTTACTCGACTGTTATCCAAAAAGAACGCCGCGGCGATTATTTGGGTGGAACCGTTCAAGTAATTCCGCATATCACCAATGAAATCAAAGACCGTCTATTGCGTGCTGCGAAAACAGCCAACGCGGATGTCGTCATCACGGAAATCGGCGGAACCGTCGGAGACATCGAATCATTGCCATTCCTCGAAGCAATCCGCCAGATGCGTTCAGATCTTGGGCGCGACGAAGTCATGTACGTACACTGTACGTTGATTCCGTATCTTGGAGCAGCAAAAGAAATGAAAACCAAACCTACGCAGCATAGCGTAAAAGAACTTCGCAGCCTGGGCATTCAGCCAAACCTGATCGTTGTTCGCACAGAACACCCAGTGCCACAGGACATGAAAGATAAGATTGCCTTGTTCTGCGACATCAAGCCGGAAGAAGTAATCGAATCACGCGATGTTGACGTGATCTATGAAATGCCGCTCCGCCTTCAGGAACAGCATATGGACCAAATTGTCCTTGATCACTTCGGAATTGAAGCGCCAGAGGCCGATATGACGGATTGGGGCACGCTTGTTGATAAAGTGAAGTCGCTTAAAAACACTGTGCGCATCGGTCTTGTCGGAAAATATGTGGAACTGCAGGATGCTTATATTTCTGTAGTAGAAGCTTTGAAACATGCCGGTTTCGCATTCGATTCTGAAATCGAAGTCGAATGGATCAACGCCGAACACATCAATGCTGACAATGTGGCAGAATCATTGAAAAACTGCGACGGCATTCTCGTTCCGGGTGGCTTCGGCGACCGCGGAGTTGAAGGGAAAATCCTTGCTACTCAATTTGCACGCGAAAACAAAGTGCCATTCTTCGGTATTTGCCTGGGCATGCAATTGGCATCTGTTGAATTTGCACGCAGCATCATGAACCTTGAAGGCGCACATTCTTCTGAATTGAACGCTAAAACGGCTTACCCGGTCATCGACCTGTTGCCCGAGCAAAAAGACATCGAAGATTTGGGCGGCACGCTTCGCCTTGGATTGTATCCTGCGAAACTTGAAAAAGGATCGAGAGCCCATGAAGCTTACGGCGAAGAGTTGGTTTACGAAAGACATCGCCACCGTTACGAGTTCAACAACGAATACCGGGAAGCTTTTGAAAAAGCCGGATTCAAATTTACAGGCACAAGCCCGGATGGCCGCCTAGTGGAAATCGTTGAAGTCGCTGACCACCCATGGTTCTTGGCTTGCCAATTCCACCCGGAGTTCATTTCACGTCCGAACCGTCCGCAGCCATTGTTCCGTGAATTTGTAAAAGCATCTATTGCCAATAAATAAACGGAAAAGCCTTCCCACATAAAAAAGGGGAAGGCTTTTATGCATGGAAAACTTAATCGGCCAGCAGTTGGTCGATGCTTGATTTGACAGCGTGGTAGACATAGAGTGCGGCCATGGCATGTGGAACTATCATGGACAGAGCATCGTCCTGTAACCGTGCGCCTTTCTGCTTGTCCAATGGAAGAAAGGCATCGGCTAACTCGCTGTTGCCGGAATCCGGTGCGATAAAAGCGAAGGGGATGCCCGCATCCGAAAGCCGTCCAGCAAGTTCATCGCCTTCTTCATCCGCTGCCAGTATCCAAACGCGGTCGCTGCTGGTGACAATGCTTGCAGGCGACCATTCGGCCGCAGAAGCCAACGGATCTTTGCTATGAAAGGCAACGGAGTCGACGGCTTTCATTTCACCGAACGCCGCGATGAAAATAGTGCCGCCTGCAACAGCAGCTTGTGCCAAAACACCAGCTACAGCGTCAATGGCTTCCTGCTGTTTTGCCAGGTGCTCAAACAGCGGAGTTAATTGTGCAGTTAACAGTTCCATAAAACTCACCTCGTAAAAAAGTATAGCAGACAAAGGAGTGGTTCTTCTTGAAAACCATTTTAATTGTAGACGACCAACCGGGAATCCGGCTGTTGTTAAAAGAAGTGTTCAGCAAAGAAGGATACCAGACGTTCACTGCCGGAAGCGGCAAAGAAGCACTCGAATTGGTGCAGGAAGTGTGCCCGGACCTGGTGTTGTTGGATATGAAGATTCCAGGTATGGACGGCATTGAAATATTGAAGCGATTGAAGAAGAACAAGCCCTCAGTCCACGTCATCATGATGACCGCATACGGCGAATTGGATTTAATTAAGGAATCGATGAACTGGGGAGCTGAGCGCTATTTTACCAAGCCTTTCGACGTCTTTGAGGTGCGCGATGCCGTGAATGGTCTATTGCAGCAGTAAACAGCGAAGAAGTAGCGTAAGTACAGGGTTTTTGATATAGTATAAAGGATATTTGCTTTAAACATTGCTGAGGAGGAATTCTAAATGCCATTGGTTTCAATGAAAGAAATGATGATAAAAGGAAAACAAGAAGGATATGCAATCGGTCAATTCAATTTAAACAACCTGGAGTTCACACAAGCCATTCTTCAAGCTGCACAGGAAGAGAATTCTCCGGTAATCTGCGGAGTTTCAGAAGGAGCAGCACGTTACATGGGTGGATTCACGACAGTTGTTAATATTGTCAAAGGATTGATGCATGATTACAAAATCACCGTTCCCGTGGCAATCCACTTGGATCACGGTTCGAGCTTTGAAAAATGCAAGGAAGCGATTGATGCAGGATTCACTTCCGTAATGATTGATGCGTCTCATCACCCGTTTGAAGAAAACATTGAAATCACTAAACAAGTTGTAGAATATGCGCGACAACATAATGTATCCGTGGAAGCGGAATTGGGAACTGTCGGCGGACAGGAAGACGACATTATTGCTGATGGCGTTATTTATGCCGATCCAAAAGAATGCAAGCAGCTGGTTGAACAGACTGGAATTGATTGCTTGGCGCCGGCTCTTGGTTCAGTCCATGGCCCTTATAAAGGCGAACCGAATCTTGGGTTTACTGAAATGGAAGAAATTTCACAGCAATGCGACGTTCCGCTTGTATTGCACGGTGGTACAGGAATTCCAACTAAAGATATTCAACGTGCCGTTTCTCTTGGTACATCGAAAATCAACGTCAACACAGAAAGCCAGATCACTTCAGCACAAGCCGTACGCGAGGTTTTGAACAACGACGCGGATGTCTATGATCCCCGCAAATACATGGGACCAGCCCGCGAAGCAATCAAAAAGACTGTAATCGGCAAAATGCGTGAGTTTGGAAGTTCAGGGAAAGCATAATAACGACACAAAAAAAGATGGGAGAGAAGCGTCCGAAAGGCGCCTTCTCTTTTTCCCGTCATACTGGAGGAGAAAAATAATGAAATTTTTCATCGATACAGCAAACTTTGACGAAATTAAAGAAGCACACGCCTGGGGAATCCTTTCCGGCGTTACAACAAACCCATCTTTGGTAGCAAAAGAGAAAAACGTTTCATTCCATGACCGCCTGAAAGAAATTGCGGCGCTTGTTGATGGTTCAATCAGCGGAGAAGTGATTGCCCTTGATGCAGAAGGCATGATCAAAGAAGGCCGTGAATTGGCTGATCTTGCGCCGAACATCACAGTGAAATTGCCAATGACACCAGACGGATTGAAAGCTTGTTCAGTACTTGCTTCAGAAGGCAAAAAAGTTAACGTCACATTGATTTTCAGTGCAAACCAGGCATTGCTTGCAGCGCGTGCCGGAGCAGCATACGTTTCGCCATTCCTTGGACGCCTGGACGACATCGGACATAACGGCATGGACTTGATTTCAACAATTGCTGAAATCTTTGCTATCCATGATATTTCTTCAGAGATCATTGCTGCTTCAATCCGCCATCCACAGCACGTAACGGAAGCTGCATTGAATGGTGCACATATCGCTACGATGCCGATTAAAGTAATGCACCAAATGTTCAAGCACCCGTTGACAGATCAAGGAATCGATGCATTTTTGGCTGACTGGGAAAAACGTTCAGTAGAAGACGGCGTAAAATAAGAACATCAAGAGATTTCCCGCTTTTAGGGCGGGAAATTGACTTGCCTTTAATGGCAGGAAAAACCCAAGTTGTGATCGGCAGCCGACTGGCATGCTGAAGCAATGGAACTTTTGCGGCCAACTATACTGCCGGGAAAAGTGGATAAAGGAGAAAATTTATGGATGTATATAAAGTAAGGGGCGGTAAGCGCCTTTCCGGAACAATCAAAGTCAACGGTGCTAAAAATAGTGCGGTGGCATTGATTCCTGCATCGATTTTGGCGAATTCGCCAGTAACGATCGAAGGATTACCGGGTATTTCCGACGCATGGACACTGAAAAGTATTCTGGAAGAAATCGGCGGGGAAGTAACATTTGAAGACGGAACAATGAGCATCGATCCGACGAAAATGATTGATATGCCTTTGCCGAACGGCAATGTGAAAAAACTGCGTGCTTCCTATTATATGATGGGCGCGATGCTGGGCCGTTTCAAACATGCAGCAATTGGCCTTCCGGGCGGTTGTTTCTTAGGGCCTCGCCCAATCGATCAGCACATCAAAGGTTTTGAAGCATTAGGTGCGAAAGTCACGAATGAACACGGCGCCATCTACTTGCGTGCCGATGAGCTTCGTGGAGCCAAGATTTATTTGGATGTCGTCAGTGTTGGTGCAACAATCAACATCATGTTGGCAGCGGTTATGGCGAAAGGCCAAACAACGATTGAAAATGCGGCAAAAGAGCCGGAAATCATTGATGTAGCGACGTTATTGACCAATATGGGCGCGAAAATCAAAGGAGCCGGAACAAATGTCATCCGTATTGACGGCGTGGAAGAATTGCATGGCACCAACCATACAATCATCCCTGACCGCATTGAAGCCGGAACATTCATGATTATGGCTGCGGCTGCAGGAGATGGGGTAACCATCGACAACGTAATTCCTTTCCATATGGAAGCTTTGACTGCCAAATTACGCGAAATGGGCGTAGATGTGCAGGAAGGCGAAGAATCGATCTATATTCCAAAATCCAACAACTTGACGGCCATCGACGTAAAAACATTGGTGTACCCTGGATTCCCGACAGATCTTCAGCAGCCGTTTTCTGTGCTGATGACTCAGGCTCAAGGAGCTTCAATGATTACCGATACCATCTATTCCGCACGTTTCAAGCATATTGATGAACTTCGCCGCATGAATGCAAGCGGCCGTGTGGAAGGAAGAGCGGCGATCGTTACAGGGCCGACTCCTTTGACTGCGGCAACCGTTGTAGCTTCTGACTTGCGTGCAGGAGCCGCATTGGTCATTGCCGGATTACTGGCGGAAGGCGAAACAGAAATCCGTGAAATCTACCACATCGAACGCGGCTACGCGTCCATCATTGAAAAACTGCAGGGCCTTGGTGCAGATATCCGGAGAGAGACGATTGACCCGGTGGCAAGCATGAAGTCCGACCTTAGCCAGGATGCAAATTAACGGTCTTTTAGCATAAAAATATATGCTACAATATTGAAGGCATAGTTAAAGCTGAACGGGAGGAACTGATAGTATGGAACGAAGTCTTTCGATGGAATTAGTGCGTATCACTGAAGCGGCAGCAATTGCTTCTTCAAAATGGATGGGCCGCGGCATGAAGAACGAAGCGGATGATGCAGCCACCACTGCAATGAGAGTCGTATTTGATACTATTCCGATGCGCGGCGTGGTTGTCATCGGTGAAGGCGAGATGGACGAAGCGCCCATGCTTTATATCGGTGAAGAATTAGGGACAGGCAATGGTCCGGAAGTGGACGTTGCAGTGGATCCTTTAGAAGGAACAAATATCGTAGCAGCCGGCGGTTGGAATGCATTAGCGGTTCTGGCCATAGCTGATCGCGGCAACCTTCTCAACGCACCGGATATGTACATGGACAAAATTGCGGTTGGGCCTGAATCTGTAGGCAAAATTGACATTAACGCACCAGTCATCGATAATCTTCGTGCAGTGGCGAAAGCCAAAAACAAAGACATCGAAGAAGTGGTTGCCACCATTATGGACCGTCCGCGCCATAAAGACATCATTGATCAAATCCGAGCAGCTGGAGCACGCATTAAACTGATCGGTGACGGCGATGTAGCCGGCGCGATCAATACAGCGTTCGACCAGACAGGCGTTGATATTCTATTCGGAATTGGAGGAGCACCTGAAGGCGTTATCGCTGCAGTCGGCTTAAAATGCCTGGGTGGCGAAATCCAAGGGAAGCTTGTTCCGCAAAACGAAGAAGAAGCACAGCGCTGCATCGATATGGGTATTGACGTCAGCAAAGTCCTGATGATGGATGACCTTGTTAAAGGCGATGATGCCATCTTTGCAGCAACAGGCGTAACAGACGGGGAACTTTTAAAAGGAGTTCAGCTGAAAGGCGGTTTCGCAGAAAGCCATACATTGGTGATGCGCGCGAAATCCGGAACGATCCGCTTTATCGAAGGGCGTCACAGCCTTCAGAAAAAACCAAATCTCGTAATGAACGATTAACGATCCTACTTCATAAAATGAGTCCGGCAAATTGCCGGACTTCTTCTTTAAGATCTTCTCAATCATTCACTACCGATCCTCAAACCCTATAAGTTGAATCAATTGTTTAATCAAGGGAAATTAACAAGATGATATGGTGTGAACCGGCTCAGGTTTACCCCTTATTTTATTTCTTATGAAGAGTGCAGCCAATACAACGATGAAAGGCCATAATTGGTTTTAGAAGAAGCTCTGCCTTACGTGAGTTCTTCTGGTCGATGGAAAAAGGCTCATCCATTCATTCAACTTATCTACAAAAAAATAATACGAATAAGAGTGGTGTCCGATACATGGCAACGATAACAATCTCCGCATTGGAGAATATGACATTAAAAGAACTATATAATTTAGCAAAAGAATATAAATTGACCAATTACAGCAAGCTGACAAAAAAAGAACTGATTTTTGCGATTTTGAAGACACGCGCGGAACAGGAAGGCTTCTTCTTTATGGAAGGTGTTTTGGAAATTATCCAATCAGAAGGCTTTGGCTTCCTGCGCCCGATCAACTATTCCCCAAGTTCACAGGACATCTACATCTCGGCATCCCAAATCCGCCGTTTCGATTTGCGGAATGGGGACAAAGTTTCCGGGAAAGTGCGTCCTCCAAAGGAAAACGAACGTTATTTCGGTTTGCTTCAAGTCGAAGCCGTTAACGGCGAAGATCCGGAAGTAGCCAAAGAACGTGTGCATTTCCCTGGGTTGACGCCACTTTATCCAGATCGCCATATCCGTCTGGAAACGACACCGGCTCATTTGTCTACACGCATCATGGATTTGGTTGCGCCAGTCGGTTTTGGTCAGCGCGGATTGATCGTAGCACCGCCAAAAGCCGGGAAAACCATGCTTCTAAAAGAAATTGCGAACTCCATTACAACCAATCATCCCGAAGCTGAATTGATTGTCCTGCTGATTGACGAGCGTCCGGAAGAAGTAACGGATATCGAACGTTCCGTAAATGCGGATGTTGTCTCTTCGACATTTGATGAAGTACCTGAAAATCATGTGAAAGTCGCAGAGCTTGTCCTTGAACGGGCGATGCGCCTCGTTGAGCACAAACGTGATGTTGTCATTTTGATGGATTCCATCACGCGCCTTGCCCGAGCATATAATTTGGTGATTCCGCCAAGCGGGCGTACACTATCAGGAGGAATAGACCCAGCAGCTTTCCACCGTCCAAAACGCTTTTTCGGTGCCGCCCGAAATATCGAAGAAGGCGGCAGTTTGACGATTTTAGCGACCGCTTTAGTGGAAACAGGGTCACGAATGGATGAAGTCATTTACGAGGAATTTAAAGGGACCGGCAACATGGAATTGCATCTTGACCGATCTTTGGCTGAACGCCGCATTTTCCCTGCACTTGATATACGCCGTTCCGGAACGCGTAAGGAAGAGTTGCTGATCGAGCCGAAACAGCTTGAAAAGCTTTGGTCCATCCGAAAAACTTTCTCGGATTCTCATGATTTCGGTGAACGTTTCCTGAAGAAGCTGGGCCAAACAGATACAAATGAAGAATTCTTCGAGCAATTGGCTACGGAAATGAAGACCCACCGAAGCAACAAGAAGATGATTTAAATGCTTGCAAACGATACAAGAATTTGATATGATTATGAGAGTGAATCAAACCAAAGCTATTGCATATACGGTCTAAAGAACCGTGTAAGGCAATAGTAAAAATAGATTAAACTCTGTTCCAGATGGTTCAGGGCGAGAGGAGAAAACAAAATGAAATCAGGTATTCATCCAGATTACAAACAAGCTACAGTAACTTGCTCATGTGGGAACTCTTTCACAACTGGTTCTGTAAAAGAAAACATCAGCGTTGAGCTTTGCTCTGAATGTCATCCATTCTACACTGGACGTCAGAAATTCGCTTCAGCAGATGGCCGCGTAGACCGTTTCAACAAAAAATACGGCCTTAAAGAAGAAATCAACGAGTAATATTGGAAGAGCATGGACAGGAAGCGGAAATTCCGCAACGAATTTCTGTCCTCCTGTTTACCGCTTTCCTGCATCAATTAAAAATATACCTGCCTAGCGCGAAAACGCCTGGCGGGTATTTTTTTTTCGTTTATTCCTGCTTTTTCAGCAAGTGGATGCCTTATCCACCTTAGATAAAGGAGAAGCTGCCTGATTATGGCTTTCTCCATATTAGAAAAAAACACCTTACATATTCCAAAAAACAGCAAGATGCTGAATGATTTTTGGTATGATTAAACTAACAACAAAGTGTCCGAAAGGGGTCTCACCTATGTACGTCATGAAACAAACAGGATGGGTCGAATTAATCTGTGGCAGCATGTTTTCCGGAAAATCCGAAGAACTGATCCGCCGAGTGCGCCGTTCGCAATTCGCCAAACAAAAAATTATCGTTTTTAAACCAAAAATCGACGACCGTTACAGCAAAGAAGCGGTTGTTTCCCATAATGGAGCAACAGTAATCGCTCTGCCGATCTCCCGCTCAACTGATATGTGGGATCACATTACAGATGAATTTGACGTCATTGCCATCGATGAAGCCCAATTTTTTGATGAAGACATCATCGAAAACATCCAAAAGCTTGCTGATCATGGTTTCCGTGTAATTGTTGCCGGACTGGATCAGGATTTCAGAGGACGTCCATTCGGCCCCATGCCAGCTTTGCTCGCCATTGCCGAACAAGTGACGAAACTTCAAGCTGTCTGTACCGTTTGCGGTTCTCCGGCGAGCCGGACGCAGCGCCTGATCGACGGCAAGCCAGCTGGGTCAGATGATCCGACAATTCTGGTCGGTGCATCTGAGGCCTACGAACCACGCTGCCGCCATCATCACGAAGTGCCTGCGGGTGTTACTGTTAAGTGAATAGTTAAGTTGGAATACAGATATTCCACAAACCAGCTACGCTATCCTGTGGAGTCTCCGCTGGGTTGCTCCATATCTGAAATATACGGATGACAAAGTATAGCTGCTTATTAAAATCTTTAACCAATCAAGCGAACAGCAATGATGAAGTTTCAATCCAACACAAAAACAACACAAAATTAGAACTCGAGGTGACACCTATGTTTGATCGATTACAATCAGTAGAAGATAGATATGACCGTTTGAACGAATTGCTGAGCGATCCCGATATCGTCAGCGATACCAATAAACTGCGTGAGTATTCCAAGGAACAATCGGATCTGCAGGAAACGGTTGAAGCCTATCGTGAATACAAAGATTTGACAACTCAATTGGCTGAAGCAAAAGCCATGTTCGACGATAAGATGGACGCCGACATGCGCGAAATGGTCAAGGAAGAAGTCAGCGAATTGGAAGAACAGATTTCAGTGATTGAAGAGCGCCTTCATAAGCTGTTGATTCCGAAAGATCCCAATGATGATAAAAACGTTATTATGGAAATCCGTGGAGCAGCTGGCGGAGATGAAGCCGCGTTATTTGCAGGTGACCTTTACCGCATGTACACCCGTTTTGCCGAAACGAACGGCTGGAAAGTCCAAGTGCTGGATTCGAACCCGACCGGACTTGGCGGATTCAAGGAAATCGTCTTTATGATTACAGGGAAAGGCGCTTATTCGAAATTGAAATATGAAAACGGAGCACACCGTGTACAACGGGTGCCGGAAACAGAATCGGGCGGGCGGATCCACACCTCGACCGCAACGGTGGCTTGTTTGCCGGAAGTTGAAGAAGTGGAAATCGATATCCATGAGAATGATATCCGGACTGACACATATGCATCTTCAGGCGCCGGCGGACAATCGGTTAACACCACGATGTCAGCTGTCCGTTTGACGCACATTCCGACCAACACTGTGGTTACCTGCCAGGATGAAAAATCACAGATCAAAAACAAAGCCAGTGCCATGAAAGTATTGCGTGCACGCGTTTATGAAAAATTCCAGCAGGAAGCACAGGCTGAATATGACGCAGTCCGTAAATCTGCGGTTGGAACGGGCGACCGTTCTGAACGGATCCGGACATACAATTTCCCTCAAAACCGTGTCACCGATCACCGCATCGGATTGACGATCCAGAAGCTGGATCAGATTTTGCAAGGGAAAATGGATGAAATCATAGAGGCGTTGATTGTGGAAGAACAGTCAGCCCGCATGGAAAGCCTGAACAATGACCAAGCTTAAGTATGTTTATGAGGCCCTGAAGAGGGCTTCTTCTTTTTTACTGGAGAACGGCCGTGAAGAAGGAGCTGCACGCATCCTTCTTCAGCATGAACTGGACCTTTCGTATTCGGGCTTGATCGCTGCCATGCGCGATGAAATCAGTGAAGCTCAATTTAACCGGTTCTGGGCAAATGTGGAGCAGCATGCCAAAGGGGTTCCAGTGCAGCATTTGACGGGCAGTGAAGAATTTTATGGCAGAAACTTCCTGGTAAATCCGGATGTCTTGATTCCAAGGCCTGAAACAGAAGAACTAATAGAAGAAACGCTGCAGCTGATTGAACGCCATCTTTTCAAGGAAGAATTGGCGATCGCTGATATTGGTACAGGAAGCGGCATTATCGCCATCACGATGAAATGTGAGTTGCCAAATGCGCAGGTAACCGCCACCGATATTTCGCAGCCTGCACTGGAGACGGCAGCATTAAATGCCGAACGCCTTCATGCGGAAATCGATTTCCGGTTGGGTGATTTGACGGAACCGATCAAAGACCAGAAATGGGATGTCGTCTTATCGAATCCGCCTTATATCGGATATGAAGAAGCGCCGAGTTTGTCCGACAGTGTCCGCGATTTTGAGCCCCATAATGCTTTGTTCGCCGATCAGGAGGGTTTGGCTTTGTATGAAAAAATGGCTGAACAGTTGCCGAAGTTGATCAATAAACCAGGTATTATCGGATTCGAAATAGGTTATCAACAGGGACCGGCGGTCGAAAAGATGCTAAAAAGCGCTTTTCCGGACGCATTGGTCTATATTAAAGAAGATATCAACAAAAAGGATCGCATGGTTTTTGCGATTATCGAGTAAGTTATGCACAATTTGCGCACAACTAATAGGGAGTTATCCACTTTATGTGGATAGGACGATAAAAACCCTTAAAAATAGGAGTTGTTCTTGTGAAAACGGAAATTATTTCTGTGGATAAGAATGTGGATGAAAAAGAAAGTTATGAACAGGCTGTGGAAATCATTCGCAATGGTGAGGTTGTCGCGTTTCCGACTGAAACAGTTTACGGATTGGGAGCGGATGCGACCAATTGGGAAGCCGTCAATAAAATTTTTGAAGCAAAAGGCCGTCCAGCTGATAATCCATTGATTGTCCATGTTGATTCGAAAGAAACAGCATTGACATATGTGCAGGAAGTATCAGCAAAAGCGTTGCAATGCATGGATGCTTTTTGGCCCGGGGCCTTGACGCTGATCATGCAAGCAAAACCTGAAACCTTTGCCGGAAATGTTACAGCAAATCTTGAAACAGTCGGAGTCCGTGTGCCGAATCATCCGGTAGCGCTGAAGCTTTTGCAGGAACTGAAGCTGCCTTTGGCGGCACCGAGCGCCAATACAAGCGGAAAACCAAGTCCAACCTTGGCTGAGCATGTATACCATGACATGGATGGCAAAATTCCGCTGATTTTGGACGGGGGTCCCACGGAAATCGGCATCGAGTCCACTGTGCTGGATACGACTTGTGAGCCGCCGGTTATTCTGCGTCCAGGGAAAGTGTCGAAACAGGAGTTGGAGAATGTCATCGGAACGGTCCGTTTGTCTTCCGACAACAAAAATAACACGCCTAAATCCCCAGGGATGAAGTACATGCATTACGCGCCTGCAGCTCCATTGTATTTGATTGAAAATGAAGAAGGTTTAATTGAAAAAGCGATTGAATATGTCCGGGGAAAAGGGAAACGCGTAGCTGTCATCAGCAAAGAAGAATACCCTGAAGCTGATTTTAATTTTCCATTGTCCATGGCAACTCTTTACGCCAGCTTGCGCAAATGTGATTCAACAGATGCAGATCTGATTTTGGCATCGGTTGAAACCGGTGGAAAAATGGACGAAGCGTTAATGAACAGACTTGAAAAAGCTGCGGACCATAAATGGTTCAGCTGATTGTTTGAAAGGAGGTGCAGGATGAAGATTCTATTTGTCTGTACGGGCAATACATGCCGGAGCCCGATGGCTGAAGCCATCCTGTCAGCGAAAAAATTGCCTGGTATCGAAGTCCGTTCGGCGGGGATATTTGCTGGTGCCGCACCGCTGTCCAGGAATGCCCAATCTGTTTTATCTCAACAGCAAATTTCGTTTACTCATACGTCCAAGCCTCTGGAAGCGGGGGATATGCAATGGGCGGAATTGATTTTGACGATGACCAATTCGCATAAAATGACGCTTCTGCAGGCACAGCCTGAAGCAGCGACAAAACTTTATACATTGAAGGAATTCACCGAAGGTTCGGCAGAAGATATCAGTGACCCATACGGAGGGCCGCTGGAACTTTATGAAGAGACCTTTCATGAACTCAAAGAGCTGATTGATAAATTAATTGAAAAAATCACTTAACTGAAAAAGACAGGCGAGCCAGTGAGGGTTTGCCTGTCTTTTTTGCGTAAAAATGTTAGAATTAATTAAAAGCGTAATGCAATTCGGCACAATTCGACAAGAGCGCTTTTGCTGAACCATAAATTTGATTTTAAGAAAAGAGGGTTTACCATGAGAGTGGCAATTTCATCAGATCACGGCGGGAATAACCTGCGCAAAGAAATCGTTAACCTAATGAACGAAATTGGCATAGAATATCAGGATTTCGGTCCGCATACAGACGATTCAGTCGATTACCCGGATTATGCAAAACCGGTTGCTGACCGGGTGGCAAGCGGAGAATTTGACCGTGGGATTTTGATTTGCGGCACAGGCATCGGCATGTCCATCTCGGCAAATAAAGTCAAAGGCATTCGTTGCGCGCTTGTCCATGATGTATTCAGTGCAAAAGCGACAAGAGGGCATAACGATTCAAATATCCTGGCAATGGGGGAACGCGTAATTGGTCCGGGCCTTGCACGTGAAATCGCTCAAACTTGGCTGACAGAAGAATTTGAAGGCGGCAGACACGGAAAACGCATCCAAAAAATCACAGACCTCGAAAAATAAGGAGGAGTCGGCATGCAAACTTTATGGCAATTGCAACTGGAAGAGATTTTAAGCGAATTGGAGCAGCAGATCGAGTTCAGGAAAGGCCAAGTGTTTGTAGTCGGCTGTTCGACGTCAGAGGTAGCAGGAAAACGCATCGGAACAGGCGGCGGGTTGGATATTGCAGAAAGTCTGTTTGAACCTTTGGAGAAATTCGCGGCACGCCATCAGCTCTTTTTGGCGTTTCAAGGCTGTGAGCACATCAATCGCGCATTGACGGTCGAGCGGCAGGCTGCTGAAAAATATGGATGGGAACCGGTCTCGGTTATTCCAGTCGCCAAAGCTGGCGGTTCGATGAGTGCATATGCATTCAGCAATATGGCCGATCCGGTCGTAGTGGAAGAGGTCCAGGCCCATGCGGGAATCGATATCGGACAAACAATGATTGGCATGCATTTGAAAAGAGTTGCCGTTCCTCTGCGAACTTCTGTTAAACTAGTAGGTGAAGCGATTGTGGCATCCGCTACTACCCGGCCGAAATTGATCGGTGGGGCACGTGCGAGCTATGATCGTGAGCTTGTTCAATTACAGGAGGGATACACAGATGGAATTGATTAAGGCGCTAGACCCAGCAGTATATGAAGCGATGAATGCAGAAAAAGGAAGACAGGAAGCGAATATCGAATTGATCGCTTCTGAAAACTTTGTCTCACAAGCAGTTATGGATGCACAGGGATCAGTATTGACCAACAAATACGCGGAAGGCTATCCGGGCAAACGTTATTACGGTGGCTGCGAATTTGTGGATGTCGTTGAGAACATTGCACGCGACCGCCTGAAAGAAATTTTTGGCGCGGAACATGCGAACGTTCAACCCCATTCTGGATCACAAGCCAATATGGCTGTCTATACAGCAGTTTTGGAAAAAGGCGATACGATTCTTGGAATGAACCTGAACCATGGCGGGCATTTGACGCACGGCAGTAAAGTGAATTTCAGCGGTATGCAGTATAATTTTGTCGAGTACGGCGTTACAGAAGAAGAGCAATTGATCGATTATGAAGCAGTTCGCCAGGCAGCTTTGGAACACAAGCCGAAAATGGTTGTAGCTGGAGCAAGCGCTTATTCGCGTAAATTGGATTTTGCTAAATTCCGTGAAATCGCTGATGAAGTCGGAGCTTACCTGATGGTCGACATGGCACATATCGCGGGCCTTGTTGCTACTGGGGCTCATCCTAATCCTGTCCCTCATGCCCATTTCGTTACATCGACTACGCATAAAACACTTCGCGGTCCACGCGGCGGGTTGATTCTCTGCAATGAAGAATTTGCGAAAAAAATCGATAAAACCATTTTCCCTGGAATTCAAGGCGGTCCGCTTATGCACGTCATCGCAGCGAAAGCCGTTGCATTCGGTGAAGCGCAGCAACCTGAATTCAAAACCTATATTGAACAAGTCGTGAAAAATGCCAATGCACTTGCTGAAGGCCTGATTGCTGAAGGCGTTGACATCGTTTCCGGCGGCACAGACAATCATTTGCTGCTGCTCGACCTCCGCTCGTTGAATCTGACAGGCAAAGTCGCAGAGCATGTACTTGATGAAGTCGGTATTACAACAAACAAAAATACCATTCCATTTGATCCCGAAAGCCCATTTGTCACTTCGGGAATCCGTCTTGGGACTGCTGCCGTAACATCCCGTGGATTTAAAGAAGCGGAAATGAAAGAAATTGCTGCAATCATGGCAATGCTCCTGAAAAATCCGGAAGATGAATCCGTGAAAAAAGATGCTGCAGAACGTACAGCCAAATTGACTGCTGCGCATCCCTTATATAAATAATTAAATACTGCTGCCGGGTAAACTGCTTGGCAGCTTTATTTTTTCTGCATAATTTGGAGCAGATTTCTTTGCTTTATTAAAATACATAGCAACACAGGAGGGACGCGTCGTATGCACACGCATGAACTGAAGAGAGATAAAAAGGTAATCATGGAGTGGCTGCGCCGTCTCGGTGTTGAATTCCATACATCATTTCTGATCGTTAATTCGGAGATGGAAGACCAGCCCGTCGTTTATGCGAACGATGCCTTTTACAAAATGATCGGCTATAGCGAAGAGGAAACCCTGGGGCGGAATGGTCGTTTTCTGCATGGTGAAAAAACTGCAATGGAAGCGAAAGAGCAAATTCGGAAATGTGTGGATGCCAGTAAGAGCGGCATTGTGGAAATTGTGAATTACCGAAAAAACAGCACTCCTTTTTGGAATGAAATCACTGTGCAGCCTTTATCTTTTCCAGAAAAGGATTTCAAATTCACATTGATGCTCCAGCACGATATCACCGACCGCAAACGTGCAGAAGCCTTGATCAAGCTTCAAAAAGAGACATACACGGGAATCGAAAAAGGCTATATGCTCAGCGCGTTGCTGCAGAATATCTGCAATACCGCCGAATCGTTCTTTATTGATGGAGCGAAATGCACGGTATTGTTGATCGACGATACCGAACTTTATAAAATCGGTGCGGCCAGTTCCATGCCGAAAGGGTTCCAGGATGCCATCGACGGAACGGTGGTTGAGGAAGACATCGGTACTTGTGGTGCAGCATTCCACCGGCAAGAAGCAGTAATCGTGGATGATATGAGCACGGACTACTTGTGGCGAAATCATCAGCAATTAGTGAAAACCTATAACTTGGTGTCCAGCTGGTCAATTCCAATATTTAATGTTGAAGGAAGCGCCATCGGTACTTTCGGAATTTATTTCCCTTCGCCGTTGACGCCGCATGAAAAAGATTTGGCATTCATGGAAGAAGTGGCATCGATCGCTTCGCTGGCCATCAAATATTCCCGTCAGCACGAAGAGGTTTTGCGCTTGGCTTATACCGATGAAAATACGGATTTGCCCAACCGAAATTATTTCAGAACTGAAATCACGGAATTGCTGAAAGAAGGCAAAGAAGGTTTCGTGGCATTTTTGTCGACAGATGAATACGTCAAAGTGGTCGATCAATATGGCCACAGAGCAGGGGACACGATCCTGCGCGAAATCGGCAAACGATTGATGCTTTCGCAGAATTTGTCGGATAACCTGATTGCACGTTTTTCGGATTCTACGCTAGCCATGTACAGTGCGACGCCTTTCACAAAAATTCCGGATTACTTGGATCATCTGCTGAGCGGACTGGTGGAACCGATCAAAGTAGGGGATATGGAATTATTCCTGACGTTGAAAATGGGGGTAGCCATCGTAACGCCCAACCAGCAGGATTCCGAGGAGTTAATTCGTTGTGCAGATAGCGCATTGTCACAGGCGAAACTTCAGACCGGTGAGGCGATCTGTTATTTCGAAAGTGAGCATGATGAATTCATGATGAAGGATTTGCGCGTGGCGAATGAATTGACGGCAGCACTGAGACGCAATGAAGTCGGCGTCCATTTGCAGCCCAAAGTCGATTTGACAACCGGTGAAATCTTGAGTTTTGAAGCTCTGGCCCGTTGGACATCTCCTGAGCTTGGGACCATACCGCCGGACGTCTTTATTCCGGCAGCTGAAAAAAATGGCAAAATCCGCATGCTGGAGCAAAACGTCTTGAAGCAAGTGCTGCAATGGATGAAGAAAAGAACAGAGCAGGAGTTGAAGATTCGGCAAGTTGCCATCAACATCTCTGCAGATCATTTCTTCCATCATTCTTTCGTTCCGTATTTGATGGACATGACGGCCGAATACGGCATTGACCCGAAATGGATTCAATTGGAGATAACCGAGCGAATCGGTTTTGTAGATATCGAAACGGCCAATAAAGTCTTTAGGCATCTGAGGCACTGCGGGTTTACGACATCGATTGATGATTTTGGCACCGGCTATTCGTCGCTCAGCTATCTGCAGAAGCTGCCTGTTGAAGAATTGAAGATCGACCGTTCGTTTATTTCAACTATGCACGAACCGGGAACTTTGGCGATTATCCGGACTATCATTCAGCTTGCGGAGAACCTGAATATGCGCGCAGTGGCTGAAGGTGTGGAAACTGAGCAGGATCGCCAAACATTATTGGCGCTTGGCTGCAAGGTCGGTCAGGGTTATTTCTTCTACAAGCCGATGCCGCTCAATGAAGCGTATTTATTATAACAGAAGAAAAAACGTTTCAGAATTGCGGAAATGGGACACTTTTGAACCCGATGTTGAAATGCATTTAAATGGACAAATGAAACATCTGCTAAGCCGGGGAAATATTTCCCGGTTTTTTTCTTTGGAAAAATAAAGCATAGGCGAAATTAACTGAATAATACCAAAGCAGGATCTGGCCACTAGGGCAAAGAATTTTCTGTTATACTATTTAAGATAATGTTTGAAAAGGAGAGATAGGCCATGGGAAAAGTATACGTTTTTGATCATCCGCTGATTCAGCACAAAGTAACGTACATTCGTGACAAGTCTACAGGCACGAAAGAATTCCGCGAATTGGTTGACGAAATTGCCACATTGATGGCGTTTGAAATCACACGCGACTTGCCGCTAGAGGAAATCGACGTGGAAACGCCGGTCCAAATGGCGAAATCGAAAGTCCTTGCAGGGAAAAAATTGGGCGTTGTGCCGATTTTGCGCGCAGGAATCGGCATGGTCGATGGAATCCTGAAATTGATTCCGGCAGCTAAAGTCGGACATATCGGTTTGTACCGTGACCCGGTCACATTGCAGCCTGTCGAGTACTATTTGAAATTGCCATCCGATGTGCAGGAACGGGACTTCATCGTTGTAGATCCAATGCT
Source organism: Planococcus beijingensis (assembly GCF_016820615.1). NCBI lineage: Bacteria > Bacillati > Bacillota > Bacilli > Caryophanales > Caryophanaceae > Planococcus > Planococcus beijingensis. Next base: position 293,786 of record NZ_JADHDZ010000001.1, read on the forward strand.
TGCTACCGGAGGTTCTGCTATTGAAGCAGTCAACTCCATGAAAAAGCGTGGCGCTACGAAAATTCGTTTCATGTGCATCATCGCAGCTCCTGAAGGTGTGGAAGCACTGCAAGAAGCTCACCCGGATGTGGACATCTACATCGCAGCACTTGATGAGAAATTGAACGAAAAAGGATACATCGTTCCAGGTCTTGGAGACGCAGGAGACCGTCTATTTGGAACAAAATAAGAAAGTGAGGTAAACCAGCTTGACGAAAAAATGGAAAGTAATGACGATATTTGGTACGCGGCCCGAAGCCATTAAAATGGCGCCGCTTGTCTTGGAACTTCAAAAACATCCCGACACCATTGAACCGCTTGTGACAGTGACAGCGCAGCATCGGGAAATGTTGGATCAGGTGCTGGAGACTTTCCAGATCACGCCTGACTTCGATTTGAATATCATGAAAGACCGCCAGACATTGACCGATGTTACGATGCGTGCCATGCAGGGGCTTGATTCGGTTATGAAAGAAGCGAAGCCGGATATCGTGCTGGTGCATGGCGATACGACAACGACTTTTGCTGCCAGCCTTGCTGCTTTTTATAACCAGGTCGCCATAGGGCATGTGGAAGCCGGTTTGCGTACACACAATAAATATTCGCCATATCCTGAAGAAATGAACCGTCAGTTGACGGGTGTCATGGCGGATATTCATTTTTCGCCAACTGAAAAATCCGCTCAGAACCTGCTGGATGAAAACAAGAAGGCAGAAACCATCTACATTACAGGCAATACGGCAATCGATGCGCTTCAAACGACTGTTCGCGAAACTTACACACATCCGATCCTGGAGAAAATCGGCACAGACCGTATGATCTTGCTGACGGCGCACCGCCGTGAAAACTTAGGGCAGCCGATGCGAAATATGTTCCGCGCAATTAAACGGTTGATTGAAGAGCACGATGATATCCAAGTGGTTTACCCGGTTCACATGAATCCGGCTGTACGTGAAGTGGCGGATGAAGTACTGGGCCGTGACCCGCGCATCCATTTGATCGAACCGCTGGAAGTATTGGATTTTCATAACTTTGCGGCCCGTTCATTCTTTATTCTGACCGATTCAGGCGGAATTCAGGAAGAGGCGCCTTCACTTGGCAAGCCGGTTTTGGTTTTGCGTGATACCACTGAACGCCCTGAAGGCATCACCGCGGGAACATTGAAGCTCGCAGGCACTGACGAAGAGACGATTTATGGATTGGCTAAAGAATTGCTGACGGACGAATCTGCCTACAAGGCGATGTCCCAAGCATCCAATCCATACGGAGACGGCCAAGCATCTGCCCGGATCGTCGAAGCGCTGCATACGTATTTTTCAAAGCTGTAAATGGGATAGACCGTCAATTTCAAATTTTTCGGTAAAATTTGTCGACAATATGTCGAAAGGAAATCGCTTGTGAAGTTTTTCACTTCTACTAATTGACATGATTTTACCCCTATTGTATGCTTACAAAGGGTATGCATGAGAAGGTTTTCTTACATAGATTATGTGGTCTTGAAAGCCTGATGCGACGGCTCTTTTTAAGGGTTTAATGTCAAATCAACGAAGTTCGAGGGGGTTATCATGCGCCCAACAAAAAGTCCCTTACAAGCGATGGCAATTTATAGTGCCATCCTCTCACAACTTGTCGGGTCCGTGCTTATCGGCGTGTTCACAGGTATGTGGCTCGATGACAGGCTCGGAACCGCCCCGTTTTTCATGATCATCTGCCTATTCATAGGCATCACTGCCGGTGTTTGGGCAATGCTTCAGACTGTCCGCAAATTCGAATCAGGAGACAAGTAAAAAATGGAAGGACTTAGGGAGATATATACACGACTAAAAAAGATGATTTTTTTCATCTTGGCGTTCTGCGTTATTGGTTGGGGGTTTACCCCTTATCAAGAAGTGTTCGCGGGTCTCATAATCGGAACTTTGTTCGGCATTTACAACATGTGGATCCTGGTTCGGCGGATGGAGAAATTCGACCGTGCGGTGGCTGAAGGCTCGAAAGTTCGTTCGCTTGGAACGGCATTACGGTTTGCATCAGGTGTTGCAGCTGTGGCGATCGCCATTTTGTTCGCAGAGCACATTCACTTGGTCAGTACGGTAATTGGGTTGATGGTCCCTTACGCTCTGTTATTGGCAGAGCGGATTGTTTATCATGTGAAACACCATTAACAATGTGGAAAGAGAGGTGGAACAATCGTGGAACATGGCGCTCCTATGCTCGAGGTGTTCGGGATCTGGTTTAACCTATCGAACGTTATGATGCTAACTATAGCCGCTCTTATCGTTTTCCTTATTGCTTATATTTCTACACGGAAACTGCAGCTCAAACCAACGGGCATGCAGAACTTCATGGAATGGATCATGGATTTCGTTAAAGGAATAATCAACAGCAATATGGATTGGAAAGATGGTGGCCGATTCCATGTTCTTGGAATCACCCTGATTATGTTCATTTTTGTTTCGAACATGTTAGGCCTTCCATTTGCAATAGTTGTCAACGGAGATCTTTGGTGGAAATCGCCAACAGCTGACCCGACGGTAACGATGACATTGGCCGCAATGGTGCTAATCTTGAGCCATTATTATGGCATCAAGCTGAAAGGGCTCAAAGGATACGCCGGAGGCTATATCAAGCCAATGAAATTCTTATTCCCATTGAACATCATTGAGGAATTCGCAAATACGCTGACACTCGGTCTGCGTCTTTACGGTAACATCTATGCGGGGGAAATCCTGTTGACTTTGTTGGCAGGCCTCGCATCAGCAGGTGCATTTGGATTCGCATCAGCAATCGTGCCTATGATGGCATGGCAAGGATTCTCGATCTTTATCGGGGCAATCCAGGCGTTTATTTTCGTTATGTTAACGATGGTCTACATGTCGCACAAAGTTGCCGACGACCATTGAGTATAAACTGCTCGTAGAGCAAAAAAAAAACAACTATCCTGAGGAGGACACATCAAAATGACAGGTTCATTAGGTTTATTAGCAGCAGCAATCGCAGTAGGTTTAGCAGCACTAGGCGCAGGTATTGGTAACGGTCTTATCGTTTCAAAAACAGTTGAAGGTATCGCTCGCCAGCCAGAAGCTCGCGGAGTTCTACAAACAACTATGTTCATCGGGGTTGCATTGGTTGAGGCATTGCCGATCATCGCTGTAGTTATCGCGTTCATCGTTATGAACCAATAGTATTTAATAGTCACAAAGTTTAATGGTGGGGATGCTACTACATGATTTTCGCCATTTAAACTTGTATGCACCACCTTGCTTTTGAAAATTCATCTTACAGAGTAAAAGATCTTACTATAGAAGAAATTGTATTTTAGGCTCTTGAAGGGAGTGAAACAATCGTGTTTTTTGACCATCTTGTACTCGGTGCAACCGGGGAGTTTTTGAATATCGGAGACATTCTCGCTACACTTGTTATCTTCACCTTGCTGATGGTGCTTTTGAAGAAATTCGCATGGGGTCCTTTGATGGGCGTAATGCAGCAGCGTGAAGATTTGATCAAGAGTGAAATCGAAACTGCTGAAAACAGCCGTCTAGAATCACAAAAGTTGCTTGAAGAGCAGCGCAGCCTTCTTAAAGATGCGCGTACACAAGCACAGGAAATCGTTGAGAACGCTAAAAAGCAAGGCGAAGTTTCGCGTGAGGAAATCATTACGACTGCACGTGCTGAGTCTGGCCGCATGAAAGAAGCAGCGGTTCAGGAAATTGCCAACGAAAGAGATAAAGCTATTTCAGCGGTTCGTGAAGAAGTTGTGGCATTGTCATTGCTTGCTGCTACGAAAGTGCTTGGAAAAGAAATCTCTGAGGAAGACAACCGTCAGTTGATTAACGAAACGATTGCGAAGGCAGGCGAAGTTCAGTGAGTCTAGTTGCAGAACGCTACGCTTTAGCATTGTTTGAAGTCGCTCAGAAGCACGGATCGTCTTTGGATATTGAACATGATTTGCGTGAAGTGAAAAAAGTCTTCGAAATGACTCCGGAACTTTACAATTTGATCGTTTCACCAAAACTTTCTGCTGAGAAAAGAAGAAACTTGATCAATGAAGTATTTAACGAAGCAAATCCGTTTGTGGTGAATACGCTTCAATTGATGGCAGAACGCAAACGTCTGGACGAAGTCGGCTCTTTGGCTGATGAGTTCGTTGCTTTATCTAATGACGCACAAGGAATTGAAGATGCGAAAGTTTATTCTACACGTCCTTTGACGGAAGAAGAACGCGCATCCATCTCTTCCATTTTCGCTAAAAAAATCGGTAAACAATCTTTACGAATTGAAAACATCATCGATCCATCGTTGCTCGGCGGATTGCGTCTTCAAATCGGAAACCGTATTTATGACAGCAGCGTGAGCACGAAATTGGCACGTCTGCAGCGTCAACTAATCGGTTAATTATGAAATTATGAGAGGGTGACATACATGAGCATCAAAGCTGAAGAGATCAGCGGTCTGATCAAACAACAGATTGAAAATTATCAATCAGAGATGAAAGTTGACGACGTTGGTACAGTAATCACCATTGGTGATGGTATCGCGCGCGCTCATGGCCTCGACAACGTCATGGCTGGAGAACTTGTAGAGTTCTCAACTGGTGTCCTTGGTATGGCGCAAAACTTGGAAGCCAACAACGTTGGTATCATTATCCTTGGCCCGTACACAGACATTAAAGAAGGCGATGAAGTACGTCGGACTGGCCGTATTATGGAAGTACCGGTAGGACATGAACTTATCGGACGCGTAGTAAATCCACTTGGACAACCTGTTGACGGTCTTGGGCCGATCAACACGACAAAATCACGTCCAATTGAAAGCCCTGCACAAGGGGTTATGGCCCGTAAATCGGTTCATGAACCACTTCAAACAGGGATCAAAGCGATCGATGCACTTGTGCCGATCGGTCGTGGACAGCGTGAATTGATCATCGGTGACCGCCAGACAGGTAAAACTTCTGTAGCGATCGATACGATCTTGAACCAAGCTGACCAAGATATGATCTGTATCTATGTAGCTATCGGACAAAAAGAATCTACTGTACGTAACGTAGTAGAAACTTTCCGTAAAAACGGAGCACTTGATTACACAATCGTTGTAACAGCTTCTGCTTCACAGCCTGCTCCATTGCTGTTCCTTGCTCCTTATGCAGGTATCACAATGGCAGAGGAATTCATGTTTGAAGGCAAGCACGTGTTGATCGTCTATGATGATTTAACAAAACAAGCATCTGCTTACCGCGAACTTTCACTATTGCTTCGTCGTCCGCCAGGCCGTGAAGCTTATCCAGGGGATGTCTTCTACTTGCATTCACGCCTTCTTGAGCGTGCTGCGAAGTTGAACGAAACTCTAGGAGCAGGATCTATCACAGCATTGCCGTTCGTTGAAACGCAGGCTGGCGATATCTCTGCATACATTCCAACAAACGTTATCTCGATTACGGATGGCCAGATTTTCCTTCAATCGGATCTATTCTTCTCAGGTGTACGCCCAGCGATCAACGCCGGTCTTTCTGTATCACGTGTTGGTGGTTCAGCTCAGATCAAAGCAATGAAAAAAGTTGCGGGTACATTGCGTCTTGACTTGGCTTCTTTCCGTGAACTTGAGTCATTCTCTCAGTTCGGTTCTGACCTTGATGCGGCAACAGCTGCTAAGATCGAACGCGGAAAACGTACAGTTGAAGTCTTGAAGCAAGATTTGAACAATCCGATCAAAGTTGAAAAACAAGTTGTTATTTTCTATGCGTTGACTCGTGGATTCCTAGACGACATCGCTATCAACGACATTTCTCGCTTTGAAGCTGAATTGACAAGCTGGTTGGATTCGAACCACACAGAAATTTTGGATACTATTCGTACAACTCAAGGTTTACCTGCTGATGACGCATTCGGTGCAGCGATCAATGAATTCAAACGCACTTTCGCAAAATCAGAGTAAAGAGAAACTGTATTCAGTTAAGGTTTTTGCCTTACTGAATGCTGGTTGATCCAATCGGATTTTACCGGTCAGTCCATCTCCTGCATATCAATGCGGGAGACATACTGCCCGTTAAACCGGGGGAATCGCTGAGTCGAATATGAAGAAAAAATAATAGGGTGGTGAAATACCAGTGGCATCTTTACGCGATATAAAAACACGAATAACGTCAACCAAGAAAACGAGCCAGATTACACGAGCCATGCAAATGGTTTCGGCATCTAAACTAAGCCGTGCGGAAGTGAATGCGAAAGCATTCGTTCCCTACATGAATAAAATACAGGACGTGGTGGCATCCATCGCAGCCGGGTCTACGGACACCAGCAACCCGATGATGATTGCCCGCCCTGTAAAGAAAACAGCTTATTTAGTAATCACATCGGATCGTGGCCTTGTAGGCGGATATAACAGTAATATTCTTCGTACTGTCATGAGCAGAATCCGTGAACGGCATACATCCAATGACGACTTTGTTATCCTGAGCGTTGGCCGGAAAGGGAAGGAATTCTTTGCGAAGCAAGGAATGACGATTCTTGAAAGTGCAATTGCACTTCCGGACCATCCGACGTTTTCGGATATTAAAGAATTAACGCGCAAAGCTGTTGGTATGTTCGCAGATGGGACATATGATGAAGTTTATATGTACTATAATCACTTTGTTTCAGCTATTCAACAAGAAGTTACAGAGAAAAAAGTCTTACCGCTGACGGATATTCAACCGACCGGATCAACTGCATCTTACGAGTTCGATCCTTCAGCAGAAGCGATTTTGGAAGTTCTTCTTCCTCAATATGCGGAAAGCTTGATCTTTGGAGCCGTTCTTGATGGCAAAGCAAGTGAACATGCTGCATCCATGACAGCAATGAAGAGCGCGACTGATAATGCGTCTGATTTGATTAATGGACTGACACTTCAATACAACCGTGCACGCCAAGCAGCAATCACTCAGGAAATTACAGAGATTGTCGGCGGAGCAGCTGCACTGGAATAAAAAATAGCGGAAGTGCCCATACAAATGGGCGCGGAAGCCTACTGAAAAAAATACTGAAAACTTCCGTGATCGGAAGTTTTTAAAAAAGTAAGACAGGAGGGAACAGCATGAACACAGGACACGTTCTTCAGGTTATGGGACCGGTTGTAGATGTAAAGTTTGCTGATGGCCAACTTCCAGCTATCTACAACGCCCTAACTGTAAATATTGATCGTCCCGGACAAGCTCAAGTCGTTTTGACGCTTGAAGTGGCTCTTCACCTTGGTGACGATTCAGTCCGTACAATCGCGATGGAATCTACTGATGGACTGCAACGTGGTTCAGTAGTAACTGACTTGGGCAGAGCAATTTCTGTTCCAGTTGGAGATGTAACATTAGGCCGAGTATTTAACGTACTTGGTGAAATTATCGACTTAGGGGAAGAAATTCCTGCAACAGAGCGCCGTGATCCGATTCACCGCTTAGCACCTACGTTCGAGCATCTTTCCACAGAAGTTGAAATTCTTGAAACAGGTATCAAAGTTGTTGACTTGCTTGCCCCTTACATCAAAGGCGGTAAAATCGGTCTCTTCGGTGGTGCCGGTGTAGGTAAAACAGTTCTTATCCAGGAATTGATTAACAACATCGCTCAAGAACACGGTGGTTTATCCGTATTCGCTGGTGTTGGTGAACGTACGCGCGAAGGAAATGACTTGTACTTTGAGATGAGCGATTCTGGCGTTATCAAGAAAACGGCAATGGTTTTCGGCCAAATGAACGAGCCGCCTGGTGCACGTATGCGTGTTGCCTTGACTGGTTTGACTATGGCAGAATACTTCCGTGACGAACAAGGCGCGGACGTTCTTCTTTTCATCGACAACATCTTCCGCTTTACTCAAGCAGGGTCTGAAGTATCAGCACTTCTTGGCCGCATGCCATCAGCTGTTGGTTACCAACCGACACTTGCTACTGAAATGGGCCAATTGCAGGAACGTATCACAACTACAAGCACAGGTTCAGTAACGTCTATCCAAGCGATTTACGTACCAGCCGATGACTATACGGATCCGGCTCCGGCTACAACTTTCGCTCACTTGGATGCGACAACTAACCTTGAGCGTAAACTTTCTGAGATGGGTATTTACCCAGCGGTGGATCCTTTGGCTTCAACTTCTCGTGCATTGTCACCTGAAATTGTTGGCGAAGAACATTACAATATCTCACGTGAAGTTCAAGAAACGCTTCAACGCTACAGAGAATTACAAGATATCATTGCAATCCTTGGTATGGATGAGTTAAGCGATGAAGACAAGCTGACGGTTAACCGTGCACGCCGCGTCCAAAACTTCCTTTCTCAGAACTTCCACGTTGCTGAACAGTTCACAGGCCAAAAAGGTTCTTATGTTCCAGTTCAAGAAACGATCAAAGGATTCCGTGGAATTCTTGATGGAAACTATGACCACTTGCCAGAAGATGCTTTCCGTTTGGTCGGACGCATTGAAGATGTTATTGCAAAAGCAAAAAGCATGGGCGTAGAAGTCTAAAACCAGGGACCAGGAGGGAAAAAAATGAAGACCATTACAGTCAATATTGTCACTCCCGACGGCCCGGTATACGATTCAGAAGTATCTATGGTTATTGCAGTTACAGCAACAGGCGAAATGGGCGTTTTGCCCGGCCACATTCCGACAGTCGCTCCTCTTGGAATCGGTGCAGTCCGATTGAAAAAAGAGAACTCGACAGAATTGGTTGCTGTAAACGGTGGATTTCTTGAAATCCGCCCTGAAAAAGTGACCATTCTTGCACAATCGGCTGAACGCGCAACAGACATCGATCTGGCACGCGCTCAGGAATCCGCTAAACGTGCAGAAGCACTCTTACAGGCTAATAAAGATGAAATCGACTTTAAACGTGCAGAATTGGCGTTAAAACGTGCGATGAATCGTATCAACGTTTATGAGGGTAATGTTTAAATAAAAGCATAAGCGGCCGTGTAGATTCGACGGGGATAAGACGCACTGGCGAAGCGGCGTTCTTTGCCGTATAGCCAGGGTGGCTTGTGACCCTAGAATCTGGGCGCTGAAGCTGGACAATAAAGAAAAGCATAAGCGGCCGTTCGGCTCCTGCAGGATTTAAGCCTAAGGAGTTGGCCACTGAAGCTGGATATTTAAAAAAGTGTAGGCAAAAGCGGGCAGAAGGGCAATTGACTTTTGTCCGCTTTTTCTATTTCTTATAGATTGGATTTAGTTCTGTAGTTCTACAGAACGAGGATACTGAGATTTTCAAAAGCTGACAACTGATCAGCTAGGAAATTTCCTCGCATGGGTCATCAAGCGATTAACGGGATTCACATCACTGAATAACTGACATTTTATGAAAGGGTGCATCAGATGGAAACCATGATTGGGCAAACGGCTTTGATTTCAATCTTCAGCCACATATTCTTTACCGGTGTTGCTTTTTATGCGATGCGTGCTGTCATGTTCGAAAAATGGATTCATAAGCATCATGTACTTCAAGCACAAATTCTTTATATTTTTATTAGCATTGCAATCGGGACCATGGTATCTACTTTTTTCCTAAATATTTCATCTTGGTCGCGGCAATTGCCTTATCTTTTTTAAAATTGCCGTTTTGCCATGGCTTTGAACCTCACGGCTATGGCAAAACGGCAAATCTTTATTTCCAGGGAAATAAAATTTCGTATAAGGTTTAATGGTTCTAATGAGGGGAAAAGGTCTACTAGTTGATTTTTAAAACGTGACTTTTTTCCTTTAGCGGACATAAAAACGGAAAACTTTTCGAACAATGTATTGTCCCATGAGATGAATAGCACAAAATGAGAGTAAAGTTGCTTGTTTTTTACTAAAAAACAGGGTAGGATGAGTAAGGTTTTGTTTCTAAATAATGACATTGGACTTTAACGTATATGGGATACATATAGATGACTATTAAACACATGGAGGGCATATCAGTGGATCAAATTATTGTAAAAGGCGGCCAAAAATTAAAAGGGAAAGTACGGGTCGAGGGTGCTAAAAATGCAGTTCTTCCGGTATTAGCTGGAGCGCTATTGGCTTCAAAAGGAAAGAGCATCATTAAAGAGGTACCGAATTTAGCAGACGTCTACACGATTCAGGAGGTTTTGAGAAGTCTGAATGTGCAGGTTGAGTATTTTCCTGAAAAAAATGAAATGCTGATCGATTCTTCAGCAACATTATCAAGCGAAGCTCAATTCGAATATGTACGCAAAATGCGTGCTTCGATTTTGGTGATGGGACCAGTTCTTGCGCGTAATGGATTTGCTCGTGTAGCTTTGCCAGGCGGATGTGCAATAGGATCACGCCCGATTGACCAACACCTAAAAGGGTTTGAAGCAATGGGTGCAAGCATTACTTTCGGAAACGGCTTTGTGGAAGCTAAAACAACTGGACGTTTGCGCGGAGCAAAAATCTATTTGGATTTCCCAAGTGTCGGCGCAACTGAAAACATCATGATGGCTGCCGCTTTGGCAGAAGGTACTACATTAATCGAAAACGCTGCAAAAGAACCGGAAATTGTTGATGTTGCAAACTACATCAACGAAATGGGCGGCCGCGTAATCGGTGCTGGAACAGATACAATGCGCATTGAAGGTGTAGAAGAATTACATGGTGCAGAGCATTATATCATTCCTGACCGTGTGGAGGCCGGCACATTCATGGTTGCTGCTGCAATCACTGAAGGCGATGTAATCATTGAGAATGCCGTTCCTGAACATATGACGGCGTTGATCTCCAAAATGGGGGAAATGGGTGTAGACATTCAGGAGACAGAAGAAGGATTGCGCATCCGTGCAAACCGTCCACTTCGCTCGATCGACATCAAAACCATGCCGCATCCAGGCTTCCCGACGGACATGCAATCACAGATGATGTCATTGATGCTGACTGCCAAAGGCAACGGCATTTTGACAGAAACCGTTTTTGAAAATCGCTTTATGCACGTGGAAGAATTCCGCCGCATGAACGCAACGGTTAAAATCGAAGGGCGTTCTGTTATTATGGAAGGACCATCTGATCTGCAAGGTGCAGAAGTTGCAGCAACCGATTTGAGAGCTGCTGCTGCCTTGATTTTAGCTGGACTGGCTGCAGAGGGCATCACTCGTGTTAATGAACTTTATCATTTAGATCGCGGATACGTTAACTTCCACGGAAAATTGGCAGCATTGGGCGCTGATATTGAGCGCGTGTCAGTTGAACAGGCAGAAACGAAAGTCGAGCAATTGGTCTAATCTATTCTTCATAGGCTTGCGGCGCTGGTTTACAGCTCCGTAAGCCTTTTTAATTGCAGGAGCTGAATCCAGGGATTTTTGTCAATGAGATCCTGACTGTGATAAACTATTCAGTTAAGAGAATCATTTAATCAATACATATGCTGTAGAAAAATTAATTCAACAGGATAGATGGTAGAAAAGGAGTGCGGCTTGATGTTTTCTAAAGATATAGGAATTGATTTAGGGACAGCAAATGTCCTGATCTATGTAAAAGGCAAAGGAATCATCTTGAATGAACCTTCTGTAGTGGCGATGGACCGGAAGACGGAGGAAGTGCTGGCTGTCGGCACAGAAGCGCGCAAAATGATGGGCAGAACGCCAAAGCATATTGTGGCGGTCCGGCCATTGAAGGATGGCGTCATCCACAACTTTGACGTTACCGAAGCGATGCTGAAACATTTTATGCATATCCTAAAGCTGAAAGGGTTTATGACCAAACCGCGCATCTTAATTTGTTGTCCGACGAATATCACGAGCATTGAACAAAATGCTATTCGCGAAGTGGCCGAAAAGGCAGGCGGTAAAAAAGTCTATGTCGAAGTCGAGCCGAAAGTGGCAGCCATCGGAGCAGGCCTGGATATCTATCAGCCGAATGCCAGCATGGTCATCGATATCGGCGGCGGCACGACGGATGTCGCAGTATTATCTATGGGAGACATTGTCACAAGCGAAACGATAAAAACGGCTGGAGATTCATTTGATCGACAGATTATGAAATACGTCAAAGACCACCATAAGCTGTTGATCGGTGAAAAAACCGCGGAAAAAATTAAAGTTGAAGTTGGGACAGCGTTAAAACATACGGAAGCCAAAGAAATAGAAATCCGGGGGCGCGATATCCTGACTGGTTTTCCCCGGACGCTGAAGATCAACTCCATGGAGATTGGGGAAGCATTGAAAGAATCCGTCAATTCAATTGTTGAAGCGGCGCGGATGGTTTTGGAAAAGACCCCGCCGGAACTGGCTTCAGATATAATTGAAAGCGGAGCCGTTCTTACGGGCGGAGGTGCACTGCTTGATGGGTTAGATAAGCTGCTGGCTACCCGATTGCAGATTCCTGTGTCCATTGCAGAAAATCCATTGGAATGTGTCGCATTGGGAACTGGACTGATGCTGGAAGCAAAAGAAAACATTTTCCGGAAAAGCAAACAAAGACAAATAGCTGATGCCAAAAACCGGACATTTTAGTATAATGACTAGACATGAGCTTTGCCCGATAGCCGGGAATCCAGCAGAAAGAAAGGTTGACGGAGTGAATGGCTGAACTGAAAAAGAATTTTTCTCTTCGGAAAAAAGCCGATAAAGAAAAAGACACACAGGGCGCTGAAAAGACGTGGTGGGTGCAAATTCGTCTGTTTCCGATATGGCTCCGTATTCTCATTGTAATTGCTTTGGTTGCGTTAGCAGCCGTTCTAGGGGCAATGGTGGGATTTGGCGTCATTGGCGACGGAAAGCCTGCTGATGCGCTGAAATGGGAAACCTGGCAGCACATATTTGATATCATGAGCGGAAAGTGAAGAGGAGATGAATCGATTGTTGACAACAGAACAAATTCAAGCAATTTTACCACATCGTTACCCATTTTTGATGGTGGATCGAATTCTGGAAATTGAAGCCGGCAAGAAAGCGGTCGGCCTGAAAAACGTATCAGCGAATGAAGACTTTTTCAATGGCCATTTCCCGGGTTATCCGGTAATGCCCGGTGTCTTGATTGTGGAAGCATTGGCACAGGTTGGAGCTGCAGCTGTACTTCAGCTGGACGCCAATAAAGGCCGTTTGGCATTTTTCACCGGAATCGACAATTGCCGCTTTAAACGGCAGGTAGTTCCAGGCGATCAATTGCGTCTGGAAGTTGAATTGACAAAACTGCGCGGGTCAATGGGCAAAGGCCATGCAATTGCCACTGTCGACGGAGAACTTGCTTGCGAATGCGACATTTTGTTCGCATTGGGTCCAGTTGCTGAGAAATAATAGATCAATGAAAATAAAGAGCTGTTCCGAAAGTCAAACCTGACTTTCGGAACAGCTCTTTTACTATAGGCTTTGAAATTTATCCTGTTTTTCCGGACAGTGGGTATGAAGAAACTTATGACTTGGCTTCATCTTTTCGCAGGCCAGGGCGCGTACGCATGTCGGTTTCAAAGCGTTCCAACAATTCCTGTCCTTCAAGACCGTCTTCAAGCAGTTCTGAAAGAAGTGTTTCTGCGTATTTTCGGCGGGCCCGTTTCAATGTGCCTTTCATCAATACGGAGGCATGGTCCCCGATGATCTTCACTTTGCGGACAACCACTTCAAAAGGGGCAGGTTCGTTTCCGGGGTAGGAAATGACAACCTGTACATCGATTGTTTCCTCGGAATTCTTCAGTTTTTCAAAGATATCCAGGTGCTGAATGTCAACCAGCATTTCAAGGATCCATGAGCGGTCTTTGTTTTCCTGGTTGATGATGAGGCCGTCATGCACCGGATAATCGGTGACTTGATCGTCTTTTTCAATTCCCAATGACAGCATATTAAATGTTTTCATGCGGCAATGCCTCCAATACTAGCTTTGTTTCAGTATAGCATAAGCACGAATTGGCAAGCGAACGGAAAAAGAGGATGTAAAAAAACTGGAATACTATCAAAATCCAGTTTTGATTGGAGCTGTATTTGGATGAAAAGACGCTGAACCTTGCCATTCACAGGAAGAAAAAAAGTTTACTCATGCTTCAAAAATGAAATATGACAGCTCAAAAGCTGCTAAAAATAATTTTTCCGGTTTTGCAAAGAATTCAATCTTCTTAGTATGCTTCAAGTAAGCGAAAGGAGGTGAGAAAATGAACCAAGTCGGAATTGTAGGACGCTTAACCAAAGATCCAACCATGCGCGTATTGAATGAAGGGCGGGTACATACTTCCTTCATTGTCGCAGTTTCCCGGAACTATAAAAACCAGAAAGGAGAAACCGAAACAGATTACGTTCTTTGCTCAACATGGGGCAAGCCAGCCCATAATGTCTCGAAATACTGCATTAAAGGATCACTTGTCGCCGTTACGGGCCGTCTGCAGTCACGTTCGTATGATAAAGAAGACGGGACACGCATCTATGTGACAGAAGTCCTTGGCGACCAGATCCGCTTCCTCGACAGAAGAAAACCACAAGAAGAAACCGCCCCTCAGCAGGAATCACCGCAGTCTGATGCAGACTTCGATTTCCAACCGCCAGGGACGGAACAAGTAAACGTATAGCCATCAAAAAAGGAGGCACTTAGCGATGCCAAAGGATGTACAGCTGCAACTGGAAGTGCATATGGAGCAATTGATCCGATTGACCGCCTTGCTCCATCAGCGCTTGGCAGAGGCGGAGCGGGAACTAAGTGAACTGAAATCGATCTTCCGTTCCGTCCAAAAAGGGTAAAGTTTCACGTCTAAAAGGGGAATCCGGCCAGGTGGGGACCTGGCCGGATTATTTGAAATCATATTAAGTTATATGAATTGAACTAAAGAATTTACCTTTCAGTTCAATCAGGAGTGAAGAAATGAAGATAAGGTTCCAGGCGGACGCTTTCCGCGGACGAAGCTAGCGCAATGATGCAGGAACATATCTTTGACCCTTCGCAGCCTTCCACTCTTTCTTCTAATTGTCTTCAAAAAATTAATTGTCAGGATATGGAGCAAACCAGTGGAGACTCCCACGGGAGCAGCGCAGCGACATCTGAGAAATCCACTCGGGTGATTAGCCCGAGTTAGTTCGGCGCAAGCCCTTGCAGCTGACATCGCAACGTCCTGTCGCACCAGCTGTATGACCCGCATCCTGCGGGCCTGAAAGCGTAGCTGGTTTGCGGAATATCCATAAGAGAATCGTTATTGGTATAGATTATTAGGTTAATTTATCTAGTTATAGCGAATACGTGAACAATTCCTTCAAGTCGTTGTCTGACAGATCGGTCATCCACTGGCTGGACTGAATAAACTCTTCAGACATCGATTGCTTTTGCACCAGCAGGGAATCGATTTTCTCTTCGATTGTCCCGATGGTCACAAATTTATGGACATGGACAAATTGAGTCTGGCCAATGCGGTAAGCACGATCAGTCGCCTGGTTTTCAACAGCAGGGTTCCACCATCTGTCCGCGTGGAGAACGTGTGTCGCAGCCGTTAAGTTCAGGCCGGTGCCACCCGCCTTCAGCGATAGGATGAAGATCGGGAATTTGCCGGCTTGGAAAGAAGCCACCAGGGAATCACGCTGCTGTTTCGGCATACTGCCTGTCAAGAACGGCACTTCATGGCCATACAGCTCATTGATGGCCTGCTGCAATAGATGCCCCATACCGATGTATTGTGTAAAGATCAAACATTGTTCCCCGCGTTCCGCAATTTCCCCGGCCAAGGTCACAATGCGCTCCAGTTTTTGAGAACGGGGCAGAATTTCAGCAGCGTTCGTATACGGCTCTTTTAAATACAGAGACGGATGGTTACATAGCTGCTTCAATTTGCTGAGCATTTTCAACACCAGCCCTTTTTTCTCGAAACCTGTGAGCGTCTCCATTTTCTGCACCGTATCCTGGACGAGCCCTTCGTAAAGAGCGGCCTGTTCCGGTGTCAGTGGACAATATTCCAGCTGTTCCTGTTTTTCTGGCAAGTTCAGTTGAAGGTCCGGATCTTTCTTGGTCCGGCGCAGCAAGAACGGCTGAATCCGCTGACGCAATTTTTCTTTCGTTTCTTCAGAATTATCGCGTTCGATCGGAATCATGAAGTTTTCCTGGAACTGTTTAATGCGGTACAAGTAGCCTTTATTGATGAAATCGAAAATCGACCATAATTCAGACAGCCGGTTTTCAATCGGTGTTCCGGTTAAGGCGATATGATGGTCGCCTTTGAATTTCCGGATGGTCCGCGATTGTTTGGTATACATGTTTTTGATGTTCTGCGCTTCATCGAGTGTAATGCTTGACCAGTGCAGGCTCTGCATTTCCTCGTCGTCAGAAGATGCAATCCCGTATGTCGACAACACGACATCCGGTTTTTCCGCCGCTAAAAAGGCATTGAATTCCTCGCCTTTCGGACGGATGCTGCCATAATGGGTCACCACTTTCAAATCAGGCGCAAAGCGCTCCAATTCTTTTTGCCAGTTGCCAAGCACCGAAGTCGGGCAGACAATCAGCGATGGCTGATCCGGATTTTTTCCGTGGACATGCAGCAAATAAGTGATCAGCTGAACTGTCTTGCCGAGCCCCATATCATCCGCTAAGCAAAGGCCAAAGCCTTCTTCACGCATGAACACCAAATAATCGAAACCGATTTTCTGGTAAGGCCGCAGCTCCGTCAATAAATTGTTTGGCAGCGGTGTTTCCGGCAAATCACGTTTATCCAATAATTTATCAAGCAAGGTCTTTAAAGATCTATTCAAATGGAATTCCACAAGTGGATCCTCTTCATCCGCTGTTTCATCGAGCATGATTTCCGGTACGTTCTGGAACAACATGTCTTTGATCGTCCAGTCTGCATCTTCGGCTTCTTCGATCATTTTCCGCAGTTGCATCAACAAATTCGAGTCAACGCGCACCCATTCGTTCCCGATGCGAATAAACTCCTTGTTCTCGGAAACAAGACGCTGGAAATCCTGCATGCTCAGTTCATGGCCATTCAATGAAAACTGCCA
This sequence comes from Planococcus beijingensis, assembly GCF_016820615.1. NCBI lineage: Bacteria > Bacillati > Bacillota > Bacilli > Caryophanales > Caryophanaceae > Planococcus > Planococcus beijingensis. The sequence goes on from NZ_JADHDZ010000001.1 coordinate 310,717, forward strand.
GTCAAAATTGATGATTTGGTCAAGCCCGACGACCGACGCTTTCTTAATCGGCGAATTGACATTGGCTTTGACGCGGATCTTGGATTCCTGAACGGCTTTTAACCAAGACGGAATCGAGACTTCGACACCGAAAGCCTGAAGAATTTCCGCGTCGTTGCGCAGGAATTCAAGAATTTCGGCATCTGTCCATTCCGCATGATAGAAGCGGTCTTCGTCGAACCTGTCGACAGAAGGGCAGAGGCTTAAGAACAGCGATTGGCGTTTCTTGATGTCTTCTGCAAAGGGACGCCATTTCTCCGGCAATGCTTTGTCGATCGGTTCATCTGCTCGGCGCTTGGAAGGGGACCAGTATACACTGCCCCGTTTCGAACGCATGACCACTTTAAAGGACCAAAATTCATCGGCATCCGGCTCGCTCAGCTGGACAGCGACAACATAGTCATCGGCATCCGCCAAGCCTTCCCAGCCAGCTTCTTGGACAAAGCCTTGAATGTAAGGTAGTTGGCCAACCGATAAGCCTTTTTGGCGCAATTGATGGTGGATCGTATCGGCAAGGAATGTGCGGATTTCTTCATCGCCGTATGTATCGTTGATGGAAATCTCGCCACCGTCAACTGATACATGATCCCATAAAAGAGGATCGTTGAGAGAATCCGCTACTTTACCGGCAAGTTTCAGCCAAGCTTCGTCTTCCGCACGTTGTCCTGCAAATGTTACATAATGATGCGGTTCGCGCTGGAACAGCCGGACAAAATCAGCAGGCGTCACTATCAAATCCAAGCCATCTGTTTGTGCAGTCAATCCGAAAAAGCTGTCTTTGTCCAGAAAATACAAATATGGCTTCCAGATTTCCGGTGGAATCCGGTTGCCGGCTTCATTGGTCGCCTGGATGCGGAAAAGTTCTCCGCGGCTGATCGTTAAATAGTAGAGGCGGCTTCCTTCAGTTTGGAATTGATTCATATCAGATTTCCTTTCTCGATCTCTTCCTGGAGTGCACGCAGGCGTTTATTCTGTGTGCGGATTTCATTGATGTACGCAGTCCAGAACTCCATTTGACCACTTTTCTTGCAGGCAGCTTTCATCTTCTTCCAGATTCGGACGGCCTGCTTGTAGCTCGGACGATTGCGCTCTTCCAAATAAGCCAGCGCATAGCGGTGCAACAAAGGCAGCACGTAATCAGGCGCTGATGACTGCACTTCCTTCAGTCCACATTCCTCTGCAAAGTAAAGAGGAGAGTTATGCAGATGATGCAGTTCGGCCCATTGTTTGTATAAACGCTTTTCGATCAAATACGCCGAATAGGCGGGAAGGCCGTAATGGCCAAATTGTTTGAACAGATCTTCCCAGTCCAATTCACTCAATTCGATCTGTGAAAACAAGCGGCTCAGCGTCCGCACATATTGGTGGCGGTATTGCGTATACAGGCCTTCAAACAGGAAGGTTTTTACGTGCGGCTTAATTGCTGACAATATATTGGCCAGTGCCTGCGGATGATTTTCAGTTTCCGCAAGAACTGCCAGCTCAACCCAGTCATGGGCTTCATTCGGTGAAATTTTCTTGATATCAAGATCTTTCTTTAAACTGATCGCAAAAAAGGCTTTCAGCCGTTCATCGGGATTTTTCAAGGCAGCCAATTCTTCTTCGCGCAACCTGCTGGTGGTGAACAAATTGGTCCAGAACAGCTGATAAAGAGCAAAACGCTGCGAGAACGAACCGTCCTTCACTTCCATGAATTCACGGATGAGTGTCTTTAAGTATTCAAAAAAAGCATCCGCTTCAAATGTCCGGTGCTGGCCACGCAGCTGGCCAAGCAAGTCGCGCAATTCATGCAGTTCGTCATCGAACCAGGTCTTGAAGAACGAATGGTGCACCTCCTGGGTCCCGGAGATGAAGGTAGCCCAGACTTCCGTCAATGAAATGAAATGGGCATAAGTGCGATAAAGCACTTTCCATTCGCGTTCCAAAGGCACATACGACATCGCGTTTTTCAAACGGCCATCGTACATCTGCTCGAAATAAAAATAATTGCGGGTCGTGTAATCCGGAATCGCTTCGCGCCAGACGCTGCGGATCAGTTTTGTCCATTGCTCAGGAGAGCGCTTCTCGGACAATAAGGTCAGCTGCTTGTTCTCAGGCTCGCGCCATGACGCCACCCATTCGGATAACGAACCGATTTTTTGATAAAGGGCAAAAATAACTGCCAAACGGTGGCGGCACATTGTATCCTGCGGACAGGCACAGATGGCCGTCAGTTTATCGAAATTAAGAATGACTTTAACTGCATGCGCGTCTTTAACGACGGCTTCGAGCAACAAGCGCTCTTCGTTGAACGACTGAATCTGCACGCCGTCGTGGCGCACTAAAAAGACTGCTTTTCGAACCATTTCTTCATCCAACGCACGCGTCGGGAGAAGGGATTTGTCGATAGCAGCCATATAATTGTGAATCGTATCTTCGAATCTTTTCGCCAGGGATTGAACCGTAGCCATATGCATCGCCCCAAAATAGACTTTCCCTCTATTATACGACTTTCTAAGGACTCCGTAAACGATGAAGAAAAGTTAATCGGTTTTCGACTCGCAGAATCATTACTTTATTTTCTGATAATCCTTGTTTTATGTAAAGTAAATGGTATTATAAAAGTATAAAAGACCTAATTACAGCGTTTCGGATAGGAGAATGATAGTTGTTCAATTCGTTTGTTTTGGAAATCCCCGACTTACATTCCGTTTTGCAGCCGAAAGACGTGGCAGCATGGGAAGTAGTAGACGCGAGAGCGGACTTGGTGTTTGGCAAAATCAGTTGGCAAATTTCATCAGAAGGTGAATGTTACAGCGTTCACAACCCGCGATTGTTTCCGGACCATCTGGAGCAGGTGCAGGTCGATTTCAAAATGAACAGAATCATCTTTCATAGAAGGCAAATGGGAGATGAAGAATTTCACATGTTGATCGCTTATATTATGGACAAAATATCGATCTACATCAATCCGAACGAAATGCACTTCGTGGTTACTTCACCTCGGCATCGCCACCAACGGACACGTACCAAAAAATAACGAATTCAATTTCTAAAGTCCTTTGACTGTCTCTTCAGGCGGTTGGAGGGCTTTTTGCTGTGAGAGACGTTGATTTTGGGTAATGAAGCGGAGGAAAGAGTCGCTTGAGCTACTTTGAATTGGATGAGACCAACCCCCTTATTCCATTTCACACAGACATTTTAAATTCCGGTTTGAGAAGCAATTTTTTAGCCTTGGAATTATAAAAAAACAATGATTATATGTCGAATTTGTAACAAAATAATAAGCGTAAACGTCTATTATATAAGGAGGTTCTTATGCAATTCTATGTTCGAATAAAGGATTTTATGGTATGATATACGTAATCAGAATATTACAAAAAAATGGGGGTGAGTCAGATGTTGCATGTGAAGCTCATGAAGCCGTTCTACACGAAGAAAGAAGGGCATTTGGTGAAGTTCGTGTTTGCTTATCAGTACTTCTCTATCATGAAAGACGACGAGCTGTTCCATTTCATTCCTGTGGAAGGCAAGGAGATTATCGTCAACCTCAATACGTTCCAAGTTGAAAACCTCTCCGAAGTCTTCGTCTTCCAAAAAGGCAATCGCTTTATTCGCTTACCTCTCTATCAATTGTTGCTCGTGTCGGATATTCACAGACATCTTCAAGCGATCCTGCAGGAAGAAAGAGCGGAGTTGATCGAAGTGAATGAACAAACTCAAAAAGAAGCGGCCGATGCCATTTATTTCTTGGAACAGGAAAACTACAGCCGAATGATCGACGAGGCATTGAGTTCAGGGGACCGTGAAATGTTCGATGCATTGATTGCCCAACAGCGAGAATCACAACAATTATATGGAGGTTTGTAAAGTGAAATCAGCAGCCTATGGATAGTAGCGCCTTTCCGGATAAATGGGGAGGCGTTTTTGTATGGCAAAAAACTGCACATGAAAAGCTCTTTTCCGTTTGAATGGGAAAAGAGCTTTTAGGTTTCTGCGATATTCATAAGTCACCCCTTACATAAGTGTGTAGAAATTGATGAATAGCATAACTGCTGTCGATCCAGCGACTCCGATTGCAAGATCTCCCCAGCCGAGTTCCAGTACTTTGTCAAAATTCATAACGATCCGCTCCTTTTCGATTGGGTTGTGTAAGTGGAAGATCTTACAGGTAAGTTGCAGTGTTTGCTAACTTGTTTTTAGTATAAATGCATCATTCCTAATAAACATCGTACGAAATAACTAAAAATTCTAAAAAATAAAATAAAAAGGTTTTATTTGTCCCGTTTTGCACTAGAACAGCATTTGAACTTATGGGTTGATATTGGTACATTGATTGATAAAAGGCAGTGGAAGTCAGCCGAAAGGGGAATGCCAGATGAAATTTTATTTATCGATGGATATGGAAGGTGTTACAGCTTTGCCGGATTACACTTACGTCGATTCGGCAGAAGCCAATTACGAACGGGGGCGCCGCTTGATGACGGAAGATGCCAACGCCGTCATCCGCGGTGCAGTTGGTGCCGGCGCAACGTCATTTTTGGTCAACGACAGCCATTCGAAAATGAACAACCTCATTGCGGAGGAGCTGTGTGAAGAAGCGGATTTGATCAGTGGAGGCGTGAAAACGTATTCGATGGTCGAAGGGCTGGACAGCAGTTACACCGGTGCTTTTTTTGCCGGCTACCACGCACGCGCTGGACAAAAAGGCGTGATGGCCCATTCTATGATCTTTGCCATCCGATCGATGTGGATCAACGAAGTGGAAATCGGGGAACTGGGATTTAATGCGTACGTGGCGGGTTATCACGGGGTCCCGGTTTTATTGGTAGCGGGAGACGATTGTGCTTGCCGTGAAGCGGAGGCCTTGATCCCGAACGTTACGACAGCGGCAGTCAAAAAATCATTATCGCGTTCAGCCGTTCAGACATTGCACCCGAAAAAAGCCCATATACTTTTGCATGAACAAACCGTTCGTGCCATCGGGAATCGTGCCAATGTCAAACCGCTGGTGCCGCCGGAGTCGCCACTATTGAAAATCGAGTTCACCAATTATGGCGAAGCGGAACTGGCTGCCATGATGCCCGGCTGTCATTTGGAAGAAGGCACGACCATCGTCCATTTTCAGGCGAAAGATATTCTGGAAGCCTACCGGGCTATGCTGGTGATGGCCGAACTCGCCATGCAGGCGAAGTTTTGCTGAATCGTGAGTTGATAATGCTTGAGGCATTTCAGGTTATAATGGGAAAAGCATGAATACAGAAAAAGAGGAGTAGATCATTTTGCGGAAATTGCCAAAACGACTGAAAAAAGGGGATACGGTCGGCATCATTGCGCCTTCCAGTCCACCCAACCAAGAAAACCTGCAAAAAGCATTGCCGTTTTTGGAAGAACTGGGCTTAAAAATCAAACTGGGCAAATCAGTGGATGCGGCCCATGGCTATTTAGCCGGAACAGATGATGAACGTTTGGCTGACCTTCATGCCATGTTTGAGGATCCGGACGTGTCCGGCATCATCTGCGCGGGCGGCGGTTACGGCGCAGCACGTTACGCAGACCGGATCGATTACGCGATGATCATGGAAAATCCGAAAGTGTTCTGGGGATATTCCGACATCACTTTTTTACATACGGCGATCGGGGAATACGCCGAGATGGTGACGTTCCACGGTCCAATGTTGGCATCAGATGTCGGCAAACCGGAATTCCATGAACGCAGCGGCCGCATGTTCGGCCAGTTGTTCGAACCGTTTGAACTGCATTACACAGAAGAAGTGGCGCCGCTTGAAACTTTGGTCGGCGGAATTGCGCAAGGCGAATTGGTCGGCGGCAACTTGTCGCTGATCCGCAGCGCAATCGGCAGCAAGTTCGATTTGGATGTCAAAGGCAAGATTTTATTGATTGAAGACATTGACGAAGAGCCTTATGAAGTGGATGAAATCCTGAACCAATTGCGCATGGCCCGGAAATTCGAGGAAGCGGCAGGCATCGTCATCGGAGATTTCAAAAATGCCAGCCCTAAAAAGCGCAAGCCATCACTGACCTTGGATCAGGTATTCAACGATTACTTCGGCGACTTGAAGATTCCGGTAGTGAAAGGCTTTAAAATCGGCCATTGCGAACCGCATTTCTCTGTTCCGCTCGGCGCACTTGCACGGTTGGATGGCGACGCCAAAACCTTGACCATCCTTCCAGGAGTTGAATGAACGAACAATAGAAACGGAGTGAAGAGTTTGCTGCAGACAGAATCTACGACGTGGGTATGCAGTGTGCCGGTTGCAACTGTTTGGACGGCGCCGGAAAAAGCGCGTCCGGTCGACGCGGAAGGCATTGCAGAAAATCCCGATATCAATAAATGGCTCCAGGAAATGAGCCGTGAAGAAAATAAAGACCTGACCGACAGTGGCCGAATCCAAACACAACTTCTCTATGGGGAGCCTGTGGCAATCGAAGAAGTGGTGGACGGTTGGGCGAAAATTATCGCATTGTGGCAACCGTGCCGCAAAGACGAACGGGGCTATCCGGGGTGGGTCCCGCTGGCTCAACTGAAGGAAGTCGAAGCGCTGACCGAACTTGGCTATGCCCGTGTAACGGCAAATAAAGCCCAGCTATGGACAGAGGGCTTCACACCTTTAAAAGTTGTATCTTTTAATACCTTGCTGCCGGTGAAGGAACTCGGCGACTTCGTCCGATTGCAAACACCGGATGGCGACGCTTTGATCATGTCAGATGCGGTGGAAATTGTCGCCGCTTATAACCAGAGTCCAAAAGGGAGCGGCCTGGACATCGCCAAACTAGGCGCCGGATTTTTGGAACTGCCTTATTTATGGGGCGGCATGTCGAGCTACGGTTATGATTGTTCCGGTTTGACCTATAATTTAATGAAGGCAAATGGCGTCATCATTTCGCGCGATGCTGTTGACCAGGCGCTGGAAGGGCGGGAAATCGACCAGGCCGACCAGAATTCCTGGCATATCGGTGATTTGCTGTTCTTTGCCTATGAAGAAGGAAAAGGGAATCTCCACCACGTTGGGATTTACTATGGCAATGGATTGATGCTGCATTCCCCGACGCCGGGAAAATCGGTGGAAATCATTGAACTGGCCGGCACAAAACACGAAACGGAGTTATGCGCAGTCCGCCGATTCATGAAAATGGAAGACCATGACTAAAGAAGAGATATCCTCTCTATATTTTCCAAATAGCCTGCTGATACCGGCTTTGTGAATAAAATCATTTGGATCGGGTGTTGGCTAAGAGGTGAAATGGGTGGCGAAATGTGTTATAATGTATAGATAGTGTTTTAAAAAGAGAGGCGTGGTAATGATGGCATTCCAACCCCATGAAAAAGAAGTATCAGAATTCGTAGCAGCCCGCTACATTGGCGAATGGATTTCTTTCACTCGCAACGGCGTCGATGTTAACGGCACCATCTTTAAAATTATGGACAACTCGGTGATCGTTGAAATTTCACCAGAAGACGCAAAAGAAATTGGTGCGGCATCCAACATGACCGTAATTTCACATAAGAAATACCGTATTATTGAAGAATAATTCGATGAGAAAGAAGGCTGTTCGCCAAGAGCAGCCTTCTTTTTTTATGGTTTTTGAGTGATTCTGTAAGTAGCTTCGACCGCTCTGGAGTGGGTTTTCGCGATAAGCCAGGCAGAAAAGAGGGAGATTATAGCTTTATAGTGTCTCTATAAATCGCTCGGGCCGCTCTGGAATGGGTTCCCGCGATAAGCCAGGAAGAAAAGGGGGATATAATAGCTTTATAGTGTCTCTATAAGCCGCTTCGGCCGCTTTGGAGTGGGTTCCTACAATAAGCCAGGCAGCTGAAGATCGCTGCCAGTCTTATTGCTCCACCCACTCCGGGGGCGCGGCTCAGCTGGGGGATGGGGTGATACAAGCATCTGTTTTTGTATGGAATAAATAGGTAGGGAGAGGTTCTGGAAACGCTCGGCAGCGGTGGTGCACGCGCCTTTGCTTAGGATACATGAGGTTATATATGGTTTTTGTGCTTGTGCATGATGAGTTTAAGGTTCTACATGAGCTATTCGGGTTTCTACCGGAGTAAGTGATGCTTCTACCTTAATTAATTTCTTTTCTACATGAAGTTTCTTAGTTTCTACATGAATATCGTGGAATTGTGTGCGTGCCAGGCACGCACACAATTTCTCCCGCTTATTCGCTTCAACCAATTCCCTATGCCTTTCGGCTCAAACGTTTTAAATATTGTAAAATGTACCAGCTGATGCGTTCCAAAGAGGTTGGTTTTTTGGTAAAGTATAATGAAGCAGAACGTTAAATGCCTTGAAAGGACCAACGCGCATGATATCAGACTTTAAATTCTGGCACTTTTTCCCAAGACAAGGGCAACTCATACATAATTTACAAAACACCGAAATGCGCAATGTCAGTAAACGCATTGCTTGGATTATTGCGATCGGCTTGCTGGTTTTCGCTCTCGGGGAGATTTGGGGCATGAACACAGAATCGCTGACGCCGTTATTGGCAGCGGGCATGTGGGATGCGTATACATTGGCACGCTGGACTTCACTTGCCGGAACACTCCTGTGGGCAGGCTTCTATTTGGCCTTCCATCTTTACATCGCTGCTTTTTTATTCAGCAAAATGCTGAGGATGCCGTGGCGTGCAGCGCTTGTCATGCAAACTTATGTGACGGCTTTGCTGATCATTGAAAAAGGATTGATTTTCCTGCTGTTTGCCTTGACTGGCTTCACGATGTCCGTATCGATTTTTTCATTCGGACCGATTGCCTCGACGTTTCTGGACAACGAATTCTTAATTTATTTCTTCAACCAATTGACGTTATTCACGTCTTTGATCATTGCGATTCAGTACCGGTTTATTCGTAATTTCACGAAAATCAATCCAAAGCTGATTTTGCTTGGCTTGATTCTGCTTCATATTATTGCAGCGTTGATCGTAGCTTCATTTAGCCTGATTCCGGTGGACGATATGCTGAGAGGTTTTATGGAAGGGGGCAATCCGTTTGAATAGATTCTTTTTTGTAGGTTTGTCTATCGCGGTCATTGCCTTTTTGACGGCAAATACTTTACTGATGTTCGGTGAGAAAAGCATTTTGCCAAAAAGCGTCTATGTCGGCGAATACCAACAAACGTATGCGCGTACATACGACACCCATTTGTTCAAAGAAGCATTGACAGCACCTCAAGGGACTGTGGAAATCTATGTGCAGGACCACGAAGCGCTTCAGCAGTGGATGGTTAATGAAGGCGACAGCGTAACGGCCGGGTCGGAACTTGCCAGTTTGAACGAAGCGGAATCCGAGGAACAGCGCAAGGTTTGGGAAACACAAAAGACTGCTTTGGAAAGCCAGCGGACTGAAGTGCAAAGTTCACTCACCGCGCTTCAACAGGCGCGGGCTGCTCAAGGCGGACCTGTATCACAAGACAAAGCCGACAATTCCGAAATCACCAATGAAGACGATGAAACCATCAAGTTCGACGTGAATGTCTCTGTCGGTGTCGCGGTTCCACAAGATGGATCTTACGCGGCGGGCATAGCGCAGGCGGAACAGCAATTGGCTTCCATCGAATCCCAATTGGCGGTACTCGATGCCCAATTATCGCAAAGCCTGTCGAACCCGTCAGTCATCAGCCCGGTAGATGGAACGGTTTCAAAAATCAACCGGGATACAGAACCATTAAGCATTGAGATCTATTCGAATGAAAAAATATTTCTCAGCTATGTGCTGGCAGATGAATGGCCATTAGTTGAAGTTTCGGACCAAGTGGATATTGAAGGGCAAGGGATTGAAGGCATTGCGACTGGAACGGTTATCAGTGTTTCCGAGATGCCTGCTGAGGAGTCCAAATGGCTCGAGGCCTATCACCAATTAGATCCAAAAGAACAGACTAACCCGCTGGCCTATTACGAAATCCGGATTGCAGCGGATGCGCCGGTTGAAAGCAAGATGCCGTTTGGCAGCAACGTCAACACCGCTATCGCCTTGGAAACAGCGGAAGATGCTGTTGCCCTTCCGATAAACTGGCTCTTCGACTACGATGGCAGCGCCGGGAAAACCCATACCTTGAACATCAATGGCCGTCCGGATGTCCTGCCGGTCGCCACCAATTTTGAAGTAAGCGGCAAAGCCGTGCTGACTGAAGGACCGGAAGCGGGAATTCTGGTTCTCAATGAAGAAAAGCTTGAGAGCTTCACTGCACCGCCTAAAGTCTTCATGCCGTTTCCAAATCGTCAGCCGAATTTCGACTATGCCAAGAATACGAATTGGCGTGCGTATGTCGAATATGTACTGGCCCGATAAAATCGAGCAACTCGACCCGAAAGCAGCTGCTTTCGGGTTTTAAATTGGAAGAAAAGCGGACAAATGGGGTTAATCTGCAGCGGGCAATGGTGTACGATAGATGCAGATGAAAAAAGCGAATGAACGGAGTGTATGAAATGGAAGAAACGGATTGGCGATTTAAAGTTGCCCACCGGGAAGCAAAAATCGGCGTCAGCTTGGCGTTGTTCAATTTTGTCTGGTGGTTCGGCTTTGCGTACGGCATGGGCTCACGGCCGGTAGAGGAATACAGCTACGTCTTTGGCTTGCCGGATTGGTTTTTTTACAGCTGCGTTGTCGGATTTTTGGTGATTGCGGTTCTGGTGATCGTCATCGTGAAGTTCTTCTTTACAGATGTGCCATTTGAAGAAGAGGAGGACCTGCAATGAATTACGCAGTTTTAGTGCCGATGATCGTCTTTTTATTGATCATCTTCTTTATCGGCTACTGGGCAAGCCGGAAATTATCAACCACCTCCAACTTTGTCAGTGATTATTTCCTTGGCGGCCGTGAACTTGGCGGCTTTGTGCTGGCCATGACTATGGTCGCGACTTACGGCAGTGCTTCCAGTTTCCTGGGGGGACCGGGCACTGCTTACACGATGGGATTCGGTTGGGTATTGCTTGCCATGTCCCAAGTGGTCACCGGTTATTTTGTGCTGATGATTCTCGGCAAGAAATACGCCATTATGGCACGCCGCTACAAAGCAATTACAATGATCGATTTCCTGAAATCCCGTTATGACAGTTCAGCCGTTGTGCTGCTGTCGGCGCTCAGCATCATTATTTTCCTGTTTTCCGCTATGGCCGCTCAATGGATAGGCGGCGCTCGCCTGGTGGAATCACTGACTGGCTTATCGTATAACTCGGCTTTGTTTTTATTTGCGATCAGTGTGCTTGTCTACGTGACGATCGGCGGTTTCCGTGCCGTCGCCTTGACGGATGCTGTGCAGGGAGCGGTTATGCTGATCGGGACGCTGATCTTGCTGATTGCCGTCATCATTGCGGGCGGAGGCATTCCGAATATCGTCAATGACCTCATCAATGAAAACCCGAATTTGGTGACGCCGTACGGAGCAGAAGGCGATTTAAGTGCTGCCTATGTGTCGTCGTTCTGGATTCTGGTTGGTGTCGGCGTTGTCGGACTGCCGCAGATTGCAGTGCGGGCGATGTCTTATAAAAACTCGCGCTCGATGCACAGAGCGCTGATTATTGGAACGATTGTCACCGGTTTTATTATGCTGAACATGCATTTGATCGGCGTTTTTGCCCGTCCGGTTATGCCGGGCATCGAAATCGGCGATAAAGTTATTCCTCTCATTGCGTTGGAAACTTTGCCGCCTTGGGTCGCAGGCATCGTTCTTGCCGCACCGATGGCTGCCATCATGTCGACGGTCGATTCATTGTTGCTGCTGGTCAGTTCATCCATTGTCAAAGACGTCTACTTGAATTACATAAAGCCCGATGCTGCCATCAAAACGATCAAACGTGTATCATTTGGCGTCACCGGAATTTTGGGGGTAATCGTCTTTTTGCTTGCCTTAGATCCCCCTGATTTGCTGATTTTCCTGAATTTATTCGCATTCGGTGGGTTGGAAGCAGCCTTTATTTGGCCGATTGTGCTGGGCCTGTATTGGAAATGGGGCAATAAATACGGGGCGATCGCTTCGATGGCTACGGGCATCATCAGCTATATCAGCTTGCATTTCTACAACCTGGAAAACGGCAACCTGTTCGGCGTCCATACCGTGACTTTGCCGGTGCTGCTGTCGCTTGCAGCGTTTATCGCTTTCAGTTTGCTGATCGGCAGAAAAGCTTATAATTACAACACATCACCGATCAAATAAAGTTTTGGGCGTTTACAGATACCTGAAACAGGCGTAAAATACAGCCTTATATTCGGAAAGTTGAAAGAAGGTCTTCGCGAGTGAATCAGTGGAAAATTTATGGCATCCTGACAGCAGTTATGATTGTCTGGGGCTTTAACTTAGCCTCTGTTAAATACATGGTAGCGTTTGTGGATCCGGTCACATTGACAGCGTTTCGGATTTTGCTGGCAGGCATGTCGGTCATCGGTATCCTGGCGGGTTTCAAAATGCTGCGCTGGCCGGCTAAAAGCGACTGGAAATACATCTTTCTCGGTTCGCTTCTGAATGTCGTGGCCCACCATTATTTCCTGTCGAACGGGCTTAGTCTGACCACTGGCTCGAATGCCGGGTTGATTCTTGGGACAGGCCCGATGCTGACAGCGGTTTTGGTTTCGTTGATCATGAGAAATGTGCCGTCCAAATTGCAATGGCTGGGCGTTGTGATCGGGTTTGCGGGAGTGGCGGCGACCGTCCTGGTGGGAAATGGGGCGGCCACTGGCTTGAACATCGGGGATATTTTCGTCTTCCTGTCGATTCTGGCACAGGTGTTGAGCTATATCGTCATCGCCAATGCCGCGCGTTCGCTGGATCCGCGCTTGTTGACAGGCTATATGTTTATTGTGGGGGCCACGGTTCTGTTCATCATCTCGCTCATTCAGGAACCAGGTGAAATCCGAGCATTCGCTGCGGTGCCAACGTCGTTTTGGGTGGCATTCCTGTTCTCGGCCATGCTTGGAACAGCGGTCGGCCATATGCTCTATAATTATTCAATCGGTCAGGCGGGTCCGACTAAAGCCGCCATCTTCATGAACTTGAATACAGTATTTTCTCTCGTGGGAGCCAGTGTGATTTTGAATGAACAAATTACTGCCGGCCACTTATACGGACTTGTGCTGATTGTCATCGGAGTGTTGTTCGGCTCCGGTGCAGCAGAAGATTTATTGAAGAAACGCAAAAAACGGCTCTCACAATGAGCCGTTTTTTTTATGGAGGAGCATCTATGCTTTTTTCGCGCCCTCTTTTTATTTGCAGCCAAGTTCACTATAATAGAAGAAAGTTAGACAGCTATGAACAATCAGGGGAGTGAACAAGCCGTGGCCACATTATGGGGAACGCCAGAGAAATTACAGGATTTATTGTGTGAACTTGTCAGTTGGAAAAGCCTGACTTTGACAGATGGAGAAGTGGAGTTTGCCTATAAGTTGAAGGATAAGCTCATGGAGCTTCCGTATTTCCAAGAACATCCGGAATATATCGGATTGGGTGAAGTGAATTGGGAGCGCCAAAACGTAACAGCTCTCTACAAGCATCCGGAAGCCGTTGATACCATCGTCCTGCTCAGCCATTTCGACACCGTCCATACAGGAGAATACGGAGATCTGGAACCTTTGGCGTGCAGTCCTTATAAACTGGCAGAGGCCTTTAAGTTAATCCGCGACGAACTGGATGCGGATACGTTAAACGACCTTGATTCCGGCGAGTATCTTTTCGGCCGGGGCACCATGGATATGAAAGCGGGCTTAGCGCTGCACATGGCATTGATCGAAAAAGCCTCCATCGAAGAATGGCCGATCAATTTGCTGCTGATGACCGTACCGGATGAGGAAGTCAACTCGGCCGGCATGCGCTACGGTGTTTCCAAGCTGCTGGATCTTGAACGTGAACACGGACTTGAATTTATTCTGTTCCTGAACGGCGAACCTGTTTTTGCAATGAAACCCGGCGACAAGGCCCATTACCTCTACACGGGATCAATCGGAAAAATCATGCCATCGGCGCTGTTCTACGGCAAAGAAACGCATGTCGGTGAACCATTGTCAGGCATTACATCAAGCTACATCTCGACTTATCTGACACATCGCATGGAATGGAATCCGAATTTCAAGGAAGTCGTCTATGGCGAAACCACGCCTTTGCCGGTAACTCTGACGCAACGTGATTTAAAACTGTCTTATTCTGCGCAGACGCCTTATCGCACGGCTGCCATGTACAATGTCTTTATGATGGAACGTACGGCGGAAGAAGTTTTCGAGATTTTTGAGACCGTTGCCAATGAGGCGGCAGCACACTGCGAGCGCGACTACCACGCGATGTGCGAACGCGAAAACATCGAACCGGTCGGCAGTATCCGTGTCATGCGCTACGAAAAGCTGATGGAATATGCACTCCAAAAATTCGGCAATGACTACGTCACCGATTTGCTGCGTGATACGCTGATGCATCCTGAATGGGATGTGCGGGAAAAATCGATGCATGTCACCGACATCCTGCTCATCAACTGCCAGGAACTGACGCCAGCCATCGTGCTGATGTACGCGCCGCCTTACTACCCACCCGTCAATTCATCCGAAAACGAGCTGGTGAAGCTATGCGTCGCGCAAGTGACAGCCAACGCCAAAGAAAAATTCAACCTGGACATCGAACAAGTCCATTACTTCAACGGCATTTCAGACCTCAGCTACGTCAACTACAACGACCAAAGCGACGGCTGGATCACCTATGAAAACAACACACCTGTCTACGGCGATCCCTACAGCATTCCGTTCCAGGCAATGAAACAATTAACGGCGCCCGTTTTGAACGTCGGCCCTTACGGCAAAGACGCCCATAAACGCACCGAACGCCTCCATATCAAAAACACATTCGAAGAAATGCCTCTTCTCTTAGAAGAAATGATTCTCTCGATCCCTGTAAAAAGCCACCGTTGAGGTGGTTTTTTTTCTTTGGTTAAAAAAGATTGCAAAGTAGCAGTGAAAAATAAAAGTGGAAGAATATGAATCGCAAGCAAGCGGCTTTCATTGTTTTAATTCAAGGGCGGTTTTGTGGCTTTTCGCGCGCGAAAAGCGTGTTTTGGGGTTGGCATATGGGGTGTGGGTGGGGAGTCTGTGTTGTGGAGCGAGATGTTTAGGTAGGCGAGTGGATAGTACATGTAGGGGGATGGGATGCTCAGGTAGAAGTGGGGAAATGTGAGGTAAGGATGTGTGGTTCGTGTAGAGGAGCGAGATGTTCAGGTAGGCGAGTGGATAGTACATGTAGGGGGATGGGATATTCAGGTAGAGAGGGTGAAATGTGAGGTAGGGATGTCTGGTTCGTGTAGAGGAGCGAGATGTTTAAGTAAGCGAGTGGATAGTACATGTAAAGGAGCGAGATGCTTAGGTAGAGAGGATGAAAGCTGTGGTAGAGATGTGTGGTTCGTGTAGGGAAGCGAGATGTTCAGCTAGGCGATTGGATCGTTCATATAGGGGGATGAGATATTCAGGTAGAGAGGGTGAAATGTGAGGTAGGGATCTTTGATGCGTGTAGAAAAAGAGAATCTTCAGGTAAGAGGTTAAATAGCCCATGTAAGAAGACTAGAAGTTAATGTAGAAAACAAAAATCTTTACATAAACAGGGCTTCAAATCTCATATTTGGGCGCTATAGAAGGTTCAAATCTCTTATTTGGATATAAATGGTAATTATATGTATTATCTGCTAGACTAATGAAAAAAAGGAGAGATGTTATGATTATTAAATACCGTGAAAAGCCGATGAAAATTGAAGGGTATGAAGCTTTATTGAAAAGGATTTCACCGATGCACCCCAAACGGGCAACTGTTAAAAATAGCCTCAATAATGCCAAAGCGGGCTATGGTGAAGAAGAGCGTCTGGATGAGGCGCTGGAATTTTTTGATCCGCCTTATCCACACCGGATAATCCAAGATTTTTCATTAGGAGAGGGATTTAAAATCCAAGTGGACACAGTCGTGCTCACACAGAGTTGTGTATTTCTGCTGGAGATCAAAAACATCGCTGGCAAACTCGAGTTCAAGCAGAATCCGAGTGCGCTGCATTCGATTTCAGCAACCGGAGAAATTAAAAGCTACAAGAGCCCCATCACGCAAATGAACGAAACCGCGTTGCGCATGAGCAAATTTTTAAAAACTCTTGGATGTCCGTTGCCGGTGGCAAACGTGATCATCATCGCGCACCCCTCTCAAATTGTTGAAGGCGCACCGCCGAATGTCCGAGTTTTGGCTGCTGGGGAAGTCAACGTTCACTTATCGGAAATGAAATTGCCAGCACCGGTTCTTTCTATAGAAGAACTTCATCAGCTCGGAAGCCGCTTAGTGGTTATGCATAAAGAGTACCAACCTTTCCCGCTCGCCCCGAAATTTCAAATCGATCCTTCGGAAATCGAGACCGGCGTCTTTTGCCCCCGCTGCATACTTGGCAAGATGGAAAGAACGCAGCGTGCCTGGGAATGTGAAACATGCCGGCTCGTCAGCCAAGATGCCCATGCCGCTGCATTGCAGGACTGGTTCATGCTAATCAAATCCACTATCAATACAGCCGAATGCCGCGATTTCATTGGTCTGAAAAACCTGGATGCAGCGAAGCGATTCCTTGTCCGAAGTGGTTGCCAACCCGTGGGCGGCCGACGCTATCGCCAATATATCCGTCAACCTCAGGAAAAATGAAGTATGATCATTGAAGTTGTAAAACTTGATGTAGAAAACGGAGTTGTTCATGTAAAGGATCAACCCGTTCATGTAGACAAGCTAAAACGTCCTGTAGGAGTATGAACTTCATGTAGAACCCAACAAACTCCATGTAGAAAACGGAGTTGTTCATGTAAGGAATCGAATAGTTCATGTAGCCAAGCGGATACGTCTTGTAGAGGCTCGCACTTCATGTAAAACTCAAGAAACTTCATGTAGAAAATGGGTTACTTCATGTAAGGAATCGAATAGTTCATGTAGAAAAGCTAAAACTTCACATAAACCCCTAAAACATCATCGCCACAAACAAAATCTTCACCCAACGTATCTCCTCGTGTACAATCAAATTATCAACATGAACTTCTCAACCCAAAGGAGATAATTACATGGACATCGAACAGCAAATACTGGAATATTTTCAGCATTTTCATACACATCCGGAAGTGAGTTGGAAAGAAGTCGAGACGACGAAGAAACTGGCAGCGATTATGACAGAGCTTGGCATTCAGCACCATACGTTTCCGGATGTCACCGGTTTGATTGCTGAAATCGGCGAAGGACCTGAAGTGGTGGCAGTGCGTGCGGATATCGATGCGCTTTGGCAGGAAGTGGAAGGCAAGCTGCAGGCCAATCATTCTTGCGGACATGATGCCAATATGGCCATGGTGCTTGGTGCGCTGTTGCATCTGAAAAATGAAACACTGACGAAACGTATACGTTTTATTTTTCAGCCGGCAGAAGAGCTGGGCAACGGTTCGTTATCAATGATCGAGAGGGGAGCAGTCGATGGGGTATCTCATTTATATGGTGTGCACTTGCGCCCGATTGAGGAATTGCCGTTTGGCCAAGTGACACCTGCGCTTCATCACGGATCGGGGATTTTTCTGAGAGGAAAAGTTACTGGAGTGGATGCACACGGAGCTCGTCCACATCAAGGAAAAAATGCAATTGACGTCATTGCGGCGATTCACCAGTTCGTGAAATCAATTTATTTTTCGCCATTCGAGTCGTATTCAGCGAAGCTGACGCATATTGAAACGGGTGGAGACAGCTTAAATATTATTCCGGGAAGCGCTAAGTTTTCGATGGATGTCCGCTCCCAATCAAACGAATTAATGGCGGAACTTCAGCGCAAAATAGGTGAAGGTTTAACAGCAATCGCCAATCTGCATGATGTTGATATCTCTTTTGAGTGGACTGACTATACGCCAGCCGCTGAAGTGTCGGAAGTGGCGATGCAAATCGCTGATGCAGCTATCCGGGAAACCTTGGGCGATGAGGCAACAGCGCCGCCAGTCCATACAACAGGAGCAGACGATTTTCATTTTTATACAATCAAAAAACCGCAACTACATGCGGCGATGATTGGAATCGGAGCGGATCTCGCACCAGGGCTGCATCATCCGGACATGAATTTTAACCACGGGGCTCTTGCCATCGGTGCGCGGGTATTGGCCCATACATTGAAAACAACGTAAACGGTTATTTCCCGGGAAATAACTTAAAATACAAACAACTCTTATGTAAGAAAGTCGCGTGGTATGATGAAGCGAGCCGATATCCGAGACCCTCTCAACAGAGGGTCTCATTTTTCTATCCGCCAGGAAAAGGAAGTTTCTTTCCAGTGGAAACAGGGTATTGTTAATAAGTTTACTAATAAAGGAGGAGAACAGAATGGATGCTTTTTTAGATGGAATCACATGGTTCGTCGATAACGTCAATACTTTGCTCTGGACATACATATTAATTGCACTTCTATTGGGTCTTGGCCTTTATTTTACAATTCGCACCAAATTCGTCCAGGTTCGTCTATTCGGCGAAATGTTCCGTGTCATCACTGAGAAAAAAGATGGAGACAGCGGGGTATCCGCATTCCAGGCTTTTACAATCTCTACAGCCTCACGAGTAGGAACAGGAAACATCACCGGTGTCGCATTAGCGATCGCTATTGGAGGACCAGGTGCAGTTTTTTGGATGTGGATGGTCGCCATCATAGGAATGGCCACTGCCTTTATTGAAAGTACACTAGCGCAAGTTTATAAAGTGCGCGATGGTGAACAATTCCGTGGTGGGCCAGCCTACTATATGGAAAAGGCGTTGGGAACCCGCAAACTGGGAATCGTCTTTGCCATACTATTGACTTTGGCATTCGGCTTTATTTTTAACTCGGTCCAATCAAATACGATTGCCCAATCATTTGGAGATGTTTTCAATATCCCAGATTGGTCAGTAGGAGCCGCTCTTGTCCTATTGACGGCCGTCATCATTTTCGGTGGCGTTAAACGGATTGCGCGTGTTACTCAAGTCGTTGTTCCAATCATGGCTGTTGCCTATATTTTGGTAGCACTTTATATTGTGATCATGAACTTTACTGAAATTCCAGCGGTCTTCAGTTTGATTGTGAAGAGTGCATTTGGCTTAGAAGAAGCAGTAGGCGGCGGAATTGGTGCAGCCATCATGCAAGGCGTTCGCCGGGGCTTGTTCTCCAACGAAGCCGGTATGGGTTCTGTACCGAACGCAGCGGCATCTGCTAACGTCTCGCATCCAGCCAAACAAGGTCTTGTACAAAGTTTAGGTGTTTTCTTTGATACCATCATCATCTGTTCTGCGACAGCTTTCATCATTATCTTGGCAGACTTGTATTCGAACGGTGAACAAGAAGGGATTCTGTTGACTCAAGCTTCATTGGACGTCCACTTGGGCGATTGGGCTCCTTATTTCCTAGCGGTAGCAATCCTTTTCTTCGCTTACAGCTCAATTATCGGGAACTATTATTATGGGGAAACGAATATCGAATTCATCAATGCCCACAGTGCTTGGTTGCTGGCTTATCGTATCGGGGTATTGGGTATGGTAATGTTCGGTGCGTTGGCACAAGTTCAACTGGTTTGGAACATGGCTGATCTGTTCATGGGCTTCATGGCCATACTCAACTTGGTCGTTATCGCTCTCCTCGGAAAAATTGCTTTCAAAGTTTTGGAAGATTACACAAGCCAGCGCAAAGCGGGAAAAAATCCGGAATTCTTTGCTAAAAATATTCCAGGCTTGAAAAACACTGAGTGCTGGGGCGACAAAGAAAATCGCCACGAATAAATAAATAGCTTGAAAAAGACCTTTTTGCCTGATGGCAAAAAGGTCTTTTTTCGTCTATGGCGGTTCTTTTAAACTAGTTAAAATCTAGACATTTATATACCTGTAATATCCTAAAATTAAACATACAAATAGGCAATGTTACGTAACTGTAATATAACTGTAACATGATATGGGAGTTTTTACTGATACAATCAAAAATATACTAAATAAGTAACTAACGGTAGATGCTTGATCACCATCCCGAAATCCCACACAAGAGGTGCTATGTGAAGAAACGTCTAATGCTTATGATAATTGCTGTTCTTTTATTATCAGCCAACCCATTCAATGCCACCGAAGCCAATGCAGCAACACCCAATGAAATTACAACATATGCCAATAAATTTAAAGGAACACCTTACAAATTCGGAGGAACAACACCATCAGGATTCGATTGTTCCGGTTATCTACGCTACGTTTTCAACAACTTCGGCATTTCAATTCCAAGAACTGCCGCTGAACAATACAAAATTGGAACAGGCGTCAGCAAAAGCAATCTTAAAGAAGGCGATATGGTATTCTTTTCGGGTACATACAAAGCTGGAATCTCTCATGCCGGTATCTATGTCGGCAATGGCAACTTCATTTCTGCAACGAGCAGCGGTGTAACGGTTGCCAACTTAAACACCAATTCATACTGGGCTCCAAAATACACGGGTGCCCGCCGTTTGAGCGAAGTCAAAAATGTGGCGACACCGGTATCGAAACCTGTCGCAAAACCTGTAGCCAAAAAAGCTCTTCCAGTCGGCCAGTATTATGATGTAGCGACAGGCCACTGGGCAGTTAAAGAAATCAAAAGCTTGAGCACGCAAAGCATCATCACAGGATACGATGTCAGCTTGTTCAAACCGAACAATGACGTATCAAGAGCGGAAGCGGCAACGATCATCGCACGCGCATTAAAACTGAAGCCAGTCAAAAGCTCGGCTTTCAAAGATGTCCCTTCATCGCATTGGGCAGCCGGCAACATTAACGCAGTCATGAAAGCGGGAATCGTCCAAGGGCGTTCACCTGGCCATTACGCGCCAAACGCCAAAATCACCCGTGCAGAAATCAGTAAAATTTTGACTAATGCTTTTGCGCTAAAAGCTTCGAACTCTTCAACCTCTTTCAAAGATGTCAAAGGACATTGGGCTGAAGGATCAATCAACAGCGTAACCGCAAGCAATTTGGCGACTGGCTACAAAGACGGCACATTCAAGCCGAATGCCAACGCAACAAGAGCTGAATACGCAACATTTGTTCACAGAGCTATTAATAAATAATAGATGGTTTTAGTCGCAGACCCCCTCGGTTTTATCGAGGGGGTCTGCTTTTTTTGGTAGATAAGGTTTTTGTTTAGGGGGAAGGTTTGTGTGGAAGTGGGTGATTTGGAGGTGGGTGGGTGAGGGGTTGGTAGGGAAGTGAGATGTTCATGTAAGGGTAGCGCTAGTTCATGTAGCGCTCACGATAGATCATGTAGGATCCATGAACATGCAGGTAAACTGTTGGCATCCCGGTAGAGAAGCGAATAGTTCATGTAAAAGCGTCACTAGTTCATGTAGCGCCCGCAATACATCATGTAGAATCCACAAACATGCAGGTAAACTGTTGGCATCCCTGTAGAGAAGCGAGTAGTTCATGTAAGGGCGTCTCTAGTTCATGTAGCGCCAACAAAGCGTCATGTAGAATCTACAAACATGCAGGTAAGCCACCGTCATCCCTGTAGAGAATCGAATAGTTCATGTAAGAGCCACGCTAACTCATGTAGCCCCCGCAAAACATCATGTAGAATCCACAAAATTTGTTTACAGAGCTATCAATAAATAAAATATGGGTTGAATCGCAGATCCCCCTCGGTTTTATCGAGGGGGTCTGCTTTTTTGGTATATAAGGTTTTTGTTTAGGGGGAAGGTTTGTGTGGGAGAGGGTGATTTGGAGGTGGGTGGATGAGGGGCTGGTAAGGAAGTAAGATGTTGATGTAAGGGGAGCGATAGTTCATGTAGCGCTCACAATAGGTCGTGTAGGATCCATGAACATGCAGGTAAGCCACCGTCATCCCTGTAGAAAAGCGAGGTGTTCATGTAAGAGCCCCGCTAGTTCATGTAGCCTCAACAAAACATCCTGTAGAACCCACAAACATGCAGGTAAGCCACTGTTATCCCTGTAGAAAAGCGAGGTGTTCATGTAAGAGCCACGCTAGTTCATGTAGCCCCCGCAATAGATTATGTAGAACCCCCGAATACGCAGGTAAGCCACCGTCATCCCTGTAGAGAATCGAATAGTTCATGTAAGAGCCACGCTAACTCATGTAGCCCCCGCAAAACATCATGTAGAACCCCCGAAACCCCGAACCCCCAAATCAAAAAGCCGAACCGGCAAACCGGTTCGGCTTTACAATCAATCACTTCAAAGCGTTGCTCATAATCTCCGCGTTTTCGGCGCGGGTGATGGGATTTTTCGGGCGGAATGTGTTGTCTTTGTAGCCTTTGACGACATTGTTTGAATAGGCTGCTTGGATGGCGTCGTAGTAGTACATGGATTTGCGTACGTCTTTAAAGCCGGTTTGCTGAGTGCCGGATAGTTTGAAAGCGGCCTGGATGATGAGTGCCATGTCGCCACGTTTGATCGGATCGTTCGGGCGGAATGATTTGGCGCTGACCCCTTTGATGTAGCCGCGTTCATAAGCGCTGTTGATATAGCCGGCAGCATAAGAATCTTTTGGGACATCAGTGAAGCGGTGGTTTTTATTCGACTTATCGAGCTTTAACGCACGGCCGAGCATGGTTACGGCTTCAGCGCGGGTAATTGTGTCGTTCGGGCGGTATGTGCCGTCCGGGAACCCGTTGGTGAGGCCGCGGTCGAAAATGCTCTTGATGGGTGCTGTGTACCAGGCGTTGAGCTTCATGTCCGGATAGAGAGCAGCTTTGGTCTGGAGCGATTGGACCAGTCCGTTGCCGAACGTATTGTCGCGGCCTTTTACTCCCAGGTCCGTCGCTGAACGTTTCACGGTTTCGCGCAATTGTTTATTTGTCAGATGCGGATAGGCTTCCATGTATTGCGCAAAGGTGCCGGCTGCGAAAGGCGCAGCGACCGACGTTCCTTCAGAAACTGCATAATCTTCCTGAGTGGTGGTTTTGGCATCGACGAAGCTGCTCAAAATGTCTTCACCTGGCGCCACTAATTCCTGTGAAGCGCCGTAATTCGAGAAGTAAGACAGCTGGTTGAGTTTGGATACCGAACCGACAGCGATGACGGATGGAAAGCGTGCAGGGAACAGGACGTCATTGAAAACGCCGGTGCGCCGCTCGTTGCCCGAAGCCGCGACTACGACAATTCCAGCATCGTATGCTTTTTTTGTAATGTCGCGCAAGACTTTGTCGTCATTGATGGTGGTCAAACTCATATTGATGATGTCGACTTTCTGGTCGATGGCCCATTGGATACCGGCTACGACGCCTTCAAGTGTGCCGACTCCGTTGGCTGACAGGACTTTGACGGAATAAAGCTTAGCGTCGGGCGCAACGCCGACTGTGCCGATAGAATTATTCAGCGCTCCGATGACTCCGGCCACATGGGTGCCGTGTCCGTTGCTGTCTGTGTCATGGCGGGAGTTTTCAACTTTGGAGATGCCTCCAGCCACTTTCAAGTCAGGATGTTTGGCGTTGATTCCTGAGTCGATGATGGCGATTTTCACGCCTTTACCGGTGTATCCGAGCTTTGAAGCGGTATTGGCTTTGATGGCGCGGTAACCCCAGGTAGTGGTCTGTGCAGCGGCTCTGACTTCTGAATTCTCCTCTATGTATTCAATGGAAGATTCGTTGCTGGCTGACTGGATCATGCCTTCTTCGGGCAACGTGACTGACACTGCAGAAATGGAATCAAACTCCTCGTGGATTTCGGCTCCCATTTCTTCAAGCAATTTATAATCGATTTCTTCATTAAAAGAGATGATAACACGCTCTGATTCGTTTGATGTTTCGGCTGCAGCGGCGTGGGTGGCAGATAATCCGCTGAGAAGTATAGCGGATATTGCGATAGCGCTTAATTTGTTCAATAAATTTCCTCCTCTGGGCAATGTGCTTTCCATGTAGTATACAACAAAAAAACGGACTAAAAAGTCCGTTTGGAAAAATTAATTTTTTGCTTTCCAATTGTAATAATCTTCGATTCCTAAAGCAATTGCCGTAGCGGCACGATCTTTGTAAGTAGCGGTAGCTAATTTAGAAGCGTCGGATTTGTTGGTGATAAATCCTAATTCCACTAAAGCAGCTGGCAGCGGGTTCGTGCGGATGACCTGGAAGCCGTAGTTTTTAACGCCGCGGTTCTGGTGGTCCATCGCTTTATACAAGCGGTTTTGAACAAATGTCGCTAATTGCTTGCTGTCGTTGCCGACTGAAGCAGAATAGAAAGTTTCAGATCCGCTTGCTGCTGGAGTGGCTGCATTGGTATGGATGCTGAGGAAAGCATTCGATCCGCTGGCAACCCCTTTATCAACACGAGCACTCAATGAATGGAACACATCGGTAGTGCGGGTCATATAGACCTTGATGCCTTTTGCTTTCAATTTCGCTTCTACGCGTTTGGAAACATCCAAGTTGATATCGGATTCGCGTAAGCCGTTGCCAACTGCGCCCGGATCGTTGCCCCCGTGGCCAGGATCAAGTGTGATAAAGCGGTTGTTCGCTGAGACTGGAACTGCTTTTCCAAGATAGGCGGTGCTGACGTAACCTGTCATATTGCCGCTGATGCCGTATGCCCATGAACCGTTGTAGCCATAGACACGGAACGGTGCGCCGGCATTCAATTTTCCGATGGATGCAAACCCGGTGCCAGCTCCTTTGCGGACGTTCAAGTTGTTGACAGTAACGTTCAAATCAGCGAACGCTACGTTTTTATATGTAACTCTAAAGCTTGAATTCAATGCACGAGCCAGGAAAATAGCGAACTCTTCACGGATCAATTTGCTGCTCGGTGAATAGGTGCCTTTTCCAGTACCATTCGAAACACCTGCAGTAGCGATTTTATTGACTGCCGTGTACAGGCTGCCACTATTGTTGTTAGTTTTGATATCGGTAAAGTAAACATGGCCGGTTTTTTGGTAATTAAAAGCTCGGCTAAGTAAGAAGGCCATTTCGCCACGGGTCATCGTATCCTGGGGACGGAATTTCCCGTCTGAACCGCCAGTTATAATACCTTTTTCGTAAGCTGTTTGAATATAACCTGAGCTATAACGATCTGAATTGACATCTGGGAAAGAAGTTTTCCGTTTGTCGGCATCCAAATTCAAGGCACGGCCAATCAATGTAGCAGCTTGCTCGCGTGTTACAGCTTGTTTTGGACCAAACATAGTATCAGAGATGCCTTTAATGGTACCTCTATTGTATAAATACAGTATTTCCTCGTCTGAAGACGACACATCTTTAAACGGATTGCCTGCAGCGGATGCAGTATTTATACCTAGACTGGAAATCACAAGAACGGCAGCAATAAGAAACAGGGTAACTTTCGATAAAACAGTTTTCATTTAATTTTCATTTCCTCCTATTAATTTCTTTCTCTATGTTAGATATATTAGCAGAAATTTATTCAAATTAATGGGTATTTTTGATAAATGAGAAAATAGTATGGTTTAAAAGTATTATTTCTGTTCGGTGATTTTCAATCTAATACTAAATACCTATAAAGTTGATAAAGATATGAGAAATTTTAGAATATTATTGCGCAATTAAAAAAATAATAAAAATATGTCTTTCGTGAAGAATAGAGTTGATGATACAATTGAACCTGTTCATTGAATATTTATCCATAAATAAATGGTTAAATATAGATAATTAGCATTATAGTTTACCCGGTCAAAATGCTTTAAGGTAAGAACTGATTTATAAGGAGCACATGAGTTGCCTTATAAATAGTAAAATATTGCCGTAATTTACAAGAGGGGGATTTATCAAAATGAGAAAATTGCTGATAGGCTTCTTGGCTATGCTTATCGTACTTTCGACTCTTTCGTCAGAGACTGCAAAAGCAGCAGATGATTTGTCGGGACATGCATATGAAGCTGAAATGAGAGAATTAATGAAGTTAGGGATTATCCAAGGCTATAACGACGGCACGATTCGCCCTAATAAAGAAGTAACACGAGCAGAGTTCGCTAAAATGGTTGTGCAATCGTTCGAACTTGGCACACCCGTAACCAGCGCTTCTGCTGAAAACGGCGGATTTTCAGCAGCGGCTGTTGCAGCCACATCACACTTCAAGGATGTGGAGCCTGGAAAGTGGTACTTTAACCCAATCGCTGAAGCTGTAGAGGCAGGGATCATCAAAGGCTATCCGAACAATGTATTTAAGCCGAATGAATTGATCAACCGTGAACAAATGGCGACCATGGTTTCACGGGCCTTAACTGCAAAAGGCCTTGTTATTGATGTTTCAGAGACAAAAGCATTGGATTTTACGGATACTTCTACTATAAGAAATGAACATAGAGAAGGCGTTCGCATTCTTACGCATCTCGGAATCATTACAGGCAATAAAGACAATACTTTCAAACCGAAAGACAGTTCAAAAAGATGGATGGTGGCTTTGGTTATGCTGAGAGGCAGAGATGAAGTGTTCCCACCGAAAAACCTGGAGTTTCAGGCATCAACAGTCACAGCAGACAAAACGACGGTCGTGAAGCACTTTGAGACATTTGACCAAGCAAAAGACTATGCACAAAAGAATTCAAAAGTTCAGGCTGTTGAACGCAGCAATCAAATCGTCTGGATGAAGCAGGGGATTGCTGCAACGAACGCTTTTACCGAGATTTATCCAACGGAAAAGCTAAGTGCGGATACCAGCAGCAAATTCCGTCCGTATGTACCGGCCAACAGCGAATTGAAATTCCTGGACGCTACAGCGACGACCGTCAAAGTGGAACTGGCCGGAAAAACCGGTTACGTCAGTTCGAAAGTGGTCCGTTTGATTCCGCAGCCGATGTTGAAAGGGCAATCTTATTATGAAGTGGACAAAGGCAACTTGGTCCATAAACTTTTCAATCATTCGACTGGAAGCTACGTATCGACAGGAATCATCGGCAAAGCGCCGAAAGAATTCGTCAGCGGCATGAAGTATTACAGCTGGGACGGCGCAACATTCACAACGTCGGCTGGAGCGAAAGTTGTGGAAAGCCATCAGTATTTCAACAAGCTTCCGCTTCATTCAGCAAGCAGCTATACAGCAGAGGAGTTGGATAAATTCCTCAAAGATAAATTCCCTTACTACAATAAAACCCAGCAAGGCAAAGTCTGGACAAGCAGTCCGCTTGTCGGTTCAGGCAAGTTCTTTAAAGAAATGGAACAGAAACACAAAATCAATGCACTTTACCTGTTGTCCCACGCTATCCATGAAAGCGGCTGGGGAACCAGCAAAATTGCACAGGACAAACGGAATCTTTTCGGCTATGGAGCAGTAGATGGAGACGCTTATAACAAGGCGTATTCTTACGCCACATTCAGAGAGTCGATTGAAGATGCAGCCAAACGGATCAATTCAGGCTATTTGTCACCGACTGGCGGCTATTACAATGGACCCGTCCTCGGCCATAAAGGCATCGGCATGAACGTACGTTATGCATCTGACGCATTCTGGGGAGAGAAAATCGCGGGGCATATGTACCGGATCGATTCGTATCTTGGCAATAAAGATTTGAATCACTACGAGCTCGGCTATACGACAACAAGCCCGTTGAATTTCCGGAAAGATGCAAGCACAAACTTTGCTTCTATTTATACGTTGAAAACAACAGGAGTTCCTGTCATTCTCAATCAGCAAGTGAAGGCTGCCAATGGTGCAATGTGGCATGAAGTCGCTTCTGAAAACAATTCCTATGCGAAGGCTTACGTACACGGCGATTACATCAAATTGCTGCCGCTCGCTCAGAAATAAACTTTACACAATCTTAACGGAAGAACCCTGTATTCAAGCGGACATAGCTTGAACACAGGGTTCTTCTTTATGTTATACTAGCCTAAGATATTTTGCCTTGAAGAGGAGATTACCGATGACTTCGAAATTTGTTCATATACTGGGAGTGCCATTTATCAACACAACCCAGACAGCTTTTATCAACACTTTGCAAAGCCATATTGAAAGACAGGAAAAAACGTTTGTCGTGACAGCCAATCCGGAAATCGTCATGCATTCCCTGGAAGACAATCAATACAAACAAACTTTAGCGAAAGCCCAATACATAACAGCAGACGGCATCGGCATCGTCAAAGCTGCCGCAATCGTCGGCGAACCGTTGCCGGAACGCGTCAGCGGCTATGATTTAATGCTTGATTTGCTCGAGGCTGCAGACAAAAACCACTCCAGTATCTTTTTCCTGGGAGCTGCAGAAGAAGTGCTGCAGGCAACGGTCAAAAAAGCGAAAGAGAATTATCCGGGCATCCGGATCGCCGGCAGCCATAACGGCTTTTTTGATTGGAACGATCATGTTTTGCCGCAGCAGATCAAGAACGCGGCGCCGGACATCGTCTTTGTAGCGCTCGGTTTCCCGAGGCAGGAACAATGGATCGGTGCGCATATCGATGAATTCGACAAAGGTGTTTTCATTGGCATCGGCGGCAGTTTTGATGTCTTTTCCGGAAACGTCAAACGTGCGCCGGAACTTTGGCAGAAAATGAACCTGGAATGGTTCTACCGGTTGGTCAAACAGCCTTCCCGTTGGAAACGCATGCTGGTGCTGCCGAAATTCGCAGCGACGGTGATCGGGCGAAAGGCTTTACGTAAAGAATGAAGAATACTTTGCTGAAAAGTACCTTAATCTTATCTATCGCAGCTTTGCTGTCTAAAATACTGGGCAGTTTATTTCGGATTCCGCTCCAGAACATCGCCGGAGATGAAGTGCTCGGAATTTTCACCTTGGTGTATCCGGTCTATATGGTCGCTTTGACCTTGTCGGTCGCCGGAATTCCCATCGCCATCTCCAAACTGATTGCGGAAGCCCGTGCAAAAGACGATCAACAGCAAATCAAGAACGTCTTTTTCACTTCCGGCATTCTGGCCTTGCTGTTCGGAGTGGCCAGCTTCTTGATCCTCTACGGATTTTCTCACCAAATCGCAAATGTCCTTGGAGGCGAAACGACGCGTCTTGCGCTGATCACCGTTTCCTGTACCTTGCTTGTGGCGCCTTATATGGCGGTTTACCGTGGTTATTTCCAAGGGCATCAGGACATGACGCCCACCGCGGTATCGCAGGTCATTGAACAATTCATCCGCGTCGGCCTGATCCTGCTGGTCGCCATCTATATGGTGGACCGCCTTTACAGCGATGAGCAGATTGCGGGCGGCATCATGATCGGCTCCATCATCGGAGCGATCGGTTCGTTCATTTATCTCCGTATTCTGTACAACCGTTCATCTGTCAGAGTTGTAAAAGGGCTGTCTTATAAACTGGCGGACTTCAAATCAACCGCCAAAACGATCCTGAAGATTTCCATTCCGATTTGCATCGGTGCCATTACGATGGCTTTATTGAACCTGGTGGACTCGATCACCATTCCGACCGCATTGAAAATGCACGGAGAAGCTGCGGAAGACATCAATTCGCTGTACGGAATATACGGCAGGGGCCTGGCATTGGTCCAAATCGTTACGGTTTTTGCCAGTTCCGTCATCCTGCCATTGATTCCATCCATTTCAGCCAAATTGGCGCAGAACGATAAAATCGGCTCAGCTAAGCTGATCGACAACACGTTTTTCCTGACTTATCTCTTATCCGTTCCAGCCGCTGTCGGTTTGGTCGTTCTGACTTTGCCGATCAACTTGGGTTTGTTCACGGATCTGCAAGGCAGTACCGTACTCGCAATCGTGTCGTTCAGTTCGCTGTTCACTTCACTGACTGTACTTGGTACGGGCGTATTGCAGGGAATCAATAAAGCGCGGCTCGGCGCTTGGATCATCATCATCGGCGTCCTCATCAAATTGGTGCTGAACCTGGTGTTGGTCAATCGTTACGGATTGGAAGGAGCTGCGGTTTCAACAGCAGCGATTTACTTGATTTTATTCGTTTTAAACGCTCTAGCCATCCGCAAATACACGGGTTTCAGCTTTTTCCCGAAAAAAACAGGCCTCATCGTCTTTGCCTCACTTGTCATGGGGGCAGCCATTTGGCTGCCAAGTTACCTATTGGATTTTGAACAGCTGACCAGACTTTCAGCTTTATTGTATGTAGGAGCGGCAGTAGCAGCCGGCGGCGTCATCTACTTTGTCTTGCTGCTGGTGACAAAAGCAGTGGACCAAAGCGTATTGCAGCGCATTCCTGTCATAAATAAATTCATCGCCAAGAAATAACGCCTGTTATCCAGGCAAACCAAGAAAAGTTAAGGGTGTGTACTTACGTGAAGAAAGTTTTAATCGGAATCCTCCTGGCGGCATTGCTATTGACCATTCCTTCAGCATTTCAACGCATACAAATAGAAGAATCAAATAAAAAATACGAAACCATCGTACCCTTCAAGCTGACAACCAACTGGTTGATCGAGGATCCATCATTGACGTTGGACGGCATCTTGTCCGACTTCAAAAATACGGGCATCCAAAGCATCAGCCTTGAACCGGATACAATCAGCTCCTTGGAAAGAAAAGGGCTGATCACTGCTGTCAGCACGTCCCGTATGCGGGAACATTTGCTGTTGACTCAGCAGGATCCACTCGAAGCGCCTTTCGATAAAACGGGATTGTTTATCCATTCGAATGGCTCGTTTGATTTTGAAGAAACCACAGCCGGTTTTTTTGAAGAGAAATTTACGTTCACTGTAAATGATGAAGCGTACACCTATATCCCGGGCGCTGCTGATAAGATCCTTTCCGTACCGGTCGGCTATGACCCGGAAGTGATTGCTTCGATACAAGAAGCAGGGCTTATGGTTGTGCCGCGTCTGGGCGACTATTCAGATGAGGAACAGACTGAGCGGATGATCGAAGAACTTCTGTCGATTAAAGAACCCGGCGTTGAAAAAATCCTGTTCAGTGGGAATTACGCTCCAGCATATTCAAATCCTGAGCGCCTGAAGGAATTCGGCGAGCAGTTGAAAGAGGCTGGTTACGGCTTGATGAGCATTGAATTCGCCGGCCAAAAAGGCTTGAACCAGCTCGCTTATATCAATGACTTGAACCTCGTGCGTCTTCACAGTCTGGCTTTAGAAGATGGCAATGTCGCGGAAAGCGCGGATAAAATTGTCCGCGCAGCAAAAGAACGCAATATGCGCGCTTTTTTCATCAACATGACTCAGCCGGAATACAATCTGGCATTGACGGCATTGCAAGAGCTGCAGGCGGATGTCAATAACAACATGCCGGACAGCTTTGTGCGCGGTGAATCGCGTTCATTCGAAACGTATAGCGTACCGCTTTGGCAAACCGCCATGGCTCTGCTTGGTGCCATTGCGTTCCTGACACTGGCAGCTCAGTATGTCTTTAAAAACAACCGACTGACTTTATTGGCATTGATCGGCTCTGCACTGGCTGCTGTTATTTACTTGGTGACCGGCCAAAGCATGGTCTTGAAGGCATTCGCTTTAGCGGTTGCCGTGACGGCGCCGATCTGGGCAGTGCTGTTGAAAAAAGAACCACAGAAAAAATGGTACCTAATCCGCTCTTACGCACAGGCGCTGGGCATTGCGGCCATCGGCATCTGGCTGATTGTCGTGTTGCTGAACGGCAATCAATACTTGCTGGGCATTGATTTGTTCAGAGGGGTGTCGTTGATTTACATTATTCCGATTGCCTTTATTGCCATCTATGCCGTGTGGGGGAATATCAGAAAGCTCCTGACAATGAATGTGATTTACTGGCATATGGCGATCATTGCCCTTATAGCGGGGGTTATTTTGTATTACATGAGCCGTACAGGCAATGCCGGACAAGTTTCTGCAATTGAACTGCAGGTTCGCCTGATGCTGGAGCAGCTTCTTTACGTCAGACCACGTACAAAAGAATTCCTTATTGGCTTCCCGTTGTTCATCCTGGCACTCCATATGGTGAAGAGTTACCCGAAAGCCTATTATTTCCTGCTTATTCCAGGAGTCATCGGTTTCCTGTCCTTAGTGAATACATTTACTCATCTTCATATCCCGTTATTGATTTCTTTGCTCAGAAGTGGTTATAGTATAGTTTTCGGGTTTATAATAGGACTTGTCCTGATCTGGCTATATGAAACTGTGTGGAAGAAAATGATCACTATGATAAGAATGAGGTGGCAGGCGTGAGAATAGTGTTATCTGGATATTATGGTTTTGACAATGTGGGAGACGAAGCTATTCTCTATGCCATTATCCATTCATTGAAAGAGTACTATCCAAGAATTGAAATTATCGTACTATCCAATAAGCCGGAAAAAACGGCTGAAACCTATCGCGTCAAGGCCGTTAATAGATGGAGCCTGAAAGATGTGCGCGCAGCGATCAAATCTTCCGACGGGTTGATCAGCGGAGGCGGCAGCCTGTTGCAGGACGAAACCGGCCGCAAAAGCATCCCGTATTACGCGGGTGTCATGAAAATCGCACAACAGCTGAAAAAACCGGTATTCGTCTATGCGCAGGGCATGGGCCCAATCAGCAGCCGGCTCAACCAAATGATCGTCAAGCATGTGTTGAATTCAGTGAAGCTGCTGACGGTCCGCGACGAGCAGTCCCGACAGCTGCTGGAAAAAATAGGCGTCACTACGGAAATCCATCTGGTGCCCGATCCGGTTATGGGGCTCGAGGCAGACAACTTCGAAAGCATTTGGCTGCGCCAACAGAACTTCGAAAATAAAGTCATCAGCGTCTCGGTCCGCGACTGGAACAATGAAGCGTATGCTTTCGGTGAAATCGCAAAAGGGCTCGACGAGTTGGCGGCTAAAGGATACGAAGTTGTGTTTGTTCCGATGCACGGCAAACACGATTTCAAGACTTCCCAGCAAGTCCAAGACCTAATGAAAAACAAGGCGCATATCGCACCTCATGACAGCACGATTCAAGAGAAGATGGCCATCATTAAAGAGTCAGATGTGCTGTTCGGCATGCGCCTTCATGCCTTGATTTTCGCGGCTGTCAGCTATACGCCGTTTGTCGCTTTATCGTACGATCCGAAAATCGACTCATTCGCCAACATCGTCAGCCAGCCGGTCCTCGGCCACGTAGAAGCCAAGGACTGGAACCACGCTGACCTTGTCCAGGCAATCGAGCGCATTTTCACAAACTACCCGGACGAGCTGCAGAAAATCACCCAAGCAGCCGCACCGCTCCAAAAAAGTGCCAACCAAACCGCACGCACAGTCCTCGACGCCATCGAGGCACCAATCGCGAGCGCCGCACCATTGGCATACACTGAAAAACAAAAGTAAAGAACCGTTAAGTAAACAGGCTGTTCTCGAGGTTGTGAAACCTTGAGGATGGCTTTTTTTGTGTGGAATTGTGTGCGTGCCTGGCACGCAAACAATTCAAGCCTTTAAATTGAGGCTGTCGCTCAGCGAACAGCCGGCATGAAGAGCATAACGTTCTGACCAGGCGTAGCTCATACACAAAAATGGATTTCTTGCTCATTGAACCCGCCATTATGCTTCTCATCTTTCACGGAATTTCTGTAGGAAAGCAGGTACCTCCTGTAGAGAAGAAACTAGTTGAGGTAAAAGCATAGCCTTATTCCAGTAGAATCCTAACTAGATCATTTAGATCCACAAATTTATGCTACAGAATCACGATAAGCCGGGCGGCGTTCTCCGATTGCCCGGCTTAGTGTGGATACCCAATCCGAACTAGCCGCCGCGAGGTATCCTGGATGACTCCTTTCTCAAATCACTTGAAATTCAACTAAAAAAGGCATCCCTATTTAAGGGATGCCTAATCGATCTATGCTTTTACTTCTTTTGTTTGTTCAGGCTTTTTAAATAAACGGTTGCCTTGACCAAAAACGATCCAGCTGTACGGAACAAAGTCATAGAATAGGCGGACGATCAGCCAGCTGCTGAAGAACGTTACACCAAAAGTGATGAGTTGCCAGGAATGGAAGATCAATGGTTCGCCTCCTGGGAGCCAACGTCTCAGAAATAGTAGGAAGAACGGATGGATTAAGTACATGCCGAATGAGACAGCGCCAATTTCCGTTAAAACTCTCTTGAATTTTGGCACCTTCCATATTTCAATAAAATGAATAACAATGAAGATTACTGCAGCAGCAAAAAATGCATGAGTGCTCCAGGCGAATTCAAGCATCCGGTTACTGTAACTGCCTTGCTGTGTGCGAATCATGAACATCATCCCGACGTAGATGAAAATCATCGTGCCATAAGCGACAAAGATTCCGGCCAAAACAGGCCAGTTTTTTCGCCAATTGCGAATCCAGGCCGCAACCTGTTCATAATAAACGCCGAGGAATGCCCCAAAAAAGTAAAACATAAAGTAGGACAGAGCGATTGAATTCTTTGCGGTTACCTGGAAAATCTCTGAGTTCAGGATAACCCATGTCCACTGAATGACGATCCCAAGGATGATCGCATATTTGCGGACGAACTTGAACCGTTTAAACAAATACAGCAAAATTGGAAACATCAAGTAGAATTGAACACTGACAAAAACGAAGTACAGATGGGTATGCGCTTTGCCTGTCGCTAAAGCTGCCAAAAAGCTGGAAATCAATGTAGGGAAATCTACAAATGTGTCATATAGATTCAATTTCAATACATAATAAAATACGGAGAAGACAATGTAGGGAACCAGAATATACAATAGGCGCTTCTTATAGAATTTTTGAAACAGGTTCATAGTCAACTCGCGGTGGTAGTAAGTATAAAACAAGATAAAGCTGCTTAGAAAAATAAATGTGGGCGTGCCCAACTTTCCAGCAATATTGAAAAAGTTGTATAAAGCAAAGGAAAGCGAACTCGGATCGCTTCCGCCTACACCGGTAGAAGAAGAATGGACTGCAAACACCCCAAACAACGCAAGTGCCCGTGCATATTGAACTTCATTTAAATATTTTCTGGATAAATTCATCGTATCACCTGACCTTTTTAAATCTGAAGCTGTTGTGAGATAAGCACTTTTATTATCATAACATGTTTGTCCCTGTTGGAAGTATGTAAGCAAAATATGTATTTTGTAAATAAAGTAAAGGAATTGTTAAATTATTAGTAAAGTTCAAATTATTCTATTGTTGAAAGAAATACTGCATGATAAAATTAAGCTGAATAATTGCGCCTGTTTAAAGTAGTACATCATGCCTAACTTCGCTGACTTTAGGTAGGAAATCAGTCTGTCTATGGAGCAATTAGTCAAAAAAACTTAAGGATGGTGTCAAATGAAGGGGAAAATGTTTAAATCAGCAATTGCAGTGGCGTTGACGGCAAGTGTAGTTGGGGTTCAGTCACCTGGAACAGCACAAGCAGCAGAAGGGGATTTTGAACTGACGATCATGCACACGAACGACACGCACGCAAATTTGGATAAAGTGGCGAACCGAGTCACACTGGTCAACCAGATTCGTGCAGAAAAACCGAATAATCTATTGCTGGATGCAGGGGACGTTTTTTCTGGAACATTGTACTTTAATACCTTTGAAGGGCAAGCGGATTTGCCGTTCATGAATTTGATGAAATACGACGCCATGACTTTCGGTAACCATGAATTCGATTTAGGCTCGGGCGAAGAAGGCCATAAATCTCTTGGCGAGTTTGTAGGCGGCGCCGATTTCCCATTCGTTGCAGCGAACGTCGACTTTTCAGGTGATGGCATCATGGCCGGATATCAAGAAAAAGTATACACAGCTGAAGCCGAAAACGGTCAAATCTATAACGGTATCATTAAGGAAATTGACGGCGAAGAAGTCGGGATTTTCGGTTTGACGACTGCTGAAACCACATCCATCTCAAGTCCAGGAGCAATCACTTTCTCTGATTACATTGAAGCTGCTCAAGGGGCGGTTGATGCATTTGAAGCAGAAGGCGTCAATAAAATCGTTGCTTTGACACATATCGGATTTGACGACTCTGCTGAATTCGATAATGATCAGTTGTTGGCTGCTGCAGTTGAAGGCATCGATGTCATCGTTGGCGGTCACACGCACGTTAAGTTGGAGAAACCGTTCGTATTCGAAGGAAACACAGATCCGACAGTTATCGTACAAGCAAATGAATACAATAAATTCCTTGGCCAATTGGATGTAACGTTTAATGAAGAAGGTGTGATCACTTCACATACTGGCAAATTGCATGATGTCGGCGCTGAAGGAATCGTTGCAGATCCAGAAGCGGCTGAGCTTCTCAAAGATTACTCTGCAGAAGTGGAAGAAGTGAAAAACGAGTCAACAGGTGCTACGGCTGAAGTCTTCCTTAACGGTGGACGCAACGAAGGCGGCGTACGTGCTTCTGAAACCAATCTGGGCAACTTGATTACAGACGGCATGCTTGCCACAGCCAAAACGATTGATCCAAATACAGTGATCGCTGTCCAAAACGGCGGCGGGATCCGTGCATCCATCGAACAAGGCGATATCACAGTAGGTGAAGTATTGACGACAATGCCGTTCGGCAACGCTTTGGCGATCATGAACTTAAAAGGTTCAGAATTGAAAACAGCACTTGAGCACAGTGTCCGTTTGTTCCCGGCTGAAAATGGCGGATTCTTGCACGTGGCAGGACTCGAATTCTCATTTGATCCGGCAAAAGCAGCAGGATCACGTGTTACTTCAGTGAATGTGGTCAACGGCAATGTCAAAACACCACTTGATTTGAACAAATCATACAAAGTGGCAACCAACACGTTCACAGCTAAAGGCGGAGACGGCTTTGAATCATTCGGCGCAGCTTATAAAGCCGGCCGTGTCAGCGAGCCAGGAAACATCGATTATCAAATGTTCATCGACTATATTGCCGGTTTAAAAACAGTTGAACCAAAACTTGAAAACCGCATCAGTCCAGTAATTCCTTATACGGATGTTAATATGGAAAACTGGTCAGCTCCATACATCACCGATGTTTACAACCGAAAACTTATGACTGGTAAATCAAATACATCGTTTGCACCTCAAGAAACGTTGCCTCGTTGGCAGGCTGTACTTATCTTGAATCGCATGTTGGGCATAGAAATTGAAAATGCACCGGCTTCACCGTTTACGGATACGAAAAATCTTCCGGGAACTTTAGCGAAACAAATAGATGCAGCATATGCAGCAGGCATAATCAACGGTGTCAGTGAAACGAAATTCAATCCAAGAGCAAACATCTCACGTGCTCATTTTGCTTTGATTTTAAAACGTGTCTATGAAAATGTAAATGGCGAATACAAAGTGACTGATTTTGCGGATTACAGCGATTACGGCAAATACGATAAAGAAGCAATTACAATGCTGGATAAGCTGGGAATCGTTGAAGGCTATAATGGCAAATTCAGACCTGGTGCATTCACTTCTCGTGCAGAAACAGCAAAAATGATTTCGATTTTTGCTCCTTATGTACAAAAATAAAAAACAATAATGGCATCTTTGCTGCCGGCGATACCTGCAGCAAAGCTGTTTTTTTATGAATGTATGGATAAAGTTTAGAAAAATTCTATTTCTATTTATATTCCGCAATAGTTTACACGTACAGCGTAATAGAAGTGATATTTCATTGATTAGGAGTGAAGAACTTGTCCAAGCATGCAGTCAGTAAGATTTTTCTAAGCCTCATTTTGGCTTTATCGGCAATGCTGCCCTATATGGCGGTTACAGCAGACGCGGCAGAGCCGATTACGGTTGCTGAAGCGATTGCCAATAATTCCGGTGCGGCCACAGTAAAAGGCTTTATCGTGGGTGTCGCGGTTAGTGGAACAAATTATGACCAGGAAGCACCATTTACAAGCGCTACCAATGTAGGGCTGGCCGATTCTCCGGATGAAACCGATCCGGCAAAAATCCTTCCGGTTCAATTGCCGACAGGGGCAACACGTGCTGGAGTGAATTTGGTCGACAATCCGGCTAACTTTAAAGCTGAAGTTACGATTACGGGAACGTTGGGTGCCTATTTCCAAGTGCCAGGACTTCGCTCGGCTTCCGCTTTCACCATTCTATCCGAAGGTGAAGCACCACCTGAAGCGGCTGTCGTCGCTTCATTGGCAGAAGCACGCACGATGCCAGGCCAACTGATCCAAGTTGAAGCTACAGTCACAACAGGGACAGGATTCTGGGGTGGGAATGCCTTTTACGTTCAAGACGATACGGCTGGACTGTATGTCTACACATCAAGTGCAACCGTTGCACCGGGGGACACGGTCCGTTTGACGGGCACAGTTTCTGAATACAGCGGCGAACTTCAATTGCAGCCGAACACAGTGGAAGTTCTTTCTTCCAACAACGAACTGCCTGCGGTTCAAACCGTTGCGCCAACTGGTGTCAATGAAGAGACACAAGGCGAGCGCATCGAACTGCAAAACGTTGCGATTACCGGCCTTAAATCAGTGAACGATTTCGGTACGTTTGAGTTTTCGGCGATTGCTGAAAACGGCGAAGCGGTCACGATCCGCAACGACAACCGCAACGGATTCACTTTCGAGCAATTTACGAAACAATACAAAGAAGGCGATTTGATTCATGTAAACGGAATCGCTTCGAAATTCAACGACTCTTACCAAGTGAAAACGCTTGGCTTTGACAGTTTTGAACTTGTCAATAAACCGGCTGTTTATGCCGATACATTCCCAGGTGTCGTTTCTGAAGGCACAAAAATCACATTAGCATCCGGATGGGAAGATGCAACAATCCATTACACGCTTGACGGCTCGACACCGACTGCTGCAAGCACGGAATACACAGCACCAATCGAACTGACTAAAGATACAGCAATCAAAGCCATCGCAATTGCTGACGAAACGTCAGAGATTTTCACGTTCGAATACACCGTCCTGAAAACAGGGGACTTGAAAATCCGTGATATCCAAGGCGAAGGCCATTACTCGGATTACCAAGGAGTCGCTGTCAATGAAATCGTTGGCGTCGTGACGCATCTCTACAACTCTGCAAACTTCGTCATCCAAGACACCAACCCGGATGAAGATTTGACGACTTCAGAAGCCATCATGGTCAACAAAGCTTCAAGCGGCCTGAACGTCGGTGACGTGGTCACAATCAGCGGAACCGTGGAAGAACATTTCCAGGAAGGCTATTCCGACATGAAAGTCAACGACCTGCCGATCACGCGCATCCGTGCAACTGACGCAGTGAAGACAGGAACTGCGCCACTTCCTGAACCGATTCTTATCGGTAAAGACGTATTCCCACCAACTAAGATTATCGACAATGACGGATTGACTGAGTTTAATCCAGAAGAAGATGGCATTGATTTCTGGGAATCGCTTGAACTTATGCGCGTTGGCGTAGCAGACGCACAAATCGTCGGACCGCAGAGCTACGGCGAAGTGATCGTCGTTTCCAAAAATGCGACCAATAACGATTTCCATAAACAAGGCGGCGTGTTGATTGCAGAAGACGATTACAACCCGGAACGCATTGCTTTCGGCATCGATAATGAAAACTATATCGCGAAGTCCGGTGATTCATTTGCCGGAACTCCTGTAGGCGTCCTTGGTTTCGGCTTCGGGAACTACAAAATTTGGGCTGAAGAAAGCGATCTTACAGAACTTGTAGACGGCGGGACGAAGCCGGAACAAACATGGATTTCTAAAGAAGAAGATGAACTGACAGTGGCGGCTTATAATGTAGAGAACTTCTCTGCAGATCCGAACCACACGTCCAACGCGAAAGCACAGCGCATCGCAGAGTCATTCGTCAAAGACCTGAACTCACCGGACATCATCGTCATGGTGGAAGTACAGGACAACGACGGCCCGATTACTTCAGGGAACAGTGACGCAACGGCAAGCTACGAGCGCCTGATCAACGGCATCAAAGCTGCAGGCGGTCCGACTTATGCCTGGACGGACATTGCGCCTGAATACAATAAAGACGGCGGAGAGCCAGGCGGAAATATCCGCGTCGGCTATTTGTACAACCCTGAACGCGTCACCCTTTCAGAAGGAACAAAAGGTACAGCAACGGAAGACAATTCATGGATCGACGGCGAATTGGCCTTGAATCCGGGACGCGTTCAGCCGATCGCTATGCCGAACACACGCAAACCGATCGCTGCACAATTCGAATTCCAAGGTGAACAAGTTGTCGTGATCGGCGCCCACCTGAACTCAAAAGGCGGAGACCAGCCGCTATTCGGCAAGAACCAACCGCCATTCCTGGGCTCAGTCGATGAGCGCATCGAATTGGCAACAGCCATCAACGGCTTTATTGAAGAAGGACTTGCACAAGATCCAGACTTGAACGTCATCGTTGCAGGCGACATGAACGATTTCGAATTCACACCGGCACTTGCGGCATTGAAAGGCGATATTTTAACGAATAAAGTCGAAGATGTGCCACTGGAAGACCGTTATTCGTATTATTACCAAGGGAATTCACAGGTGCTTGACCACCTCTTGGTGACAAACAATATGGCAGGCCGCACGGAACTGGACATGGTCCACATCAACTCCATGTTCATGGAACAGCATGGCCGCGCATCGGATCACGATCCATTGCTTGCGCAAATCGCATTTGAAAAGGAACAAGTTCCGGGTGAACAACAAGCCGACCCTGATTTCACTGGAGAGCAGGCAGTCATCACTGCAGGCGAACCGGATGAAAGCGGAGAATTGGCGATTACCTTCACGGAAGGAACAGTTGCAGAACTGCTGGAAAGTGGAAAAGACTTGCTGATCGACATGCCGACAGCCGATTTGACACTATCAGCAGAAAATCTTCAGCAACTGGCAAAAGCAGCAGGAGAAGGATTTGTACTGGATGTGGCAGTTGACGACGCAACAGAAGTCGACAAACGCCCAACCTTAACAAACCAAATCGACTTGTCACTCACTGACGCAGCAGGCACCAACTTGCCTGTGAAATTCACGTCACCGGTAACACTGGCATTCGACACCACAAGCGACATCAAAGTCCAGTTCGGCGCACGTGAAGACAACAAAGGCAAATGGAAAATCATCCAAGGCCAACTCGACGGCAACACATTCACACTCAGCGTCAACGAGCTGGGGAACTACACTGTCGTCACCAACAAAGGCCAAGCCAAGAAGAAATAGACTCCATATGTGCAGCCAAACCCATGCAATCGGGTTTGGCTGTTTTTTATGTGTTTGAATTGCAAGCGTGCCTGGAATTGTGTGTGTGCCTGACACACACACAATTCAATAAGGCGCTTCGACGGTTCTGGAGGGGACTCCCGCCATAAGCCGGACAGCTCCGCTTGGTGTGGGGAAGATGCATATTTCTATTTTTGTTTGGAATAGATAGGGGATGTGGGGTTCTCGAAATGCTTGGCAGCGATGGTGCACGCGCCTTTGCTTGGGATTAAAGAGATTACTTGTGAGTTTTGTCAATGTACAGGATGAGTTTGGGGTTCTACCGTACAAAGATGATGACTCTACCTTCACTAGTTGCTTCTCTACATGATGTTTCTACTTTTCTACATGAATTCCGTAGAAATGAGATGGGACATGCTCAATGGGTAAGAATTCCATCACTGTGTGAGTTATGCTTTTAAAACAAGTGAAGCATGAGTAAAGATGCGGATTGTGCAGGTAAAAGAGCAATCAGGTCAGGTAGGGAGATGACATATTCAAGTAGCCACTCCAAAAGTGAAGGTAGAAACACAATTTGTTTATATAGAAGCGATCCATCACTCACTACAAATCAGAAACAAAGATCGCTCCACTGAATTGTGTGCGTGCCAGGCACGCACACAATTCAAACACTCCATTACAAAAAAAATTTTTTTAATTCGAGAAACTAAATAATATCAAGCTATATCTAGCAAATTCCTCTTAAATCAGCCTCTTTAACATGAAATAAACCCCATTTAATATTTGCAACATTGAAAAATTATGGTAAATTTAAGTTGTTGTGCAATTGTAAAGATTCTCTACAATTGCGAATCAGAATAAAGGGGGAAACACATTGACGAAGCTCAAACCGTTTTTATTGCTGGCGATGGTCTTTATGATGACATTCAGCTCAGCTGTCTTTGGCCTGACCGGGGTCTCAGCTGCAACGAACTCATCGAACGTACCTAGTACAGAGTCGAAAAAAGGGGAATTGAACATCCCTGAAAAATTCGTGAATCCGGAAGACCCGGATAAAAAAGTACGTGTGATCATCGAGCTTGATAAAGCACCGGCGATTGAAAGCGCTACTGAAAAGGGCGTTTTATACAAAAATCTTCCTGACAAACAAAAAGAGACATTGGAAGCAGCAGTTGTGACGGGCCAGGAATCCGTGCAAGTATCGATTGCTTCCGTATCTCCGCGCATTACATATCTTGAAAACTTCACTACGGTATTCAACGGATTCTCCGCAGAAGTGGAAGCGGGCGAAGTTGGAGACATCGCGAACTTGAGCGGCGTCAAATCAGTCTACGAAGCGACTGAATACCAGCGCCCTGAAGTTCAACCGGAAATGAAATATTCCAAAGAATTGGTCCAGGCTCAACAAGCATGGACAGATTATGGCTATAAAGGCGAAGGCCTGGTTGTAGGTGTCATTGACACAGGAATCGACCCTAGCCACAAAGACATGGTGTTGACGGACAACCAAACAGGCGACATCACAAAATCCGATGTAGCAGCGTTATTGGCTGACAAATCCATCGACAAAGGTAAATTTTTCACAGCTAAAGTGCCTTTTGGCTACAACTATATGGATGGCAACAACGAAATCCTTGACCTAGGACCGGAAGCTTCTATGCACGGCATGCACGTTGCCGGAACAGTAGGGGCGAACGGCAATGAAGAAAATGGCGGCATCAAAGGCGTTGCTCCGGAAGCGCAATTATTGGCGCTGAAAGTATTCGGCAACGACCCGCTTTACCCGTCGACTTATGGCGATATCTACATCAAAGCGATCGATGATTCGATCAAACTGGGTGCAGACGTCATCAATATGTCCCTTGGATCCACTGCAGGATTTGTAGATTCTTCAAATCCGGAACAAAAAGCAGTTGAAAGAGCGACAAACAACGGTATCCTGGTTTCCATTTCAGCAGGTAACTCCGATATGTTCGGTTCGGGCTATGCTGCCCCGCGCGCCGATAACCAGGATTACGGTTTGACAGGATCACCAAGCACATCAATTGATTCATTTGGTGTGGCATCGTTTGAAAATGATAAAATTACTGCGAAAAGCTTTAATTACCAAGTAGACGGGACGCAAACTGGCCAAGCCATCTATTCGCTAGCCAATGACGCTGACCCGGAAAACTTGCCGAATCCCAATTACGAAGTCGTGGATGTCGGACTTGGAAAACCAGCTGAATATGCAGGCAAGAACGTTGCCGGTAAGTTTGCATTGGTTTCCCGCGGCGAAATCGGTTTTGTTGAAAAAGGCTTGGCTGCACAGGCAGCTGGCGCGATCGGCGTCATCGTCTATAACAACGCAACCGGCACGATCAGCATGGCATCAGATCCAGCTATCAAAATTCCGTACATGTCCGCTTTACAAGCAGACGGTCTGGCAATGAAAGCACAATTGGATGCAGGCAAAAAGGTGACTGTATCTTTTGATGGCGATTATCTTGATATTCAAAACCCAAGTGCTGGTGAAATGAGTGACTTCACTTCTTGGGGTCCGACACCGAACCTTGATTTCAAACCTGAAATCACAGCTCCGGGCGGCAACATCTTCTCGACTTTGAACAACG
The DNA here is from genome assembly GCF_016820615.1 of Planococcus beijingensis. NCBI lineage: Bacteria > Bacillati > Bacillota > Bacilli > Caryophanales > Caryophanaceae > Planococcus > Planococcus beijingensis. The sequence continues at coordinate 354,283 of NZ_JADHDZ010000001.1, forward strand.
ATGAATACGGCTTGATGAGCGGAACGTCTATGGCGGCTCCTCACGTTTCAGGCGGTACGGCATTGATGTTCCAGCGCATTGAAGAGCTTGGCCTAAAAGGGCGTGAGCGCGTTCAATTCGCGAAAAACCTGATGATGAACACAGCAGATCCAGTCCAATTCGCAAAAGGCGAATATGTCTCTCCACGCCGCCAAGGTGCTGGCTTGATGCAATTGCATGATGCGCTTTCAACAGACGTGATGCTGACGAATAAAGCAACAGGCGACGCGAAAGTGGCGCTGAAAGAAATCGTCGGCGATAAATTCACCTTCACCTTGCAAGCTGAAAACTTCTCTAAAGAAGCAGCGAACTACAACGTGGATGTAAACGTCCAAACGGATAAATCAGAAAAAGAAGTAGTAGCAGGAAAAGCAACAGATACGGATATCACCAATCCGAACGTCCGTGGTTCAGCGGTCGTAACAGACAAAGTGGCCATCACGGCTCCTGAAACAATCACGGTTCCAGCAAACGGAACAAAAGAAATCAAAGTAACAGTCGATGTTTCTGCACTTAAAGGAACACCTGAATACGCAGCGTTCAAAAACGGTTTCTTCGTGGACGGGTTTGTCACGTTGACTGACACCAATGAAGCTGTAACTGGCAACACGGAATTGGTCGTTCCTTACTACGGCTTTAACGGCGGATGGGACGATGCCAGCATCTTCGACGAATTTGCATGGGATGCCGATTCTTACTACGGCATTACACTATTGGCGGATGACGAAGGAAATGATATCACAGGCGGCACACATGCCGGCAAATACGTTCCTGAACGTTTCGCATTTTCACCGAATGCCGACGGCTTGCAGGACATGGCAGTGCCTGTCTATTCATTGATCCGCAACGCCAAAGAATTTGAAGTAAACGTTCTGGATGCAGCGGGCAAGAAATTGCGCACGATCCGTACCGCTTCAAGTTTGACTAAGCATTACTCAGCAACGGAGCCTTACACATTCAACCCGCTTAACGGCTGGGACGGAATGATCGACGGCAAACCGGCGAAAGACGGAAAGTACCAGATCCAGCTTCGCGCAGTCATTGATTACCCGAATGCACAATGGCAGTCGATCAGTTTCCCAATTATCGTGGATACGGTAGCTCCGGAAGCAGCAGCCAAATATGACGCACAAACCAAAACAGTGACTGTCACAAAATTTGCGGATAACGCATCAGGCGCTGGCGCAGACCGTTGGGAAGTATTCGTCAACGGTAAAGAAGTCACGGAAAACGCGGCTACGCCAGCCAACGAATCATTAGCGCCAACAACCACTTCATACAAAGTGGAAGCACCTGTCAAAACGGGCGACAAAGTAACAGCGGTCTTCTATGACATCGCTGGCAATAAAAAAGAAGTCAACCTGACAGCAGGTTCAAAAAATGAAACAACAGCACCGGTCATCTTCTTTACTTCACCGGAAACACTGGAAACATACGATACGAAAGAAGTGGTTGTCGCTGGCCGTGTAGAAGACGATTCGAAAATCGTTTCCTTGACAGTCAATGGCGTCAAAGCGAAAGAATTTGACGGTACCAACTTCAAACACACGGTTTCATTGAAAGACGGCTCTCAGTACGTAACGGTCAAAGCAGTGGATGAGTTCGGCAATGAAATGGAGCTTCGCCGCCAGATCCTGGTGGATACAACTCCGGCTGCCATTTCAATCGTCAACGCACCGAAAACGGTAGGTGCCAATGTAACTGAAGCGGAAGTAACCTTGAGAATCAAAGACAATATGGATGAAATTTATGCGTACGTAAACGGCAGCGAAGTCTTCAAAAAAGACATGTCCGAGCCATACGGCAAAGCAAGCTTCACCAAAGACATCAAAGTCAAAGTGCCAGTCAAGAAAATCGGTGCCAACCAATACGAAGTGACAGTTACAGATGCAGGTGGACATGTCTCTGAAAAGACATTTACGATCACGAAAGCATCGAAAGTGACATTCACAGACATCAAATCGCATTGGGCGAAAACCCAAATCGAAGCACTCGCTTCACAAGGCATCATCAAAGGCAAGACCGATACCTTGTTTGCACCAAAAGCGGAACTGACACGTGCAGAATTCGCAGCGCTCTTGGCACGTACACTTGAATTGCCGCTGAAAGACTACGAAGGCAAATTCAAAGACGCGGGCCCAGGCAAAACATGGGCATCCAAAGAAATCGAAGCCGCAGCTCGCGCGGGCATCGTTCAAGGATTGCCAGGCAACAAGTTCGACCCGAAAGCACCGATTTCCCGCCAAGACACAGCCGTCATGATCATGCGCGCTGTGAAATACCAGGAAGCATCCCTGCTTGAAGGCTTAAACACGAAACACAAATTCACAGACAGCGCGAAAATCTCTAAATACGCAGCTGAAGCTGTATCACAAGCATATGCACTAGAACTTATCACAGGTCGCCAAGGCAACGTCTTCGATCCGCAAGCAAAAATCACACGAGCAGAAACAGCAGTAGTCCTCTACCGCTCACTCGAAAAGATGGAGCTTCTGGATTAACAGAATCGTCACAAAAACAGGCAAGCAATCAGCGTTTTGATTGCTTGTTTTTTTTATGTGCGAAATTGTGTAGAAATTGTGTGCGTGCCTGGCACGCACACAATTTCTACCTGAACAAGTTGCTCTCTTACCTGTATAATCCACTTCTCTACCTACACTCCTCTGTACTTTAAAAGTTCAAACCCATGGCTGGAAGCTGTTCGCATGGCGAACAGCCGGGCATAAGCAGCAATGCGTTCTATTGAAGCTTAGCTCACACCAACGATCGATCTTTCAACCACTATGAATGCTATTTTGTCTCATATTATTCCAGTATTGATGTAGAAATGAAGAAACTGCATGTAGAGAAGTGGCTAGTTAAGGTAGAAGCATCGCCTAACTCCGGTAGAAACCCAAATAGTTCATGTAGAACTCAAACTCATCCAGTATAACCTCAAAACCCACATGTAACCTTTTCAATTCCAAGCGAGCGAAGCGCCTTATAGAATTGTGTGCGTGCCAGGCACGCACACAATTCCCGCACAATTCACTCCACTAAAAAAAGGAAAAAACCAGAGCCGCATAAAACCCAAACTACCTAAAAAATTCGAAGGGAATTAACAAATAAGATAGCTTTGGAACCATGGACTTTTGGTTGATTAACTGGAAAAATGAAGTTGACTTAATTATTTGATAATTTAGATAAGAAATCCAGTTAAAGGAGGAATAGATATGAAGAAAGTGTTAATCAGACTGGCGATTTTATTATTAATGGTCAGCAGCTTGGGTGGCTTCAACAACGCGCAAGTTGCGGCGGCGCCGGAACCGGATTCGGAAGTCAAGCTTGCCCAGACGCTGCTGAAGCCGGAATCGCCGAAAGAGAATATCAGGGTCATCATCGAACTGCAGGAAGAGCCGACCATTGAAACGGCGACGGCAAAGGGTGTGCTCTACAAAGAGCTGCCCGAAAACCAGAAACAGCAGATCGAAGCGTCAGCTATAGCCAAGCAGGAAACGGCGCAGGCAGCCATCACGGACGTGGCGCCGAAAATTGATTTTCTTCAAACCTTCACGGCTGTCTTCAACGGTTTTTCTGCGGAAGTCGAGGCAGGACAGGTAGCGAAAATTGCCGAGCTGCCGAACGTCAAAGCCGTATACGAAGCGACCGAGTACAAGCGGCCGGACATCAAACCGACCATGAAATACTCCAAAGAGCTCGTTCAGGCGCAGCAGGCTTGGCGTGATTACGGCTTTAAAGGAGAAGGCATGGTCGTCGGCGTCATCGATACGGGAATCGACCCAACGCATCAGGACATGGTGCTGACCAATAACACCACGGCTGCGTTGACGCAGGCGGAAGTGGAATCATTTGTCTCGAACAGTGAAATTGAAGAAGGCAAATTCTTTACGCCGAAAGTGCCGTTCGGCTACAACTACATGGACGCCAACACGGAAATCAGAGACATCGCACCAAACGCATCGATGCACGGCATGCACGTGGCGGGTACGATCGGCGCCAATGGCAATGAAACAAACGGCGGGCTGAAAGGCGTTGCGCCGGAAACGCAATTGCTGGCTTTGAAAGTCTTCGGCAATGACGCCAATTCGGCTTCGACGTTCGGCGATATCTACATCAAAGCGATCGACGACTCCATTAAATTGGGGGCGGACGTCATCAATATGTCACTCGGGGCAACGGCTGGATTCGTCGACACGTCGAGCCCTGAGCAGCAGGCGGTGGAACGCGCCACCAATAACGGCATCCTGGTCGCCATTTCTGCAGGAAATGAAGACTTGCGGGGATCGGGATTCCTGGCACCGTTTGCAGAAAACCAGGATTACGGCCTGGTCGGAAATCCGGGCATCTCCATTGATTCATTGGGCGTCGCTTCATTTGAAAACAGCGTCATCACCACTGACAGCTTTGTTTATCAAGTAGACGGTACCGAAGCAGGGCGGGCACTTTACTTGCTGGCAAATGGAGCCGAGCCGGAAAACCTGCCGGCCAAATCACATGAAGTGGTCTATGCCGGCCTTGGCCAGCCCGCGGATTTTGAAGGGAAAGACGTCAAAGGCAAATTCGCCTTGATTGCCCGCGGCACCATTTCGTTCGCGGAGAAAGGGCTTGCGGCACAAGACGCGGGTGCGGCAGGCGTCATCATCTACAACAACACCACCGGACCGGTCAATATGGAAGCCGATGCGTTTATCACTATTCCGTTCATGTCGACGCTTCAGGCGGATGGACTGGCCATGAAAGCGGCATTGGATGCTAAGAAAAAAGTAACCGTCGTCTTTGACGGCAAAAACTTGGAAATGGCGAACCCGAATGCCGGCAAGATGAGTGACTTCACCTCTTGGGGGCCGACGCCGAACTTGGATTTCAAACCGGAAATCACCGCCCCAGGCGGCAACATCTTCTCGACGTTCAATGACAATGAATACGGTCTGATGAGCGGTACATCGATGGCTGCGCCACATGTGGCAGGGGGATCGGCGCTGATGTTCCAGCGCATCGAAGAACTTGATTTAGAGGGCAGGGACCGCGTGGAATTTGCAAAAACCCTGCTGATGAACACGGCCAATCCGGTGGAATTGGTGGCGGGCCAATTTGTGTCGCCGCGCCGCCAAGGAGCAGGGCTGATGCAATTGCATGACGCGCTGTCCACAGACGTCATGCTGACAGACCAGCGCACGGGAGAGGCCAAAGTCGCGTTGAAGGAAATCCGGAATAACCGGATGACCTTCACACTGGAGGCCATGAACTTCTCGGATACAGCGGCGACTTACGCCGTGGACGTCAATGCCCAAACCGATTACGTCACAAAGCATCCGGAACGCAAAATCGACATCACCGACCCGAACCGCTCCGGCTCGAACGTCGTCACGGACCTGGTTAACATCACCGCACCCGAAACCGTGACAGTGCCGGCGAACGGCACAGCGGAAATCGAAGTGATGATCGATGCCGCGGCGTTGCAGGGACGCCCTGAATTCGCGGCGTTCACCAATGGATTTTTCATTGACGGCTTTATTACCCTAAACGATGGCAATGAAGAAGCGAGCGGCAATACGCCACTTGTTGTGCCGTACTTCGGCTTTAACGGCGGATGGGACGATGCACCGATTTTCGATGATGTGGCATGGGATGCCGGAACGTTTTACGGAACGACATTCCTGACCGATGAATTCGGCCTGATCATCAACGGCGGCAGCCACCAGCAAGGCTTCGTGCCCGAACGCTTCGCCTTTTCACCGAATGGCGACGGCAGTCGGGAGTCGGTCATTCCGGTATTTTCCCTACTGCGGAACGCCAAACAATTGGAAGTGAACGTGCTGGATGAAAGCGGCAAGAAATTGCGGACCTTGCAGACCGGCAAAAACCTGATCAAGAATTTCTCGGAAGTCTTCCCGTATTATTACGATCCGCTCAATGAATGGAACGGGGAAGTGCTCGGCGAACCGGTGGCGGACGGCAAGTACCAGATTGAGATGCGCGCCGTCATTGATTATCCGGATGCGGAATGGCAAACCTTAACGATGCCGATTCTGGTCGACACCGTGTCTCCGGCAGCAGTCGCAGCACTCAATAAAGAAACCAAAACAGTGACGGTATCGAGCTTTGCGGATAACGCAGCAGGCAGTGGACCTGACCGTTGGGAAGTATTCCATAACGGCGTCGAGCTGACCGAAGACCAGGAAACCTTTGAAGACGAATCACTGGCTCCAGGCACCAAAAGTTATGTCGTGCCGGTCGACATCAAGGAAGGCGACGTCCTGAAAGCCGTTTTCCATGACACAGCTGGCAATAGAACGGAAGTTCCATTGACCGGTGCAGCGGCCGATACCGATAAACCGGCCATTAGCCTCATCTATCCGGGATTGTTTGAAGTATCGAACACCCGTCAAGTCGGCGTCTTCGGCATCATTGAAGACAGCTCACGCATTGTTTCCGTAACAGTCAACGGCGAAAAAGCCGATCGCTTTGACGGCTTCTTCTTCGATCATACCTTGATGCTCGACGATGGCCGCCACGACATTTTCGTCCAAGCCATCGACGAATCCGGCAATAACCTTGAAATACGCAGCCAAGTACTGGTCGACACGCAGCCGGCTGCCATCGAACTGCTCGATGTGCCGGAAACCATAGCGGGCGAAGACAGCGCTGAAGTGACGTTCAACGTGATAGACAATATGGACGCCATCAAGGTCTACCTGACCGACAGCGAAGTCTACAGCCACGACATGACAGAGCCTTACGGCGAAGCAGCATTCAACGAAGACATTACCATCACCGTCCCTGTCAGCAAACCCGGCGAAAACGACTTTACCTTGAAAGTGGTGGACGCAGCGGGACATATCACGGAAGAGAGCTTCACCATCACAAAGTAAAGCATGAACAAAAGCCGGGGGAAATCCTCCCGGCTTTTTGTTTGCGTGCCTGGCACGCAAACAATTCAAACACAATTCAAAAAAAACTTTTGAAGCCAGAATCCGGCAATTTTCACGGTTTTTAATGGCGAAAACCCATTTTTGACCTCTTTATCCATCCTTAAATATAAGTTGTTCCCTTTTTGCAATAATTGACGGGGATTGATGTTCTTTCTATTATAGAAAAAAGGTTCAAAGGAGGAGTGTGATAAAGTGGGAAGAAACCGGCGCATTTGGAATCCGGATGCATATGAACACGTCGTCATGAGAGGCAATAACAGGCAGGCGATTTTTCAAGAAGAAGCAGATAAAGCCGCTTTCTTCAGAATATTGACCTATGTCCATACTAAACATCCTTTTACGATTCTGGCGTATTGCCTGATGACCAACCATTATCATATGTTGCTGCGGTCGCCCGAAGTGCCGTTGGGAAAAGTGATGGCCCTTATCAACAAACGGTACAGTGATTATTACAAGAAGAAATACAATTATAGCGGTTACTTTTACGAAAACCGCTACTACTCCGGCAAAGCCATCACGCATAAAAGCATTCTTGCCATCAGCCGCTACATCCACAGGAACCCCATTAATACTACTGAGCCGATGGTGAAAGATATGAGAGAATATCGGTACAGCTCCTATCGGTACTATGCAGATTCTCTCTTTTCCCCATATGAATTCCTCGATTTAACGTATCTGCCCACCATTTTGCCGCTCCCTCATTCCAGTTGCCTTGCAGGTTATTTGTTGTACTGCGAACAGGCGGATCTTGAATTGAGCGAGAATTGTTTGGGTGCCTGGCACCCAAACAATATATAATAGAAGAAAAAAGGGGGGAAACCCTATGCAAAAGAAACTCCCTGGAATTTTGAGCGGTTGCCTGATAATCATCGGCGTTTGCGTATTGCTGGTGATCGGGGTGATCGTTTGGATCTATCTCAATTATGCTAAAGATTCACATGCTGAATCACAGGCCGAAGACCAGGAAATGAAGGCATTTATCGAAGAGAAATATGGCATGGAAGCCAAAATCATCGATGAAACCGAAGCGAATTTTGTAGACGGACATAGCTATCAAATGGCTTTTGAAGGCCAGCAAGACTTAGTATTCACCGTCACCGAACATGTGGACAATTATGCCACCATTTACCGCGACGACTATCAAGTTGTCCTCGCCACCCATGAAACGCAGCAACAAATTGAAGACCTGTTGCCGCAGCTGGAAAAACTCGGATTCACAGCCCCTTCAGAAGGGAAAATGGTCGAACATCTCTTGAAGGAAATCACAACAGGGGACAAGGTCCGCTTTCTCACACTGGACAGCGCATACAGTTACGAAACACACGAAACGGCTGAAATTGAAGCGCTGACGGAACTTCTCGGACTCGTGAGAGAAAACAATTTGGATATCCAAGTGATCCGGATAGCGAGCCGGCAAGACAATTCCGCTACAGGAATGGACTTGCGTGAAATGGATGGCATTCAAAGTGCCGAACAAGTAGAGGCATACCTCACCAAGAGACTCCTCAGTGAATTGGGTCCGGCAAGCGACCGCATGCAAGCCAAATGGCAGGACGCGGCTGCTCAAGCAGAAACCGGGCGTTTCCGCTTTTATGACCAGTGGCAAGACCAATGGATCAGCTGCCAGGAAGTGAATGACACCGGAGACTGCACCAATTTATTGGCAACCGTCACTTTCGAACCGGGCCAGCTTAGCCAAAAGAACCTTCAACTCGAAGAGGACCTGGACGCCCTTTTCGGTTTCTTCGACAGCATCACGCCTAAACTGACCACCGTCGACTTGGTGCTGGTCGATCCGGAGCGGGAAGGCGACCCGGTGCGCTTCTTTTTGGCGGAACGCGCCAACTACGACTCCACGGAACAATTGATCAAGGATCTGGTGAAAGACTGAAAAGCCGGGAGGAATTCTCCTGGCTTTTTTCTCGTGGAATTGTTTGTGAATTGTTTGGGTGCCTGGCACCCAAACAATTCGCCAGATGGTTATAATAGAAGGAAAAGAGGGTAAAGCCGTTGAAAAGGAAAAGGTCTGTAACAAATCCAATTTTTAATTCAACAAAATGCTATTTGAATGAAACTATCAGTCAATCTGTCCGTCTATACTAAAACCACAATGAAAAAAGTGAGTTGATTGCAATGACCCGACAACCATCACAGAAGATGAAGAACACCAATCGAATCATCGCCGCCTTGTCGATCGTCTTGCTGCTGGTGATCGGCCTCGGTGCTTATTTGCTGTTGGGCTCAGAAGATCCGTTTCCCGAAACTGCAACACAACAGCCGGTTGAACCCTTAGAAACGAGCCAGCAGATCCCTGAAGCCGAAATTGAGCTTGCTTCCATGATCGCCAACGCTAAAACGCATGTTTACACGCTCTACACGGATCTTGAGCAAGGTTCCGGCTTCCTGATCAACAACCAAGGCGACATCCTGACCAATGCACACGTAGTGCTGGATGCGTCCTACGTGACTGTGAAAAACAGCGACGGCCAGGAATTCAATGGCAACATCATCGGCATCTCCGAGACACAGGATCTCGCTCTTGTGCGCGTCACCGAACTGGCCGGCAAAGAGCCTCTGGAAATTGAAATGGAACCTGTCGATATCGGCACACCCGTTGTCGCCATCGGCAGCCCGGGCGACCAAAGCAATACAGCCACGACCGGTGAAATCACCGCAACCGATCTCGACTTCATGGACCAATTCGAATACACAGGCCTCTATGAAATGAGTGCAGAAATATCCCAGGGCTCCAGCGGCGGGCCACTCATTGCCGCCGACACCGGCAAGATCCTTGGCATCAACTCGATCATCCTTGAGGAAAAACCGGGCTCCGGCTACACCATCCCCATCTACAGCGTCTGGGACCAGCTGACCGAGTGGGTTGAAAACCCGACGCTTCCAGAAGGAGAGGAAGTCGTCCTGCAGGATGTCAAAGATGCCTATTTTGCGGAAGACTTGCTCGAGAACTTCATTGCCGCCTATTACGAAATCATTCCCTATACGCTGAACGACGCGGAATCCACCTACTACTTGTCGTTTGTTCTGCCAGGCAGTGAAGCACAAGAAGAATCCGCCGAGCTGATCGAAGAAAACGCAAACCTGGACCGCATCTACGACACCGTCGAGCCAACCATCACCGCCATCGAAATCAATGAAGACAGCGCAACCGTCGAGGCCGAAGCCGACTTCACCTACCACGACAAAACAAGCGGCGAATCGGCAACAGTGTCACACGAAGGCATCTACACAGTCGTTATTGATGAGTACGGAGATTATCAAATCGAGGATATTGTAAGCGAATAAAATAAAAGCAGGCTCACTTCGTGGGCCTGCTTTTTTATATTTTAAATGGTGCGGGAATTGTGTATGTGCCTGGCACGCGCACAATTATAAATCGCTTCGGCCGCTCTGGAGGGGACTCCCGCAATAAGCCGGGCAGCTGAAAAACGCTGCCAGTCTTATTGCTCCACCCGCTCCGGTGACGCGGCTCAGCTTGGTGTGTGGAGGATACAAGCATTTTTTTATTTGTGAAGGAGATAGATGGAGTGGGGTTTTGGAAACGCTCCGCAGCGGTAGGGCACGCGCTCTCGCTCTCGCTTGAGAAGTGAGGGAGTCTACATGAAGGTTTCGTGTTTCTACATGAAAAGTTGGCAGTCCTACCTTCATATGTCACATTTCTATCGAAAAGAAGTGATGCTTATACCTCATCCGTTTGCTTCTCTACATGCAGTTTCTACGTTTCTACACGGATTTCGTGCAAATAGGAGGCCAAATAAGGTATCCAGTGGGTGAGATCTATCACTCGGTGTGAGCCATTTTCTGTTAGAAAGTGTCGCTCCCTATCCCAGGCTGTTCGCTGCGAACAGCTTCCATTACACGGGCTTGAACTTGATAAAACAGCTGGAATTCAGGTAAGGATGGAGAAAGTGCAGGTAAAGGAGCAACCAGTTCAGGTAGAAGGATGACTTATCCTTATAACGGCTCCAATAGTTCAGGTAGGAATTGTATGCGTGCCAGGCACGCGCACAATTCCCACGCAATTCCTCAACAAAAAACCAAATAAAAAAGGGGACCTGCGAATATCTGCTATCAGCAGACATTCGGGTCACCCTTTGAGATACCTATTTGATTAGAAGCGCTTGTAGCTGTGGAATTTCTTGCCCCAGTATGGATCGTTCATGCTTTTGACTTCTGCTTTCGCTCCGCCTGCGTGTACGAACTGGTTGTTGCCGATGTAAATCCCTACGTGAGAGATTCCAGCGCGGTACGTGTTAGCAAAGAATACCAAGTCGCCTGGTTGTGGGTTGCTGACTTTGTAAGTTTCAGCGTACTGTGAAGTCGTTGTGCGTGATACGTTTTTGCCTGCTTTTTTGAATGCGTATTGAACAAATCCGCTGCAATCAAATCCTGAAGTCGTCGTGCCGCCGAATTTGTATGGAATGCCTTTAAGTGCAAGTGCTGCTGAAACGACTGAAGAGGAAGAAGCTGTTTTCACAGAAGCTTTCTTAACAGTTGTTTTAGTAAGCAATGTGCTTAGAACCCATCCTGATTTACCGTTGACTTTCACTTTGTACCAAGTCGCTTTGCCGACTTTCTTTTGGTGAGTCGCTGTTGCGATTGATCCTTTTTTAGCCATTGTAACGACTTTGTATTTTGTTCCTGCATCCGCACGAACGTTTGAGTTGTATTTCATTTTGAATGTGCCTGATTTGGCAGTTGCTTTGCTTGCGGCAACTTGCTCTACAGTAGCAGTTTCAGAAGTTTCATATGATGAAGATACGTTGTTTTGTGTAGTTTGTGCTGCTTGTACGTCCGTGGTTGAGTTAGCAAATAGCAATGATCCGGCTGCAAGTAAAGTAAAGACTAGTTTTTTCATTGTTGTTGGTTCCTCCAGTTTTTATTATCCAAGTATATGAATTAATAATATTTTGCTCTGCCATTTACTATATAGACAGAACGGTTTAAAAACAACGTCAATTCAATTGCAGTTATATTACAGTTGTATAACAAAAAGAATTCAGCCTTAAAAACCCTTATATATCAAGGTTTAAAGCAGACGAAAAAAATGAAAAAAAGGTTTATTTCTTTGAAAATCGGGTTTTTATTTAAAAAAGCAGGCTCTTTGTTACGTTAAATCTCCTAATAAATCCAAATTTTAAAATCCTGCCAGCTTTATTTTACCTATGCAAAGCGAAAAAACTACAAAGCTATTTTAGACAAAGCTGGCAATATTAGTTCAAGGTAAATGTGGCGCAATTTTTTATTAAAAAAATAAAATGCTATCTAAATTATAAGAAAACTTAGGTTACGATAATTTCTATTCAGCCAATTTTGACAGAAACCAGTAAACTTCTTACAATTAAAATAATTAGAAAATTTCGAAAGTGGGTGTGGAAATGAGGAAAATTCTTGCCATTGATGGTGGGGGAGTCCGGGGCATCATCCCGGCGATGGTGCTGGCAGAAATCGAAGAACAGACCGGCAAGCCGATTGCCGAACTGTTTGATCTGGTTGTCGGAACATCCACTGGCGGAATCCTGGCGCTTGGATTGGTCGCACCGGATAGAAAAATAGAAACACAACCACGTTATACCGCAACGCAGCTTCTGCAATTTTATTTAGAAGAATCCCATGAAATCTTCGATAAATCGCTGTTCTTCAAAATCACCCGCGGCATTTTCACGCGGCGCTACCACGCACGGGCACTGGAAAAAGCATTGAAAAAATACTTTGGGCATGCCATGCTGTCTGAGGCATTAGTGAACGTAGTGGTTCCGAGCTACGAAATCCATGGGCGCTATACGGCTTTCTTCAAGAGCGGGGATATCCGGACGAAGAAAATCGAAAGAGACGTGCTCATGAGGGATGTCGCGCGTGCGGGAAGCGCCGCGCCGACTTATTTTGTGCCGAAGAAAATCAAAGAATACCCCGACTCGACGTTTATCGACGGTGCCGTGTTCGCCAACAACCCGGCAATGTGCGCCTACGCCGAAGCCAAAGAACTTTTTCCGGACGAGGATTTGCTGGTGGTATCGCTTGGAACGGGAAATCCACAGCTCAGCATCGATTTCGAGCGCTTCAGAACCTGGGGGCTGCTCGGCTGGGCGCGTCCGCTCTGGTACATCCTCATGGACGGCAGCTCAGACGTCGTCGATTACCAACTGGATTTCGTCCTGCCCGAACGGGACGAGGCAAAGCGCTATTACCGCTTCCAGATCGAGCTTCTGCAGCCGGGCACCGAACAACTCGATGACGGCTCCGAACAAAACCTCAACGCCCTCGTCGGACTCGGCCAACAGCTGCTGGACGAACGCCGTCAAGAAATCGATATCCTGTGCCGTCAGTTGATGCAATAACGCTTGTCATACACTTGTAATCAATTCGTATTGGATTGCAGCCTCAAAACGCGCTAAACTGATGAAGGAAATCAAAGAGAATTGAATTGTGTGGGTGCCTGGCACCCACACAATAACATACACCTATACATAAAAAGGAGTTGCCCACATGGCCAGAAGATACGACTATATGGATTGGCTGCGGGTCTTGTCGATTTTCGTGGTCGTCGGCATCCATGTAGTATCAAAAATCATCAACACCACCACCACCGACGACTGGATCTGGCATTTCGCCAATATGTTCGATGCCGGCCTGCGTTGGTGCGTGCCGGTATTCTTCATGCTCAGCGGCGCGTTGCTGCTGACGCGCGACAAAGAAGAAAGCGTCAGTGAATTCCTCAAAAAGCGCTTGTCGAAAGTCGTCATTCCGCTCATCTTCTGGAGTTTCATCTACACGCTTTACAACATCTACGAACTAGAGGAATCCTATACCGCCTACGAGATCCTCGTCCAGTTCCTGACCGACGACATCTATTACCATTTGTGGTTCCTCTACACCATCACCGGCCTGTACATCATGGCGCCGTTCCTGAAACTGCTGGTCGTCCACATGGACAAGAAAACCTTCCAGGCCTTCCTGTTGTTCTGGATCATCTTTTCCTGCTTCCTGCCGTTTCTGCCGAAGTTCTTTGAATTTGAACTCGCTTTAACGCCTGGTTTATTCGAACCCTACATCGGCTACTTCCTGCTCGGCGCGTACCTGGTGCTCTACCCCGTACCGAAAAAATATTTGCTGCCGCTCGGCGCACTTGCCATCGCCAGCTACTTCGTGACGCTATGGGGGACCTATTACCTGAACGCCGGATTGCCCGCAGACGAATTCGATGACTTCTTCTACGAGCATTACCGCCCGAACGCCTTGTTCATCACGCTGTTCATCTTCATCGGTTTCCAGCACATGAGCAAAAAAATCAAACCGAATGCCTTGATCACCCGGATCAGCACCGCCACATTCGGCATTTACGTCATCCACCCGCTCATCCAGATTTACCTGAATAAATTCTTCGGGCTCAATGAAACTACCTTCAATCCCATCATCAGCGTACCGCTCGTCTGGCTGCTGATATTCATCATCTCATTCGGCATCATCCTGGCCATGCAAAAACTACCGGTAGTCAACCGGCTCGTGCCATAGAAAAAACAAACCCGCCTTCTCCCGAGAAGGCGGGTTTGCTGTGCTGGTAGATTATGCGGGAATTGAGTGAGAATTGTGTGCGTGCCTGGCACGCACACAATAATTAGAAAGAAGTTTGCATAAAATAAAAGTAGATATAAACATAGAACAGCAAGATCGCCACCAATAAAACCGTCGATCCCACAATCCATTTCTCATTCTTTTGCCGGGTCCCATAGACGATGCCGGCGATTGCTGCGAACAAAAGAAGAATACTCAGGAACATGTCCAGCCCTCCTCATCAGCTAACTAGCTTTGGCTCCAGTATAGCACGCAAGAAGTCGCGCATTCCTACCTGAAGAATTGGGCATTCTACCTCAACAACTTGAGTTTCTTCTATAAGAAAGGGCATGCTGCTACCTAACATACTCGCTTCTCTACAGGAAGTTTTCGCGTTTCTACATGAATCCAATAAAACCCCGCTAAAAAAGGCTGTTCGCCACGCGAACAGCTTCCATCCAAGCTCTTGAACTTTCATAGAACAGCTCCAATGCAAGTAAGAAAGGAGAATGTGCAGGTAAAGGAGCAACTAGTGCATGTATAGAATCGAATAGTCAGCGTAGAAAGATGACATGTTCAGGTAGCCGCCCCAAAAGTCGTGGTAGAAACACGATTTGTTCATATAGAAGCGTTCCGCCCATGGCTCACGATCACTCACCAAAACAAAACCAGGAGTGATCCGCTGCGCTCCTCCGAAATGCCCGCTTTTCGCAGACGAAAAGCAATAAGTTCAAAATCACCACTATATAAGATGTCCTTCTATACACTTCTGTCATTTCACCATTTCATCATAAAATTGCCACAATGATAACATTTTACCTCTCACTTTCTACTATATGAAATACCCTAAAGAAAGAGCAGAAGGCGGCGACTCCAGCGGGATAGCGAAGTGCCGAAATCCACTCGGGCCCCGAGCCCGAGTTAGTTCGGCGCAAGCCCGCAGGAAAGCGTCCGCCTGAAGCGATTTCTCCACCCCCATACCACTTAAAGACAACCATTTAAGAACCCAATCACCCTACATAAAAATTTACATTCCCCACACCAAACTTTAACAATAATTAGGTCTCCTCACACATTCCATTTCGGCAACCGAAAGGTATACTGGAATTGACCCGCAATTCTAACTACAAGGAGATGGACAGATGACAATTCAGAAAAAGCTTACAGCCGTAACCGCAGCATCCGTTTTAGCCATGAGCAGCTTATTGGCTGCAGTACCTGCGCTCGCAGCACCAGATGCACCTGCTAAAGGGCAAGGGAACGGCAACGGCTGGGGCAAAGGCGGCAATCCCAAGAACGCGCAGGAAGTTTCGCTGCAGATTCTCGGTACCTCCGACCTTCATACCAATTTCGTCAACTATGACTATTACCAGGACAAAATCTCCAACGCACTCGGCCTCGCCAAAACCGGCGTCTTGATCGAGCAGGCCCGTGAAGAAAACAGCAACACACTGCTGTTCGACAACGGCGACCTGATCCAAGGAACCCCGTTCGGCGGCTACAAAGTCACACAAGATCCGCTCGATGAAGACGAACTGCACCCGGCATACGCTGCGCTCGAATCACTCGATTTCGATGCCTCGACGCTCGGCAACCATGAATTCAACTTCGGCCTCGATTACCTGGACAACGCACTCGAAGAAGCGCCGTTCCCGGTACTCAACGCCAACGTCTATGATGCCGAAACCGGCGAAAACCGCTACACCCCTTACACCATCATCGACAAAAAAGTCGTTGACAGCAAAGGCCGCAAACACACCATCCAAGTCGGCGTCATCGGCGTCGTGGCTCCGCAAATCATGAAATGGGACCGCGCCAACCTGGACGGCAAAGTCGTCGCTGAAGACGCCGTCGAATCCGTTGAGAAATTCCTGCCGGAAGTCGAAAAAGCAGGCGCTGACGTGGTCGTCGTCCTGTCGCATTCCGGGATGGGTGACGAAACACACGAAGTAGGGGAAGAAGACATTACCTATCAGCTGACGGAAGTGGAAGGCGTTGACGCCATCATCACTGGCCACAACCATGACCTGTTCCCAGGCTCGTATTCAGAATTAGCCAACGTCGACCAGGAAAACGGCCTGATCAACGGCACACCTGTGGTGATGCCTGGTAAATTCGGCAGCCATTTGGGCGTCATTGACCTGACACTCGTGAAAAAAGGCAACGAATGGGACATCTCTAACGAAAAAGCAGAACTGCGCGCCATTGATTCCACCACAGACGAAGTCGCGGAACAAGTTGTTGAAGCTGTCAAAGAAACACACGAAGGAACCATCGAATACGTCCGAAGCCCGGTCGGCGAAACCACCGCACCGATCAACAGCTATTTCTCATTGGTAAAAGATGATCCATCGATCCAGATCGTCAACAACGCCCAAAGCTGGTATGTGGACCAGAAGAGAGCGGGCACAGCCAATGCGGACTTGCCACTGTTGTCAGCAGCAGCACCATTTAAAGCTGGCGGACGCAACGGCGGCGATTATTACACCAACATCGCAACCGGCCAAATCGCCATCAAAAACGTCGCGGATCTGTATGTCTTCGACAACACCGTCTTCGCCTTGAAACTGACAGGAGCGGACTTGAAAGAATGGCTGGAGATGTCAGCCGGCCAATTCCTGCAAATCGATCCAGCAGCAACCGGCGAGCAGCAGCTCATCAACCCGGATTTCCGCACCTACAACTTTGATGTCATCGATGGCGTAACCTACGAAATCGACATCACACAGCCAGCCAAATACGATGCAGACGGCAACACCGTCAACGAAACAGCAAGCCGCATCAAGAACCTGTCTTACCAAGGCGCAGCCGTAGCAGCTGACCAGGAATTCCTGGTCGTCACAAACAACTACCGCGCAAGCGGCAACTTCCCAGGCGTCCGGAACGCAACGGAAACCATCGACTATGCCTACGAAAACCGCCAAGTGATCCAGGATTACATGGTCCAAGTCGGCACAATCGATCCGTCAGCAGACAACAACTGGTCATTCACACCAATCACAGGCGACCCGAACCTTGTCTTCGAAACCTCAGCAGCAGCCCAGAGCCTGATCCCCGCAGACAGCGGCATCAGCTACCTCGAAGCAGCAGCCAACGGTTTTGCCAAATACGGTTTGACTATCAAATAGTTTGAGAATTGTGTGGGTGCCTGGCACCCACACAATTTTTTATTTCTGCCGAATTTTATAAACGCTCCGTCCTCTCCGTTGCCGCGGCTCAGCTTGGAGTGTAGAAGATAGTAGACCACACATTGTTTGTGGAGTAGGTAAGGTGTGTGAAGTTCTGGCCACGCTCGACAGCGATGGTGCACGCGTCGTCGCTTGGTATGATGTAGTTACATGTAGTTTTTAGGATTCTACATGGTTTTATCCCGCTTTTACCGGAGTAAGGTGATGCCTCTACCTTAACAAGTTGCTTCTCTACATGAAGTTTCTGTGTTTCTACAAGAATTTCGGTAAATAGGAGAGAAAATAGTGAACTCAAAGTGAAAAAGATCAATCACTGTGTGTGAGAGACACTTTGTAAGAACATGTTGATTCTTATACCAGGCTGTTCGCCACGCGAACAGCTTCCATTCAAGGTCTTGAACTTTTAGAGAACAAGCCGAATTCAGGTAAGGATAGAGATTGTGCATGTAAAGGAACAACTAGTTTATGTATAAACTCAAACTAGTAAGGTAGCTACGCCAAATGTTCATGTAAGACCCCTAAAAAGGAAGATAGAACTACGAATTCTGCATGTAACAGCATCTAACTCCTCCCTCACTATTTTCCACAATCCAAAAACCAAGAGCGATCCGCTACGCTCCTCCAATATGCCCGCTTTTCGCCAGCGAAAAGCATAAGACCAACTCATTTCTTCTTCACCTCTAGAATTGCAGATAACAGTGATGCCATACCTCACGCAGTATACAAAAGAGAGGCCCTATAGAGAAAGAGCGAAAGGTGGCGACTCCTGCGGGAATAGCGCGAGACGGAGCCACTGGACTAAGCGCAGCGAGGGAAGCGGCAGAGTCCGTGCCCGCGGAAAGCGTCCACCTGTAGCGATTTCTTAATCCCTCGCCCATTACTCCAACTGCACTTGACCTTCATACTCCCACCACTCGCTCCTAATCCATAAGCACTAAACCCCTCTACAACACCATAAATTTATCCTTCGAACAAGTTAATTAACATTAAATATTTTCCAATTATATAAATAGTCATGACTATTTTCAGAAAAACTGTATCGAAAGACTGGTAATTTTTATAAATAGTAATGCAATTTATCCATTTACGGGGTATAATAATTAAATATTTAGAAAACAGAATCTTTTAACCTAGTTTTAACATTACCCTCCTAGGATTAAGAGTATTCCTGGTACAAAAGGAGTGGAGGACTAGTCTATAGTGCTCAATAACTCCATTTAACAAACATTCCAGCAAGGGAGGTGAAGGGCTATGAGCGCCAAGACCATACTTGTCACTGGGGGCCATGGATTTATCGGGTCGAACATGATCCGTTATTATTTGAACAAATACCCCGACTACCAATTGATCAACATCGACTACAACACCGTCGCTGCCCATCCGGAGAACATCGATTGCCCGGAACAATCAGCCCGCTACGCCTTTCATCGCGTAGATATCCGGAATGCCTATGCCATCAACCACATATTCGAGCAATACGATATAACCGACGTCCTCCATTTCGCAGCAGAAACGCGCGATGCCAACCGTGTCGGCGAAATCCGTCTCTATGAACAAACCAATGTGCTCGGACTGGAGAACCTGTTGCAGGCAGCGCAAAACGCTTGGATGGAAAACAGCCATCAGCCGAAAGCAGAATACGCGGCATCCCGTTTCCACCATATTTCACTGGCGCACAACGAAAACAACAACCTCTACAGCATCAGCAAAGCCAATGCAGATGAACTGATAGAAAGATTCCACGAGAAGACCGGTCTCAACATCGTCACCACCGCCAGCCCGGAAGCATTCGGGCCGATGCAGCAGGAAGACGAAATGATTCCAAGGATGATCCTTAACGCGCTTAACAATGAATCGCTGCTCTCCACTAAAGCCAGCGACAAGACACGCGACTGGCTATTCATCGCAGACTTATGCGAAGCGATTGATACCGTCTTCCACCTAGGAGACGCCGGGCAATTTTATGAAATCGGTTTTAATATCCGTGTCACAGACAATGCGCTTGCCGACCAGATCCAAGCCATGCTTGAAGACAATTTCCCGGGAAATAAAACATCTCTCAAAGATAAATTGCTCCACTCCAAAGAGGCTTTCATCTCACAGCCACAAGTTCTTGGTTTCGCACCATTCACGTTATTCGAAAACGGTCTGCGCACAACGCTCGACTGGTATTTAAAAAAATACAATCAAGCAGAATTCCTGAAGAACAGCTAGATCTAATTCCGACAGATGAGGTGACCGCATGATTAACTTTAGCAATAATCATTTCTTTCAATTAACCAAACAGACCCGTTCAATCAAATCGATTGCGTTGATACATAAGAACATGAAGCCCGGTGGGGTGGAGATGCTGGTGGTCCGGATGGCCAAATGGCTTAGCGACCACGATTACAACGTCACCTTGTTCTTGTACAGCAGTGGCGGTCCTTTGCTGCGCCAGTTGGAGACGCTCGAAAACGTCACCATTGTAGTGGATGAAGATCCGAGTGATCCTTCCGTTAACGTGTGGCTGGCGACGAAGATGCTGAGCAAACGTTTTGACGAAACATTCGATTTGGTCTATTCATTCGGTCCGATGTCGTTCTTGCTGTCTTATCTCGTACCTGCGAAAAAACGCATGTCCGGCGTCTACCATCCGGAAAGCTACAAACAGGAAAGCGTGAGCAGCGTCGTCAAGTTCCTCAAGCTGATTGATCCGAAATACTACAAAAAGCTGATGTTCATGAATCCTTCCATCAAACAGTTGACTGAAGAAGCAATCGGGGAGCGTGTAAACGATACCATTTTTCCGATGCCGCTGGACTTCTGTTCGGAAGCGAAAACCTTGGGCAACTTTAATTCGCGCCGCATCGTCTCTATTGGTCAGCTGTCCCATTTCCGTACCTATAATTACTACATGATCGACATCATGGAAAAGCTGATCCAAATCGATCCGGAATTCACTTACCACATATACGGTACAGGGCAAGGAGAAGACGATCTGCGCAATAAAATCGCCAGCTCTCCGGCGCGTGACCACATCTTTATGCACGGCGCTTTCACTTTTGAAGACAAAAAGCGCGCATTGCAGAATACCTTCTGTTTTGTCGGCATGGGCGTCTCGCTGATTGAAGCAGCTGGCTGCGGCATACCGGCCATCGCCGCTAAAATCAATGATTCCCTTGGGTTAACCGAGGGCTTTCTCCATCAATTGCCGCCTTATGAAAGCGGAGATACATTCAAAGAAAACAGCAACTTGTTAAGTGTAGAAGTACAAATTAAAAAGCTGCTGTCGAGCCAAAAGGAATACAAGAAAATCTCCAGATGTGACCGCGTGAAAGCGGGGGAGTTTGAAAGCAATCAAGTGATGGAAAAATTCATCAGAGAAGCAGAAACCAAACCCTATATGATGCGGCTGCACTAAGCCAAATAGGGGAATACACCCTCAACAATAGACAGAAATTTTTAACTATGAACTTTTTTATTGGGAACATCATAAATTTATAGAAAAAAACATGCCAAATAGACTAGTAATGTAGGTAGATAGAAGTTATAATAAAAATACAAGTAAGGGGAAGTTACGCAAGACCTACTACAATCCATTGGGAAGTGAGATGAAGGGCTTATGATGGAATTTGACGCTTATAGAGAAAAAGTAGAGCGCAAGCACAACAAAGCTTTGGTGGAACTGATGAAAGACCTTTATGTCGAAAATGATTTAGGCCCATCGGTAAGTGCTAAACAATTAGGAATGCCGAGACAAGCCTTCATGCATTTTGTTCATAAATACGACTTGAAGAAGCTAAAGTTCGGCGAATATAAAAAAAAAATGATGATTTTCCAGGCTCGCCAGACAGCCCAGTGAACTAAATCAATCATTCCAGCCCGCTCCTGAACGTTAGGAGCGGGTTTTTGTGTGGGTAAAATAAAAAAGTAAATGATAAGAAGAGAGTGGAAGAAATCGCTTCAGGCGGACGCTTTCCGCGGGCACGGACTCTGCCGCTTCCCTCGCTGCGCTCAGTCCAGTGGCTCCGTCTCGTGCTGTTCCCGCAGGAGTCGCCGCCTTGCGCTCTTTCTTTAAGTATTTTCTCTTGGTAGGTGTGAGGAATAAGTGTATGAAGGCAATATGACAGCGAGTTGGTTTCAATATTGAAGAATATTTGAGGTTCCTCTAGAGGACTTGGGAATTTTTTTATTTTTTCACTCCAAGCGAAGGCGCGTGCACCACCGCTGCCGAGCGATTCCAGAACCACTCATTCACTTCTTCATCACACACAAAACAGATTCTTTGTATTCCACAACCACCAAGCTGAGGCGCGTACAGGGAGGGGACGGAGCAATAAGACTGCCAGCGTTCTTCAGCTGGCTGGCTTATTGTGGGAGTCAACTCCAAAGCGACCGAAGCGGCTTATAAAAACCGACAAAACAAAAGAGCGCAGCCCCGAAACGGGACTGCGCTCTCCAACTTTACATCTCCAAATGCTCTTTCAACGTCGCCTGAATCTCTGCCAACTCGGCATCATCCATCATATAATACCAAATCCCATTAATCGTTTCGCCTCTGCCGTCTTCCACAATCATTTGGTCGACTGTGCCGATTGCATCGCGGTAATTCGATTGGATATCCATCATCTCGTCGAACGTCATATTCGTGCGGACGTTATCGCCGAGTGCCGTAAAGATATCCTTATAATTCAACAAGCTGTTAACCGAAGCGCCTTCTTTCATGATCGCTTGGATCACTTGCTTCTGGCGGTTCTGGCGGCCGAAGTCGCCTTCCGGATCCTGCTTGCGCATTCTCACGTAACCCAATGCTTCATCGCCATTCAATTGAATCGTGCCTGCAGGGTAATCATCGAAAGCCATCGTGTTGGTGACTTCCACACCGCCGACTGCATCGACAATGTCCTTGAAGCCTTCCATGTTCACTTGCATCACATAGTCAATCGGAATATCCAATAAGTTTTCCACTGTATCCAATGACATTTCAATGCCACCGAAAGCATAAGCGTGGTTAATCTTATCCGTTGTGCCGCGTCCGACAATTTCCGTATACGTGTCACGTGGGATGGAGACCATCTTCGTCGATTTCTCTGCTGGATTAATGGTCATCACAACCACTGTATCTGAACGTCCACGATCGTCTTCACGTTCATCCACACCCAGCAGCAAGACAGAAAACGGATCTTGTTCGGTTAACGAAAGTTCCTGATCCGTCGCGCGTTTTTCTGAAGCTTCGCGGTCGATCGGTTCGTGCATTTCATCAAGTGTATTAGTGAAACTGTTATATACCGTAAACAAGTAAATGCCAAGACCGATAACAATCAATCCCAGAATCCCGACAACCCACGGCCATTTTTTCTTCTTGTTTCTTTTCTCTCTTCTGCCCATCAAAAATTGCCCCTTTTATTCAGCGATAAAATACGCTTCAAGTTCTTCTGCCCATAATTCTGCGCCTTTGTCGTTTGGAAGTCCATCTTCAGTCAAAAAATCTTTCAACTCTTCGTTGTCTGTATCCGGCCATGCGGACCAGTGGTCGATATAAGCATAGTCGTAGATGGCTGCAAATTCTTCCAACGCAGAAACCTGTGCCAAATAATAGCCAGCCCCATAAATCGGCTGCGGAGGATGAAGCACTACGATAGCATCTTCCACTTCAGCAGTAACAGCTGTATTGAACTCACCGATATGTTCACGTTCCTGCTCGATTGCAATGCGGTCATTATTCATCAACGTCATCGGCTCAAGCAAAACGATGTCATAGCCAGCAGACAAATCGACCTTGCCGCCGATCAATGCTTCAGATGTTCCTGTTAATGGAAGAATGTCCACTTCGATAAAATCTTCGTAACTCGTTTCCAGTGATCTCTTCAAGCGTTCTGCATATCCTGGATTTCCAGAATCCAGTGCAGCTGAACCGGCTATCAAGAGCTGCACAGTTTCGCCTTCATCACTGCGCTCTATCAGCAAGTCCTGTACTTCTTTATCGGCATTTGCTGATAAATCCTTAACGTTCACAGAAATGTCACTAACTGGTTTCTCTTTTTTGGTTGTTTCTTTTTTCTCACTCGTCTGCGCTACAGCTTCTTCTGGTTGTTCCAATACGTTTTCCAGTTTATTTTGCCAAGTTAAGTAGCTAAATACTAGTGCAATTACACAAATAATGACAGCAAGTACAGCTCCAATTTTATACAATTTCATGGAATGCTCCTTTCAAAAAACACCTTTTCATACAAATAAAGATAGCATAAATCATTCTAATAGCCTATAAAACATTTTAAAATTGGAAGTTCTTTCGACTCTTACCTATGCTATACTATTTTAAGTTGTTTATGAATCAAAAATGATAAGAAATTGAAAATAAAAGGAGATATTCACTACATGGAAGAAACCATCAGTTTAAAAGACCTCTTTAAAACCCTGAAAAAACGGGCTGGGTTGATCGCACTTATGACCATTTTAGCTATTACCATTGCAGGAGTTGTGTCATTTTTAGTCCTGACACCGATGTATCAGACTTCTACGCAAATCTTGGTTAACCAGGAAGCTTCAGAAGCTGCCCAATTGACGAACCAGAATATCCAAACCGATCTGCAATTGATCAATACATATTCCGTCATTATCAAAAGCCCGGCTATCTTAGATGAAGTATCAAGCCAATTGGACCTTGATATGTCAGTCGAGCAGCTCAACAACAAAATCACTGTCGCGACTGCTGAAAACTCACAAGTTGTTAACGTGACGGTGCAGGACGAAGATCCTGCACTGGCAGTCGACATCGCCAACACAACAGCTAAAGTATTCGAAAGTGAAATCGTTGACTTGATGAGCGTCGATAACGTCTCGATCTTGTCTCCAGCTGTATTGAAAGAAAATCCATCACCGGTTGCACCAAATCCGATGCTGAACATGGCAATTGCCGCAGTCATCGGTTTGATGCTTGGAGTTGGGATTGCCTTCCTGCTTGAGTACTTGGATACATCGATTAAAACAGAACAGGACATCGAAGAAATCCTGGGTATTCCTTTGCTTGGCATTATCTCTCCTATTAAAGAAGAAGCAAAATTAGATGAACCAACTACCTCATCCAGAAGAAAGGCGGTGTAACGCAATGGCTAGAAAGAAAAAAGTCTTGCAGGAAACTGCGCGTAAACTCATCGCATTCACGACACCCCGCTCATTTGTAGCAGAGCAATTCCGTACATTGCGTACCAATATTAACTTTTCATCACCGGATTCAGAAATCCGTACGATGGTCGTTACATCTGCAGCGCCATCTGAAGGGAAATCGACAACGTCGGCAAACCTGGCTGTTGTTTTTGCACAAGAAGGCAAGAAAGTCTTGCTTGTAGACGGTGATATGCGCAAACCGACGACTCATTACACATTCCGTATGGGGAACACAGTTGGCTTATCAAGTGTATTGACACGCCAAAACTCCATTCAGGAAGTGGTTCGCCCGACAGCAGTCGAACGTTTGGATCTGATGACTTGCGGCCCGATTCCGCCAAACCCAGCGGAGCTGTTAGCTTCCAAGTCAATGACAGCTTTAATCGAGCAGCTTAAAGAAATTTATGACCTGATCATCTTTGATGCACCGCCCGTGCTTTCTGTAACGGATGGCCAAATCCTAGCAAATAAATGTGAAGGCACGATCCTTGTTGTCAGCTCAGGCAACACGGAGAAAGAGATGGCATTGAAAGCGAAAGAAGCCATTGAATCTTCCAACAGCCGCCTAATTGGTGCGGTATTGAATAACTTTGCTCTGGCAAAAGACAGCTACTATTATCAATATTACGGAACTACAGAGTAAAAAGGATTTCCTTTTTACTTTTTTTTAAGCGTCAAAGGAGGACTCAACAATGATCGACACACACGCCCATATACTGCCCGGACTTGATGACGGTGCAGAAACCATGGAACAAACCAAACGGTTGCTGGAAAAAGCAGTCGAAGAACAACTGACTGGCATTATCGCCACCCCCCATGCTTTTCACCCAAATTTCCAAACAAACTTAGCTGCTCTAAAAAAACAATTGGAGCTGGTCAACAGCTATATTGCGCAAGAACAGCTGCCTCTTAAAATATACAGCGGGCAGGAATGCCGGCTGTCTGATAAGTTGCCTGAACGATTAGCGGCTGGTGAAGCTTTGACGATGGCAGGTTCCAGGTACGTTTTGCTTGAATTGCCATCGTCTGGGATTCCAGCCTATACAGTTCCGGTCATCCAGCAATTGATCACCAACAATTACGTACCGATTATTGCCCATGCAGAGCGCAATCAAGGCATCATCGAAAAACCCGAACGATTGAAGAAGCTCTTGCTTCACGGTGCAATGGCACAAGTGACAGCGGGGTCAGTTGCTGGCAGCTTTGGCAAAGCGATTCAGCGTACCGCCATGAGCCTGATCGATGCGAATCTGATTCATGTATACGGCTCGGATGTACATAGTCTGGACAAGCGTCCATTCTTGTTCAATGAAGGATTGGATTACCTGGAGAAAAAGAACCAGCATGACATGGTTGATATCTTCCTGGAAAACAACGAACGCATTCTATTGGATGAACATTTACATGTTTTAGAGCCGGAAGACATCCGTAAAGGGAAATGGTGGAATATATTTGCTTAATAAATAATAAAAAAGTATGTTTTTGTTTATGAAATCCTATCTTTTCCAGTCTATAGATGTTAGAATTAGTAAGATTTTAACGCATATATGCATAAAGTAATGGATATCGAAAGGATTGACCCCTATTGTCTTTGAAAAACCGCGTTTCTTTATTACTGATAGTCGACTCATTAATAGTCTTCTTTTCTATTTTCGTCGGGTACTATGTACTTTATCCCTATGAGGATCTCGTGCAAAACAAGTTTCTTTTAGCTAGCGCGCTGACCATTTTCATCGCACACCATGCCTTGGCCATGTATTACGGCCTGTATCGGAAAGTTTGGGAGTATGCCTCAATCGGCGAATTGACTTCCATTTTTAAAGCGGTGACTTGGTCTATTATTGCTATTGCTGTTGTGCAATATCTCAATAGAGGAGACGTTCTCTTCAGGGCGTTAGCAATTACTTGGATGCTGCACCTCATCTTAATCGGCGGTTCGCGTTTGTCGTGGAGACTGCTTCGTGATAAAGCAATCAAGCACCAAGGATCGGAACTAAAGCGCACATTGATCGTTGGGGCCGGCAAAGCAGGCAGTTTAGTGGCACGCCAATTGCTGGCGAATCCTGAAAATGGCTTATTGCCGGTATTGTATGTGGATGATGACAAAAACAAACAAGGCCTTGATATTTACGGCGTCCGAGTCGTTCATGGCAGCACGCAAGACGTTGCGGATATTGCCAAAGACAATCTGATCGATACAATCATCATCGCCATTCCTTCACTTGGCAAGCAGGAAACTGCGGAGTTGATCAAGACTTGTATGGATTCGGGAATCCGTACACAGACGATTCCAATGATTGAAGACCTGATGACTGGTAAAGTATCGGTGACGGATATTCAAGATGTTAAAATTGAGGATTTGTTGGGCCGCGATGAAGTTAAATTGGATATGGACAAGATTGCAGATCAATTAACCAGTAAAACGATTCTTGTCACAGGTGCAGGAGGCTCTATCGGTTCAGAGATATCTCGACAAATCGCACGCTTCGGTCCGAAGAAGCTCTTGCTTTTAGGTCACGGAGAAAACTCGATTTACTTAATTGACATGGAATTGCGCCAAAAGGTGGCTCCTGATACAGAGATTATTCCAATCATCGCTGATGTACAGGACCGTGAACGCATCATGGACATCATGAATACTTATAAACCGGATGTTGTCTACCATGCAGCAGCGCATAAGCATGTGCCATTGATGGAAGGAAATCCGATGGAAGCGGTCAAGAACAATGTCTATGGTACGAAAAATGTTGCAGAAGCTGCTCATTTGACTGGAGTAGGCAATTTCGTAATGGTCTCGACGGATAAAGCAGTAAATCCGCCGAACGTTATGGGCGCAACAAAACGCTTTGCAGAAATGATTGTCCAAAATCTTGCGAAACGAAGCGAAACGAAATTCGCAGCAGTACGCTTCGGTAATGTTCTTGGATCTCGTGGATCAGTTATTCCTTTGTTTAAGAAACAAATCGCTGCAGGCGGTCCGATAACTGTAACGGATCCTCGTATGACTCGTTATTTCATGACGATTCCAGAAGCTTCTAGACTTGTTATTCAGGCTGGAACATTAGCTGAAGGCGGGGAAGTGTTTGTTTTGGATATGGGTGAGCCTGTAAAGATTGTTGATCTGGCACAAAACTTGATCCGCTTATCCGGTTATTCAGAAGGGGAAATCGGCATTAACTTTTCTGGGATTCGTCCTGGAGAGAAGTTGTTTGAGGAACTGCTTAACGAAAATGAGATTCAAACTGAACAGGTATTTCCAAAGATTTATATTGGGAAGGCGAATCCGGTTAGTGAGGGTGAGTTGACTTATCTTTTGGAGAAGCTGCCTGATATGCGGAATGATGAGGTTAAGGAAGTTTTGGTTGGGTTGGCTAATCGGAAGAATGTAGAAATGCCGAAACTTATGGCTCAGAATAGTTAGGTTCATAAATTTGAATATTACATACAAAAATAAATAAGTAGGGTGAAAAATGTCTTATCTAATTGTAGTAGCACATCCAGATGATGAAGTATTAGGTGCAGGAGGCACAATATATTCTTTGGCTAAACGTGGTGAAGAAGTAAATGTGTGTATTTTGTGTTCTGAAGTTGAAGTAAGAAATTTTAGGCCGACTACTGAAGAATTGAATAGTGATATCCATGAAGCAAATAAATTAATTGGAGTCAAAGAAATATATTTAGGCGGATTTCCTAATATTGCTCTAAATACCGTAAGACAACTAGATTTAGTGCAGTATATTGAAAAAATTATGATGGAAACGAAAGCCCACACATTGATTACACATCATCCAGGGGACTTAAATAATGATCATCATCATGTGTCAATAGCTTGCCAAGCAGCGTCAAGACTTTTCCAAAGGCGTAATGATGTCGTTCAATTGAAAGAACTTTTATTTATGGAAATCCCTTCATCTACAGAATGGGCTCTTAACAGTTCATTAAATTCGTTCACACCGAATTTATATTTTGAGATTGGTGAAGATGGTATTGATAGAAAAATTGAGTCATTATGGAAATATCGCGGTGTGATGAGAGATTACCCGCACCCGAGAAGTAACGAGAATATTAAGAGCTTAGCCACCTATAGAGGAAGTCAATCAGGACTTATATATGCAGAAGCATTTGAAAATGTATTTAGAAGAGTATTTTAATAGCTAGGAGGTTTTCACTGTGAAAGTAGCTTTTGCAACATGTGTAGAACTTGGGAAAAGTTGTATTGAAGAAATTTACAGATTGAATGGCAACTTAGATTTATTGATTACTCTTAAAGATGAAAAAGCTGCAAAAAAATCAGGCAGAGTTTATTTGGATGAGTTTGCAAATAAGGGGAATATTCCTCTTATAAAGATTGAAAATATAAATGATATCGAAGTAATAGAAGAGTTAAAACGTTTAGAAATAGAATGGTTGTTTATAATCGGATGGTCTCAAATAGCTAAGAAAGAATTGTTGGATACGCCGAAACAAGGTTGTATTGGGATGCATCCCACCTTATTGCCAGTAGGAAGAGGAAGGGCCGCTGTTCCGTGGGCAATCCTAAAGGGCTTGGATAAAACAGGTGTTACCGCCTTTAAGATTGATGAAGGTGTTGATACAGGTCCGATAATTGATCAAGTAGAAATTCCATTGCTCAAAGATGAAACGGCTACTACTTTATATAAAAAAGTAGATAATGCACATGTCGTTTTAATGAAGCAAGTATGGAATGCCTTAAAGGAGAACACGCTATCCTTTACCGTACAGGACAATTCAGTAGCAAGTTATTGGGAAGGGCGAAAGCCGGAGGATGGAGAAATTTCGGCTGAGATGACTATGTCTGAAGCGAATGCATTAATACGAGCTGTTACAAAACCTTATCCTGGTAGTTTTTATCGAAATAACCACTATGAATATCGTATTTGGAAAGCTCAATTTTCACTAGATGAACCTAAGGCTGAACTTTATATTACTTTAAAAGATGGATATTTAATTCCTGTCATATTCGATAAAGAGGAAGTATTAGAAAATGCTTAAATTACAGTTGTTGATTAAAAGAATAGTAGACTTTGTAGCTTCACTATTAATATTAATCGGGTTATCTCCGTTTTTAATAGCAATAGCTTTTGTTATAAAAACTACTTCTGAAGGGCCTGTAATTTTTAAGCAACAACGTCCAGGACTCAATAAGCAGATTTTTGAAGTCTATAAATTCCGTACTATGAAGCCGGGATCTGAGACCATGATTGCCGGAAAAGAAGTATTGTCGGATGATGATAGAATAACTGGAATAGGAAAATATTTAAGACGATTCAAAGTAGATGAACTCCCGCAAATCTTAAATGTCTTAAGAGGCGAGATGAGTCTTGTTGGTCCTAGACCTCAAAGAATAGATTATCTCGATCAATACTCTAAAGAAGAACTAAAGAGATTTGATATGCTACCAGGTTTAACAGGACTTGCCCAAGTCAGTGGAAATATCTATTTAAATGTAGAAGAAAGAACTCAAAAGGACTTAGAATATGTGAAAAATTATAGTCTACTATTGGATTTAAATATCGTCCTTAAAACAATAGGAGTTGTATTATTTGGTGAAGATAAGTTTCAAAGCAAACATAAGGGTGAATAATATGAGAGTTCTTATTACAGGTAAGAGCAGCTATGCAGGTAAAGAATTTATAAAAAGAATGCAGGCAAAAAAGAGTGATTTAGTCATTGATGCAATTTCAGTAAGAGATAATGAGTGGAAGTCGCTGGATTTTTCGATATACGATGCAATTTATCATGTAGCTGCTATCGTTCATTTAAAAGAAAAGCCTTCGATGGAACAAGAATATTACAGAGTGAATAGTGATTTAACTTTTGAAATTGCAAAGAAAGCAAAACGTGAAGGTGTTAAATCCTTTGTTTTCCTGAGTTCAATAGCTGTATATGGAATCCTAGGACAGATAGGTAAAGATATTGTGATTTCAAAAGAAACACAAGAAAACCCTAAAACTTTTAATGGTAAAAGTAAACTTGCTGCTGAAAAGCTATTAATGCCTTTACAAAGTGAAGAATTTAATGTTGCTATTTTAAGAATTCCTCTAATTTATGGATGTAATTGCCCTGGAAACTACAACTCTTTAAGTAAACTTGCTAGAGTAACTCCTATTTTTCCGAATTTGAATAATAAGAGAAGCATGGTTTTTATTGATCATCTTTCAGATATAGTGGAATTCATCATTAAAGATAAAAGATATGGTACCTTTCTTGTTAACAATCCAGAGAATTTCAATACACTTTACTTAGTGAAGGAAATAGCGAAAAATCATGATAAAAAAATATTCCATTCAAGTATTCTTTCGATAATCTTAAAGTTGTTTGGAAACAGATTTTCTGTAACACAGAAATTATTTGGAACTGTCTATTATAAACTAGAAGATACAAAGATAAAAGATTTTGCATTTGAGGATATAAGTTTTGAAAAAACCATAGCTTTATCTGAAGGAATAGTAGGTGGTCAAGATTAAAAAAGATGTTGCAATTTTATGCCAATATTTTTACCCCGAACATGTTTCATCAGCAACTCTCCCCACTGAACTGGCGTTAGGATTAAAAGAAAAAGGACTCGATGTAAGTGTGATATGTGGTTACCCTCAAGAATACATTGACGGTAAAGAACCAAACTTAAGTATCAAAGAGGACTTAAAAGGAGTCACAATCAATAGGGTTAAATATACGACTTTTAATAGTAAATCTAAATTCGGTCGCATCTTCAACTTTTTTTCTTTATTTATGTCCATGACTACTAAGTTCTTTTATTTGAAAAATTTTAAAGAAATTATTGTTTATTCTAATCCGCCAATTTTGCCGTTAATTCCTTATGCTTTAAAAAAAATATTTGGAACTAATTTTATATTTGTAGCTTTCGATGTTTATCCAGATAATGCATTGAAAATGGATGGTATAAAAGAAAATGGATTTATACATCGTCTTATGAACTTCATTAATAAGCGAGTTTACTCCAATGCTTCGGAAGTAGTTCTCTTAGGTAATGAAATGAAAGATTATGTAATAGAAAACAAGATAGCTGTAAAGGAAAGTAACCTTAAAGTTATACCGAATTGGTTCTCAAATGAACATGCTTTGGAAAATAAAGAAGTAACAAATAGACAATTTAAAGAAATAAAAAGTAAATATCAATTTATCGTTTTATATTCAGGCAATATGGGTTCTTTTCAAGATATTGAGACTATTTTAAAAGGTATTTTAAGATTTAAAAATCATAAAAATATTTGTTTCATATTCTCAGGCCATGGCAACAAAGCTGAGTACGTAAAGGAATTTTTCCAAAGTAATGAGGTACTCAACTCGGAAGTGTTCGGCTTTTTGAAAGGCCAAGATTACGTCGATATCTTATCCATCGCTGATTTATGTTTAGTAAGCCTAGAATCTGGAATAGAAGGTTTAGGAGTTCCAAGTAAAACATATGGATATTTAGCAGCAGCAAAACCTGTTTTGGCAATAATGAGCAGTCAAACAGATATTTCTAGAGATTTAATAGAATTCGAGTGTGGAGTAAATATTCAACAGGATGATATAGAAGGATTCGAATTATCAATTAACAATTACTATGAAAATTCATCACTTAAGTTGAAACACTCGATGAATGCAAGAAAGCTTTATAAATCAAAGTATACTAAAGAAATAAATATCGAAAAGTATTATGAGTTAATAAAAATATAATCTAAAGAAAAGAAGTGAATAGTATGTTTAAAAATAAAACATTATTAATTACAGGTGGCACGGGATCTTTTGGAAATGCTGTATTGAACAGATTTTTAGATACTGATATTAAAGAAATTCGTATCTTCTCTAGAGATGAAAAGAAACAAGAAGATATTCGTAAGCGTCTTAACAATCCTAAAGTAAAATATTATATTGGTGATGTAAGAGATGTTAACAGCCTAAATACAGTAATGAATAATGTGGATTATGTCTTCCATGCTGCAGCTCTTAAGCAAGTTCCTTCATGTGAATTTTTTCCCATGGAAGCTGTAAAAACCAATGTTTTAGGAACCGAAAACGTTTTGAATGCAGCAATTCAAAACAATGTGAAAAAAGTAATCTGTCTTTCAACAGACAAAGCTGTATATCCAATCAATGCAATGGGTATTTCAAAGGCTATGATGGAAAAAGTAACTGTAGCAAAATCTCGTACTGTAGATGTTAATGACACTAATATTACAGGTACTCGCTATGGAAATGTGATGGCTTCACGTGGATCAGTTATTCCACTATTTATCGACCAAATTAAAGCTGGAAAACCTTTGACAATTACTGACCCTGCAATGACACGTTATTTAATGTCATTAGAAGATGCGGTGGAATTAGTTTTATTCGCATTTAAAAACTCTGACCAAGGTGATATTTTCGTGCAGAAAGCTCCTGCTTCTACAATTGGAGAACTTGCTCAAGCACTTAAAGAACTGTTCAAAGTTGATAATCCAATTGAAGTAATAGGTACTCGTCATGGTGAAAAATTGTATGAAACTCTCCTGACAAGAGAAGAAATGGCAGTCGCTACAGATATGGGTGGCTATTACCGTATTCCAGCTGACAACCGTGACTTGAACTACAACAAGTTCTTTACTGAGGGCGAAGAAGAAATTACAGAGGGCTGGGAATACAACTCCCATAATACGCACCGTTTAAGCATGCAGGAAATTAAAGACCTATTACTTACACTAGACGTTGTTCAAGAAGAACTGGCAAAAATGGGTGTTACGCAATGACTAAAATTTTAGTGACAGGTGCCAATGGATTTGTCGGTAAAAACTTAGTAGCTGAATTAAGAAATCAGGGCCATGAAGAGTTGTATCTATTTAATAGAGAAAACTCTTCTGAGGATCTTGAAAAGTTCACGAAAGACTGTGATTTTGTCTTTCATTTAGCAGGCGTTAACCGGCCCCTAAATGACAGTGAATTCATGGAGGGAAACCATGGGTTAACGTCTCAATTGCTTCAGCTTCTGGAGAAGAATGAAAATAAAGCGCCAGTATTAATTACTTCTTCTATCCAGGCTGAAAAAGATAATTCTTATGGTAGAAGCAAGAAAGCTGGAGAAGATGAATTGTTTGCTTATGCTAAGCAAACAGGTGCAAACGTGTTTGTCTATAGATTGCCGAACTTGTTTGGTAAATGGAGCAAGCCTAATTATAATACCGTAGTTGCCACATATTGTTATAACGTAGCTAGAAATTTAGATATCCAGGTTAACAATCCTGCAGCTCTATTGGAACTGGCCTACATTGATGATGTACTTGAAGAATTTATGCGTGCTTTAGAAGGAAATCCAACTATCCAAGAAAATCTATGTGTTGTACCGGTTACTCATAAGATTGAGTTGGGAGAACTAGCAGATCAGATTAAAAGCTTTAAAGAAAGTAGAAAGTCTTTAGCTGTACCAACAATGAACGATGAGATGACGAAAAAGTTATATAGTACATATCTTAGCTTCTTACCAGAAGACAACTTTTCTTACGATTTAAAGATGAATGTCGACAATCGTGGATCCTTCACAGAATTCTTGCGCACGCCAGACCGCGGTCAAGTCTCGGTTAATATTTCTAAACCTGGAATTACAAAAGGAAATCATTGGCACCACACAAAAAATGAGAAGTTCCTCGTGGTAAGCGGTAGCGGTCTAATCAGATTTAGAAATATCGATTCAGAAGAGATTATCGAATACTACGTGAATGGCGATATATTGCAGGTGGTTGATATTCCAACAGGTTATACACATTCAATCGTGAACGTAGGAGAAACAGATTTAGTTACAGTAATGTGGGTGAACGAAAGCTTTGATCCAGAGAAGCCGGACACTCATTATTTGGAGGTATGAGGATGAAAAAATTAAAAGTAATGACTGTAGTAGGAACAAGACCTGAAATCATCAGACTTTCTGCAGTTATTAATAAATTAGAAGAATCAAATGCGATAGAACATATACTTGTACATACAGGACAGAACTATGACTATGAATTAAATGAAGTATTCTTCGAAGATTTCAATTTGAGAAAACCAGATTATTTCTTAAACGCAGCAAATGGTACAGCAGTCGAAACAATTGGTAATATCCTAGTTAAAATCGATCCGATTTTAGAAGAGGTTAAACCAGAAGCTCTACTTGTTCTTGGAGATACAAACAGTTGCCTGTGTGCGATTGCAGCTAAAAGAAGACAAATTCCAATCTTCCATATGGAAGCAGGAAATCGCTGCTTTGACCAACGTGTTCCAGAAGAAACAAATCGAAAGATTGTCGATCATACTGCAGATATCAATCTTACCTATAGTGATATTGCTAGAGAATATCTCTTAAGAGAAGGACTTCCTGCAGATCGTATTATTAAAACTGGTAGCCCGATGTTTGAAGTTCTTAATTCAAGAAAAGACGATATTGAGAAATCAAATATAGTCGAGAAATTAAATCTTGAGGAAGAAAAATATTTTGTGGTATCGGCACATCGTGAAGAAAACATTAGTTCTGAAAAGAACTTCATGGACCTTTGTGAAAGTTTAAATGCGATTGCAGATAAATACGGCATGCCAGTAATTATGAGTACTCATCCCAGAACTCAAAAAATGATAGATATTAAAGGTATCAAATTTAATTCATTGATTAAAACAATGAAGCCTTTAGGATTTAATGATTATGTGAAACTTCAGGTGAAAGCAAAAGCAGTTCTAAGTGACAGCGGTACTATAAGTGAAGAGTCTTCCATTCTAGAATTTAGAGCACTTAATATTAGACAAGCTCATGAAAGACCTGAAGCTATGGAAGAGACTTCAGTTATGATGGTAGGGGTAGAAAAACAAAGAATTTTACAAGGGTTAGAAATTTTAGATGCTCAACTATATGGCACTTTAAAGAAAGTCAGTGATTACAGTATGGAAAATGTATCAGAAAAAGTATTGAGAATAATACTTTCTTATACTGACTATATTAATAGAACAGTGTGGAGGAAGTAACATGAAGGTATTAATGGCAGCACCATATGATGCTAAAGGAAGGTTTAAAGGAGGCATTATGTATGTCGCAAATTCAATTTATCTGGAGTTAGAAAAACAAAAAAATAAAGAAATTGAAATAGTTAAGTTTGAAACTTGTAGAATTGAGCGCAGTAACAGTTCGACTTCTAAAATAAACACTGAGAATATTAAGAATTTTCAGCGTTTAAGAAAAGATTTAATTACAGAAATTAATAATAGTAAAGCTGAAGTTTTATATTATCATAGTTCAATTCGGTTAGCTTTATTTAAAGATATATTAGCTTTAAGAAGAGCGAAAGTTAAAACAAATATTAAAACAATTTTACATATTCATTTTGCAGAATACGAAAAAATTATGTTTTCTAATGAAACATTAAATAAAATTATAATTGATATGCTGAATAAATATGTAGATAAAGTAGTGTTTTTATCCAAAACAACCGCAAAAGAATTTGTAGAAAAAGGATTAGTGAAAAAGAAAGTAAAAGTTATATATAATTTTCATAACTTAAATTATTCAACAGAACAAATTAATCAAAAAGTTATAGAAACTAAAGAGAAAGAAAAGTTAGATTTAATTTTTATGGGATCTATAGACGAACGCAAAGGAATATTTGATATATTAAAATCAATAGAAAAAATAAACGGCAGTATAAACTTACACGTTTGTGGGTCTTTCAATGACAAAAATGCTGAAAAACAATTTAATATTTTCAAAGAAAAATATACAGATAAAGTAAAATTTTATGGATATATTAATGAGACGAAGAAAAAGGAATTGCTATATAAATCAGATGTACTCATTCTCCCATCTTATAGCGAAGGGTTACCGATTGTCATAATGGAAGCATTTGGAGCAGCTTGTTCTATAATTACGACGAACGTAGGTGCTATACCAGAAATTTTTGATGAAAAATGTGGCTATATAGTTGAACCAGGGAACATAAAAAAAATACAAAGTACAATTAAAGAATTAGTAGACAATAGAAAAAAATGTTCTGAACAAATGTTAAACAACTATAAATATGGTAAAAAATATACTATTGATATTTTTTCGGAGAACTTAATAAATGTATGTATCGAGGTGAAATCATGCTGAAATTAAAACATTTTAAATATACTTTTTATATAATGTATAATTTTATTAGATTACCTTTAGAAGCCATGGTTACTTCAGGAAAAATTAAATACGGTAAAGTTCAGTTGATAAGGCCGAAAGTAAAAATAATAGTAGAAGGAAAAGAATCAAAGCTAAGAATCGAAAAAGCAAATATTCTCTCAGAAACCCTCCTCCATGTTGAAGGAGGGAATATAGAAATTGGGAAAAATGTATTTATAAACAGAAATTGTAATATTGTATCTCATAAGTATATAAAAATTGAGGATAATTGTACAATTGGACCCAATGTATGTATATATGATCATGATCACTCAACTAAATTAGGGGATGAACAGTATATTCTTTCTTCTATTAATATTGGAAGAAATGTCTGGATTGGAGCAAACGTGACAATACTAAAAGGAGTTTCGATTGGTGATGATGCCGTTATTGGAGCAGGTAGTGTTGTAACAAAAGATATCCAAGCTAAAACAATTAATGTAGGAAATCCTGCTAGAAAGCTTAAACAGATTGAAAGGTAGGAAAAATGATGAAGAAAAATGTAGGCTTGCTTATACCATCTATCAACGAAGGTGGCGCTGAAAGAGTCGTTTCCCGATTATCTCATATTCTATCGGAAAAATATAATATATTTGTAATTGTTTTTGAGGATACATATATGAAGTATGATTTAAAGGGAACGCTACTTAATCTAGGGGTTAAAGCCGAACCTGGCATAAATGTAAAAAAAGCAACTTTGCCTTTCAGACGAGCCTATAAATTAAAAAAAATTAAACGAGAATTTAAATTAGATGTGGTTATTAGTTTTATGGATAGTCCGAATTTAGTGAATGTTTTCTCGGATATTAAAGACTGTAAAACGATAATTTCAATTAGAAATTATGACTATAATACGACGTCAAAAATTATGAGAAAAATGATGAAAAGTGTATATTCTAAGGCAGATTATATAATTCCAGTGTCAAAAGTTATTGAAAAAGATTTGATTGAAAATTATGAGATAACTTCTAAAAAAATCAAAACAATTTACAACCCCTACAATATCTTAGAAATCGAAAAATTAAAAGTAGAGGAAATTAAAGAGGAATATTCTTCATTTTTTGAAGATGGGTTCTTTTATGTAAGCGTAGGAAGAAATATGTATCAAAAAGGATATTGGCATCTAATAAAATCATTTAAAGTTGTTCAAGAGAAAATCCCCGAAGCTAAATTGGTTATTGTTGGAAGAGATGAAATGGATGGAAAAGCCGCAAAACTTGTTAAAGAATTAGATATTGAAAAAAATGTACTCTTTACAGGTTCACAGGAAAACCCATTTAGTTTTATTAATAAAAGTGACGTATATGTTTTATCCTCATTATTCGAAGGGTTTCCCAATGGAATGGCAGAGGCCATGGTATGTGGGTGTCCAATAATAGCAGTTGACTGCAATTCTGGTCCAAGGGAAATATTGAATACTAATATCGATTTTTCTACAAAATCTAGTTTAACAGAGTTGACAGATTATGGAGTATTAGTGCCCCCTTTTGATATGAAGGAAAACTGGGATTCAGAAGTTTTAGAAGAAAGCGAAGTGAACTTAGCTAAAGCCATGATTCTGTTAAAAGAAAATAAAGATTTAAGAGAGTATTACAAAGAGAAATCTTTAGAAAGAGCAAAAGATTTTGATTATGAAACTTGTAAAAATAAGTTCAGTGAAGTTATTGAGCAAAATTAGCATGGTAGAACACATTTTAATGGAGGTAAAAGATGAAAAAAGCAGTTCTTATTACCGCCAGATCCGGATTTCCAAATGGTTACGGAGCAGCGAGTATTTTGCGTAAATACGGCAAAGGTTTTATGAAGTTAGGATATGATTCAGTGATTTTATTACTAAGGCCATCTGAATACAAAGAAGATAAGAAATCACTTAATACTATAAGTGACGGAAACTTTGAAGGTATTGAGTATGAATACATGTCTAAAACAAGCTTTACCAGTAGTAATGTAATAATGAGACATATACTTTATCTCATTTCTTTATGTAGAACTATTAAATACATTTTTTTAAACAAAAATGAAATTGATAGAGTGTTTTTTTATTCGCCGGATTTTCTAATTTCTACATTTCTTATTCAAATAACATGTAAATATTTAAAAATCGATATAGTTGGTATAAAAACAGAGTCAAGTTTTTCAGACACGCAAAGAACCAAATTCTTTCTGTGGAAAGCAAAAGAGAAAATTATATATAAACATTTCTCTTCAATGATTGTCATTACTAATTACTTGGAAGAGCAGGTTCGTTCTTTTGGATATCCTAAAAATATAGAAGTTCTCCCAATTGTAGTGGAGGAAGATATGTATAAAAATTTAATTCATTTAAGAGACAAAAAATCTTTAATATATATGGGGACACTTAACTATAAAAAAGAATTGACTAATTTAATAGAAGCTATTGGTATTGTTAAGAAAAAGTATTCTAATGCAATATTGTATGTTATTGGAGATTTTGTAGAAAAAAAATTAGAAGCCGATATTAAAAACTTGGTATCTAAATTAGATTTAAAAGATAATATTGTATGGCTGGGTAAAGTTCATGCTTCAGAAATTCCAAATAAACTTAGTCAAGGAGGGATTATGCTACTCCCACGTATTGCTGAGGAGTATTCTAAGGCTGGGTTCCCAATCAAATTAGGAGAGTATTTATTGTCAGGATCTCCTACAGTTGTTACTAAAACAGGTGATATTGTAGAGTATTTGACAGACAACCTTAATGCTTTCTTAGTTGAACCAAATAAACCAATTTTATTTGGGGAGAAAATAATAGAAGTGATTGATAATTACGAAGAAGCATTGCAAGTGGGATTAAAAGGACAAAAGTTAGCAATCGAAAAATTTGGTGTAGAAAATATATGCAAAGTGATGTTGGAATGTTAGGTATGAAAAGAAATAAAGTCTTAATAAAAGTAATTAATTTATATTTGATAATGACGATTATATATTATTTCTTTGGAAGATATGATTGGACTATTCCTTCCAATCTAAAGCTATTTATATATTTAGTGTTGCTATTATTAGCGCTAAATATTGGTTATAATTTTAAATACCGATTTGCTATCTCTCACAGAAATAACCATCTTTATAATAGTGTTGGTTTTATGAAAAAAGAAAGAAAAGTTTTTTTGATAAGTTGCTTCTCAATTATCGTATTCCAAATTGCTTGGGTAATTACAGTCTTAGGAAGCTTTGATATAAGTAATATCTTTTCTTCATTAGGAGAAAATTATTATGAGCGTTTATCGTTTACGACCGAAGAATCAGTTTTCATAATGCAATTAAGAACTATTCTTTGGGGTCTTACACTTTTTGCTTATCCAATTGGTTTTATTTATTTTAACAAGCTAACAAAAGTAGAAAAAATAATTTTTTTAACTACTATTACTATTGATATTCTCGCTTCTTTAAATATGGGTGTAAGCAAACCTATAGGAGATATAGTAATTATTTTAATTTTATCTTTATTAGTTAAAAAGGGAGAAAATAAAAAAACAAATAATTTATTTAGTAATATTAAATTATTTAGGAACATTGCTGTGTTAGTAATATCATTTATTATAATATTTGGGGTAATTCAGCAAATAAGAGATGATTCTACTGATACACAAGCTTCTACATTTGAGAATCCTTACAGCAAATTTGCAGATCTTAGAGCAAATACAATATTTGATATTATGTTTTTAAAAAACGATACAATTTTAAAGGTCGTAGATCGGATGGGGGCCTATATTTCTCATGGTTATACTGGGTTAGCTTTTGCCTTAGAACTTCCTTTTGAAAACACCTACGGTATTGGTTTTTCAAGAGCACTTATAGAATACACAGAGCAATACACGAGTATAAGTGTAAATGAAAATACATATATGGAGCGCATAGAAGTAGAATATGGGTGGCCTAATGGGGTTTATTGGCCTACTGCTTATACTTGGTTTGCATCTGCATTTTCTTTTTGGCTACTTCCTTTTATTATGTTTTTTTTAGGATATATAATAAAACGTGTTGAGCTAAGGTATAGAGAATATGGCGATATATATAGTTTAGCCTTACTATCTCAACTTTTCATTTTAGCAATTTATCTTCCTGGAAATGCACAGATTTTTCAATCAAGAGCAGCTCTTTTTGGTACACTCCTTTTAATATTCTTGTATATATATACAGGAAGGAAGTATGAAAAATGAGCGGGGTTAAAGGGAAAGTTAGTTTTCAGTATATTATAGTATTAGGTGGTAGCGTAATAGCTTTAGGATGTGGGTTTATAGTTAGTATTTCAGCCACTCACATTATGGATCCATTAGAATTTGGTTTTTATAAAGCTTTTATTGTAGCATTACAAATGTTTGCTACACTCTCGCATTTGGGATTACATTATACATTTGGCAGACAATTTGCATTAGTTAGTACAAATTCAGAAAAGAAAAATTTAAACTCTGCTGGATTAATAATCTTTTTTATCATCTCACTATTGGTATTTATTGGTGTATATTCTATTGCAACCATAAATGATATTTTATTTAGTAATGAATTCCCAGAGTATATCCTTTTAGCTTCGATTTTTGTCTTTGTATTATTGTTTCAATACTTTTCACAGCAAAGATTACAAGGCGAAAACAAAATGATGAAATACACTCTTTTGACAGTGATTCCACAAGTTTTAATGGCTGTATTTTTTATTATAATGCTACTGTTAGAAAATAGCATAGAAGCCTATCTTACGATATTTGTATATATAATTTTTAATTCTATTACTTTGTTTTTTATGTTTGATTATGGCATGAAAATTCGAATTTTCGACAATATCAAAATTATCTTATCTGAAAAT
This sequence comes from Planococcus beijingensis, assembly GCF_016820615.1. Classification (NCBI taxonomy): domain Bacteria; kingdom Bacillati; phylum Bacillota; class Bacilli; order Caryophanales; family Caryophanaceae; genus Planococcus; species Planococcus beijingensis. The sequence continues at coordinate 396,148 of NZ_JADHDZ010000001.1, forward strand.
AAATCTTATGGATTACAATTATATATAGGTTCTTTATTAAGCGTAACGGCAGCACAATTACTTAGTTTATTAATAGCTGGAACTTCAGGATTAGAAAACTATGCTTTGTATTCTTTAGGACTTAGTTTTGCTGCTCCGATGACATTTGTCGCTTCAACTTTAGGTACTGTTCAATTTAAGAAAAACGTTGATGCTAGAATGATAGAAAAAAAAGAAATTTTCATTACACTATCTATAAGTTTACTGGCAAACCTATTTTATTTTATTTTATTAAATTACTTCGTTATCAATTTGATAGGATATGAATATGTAAAAGCAATTTCTTATACAAATATTTTATTGGTATATTATACCATGATGGGTCTAGGAGATTACTTTAATAAGTTTGTTAGTGCTAAAGGCAACGGAACTAGATTAAGGAATGCTGCCATAGTCTCAGGCCTAGTATTAATTACTTCTGCAGCAATATTAATTCCATTATTTAATATAGAGGGTTTAATTGGTGCTCAGATATTGGGAGCTTCAGTTTATTTAATAGGAATGATTATAGCCTATAAAAAGACTATAAATTGAGGAGTGTCATATATTGAGTAAGGTAAGTATTTTTACCCCCACCTATAATAGAATGCACGTTATTCATCGAGTTTATGAAAGTCTTATATCACAAACAATATTAGATTTTGAATGGATTGTTATAGATGATGGATCTGAAGACAATACAGAAAGTTTAATTAATGAATGGAAGAAAGATGCCCCTTTTCCAATTCATTATTATAAAAAAAATAATGGTGGTAAGATATCAGCAATTATATTCGGTTTAAAAAAAGCTAAATATGACTGGTTTTTAATAGCAGATAGTGATGATAGGTTTGAAAATAATACAATTGAAATATTTTTAACCAGTTATAATGAAATTTCTAAGGAAAAAAAGAATCTTATAAGTGGAGTATCCTGTTTGTGTAAAGACTCTATAACTAAAGAAATTGTTGGAAATAAATATCCTTCTTCTCCAATGATTTCTGATTCTATTGAAATTAGCTATAAGTACAATGTTTACGGAGAAAAATGGGGGATTTTAAAAACTAGTGTGATGAAAGAGTTCTTCTTTGAAAATTTTCCAAATGAAGTTAAATTTATAACTGAAGATTATTTTTGGTTTCAAATTGCTAAGAAATACAAAACTATTTTCATCAATGAACCGTTAAGAACATATTATCGTGGAACAAGCGATTCATTAAGTAGTCCTTTTACTACAGAAAGACATCCAAGAGGAATTTATTTATCGGAAGAAATGATTTTAAAAACCACACAACATTATCATCATTTAAAACCACTTGTAGTTTTCAAAAGTTTACTAAGGTTATCATATGCTGCGAGCAAAGCTAGAATTAGCTTAAGAAGTGCTTTGGAGAAAAAAGAAAACTCACTCAAATTGTTAATTTTTATCACTTGGCCTCTTGGCAAATTATTGAAAAGAGTTAGAGAACTACAATATAAAAGAAATAGTTGATATATCTATATATGATTAAGATGCCTTGATTTATGTCGTTTGCAATATGTCTATTATTAGGAGAAGATAAACCTATGCAAAAAATAGCAGTAGCCGGTACAGGATACGTTGGTTTAGTGGCAGGAGTTTGCTTTGCTGAAAGAGGACATCAGGTAGTATGTGTGGATATTGATGAGAGCAAAGTAAACTTGATGAAATTAGGAGTGTCACCAATATATGAAACAAGTTTAGAAGAATTAATGAAGAAGAACTACGAAGCAGGGAGACTTAAGTACACTACCGATTATAGTTCAGCTTATAAAGATGCAGATGCAATTTTTATAGGTGTAGGAACTCCTGAGAATGAAGATGGATCTGCGAACCTTTCATACATAGCAACTGTCGCTCGACAAATTGCTGAAAATATCGAAAAAGATTGTTTAGTTGTTGTAAAGTCTACAGTTCCAGTTGGCACAAATGATAAGGTAGAACAGTTTATTCATGATTTTTTGATTAACGATGTTAGAGTCGAAGTGGCTTCAAACCCTGAATTTTTAGCGCAGGGGTCTGCAGTACATGATACTTTGAATGCAAAACGTATCATTATTGGTACTGAAAGCGAATGGGCAGAAAATCTTTTGCAGAAAATTTATGAGCCATTTAAATTACCAATCGTGTCAGTAAATAGAAAGTCTGCAGAAATGATTAAATATGCTTCAAATGACTTCTTGGCATTGAAAATTTCTTATATGAACGATATAGCAAATCTTTGTGAGCTAGTTGGGGCAGATGTTCAGGATGTAGCTAAAGGAATGAGCTTTGACGATCGGATCGGCAGCAAATTCTTAAATGCAGGTATCGGTTATGGTGGATCTTGTTTCCCTAAAGATACGAAGGCTCTTGAATATTTGGCCACTCAAAATGGCTACGATTTGAAGACAGTCAAAGCTGCGATTGATGTAAACAAAGATCAAAAGACTTTGATGTATAAAAAAGCTAGTAAACGCCTAATTACATTTAATGGTCTTAAGGTTGCTATTTTAGGCCTTACTTTCAAGCCTGGAACAGATGACTTAAGAGAAGCTCCATCTTTGGAAAATGTTCCATTGTTGTTAAACCAGGGTGCTGATATCTATGCCTACGATCCAATTGGTTCAGAAAACTTTGCTAAAGTCTTTCCTGAGGGCAAGAATGGTAAAGGCAACATTAAATACGTATCAAGTGTTGAAGATGCTTTAGAAGATGCAAACGTATGCTTCATTTTTACTGAGTGGGGAGAAGTTAAAGCTGTTGATGCAAAAGTTTATAAAAAATTGATGAGAACTCCATTGGTCTACGATGGTCGTAATCTTCACAGTGTTGAAGAGATGGAACAAGCTGGAGTAGAATACTATTCAGTTGGTAGAGCTCCTGCAAACCAAGATGCACTTAAGGAGTTGAGAAAACTTGAGTTACAAGCCTCTAGACTCTAATAAAGTATATTTTATTACTGGTGCAGCTGGATTTATTGGTTATTACCTTTCAAAACGGTTATTGGAATTGGGTTGTCATGTAGTCGGTATCGATAACCTCAATGATTACTATGATGTAAATTTAAAGCATGATCGCTTAAGCGAGTTAGAATCAAATGAGAAGTTCATATTTATTAAAGGTGATATTTCTGATAAAGAACTAGTTACTAATCTCTTTGAAAAATATAAACCAAATATCGTTGTGAACTTGGCAGCACAAGCTGGCGTTCGGTATTCGATTGAAAATCCGGATGTTTATATTCAAAGCAATGTCATTGGGTTTTATAACATCTTGGAAGCATGCCGTCATTATCCAGTTGATCATTTGTTGTATGCTTCTTCAAGTTCTGTATACGGAGCCAACAAGAAAGTACCTTTCGAGGAAACTGACTTTGTGGATAATCCAGTTTCTTTGTATGCATCGACGAAGAAGTCCAATGAATTAATGGCTCATACGTACAGTCATCTTTACAAAATTCCCGCAACAGGACTTCGATTCTTTACAGTTTATGGACCAATGGGACGTCCCGATATGGCTTACTTTGGATTTACAGATAAATTGTTTGCAGATGAAGAAATCAAAATCTTTAATAACGGAGATTTTAAAAATGACTTATACCGTGACTTTACGTATGTAGACGATATTATAGAAGGTATTCAACGTTTACTTTCTAACCAGCCAAGTGAAACAGGCGAGGTTCCACATAAAGTCTTTAATATCGGTAACAGCAGTCCTGAAAAACTGATGGTATTTATTGAGACGCTTGAGAAATGCCTAAGTAAAAGTCTTGGTAGAACCATAGAATTTAAGAAGAAGTTCGAACCGATCAAACCAGGCGATGTTCCTGCGACCTATGCTTCTACAAAATTATTAGAAGAAGCAATTGGATTTAAACCGAAAACCTCTATTGAAGAAGGACTTCAGCAATTTACGGATTGGTACTGTGAGTATTATAAAAAGGCATAATTTTTTTCGATAAGCAGTTCAATTTTTTTACAAAAAAATAAGACTAATTAGTAAGGTCTAAAGTATAAGTGGGTGCAATGATGAGAGTGAAAAAAGCGATAATCCCTGCAGCTGGACTCGGAACGAGATTTCTTCCAGCTACAAAAGCAATGCCAAAAGAAATGTTGCCAATCGTCGATAAGCCGACGATTCAATACATTATTGAAGAAGCCATTGCTTCTGGTATAGAAGATATTATTATCGTAACTGGTAAAGGCAAACGTGCAATTGAAGATCATTTCGATCATGCGTTTGAATTGGAAGACACGTTAATGAGAAAAGGCAAGCAAGAAATGTTGGATTCTGTTTTAGAAACTTCTAAAGTAGAAATTCATTTCATTCGCCAGAAACAACCGCTTGGTTTGGGACACGCCATCTGGTCAGCACGTAAATTTATCGGTAACGAACCTTTTGCTGTATTATTGGGCGACGACATTGTTGAAAACGATGAGCCATGCTTGGCGCAATTAATGGACCAGCATGAAAAGACGGGCAAGAGTGTCATCGGTGTGCAACAAGTGGCAGAGGATGATACAGACCGCTATGGCATCATCGATCCAGTATCAGTTGATGGAAAATTGATTGAAGTGAACAAATTTGTCGAGAAGCCAGCAACTGGAACTGCGCCATCCAATTATGCAATTATGGGACGGTATATTTTGACACCAGAAATCTTTGAATACTTAGGAGAGCATGAATATGGTGCAGGTGGAGAAATTCAACTGACAGATGCCATCCAGAAGTTAAACGAAGTCCAGTCTGTTTATGCTTATGAATTCGATGGACAGCGTTTTGATGTGGGCGAGAAGTTTGGCTTTATTGAAACGACGATTGAATTTGCTTTGAAGCGTCCAGAGCTGAGAGATCAGTTGTTGGAGTTGTTTGAGAAGAAATTAATAGAAGAGAAAGTAGCGACTAAGTAAAAAAGAATCTTGTAAAAGAAATGCCATCTTGGAACTTTTTAGATTTCAAAGATGGCATTTCCAATATAAGAGTAAAATCGCAGTTGAATTTACTAATGTATAACATTAAAAGAGAAGATGAATATGAATATTCATCTTCTCTTTTACATATACTATTAATTATCTATACCCATACCGTGATTTATCTAAAATAAAAAGAGAGTTGCTTTTCTAAATACGTAAAACCCACAAAATCAATCTCTTAGAAAAGAGGTAGTGTCTCTGTTAATTTTACTTGAATTTTTAGATAGGATTTTTGAATTGATTAATAAACCTATATTTATTGGTTTTATCTTACCGTTAATTGGGACAATTTGTATACCATTTATAAAATTAAAGATAAGGCATGGTGAGATTAAAGATTTTAATTTAAAGGATTGGGATATTGGTATTGATTTTGCTATTGCATCAGTAGTTATATTAATAGTTGAGTCAATCAATATACAAAGAAGAGAGCTTCCATTAGACCCTACGCGAGAACAAATTCTTATGAATAAGTATATGATTGTATTAGGTCTTGCATTGGGATTATTAATTATTTTGTGTGCAGTTTGGATAGTTAAATGGATAATCGGAAAATATTTTACTACAAACGAAAACATGAAAGATGAAGAAATTAACAAGAGAAGATATAAGTATGGTTCTTATGTTGTTTCTACTATTTACGGATTTTTATGCAGTTTAGTGGTGCTTAATATTTTGACAGCTGCGGGGGGATATATGTGAAGGGTATTGTAACTGTAATATTAAAATCTGCTATACTTCTCTGTTTGTTTTGGATAGTTGTAAGTATTCTTCCATTTCTTATAGTATTTCCAGATTTCAAATTAATTATTTCTGCATCTACTATTATAATTACGACAATATTCTTGATGATAATAATAGGGAAATCACCCATATTAATAAGTGAAATTAAGCAACATATTGAGATGTTTTTTTTGAAAAACAAGTTATAACTACTTTTCCTATGGAATTAAAATCGCGCCCCTGTGTCAGAGACAATTCAATCTATGCACAACAATTGCATACCGAAAATGCCGCATCCATGAACCCCAACGGTTTCGAGATGCGGTTTTAACATGTTTATGGGGAAGTAAGCGTCCAATAGTTCACACCTGGTTTCTTAGAAAAGAAAATGCCTTTCCGATTTTTTGCCGGAAAGGCATTTTTGTTATTTTTTCTTTGAAGAAATCGCGCCCCTGTGTTGAAGAAGATTCAGTTTATTCACGGAATATGTAGACCCAAAAGTCCAAAGCCTGATGCAGCGGGGAGTTAAGGCTTTGGATTGGGAATAATTATCTAAATAATTAAATATTTATAATTGTGTTTGACACAGGGACCATTTGGGAACTGCTGTAATTTTGAGGAGTCGAAGGCGGCGCCAATCGGTTCCACTGGCAGCGATTCGTCAGCTCGAGCTCTTGGTGGTGTTCTGTTGCAAAATTTCACTCATTTCCTTCACTGTATACCGGTGGTTCACGACATCCACCACAAAATCCTCTTCAATTGCAGCTGCCGGAAAACGCAGAACGTATCCGTTGTAGCGGAAAAAGAGTGCTGTACACATCAGCGCCGTACGTTTATTGGCATTATGGAAAGCGTGGTTTTGAGCCAGTGACTCTAACAATGCGGCTGCCTTCTCATAGAGGCTTGGGTAAGCATCTTGACCAAACAAAGATTGCTGTGGTCTTTTTAAAGCTGAATCCAATAACGCGTGATCCTTTACACCGGTCTGCTCATCGGCAGAATGCTCGAGAATCACTTTCTGGTTAATCAGGATCGCCATCTCTGCTGTCAGGAAAAAAAGGGTCATCGGTCAACGAGTCCTTTTAATGCTTCATGATGAGCTTCCATTTCTTCTTCGAGCCTGTCGAAGAAATCTAACGGGACACCGTCCGGAAGCGGAATCATTTTCGGCACTTTTTTGATGACGATTTGATTATCAACCAATTCGACTTGTACCTCATCGCCCTTTTTGACATTCATTGCTTTCAGCACATCGTTTGGCAGCGTCAACCCCAGCGAGTTGCCGATTTTCGTAATGCGTCTTTCTGTCATGGCCATTGTTTCTTCCTCCTCAAAGTTTCATTAGAGTAAGTTATAACAAAAGGTATTTGTTATAACCATAATAACGCTTGCTTCTCATACAGGCAAGAATCTGAATTTCTAGTCAAACGCAAAACGCACCTTTATTGTGTAATGCACGATACAAGTAAAGAATTTTGTAACGAATTTGTACAGAGTTCTGCAGGGAGCATCCCTAAAATGGCTTTAAGGACAATTGCGCGGGTGCCTGGCACCTTACGAACTTCCGGTTTTACATTGAAGGGATCCCGAAGGTCATTAAGTTTTGGGAAAAGTGTGAAGCGAACGAGGATACACTTCTGCTGTCAATGGTCACGGTAGGAGAATTAAGGTCGCAAATGATTGAAGTCCATCAAAAGCACAAGTCTGCCTTGCGCACATTGATTAAATTTTTTCCAACGATTGAAGTTATGGATTCGGCAGATTGAAAGGCCCATGCCTATAGAAAAATGGCAAGATGCATCAGAAGCATGCATGAGCAGGAAAAAAAGCCTTTCCAACCGAAATTACCAGAATTGGCCGACGCAAAGGGAGGAGTCTTTTCCTTTCACCAGGTTCATTGGAAACATTATATCCATCAATTCCTGGTCAAAAAATACCGTCAATTTTTGGAAATTATTAAACAGAACTAACATCATACATAAAGGTATTGGGAGAAGAAAACCTCTTTAATTGATTAATCGATTATAATCGATTATAATCGATTAATCAATAGAAGAAGACTGGGGTGATGCATGTGTTTGAAGAAAGTCAAAAACTTGAACTGAAGCGTGAAATAACGGAGGGACTGAAAAAAGAAATTATAGCTTTTGCCAATACAGATGGAGGAGAAATACTAATCGGAATTGAAGATGACGGTACAGTGGTTGGCTTGACAAACGCCCAAAAAGATTTGGAAACCGTCAGCAATATATTAAGGGATAGCATAAAGCCGGATATATTGGTGCATAGCTCCGCTGAAATCCTGACCATTGATGGCAAGCAAGTAGTGAAAATTGAAATTACACGCGGGTCGAGAAGACCTTATCATCTTGCAAGTAAAGGGATGAAGCCTTCCAGTGTTTTTGTCCGGCATGGCACGTCAGCCAGTGCGGCATCAGATGAAGCGATTCGTCAAATGATTATAGAGTCAGATGGTACTCAATATGAGAACATGCGATGCATCAATCAATCCTTAACTTTTCATGAAACGACTCAATTGTTTGAAGCTGAAGGACTGGCCTTTAGCGCAATACAGCAAAGAACACTTGGAATCATTAATTCTGATAATTATTATACAAACCTGGGACAGCTCTTGGCGGATCAGTGCGAACACTCCATTAAAGCTGCTCGCTATAAAGGGATTACCAAGTTGGATTTTCAGGACCGCAAAGAATTTAGAGGTTCTGTTATGAAGCAAGTGGATGAAGCTTTTGAATATATGCAATTGCACAACGCCACATCCGCAAGTTTTAACGGGTTACATCGCAAAGATACGACAGAATATCCAGTTTTCGCTTTACGGGAAGCATTGGTAAATGCAGTGGTACACCGGGATTATGGTTTTAGCGGAAGTATATTGATTCATATCTTTGATGACCGGATTGAAATGGTATCTATTGGCGGTTTGGTACAAGGATTAACTTTGGTGGATATTGAATTGGGGATCTCACAAAGCAGAAATCCGAGACTGGCAAACTGCTTTTACCGTATGAAATGGATTGAAAGCTATGGAACTGGCTTACAACGGATCAAGGAAAGTTATCATGGTTCAGAGAAACAGCCTTATTGGAATATTGGTCCGAACTCTTTTGTGGTTGTGTTGCCAAAAAATGAATTAGTGGAAACCGTCAGCCAGGATTCTCCCGAGATCGTGCAATGGATTGAAGAAAAAGACACCTTCACCAGCAAGGAACTTGAAGATCATTTAGAGAAAAGTAAATCATACGTCAGAAGTTTGTTGGAATCTTTGATGGAAGAGCGGATTATCGAGCGCATTGGTAAAGGACGAGCTACCAAATACAGGAAGAGGATCTAAATCCATTTGCATAATTGAGCGGGTGCCTGGCACCCGCCCAATTTCCAGTTAATAAACAGAGTGAGACAGAAACCGTTACTTTTCACGAATTAATTATCTTGCTATTCTAAATGATTTACCCGATATGCGAGCCTGGAAGCAGTCCTATGTGAAAATTTCTCCTGTTTTACTAAAAAATTTCCTTAAATTCCGTTTGAAACTATTCAATCTAGGGAAATAATTGATATCTTGAGATAACATAGGAGGAACACAGGTGGATCGTTTTTTGCAGGGGGTTGCTGATTTTTCGGCTTGGTTATGGGGGATTCCGCTCATCACCATGCTATTGATATCAGGTCTTTATATGACAGTTAAACTTGGATTTTTTCAATTCCGTTATTTTGGCTATATTGTCGGACAGACGTTCGGCAGCGTATTTAAAAAACCGAAAGGGGAAGGGACCGTCACTCCGTTTCAGGCGCTGACGTCTGCTTTGTCTTCGACCATCGGAGCAGCGAACATTGTCGGTGTGCCAGCAGCGATTATGTTCGGTGGGCCGGGAGCGGTTTTTTGGATGTGGGTCATTGCGCTGATCGGCATGGCGCTCAAATTCGCTGAAAGCGTACTCGCGGTTGAGTACCGCGAGAAAAATAGCAGGGGAGAGTTTGTCGGCGGTCCCATGTACTACATGACGAAAGGCTTGAACATGAAGTGGCTGGGCATTTGGTTTTCATTTGCCTTGATGATTGAGTTGATCCCGAGCATCATGGTACAAGGGAATTCCATCGCGACTACAGTAGAAGCGACGTTCAACATTCCGTTGTTGTGGACGGGGATTGCTACCGCTTTACTTGTATCCGTTGTTGTTTTCGGTGGCATCAAGCGAATCGGTAAGGTCACAGAAATTTTCGTTCCATTTATGGCATTGATTTACGTCGGTGGCGCTGTCGTGATTTTGTTGATGAATGTCAGTGCCGTGCCCGAATTCTTTATGCTGATTTTCAGCAATGCCTTTTCGCCTGCTCCTGTTATGGGTGGTTTCGCCGGGGCAGCGATTGTGGAAGTGATCCGGTGGGGATTTGCCCGCGGCCTTTATTCAAACGAAGCCGGACTCGGTACAGCCCCGATTGCCCATGCAGCTGCCATGACAGACCATCCTGTTCGACAGGGATTCTGGGCAGTCATTGGAGTGGTTGTCGATACGCTGATTGTCTGCACGGCAACCGCTTTTGTCATTTTGTCTTCGGGTGTTTGGACGGAAGATGGGGCAATGGAAAATTCCTCTGCTTTGACGAGCCTGGCATTTGAATCTTATTTCGGCCAATTTGGTGCAGTTCTCGTGACCATTTCCTTGATTTTCTTTGTCCTCTCCACGATTTTGGTTGTTGTTTTCTACGGCGCCAAGCAGGCTGAGTTCCTGTTTGGCACGAAAGCGTCTTATGGCATGCAAGTGGTTTATATCCTTGCGGTTGTTCTCGGCGCGGTCGGTGCAGCAGAAGTGATCTGGGGCTTCCTCGATATTATGCTGGCGGCTATCCTCATTCCGAACGTCATCGCCATTTTGCTGTTAAGCAAAAAAGTAAAAGCATTGACTACCGAATTTTTCACGTCGGACAAGTATTACATAAAAGATCAAAAAGAGAAGAAACGAAACAAAGCGAAAAAAGCAGCGAAAGCGGGTTACGATTCTTAAACAGAAGCTCCGTGTTAAAAGCCTTGAATTCCCGGGAAGGGAAGTTCAAGGCTTTTTTTGCTGGATGGCACTTTGAAGAGAGGGAATGATTAAATTGTGTGCGTGCCTGGCACGTAAAACAATTTACCAAAAATAAATATGTATTTTTTAGGGAGAATCGTCTATTCTTATGAAAGAGTATTCAATAATATGGAAAGTTTATGTGTGGAAAGGTAATAAATCAGCATAAAACTTCGAAGTGTGGTTGAGGGCTAAATTGAAAGATAAAAGGGGATTTATCATGAAAGAACTATTGCGGGTAGGTGTGATTGTTGCTTTACTATTGCCTGTTTCTCTCGGACTGACTAGTCACACGAGTGCTGAAGCGACGGACGAAACATTTATCGACGTTCAAAAAATTAAAATGGATAACCGGGTTTCTACTCTTGATGTTTTTGACGAACACTTTATCACGACCTATCGTAATTACGCCGATCAGGCTGCCGTTATTTCTTCCTATAGCGAAACAGGAGAATTGAATTGGAAAACCATTCAGAGCGGACCGAATGCCATCGCAAAAGACAAGTTTGCGACAGTGGATCGCAATGTGCTTTATATCTATTCCACCGCTACCGGGAAAGTTGTAGCCACTGGCAACTACCCGAAGCTTGTCACTTTCGGAACCGTTTCGCGCATTTATATGAATGACAACTACGTTGTTCTGACCAACAAACAATCGAAGACGAAGAATTACTTTGTTTATGATACAAACGGGAAGTTTATTATGGACGGAAAAGCTGAAGGATTTACCGCAGCGGTCCTCAATAAGAACACACTCGTCTTCCAAGACGCTAAAGGTGTCCATTCAATCAATCTGGCTACACGCGAAAAGATGTGGGATGTTCCATTGGAATCCCGCATGAACAATCAGCACACATTTGTACCTGATGAATCTGTCATTTATGCCCAGGGGGTTGAAAGCATAGCCAAAACGGATCCTCAGGCGGTAAAAGATGTTGTGGTTGCCATCAATGCAAAAACAGGCACCGTTCTTTATAAAAAAGACTTGGGCGATACTGAAGAAACAAGAGTCCAAGTAAAGGATTTCGGACTTCTGATAAGCCAAGATACAGAAGAAATCCATGATTTTCATTATGCTGATGGAAAGTTGAAAATGAAAATCGATATGGGTTCTCCCGAAATCGAACAGCTCAAGCAAAAAAACAACATCCAAGGAAACCGCTATAATTTTGTTCAAAAGTTTATCGCTTCGCAAGACGGACTTTATTACTTGAAGCAATATTCCGGTGTGCATAACGAGTACATGTTCTCGTCCATTCAAGGCGTGGATGATGCAGGAACTATAAAGTTTGAAAAGATCTTGGGTGAGCGTGTGTATGATATTGCGACAACAGATTCCAATAAGTTATTCGTGGCAAAAAGATTGGACTATTCCGGTGAACTGGACGTCTATGATTCAAACGGCAATTTACTGGATACTCTTCCAACAGAGCCTATTGAACATTTGAAGTCAGACGGCTCGAGTATCTATGGGATCAGCGGCAGTACAATGTACATCTTTAAAGAAAGTGAGCCAAAGAAAGATACAACCGCGCCAAGTGCTCCAACAATCAATGCAATCAGCAACCTGGACAGCGTATTAAACGGAAAAGCTGAAAAAGGAGCGATGGTCTACGCTTATGCCGGCGGAAAATTAATCGGAGAAACAAAGGCATTGTGGGGCGCAGTTAGCATCAAGATTCCGAAGCAGGCGGGCGGTACCGCGATTGATATCTACGCGGTGGATAAGGCCGGCAAAAAAAGTACCAAAACGACCATCATAGTAATCGATAAAATCGCGCCGACTGTGCCAACCGTCGATGTGATCGGTGACAACTCGGTTGTTGTGAGTGGTAAAGCTGAATCCAGTGCGAAAGTTTATGTGTATGCAGGAAGTAAGAAGCTGGGCGAAGCGACGGCGAAAGACGGTAGTTATTCGGTTAAGATCGCCAAACAAAAAGCAGGCACGAGCATCTCTGTCCATGCGGTAGATGCAGCTGGGAATAAGAGTGGGGTCAAGACCATTAAAGTGATCGATAAAACTGCGCCATCAGTGCCGATAGTCAATGCCGTTGGCCACAACTCCACTGCAGTGAGCGGAAAAACCGAATCCGGTGCGAAAGTCTATACGTACGCAGGAAGCAAGAAACTGGGAGAAGCGACAGCGAAAAACGGCGCTTATTCCATCAAAATCGCGAAGCAAAAAGCCGGAACGTCCATCGCTGTCTACGCGGTGGATCCCGCCAAAAACAAAAGCGGCAGCAAAACAGTGAAAGTAGCGGATAAAACCGCCCCTGCTATTCCGACTGTGAACAAAGTGACCAGTAAATCAACAGCGGTTTCTGGAAAAGGGGAAAAGGCTGCGACCGTATTGATCTATAACGGCAGCAAGAAGATTGCCCAGGGAACAGTGGACAGCAAAGGGAATTTTAATGTGAAAATCAGCAAGCAGAAAAAAGGCGTTTCTTTGAAGGTTCAGTTACAGGATAAATCTGGAAATGAGAGTGGGAGTAAAACGGTGAAGGTAAATTAAAGTTAAATGAAATTGTTTGCGTGCCAGGCACTTTCGTTATTTTGTTAAAAAATCCGCATTCTTGAGAACCTTAAAGGTTTAAGAATGCGGATTTTACTATAGTATAAGAGAATTCTTGATTGAGTTAGGGCACTTGAATTGTGTGTGTGCCAGGCACCTGTTATTAAGAACTCTTATTCTCCCCCTGCTGCAAACCCCTCTGCATCGTATGCTTAGCGCCCCATTCATGCATCGCTTGCAGGACGGGCTCCAGGCTCCGGCCGTATTCCGTTATGGAATACTCGACTTTTGGCGGGACTTGCGCGTAGACTTTGCGTTCGATGATGCCTTCGTCTTCGAGTTCGCGCAATTGCTTGGTCAGCATTTTTTGAGTGATGCCGGGCATCATCCGCTTCAGTTCGTTGAAACGTTTGGTGCCTTCTTGAAGCAGGTATAAGAGAATCATGTGCTTCCATTTGCCGACGAGGACGCCTAACGCATCATCGACCGGGCAATTTTCGGGGATTCTGTCCACATCTATTTCCTCCTAAGTATCTTTTTGTATACTATACCACTTTAGAGTGCGTACTTATAAAGATGGGGATTGGCGTTTATACTGGAAGCAGTGAGGCTACAAAAGTTGGGCATTGCCCACTGCATGTTACCATGAACTTATTCGAAAGGTGGAACTATACATGGAAAAATATCGCATCAATCCAGATGACGGCATCGAGTTTGGCATCTATACACTGGGAGACCATCTCCCGAATCCGGCGACCGGCGAACGGATTTCTGCGCAACAGCGCATTCATGACATTATCGACTATGCGGTGCTTGCTGAACAGGCAGGCGTTGACTTCTTTAGTGTGGGCGAAAGCCATCAGGAATTTTTCGCGACACAAGCGCATGCGGTGGTGCTTTCGGCTATCGCACAGGCGACGAAGAAAATCAAAATCGCCAGCTCTTCAACGATCATCAGCACGTCCGATCCGGTCCGGGTCTACGAGAACTTTGCGACGCTTGATTTGATTTCCAACGGCCGTGCGGAACTTGTGGCAGGGCGCGCTTCCCGCGTCGGGCTTTTTGAGCTGCTTGGCTACAATCTTCACAACTACGAAGAATTGTTTGAAGAGAAGTTCGAATTGCTTCGCTTGATCAATGAAAACGAAACCGTCAATTGGAGCGGGGAGTTCCGTGCACCGCTGCGTGATGCACAAGTGCTTCCGCGTCCGGTCAACGGTTCGTTGCCGATTTGGCGTGCAGTGGGCGGAACGCCGGCCAGTGCGATGAAAGCGGGCTATGCAGGTGTGCCGATGTTCATGGCGCATCTCGGCGGTTCGACTTCCCAATTCAAACGGACGGTGGACAGCTACCGTGAAGCAGCGCGGGCAGGCGGGCATGACCCTGCACAATTGCCGATCGCGACAGCCGGATTTTTCTATGCGGCGGAATCTTCCCAGCAGGCGCTGAAAGAGCTGTACCCGCACATCAATGAAGGCATGAAACGCACCAACGGCGGTGGGTTCCCGAAACAGCTTTTCGCACAAGGCGTCGATCCGCACAACATCATGAATATCGGCAGCCCCCAGCAGATTATCGAAAAAATCCTTCATCAGCATGAAATGTTCGGCCATCAGCGCTATATCGCCCAAATCGATTTTGGCGGCATGCCGATGGACAACATCAAGAAGAACCTGGAACTGATCGGTACGGAAATCCTGCCGGCCATCAAGAAATACACCGCTAAAAACAAGGAGGGGCAGGCATGAAGATTGTTGGCTTATCCGGTTCCCAAATTGGCTCGAAAACAAGAATCGCCATGGACGCCACCCTTAAAGTGATGGCGGAAAAATATCCGGAAGTGGAAACGGAATTGATTGACCTCGCAGACTACAAAATGGAATTCAGCGATGGCCGGAACTATTTGGATTACAGTGGCGACACCGGCTATGTGACAAAGACCCTGATGGAAGCGGACGCCATCATCATCGGCACGCCGATTTTCCAGGCTTCGATTCCGGCAGCGTTGAAAAATATTTTTGACTTGCTTCCGGTCAATGCGTTCCGCGACAAAGTCGTCAGCATGCTGGTAACAGCAGGATCCGCCAAGCATTATTTGGTGGCGGACACCCAGTTGAAGCCGATTCTTGCGTACATGAAAGCGCAGATGGTGCAAACTTTTGTTTTCATTGAAGAAGTGGATTTTCACCAGAAACAAATCATCAACCACGACGTGCTGATGCGCTTGGAGCGTTTGGCGGAAGATACTGTGGTGTTGACGGAAACGTTCACGAAGATCCGTGAGGAAAAAGAAGCGGAGTATGATTTTTAATAAAAGGGATAGGGAGAGAAGACGCCGGGAATTCGGCGTCTTTTTTTGATCTCTTCAGTACATGAGCTTGTAGCGTTCAGAAATGGCCGTGATGGAATTCGTGGCTATGGTTACCTCGTTGTTTTCTCGCCAGTTTCAGCAGAAACGAAGCGGCTGCAATGCCGATGGCTGGACCGTAGATGCCTCCCCAACGGAGAGGGATTTCTTTTGAGCCGAAAGAAAGCGGCTGTTTGTTGCCATACGTGTAGGCGGTCAATTGATCCACGGTCGGCATCGCGGTATTGCCCGGCCGGACCATGGCATAAAACTCGTCGGTTAAATGCTCGACTTCATCCGCTGCATTCATCAAATGGCCCATGACGTTTTCAAAGGTTGGACTCTTGGCGATTTTGCTGGCCATCAAGACAAAAACCGGCTCTGGAATCCGCTCGATTGCCCGGATCCCAGGAGGCGTGATGGTGACTCCGGCATTTTGAGTGGCCTGGAGTGCTTCATGCAGTGCGCGTTTCAACAGCACATGGGCATCCCGTGTAGCGGCGAAATCTTCTTGGTCTGTATTGCACGCGTAAACGGCTGGGGCCAGCGTCGGAATCAACAGAGCGACATGCGTCTTCAGCCAATCGTCCATGTCTGTCCGAATCTCCGCACGGAAGCCGCGCATCGAGCTCAGCACTTCTGCCACTTCACGTGTTCTGGCTGTCACGCTGCCGTCCACTTCGCCGATTGGCAAGGCCATCGGTTTCTTTTCTTCAACGGGCATCATGTGCATGACATGCCCTTTATTGAAGCCGCCAGGATGCGGAAAACCGGCCATGACCCGTTCTTTGCCGAGTGCGTCAATGAATTCCTGCTGCCCCGCTGCATTGTTCATCATGAACAGAAACGTGGGGATGGTTTTATTGGCAGCCAAGGCAGGGAGAATCTCGGACACGCGATTTTTGCGCATCGGCACGATAACCAAATCATAATGGTCTTCTTCGGTCAAATTATCCACGACTGGCAGACGTGTGACCGTCTGTTCACCGGTTTCCGTGTTTTCGGTGACAATTCCGTACGTTTTCAATTCTTGCTGCCGCTCCTCGTGGTCAAGCAGGGCAACCGGATGCCCTGCCTGTGCCAGGCGTTCAGCGAACAAGCTGCCGAAGGGCCCGACACCGTAGATCAGGATGTTCTTCTTCATGGGGATCCCTCCTTTAACATATTGGAAAGCGGCCATGGCTCGAGCGGTGGCTTTTAGAACTGCTCGTTTGAAGGAAGGACCTCCTTTTCGTTAGGGAATGTGTTATTCGCTCCAAGCTCAACGTATGAAGAGATATGTAAAATTGGTTAGTTGTGGGCTTTGATGTGCTCCAAATGTTATGTACACGTGCTATTTAATTGATTTATTATATCACTTTTCAAGGTTGGAGTATTTCATGAAATCTCAGAATGGACGTAAGGGTTGACTGGCTTTTGGTTTGATATGATTATGACATCAAACATTTTATAATTGAATATTCAGTTAAATTAATTTATGATGTGTGTAGTACTTTAAAACTAAGGAATTTACACTTCAATTTAAAAGTTAAAAAGATTCCGCATGAGGATGCAGGACAATGAAAGGCTTTTCTTCTTGATCGTTCAGGAGAAAGAAGCAGAAGGGGAAATGGAGGGATGAAGAGATTAGCGCTTCCGGCTTTATTGCTTGGCATTATTACGATTGGTTTGTTGATTTTCTGGCTGTTGGGCCAGTATTTATAGAGGATCTGCAGGGCAATAAGATAAATGGATAAAAGGCGTTTCCAGAAGTTTTATGATTCTGGAAACGTCTTTTTGTTTCCGGTTTATTAATCTAACATGTATAAATTCAAGAAGCCCCTTGGTGTGAATCGATTTTTATTAATTTTAATGAAACGAAAGGTAGAATGTGGTATAGTCCTTTAGGTAACGATAAATATCCTTTAATGAACATTATTATTCTGATAAATACAAGTATTTTACATATAAAATAGAGAATGTTAGTATAAAAAGTACTTCAAAATGAGTAATTGTTCATTATTAACAAAAATTAGCCTCCTTGTCTTTGCTTGTTTTTCATGTGGAAAACGGCAGGAAAGTATTTTTAGAAAGTCGTTCGGTTTGTTCATTGATCTCTTTATCTGGTAGAGCGGGAATGTGCCTGGCTGCTGGATGAAAAGCTGTGCAAATGAGCAAAGCTGGACCGGCTTTCTGGTGCTTTCCAATCGACGGGCGGCTTGTTGCTGATTCATGAAATTCCCGCTTTGGGTTCAACCGTTCGCATGTTTTTCAATGAGAATGGGGCGTTAAACTAACTTTTATGAAGACAGAAAAGAGGAATCAGCTTGCAAGTTAAAAAAGCGATTATACCCGCTGCGGGACTTGGGACGCGGTTCCTGCCGGCAACCAAGGCGATGCCGAAGGAAATGCTGCCGATTGTCGATAAACCGACCATCCAATACATTGTGGAAGAAGCCATTGCTTCAGGAATAGAAGACATCATCATCGTCACGGGCAAAGGGAAGCGGGCCATCGAAGACCATTTTGACCATGCGGTTGAATTGGAAGACACGCTTTTAAAGGCTGGGAAATTGGATATGCTCGATTCCGTTACAAAGACATCGAAAGTGGAAATCCATTACATCCGCCAAAAACAGCCGCTCGGACTTGGGCACGCCATTTGGTCGGCGCGGAATTTCATCGGAGATGAGCCGTTTGCTGTGTTGCTTGGAGATGATATCGTCGAAAACGATCCGCCTTGTTTGGCTCAATTGATCGAGCAGTTCGACCAGACCCAGAAAAGCGTCATCGGGGTGCAACGAGTCGATGACCAGCACACGGACCGTTATGGCATCATTGATCCGGTGGCGGTCAATGGCAAACTCATTGAGGTTAAGCAATTTGTCGAAAAGCCGGAAATCGGCACGGCATCATCCAATTACGCGATTATGGGCCGGTACGTACTGACGCCTGAAATCTTCCGTTTTTTAGGCGAGCACCAACAAGGGACGGGCGGAGAAATCCAATTGACGGATGCGATTCAGAAATTGAACGAAATCCAGTCTGTTTTTGCTTACGAGTTTGATGGAAAACGCTATGATGTCGGAGAAAAGCTTGGGTTTATTGAAACGAATATCGAGTTTGCTTTGAAGCGGCCGGAACTGCGGGAAAAACTGTTGGAACTGTTTCAGCAAAAGTTGGATGAAGCATACATAAAGAACGACTGACAAGGCTTTTATACAAATGAAGAGATCTATTTTAATCGACAAGGAGAAAGATAACGTGAAAACTGACGTAGCATTGCCGTTGAAAAAAGTGAAGAAATTAATCGAAAAGGTTTCCGGGTACAAAATCACTGTTTCCAAACCAAAGGTGAAATCCCCTGGGAAACCAAAGTCGAAAGCAGCAATCAAAAAGAAGATGGATGAAGTGGGGCTTGATTATACGTCAATTTTTTCGGAAGCCGATCTGCAGTCGGAAGAGAAACGGCTGGTCATCCAAAACATCATCAAAAAACACAGCACCAATAAAGCATTCAAGCGGACCGTCGATTACACGGGCTACTACGAAAAGCTGCCCGTGGACGATTCAGTTATTTTGTATGAAAGTTTCCACGGCAAGAACATCAGCTGCAACCCGTACGCGATTTTCAAGAACTTGGTGAAGAATCCGGAGTTCTCGGAATATCGCCATGTGTGGGCATTGAACAACCGGGAAGATTGCCCGGAATGGATTGCGTATTTGCCGAATGTGGAACTGGTCACTGTCCACAGTGATGAGTACTTGAGGTATTTGGTGTCGGCAAAATACTTGATCAACAACACGTCGTTCCCGCCGTACTTCATTAAAAAAGACGAACAGGTTTACGTGAACACGTGGCACGGCACGCCGCTGAAGACGCTCGGCAAAGACATGAACGGCACCTTGGGGCAGCACAAGAATTTGATGAAGAACTTCCTGCAATCGGATTTCATCGTGGCGCCGAACCGGTTCACTGCCGATAAAATTGTGGATTCCCATGACCTCAGAGGAATCTACAGCGGGAAAATTGCCGAGACGGGCTATCCCCGGATTGATGCAGTCACTGAAAACCACGACCACTTGAAGGCTTTATTGGGCTGCGACAGCGCAAAAGGTGTACTTCTTTATGCACCGACGTGGCGAGGGGAAGTCGGCAAAGTCAGTGCAGAAATTGACCGCTTTGTCGCCGATGCCCAGCAGCTGGAGAAAACAGTCGGGGACCGCTATACGGTATTATTGAAAGTGCACAGCTTGATGAAAAAGCACATCAAAGAAAAGAATTTAAAGTTGAATGTCGTGTCTGATGCCATTGATACGAATGAACTGCTCAGCATCACCGATGTGTTGCTGACGGATTATTCGAGCATTTTCTTTGATTTCATGGTGACGCAAAAGCCGATCATCTTTTATGCATACGACCGCTTGGAATACGAAGTGGACCGCGGATTCTATTTGAACCTCGATGACATGCCGGGGGCGATTTGCACCGATATCGGCCAAGTGACCGAGGAAATCAACCGTGCCCATACGTATCAGGAAGATCATTTCATGGAAATCCAGGAAGCCCGGAAAAACTTTGTTTCTCTTGAAGATGGAGCGAGCACGCAGCGCTTGATCGATGCGGTCTTTAACCAGGACGAGCAACATACTTATTCGGTGTTGGATGACAAAACGAATATTTTGATCTACAGCGGTGGATTCATGAACAACGGAGTGACAAGTTCCGTCATCAACCTCATGAACAATATCGATTACGCGAAGTACAATGTCATAATCGCGGATAAGAGCAATTTTGATGAAGAAAGTGCCCGGAATCATGTGAAATTGAACAAGAATGTCAAAAAGTATTACCGTGCCGGCAACATCAACTACAACTTGGATGAGTTGCTGGAACAAGAATTGCTGTTCAAGCATGGTGCTGAAACCTTCTATCATAACGGACCTGAGAATTTCCTGGATGAAAAAATCTTAGCGATTTACAGACGGGAATATAAACGGATGTTCGGCCACAGCAAAATTGACGTCATCATCGATTTCAGCGGCTATGTGAAGTTTTGGACCTTGCTTTTTGCGGCCAACGATTTTGATAAGAAGCTGATTTTCCAGCACAACGAAATGATGGAGGAATACGTCAAGGTCATTGCCGGGAAATACAAACACCAGCAAAACCTGAATGTCATCTTCCCGCTGTACAATTATTTTGATTCCATTGTTTCAGTCGCCAAGCATACCCGAAACACCAATCAGCAAAGACTGTCTCATCTGGTCGCGAACAGTGAAGAGAAAATGATCTATGTCCACAACTCGATCAATTACGAGTATGTTTTGGATGCCATCCATGAAGTGGGCGCGGATGATTCGGCTCTTCCGGATTTAGCGAATCGCGATGTTGAACCGGTCCATGCCATGCGCCAGCCCGATGCGGAGCGATTCAGTTTTGTGACGATGGGGAGAATGTCTCCTGAAAAAGACCACCAGAAATTGATCAGCGCTTTTGCGCTTCTTCACCAAAAGAGAGATGACGTGGAATTATTCATTATCGGAACCGGCCAGTTGAAAGACGAGCTGATCCAACAAATCGCTGACTGCGGCTTGGAAGACCATATCCACCTTGTCGGCCAACTGGAGAACCCATTCCCGCTGATTCAGGCATGTGATAGTTTTGTGTTGCCTTCCAATCACGAAGGGCAGCCAATGGTTCTTTTGGAATGCCTGATTTTGAACAAGCCGATTCTGGCCACCGATATTCCAGGGAACCGCAGCATTCTGGAAGACGGCTACGGAGAAATTGTCGAAAACTCCATCAACGGCCTGTTCCTTGGCATGGAGAAACTGCTGACGGAACAACCTGCTTTCAAAGTCTTTGATTACAAGACCTATAATGAAGAAGCCATGGAGATGTTCTATCAGTCGATGGGCAAAGAATTGGCGGTTGCTTATTAATATCTAGTTTGGAAAGAAGTCCGGCGTGTCTGTTGCCGGGCTTCTTTTTTATGTGGATGGGAATATGCTGAAATACAGACTGAAATGTGAGGTAGAGAAGCAGCGTTCATGTAGAGGGAGGAGAATGTGAGGTAAGGCGAGCGAAAGTGCGTGTAAGGAGACTGAAATGTGAGGTAGAGAAGCAGCGTTCATGTAGAGGGAGGAGAATGTGAGGTAAGGCGAGCGAAAGTGCGTGTAAGGAGACTGAAATGTGAGGTAGAGAGGGCGGATAGTGAGGTAAAGGAGCAGCGTTGATGTAGAGGGAGGAGAATGTGAGGTAAGGCGAGCGAAAGTGCATGTAAGGAGACCGAAATGTGAGGTAGAGAGGGCGGAGGTTGAGGTAAAGGAGCAGCGTTCAGGGAGAAGGGGGGGAATGTGAGGTAAGGCGTGCGAAAGTGCGGGTAAGGAGACCGAAATGTGAGGTAGAGAGGGCGGAGGTTGAGGTAAAGGAGCAGCGTTCAGGGAGAAGGGGGGGAATGTGAGGTAAGGCGTGCGAAAGTGCGTGTAAGGAGACCGAAATGTGAGGTAGAGAAGGCGGAGAATCAGGTAAAGGGAGCACACACAGGGAGCAATGATAGTAGAGCCAGAATACAAAAATCATTAAGTGATACATACGTTTTAATGGAATATAAAATATATTTTTCGAGACTATAGTCACTCTGCGAGTTTGCTGTTAAACTGAATTAGCTAACAATATTTGGATGTTGTTGCTTTAATGCTGTAAAAGTTATCAAAGGGAAAACTCGAAGGCGATAATTGGAAAAGGGGGATTTATTATGAAAAAGATTGGTTTTGCTATTATGTCTTTAATGCTAGTAATGAGTTTCACAATCAGCGCAGCACCGATGCCGACAGATGCTGCAGGCGTGAAGGCAAAGACGTATGCCAACTGTAAAGAAATCAATAAAAAATACAAAGGCGGCATTGCCAGTTCTTCCAAAGTGAAGAACAAAGGCGGCGCAACGAAATACAAGCCGTTTGTATCCAAAGCTTTGTACGAAGCGAATAAGAAGAGCGATCGAGATAAAGATTTGATTGCTTGCGAGCGATAAAAAAGTGCCAGGCTCTTCTATGAGCGGGGAGCACCGATTATAGAAAAAAATGCCATCTTCGATGAAATCAGCAGATTTCGAAGATGGCATTTTTTCGTTTAAAGAGAAAGAAATGGATTGGACAGTTTATATTCACTGCTTGGAGGCAGAACACTCGACAAAAAAGCATCCCAAAAATTTTTGGGGATGCTTTTTTTATTCATTTCTTCTCCAAACCGATTGTAAACCCTAAGTAGCTCAAGGCATTGCGTGCTTTGAACAAATTGCTCATGGCCATGCGTTCGAGTTCGATCTGTGTCATCTGGTGCTTGCGGAGTTCGCCGTCTTGGGCGATTTCTTCCTGCTTGGTGATGACTTGGACAAAGCTGCGTTCCATTTGATCGCGCAGCTGCAGCGTCCGGATGGTGGCGACGTTCTGGACCTGGGACAGCTCGTAGCCGAAGATGTCCTTCGACAGCCAGAATAAGGCTTTCAGCGCACCGTTTTTGGTGTCGCGGATAAACGGCTTTAGCGGGTTTTTCATGTTTTCTTCCTCGAACCAGATGCGCTGCATGCCGGCGCGCGGGTCTTTCATATCGAGCTTGTAATAATACGCGACAAATTGAGCGGTTTTTGTGAACAGCGAGAACGATTGGCGGTAAACGGCTTTCAGTTGCTCATTGCGTTCAGCGCTCGGTTTCTTTTCCTGCGCTTCGTACAAGTTCCAGCGCAACGCCGTGAATTCCGAAACCATGGCGTCCATGAAGGTTTCCAGGAAAACACCGCGTTCCTGGTCATTGGCTTCTTTGTGGCGGTAATTCAGCGTATCGATTTTCATGGTGCCTTTTGGATCGATTTCGTTGCCATCATTCAGAAGCAAACGGTGCTTGGCACACCAGTCGCGGTACTCGCGTTCGTGGCCTTCGAAAAAGTTCGGCTTGTAGCTGCCGGTCATGTCGATCGGCCCGAGTTCCTCAAGCATCTTGACGGCGAGCTTCAGGCGGTCTGCATATAAGGCGCGGCCGTTGGTGTTGCTGATTTTCTCAGCGCCTTTGTCGAGCAAGTCGCGTGACAGGTGAAGCGCTTCGGCTTTCTGGTCTTTGTCGCGCAGGAACGTCGAATAGAACAATAGCCCCCAGCCGCGTTCAGCGTCTTTGCGCTCGTAGGACGGATCTTTCTCGGCTTCGATCATATCTTCCAAGATGTCCAGCCCATCAAGTGAACGGCCTACATAAATCAACGCTTCTGCGTAGTTCAGGCAGATTTGATTCCAGATGGTGGTCGGCACTTTGGCACGGAACTGGGCGTGCAAGCTTTCAAAGAGAAACAACTGGCGCTGCTTCATCGGACTGTTCCAGTCTTTTTGAAGCTGGTGCTGGATCCCGAGTTGGCTGGTTTCCAATAGAATCGCCAGTGGATAGGAAGTTTGGCCTTCCAGGCGTTTTTTCAAATGGCTGATGATGTCGTTGAGCTTTGCCGGCTGTGTGCGGGTTTTCTGGAATTCCTGGAGCAACAGCTGTGCAGCTTGATAGACTTCTTTTAAATCAAATTGCCCGTAATCGTCTGATTGGGCAATGTCCTGTAATGTTGACATGGGAACCCTCCTTGAATAGGTGCTTCTTCTATTATTGTAACGAAGTGTGGGGCAGGGGTCACCCTTTGTTGTCGGAATTTTATGGTTTTCAGTTATTGTGCGCTTAGCGGTCTTGAAAACTGCTTTATGAAAGAGAAGCCGATGCTTTAATTAATATCTGAATTTTTAGTAATTTATAGAGGTATTCGTAAGATTTTGCTGTTAAACTAAGGTCAAGAAGCAAGCCATTAAACGGAGGAGTGACGAGCGTGAAAAAGTTGATGGGTGTGCTGGTTGTTGTGCTGTCGCTGTTTTTAGCCTTGCCTGTTGCCGCTGCTGCACCGGATTTGCCGCAGAATCACCAGTTTTATGAGGAAATGACTTATTTAATCGAGAAAGGAGTGATTACGGGATATCCGGATGGTACGGTGCGGCCGGATCAGCAAGTGACCCGTGCTGAAGCGACGGTCATGATTGGTAGACTGCAAGGGCTCGATGGCACGAAGCGCGCAACGCCATTCCGTGACGTGCCGGCTGGCCATTACGCCAGCGGCTATGTCGCAGAATCAGCAGAAGCGGGCTATATCCTGGGTTATGGAGACGGGACGTTCCGTCCGAATGCGCCGATCATTCGCGGGGATATGGCGCTGATTTTGGAGCGGGTCTTTGGTTTGGCATTTACGTTCAACCAGTCGTTTACGGATGTGCCACAAAACGCCTATTACACGGGAGCCATCAGCAAAATCCTGGCGGCCAACATCACGATCGGTTATCCCGATAATACGTTCCGGCCGAAACAGGCTGTGACGCGCGGCCAGTTTTCTGCATTTCTTGCGCGCGCCTTGGAG
Organism: Planococcus beijingensis; assembly: GCF_016820615.1. Taxonomy (NCBI): domain Bacteria; kingdom Bacillati; phylum Bacillota; class Bacilli; order Caryophanales; family Caryophanaceae; genus Planococcus; species Planococcus beijingensis. The sequence continues at coordinate 421,225 of NZ_JADHDZ010000001.1, forward strand.
CCTGAATTCAAGAACGATGCGACGATCGCCCGCTCCTACCAGAAAGACAAAACCAAAACTTACACGTATCACATGTCCGACGGAACAACAGCGGTTCATCGCTTTGTCGATGTGCCGGACCGCAATGGGATGACGTACGGATTCATGTGGACAGCCGAAGTGGCTGGCAACACTTATGAATATATGGAATTTGAAAGCCATCAGCTCTTCGCATTCGGCTATCCGTATTCCGAGTACGATGTCGCACTCGTCTATCCGGTCCGAGTCGGCAAAACCTTCAATGTGGGGTTAGGCGATGAAGTGATCATCCATACCATCACCGGTGTCAACAAAACCGTCGAGACGCCATACAAGATATTCACCAACGCAACCGAAGTGACGACGCAGGACGGCCTGCGCTATTACATGGCGGAAGGGTTTTCAACGATCAAGTCGATCAACGCGCAAGGGCGTGTGGAAAGTGAGTTGGTGGGTGTGGAGTAGGGGGGATTTTGCGGAATTGTGTGCGTGCCTGGCACGCACACAATTCAATTTGCGGCGTTACGCACGCTCAGCAGAAAATACGCACGTTCAGAACAAAATACGCATGCTCAATATAAAATGCGTTTACTCAAAAAAACTTATGCACGTAAAAAAAGAAATACGCACGTTTGAGTTTTGAAATTAGCAGCTAGTTAACTATTCGCCCTCAGGTTTAGGTGCCTGGCACGCACACAATTCACTCAATTATCGCCCGCTCTGCAGTATGTAGGGCGGTTTTTATATAGATCTGAGCAATCAGTTCATATGAATTGCATATTTTGTAAAGGCGTATTATATTGTATGAGGCATCAATCATTGACCCATCAATTATATGGGTTTGACAATCAGTAGATGAAAAAGGAGTTTCGACAGTATGCAAAAATTAAAAGTAACAAATGATTTCGATCAGATCGTCAACGGCCGCCGTTCGATCAAACTATATGACCCGACGGTGAAAATTAGCCGTGAAGAAATGAGCGAAATCATCGCTCAGGCGTCCAGAGCGCCGTCTTCGATCAACTTGCAGCCATGGCGCTTTCTCGTTATTGACAGTGAAGAAGGAAAAGAAAAGTTGCTGCCTTTGGCTTCATTCAACAGCAATCAGGTCAAGACTTCTTCAGCGGTCATCGCCATTTTTGGAGATCTCAATAATTTTGACTATGCCAAAGAGATTTTCGGCAAGGCAGTGGAACTGGGCTATATGCCTGCAGAAGTGAAGGAAATGCAATTGAACTATTTCACACCTCTGTTTGAGGGGATCAGCAAGGAACAGATGAAAGACACCGTTATGCTGGACTCCGGTCTTGTGGCGATGCAGCTGATGCTGGTTGCCCGTTCATACGGATACGATACAAATCCAATCGGCGGATACGACAAAGAACAGATTGCTGAAGTATTCGGCATGGACAAAGAGCGCTATGTCCCGGTTATGCTCATTTCCATCGGCAAAGGGGTAAATGAAGGCTATCCATCTTATCGCCTGCCGGTAGAGACGATTACAACCTGGAGCTGAGCCAGCGTTTATTTCCGGTGCGTATTGGCCAGTGGTGTATACTAATGATTGACAGGTCAATGAATAGTGAACCGCGCTATCAACTGGCCTCAACGATCAGTTAGGAGGTCCCGTTATGACGTGTTCATTTTCAAAACAGGAACAAGTCCTGCAGCAGTTCAAAGGGCTCACCAACCAAGTCAGCCCAAAATTTGAACGGTGTACAGGCATCAGTGCATCGCGTTATGAGTTGCTGTCCCAGCTTTATCAAACAGATGAAATCAACCAGTCGACCTTGCAGAAAGCCGTCAATATCGACGGCGCGGCCATTACACGCCACTTGAAACAGCTGGAAGCCGGCGGAATGGTGGCAAGACGAAGAAATCCTGCAGATAATCGGGTGATTTTCGTCAGTTTGACGGAAGAAGGCCGCAAACAGATTGTCGAATACCGTAAAGAAAACATGGGATTTGTGAAGCAAATGCTCCATGATTTCACACCGGAGGAAGTAGACGTCTTGTCTGATATGCTGGACCGCATGCAACACAATATCGTCGATTACTGATACAAAAAAGTAGAGGATAGGTGAGACACAATGATCATCATTCACGCCAACATGCAAGTGAAATTGGATCAAGAGCAGGAATTTCTGGAAGCAATCAAAGAACTTCTGCCAGCAACGCGAGCGGAAGAAGGCAACATCAGCTACGAGTTGATGAAATCCATCGAGCAGGATGGCCATTACACAATGGTGGAAGTATGGAAAGACTTCGAAGCCACGACTGTCCACGGCAAAAGCGAACATTTTACGGCTTTCACTGAAAAAGCGGCCACGTTCATGGCGGCGCCAATGGACTTGAAAGTGTTTAACGGCGAATCTGTCGAAATCTAAGTTTATGAATTTTTAATGCCGCTCTGCATTTTGCAGGGCGGTTTTTTATGTATGAGTTGTTTGGGAGTTGTTTGCGTGCCTGGCACGCAAACAATTTACAAACAACTCAATAGTGAAGCAAGCAGGTCGCTTTTGCACTGTCCATCGCCGTTTTTAGTATGATAAGCTAAAAAGAAAAACGGATGGTGAGTGGATGAAGGCGTATATTTTGAAAGTGGAAATGATCGGTTTGGAGCCGGCTGTATGGCGGCGTGTCATTATACCGGCGGGGGCGACGTTTCAACGGCTGCATGCGGCGATCCAGGGCATAACAAATTTTCAAAGCGAGTATTTGGATTGGCCGTTGCATTTACATGAATTCCGTTTGCCGGAAGAGAATTTGCTGGTCACCAATGAGCCGCAAGTTTATGAAGAGTTCAAAAAACAGAAGAAAGGTACAGGCGGACCAACCGTCCGGAAACCACAATCGATTAAAATTGATGATTATTTGGAGAAATATGGCCAACTTTCCTATACGTACGATTTCGGAGACAATTGGCAATTTGAGATCCGTCTGGAAGAAGTGGTAGAGGATTATTATTTCGGTTATCCGACAGTATTAGACGGAGCGGGAGATGCGCCGCCTGAAGATGTAGGAGGGGCGATCGGATTCAAGTACTTGCTTTCAGTGCTCGCGGATGAGTCGCATCCCGATTTTGAGGAGATGTTGTGGTGGAGCAAAGAGCAATATTTTGAACCATACAATCGGAGCCGCATCAATGAGTCTCTCACCAACCAAAAAATCAAGAAAACGGAATGGGAGAAGATTGACCACGTGAACTATGAAGTATTGACGGACAAATACCGTCCAATTGAAAAAGATACCGAATGGGGCCGATTGCCCGCCGATTTTGATGCAGAGCAGTTCTGGAAATATATCAAGGCCTGTACCCATCTGTATGGTGTGGTGCCGTTCGATAAAGTTCTGGAAATCTTCAACCGGCAGAACCCCAAAATGTACATAAAAAGTGGCCAAGCGTTTAGAGTCATGAGAGAAGCAGAGTGGCAAAAGCCGATGGGGCAATCACAAGTGAGACAAGATAGCTTGGATTTTATTCATCAACAGGTAATGGAGTCCGGGACAAAAGCCTTTATTGAAAGCAACGGGTCCGGAAAAGACTGGTACATTCCGGATAAAGAGGAATTGCTGAAGTATGCGGACGATCTATACATCGAACCAACTGCTGCTTACCAGGCGTTATATCGGAAGCTCGAGCCGCATTTTCATCCGCTCAAGCCAGTCAGCCTGCAAGAGGCCTTAAAGAAAGTGTCTTTGATGATGCAGATTGAGACTGGTGCAACCCAAGCAATGCAAGAATTGATTAATTTCAGCGGCTTTGGCAGTGACCAAGACTTGAATGAGCTGGTCGGACTGTATTCGAATTTTGCTAATCATTCCCGCCATTGGGCCAATCGAGGCAACCGGCCAGTCGAGGTAACTCACCGAGATAATTTGATGCCGCTGCCAGCTATGCCCTATGAAATAACGGAGGACAGTGTAAAAGTGGGCCGCAATGATCCGTGTCCGTGCGGCAGCGGCAAGAAGTACAAGAAATGTTGCGGAGCTTGAATTGAGTGCGTGCCTGGCACCCACTCAATTACAGACATATCAATGTACGTTAACCCGGTGACGTTCCCCATCGCCATCGCGGTGTCATCGGGTATAGCATTTGCAACCCCAATCGCATCGCCAACTAACACACTCGTCATGACCGCAGGGGGCTATAAGTTCAGCGACTTCGCAAAAACGGGGATTCCGTTGCAGCTGATTATGTTCGTGGTGATGATGATTGTGATTCCTTTGTTGTTTCCGGTGTAATAGTTTGCGTGCCAGGCACCCAAACTACTTAACTAAAATCAAGGAGAATGAAGAATGAAAAAACTAGCCATTTTATTAGTTTCACTGCTGCTTTTGACAGCTTGCGGAACCGAACAAGAACTAATCGAATCTACTGCAACAACAGAAGTAATAGAGGAAAGCGGTGGTATGAAAAAAACTATTACTACTGAGACAGTGGAAACAGCAGAAATTGAAGAAATCGGAGACACGGAAATTACGGATGAAGTGATTGAGGATGAAACCGCAAGTATGGCTTCTGATCTAGAACCGATTACGTTTGAACAGATTGAAGCGATTGTTTTGGATAACACCGGCATCAACGATAAACTGATCGCCTTTGACGTGACTGATGGAAATATTCATGTTGAAATCGATATGGCACCTGATGAATTGTTTCCACCAGAAGATCTCGCTATAGCTAGATACACAGTAATCTCTGATGAACTGCTGTATTATAACGGTTGGACTCGCCTGGCCATGGAGTTCGTAGGCACCGGTACCATCAGTGTGGATACTTCTGAAGCAGAGATGAATGAGTATGGCGTTTATTTTCCGGCTGAAGCCATTGAAGAGGATTTATACTAAACTTCTATAATAAAGATAAAAGCAGCCCGCTTCTTGCCGAAGCGGGCTGCTTGTTTGCTTGTTTATATAAAAAAATTAAGTTTAAAGCGCCGCCATACCGCCATCGATCCGGTACTGCGACCCTGTAATGAACGTACTTTCATCGGATGCCAAGAACACTACCAGGCTCGCGATGTCGTCCGACTCGCCGTAGCGTCCGAGCGGAATGCTCTTGGCCATCGTGGCTTCATCCACTTCCAAACCGGTTTCCAGGGAACGCATCATGCGTGTGTTGACTGGTGACGGATGAATAGAATTGACGCGGATGCCGTGAGGCGCGCTTTCAACTGCTGCCGCTTTCGTCAAACCGACAACTGCGTGCTTCGATGTAATATAAGGCGAAACGTTTGGCGATCCGCCAAGTCCCGCAACCGAAGAGGTGTTGATGATGCTGCCGGATGCTTGCTTGATCATGACCGGCAATACTTTCTGAAGACCTAAGAAGACGCCGCGTACGTTGACGGCAATGACTTTATCGAAATCCTCCACTTTTTGTTCAGTAATCGGTGCTACTTTGCCTTCGATACCGGCATTATTGAAGAAAATATCAATTTTGCCGAATTGCTCTACGGTCTTGTCGACGTACTTCTGGACATCTTCTTCTTTCGAGACATCCGCTTGAACCGTCAGCACTTTGTCGCCCAGTTCTTTTTTCGCTTCAGCAAGCGCTTCTTCGAAGAGATCGACTAAGACGACTGACGCCCCTTCATCCAAAAACCGCTTCGCTGTGACTTTGCCGATACCTCCGGCTCCGCCTGTAATCACTGCTACTTTATCCTGTAATCTTCCCACCATACATTCCTCCTGTTAATTTCAGAATTGATGAATAATTACTAAGGTACATTTCTTATTCTACTAGTAATATAACTGATATCAATGAATAGGGGTTATTGGGTGGAGCCGACACCCTCATTATTAAATTATTATAGAAAGAAAAACAACCAGCTTCTAGCCGAAGTTGGTTGTTTTAAAGTAAAGGATGCGTATTAAGTTCGTGTGTTTATGTAATTGTGTGTGTGCCAGGCACCCATACAATTTCCCCACTATTCAAGCCACCTAATTAGAAATCCTAAAAATGCTGTTCCTTCGCTTTATGCGAAAGAACAGCATTTTTTGTGTGTGCAAATGTAACTAAAGAGTAATTATAAAGAACTATTCTTTAATTGTTTAACAAATTACTTATTTGGTTGCATATATCTATTTGCCTAGTCTTTTTTAAATGTTATAGTTTATTGAATTATCAGTAAATAATAAGTAATGAATATTCAGTTTTATTTATTATTAATTTGATATTTAATAACTTATTTGACTTACGGGAGTGAGGACTTTAAAAGGGGCGATTGTATCAAAAGCTTCAGTAAAAAATAAGGTGGGTTGAAATGAACAAGATATATGGGGTGATTTGTACGACGGCCATGCTGTACTGTACGCCGGAAGAAACGTTTCTGGAGCGGCAGCTGAGTGAATTTACTGAAGTTCAAAAGGAGGCAGTTATGGAAGTTGAGCAAGCAGATTCGTGGCAATTGGTTTGGCAAGAAGAGTTTGAAAGCAATGAAATTGAAATGGAGACGTGGAATGTGCTGGACGATGCTTTTGGTTTCGGCAACCGCAAACAGCATTACAAACCCGAAAATGTTGAAGTCAGCAACGGGGCATTAAAAATTACGACGAAAAGAGAGCGGTCTGAAGGGATGGCTTACACCTCAGGGGCGGTGACGACGAAAGGCAAAGCGGTTTTTCAGCAAGGCAAGCTTGAAGTGAGGGCTAAAATGCCTTCGGGCAAAGGCTTGCTTCCGGCGATTTGGCTTTGGACAAACAGCGGAAACACCTATCCGGAAATCGACATTGTCGAAATTCTGGGTCAGGAGCCGGGCCAGGCTTGGTCAACGATTCACTACGAAGTGGGCGGCCTTTACAGCAAAACCCATAGCTACGCGGATCTGCAGGATTTGACCGCGGATTTCCATACTTATGGCATTGAATGGGAGGAGGACAGCCTGACTTTTTTGATTGACGGCAATCCCGTCTACACCACTGCGGCTTACGTTCCGGATGAAGAGATGTATTTATTCATCAATACAGCTGTTGGAGGAGATTGGGTGGGGGAACCGGATGACACAGTTGAATTTCCGAAGGAACTTTTGGTGGATTGGATCAGGTATTACAAAAAATAAGACAGTCTGGAAGTGGGATTATGAAAATCATACTAGTGGTCGGTTTATTGTTGTTTGCTATTTTCTTCTCGTTGCAGCTTATGTATTTGTTTCTGTCGTTAAAATTGTCAAAACCCGCTAAACAGCAAAGTGGCCAAAGAGTACCTCAACAGAAATTGACCATTTTAGTGCCTGCATACAATGAAGAAATGGTCTTAAGGAGTTGCCTGGATGGCTTCCGTAATTTGGTCTACCGCAATTACGAGCTGATTATTATTAATGACGGCTCGAAAGACGGGTCCATTCCTCTGTTGATGGACGTGCTGCAATTAAGGGAATGTCCACTTCCTGCAATGAATAAGCTTGAGTACGAGGCTGTTAAAATGACCTATTGTTCCGATCTGTATCCCCATATCCATGTAATTGATAAAGAAAATGGCGGCAAAGCCGATGCTTTGAATGCAGGGGCCGACCATTCAACGGGAGATATCATCATTACGCTTGATGCCGACAGCGTACTGGAGAAAAACTCGCTTATGCACATCAATGAAGCGATGCAGGATCCTCTGGTTATCGCGAGCGGCGGCATGGTGCATGTTGGACAAATGTACAAAGGAGGCCATCCGGAATTTAAAGGAAAAGGCCTGGTGAAATACCAATTGTCCGATTACATGATGTCGTTCTATGTCAAACGCCTGGTGCAAGCAAAATTCGGCTTAATGTCCGTCGTGTCCGGCGCATTCGGTGCATTTCGGAATTACGCATTGTTTGAAGTCGGTGGCTATAAGAAAACGATTGGTGAAGACATGGAAATCACCCTCAACTTTCAGAAGCTCATCCATCAAAAATACAAAAACAGCAAAATGCTCTTTGTCCCGAAAGCGCAATGCTATACCGAAGTTCCTGCTGACTTTAAGAATCTGTCCAAGCAACGTGTCCGCTGGCAGAAAGGCTTTCTCGATTCCTTGCGGATCTACAACAAACACAAAGTCCATAACTTGGGGATGAGGTTCGTAATGTTCCTGGTTTTGGATGCATTACTGCCTGGCGTGGTTGGCATTGTCACTACATTTGCGCTCATCGTATCGCTTTTTACGGGGGATCTGGTGGGGCTGACGTTGATCTTATTGATTATGACAGCGACTTTGCAAATTTCCCTGCGTTTAACTGCCTACCGTATCGCCAGACAGTATGACCACCGGTATTCGATCGCCGACTATGCTAAAATTTTCGTTTTTTCGATTTTCGAATACCCGACTTATCGGATGCTGGATACGTATTATTTCGTCTATGGCTCGGTTGCTTACCTGTTTCAGCACAACCATTCATGGAATAAAGTAGAACGGACCGGCTTGGTTTCCATCTATCCCGAAAACCTGGCTGTAAATGGCGTACCAGAGGTGCTTCAAGTGGCCCATGCAATGGTTGTTGACACAGTCCTGGAAACCTTGGAAAAAGTAGAATCGGTCGAGTCGAATGAAACCCCAAAAACGAATGAGGGAGTTAAAAAAGTTGGATAGGGAAATGACTAGCATGAGTACGCTCGTTCGCTATTATTACATAGAATCATCTTCTTGAAATCAATAGATTTCAAGAAGATGATTTTTTGTTTTGAGGTGAATTGTGTGCGTGCCAGGCACGCACACAATTCACACACAATTAAAAAATAAAAATGAAAGTTAAAAATCATTTTAAAAATAAATGTTGAAAGTTAATTGTCATAATGGTATAGTTCGATTAATAAAATATTTCGACAACGAACAGGAGGACGGCTATCCAATTCAGCATAACCTTGAAGAAAAGAAAATGAATGAAGATAGGGAGTTTTTAAATGACGGTTTTAGAACAGATCCATAAAAAATTAATCGTTTCCTGTCAGGCGCTGGAGGAAGAACCACTTCATGATCCGTACATAATGGGGAAAATGGCGTTGGCCGCGAAAATCGGGGGAGCCAAAGGAATTCGCGCAAATACTGTAACGGATATCCAGTCAATCAAAAAAGAAGTGGACTTGCCGATTATCGGCATCATCAAGAAGGATTATCCGGGGAGCAATGTTTACATCACGTCGACACTTCAGGAAGTTGACGCACTGGTTGAAGAAGGCGTTGACATCATCGCGATGGATGCGACAAAACAGCAGCGACCGAACGGCCAAAGCTTCAATGAGTTTTTTTCCGAGGTTAGGCTAAAGTATCCCGACCAACTTTTTATGGCGGATGTATCGACGATTGAAGAAGCACTGGCGGCCGAACAGGCAGGAATGGATATTGCAGCTCCGACATTGGCCGGTTATACGCCTTACTCAGTGGGCACGGTTCCACTCGAATTGCTGAAGGAAATGACGGACAAGTTATCGATTCCCGTTATTGCGGAAGGAAATTTTGATACACCCAATAAAGCGCAGCTAGCTCTTGAGGCGGGTGCACATTGCGTCGTCGTTGGAAGCGCTATCACACGGCCGCAGCTGATTACAGAAACATTTGCAAAAGCGATAGAACAAATAGAAAAGGGACAGGTGATATGAGATGAAAGGTTTATATACAGCATTGATGTGTTCATTCGATGAACAAGGGAACGTGAACGAAAAAGGATTAAGAGAAATCGTGCGCTACAATATCGAGGTTTCTGAAGTGGATGGCCTGTACGTCAACGGCAGTACCGGGGAAAACTTCCTCATCTCGACGGAACAGAAAAAGCAAATCTTTGAAATCGTCAAAGATGAAGTCCGCGATCAAGTGAAACTGATTGCGCAAGTCGGCTCTTTGAATATTGAAGAGGCATCCGATTTAGCCAAATTTGTTACCGACCTTGGATACGATGCCATTTCAGCGGTAACTCCGTTCTATTACAAATTCGACTTTGAGGAAATTAAAGACTATTACAATACAATCCTCGAAGGCGTCGATACGCAACTCATCATTTATTCGATTCCAGCATTGACAGGCGTTAATATGAACCTGGAACAATTTGGAGAGTTGTTTGAAAACGAAAAAATCATCGGCGTGAAATTCACGGCACCGGATTTCTTCTTGCTGGAGCGCTTGCGCCATGCATTCCCGGACAAACTGATTTATTCTGGATTTGACGAAATGCTATTGTCTGCAAGTGTCTTGAATGTAGACGGAGCGATCGGCAGCACGTTCAATGTCAATGGCAAGAGAGCGAAGCAAATCTTCACGTTGGCACAGAGCGGGAAAATCGACGAAGCGCGTGAAATCCAGAAAGTGACCAATGACTTGATTGAAGAGATTTTGAACAATGGACTTTACCAGACGATTAAGGAAATGCTGAAAACGCAAGGAGTCAACGCTGGGTTTGTCAGAAAACCGATGAAACAGCTGACAGAAGAAAGAGCGGTTAAAGCACGTGAACTAGCTAAAAAATACTTGTAATGACGAACGGGGGTATGGGATAGATGAATGGGACATTTGCGGTTATCGATTATGTGATTTTATTTGCTTATCTTTTGTTTATTTTATATGTGGGAATTGCCTTTGCCAAAAAGGAAATGAAAGGCAAAGAATTCTTTAAAGGGGACGGCTCGATTCCATGGTGGGTGACTTCGGTCAGTTTGTTTGCCACCTTGCTCAGCCCGATATCGTTTTTATCACTTGCTGGAAACTCATATTCCGGAACATGGCAGTTGTGGTTTGCTCAACTTGGCTTATTGATCGCCGTGCCTGTAGCAATCTATTTTTTCCTGCCGGTTTATCGCAAACTGGATTTGGATACGGCTTATGAATACTTGGAAAGAAGATTTGATAAGCGGATGCGGATTTTAGGAAGCCTGCTTTTCATTGTTTACCAAATCGGGCGCATGTCGATCATCATGTACTTGCCTGCGATTGCATTAGCTACTGTAACCGGCATTAATGTAATCGTCATCATCTTGTTTATGGGGGTCATTGCGACCATCTATTCTGCTTTCGGCGGATTGAAATCTGTCCTTTGGACCGACTTTATCCAAGGGATCGTCTTGATCGGTGGCGGGATCTTCGCCTTAATCATCCTGCTGTTCTCCATTAATGGCGGGCTTGGAGAAGTCATCAGTGTCGGGACCAGCAATGAGAAATTCTTTGGAGATATCGCTTTATTTGATCCGAACCTCATCAATAACAGTATTTTAATCATCATTTTGGGCGCGGGATTATCGACGACGTTTTCGTATATTTCCAGCCAGGATATGGTGCAGCGCTATTTGACGACGAAAGAATTGAAGGAAATGAATAAAATGACGTACCTGAACGGTGCATTGTCATTGGGTACGGCAACTTTGTTCTTCTTGATCGGTACATCTCTGTATGTTTTCTATTCACAGCAAACGGCTGCTATGCCGACAGGGAAATCGGATTTGATCTTCGCCAACTTCATCGTCAGTGAATTGCCTGTAGGGGTTTCAGGGTTATTGATCGCCGGATTATTCGCAGCCGGCCAATCAACGCTTTCAACAGGACTGAACTCAGTGGCGACAAGCTGGACGCTTGATATTCAGCAAGTATTAAGAAAAGACATGAGTGATGAAAAGAGCACACGGATGGCCCGTACAGTATCGACGGTTGTCGGGATTTTCTCTATCGCCTTTGCGATTATTCTTGCGTACTCCAATGTTGGTTCTGCTTATTCTTGGTTTAATGGATTGATGGGCTTGGCACTTGGGATTATCGGTGGGACCTTTACGCTTGGTGTCTTGACGAAACGTGCAAATGCAAACGGTGCTTTGTTCGGTTTTATCGCTACCACGATCTTGGCTGTCTACATTTCTTACTTTACGGATATCACATTGTGGGCGTATTCGATCATTAACTTGGTCGCTTCGATCGTCTTCGGCTATGGCTTCAGTCTACTGTTCGCCAAAAAAGAAGAAAAAGACGACGATGAAGGAGTCACATTCTTCGATTACAATAAAGTGATTAAAGAAAAATAAGCTTTAGATTTAGGTGGGAGCATGTTGGAAATCTCTCGAAAGATCAAAACAGACGTTTTAGTGGTCGGCAGCGGACTGGCAGGAATTAAAGTTGCAAAAGAATTAGCCGATCAAGGACATGAAGTCTTGCTGGCAACAAAAATGAAATTGGCTTCTGGTTCAAGTTTTTATCCGTTGAAAGCTTCGCTGGGTACACAAGTTACGAGTAGTAATTCCGATAAGCATGTCTTTTTGGCGGATATTACAGCATCGAGCAGAGGCATGCACCGCCAGGATTTGGCGGAAGTATACGTGGACGAAATTCAGGATCGCGTCAAAGAATACAGCGATATCGGCGTGGTTTCCAAAAAGCTCGAAGGCGAACGGAAAGCTTGTTTTGCTGAGCATCCAAGAGATATTTACTTGCTGAGTGATTGGGACCAAATCAGGGAAAACGTATCCGGAATTTTTGGGCGCTATGAAAATTTGGCGGTGTTGGAGCGGACAGTGGTCATTTCACTGATAAAAAAAGAAAATCGGATTGCGGGCGCATTGATGTTGGATCAATTCAATCAAGTGGTGCTGGTGGAATGCAAGGCAGCCGTGCTTGCCACGGGCGGGTTCGGCAGCATCTACAAGCACAACCTGAATCCGAATGATGTTGACGGATCAGGCCATATACTCGCTCTTGAAGCAGGAGCCAGGCTGGTCAATATGGAATTTATCCAATTCATCCCAGGCATTACATCTCCGCGCTATAAGACCCTATTCGGCGAACATACTTTGGCGTATTGCCGAGATATTGTCAAAGATAGTGGAGAGAGCCTGTTGGATGGAGTCCTTCCGGCAGGGCTCGCGAAAAAAGAATGTCTGGATATCCGCAGTACCCATGGGCCGTTTACAGACTCACTGGAATCCAAATATGTGGATATTGCGATGATGAAGGAAATCATCACTGCCAAAAATGAGAAGGGCTTTAAATTAGTTTTCCATAAAGAACTATACGAAAATGAAGAAGAGTTTTATACCGTCTATTTAAATTGGTTGAAGACAAAAGGAATCGATATGCTGAAGGATGAGGTGCGGATTGCGCCTTTCGCCCATGCCAGCAATGGCGGTGTCCACATCGATCCATACGGGCGCTCGGGTGTGCCAGGATTGTATGCCATCGGTGAACTGTCTTGTAATATCGAAGGAGCCAATCGGCTTGGGGGCAACTCGACTGGCGCCTGCATGGTTTTTGGCAAGCGTGCAGCAGCGGACTGCAGCCGTTATCTGGCAAAAGCCAGACTTTGTGCCATCAGTGATCAAGATGCCAAGCGCCACTTAAAAACTGTATTGGGCAACGGCGATGGCAACAGCGTTGGAGAGAACAGTTCGCCAGAGTCTGACAAAGAGCAACTCCACCAGACCATAGAGAAAATCAGGGAAATACTGTGGTATTCTGGAAATGTCGTCCGTTCGGAAAAACAATTGCTCGCCGCACTGGAGAAGATAGCCGAGCTGCAGTCCAAAATGGATATCAGCCGTTTATTCGAACAGCAGGAAACCAGAAAAATGGTGATCAAAGCAAAGAACTTCATGGAATTGTCCCAATTGTTGCTTCGGGCGATGCTGGAGCGAAAAGAAAGCCGGGGAGCGCATTACCGCGAGGATTATTCTGCTGAAAATCCAGCATTCTCCAAACGCTTGTTTATTTCAAGAAACCCTGCAGGGACCTTATCGCTGGAATTCCTGGATCAGTAAAGAGCAACTTCAAGTATCAAGAAAAGAGAAAATCCTAGTCGTGGTTTTTCTCTTTTTATTCATTCAGAAAAGAGGAAAACAAAATGCAGCTTGGTGTAATTGATATTGGCGGTACGTTTATCAAATATGCAGTCATGGACGAAGAAGGGGCATTTCTGTTCCATGACTCGGTTCCGACGGATGCAGACCATGGCGCCAATAGCTTAGTGGCCAAAATAGTGGGCCTCTGCGGCCGAATCATGAATGATTTTGAAATCGACGGAATCGCCATCAGTTCAGCAGGACAAATCGATTCACGGCAGGGAGTGGTGGTCTTTGCGACCGATAATCTCCCGGGCTATACTGGAACCAGACTGGCCGAGTTGATATCTGACCATACCGGCTTGCCGGTGACAGTGGAAAATGACGTTAATTGCACAGCACTCGGCGAATCCTGGAAAGGGGCTGCCCGTGGAATAGACAATTTTCTCTGCGTCACCATCGGTACCGGAATCGGGGGAGCACTGTTTTTGAACGGACAGCTGTATACTGGAGCAGGCTTTTCAGCTGGTGAAATTGGACACATGGTTTTGCATCCGCATGGTCGTGAATGTACGTGCGGCAGCCGGGGCTGCTATGAACAATACGCTTCAAGTTCGGCGCTCCATCGTTCAGCGGTAGAAACATTCGGAGACGAAATGACTGTAAAAGCGCTGTTTGAACGCGTCAAATCAGGCGATCGAGAAGCAATTGGCATATTTGAAGTATGGATAGATAACTTGACGACCGGCCTTCAGTCGCTCGTTCATCTATTCAATCCCGAGTTGATTGTCATCGGTGGTGGCATTTCCGCACAAGGCGAATTTTTGCGTCAGGCGATTAATCAGTCACTGGAACAGAAAATCATGCCGAACCATCAAAAATGGCTGCAGATCAAAATGGCTGAACATGACAACAAATCAAATTTACTGGGAGCAGCAAAAAGCTTCCTGACACATTAAAAAGGAGGTGGACACGATGGAATCTAAAACAATGGCAGGACCAAAACCTTCTATTTTAATGGAACAGCACAAACATACTTTCACCAAATCAGAACACAAAATCTATGATTACATCCTGTCGCACCCGGACAAAGTCCTTTACCATTCCCTGACGGAGCTTTCGGAATACAGCAAAGTGGCTGAGGCGACAGTGTTGCGCTTTTTCCGCAAGCTGGGGTTCAAAGGCTTTCAGGACTTTAAATTCCTCTTCGCCCAGGAAGTGCCTCAAGCCAATCATGCGCCACAAGACGAATCGTTCGTTCATCGAATTCGCTACAACATCGTCCAGGCCATCGAAGATTCTTCGGAAGTTGTGGATTTGGGCACGTTGGAGAAATGCATTAACGCGATCGATGCTTCTCAGGATGTGGTGATTTTCGGAATCGGTTCATCGGGCATTGCCGGCTTGGATATGCAAAATCGTTTGATGCGGATCGGCAAGCATGTCAATGCCATTACAGACTCCCATTTCCAGATCATGAGAGCTTCATCGCTCAACGAAAACTCAGTGGTGATCGCCATCAGTTTGACGGGAAGCACCAAAGATATCGTTGACGCCGTAAAATTAGCGAAAGAAAAAAAGGCTACAGTCATTGCCCTGACCAATTATGTGAAGTCGCCATTGACCAAATATGCTGATCATGTTCTGTTGTCTTCTGCGAAAGAAAGTCCGCTCGACAGCGGTTCGCTGGTATCGAAGATTGCCCAATTGTATTTGATTGATTTGATTTGTACGGGTCTGACAATGAATAATGTGAAAGATGCTGAAAGTGTTAAACGGGAAATTACCGAACATATTGCTGGAAAACTATATTAGGGACGAAGAGTTCTTTACATATGGCTTTCATTAAGAGGTGGAAAAGTGCAAATCATTAAAGCAAAGAATTATGAAGAAATGAGCGAAATCGCTTGCTCAATGCTCGTGGAGCATGTTCAACAAAACGAATCCCCGGTACTCGGATTGGCAACAGGCTCTACGCCTGAAGGGCTTTACCGCTCACTGATCACTGAATACCGCAAAGGAACAGTGTCATTCCAAGGTGTGACGACGTTCAATTTGGATGAATATGTCGGCTTGGACGAAGAGGATGCCAATGGCTATCAATTTTATATGAATGAAAAGCTTTTCAACCATATCAACATTCCGAAAAGACAGATCAATTTGCCTAACGGTGTATCGGCAGATTTGGACAAGGACTGTTCAGACTACGAGTGGAAGATCCAAGAAGCCGGCAACATCGACATCCAAGTCTTGGGACTGGGCTTGAACGGCCATATCGGATTCAATGAACCGGGTACATCGTTTCTAAGCAGAACGCATGTCGTCGATTTGGACGAATCGACGCGCGAAGCCAATGCCCGCTTCTTCCCAAGCATTGACGAGGTGCCGACCCAAGCCATCAGTATGGGGATCGCTTCCATCATGGAAAGCAAGAAAATCCTGCTTTTGGTATCCGGAAAAGAAAAAGCCGAAGCCTTGTATCAGGCGATGAACAGCCCGGTGTCGGAAGAATTTCCGGCAACGATTCTCCAACTGCACCCTGAAGTCACCGTCATCGCCGATGAATTGGCGTTGTCGAAAGTGCTCGAGTCATATGGAGAAGACACCATCGCTCATGAACTGCAAGTGAAATAGACATACAGACAGAACCTACCCCCTGCCGTCACGGCAGGGGGTTAATTGTTTGCGTGCCAGGCACGCAAACAATTCCCTTTGAATAGGAGAAAAATACTAGTCAATTTTCATCGTGGGTCTTATAATGAAAAGAATCAAGTTGCTCTATAAAATTAGAAGAATTAATGATATAGCTATTCGATAAACCCAGTCTATTTTTCATCAAGGCTCAACCCATTTGAATCACCATGCAAATAGAGGACTTACGACTATAGAAGAAAGCTGAAGGGAAGAACGCTTTGAAAGCTAAATACATACCGGTTGTGCTGTGGGCTTTGTGCATCCTGCTGGCCACCAACAACTACAATTTTCAGTCCCTTTTATTCGCTCAGGAAATCGATTTCCACATTCGCCTGTTCCCGAACTTTTCGGATCTGTTCATCACGAGCGATATCCATTTGGAAAGCAAGACCTATGTGTTTCAGAAAGTCGGTCATGCCCTGTCTTTTGGCATCCTGTTCTTGATCTTGGCCAAAACCATTGCCAACGATACCAAAGCCATCATTCTATGCAGCTTGTTTGCCTTCTTCACGGAAGTGCTGCAGTTGTTCTTTGAACGGAGCGGCAGGTTGAGTGATGTGCTGATCGACATCGGCGGCATTTATCTTGCGTATCGTTTGAGTGTTTACGTGAAAGCACAGGGAGGACCGGTTCCGGCTTTCTGGAAAACCGTCCAGAAAATTTCCGGCGCCTTTGCGGATCAGAAATCGCGTTAGTCTTAATAATAAAAATCGCCGCCTCTTCGATGGTTGAAGAGGCGGCGATTTTTATTATTTATGGATAGAACGTCAGTAAAAGAACTTATTAATTTAAATAAAAGTTACCACGTTAAAATTATTTCCTAGGACCTCTGAAATGGTGTTGCATCCTATAATTTTCCACTATATAATAAATCAACCACATTTTCATGGGGCAATGGGAGAGGCGGGAATAAGAAATGAAAGCGACAGAGATACAGACAGCACAGCAAGCCGTGGAAGCGATCCGTCAGTTATGGGCGGGGCGTTCAATCCGGAAATTGCGTGCGTTTTTAGGGGAACTCGAGACAGAAGATGATTTTTACCGGCTGATGCGTTTGACGGATCAGGCGGATTTATATACGTATAGCCATTTGCTGGCAACTCAGGCGCATAAGCGTTTCGGGACGCTGCGGACATTTACGTGGAGTTGTGCGCGGCTGCTTGAAACCGGGCGCAGCCTGGAAGCGGAAGAACGCATGATGGGCAGGCTGCAGGGCATTTCGTCCGCCAACGATTCGGTGGAAGAGCTGGCGTCGGCGCATCAATTGCTGCTGCGGGTATTTGCCCAGCTGAACCGCCTGCCGGAAGCGAAAGCGCAACTGGGTCGTTACGCGGAACTGAAAGGTTTTGTCTGGCCGGACCTGGAAGGCTTTTATTTTATCCACAGCGGAGAATGGGCTGAAGCGGAACAGGTATTGGAAAAAGTCTTAAGCGATGATGTGACGGAACGCAGCTCGTATGTAAGGTTGCAATATGCGGATGTGCTGGCGATGACCGGCCGCCAAAAAGAGTCGTTGGACGTTCTGGAACATGGAGAGCAGATCGAGCCCGGCACATGGACTTACCGTGCGGACATCATCCGCACACTGTTTTTCCTGGGCCATTATGAAAAAACACTGGATTTGATCGCGGCATACAATGAAGAAAATCCATACCATGTCCACCGTCCGTCCTTTATTTACATGACTGCCGAAGCTCTCTATAAACTGGAGCGCTGGGAGGAGTTGAAGGCCTGGGTCGCGGATCACCCGAAAGTGCTGGAGAAAAGTGTCTACGGCAAAGGGGAAATCCGGCAGGAAGCCGAGCGCCGGGAGCTTCAATTGACGCCGAACATCCAGAAGCTCAATTATTGTGTGCCGGCATCACTCGCATTGATGCTGGAAGCGTATGGCATGAAAAAAGGCCAGGATGAAATCGCCGAGCATGTATTCGATGTGACGGGATCAGATCTGCAAAAGACCATGGAATACATGGAGACGCTTGGGTTTACAGCGCGTTATTTCAAAGGGACAATCGACGTTTATAAAGGGCTGATCGATGCTGGAATTCCGGTGCTGCTGAGCATGATGATTGAAAACAATGCGCATGTGCAAGTGGTCATCGGTTATGATGACCGGCTGCAGGCGCTGATCATCCAGGATCCGAATGACCTCGGGCCGTATTTATTGTCCTACTTGGATGTCGCGGATACGTTCAAGTTGACCGATTCCTTGAGCATGGTATTTTTGATGACGGAACAGCTGGAAATGCTGGAGTTGCTGGACAGCAAGCAGCACGACTTTTTCAATGAATTATTCACCATTTGGGGAGACGACACGAAAGGCCGCGACAAAAACCGGTCGATCGAGTTTTTGAAGGCGCATCCCGATGAGCGCTATGCGGCAGTAGTCGGTTTGGTGACTTTGTTCTCAGAAGAAGCGAAAGCCCTTCATTCGACATGGCTCGAAAAGATCCACCAGGACCTCGGCAAAGAAGACGGCGAAGTGGCTTTGCTTGCGGCGCATATGCATTACCAGAAAGATGAGACGGAACAAGCGCTGGCAAGCCTTGCGCTGGTGAAGGAAAAGAATTCGCCATACGCGCTGTTTTTGAAAGCGGCGATTTTGATGAGCCGCAATGAACACCAGAAAGCGATCCCGCTCTTGAAACGCTCGATTGAGTTGGACAATTACCAACCAATGGCGTACAGCCATTTGGCGCGCTGTTATTTGGAAGTCGGCAAGACCTACCAGGCATTCAAATGGTCAGGAATTGCGCTTGACCAGGTGCCGAACGACATCTCGACGCGCATTACGCATAGCCTGATCCAATACGAATCGGGTGCTTATGAGAAAGCGTTGGCGCGTTTCCGTGAACTTTCCGACGAACAGCCGGAAGATGGGTATTTCATTTACGAAATGGGCCGCTGTCTGTTGGCGCTCGGGGAAGAAGAGAACGCCATCGAGGCATTCGGGCGTGCTCGGGATATTGATCCGAAAGAGCCGTTTTCGTATTTGCGGATTGCTGAAATCCACCTGGCCGCAAAAGACTGGCCAGAGGCGGAAAGCGTTCTGCATGCCGGCATCGCCAATTGTGAAACGGCTGATGTGCTGCATCAGTATTTGGGCCATCTCGACATGGAAAAAGAGCAGTATCCGGAAGCGGAAGCGGAATACCGCAAATCGCTTGAAATGGACCCGAATGATTTGTTTACGGTGACGCACATTGCCCATGCGCTGCTCAAGCAACAGAAAATGGCCGAATTGGGTAACTGGGTCGCGCATTATGCGGAAACCGGCGATACCGATTATTTTGTCCGGACAGCAGCGATGCTGTGGCAGGAGTCAGAGGACGATGCGGGCAAAGCACTGGCGCTGGATCTGCTTGAAAACGGCATGGCGCGTGTTGCGCTGGATCTCCATGAAATGGCTGAGCAGTATGCGGATTTCGGCGACGCACCGCAGTTCCGCAGCCGCTTGTTTGATTTCTTCAAAGGCCTGCGTGAAAAGAAAGCGGATGCGCTTTTGCTGTGCTATGAAGCGAGTCTTTACGAACTGGAGGACCATCAGCGTTATGCACAGAGCCTCTACAGCCAGGCGGCGGAACTGGAAGGACTGGCGCTTGCTCCTTACCGCCTTGGCCTGCTAGCCGAACAAGCCGGCAAATGGAATGAAGCACTGGCTCATTTCACGAAATGTGCGGAAGCGGAAGCCGGCTTCACAGGAGCTCATGAAGGATTGATGCGGACGCACTTGGCGTTGGAAAATAAAACACAAGCGTTTACAGCGGCTTTGCATGTGCTGGAAAATGAACCGCTGCTGCTTGATCTGGGTGAGCTGTTCGGTCTGATCGACAATGAAACACAGCTTGCGGCTGTAGAGAATTCATTGAAGAAAGTGTCCTTGCAAGTACCAGAGGAATGGCTGCTTGCAGCACAAGCTCATATAGCAGAGAAAAAAGGCGATTTATCGGGAGCAGAATCGTTGTTCCAACAGGCGAAAGCGGTCAACGGGGCCTATCCATCGCATTACCAGCATATCGAATTTTGCGTCCGCCAAGGGGATGTAAAGCGTGCAGTCGGATTGCTGGAGGAATTGATTGCCGAGCATCCGGACGAGGAAGGTTTGTATGCCGAATACGTCCGTTTGCTGATGGACATGCGCAAAACCGGCGACCTGCACAAACGGTTGAGAAAACGCCTGAAAGGCGAGGAATTGGCGATGGCGCAAACGTACAGCGCAGATCAATTGGCGGAATGGGTCGATGAAGAGGATGAAGAAGCGCCGAAGCATTTTATCCGCAGGCTGCGTGACAAGTCACGGCGTTTCCTGATGCTTTCGAACATCATTTCGTTGTATTTGGACGCCATGAAAAATTTCAAGGACAGCGAAGTGCCGGTGCTGCATCTCGCCGACTTCTATATGAACCGCGGAATGGCGGATGATGCGGCGGAAGAACTTGCCCCGTTCGTCAAACGCACTGGCCATTTTGGAGCTGCCAAAGCGCTGCTGCAGGCGACGCTGCAGGAAGCGAACGAAAAACAGTCCGAAAAGCTGTTGAATAAAGCCATCAAACAGGCGGAACAACTTCATTTGGAGCAGTCGGCAGATATCGATATTGTATTATGGCAAGGCGATATGGCGGCTGTACTCGGCGAAATCGCACGGGCAGAGGCGTATTACGAGCAGGCGATTGCTTTGAATCCATACCACAGCGAAAGCTATGTCCGTTTGCTGCATCTGCTGGCAGAGCACCGGCCGGAAGACGCCAAACGTTTCGAAAGCCGTCTGCCCGAAGAGCTGCAAGTCAATGAATGGATTCGCTTGTCGCTGGCCATGATCTACACGAAGATGGGCGACAGCGCAACTGCCACAGAACGGCTGTTGGCGCTGCAGGATGATGAACCCACTTACTTGCCGGTAGGCTATGAACTTGCACGTGCTGCGATGAAAGCCGGGCAACCCACGCGTGCCAAAGAATTGCTGAGCCAGTTGTTCAACACCGAAGGCGGCGAACAATTTATCGAAACCGCCATCGAAGAAGAATTATTTGAAGAAATACTGGAAGACGTTTTTGCCGTAGGGGTTTAACTTCTTCAACAAATAAATGCCTTCTCTGAAATCAATTGATTTTAGGGAAGGTGTTTATTTTTGTGCAGCAAAGTGGTAAATGTGTGCACGTACGATTTCCTGAATTTATTGAAAAGAGTTGAATTTGGTACTATGGTTCTTCATACTTGAATGGGGATATAGTCGTATATTAAATACAAGAGGTTTGAGGAGTGGCAAAAGAATGAAAACATTGATCAAAACGATAAGTCTGACAATCGGCGTATTGGCGTTGTTGGCAGGAGCTGGTTATTATTTCTTCACGCAAAATTCCACGAGCGGCGGAGAAATTACGAAAGTGGCAGAGAAAATCGAAAAACGCGAAGGAACAGACGGCAAGCCTGAAAAGACCGAAGCCGACGAAGATGATCCAGATATGGAAGAGGTTGATCTGCAAATTCTTCTCCACCAGATGACGCACCAAAAAATCAGCGCTGGCAAAAAGAAAGGCGCTGTCGAAATGACACAAGCGAACATCGATGGCTTGCTGCTGATTGTACAAGCCAACAAGCATCTGTATGAGCATGGCCCTTTTTATGAAGACGCCTTGACTGAGTGGCAGCAAGGCGATTTTTCCAACGCCGTCACGGTCCACAACACCATTTGGGATTGGCATAAAGGGACAGTCGGCAGAGCTACGGGGCTGATGAGCGCCGAAGAAGAACAAGAATTTGTTGAAAGACATTTTAGATGAAAATACTATACATAGAAGAAGAGGCTGTCCGCGGACAGCCTCTTTCTTCAGCTTCTTGCCGATTTGTAATTATTGTACTCAGGCACCACCGAGCGGTCCACATAAAGGTGGAAGAACCACTCGCCGGCTGACAGGACCAATGCGCCAACCAGCGCCGGCGTCACCATTTCGAAATTCTGGCCGGTCAACAGCCAACCGATCAGCCAAATGGTCAGGAACGCCATGACGAAATCGACAAAAGTTGCGATGGTATTGCGTCCTGACTGATTTTCCGGTCTGCCGGCATTCAGGAAAATCATGATGTCGCCCATTGCGTAGGACAACGCTGTCAACGCCAAACTGATCAGCAGCGTATCCACGAACGAGACATCAAAAATCAAGGTAAGAACGATCAATAAGACAACAGCCACCATTACAAATTTAATTGCCAGTGCAAGCAAATGCCTCAATAGCTTCTCCTCCTCAAAAACTCTATTAAGGAGAATTTACCCGTTTTTTGGATAGAGTATGCCAAAATGAAAAAAATAACAAGAAAAGCCGCCTCTCCATTTCCTGAAGAGGCGGCTTTCAACCGATTAACGCACATTCATTTCATTCGGATGGGCGCCTTTGCGGCGGTCTTTGTTGAGCGCATTGATTTCATTCATTTCCGCTTCCGACAGCTCGAAATCGAAAACATTGAAGTTCTCTTCGATGCGTGACGGCGTAACGGATTTGGGAATCACGATTGTGCCATTTTGCAGGTGCCAGCGGAGAACAACTTGAGCAGGCGATTTGCCTTTGGCTTCGGCAATTTTCTGGATAGTCTCATCTGTCAGCACTTCGCCGCCTTGATCAAGCGGGCTCCACGCTTCAACAAAGATATCATGCTTAGCGCAGAATTCCTTCAATTCGTTTTGTGCCAGGTACGGATGGCATTCCACTTGGTTCAGGACCGGGGGGATGTCGCATTCCGCAAGCAGGCGCTCGAGGTGCTCAATTTCGAAATTGCAGACACCGATCGCTTTGACACGGCCATCTTTATACAGCTGCTCCAACGCTTTATAGGTATCCACATAATTATCGAATTCCGGAGTCGGCCAATGGATCAGATATAAATCGACGTAATCTAGGCCGAGGCGCTCCAAGCTTTCTTCGAAGGCGCGCAACGTATTGTCGTAACCTTGGTCGCTGTTCCAGACTTTCGTCGTGATGAACAACTCTTCACGCGGCACAGTCGTTTCCTTCAACGCTTTGCCGACACCTTTTTCATTCTGGTAAATCATAGCGGTATCAATCGACGTATAACCCGTCTCCAACGCTTTTGAAACAGCTGCGGTTGCCTGGTCGTCTTCAACTTGCCAAACGCCAAAGCCCAGCTGTGGCATTTTTATCCCATTGTTTAATGTAATAAAGTCCATTATGCATTTCTCCTTTAGATTTATTCGGTTAGAGTAGATGTTTACCCGGTACTTCGGAACTCTAAGCATTATTATAAAGGAATCTTTCAACTTCTGTCGAAATAGTTTTGAGAGAGGAGTTGAAAGCCATGAGTATGCAAAAAATTGTCGAAATGGATTTGGTGCGCGACGAGTACGGCAACTATTACAAAGTGGTCGGCACCCATATGGAAGAGGATAAATTGACTGCCATCGAGGTTTCGAACCTGTATTTCGAGAAATCTTTCGAAGCCGGCACAGACAGCCTGGACGAGAGTTACCAAAGCAAGCCGTTCGGCGTCTATATCCAGGACCAAGTGAACGCCTACATCGAGGACATTCAGCAAAACGAACGCCCGATCTACGGCATCCGCGACTTGATGGTCAACCGCATCAAAGTCTACGCGGTCGACATCACCCAACCGCACCCAAAACGCAATCTTTAATAGAAGATATAAAGCCATCGCCAAGCTCACAATGATCTTGGCGATGGCTTTTTGCGGCTTGGAAAGTATTTCGTGGCTGCTGGAAAGTATTCCGCCGTTAACAGAAAGTATTTGCGCTCCATTGGAAAGTATTTGCCTCCAAACAGAAAGTATTTCCATATAACTGGAATAAAACGTCGTGGAATCCTCTCGATTCTGGAAATACAATCCCCAACAGAAGAAATACGCCTCTTAAGCGGAAAGCGCAGCAGGCGTTTTCCTTCTCTTGGCCATCCAGTGCTCTCCTACAATGATTATTTCCAGCGCCAGCGGGTAAAGAAGAAGCAACGACAGATTCAGGAGGAATGGATCATGAACAACAATGACGCCCACGATAAGAACCTGCACCACAACAAGGATAACGAGGAATCCACACTCGATAAAGTCGTCAAAAAGACCAGCGAAATGCTGAGCGGTAGCGATGAAGGCTGGGAATCCTCAGGCAAAACCGACGTAAGAGAAACTGCAGGCGACGATTTTCAAAACGCGCCGGATGAAAGCTCGGAAGATGTGCCGACGGAAGACCAAGTCATCCGCGATCCGAAAAACGGCGAAGAAACTATTGTAAAGAATGACAATAAAAAATGGTCACGTTAAGCGAGACCTAAGAAAACCCATTCCACTGCCTGGAATGGGTTTTCTTCGTCCAATTGTGATAAACTTTTTCTGAAGGTAATTAATAGAATATTAAATTTTTAATTGAAAAATATAGCCTATACGTCGGAAGGGGATGGAAGAGGATGGCCAAGAAGATGGAACAGATCCAGCAGGAAGCATTGCAGCGTTATTTGGCATTTGAGGAAGAGAGCCGGGTGGAAGCAAGGGCAGCAGCATCAACAGAACGGATGATGACGCGCTCGAGCATTATCAACCACCACGATAATTTGGCGATGGAGCGGATCATCAACCAAAGCGATTTGTTTCCGATTGCGCATCTGCAGGCGGGGCTCGACGTCAGCAAAGCCGTTTGCCGCATTTCGATCCGCAGCCAATCCGGCCAGCTGGAAAGCTACGGCACGGGATTTCTGGTGGCACCGAATTTATTGCTGACGAACAACCATGTGCTCGAAACGCCCGAGGCGGCGATGTACGCAGTGGCGGAGTTCAATTACGAAGACGATGTCCGCTTTATGCCGCTCGACATCATCAGCTTTCGCTTGGATCCGGAAACGCTTTTCATTACCGATGAGGCGCTGGATTTTACACTCGTGGCGGTAGAGGAAAACAATCAGCACGCCATTCCGCTGATTGATTTTGGCTATTTGCCGCTGCTGCCGAAACCGGGGAAAATCCTCGAAGGCGAATACGTCACCATCATCCAACACCCGAATGGCGGTCCGAAAGCAATCACCATCCGTGAAAATGAAGTCAAATTCATCTCTTCGGATTTTGTCCATTACGTCAGCGATACCGAGCCCGGATCATCGGGGTCGCCGGTTTTCAATGATCAATGGGTAGTCGTGGCGCTGCATCATGCGGGTATTCCAGATCCAAATGACCCCACTAAATGGATTGCCAATGAAGGAATCCGCATCAGTTCGATCATCCAGCATCTCAGCGAGGCGCGCAGCAGCTTGGAAGAAGAACATTCACGTGAACTGCTGGACCAGCTGCTCACTGTTGTCATGCCGGGCTCTGCTGCAGAGCCGATGGAAGTCGGCGTGTTGGCCGAGGATTGGTATGTGGATGCTTCCGGATATAATCCAACTTTTCTTGGACAAGGGTTCGACGTACCTTTACCCGCATTAGGCGAAGCGCTAATAGACGATGTGGCACAAACTGTGGACGGCAAGAGAGTCCTTGATTACATGCATTTCTCGATTGCGATGAGCAAGTCGCGCCGATTGGCGTTTTACACAGCCGTCAACATCGACGGCAACCAGTTGGTGGACGTCAAACGCAGCAACGACCGCTGGTATTTTGATCCGCGGATTGATGAAGCTTACCAGATCGGACCGGAATTTTACCAATCAAACGATATCGACCGCGGCCATTTGGTGCGGCGCCGCGATCCGAACTGGGGCATTGATGCGGTGAAGGCCAATGAACACACATTCCATTTCACCAACTGCTCGCCCCAGCATAAGAATTTCAACCAAAAAGCGTGGCTGGATCTGGAAGATTATTTGCTCGATAATGCCCGCGACCACGGTATGAAAGTCTCGGTGTTCACAGGTCCTGTGTTCCGGGACGATGACGTGCGCTACCGGGATGCCCAGATTCCGGATCAGTTCTGGAAAGTGGCGGTGATGCTGAAAGGCGATGCGGCCTTATCCGCTACCGCTTATCTGCAGACACAGGAAGATTTGATTGGCGGAGACCTGGAATTCGTCTACGGCCAGTTCGGGACTTATCAAGTGCCGGTCACGCAAATCGAAGCACTGACAGGCCTTGATTTTGGCGAATTGCGTGAAGCCGATCCGATGGCAGCGGGGCAAGCAGCTCGTGTCCAGCGGGCGGAGGATATCCGTCTATGAAAATGATGCTGGAACTGGAAGGAGTCACCCGAAAAAGAGACGATAAAACCGTGTTGAATGGCGTCAATTGGCAGGTCCGAAAAGGCGAACATTGGGTGCTGTACGGCTTGAATGGCGCCGGGAAAACCTCACTGCTGGATTTGATCAATGCTTATTTTTTCCCGACGGAAGGGAAAGTGACAGTACTCGGAATGGAATTCGGCAAGACCTATCTGGCAGAAAAGCTGCGCAGCCAGATCGGCTTTGTGTCTGCCTCTATCCAGCAGAAGTTGCCGATCTACGACAATGCATATGAAGTGGTGCTGAGCGGAGCGTTCGCTTCTCTCGGCCTGTATCAGGAAACGACGGATGAAATCGACCGAAAAGGCGTCGAGATTCTTCGGGAACTCGGCTGCCTCGATTACGCCAACCGCGATTATCAAACCTTGTCGCAAGGCGAAAAGCAGCGCGTGTTGATCGGGCGCGCGTTGATGGCGGACCCCGAGTTGCTTATTTTGGACGAACCGACCGCTGGCCTCGATTTCATTGCCCGCGAAGAACTGCTCGAGTCGATCGCCGCCATCACACAAAAGCCGAACGGCCCGACCATCATCTACGTCACCCACCATATTGAAGAGATCTTGCTGCAATTCAATAAAACTTTGCTCCTAAAAGCGGGCAGCGTCTTCGCTTCGGGCAACACGGAAGAGCTCATCACCAGTGAACAGTTGTCCGATTTCTTCGACATGCCCGTAAACGTCGTCTGGAGCAACGGACGGCCCTTGCTGTCAAAAATCCGAAACCACTGAATGGCTAAGGGCGGGCCCCCAAGCCTGCTTGGGACCGAAAGTACTCAGCGGAAAGCGCAGGCTTGCGCTTTCCTTGGGTTGGGCATTCAAGAGGTCTTGGTTGAATTGGACAGTATTGTGTGGAGATTGGACAGTAAATCCATTTATCGGACAGTATTTGCGGCAATTTGGACTGTATCTCACCTCAAACGGACTGTATATCCAATTCACTGGAAGAACTTTGCAGCAATACACCGAATAACTTCAACAAACCCTGTCCGACAAGACATGCTCTTGCCGGACAGGGTTTTATTCTGCTGAAAATCACCGGTAAACTATCTGAACTATCTGCAAACTATGATAAACTGTCGGTAGACAACCCAGATTCTCAGACGTTTTCAAACTATCCGAATGGGAGGAATTGCTATGGCAGAGGGCATTCACAGGATTTTAGAAGAACGTGGGATTCAAGTACCGGAAGCGCATCAGGACATGCTGGTGCAGCAGATGAAAGCGGTGCAGCAATTGCGGGAAACCGTGGACAATTCGCAGCTGAAAGATTTCGATATGGGGCTGGCGCATGTGCCGGGAGGTGAGCGGCCATGAATGAAGAATTGGCAGCACAATCCATTGGGGAATTGGCACCGAAGCTGCGCGACAAACAAGTGTCGCCTGTTGAAGTGACGGAAGCTGTATTGGCCAATGTCAATGCGTATGACGGAGAAATCAACGCCTTTATTCGTGTGCAGAAAGAGCAGGCGCTGGAATCAGCCAGACAGGCGGAGCAGGAAATCCAAAGCGGCAATTACCGCGGCTTCCTGCACGGCATTCCGATGGCGCTGAAGGATATTTTGTATTTTAAGGACGAACCCGCGACGATGGGCTCGAAAATCCATGAAGGATTTATCGCTGATTTTGATGCGACCGTAGTATCGAAGCTCAAGCTGTCTGGCGCGACTTTCCACGGCAAGCTGAATATGCACGAGTATGCATGGGGAGCGACAACGACCAATCCGCATTACGGAGCCTGCAAGAATCCGTGGGACCTCAGCAAAATTCCAGGCGGCTCAAGCGGCGGGTCGGGTGCTGCGGTGGCGGCGAATATGACGATTGCTTCGCTTGGGACAGATACCGGCGGTTCAATCCGGATACCGGCGTCGAGTTGCGGCATTATCGGGTTGAAGCCGACGCATGGCCGCATCAGCAAATACGGCTGTTTTCCGCTGTCGTGGAGCCTCGACCACATCGGCCCGATGACAAAAACCGTTTTCGACGCAGCGCTCCTGCTGGAAGTGCTCGGCGGCTACGATCCAAAAGACCCGACTTCCGTCGACCGGCCGACACAGAATTATTCGGGAGGATTGAATGAAGACGTCAAAGGGATGGTCATCGGCATCGAGGAAGGCTATTTCTTCAAAAATGTCGACAATCGTGTCAATGAAGCGGTACGAAATGCCTTACAGGAGTTGGAGAAGCTCGGTGCTCGAATTGAGACCGTCCGCATTCCATCGCTTGCACAAGCCGAATTTGCGGAACTTGTCACCATCACAACCGAAGCAAGCGCCATCCATCATGACAATCTGGTCAAGCAGCCGGAAAAATTCGGTGATGACGTCCGCTTTTTATTGGAAGTAGGCGAGCTGATGTCCGGTGTCGATTATGTTCAGGCACAACAGATCCGCCGCAAGCTGGATCTCGATTTTGCGGCAGCGTTTGAAAAAGTAGATGTGCTCATTACGCCGACTCTTCCATTCCTGTCACCGCCGATCGGCGACAGCACCGTCGACATCAACGGACAGCCATTAAGCTTTTTGGATGAAGTCATCCGCTTCACGGGACCGGGCAACCTCACCGGCTTGCCGGCACTCAGCATTCCATGCGGTGTCCGCGACGGATTGCCGGTCGGTCTCCAGATTATGGGCCCGGCGTTTCAGGAGGAAAAAGTCCTCAACGTCGCCTACGCAATCGAAAAGCTGGAGCTGATGAAAGGCCATAAGCCGGATTTGACAGCGATTAAGCCCATCTAATTTGAGCCATATAATAAAAGCTGATTTTAGAGCGGAAAGCGCAGGCTTGCGCTTTCCTGGGCTTGGGCATTTATCGTGGTTTGGAAAGTATTTTGCTTCTTCTGGAAAGTATTTAGGCTCAAACAGAAAGTATTTTCAGCCATATGGAAAGTATTTGCCTTAAAACAGAAAGTATATCCAGTTATCTGGAAGAAAACCGCTGATTCTATGCCAATTCAACCTGAAAGGATGACGAAATATGGCCAATACGCATCAATTTCCGGAAGACCGCGTGCATTACACATGGGATAAGGACCCGCAGCCGGTATTGACGATCGACAGCGGGGACCAAGTGGATTTTTCCACCCGGGAAGTGGCGGACGATCAATTCAATAAAGATTCCAAAACCGAAGACATCGCAACGCTCGATTGGGCGAAGGTCTATCCGCTCGCAGGACCCGTCGAGATCCGTGGTGCGGAACCGGGTGATACGTTGGAAGTGGAAATCCTCGACCTAAAGCCGGGAAGTTGGGGCTGGATGGCGATTTTACCTGGGCTCGGCTTGTTGCCGGAAGAGTTTCCAGATGCCTACTTACGGACGTTCGATTTGAGTGACGGTGAATCTATCCATTTCAGCGACAACATCAAAGTGCCCATCACCCCGTTTCTAGGGACGATGGGCGTCGGTCCAGCGAATGCTGAAGGGCAAGCCATTATGCCGCCTGGAACATTCGGCGGCAATATGGACACACGGCAACTGACGGTTGGCACCAAATTGTATTTGCCGGTGCAAGTAGCGGGCGTCATGTTCAGCTGCGGCGATGCCCATGCAGCGCAAGGTGACGGGGAAGTTTGCGTAACGGCGCTCGAATGCCCGATGCAGGCATCGCTGAAATTTCGTCTCATCAAAGGCAAATCGATTCCGGCACCTCAGTTCCAGACAGCTGGCGCATTGACGCCAAAGGTCGACCATAAAGGGTTTTACGGCACGACCGGTGTCGGTCCGGACCTGATGGAAGCGGCGCGCGACGCCATCCGTGCCATGGTCGATCATCTTGTAGAAAACTACGCGCTCGAACCAAAAGACGCTTATTTATTGTCCAGCCTGTGCGTCGACCTGAAAATCTCCGAAATCGTCGATGCGGGCCAGTATGTAGTGAGTGCGTTGCTGCCGCTTGCCGTGTTTCAGGAAAGTTGAATGATCAGAACCAATACACTGCCAAAACGGCAGTGTTTTTCTAATGAAAAAATAAACTCTCTTTAAAGTTATCTGAATTAACTGCATTTTTAATAAACTATATGTTAAACTAAGATAGGATTCAGAAGAGACTAAAATCATCCAATTACTTCCTATTATAACTACACAAGGGAGAGATTTTCTAAATGGAAGACATCTATTTTAAAAAAGACTATGCGCGCTTGTATGAAAAAATCGAGAAGGGAAAATGCGAAGAGTTTATTTTTAATCATCCATCAGGGAAAGTCAGCCACTTATTTATAAAACGCGAAATCCCTATAAAACTGGATGGCCGTGTTTTCTATGATCTGGTGACGCCTTATGGATACGGCGGTCCGTGTATTACTGGCTGCAAAGACGAAGACAGGTTGGCGTTGGCCGCTGCATTCCAGCAGGCTTTCGGCGATCATTGCCTTAAAAACGGAATCGTTGCCGAGTTTGTCCGTTTTCATCCGGTCGTGAAAAACCACTTGGATTTCAGTGGCTGCTATGAATCGAGCTTTAAACGCCATACCATCCAGACCAACCTTGCAGATACAGATGATCCCATTCTTACTGAGTACTCAGCTTCCTGCAGAAGAGATATCCGGCGTGCGTTGAAGGCCGGTGTAGAGTACCGGATTATGGAGCATCCTGAAAATCTGAATGCCTTTAAGGAATTGTATTATTCGACTATGGAGCGAAATGATGCCCAAGCGATTTATTATTTCAATGATGAGTACTTCCAGAATTGCATTGATTTGCTGGGGCCTTATTTAGTGGTGGTGGAAGTGACTTATCAGGGCAACATTATCGGCATGAGCTTAAGCTTTGTCTGTGGTGACTTTATTCACGTTCATCTGACCGGAACGCTTCAGGAATACCACGGGTTGGCTCCCGCTTATGTACTGCAATATGCCCTTGTGCTATGGGGCAAGGAAAAAGGGAAAGCATTGATTCATCATGGTGGCGGGCGGACTGGTGAACCGGATGACAAGCTCTACCTGTTCAAGAAAAAGTTCGGGCGTAATGAGGAATTCGATTACTTTATCGGCCGGAAGGTTTGGAACCCGGCAGTTTACGGCTTATTGTGCAGGTACGCAAATCCGCCACTGGATAAGGAACAGTTTCCTGCCTACCGGCATCAAAGCTCTCTTGTAACCATCAATTAACGGTGCGTTGTCTCATCTGTTTTCAGGAATTACAAAAAAGGTCAAAAGGGCACCGATTTCTGAGTTCGGTCTTGGCCATTTAATAAAAAATCAGCAAGTAAAAAGTTTGTTCCAAGAAACAGTAGGAGGTTCGTTATGAAAGAGATTGGTGGATACTTTGGGTTGGATAATCTGGCAGGCGATGAATTTTATAAAGACCTGATTGGGCTTAATACCGGTCGGCATGCCCTGCAGTACTTGCTGAAAGCGCGGCGCATTACAAAATTGCATATTCCCTATTACTTATGCGACTCGGTCAGCAGGCAGCTGGTGAAGTATGGCTATGAATTTGAGTATTATCATGTGGACCAGGAGTTTCAGCCGATTTTTGACGAAGAACTGGCACCTGGCGAATATTTGTACATCGTGAATTTTTATGGGCAAATTACGGAAGAAAAGACACAGGCATTGAAGCAGCATTATGGGCAGGTGATTCTGGATCACAGCCAGGCTTTTTTCCAGAAGCCGTTGCCTGGTGTCGACACGATCTATTCCTGCCGTAAATTCTTCGGTGTGCCGGACGGTTCTTATTTGGCGACCGATGCGATTCTGCATGAAACGCTCGAGCAGGACATTTCTAAAGACCGCATGAAGCATATACTTGGCCGTTACGAGGCGCCGGCAAGTGAATATTACCATGATTTTCACAGCAATGACGGTGTACTCGATGAAACGCCGCTCCTGACAATGTCGAAACTGACGCGCAATCTGATGGGCGCTATTGACTACGGCCAGAGCTGCCGCATCAGAAATGAAAACTACGCTTACCTGGAACAACAATTGGGTGCAGAAAATCAGATGAATCTGACCAAACCGGAAGGCGCGTTCGCTTATCCGTTGCTGGTGGAGGACGGCATTCCCATCCGAAACAAGCTTGCCCAACAGAAAATCTACATCCCGCTGCTTTGGCCGAATGTTCTTGACGACTGTCCGGAAGACAGCATCGAATACCAATACGCTGCGAATATCCTGCCGCTGCCATGTGATCAACGCTACAATTTAGAGGATATGGCTTACATGGTAGAGATGGTGAAAAAACAGTTGATGTAAAAAGGAGCTCCGGCTTCTTTTTTTGGTTTTATCAATGAAATCAGTGGATTTACAGTTTCTGAAGTAAATCGACTGTAAAAAACATTCCGGTTTTATTAATAAAATCAAAAAAAGATGCTATACTAAACGGAATAATCCACGATCGGAATAGTTTGTATAGAGTTCGAATTACAGAAAAGAGTGAGTCCGTTGTTTACTAATCTTTCTAAGACAATCACCGTCAAAAAACTCATCGTCTGGATGCTGACTGTATGTTTTATGGTTGGCTTGCCGTTTCTCACGTTGTATGTCAGCGAAACGATTGTCCGAAAAGCGTTGGACATGCCGTTTTCTGTCTGGACGACGGAGTTTACCAAACGTTTTGCCTTGAATATCATCATCTTAATTGCCATCTTCAATGTCTTGTATATCCTGCCGCGCAAGTGGTTCATGTTCACCAGTTTTCTGGTGAGCTGTATCCTGGTTATTTTTGCGGTGGCCAATAATATGAAAATCGAGCTGCGCAATTCCCCGATTTCCCTTGGCGATTTCGCTTTGCTCAATGAACTGCGCGGTCTGGAAAATCCCGTCGATTTGTCGATGCCGCTCATCATCGGGGGCAGTGTGGCTTTTCTTGCCATCACGGCTGCGATTTTCTGGCTGGTGCCGAAAGTCAAAGAATTGTGGGTGCTGAAAATCGGCGTATCCATCCTGTCCATGGCTTTCCTGGCCATTTTATGGACGGGCTATCCGTTTTCACCGATGGAAAAAGTGCAATTCCAAAATACCTGGTGGCAGCAGGAAGTCGGAACGATGAGGAATGGCTTGTTCGGCAATTTTGTCTTGCTGGCGCAACAGGCAAAAATCGACCCGCCGGAAGGCTACTCGAAAAACACCATTGAATCGATCGGCAAGGACTATGTGCCGGCCGAAAGCACGGCAGAAGAAAAGCCGAACGTCATCATTCTCATGAGCGAAGCCTTCATCGACCCGTATCATTTTGGGGAAGAGCATTTTACCCAGGACCCGATTCCAAATTTCCGCATGCTGTACGATGAATCGATGCACGGTACCATGTATTCGCCGGAATTCGGCGGGGGAACGGCGAACGTGGAGTTTGAAGCGTTGACCGGTTTGAGCCGACAGTTCATGCCGGACAGTTCTGTCGCTTATCAGCTGTATGTCAAGAAGCCTTTGCCTTCCGCTGCTTATGCATTCAAGGACGCCGGATATGAAACGACCGCCATCCATTCGTATTT
The DNA here is from genome assembly GCF_016820615.1 of Planococcus beijingensis. Lineage (NCBI taxonomy): Bacteria > Bacillati > Bacillota > Bacilli > Caryophanales > Caryophanaceae > Planococcus > Planococcus beijingensis. The sequence continues at coordinate 455,301 of NZ_JADHDZ010000001.1, forward strand.
CGGCTGGTATTACCAGCGGGAATCGGTTTATCGTCTGCTGGGCTTTGATCAATTTATTTCCGGGGAAATGATGGATCTGGACCACGCGCTTGGTTCCGGCTGGGGCTTTCCGAAAGACCATAACATTACCAATTCGGTGCTGGAAACCCTGGACACGACCGAAGGACTGGATTTTGTCCATGCTGTAGCGGTTGAGGGACATCAGCCTTATAAGCCGCAGGAAGAGTCCGAGTTGGTGAAAACCGGTGAACTTCCGGACATCACCCGGCAGTACTTGAATAAATTCACCGATAAGATGAACAGCGTCGACAAAGAAATCGGCCGCCTTGTAGAAGAACTCGAAAAACGCGACGAGCCGTCGATTTTGGTTTTCTTCGGCGATCATTACCCGACTTTCGGGAACAATAACCAAGTCTACGGTTCGCAAGGGACGCAAATCGCGAACAATATGCTGGGGGATTACGACGATTTCATCAATACTCACAACGTCCCTTACTTCATTTGGAAGTCGGAAGGCAACGAGCCGAAAGAACTGGACTTGTCGCCCAATCAATTCGGGGCCATCGCTTTGGAAATGGCCGGCGTCAAAGGGAATACAGTGACCGCCATTCTGGATGATATGCGGGCAAAAGGCGATGCTGTCATTCCGTATAACCAGTGGCAAAAGCAGATGGGCGCACAGACAGAAGAAATGGGTGACCTGCATCAAATCCAATTTGATTTGCTTCACGGCAAACGCCATGTTGAAAAAACGATTCCTGGTTTGATTGCCATGCCGGCGAACGATTACCACCTGGGACTGTATCCCGAAATGGATGTCCAGAAAATCATCAGCAACGGCAATTCCTTTGAAATCCTGACCAAGGGCGTTCCGAAGTTCACAAAAATATTGAGTGAAAATGATGAGGAGCTAGTGGCCGAATGGAATGAACTCGGCAGTGGGCTTTCGACATTTACGGTCAATAAAAGCGATGTGGAAGCCGGAGAAAAATTCCGGTTTGCCCTATACGATTCATTGGAAAATATTCTGCGGAACACCGATTATTTTGAAATAGCGGAAACGCCGTAATACGCAAAAGGAGCACATGAAGTCGAAACTTCATGTGCTCCTTTTTTATCTTTTATTCAAACCAAAAGTTGGTAAAGTCATATTTATATGCGCGGTAAGAGAACGTGCTCGCCTCATACTTGAACTGGGCCAAAAGCTCGCCTTCTGCGCTGTATTCTTCCAAGGTCTTGGCCATGCCGCTGTTGATGACGATCGAGTCGCCAGTCGATTGTGCATTGCTGACGATGGAGGAATAAGGAACGTCGAATTCCTGGACCAGGTCATAGCTGCGGTTGGTTTCGTCCACCAGGAACTTCGTGAATTTGGAACGGTCCTGGTCATTTGCTTCGAAAGTCTGGCTGGTGTCACGGATGACTGCCCCTGTGTAATCCGGGCGGCTTTCGTACCACCAGTAATTATTGTTGTACATATACAAGTAATATTGGCCTTCCGGCAAGCTGTCGTCCGCCACATAGGTAACGGAATGCTGGCCTGCTTGGCTTGGAAATTCGCTGCTTTTTTTGAGCCGCAGTTCTTCGCCTTCAGTGCCTTCCCAGACATCGTGGATGCCGATCAAGTAATTGATGGTCGGCTGCGTATAGATGTCATCAACTTTGATGATGGTCGAATTTTCCCGCGCGCTGAGGATCAGCGAGTCGCCTGCCAAGTCAATGGAGTTGAAATGAAGCCAATCCCAAACACTTTTTCCGTCTGTTTCAACGGGTTTCGTTTTTTGCTTATAGCCGCTCAGCAGTTCATTGAAATCGACCAGCAGTTTTTGTTCACCGGTGTTCAAGTCAATGCTCATCACCAAGTCTTCAACGGTGTTTTTAGCCGGATCGGAAACGAGTGTCAGCACTTGGCCGTCTTCGTTGATGACAAAATCATGGTGCATGACATAACCGTTAAGTTCGAATGTATCAGTGATTTTTCCGAGCGGGTTCATCCGCGCGAGCTTTTGGTCGGTCGTGGTGAAGACCATCGAATCTTCGTAAGCCACCATCCGGTCCATGCGGTAATCTTCCGAAATGATTTCAGCGCGCATGGTGCCTGCGTTATCGAACAGGAACGTGTAGCCATCATAATTATTGACACCCATCAACGCGAACAAGCCGTCAGCGAGTTCCGTATTTCCGGAAGACGCCGTCTGTTCCATGGTGATCGGGTAGCCGGAAGTGGTTGCAGGTGCCGCCACTTTGAATGAATAAGTATCGCCTTGTGTGCCTTCTTCATTGATATAGGTCACTTCAACCGTATTTTCTTTGCCTGGCACTAGACCGATCACTTGATATTCTGCTTCTGCAGCAGCGGGATTGGCGTCTTTTGCATCACGCGTAAAATCCGATGCGCCTTCTGCAGAAACCGTATACGTCAATGTACCGGAATCCGCTGCCTGAAAATGAAGATAAAGCCCGGTGGTATTGGTGCCGAATGGATTCATGACCGCAAGCGGCTCGGACACTTTATAGTTTTCTTCCTGTTTCAGGGCATCCAGCTCTTCTTGGAGCCGGTCGACAATTTTCACGTCATAAGCGGAACTGGAAGGGCTCACCCGCGTATCGAGAAATTCAAGCTCTTCCACCGTAACTTCTATTTCGCCGTGATCCTTCATTTTCACTTCTTCGCTGCAGCCGGTGAGCAAGCCCGCAAACAGCAGTGCAGCACCGGATAGCCAAAATTTTCGTTTCATTATGTAATCCTCCATTAGTTGATCGGAATCATTAAACCTTAGTAACTTTACCATATATGAAAGTTATATTTCAATTTTATGATGGATTTTTATTACTTTCAATGAAGGGAATTTAAAGGAATTTGAATTCTTTGTGGCGAATGCAACTGAAAACGAAGCAAAGGAGTGTTTCCAATGGCAGAAGAAAACAAAGTACAGCCGGGATCCATCATTTCTTCAGATTTAACCGTTCATCATGCAGAAACGGTCCGCGATTTCTATAAGGAAGTCGTGGGGTGGGGGCATAGTGATTTTCAGATGGGAAACTATGCTGATTATATGATGAACACGCCGGATGGAAATCCGGCTGCAGGAATTTGTCACCAGGCGGGAGTCAATGAAGGATTGCCACAGCTATGGCTCGTTTATTTCGCGGTTGCGGATCTGAAACAAAGTCTCGAAGCTTGCCAAAACCGCGGCGGCATCGTCCACCGTGAACCCGAAGGCGCCATCGTGCCAGGAAGCTACGCCATCATCGAATATCCAGCCGGCGCTTTCTGCGGGCTGAGCCAGATTTAAAAAAGCTGTTGCCTAGAGAAAAAAGCGGAAAGCGCAGGCCTGCGCTTTCCCATACTTGGGCATCCGGCGGGTTTAGGGTGTTGGACAGTATTCAGGTGAGAACGGACCGTATTTTCCTCAATCTGACAGTATTTGTATCCCATTGGACTGTATATGCCAGAGTTTGGACTGTATATGCAACAACTGGAAGAATCATCGGCCTCGCATTTAAAGAATATTGACGATACCTCCATATAATCTCCTCGACAAGAATGATAGTCTATAAGTAATGAATTTATGATTGAAATGCGTTTCGGATTCTGTAGATAACGGACAAAAAACTGCTTATTCAGGAATTCCATTTCCTGTTCCAGGCGGAAAATAGCGTTGTTGAATCAAAAAAATATATTTAATATATACGCTTCAAAGTACTTATATTTTTTCCGGTATATGGTATGATTCAAAATAGATCAGCTATACGGAAACGATATTAATATATTAACTCACTCGACAATTTTTGAGGGTTGTCCGGTCGATTCTGTATGAAATGTCTATTATCAGCCGATCAGGATTCACCATCAGTTCATTAATTGGAGGTTTATTATGTACACTATAGGATTTGTCATCAGCCACAAAAATAATGAAAAAAGAAGAGCGCTTTTGCCGCAGGATATGCCGAACATCAAGAATATCAAACAGCTATTTTTCGAAGTGGGATATGGCGAGGCACTGGGTTACTCGGATGCCGAGTATGAAGTGTCAGGCGCTCAATTCGTTTCGCGTGAAGAAGTGCTCCAATGTGATGCCATTGTTGATGTGAAATTGGGCAATGCGGATTATTTCGACCAATTGACGCCAGGGAAACTGTTGATCGGTTGGGCACATGCCGTTCAGGATATTGCCTTTACAGATTCGGTGCTTGCAGGAGACCATACAGTGGTCGCTTGGGAGGAGATGTTTGAAGACGGCCGTTACATCTTTTACCGCAACCGCGAAGTTGCTGGAGAAGCGGCGATTCTTCAAGCCTACCAATATTGCGGCAAAATGCCTTATGAAACGAAAGTGGCGGTTCTTGGAAATGGCCATACGACAAAAGGTGTGCTGCGCATTCTTCACGGCTTAGGTGCCGATGTCGATGTCTACGGCCGCAAGCTGGAATCCCTGTTCATCAAGAACATGGGCAATTACGATGTGCTCGTCAACTGCGTTATGTGGGATACGACACGTACAGACCGCATCATCTATAAGGAAGATCTGAAGCGCCTGAAAAAAGGAGCGATGATCGTCGACGTCAGCTGTGACCCGAACATGGAAATCGAAACGTCCCGTCCGTCGACCATCGATGATCCCGTCTATACAGTGGATGGCATCATCCATTACACGGTGGACAACACGCCGGCAATGTTCCCGCACACAGTCACGAAAGTGCTGAGCGAAGGATTTTCCCCAATGGTCGATCACTTTGTCGAAGGCAATTGGACCGACATGATCCGTGATTCCGTAGTCATCGAAAACGGCCACATCATTGATCACCACATTAAAGAGTTCAGAGAAGCCAGAAACCTATTAGTGAAATAAAGAAAACAGCCGTTTCCAGTGAAATCATTGATTTCATGGGAAGCGGCTGTTTTTTATTGACCTCTTACTTACCGATCAGTTCCGTAGCCATGTAAACTTTGAGCTTATCAAACAAATAAGCTTGCCCTTTCGTATTCGGGTACAGCGAATTCTGCATCAATGCCGTTTGGGAGATGGCATCACTATGGATTTCAGTAGCCATCACTCCGTAGAAATCAAAGAAATGAACGTTGTTGGCAGCAGCCAACGCTTCGCTTGCCTTCATATAAGGCATCATCTCTCTATTGTCCCCGACAGAAGTAGTCGGGTTCGGCGTGCGGATCAGCACTTCCGTATCACCAGATGCCGTGATTTCCTCTAATATCACTCCGTAGTTTTTGGCATACTCTTCAACCGGAATTCTCCAACCGCCGAGTGCATCGTTCAGTCCAGCGGAAATGACGACCAAATCAGGTGAATGATTCAAGACGTCACTGGCAATGCGCTGTTTCATATGGGAAACGGTATTGGCATTCATCCCGGCGTTGACGATTGTTGCTTGATCCGGATAATTGGATTCGAACCATTTTTCCAGCAATGCCACATGATTCGGATTGCCGTCCGGCAGCGAGTCTGGGGACGTCACATAATCGCCTAGAAAGACGATGGTGACAGAATCTCCTGCAGCCAGTTTCTCCGCAAACGTCATGGGTTCTTCTGCAGCCAATGCCTGAGCGCTGCTCGTTTCAGGGAGGAGTGCTGTTTCTTCTGTGATTTCGATATGGCCGAAGTTGTTTTCGCCGATGATAATCACTAGGATTAGGCTAATGATAAGTACGTAAACTAACTTGTTGAGCATCATATTACCTACCTTTCTTGTTAAACGTAATTACATATTACCATAAATGATAGTATAATTAACTAAAATTTCAGAATTTTTATGAGTATTCAGCCTTAAATCCCTTGAATGGACTGTTTTCATAGTTTTAAACGGTTATAATGGGGAACAGTATAAGTAATGTATAACTGTCACGGATATAAAGGAGGCGCCGGAAATGAAGCAAATAGGAGAGAAATTGAAAAAATTAAGAGAAGGCAATCAGCTGAGTGTAGACGAGCTGGCGCTTGCATTGGGTTTTGCAAAAACAGTGATTTGGGGATATGAAAGCGGCAAAAAGCAGGTAAGTGTTTCCCATCTGGAAATATTGGCCGATTATTATAAAGTGACTGTCGATTTCTTATTGGAACGGGAACAAATCTCTGACACATTGGACCTTCTAAACCTAACGGATTTGAATTCCATCAAACTGGTTGTAGATGACCAGCCGGTGAATCAAGAAGAACTTGCAGAAGTAACCTCTTATCTACAGGTCAAACGCCGCTTAAAAGAAGAAGCTAATCAGCTTCAAGGACGGATTGCAGACTTGAAAGAGGGCTAATAAAAAGTGCAAAGCAGCCATCAATGGATGGATGCTTTTTTTAGTGGGTACAGAGTGCCGGGCAGTCACTTGGAAGTAGAGCGGACATCGATTCAGCTCTTTGTTTGAAATGCCCTTTTCAAGGGAAGAGACCCCAGTAATCGAACTGGAAGTATTGGAGGAGATAGGCATGACGGCGGCTTTGGCGACGGTTTTATTGTGCATCGGTTATTTGGCATTCACAGTTGATAAAAAACAAGAGAACTTTCCGGTGCCTGTCGTACTTGTGCTGATCGGCATCGGTTTGTCATTCATCCCTTATTTCAAGGAGATCGAAGTGACGGAAACGATGATTTACGATGTATTTCTGCCGGGGCTTTTATTTGTATCGGCTTATCAGTTCTCTACAGATGCACTGCGAAAAAATGCCGGCATTATCGGGTTGCTCAGTACTGTCGGACTTGGATTGACGATCGCCTTGGTCGGTTTGGCGGTCTATTGGATCGGGGGCTGGTTCTTTTCCGTCTCGTTGGCAGGGGCGATGGTGGTTGCGGCAGTTCTGGCGCCGACAGATCCGGCTTCGGTCGTTTCAATCCTGAAAAAGTCTTCGCCTGACAAGAGCATCGCCGATATCGTCGATGGAGAATCCATGATCAATGACGGCACCAGCATCGTTTTGTTCAGTGTATTGGCAGGGATCTATCTTGAATCGCAATCGCTCGATGTGCTGTCGGCATTGGGTGAGTTTTTCTATGTCTCAGCAGGCGGTGTTATTCTTGGCGTTGCAGTGGGGTGGCTATTGAGCAAAGCCGTCCATATCACCCATCACCGGGATTACCAGGTCATGCTCAGTATCGCTTTGGCATACGGGGCTTTTCAGCTGGCCGAAAGCTTCGGGTTTTCGGGTGTTTTGGCGACTGTTTCAGCAGGCATCATGCTGTCCTGGGAATTTTCCCACACCAATAAGGAAGACCATTACCGGGAGGCCTTATCCGGCTTTTGGGATGTGGTCGAACCTTCCTTATTGTCGCTGCTGTTTTTGCTGATCGGGATTGAAGCGACAGAGCATCTGGTCTGGGACAATTGGCTATTGGCCATCCTTATTTTATTCGTCAGTATCGCGATTCGTTTTGTGATCGTGGGCGGTACGTTCAAGCTGTTGGCTGGTGCAAAGCATGAAGCGATTTGGAAAAAAGCGCTCCTTATTTCCTGGTCCGGCATACGCGGTTCGATGTCGGTATTCCTTTTGCTCCAGCTCGGGGTGATGGCAGCAGGAGGCGCTGCAGATGAGTTGATTTCACTCAGCTTTTCCGTGGTCATCTTGTCGCTGATCATCCAGAGCCTGGGCATCCATCCTTTGTCTAAATTATTGGAATCAAAATAAACCAGCCCTCGTGTGGAAGCTAAGGCTTCTGCATGGGGGCTGGTCTGTTTATGCTTTTACATATAATTCTTCAATCATTTCAGGAAGCATCGGTTTATGGAAGAAATAGCCCTGAGCTTGATTGCATTTTTTGGTTTTCAAAAAAGCCAGTTGTTCCGGCGTTTCCACACCTTCTGCAATCACATTCAGCTCCAGGTTATGGGCCATCTGAATAATGGTATCAACCAGAGCCGCGTCTTTGGGATTGCTGTGGATATTGCGTGTGAAATGCTGGTCGATTTTTAATGTATCAATCGGGAACATTTTCAAATAGCTCAAGGAGGAATAACCCGTGCCGAAATCATCAATCGACAAATGGATGCCCATAGCTTTCAATTCCTGCATTTTTGAAATGGCGGAAGCTGTTCCTTGGATGATGCTTTCAGTCAATTCGAGTTCCAAAAACTCAGGAGCAAGCCCTGACTGGTTCAAAGCGGATGTAACGATTTCGGCGATATTGCCTTGGGAAAACTGCTTTGCAGAAATGTTTACAGCCACGCGGAAAGGCTCTAAACCAGCATCCTGCCAGGATTTATTCTGCTGGCAGGCCGTATGGAGAACGTATTCGCCGATCTGGAGAATCATGCTGTTTTCTTCCGCGATGGGAATGAATTCTGCTGGAGAAATCGGTCCCAAAAGCGAGTGATTCCAGCGGACCAACGCTTCGACGCCGATGATTTTTTCGGACGTGATGTCGATCTGCGGCTGGTAATGGACCGTAAACTCGCCAAGCTCCAATCCTTTACGGATACTCATGGAAATTTTGGATTTCCGTGAGACCAACTCATTCATTTCGGAAGTGAAGAATTGGAAGTTGTTTCGCCCTTCCTCTTTGGCGCGGTACATGGCGATGTCGGCATTCTTGACCAGTATTTCCGGTGACTGGCCATCAGAAGGGAAGAGGCTGCCGCCGATTGACGAAGTAGTAAAGACGGTTTCATCATTTAATAGGAAAGGTTCGTTCAGCGCACCGAGAATTTTTTGTGCAACCGCTTCTGTTTTCGTATAATCCGCATTCAGCAGCAATACGATGAATTCATCGCCGCCAAGGCGTGCTAGCGTATCTGTTTTTGAAAGGCAGGATTTGATGCGTGTGCTTGCCTCAACCAACAGGCGATCCCCGGTTTGATGGCCATAAGTGTCGTTGATCAGTTTAAATTGGTCAAGGTCCAGATAAAGGATAGACAGCACTTTCCCATTGCCTGCTGCCTGATCGATTGACGACTCGAGACGATCGTTGAATAAGCGCCGGTTCGGCAGTTCGGTCAAGGAATCCAAATAAACGAGATTGCTGATTTTCTCTTCTGTTGCTTTCCGTTCGGTGATGTCCCGGATGATCAGGCTGTAATAAGCGCTGTTCGCCATCTGCCAAGTGCCCATGGACAATTCCACTGGAAATCGGGTGCCATCTTTTTTAAAGCCAATCAATTCAATGGTTTTGCCGATCAGGTCCAATGAATCGTGTTCCAGATGAGTTTGATGTTCGAAAATCATTCGGACATTCTGTTGTAGGATCTCTTCTTTACTGTAGCCGAAAAGCGATTGAGCTCCATTATTCCATTGGCTAATGGTTCCTGCAGCATCTGTAACGACAATGCCGTCTGCAGTGGACTCGATGACCGAGTGGAATTGGCGATCGTAATCGTCTGACAGAGACTTCACTTTCGTCTCACTGCGGATCCTGGTGATGGCAATCAGCAAAATCAGCGCCATCCCAATTCCGACATTATAGGCAATATAACTGCTGCCCATCGTATTTCCGGCCATTGTATGTGTGTGTGAATCCATTTTAAATTGCACAGCTGCCATGCCGACATAATGCATTCCTGAAACGCCTATGGCAATCAATGCTGCACTGACGACTTTCAGTCCAATCAGCTTGCTGCGTGCCCGCGCATAAAACAGCAGGAACATCGCCAGGAGCGAAGCGGCCAAAGCGACGAAAACTGACAGGATAACCAAAGGCACATCGTATTGGATGTTGGCCTGCATCTGCATAGCTGCCATACCGCTGTAATGCATGGCAATAATGCCGATTGTAATCATTATGGCACCTATGGCCACTTCTATTTTGCGGACTTGTGGTTTGCTGGTGATGGCAAAGGCAATTCCGCTGGCAAATAAGGCAGGGAAAATAGAAAGAATGACTAAGGGTGTATGATAAGTGACCTCCACTGATAGATGGGAAGCCAGCATGCCGATGAAATGCATGGACCAAATTCCAAGGCCCATGACCAGAGCGCCATGAAGAATCCATTTAACCCGATCTCTGCCGACAGTGGAAAATAATGTGCTGCTTATAGTTAAAGCTGTATAAGCAGAAATGAAAACGACAGCAATGGATAAAACAAATAATGGCCAATCGTAAGATAATGGTAATAAGTTCAAAAATTTCACTCTTTCTTTTAACTTGAATGGGTGTTTAGGGTTGACTATACAGAAAAAACAGGAAGTTATTAATAGATTTATAGACCTATAGTCCATTTATTTTAGCATCTTAGTACTGTTTTGATAATAAATTTAAATTTCTGTCAACTCAAGGGTGCTTAATTGCTCAGACTGCTTTATACTGAATAGTAAATGGAAAATAAAGAAAATAATTTGGTTTATTTGTAGAACATTGTTCGGATTCAGCAAAATGTATGCAATGAGTTGTATCAGTCAAAAATGTGGATTGGGAAGGTGAAGAGATGAAAGTCAAAAAAGCGATTATTCCGGCTGCGGGGCTCGGAACCCGATTCTTGCCAGCGACAAAAGCCATGCCGAAGGAAATGTTGCCCATCGTTGATAAACCCACTATTCAATACATAGTCGAAGAAGCGATCGCTTCGGGAATTGAAGATATCATCATCGTAACGGGCAAAGGCAAGCGTGCGATTGAAGACCATTTCGATCATGCTTTCGAACTTGAAGATACGCTGTTGAAAAAAGGCAAGACCGATATGCTGGATTCTGTTTTGGAAACATCTACTGTCGAAATCCATTACATCCGACAAAAAGAGCCGCTGGGCCTCGGACATGCTATTTGGTCTGCGCGCCGCTTTATCGGCAATGAACCGTTTGCTGTCTTATTGGGCGATGACATTGTGGAGAATGAAGAGCCATGCCTGGGTCAGTTAATGAAGCAAAATGAAGAGACCGGCAAAAGCATTATCGGTGTTCAGCAGGTGCCGGAAGATGAAACCCACCGCTACGGCATCATCAATCCTGTTTCAATTGACGGGAAATTGATCAAAGTTGATAATTTCGTCGAGAAGCCCGCCGCGGGAACGGCGCCTTCGAATTATGCCATTATGGGGCGTTACATCCTGACACCGGAAATTTTTGAGTTTTTGGGCCGCCACCAGCTTGGCGCAGGCGGCGAAATCCAACTGACGGATGCTATTCAAATGCTGAATGAAGTCCAATCGGTCTATGCCTATGAATTTGAAGGACGTCGTTTTGACGTTGGTGAGAAATACGGCTTTATCGAAACGACCATTGAATTTGCGTTGAAGCGCCCTGAATTGAAAGATCGGTTGCTGAAGTTATTTGATGAAAAGTTAAAAGAGTCGTATATCAACGAAAAGTGATGGCCTGTGTATAGATAAAGCAAAGCGCTTCAGCCACTAAGGCGAAGCGTTTTTTTGCCTGCAGCCGGTTATTGCAGCCGGCAGATAATGGTACACTGAAAAGGTTCTATATCCATTGGAATAGGATTTGAAATTTTTATAATCGACTCTAAAAGAAATGAGTGTTTGAAGTGGTGAAAAATTTGAGTTTCAAAAAAATAGCGGTGTGGCTGTTGACGCTTTTCTTCATGGTCGGCTTACCGCTTGCAACATTGTATGTCAGTGAACGGCTGGTCCGTGAAGTGCTGACTTTGCCGCTGCGGGAATGGGTGGTGGAGTTGCCCCAGCGCTTTATGGTCAATGTGCTGTTGTTGCTGGCATTGTTCAATCTATTGTATATCCTGCCAAGAAAATGGTTCATGGTTACAAGCCTGATCTTGAGCAGCTTTTTGGTGGTCTTCGCTTATGCCAATCAAGTGAAAATGGAGCTCCGCAGCTCGCCGATTTCACTCGGGGATTTTGCGTTGCTGAAAGAATTGGGCAGTCTGGAGCAGCCGGTGGGCGTCAACATTCCGTTGCTTGCGGGCATTGGTTTGGCTTTCATTGCGTTGATTGTGGCGATTGTGGTCGGTGTACCGAAACTGAAGGAAAACTGGATCCTCAAGACAGGTGTTTTTCTTGTTTCCGTGTTGTTCCTGGCGATGATTTGGACCGAGAAACCCGCTTCTCCGATGAAAAATGCGCAATTTGAAAATACGTGGTGGAAGTTGGAAGTGGCACTAATGCGCAACGGCGTCTTCGGCAACTTCGTCATGCTGGCGAAAAATTCCCGAATTGACCCGCCTGAAGGTTTTTCTGCAGATAACATGAAAACCATTGCGGAAAAGTACCAGCCGGATGAAAGAGCAGGCGGGGAAAAACCGAATGTCATTTTCCTGATGAGTGAATCGTTCGTTGATCCATATTTATTTGGGGAACAGCATTTTGCTAAAGATCCAGTCCCTAATTTCCGCCGCCTGTTTAATGAATCACTGCATGGCGGAATGTATTCCTCGGAATTCGGTGGAGGGACGGCCAATGTAGAATTTGAAGCGTTGACTGGCTTCAGTATGCAGTTCATGCCGGCGAATTTCGTGCCGTACCAGTTGTATATTACCAAGCCGTTGCCGTCCGCGGCTTATGCTTTCAGGGAAGCGGATTATGAAACAACTGCAATCCATTCCTACTTTGGCTGGTTTTACCAGCGTGAATCGGTGTATCGCCAAATGGGCTTTAACCGTTTCATCTCGGGTGAATTCATGGATTTGGACCAACCCAACGATCCCGGAAAAGGATTTCCAAAAGACAAACACATTACAGATTCAGTTATAGCGACTCTGGATAGAACCGAAGGACCGGATTTTATTCATGCGGTGGCAGCTGAAGGCCATAGTCCCTATTACAAAACCGAGCAATCGGAATTTATGAACAGCGGCACGCTGCCGGAGGAAACCGAACAATATCTGGCCAATTATACGGGGAAAGTGCATGGCGCTGATGCCGAACTCGGCCGGATGGTGGAGGAAATTGAAGCGCGGGGCGAGCCGACAATCCTGCTGTTTTTCGGAGACCATTACCCATCTTTTACAGATAATGAAGCGATGTATGGAGAAGCGGGCACAGGCATTGCGAACGACATGCTGGGGGATTACGACGATTTTATTGCCACCCATAAAGTGCCGTATTTCATCTGGAAATCCGATGGCAATCAACCCGCAGAACTTGACGTCACCCCTAATCAGTTTAGTGCCTTGGCACTTGAGATGGCAGGCGTCCAGGGCAATACGGTGACGGCGATACTCGACGATATGCGGGAACAGGGAGATGCGGTGATTCCGTACAATCAGTGGCAAAGTGAAATGGGGCCGCAGACTCAACAGATGAAAGACTTGCAGATGATTCAATACGACTTGCTGCATGGCAAGCGCTACTCGGAATACTTGATGCCGGAACTTGTTAGGACGCCTTCTGCAGATTACCATTTAGGGCTTTACCCTGAAATGCTTGCACAAAAAGTCGTAGAGACTGCAGATTCGTTTGAATTTTATGTTGAAGGAGCTCCCAGATTTTCAGAAGTTTTGGTTGATGGCGAGCCTGTCACTGCCGAATGGCAGCCAGCGGAGCAAGGTTTGGCAGTATTCAGTGTGTTGAAAGATCAAGTGAAAGAAGATGCAGCGATTCAAGTGGTTGTCTACAACTCCAGAGGAGCCGTATTAAAAGAAACGTCTGAATTTACAATTGAAGAAACTGTTGTAACGAGCAGACAGTAAAGCAGCGGCCGAATTATCGGGCCACTGCTTTTTCACTAATTGGATAGTATCAGCGGAGTTATCTCCATAAATTCACATGAAAATATCCTCACATATTTAATAAGTACCCTCCATGAGTATCTGATAAATCATGGAAACTGCAAATGATAAATATTATAAAGATTTGATTAGTCGAAGGCGCCAGCTTATTTGTTTAGGAGAGGAGAGCCATTGTCATATGCTTCTACCTTGCAGTAGAGCTTGTTCTTTTTTCAGTCATTAAACAAAATTTCAGGGATCGATCAACTTATTTTGAAATTAAGTAGTTCAAATAATCTAAAAAATCAGTATTATCAGTGGAAATTCTTTGGAAGTATGATAAACTATCTAACTATAGATGAAATAATGTAAACGGTTGGAAATTCAACAAGAATACTGACTTTGCTATGGCAAAGAACAGCTACAAGGAGGCAGGGCCCAGGTGAAAGATATTTACTTTGAACGTGATTATGGGCGTTTATACGAAAAGATTGAGCAGGGGACATGCGAAGTTTTTGAATTCCAGCATCCATTAGGGAGTGTCAGCCATTTGTTCATCAAACGGCTTATTCCGGTATGCATCAATGAAGAGCCCTATTATGACATCAGTACCCCTTATGGCTATGGAGGACCAAGAATCATCAATTGCCAAGAGGGCAGCGAGAGCCAATTGGTTCACGCATTCCACGACGCCTTTGAAGAATATTGCCGAAAAGAGAACATTGTCAGTGAATTTGTCCGTTTTCATCCTTTATTTACAAATGCACAGGATTTCAACAGCAACTATGAATTGACATTCCGCCGCTACACTACCGGAACAAACTTAAAGGATTACGAAGATCCGATCAAATCGGAGTTTTCCAAGTCTAAGCAAAAAAGCATCCGAAAGGCGTTGGCGGCAGGCGTGGAGTATAGAGTGACAGTAAATCCGCCCGATTTGGAAGAATTCAAGCGCATTTACTATCGCACGATGAGCAGAAAAAATGCTGAGGCTGTCTATTATTTCAATGATGACTATTTCAAAGAGATGCTCGAGCATTTGGGCGAACATATTTTATTAGTAGAAATTCTATATGAAGGCCAAGCGATCGCAATGGGCCTGAATATGGTCTACGATAAATTTATCCACATTCACCTGTCCGGTACCATGGAGGAATTTCATCATCTGTCTCCGGCATTTGTCATGCGCCAGGCACTGGTGATGTGGGGGAAAGAAAATGGAATAGAACTGATCCACGAAGGCGGCGGTGTCACAGGCGAGATCGATGATCCGTTGTACTTGCTGAAAAAACAATTCGGCAAAAATACAGAATTCAAGTACTATGTCAGCTATAAGATATGGAATCAGAAAGTCTATGAATTGCTTTGCAAAACGGTGGGGACAGAAGTGGGCACAGGATCATTTCCGACATATCGTTCAAAGAAGAATCTTGAAGAACCTGTTGTTCCTTAAAAAATCAATAGGCTCTCTAGTAAAAAGTCTGCATCTTGATGCAGGCTTTTTTTATAGTTCGGTAAAAGTGTGGAACGAATAATGAGTGGAGGATCGAGTGCTGATGTCAGGTGAAGTTTTCCAATGCCGAATGCTATAATAAAACGAATGCCATTAATTGATTCTACTAGAAAAGGATTTGTAAAATGACTGCATATAGAAGTATTTCCTGGATTGCCGCCTTTTCGTGGATGGCTGTCATTTTTTATTTGTCGCATCAGCCAGGTTCGGCATCAAGTGATTTGAGTTCAGGCATAGTTGCGACACTTTTGAATTTTATCGATCAAGTAGCTCCGAACCTTGAATTAAATGTGGAAAGTTTCCATACCTTCGTCCGGAAAAACGCTCATTTTATGGCCTATTTGTTTTTGAGCCTGTTAAGTTTGAATGCTTGGAAAAGCAGTGGATATCGAGGTTGGAAACAATTGTTCTTGGGTTTTGGGATGTGTGTGTTGTTTGCAGCGACCGATGAAATCCACCAATTGTTTATCGAAGGGCGGAGCGGTGAAGTTAGAGATGTTCTAATTGACAGCACAGGAGCTGCGGTCGGAGTCGGGGTCTACATGATTGCCGCTAAAGTTGTGGGCTTATGGAAAAATAGCGATGATAAGCAGAAAAAAGCGGAATTGTAGTAATTGCCGCTGCCTATCTTATGTCATTAGATTCATCGATACTCACCTTTCTGTGACAAATGAACCTAGTAAATGCCAAAAATTTATCGTAAGATGGTATAAATAAGAAAAGCTTTATACTTGTTTGGGAGCAGTTTTCATCAAACTAGTATTTTGGAAATCACAAGGAGTAGAGTATGAATGACATCAGCAAGGTTGGAACAAAAGAGGTGGATCGTATGTGGGCTTTAATTACCGGCGGCTTTTTGTTTGTCCTGGCCGTTGTTTTTTCTTTAGGAAAAGCGAGCTCGAAGAGAGAAGATGTGGCCCGTGGCCATCGTCAGGAATTGCTTGCACGAGGAAACGAAACCATGCAGGAAAGCATAGTGGAAACATCCCTGATTGAAGAAACTGAACCCCCTAAACTTCACAAAGAGAGAAAAGCGCCACATCCATCAGAACAACTCTAATGGATGTGGTATTTTTTAGGACTAATTTACTGAATAAATTATAAACATTGAATTTTCAGTTATAAAACTGTGATTTTGCACCTATATTCTGTATGATAAGAAGGAAGGCTATTCTGCCTCAAGGAGGTGCATATCATGAAGAAAAACAAAAAAATAGGATCTGTTTTGCTGATGCTCTTAGGAGTTGTGGGACTCGGCTATTTCTTTTTGATGATTGAAAAGTTAACGCAAGGAAATGAAGAAGAAAATGGCCAGGAAAGTTATAGTGCCAATTTAGAAGAAGCGGTTGATAAAACGGTGGAACTTCAAACCGCCATTGATGAGACTCCAGCAGGAGGTACGCTGGAAATTCCGCCAGGCGTATACAAACTCAGTAAAAACCCTGATAATTTAGCCGTTACTGAATATGGCGAAAGTTATTTTGCTCTAAAGATCTCAAAACCAATTACTATTTTAATGGAGGAAGTCATACTCCAAACAACGGCAGAGGAAGAATATGGGGTATTTTTGATCAATGAAACTGACGATGTCCATTTAAAAGGCGGCGTTGTAATGGGAGAGCGTGAGCCGACAGAAGGAGAATTAACTTCCCATGTGGGAGTATTGTTTTTTTATACAAACGATAGCTCAATTGAAGGCACCTATCTGAAAAACTTTTCTCAAGGGGTCCACCTCAATCATTCAGATAATAATGTCGTCCGAAAAGTAACTTCAGAGTTCAATCATGGATCAGGCATTATCAGTTTCGATTCCAATAGAAATCTTATTGATTCTTGTGTGGTGAGGAATTCCGGTGACGGCCATTTATCTTTGTATGGAGGTGGCGAAGAGAACCATGTAGTCAATTGCATGGTTACTGAAGACCGCCCGGAATTTACCGATCAGCAGGGCATTACGGTAGAAAGTGAAAAAGGCAGTTTGATTGAAAACAACACCGTCAGCGGTTTTTATTACGGCATCGATGTTAAAAATGGATCGGAAGGGAACATTATCAAATCGAACATCGCTTACGATAATGAGTACAATATTGCTGTACGAGGCGGGGATGGCGGTGCAAATCTCCAACTGCCTAGTTACAACACGCAAATTTTGAACAATATGGTAGTCGATCCACGCGATAAATCTTCATACGGCATCTATGTCGGGGCGGGTGACGGGCATGTCGTGACTGGCAATACCTTGAACCCGGGCAATCTAATTCTGCCTGAGGAAGATTTAGAACTTTATGAAAGCCAAAATTATTTTGTGACGGAAGATGGAAGCTGAACACGTATCCTGTTGGGGCCAGCAATGGCATCAAGGGGAACGTGTTTTTTTATGGACAAAAAGGGGGGCGGCAAAAGAGTATGGAGGTGCGCTCTTTGGTTAGTGAAGTGCGGAAATCGGCTGTTGAGGTGCGGTTAGAACGAGTTGAGGTGCGCTTAAAGCCAGTTGAGGTGCGTTCAGCCAATTCTGATGGAAATACTTTCATACAGATTTCCTTCAAATGGTATAATTGAGGCAATAAACATCTTTTATGAGGTAGAGGAGGAAAAGGATTTATGGCAATACTGGTTTGTGGAGGCGCCGGGTACATCGGCAGCCATACAGTGAAGGAATTGGTCGATACATATGAAGTGGTGGTGCTGGATAATTTGACCACCGGTTTTGAATCGTTGATTGATGAGCGGGCGACTTTTGTCAAAGGGGATTTAGGTGATGGCGCGGTGCTTGATCGCATTTTTACGGATCATGCGATCGATGCCGTATTCCATTTTGCAGCCAATAGCCTGGTAGGCGAATCGGTGGAAAATCCGTTGAAGTATTACCGCAATAATGTCAGCGCGACGCTCGTGTTGCTCGAGAAAATGATTGAACATAATGTTAAGCGCTTCATCTTTTCATCAACCGCTGCCACTTATGGAATTCCGGATACGGAGATGATCACGGAAGAAACCGCCAATAAGCCGATCAATCCATATGGCCGCTCTAAACTGATGGTGGAACAGATTTTGGCTGACATTGCGCATGTCCACGATTTCCAATATGTCGTGCTCCGTTACTTTAATGCGGCAGGCGCGCATGAATCAGGAACAATCGGTGAAAGCCACGATCCCGAATCGCATTTGATTCCGATCGTGCTTCAGCATCTTTTGGGGCAGCGGGAAAAAATTTCAGTCTTCGGAACGGACTACGATACGGCTGACGGCACTTGTGTCCGGGATTATATCCATGTCACCGATTTGGCGCGTGCGCATATCCTGTCCTATGAGGGAATGGCCAAAGGGGAAATTGCGAATGAAACCTATAACCTTGGCAATGGAGCAGGATACTCAGTGAATGAAATCATTAAAGCTTGCGAAGCGATTTCAAAACGGCAAGCAACAATTGAGTATGTCGATCGGCGCGCGGGAGATCCGGCTACTTTAGTCGCTTCCTCCACTAAAATTGCAGCGGCTTTGGGGTGGAAACCGGCATTCGATTTGGAAGCCATCATTTCCAGCGCCTGGGCATGGCATTCAAAGTGAAAAATAACAGTTGAAAAGATCCCTTGAGCATCCAAACGCTCAAGGGATTTTTTATGCCTGTAAACTAAGGGCGATCAAACACTTTTGATGATTAAAAGCGCTGAAATTTAAATAACATAATTTATTTTCTAAATAGAGCGAATTATCTATATTTAAACCTATTGTTTGTGATAGAATGGGAAAAACAAAACGGAACTGAGTATATAGTAATGGTTTCGAATTTGTTTGCTTCCTCCATTTTTAAGATAGCTATTACCCCTTATCACTCAATCCCCAAATTACATTAAGAGGAGAGAAACTTATGAATAAGAATCCATTAGTCAGCGTTGTCTGTACAAGCTATAACCATGGGGATTATCTTGCTGAAGCAATCGACAGCTTTTTGATGCAGAAAACAAATTTTGATTTTGAAATTTTGATTTATGACGATGCCTCAACCGATCAAGGGCCGCGTGTCATCCGAGAGTATGAAAATCGCTATCCTGATCTGATTAAACCAATTTACCAAACCGAAAACCAATACTCAAAAGGAGTCCGTGTGGAATTGTTCAACCACAACCGGGCGAACGGAAAGTATATCGCTGTTTGCGAAGGGGACGATTATTGGACGGATCCTTATAAATTGCAAAAACAGATTGATTATATGGAGGCGCATCCGAATTGCAGCATGACTGTCCATGCAGCCGACCGGGTTTTATCGGATAAGAAAAAAATCCTTTCCACAGTGCGGCCCGAGAAGGCCAATGCCATTTTATCCATGGAACGCGTCATAGAAGGCGGAGGGGACCTGGTAGCCACAAATTCGATGGTTTATTCAAAAGAAAAAATCCCGGAATTGGCTCCGTTTTATTTAAATGCGACGGTAGGCGACTATCCGATGGTTATTTTAGCTGCGCTTCATGGAACGGTGGATTATTTGGATGACAATATGTCCGCTTACCGCGTCGGGGTGAAAGGGTCTTGGACAGAACGTGAGCTGGCGACCAGTATGAAACGCATCAACCATTATCACGATATGGAAAAAATGTTTGATGAAATCAACGAGTATACGAATTTTCAATACAACGGCGCATTGGAAAAAGCAAAACGGGGCTACCAATTTTCGCTTTTGGTGGAGCAGAGGAAGTTCAAAGAAGCAAAAAGCGGTGAATTTCGGCAAATCTATTTAGAGCTTGGCACAAAACAACGTGTCTTGATGGGGATGAAACGCTATTTCCCGAATGTTACTGAAAGCATCCGCAAAGCAAAGTGGAAATTTGTCCAGTAAATAGAGCAGTAAGAAGGACTGGGGGATAGGAGACCGTTAAATGGAACCACAACCATCATTGAAGAAAAAAACAATTGGCGGTCTGGTGTGGAGTTTTGGTGACCTGATAGGCAACCAAGGCATACAGTTCCTCATCCAGATTATTTTGGCGCGGTTGTTGCTGCCTGAACATTTTGGATTGATCGGCATGATTCTGATATTTATCGCCTTGTCAAATTCGTTGGTCGACAGTGGATTTACACAAGCTTTAATCCGTGAACGCCACGCCAACCAAACGGATTATTCAACCGTCTTTTATTTTAATCTAGTTGTATCGTTCTTGATTTATTTGATCTTGTTCCTGGCTGCTCCGGCAATCAGCCGTTTCTTCGGCGAACCGCAGCTGGTGGCACTGGTCCGTGTATTATCTATTGGAATCGTCATTAACGCATTTGCCGTCATTCCAAAAGCCATGTTCGCCAAAGAAGTAAACTTTAAAACGCAGGCCAAAATCAATTTAAGTTCCAGTATCTTGTCCGGTCTTTTTGCGGTGGGGCTGGCATTGGCGGGCTACGGGGTTTGGAGTCTGGTGCTGCGGCAATTATCGATGAATGCCATCCAGTCTCTGTTGTTCACGGTGACGAAAAAGTGGGTGCCTTCTTTGGTGTTCAGTGTGTCTTCGTTCAAGCGTTTGTTCGGATTTGGCTGGAAACTTCTTGTCTCCGGAATGATTGATACTTTCTATACGAATGTCTATTTCCTGATTATCGGAAGGCAATATTCAGCGGCACAGTTGGGCTATTATACAAACGCCTCCCGTTTCAGCGAAATCGTTTCGCAGAATTTGGCGGCGACTATTTTAAGGGTGACTTATCCGGTGCTCAGCAGCATCCAGGATGAACACGAACGCTTGAAACAGTCCTATAAAAACATCACCAGGCTTGCCGCTTTCCTCATTTTCCCGGTAATGGTCGGCATGGCTGCGATAGGGGAACCTTTAGTGTTGTTGGTGTTCGGTGAAAAGTGGCTGCCGATGGTGCTTTATTTCCAATTGCTGTCCATCGCTGGAATGCTGTACCCCATTTTGGCTCTCGATTTAAGTATTTTGCAGGTGAAAGGACGATCGGACCTTTACCTGTATTTAGAGATCATCAATAAACTTTCATTGACGATTCTTTTGTTCCTGGCAGTGTGGCTGGAATTGGGGGTCATCGGGCTGATCGGAGCAGCTATTTTAAACACGTATTTTGAGTTCTTCGTCAACAGCCATGTTTCCAAAAGGGAAGTGGCGTATCCGGCTATGGAGAAATTGGGTGACCTGCTTCCGATTTATTTGATTTCGTTTGGGATGGGCGCTGTAGCGTGGCTGATCGGTCAGCAAGTTGAAGGGAATCTTCTTTTCCAAATGGTCTTGCAGGTAACTGCTGGAATCTTTATTTATATCGCCGTTTGCCGAATTGCAAATATCGCAGAACTAAGAACGGTTTATGGGTTAATGACGTCAGTTCTTACTAAAAAAAACAAACGGTAAGCAGGATTATCTGCTTACCGTTTCAGCTTGTAGACAAAAGAATATTTATGTCGTTCAAAGGGTGAATATGCAATTTGTTGTCTTTCTATTGGATCCTGCACTCCAGGCGGACGCTTTCCTGCGGGCTTGCGCCGAACTAACTCGGACTGGCGCCCGAGTGGATTTCGGCACTTCGCTATCCCGCTGGAGTCGCCGCCTTGCGCTACGGATTTTTGTATGAAGGAGTTACTAAGTTTATTGGGACGATGGTTTCCGGATCCTGACTAGCAGACTATTTCCTTTGATTGAAGCTACACGCCCCCGATCGGGCCGGCCACGGAGACTCCTGTGGGACAGCGAAAGCTGAAGACCCCGCAGGAACGCAGTGACGAGGAGGCTGAAGCTGAGCCCACGGAACGCGAAGTGGCCGGACCGGTTGGGGTATGCACCGCTATTCATTTTGGAAAGACTTTATCTACAGTCTGAAACGGTAAGCAGGATTATCTGCTTACAGTTTGTTCTTTGGGCCACCGATATGCTGGGAAAAGTTCGCTTTCTGTATCGGTATTTGTCAGCTGATTCAACTGCTCGTATATTTGTTCATTCCAAACTTTATTGCCTACATAATAGTCGAATTCGGTATTTTTACCAAATCTTTTTTTGAATACATAGAGGGAGTCGTCGGGGCCAGGATGGACGCCGCCGCCGGAATGGATATATTCCACTCCGTGTTCTTTTGCCCACTCTACGATGGCGTAGGTCATGACATAAACAGGGGATAAATGATTGAAGCCGTCCACAGTTCCTGATAGGTGTGTATGGACAAACGCCCCCGTGTGAAAATGCATTTCTGCTCCAATCACTTGGGAGTCGTAGATGGCCTCAACTATTATAAGGTGTTCGCCTAGATTATCGATAATTTTGGAGAAGTATTGCTTGTCGAAAAAGTAGAAGTCTCCAGCGCCGACGCGCTTCATCGTCGTCAAGTAGATGTCCTGAAACTCGTCTAAATTAGAAGGATTTCTGGTAATCCGGTAAGTCACGCCGTCCTTTAACGCTTTACGGATTCTCTTTCGGGTTGAACCTGAAAACTCTTCCTGCACAGGATCTTCGAAACCTTTCAAAGTGACGCCGGTGGTATGGCGTCTGAACAAAACGTTATAGCAGGACTTGAAATCCAAAGCATTGTCAATAAGCGGGTGGAAGCGGACAAATTCCGTAACAATCTTATGGTCATCGCAATATACTTGAAAAGCCTGGCAAAAATGTTTGACCAGTTCATCTTTGCGCGTGTCATCTTTCAGTTCCGTGATGACTGGCCCCCCATAACCGTAGGGGGTGAGCAGATCAAAGTATGACCCGCCTTCCAGTTGGATGGGAATTTCCCGTTTAATGAATTGATGATAGACAGATCCCAAAGGATGTTCGAATTCGAAAACTTCACAAGTTCCTCCTTCGATATGCTCATACAACTGGGCATAATCTTTTATGAAAAATAAATCTTTCAAATCAAAACCTCATTTCTTCGTATATTTTGATGTGGATTCACGTCTTCACTAGTAGTGCAGACTGCAATCTAAGAGAAAATTCTGCTATATTAGCAGCTGTATGTTGAAGATGATTGATATTACTAAATTTTCAATTAAATTTAACTTCATACCGATTGTAACGAAAAAAGTAGGTAAATGCTAGTGATAATTTTGTTTTTGTCGAATTCATATAAGGAAAAGTAAGCAGTAAGAAAGGAAAAATTGTAATTTAAGTTTTTTATGGGGTATTAGTATTCAGAAAAATGTGCATTTTTAGAAAAAATATTCTATACTAAAGAATATGAAGTTCAGGGTGGATCGGCAATTTTAATCTTCAATTGCACTTAAGAGGAGAATGTGAATGGTTTCCAATAATAACCACAGCAAATGGCTCTTGTTTCTTTTGGGAATGATCGGAGTGGCACTCATTTTTTTTACCGGAAAACTTTTTTTACTGGAGGAAAACAGGATTGATGCAGGAGTACAATTTGAGGCGGAAGGTGACGGTGTGACGGATGATACAAGAGCGATACAGCGCGCGATTGATGAAACTCCAATTGGCGGGACGATTCATATTCCTCCTGGTATTTATAAATTGAGCAAAAATCCTGATTTCAAAGCAAGCACTGGATACGGGGACAGTTACTTTGCATTGAAGGTATCCAAACCTATTACCATTATCATGGAACAAGCGATATTCAAAACAGAATCCAAAGGCGAATACGGCGTATTCTGGATTACGGATACGGCGGATGTCCATTTGAAAGGCGGATTTTTGCTGGGAGATGAATTGCCGAAGAGCGGGTCATTGATTTCGAACATTGCCATTTTGCTTCAAGACAGCCAGAAAAGTTCGATAGAAAATGTGTATACAAAAAATTACTCTCAAGGCATCCACTTGCATCACGCCAATGACAATATCGTCCGGAATGTGACGAGCGAATTTAATTATGGTTCAGGCATCATTAATTTTGCGTCGGACTACAATACAATTGAATCTTGTGTTGTCAGAAATTCGGGAGATGGCCATCTTTCCTTATTCGGTGGTGGCAAACAAAATCTAGTCAAAGGCTGTGTAGTAACGGAAGACCGCGAAGGCTATACCGATCAGCAGGGAATTACGATTGAAAGCGAAAAGGAAAGTGTGATCGAAAAAAATTCAGTCAGTGGGTTTTATTATGGCATCGATGTTAAAAATGGCGCGGATTCCAATATCATCGTCGGCAATCTGACGTACGATAATGAATTCAATATTGCGGTCAGACCCGGTGATGGAGGCAATAATTTGATGACTCCTAGCCACAACATACGCATTTTTAATAATTTGGCCATCAATTCTCGGGAAGATTCCGAGCGGGGCATCTATGTCAATGTTGGGAAGGGACATCAAATACAAGGAAACACAGTAGAAGAAAATAATTTAATCATTCGAGATGAGAAGTTGCGGAAAGTTTATAAAAAAGATAATTTTTTTGTGAAAGGCGAATAACCTGAAATGAGTTACGAAATTGTTAAGTTATGGTTAATATTTCTGAATAATACGTTTATTCAGTTAAATTCATGCTAAGATGTAGTGTGTATAAAAGTTTCAGAGGCATTCCATTCAGCTGAAGCAGGTGCATACTAGTAAAGCCGAGGCACTATAGCTGGTGACGGAAACTTACTTAATTGAAGAGGAGTCTGTGGCTTATGGCAAACGAAATAATGGTGAGCGTTGAGTGCAACAGCTATAATCAGGAAGATTTCATAGCGGAAGCATTAGAGAGTATATTGATGCAGAAAACAAATTTCGCTTTTGAAATTCTAGTACATGACGATGCATCGACTGACCGGACAGCTGATATCATTAGAAGCTATGAACAAAGGTATCCGGATATCATCAAACCCATTTATCAGACGGAAAATCAGTATTCCAAAGATGTTCCGTTTGAGACGTTCAACGATGAACGGGCGCGAGGGAAATACTTGGCGATTTGTGAAGGTGATGATTATTGGACCGATCCGGAAAAGTTGCAGAGGCAAGTCGATTATATGGAGGCGCACCCCGAATGCAGCATGTGTGTCCATGCTGCAGAAAAGGTCTCTGCGGTAAGCAAGAAAAAAGTCGCGACTATACGGCCGAGCCATAAGGATAAAATCTTTTCGGTAGAAGAAGTGATTGAGGGTGGGGGAGATCTGTTCGCCACCAACTCGATTTTGTATTCTCGCGAAAAAATACCTAAGATGCCGGAGTTTTATTTGAATGCCACCATTGGCGATTATCCATTGGTTATCTGGGGGGCATTGAGAGGCACTTTCTATTACATGGATCGAAATATGGCTGCTTACCGGGTGGAGGTCAAAGGCTCTTGGACGGATATGCAAGTCTCTGATGTTGCCGCAAAACAAAAACACCTCCAGGAAGTCGCCGTTTTGCTCGACGAAATCAATACTTTCACTAATTTCAAATACGATTACGTCATCAATCGCACGAAAAGACGAAACCGCTTTTATATCTTGTTGAAACAATTAAAAATAAAAGAGACCTTGAAAAAAGGGTACCGGCAGTTCTACATGCAACCGGAATTTTTTAAACGGGTCTTCAAGCGGATTACCATCTGAAAAATGCCTGGATATAATCCTGAACAAATAAAAGGCGATTCCTGAAAGTTGGCGTGGCCAATTCTCAGGAATCGCCTTTTGTTATTAATTCTCATGCATTGGAATTAGTTTAAAGCGGCTATCTGGCTGGATCTGTAGAAGATAATTTTAGTTTCTAAATTTGATCAAATAAAAAGAGTTGGATGAACTTTAATCCGGCTCTTTTTTAATGGGGAAAGGCGAAAGCCGGTTTTAACAATTGGAATAATCTCCTTATTCAGCTTTTCTAAAAAACAGGAAGGATATAACAGATAAATGAAGAGTCTTACTTAGAAAATTGTAAGAATAGCTACGAAACTTTTAGTTTTATAAAAGATTGTGGAATAATTTTCATATTAAAAATATAAAAATAATCTAAATTATCTGTTATTTATGACTTATAGTATGTTAGAATGAAATTCAAGAAGTAAAAATAAGCATAAAGTATTGTATCTAAAAGGGAGGTAAGTTCTTATTGGCGTAAAATAGATGTTATTTACCTACTTTTTGTGATTAAATAATAGTTGAATTACAAATATCTGAACATTTAGGCACTTCGGACAACGTTTTGCATCAAAAGTTTTCATTGATAGGAGCCGGCAGATGAAACAGGAAAAGTCATTAAAGAAAAAAACAATCAGCGGTCTGTTGTGGAGCTTCGGAGACATGTTGGGAAATCAAGGCGTGCAGTTTATTATTCAAATTATCCTGGCGCGGTTATTGGCTCCTGCCGATTTTGGGTTGATCGGAATGATTCTGGTGTTCGTTGCACTCTCGAATTCACTTGTCGACAGCGGCTTTACACAGGCATTGATACGGGATCAAAGAGCCAATCAAACCGATTATTCAACGGTTTTCTATTTTAACTTGGCTGTATCTATTTTTATTTATGCAGCGTTATTTGTCTCGGCGCCCCTGATCAGCAACTTCTTCGATCAAGATCAATTAACGTCGATTATCCGGGTATTGGCATTAGGTGTCATCGTGAATGCGTTCTCGATCATTCCTAGAGCGATGTTCACCAAAGAAGTGAATTTCAAGGTGCAGGCTAAAGTTAATATGGCAGCAAGTGTGCTGTCGGGCATTGTAGCAGTTGCCATGGCGCTGACTGGTTTTGGTGTGTGGAGTTTGGTTATCCGGATGCTGGCTTTGAATCTTATTCAAGCGCTGTTGCTGGTTTTCTCCAGGAGATGGATGCCTTCACTGGTTTTCAGTGTAGAATCCTTCAAGCGGCTTTTTGGTTTCGGCTGGAAATTGCTTGTGTCAGGTTTGATTGATACAACCTATAACAACATTTACTACCTCATCATCGGCAAGCAATATACGCCCACTGCTTTAGGGCATTATACGAATGCCTCGAAATTCAGTGATGTCGCTACACAAGCGATGACGGCGACCATCCAGCGGGTAACCTACCCGGTATTGAGTGGGATCCAAGAGCAGCACGATAGGCTAAAGCAAAGTTTTAAGAAAATCATCAAACTTTCCGGATTTCTCATTTTTCCGGTTATGGTCGGTGTGGCGGCAGTCGCGGAGCCGCTGATTTTACTGGTTTTCGGTGAAAAGTGGACAGAGATGATCCCTTATTTCCAGCTGTTGTGCATCGCCGGAATGCTGTATCCGATACACGCATTAAATTTGAACATTCTTCAAGTGAAAGGGCGTTCGGATCTGTTTTTGTATTTAGAAATCATTAAGACCATTGTGCCGACAGTGCTGATATTTATTGTCTTCTGGATGGATTGGGGCATTACGGCCTTAGTGGCCACAGTGGTTATTGACTCGCACATTTCCTTATTCATCAATATTTATTTTTCTGGTCGCGAGATTTCATACAGCGTCAAAGAACAGATTCAGGACTTGTTTCCGATCTATTGCATTTCTTTGGCGATGGGCGCAGTAGTTTACGGCATCGGCGGATTTTTGCCCTTTTCCAATCTACCGACCTTGCTTTGCCAGATTGGAATTGGTGTAGTGCTCTATATCTCGATTAGCAAACTGTTTAAAATTCAGGAATTCGATACCGTTCTTGACTTATTGGTACCTGTCATAAAAAAGATTAAGCCCGCTAAGACGGGTTGATTGGCAGAAAGTGGATTTAAACCTTGGGAGGGAATGTAATGGCTAAAGCTTTTGAACAACCGATTTATGTGACGCGGCCTTTGTTGCCGGATATCACCGATGTCACAGAACGGATAAAAAAGGTCTGGGACAGCAAACAATTGACGAATTTCGGTGCGCAACATGATGAATTGAGCCGACAGCTCGAAAATCATCTGGAGGTAGAACATATTTCGATGTTTTCGAATGGCACGATGGCTTTACTGCTCGGCTTGAAAGCGTTGAAATTGACGGGGGAAGTCATTACGACGCCGTTTACATTTCCAGCCACGGTACAAGCTTTGGACTGGAATAATTTAACGCCTGTGTTTTGTGACATCGATCCGGAGACCTTCAATATTGATGCCGATAAAATCGAAGCGTTGATCACCGAAAAAACAAGCGCCATTCTGGGTGTCCATGTTTTCGGAAATCCGTGCGATGTGGAAAAAATTCAAGCAATTGCCGATAAGCATAACCTGAAGGTCATCTATGATGGCGCCCATGCGTTCGGTTCCAAAATCAATGGGGAGCCGATCAGCAGTTTTGGCGATATGACGATGTTCAGTTTCCACGCCACCAAATTGTTCAATACGATCGAAGGCGGTGCCTTAACTTACAATGATCCAGAACTCGGCAGGCAGTTGGATTTGCTGAGAAACTTCGGGCTTGCCAATGCTGAAGAAGTGGTGTTATCGGGATTGAACGCCAAAATGAATGAAGTCCAGGCGGGTGTCGGGATTGAAGTGCTGCAAGTGGTTGAAGGCGAACGAAGAAAACGCCATACCATCAAAAAAGCCTACGAAGAAAATTTATCGGATATTGACGGCATCCGGATTTTGACGAAGCTTGAAGACGAATCCAGCAGCTACCAGTATTTTGTCATTGAAATAGACGAAGTGGTGTTCGGGCAGTCGAGGGATACTGTCCATCAGGAACTCCAAAAATACAAGGTCTTTGCCAGAAAGTATTTCTATCCTTTATGCAGCGATTTCGAGTGGTACAGCGAACTGCCATCCGCGCGGCCTGAAAATCTGCCGAATGCGAAACGGGCGGTCCAACAGGTTCTTGCGATGCCTTATTACGGTGATTTGCCGATTGAATCGGTCAAAGCCATTTGTGAAATTATCCGGGAATTGCATGTTGCTCAGGAAAGTGTATCTCAACTATAAGAAATGAGGGATCAATGATGAAGGGAATTATTTTAGCTGGTGGAACGGGGACCCGCCTTTACCCGTTGACCAAATCGATTTCAAAACAAATGCTGCCTGTCTACGACAAACCGATGATCTATTATCCATTATCTGTATTGATGCTTGCGGGAATCAAGGAAATCCTGATTATTTCAACGCCAAGAGATATCTCCGGCTTTTTGAGTTTGTTGGGCAATGGACAAAAACTGGGCATCAAATTGGAGTATGCGATTCAGGAAGAGCCGAATGGATTAGCTGAAGCCTTTACAATCGGTGAAAGTTTTATTGGCGATTCGCCTGTGGCATTGGTGCTCGGCGACAATGTCTTTTATGGATCGGATTTCGGAAGCAGGCTGCAGGAATCAGCTGAGCTGAAGAATGGCAGCATCATTTTTGGCTGTCATGTAGCAGATCCGAGAGCTTACGGTGTAGTGGAAGTGGATGACGAGCTGAATGTCATTTCTATTGAAGAAAAGCCGGAGAAGCCGAAATCCTCTTATGCGATTCCTGGCCTTTATTTCTTCGACAATAAAGTCGTTGAGATTGCAAAAGGAGTCGCACCTTCCGCGCGTGGAGAAAAAGAAATCACTTCCGTTGTTGATGAGTACATGAAGCGCGGCGAATTGCAGGTCAATATTATGGGGCGCGGACTGGCTTGGCTCGATACCGGAACACATGAAGCTTTATTGGAAGCTTCCAATTTCGTAGAAGCCATCCAAAAGCGGCAAGGGCTATATGTGGCATGCCTGGAAGAAATCGCATACCGGAAAGGCTATATCAATCAAGCGCAATTGATCGAGTTGGCGCAGTCTTTGAAAAAGACGGATTATGGTCAGTACCTGCTGGATATTGCTTCTGAAAAATCATTATTACCGAATAACTCATAAAGGGGCGCCTCCATGGAAAATGTACTAGTAACCGGCGGAGCGGGATTTATTGGAGGGAACTTTGTCCAATACATGGTCGAGAAATATCCGCAATACCATATTTATAATCTCGATTTGCTGACGTATGCAGGAGATCTGACAAAGCATCAGCAAATCGAAAACAAAGAAAACTACAGTTTTGTCCATATCGATATCGCTGACCGACAGGCAGTGGGCGAATTATTCGAACGGGTGAATTTTACTTATGTCGTCCACTTTGCTGCTGAAAGCCATGTCGATCGGTCGATTACAGATCCGGAGGTTTTTATCCGAACCAATGTGCTGGGCACGCAAGTGTTGCTGGACGCTGCTAAATCGGCGGAAGTCCGGAAGTTCGTCCATGTCTCGACTGATGAAGTTTACGGCGAACTGAGCTTCGATCCCACAACATTCTTTACGGAAGAAACACCGATCCAGCCTAATAGCCCGTACAGTGCCAGCAAAGCGTCTTCGGATCTATTGGTCCGGGCTTATCACGAAACGTATGGGCTGCCGGTCAATATTACGCGCTGCTCCAATAATTACGGTCCGTACCATTTTCCGGAAAAATTGATTCCATTGACGATTTCACGGGTGCTGAATGACCAAAAAGTTCCGGTTTACGGCGACGGCAAAAATGTCCGTGACTGGCTCCATGTGCTGGATCATTGCTCGGCGATTGATTTGGTGATGCATAGCGGAACGGTCGGCGAAGTGTATAATATCGGCGGCCATAATGAGATGACCAATCTTGAAGTGGTGCGCACCATCATTCGGGCTTTAGGGAAGACCGATGAGCTGATTGAATTTGTCGAAGACCGTTTAGGCCATGATAAACGATACGCCATCGATCCAACGAAAATCGAAGAATTGGGATGGCGACCGGTTTATGACTTTGAAACAGGCATTGCCCAAACCGTTGATTGGTTTCTTGAAAACAAGGAATGGTGGGAAAAAATCATCAGTGGCGAATACCAGCAATACTTCGATAGGCAATATGCACGCAAATAGAGATGTGGGCCAGATGTTGTATGCCGGTAGACAAGGGGGAAGAGCAGCTTGAGCAATCAGTCGACAATCAGTGAATATATAAGGAAATTGTATCCGGATAAACAGGCAGTGAAAGTCCTGGAATTCAATGCTGAAACCAGCGGCCTGAAAAAACAGCTGGCAGCTTCGGGTTATGAAAATTATTTGGGGATCTGTACAGGCGAGCCGATGGGCAGCCGGGATCCTGATCTGTATTACGCGAATGAAAAGACGTTGACCTATAAAAACAATGCAGAAATATTAATCATCAACCGGGCTGATTTTATGGATCTGAAAAATGCGTTTCATTCTTCTGCGGATGTGATCTTGTTTATTCCGTCCAAAATCATTGACCGTGCCAGCTTCCTGCCGCTCTGGGCATATAAGCTGGCGAGAAAGAAAAAATGGTCTTTTCATTTTGAAGCGTTTGCCGGCGGTGCAGGTGAAACCCGGACCGGTATCGTCTTCAAGCGCAATCACCGGAAAGAAAAGGCAGCTCGGCAATACCTATCTCCTGAATTGGGGCTGGAAAACTTTTTTGACCTTTTGAATGAGCGGAAACTGGATTACGTCATTTTGCGCTGGTTTAATGAATTGCCTTTTTTGGATCTGGATGAAGACGTGGACTTGTTGGTTTCAGACACCCATATCGAAAAAGTCAGGGACTTGTTAAATGAAAAAGTCGGTATTTTGCCGTTTGATATTTATAGCGCAGGCGGGTTGCCGGGAAGCAACTTCCATAATATCGCCTATTATCCGCCTTACATCGCGGAAACGATTCTGGATCAAAAAGAATTGTGGAACAGCAAGTATTCTATTCCGTCTAAACGCCATTATTTTCTCAGCCTCATGTACCATGCGGTTTACCACAAAGGCGAGAAATCAGGGATTCCAGCCAAAGCCGGAGGTGTCGTCAAAAAGATTCCACAGGATCATGACTATCCGGGAGTTCTGCAAGAGCTTGCTGCACAGACCGGTGTCGTGCTGGAAGAAATCAGCCTGGAATATTTCCATCATTTTCTTGAAGAAGAAGGGTGGGCGCCGTCGACTGACACGATCCGGAAACTGATCGGCGTCA
This sequence comes from Planococcus beijingensis, assembly GCF_016820615.1. Taxonomy (NCBI): domain Bacteria; kingdom Bacillati; phylum Bacillota; class Bacilli; order Caryophanales; family Caryophanaceae; genus Planococcus; species Planococcus beijingensis. The sequence goes on from NZ_JADHDZ010000001.1 coordinate 487,141, forward strand.
GTGGCATCTGGCTCGAGTCGACCATCAAATCGAGTGAGCATAATTTTGAAAAAGACGGGGAACTGATGGTATTTGTTGTGCGGGAATGGGCGGAAGAGCGGCAGTTGACCCATAAGATCATCGATTGGTTTGAACGCAACGGCCTGTGCTTGATTCGGGCGGTCAAATTGGATGAAGAACAGAAAAGAAATGCCTCCCAAAGCATGCGCGGCGGTAATTGGGGGCAAGGTCCATGGCCAGTGAGCGGCGGCAAGCCGTCGACTTTGCTGGTCATGTATGATTACCACCCGAAACCGTTAAGTGCAAAGATGAAGAAAAAATACCCGCATGTCTCGAACGAACATTATTTGTTGAAAGAGCAGTTGCGTTCGGAAATCAATTTTTCCTTATCCAAAGATGAGCGGGCCAATCCGCTTCACAGCGCTGACGATGAAATTGAAGCTTTGGATTATATTACTGCAGTCGCACCGGATCTCATTGGTGATATTAAAGCGATTGTCACTGAATGGGACAACGCTTACCGGACGCCGGAAAAAGTGATAGCGGACGTGTCTGAAAAAAAGCGGCGCGCCAAAGTGGAAGTCATTGAGTACCAAGGAGGAAAAGCGGTAAAGAAAACCTATAAAGCGGGCAAAGAACGGTTTTTGGAACGTGAAAAGTTTGTTTACGGCGAATTGAGCAAGGAATGTGATTTTATTCCGAAGCTGATCGACAGCGGCGAGAACTACATCATCGTCCCTTACTTGAAAACCCATAAAGTGACGGAAAGCTGGCACATCAAAAAGCAGATTCTGAAGCGGAAGCATAAACAGGAGATTTTCAAGATCAATGAATTCTTCTACAACAAAGGGTATGCGCTGATCGATTTCCATCCGGGGAATATCCTTTTGACATCTGAGGGATTGAAGGTCATCGACTTCGAATTCCTTTATCAATATGAAAAGAAGCCTTTGGATGTCCGTGAATCGTTCGACTTGAATGGGTTTCCGGAAGATTTTCCGGAAGATAAGCCATACGGGATATTTCCAAAGCAACGCCGCAATATGTGGAAAAAGATATTATATTAAACGCGATTAGAGGAATGGCCTATGGCGTCTTTAAAAAACCAAGCGGTGAGCAGCGTCAAGCTCACTTCAATATCGATGCTCGCAACGAGTGTCCTGCAGATCGGCCAGTTGCTGATTTTGGGGAGGGTGCTGGGGCCAGCTGTCTTTGGGCTGATCGCCATGGTGCAGATCGTCATCCAGTTTTCGCAATTGTTCCTGGAGATGGGCATCACGGATGCCATTATCCAAAAAGAAAAAATTTCTAAGCTCGAACTGTCCAGCCTCTACTGGTTTTCCATTTTCGTGGGGCTGGTGCTGTTTCTCGTTTTATTGATAGCCGCGCCTGTTATTGCCCTGTTGTTTGATGAGCCTAGCCTGACACCGATGATTCAAGTAGTCGGCATCAGCTTTTTGATCTTGCCGTTCGGCCTGCAGTTCCAGACGCTTGCTACAAAAAAACTGGAGTTCACCCAAATCACCAAAAACGAAATCCTGGCGACGACAATCGGTGTGCTGCTGACCATTTATTTGGCAGCCTTCACAACTCTTGGTGCGTGGTCACTGGTGTACGGACATATTGCCATGTCGCTGGTCAGAAGTGTCCCGTGGGTGGTCGGCGGTTACCGAAATCCGGAAACCAGGCCGCAGTTCGTATTTTCGTGGAATGCCATCAAAGGTTTCGTGTCATTTGGCATGTACCGGCTCGGTTCAACGAGCATCAATTATTTCACTACAAAAATCGATCAGGTGATCATCGGCATCACATTGGGGTCAGTGGCGCTGGGCTATTACAGCATGGCTATGAACCTGATCATGCAGCCTGTCCAGAAATTGAATTCCATGATCAACCGGGTAGCGTTTCCGGTATTTTCAAAAATTCAGCTGGACAGCGCCAAATTGCGCAGAGCTTATCTGTTGATCACCAATATGCTGACTACTTTTAATGCCCCTATTCTGGCGGGAGTGATTGTCTTGGCTCCTTATGCTGTCCCGCTTTTGCTTGGAGGAGACTGGCAACAAAGCATTTTGATCATTCAAATCCTTTGCCTCTATGCTTTGTTCAAAGCATTGGGAAATCCAAGCGGCAGCTTATTTATCGCTGTTGGGAAAGTAAGGTGGAGTTTTTACTGGCAGCTGGCTCAATTGGGGATTATACCCGCTGTCGTTTTCCTGTCCAGTTTATCCGACAACATCTTCGTGGTCGCATTGTCCGTTGGTTTGCTGAGGCTGGTGCTGTTCTACGTCAGTTATTTTGTGCGAATCCGCCACATTATCGGTGATAGCTTAGGTGAGTTGACGATGTCGATCGTCAAACCGATGGCCCACTCGGTTATTATGCTGGCTCCTTTATACGCCATCAACACCCAGTTAACAGGAGTCGGACCAATCGGCATCATTGTTATAGACGCTTTGATCGGTATGCTGGTGTATGGTTTGTTGCTAATTTTCAATCAACGCGAATTGGTGGTGGAAGTAAAAAGTTTTTTTCAAAAACGGTCGGTGGTTAAACAGGCATAAGCGATTGATGGAGTAGATGGGTTTCATTAAAGAGAGACATCACTTAAAAAATGTAATTATTTGTAATTTTAACATATGTAGAATATTAATTATCAAATAATCAAAATAATCTGTAATATTTAGACTATTGTATGGTAGAATGGAAAAATAAAATCAATCAATAAGTATATAGTCTTGGGTATATTGATGTTATTTGATTTTATCTTAGTCCTTGGCTATATATGAGCATGAAAAAGACACCAGCATCCATAAATTATCTATGGCATTCGCTGAGAAAAAGGTGGGGTAATTATGAATTTGGATTCAAAGATTTACGTGGCGGGGCATAGAGGCTTAGTGGGATCGGCGATTACAAGAAATTTGCAGGAAAATGGTTACACCAATCTTGTGTTCCGGACCAGTGGGCAACTGGATTTGACGAAGCGTGATCAGGTGGATGCATTCTTCGAAGAGGAACAGCCGGAATATGTATTTTTGGCAGCTGCGAAAGTGGGAGGGATTGTGGCGAACAATGATTTTCCAGCAGACTTTATCCGGGATAATTTGATGATTCAAACCAACGTCATTGATGCATCCCATCAGAACCATATCAAAAAGCTGCTGTTCCTTGGCAGCACGTGCATCTATCCGAAGTTGGCGGCTCAGCCGATGAGGGAAGATTCGCTGCTGACTGGCGAACTTGAGCCGACAAATGAAGCTTATGCCATTGCGAAAATTGCGGGGATTAAAATGTGTCAGGCCTATAACCGGCAGCATGGGACAAATTTCATTTCCATCATGCCGACCAATCTATACGGACCAAATGATAACTTTGATTTGAACAGCTCCCATGTTTTGCCGGCACTGATCCGGAAATTCCATGAAGCTAAATTGAACAATACGCCGACTGTTGAAGTGTGGGGGACCGGGACACCGAAACGTGAATTCCTCTATTCGGATGACTTGGCGGATGCTGCGATTTATTTGATGAATACGTACAATGGCAGTGATTTGGTCAATGTTGGGATGGGCAAAGACATTTCCATCAAAGAGCTCGCGGAGAAAATCGGAAAAACAGTCGGTTACTCCGGGGCAATCGTCTTTAATGCTTCCAAACCGGATGGCGCTCCACGAAAGCTGGTCGATGTCAATCGCCTGAAGGACCTTGGCTGGACAGCGAGAATCTCGTTGGATGAAGGCTTGGAGATGGCCTATACATGGTTCTTGGAAAATATAGAAAAAAATACAATGATGACGAATTGAGGGGGAAAATCATGAAGAAGGCATTGATTACTGGAGTTAACGGGCAGGATGGATCGTTTCTATCGGATTTCTTATTGGAGAAGGGTTATGAGGTTCATGGCATTATTCGCCGCAGTTCAAGCTTCAACACCAGCCGCATCGAACACTTGTATATTGAAGAATTGAAGTCGAGTGAGAATTTTTATATCCATTATGGGGATATGACCGATACCTCGAATATCATCCGGTTGATCAGTGAAATCAAACCAGACGAAATCTACAACTTGGCAGCGATGTCCCATGTCAAAGTGTCGTTCGAAACGCCGGAATATACAGCAGACGTTGATGGTATCGGCACGTTGCGCATCCTGGAAGCGGTCCGTATCCTAGGCTTGGAGAAAAAGACGCGCATCTACCAGGCTTCGACTTCTGAACTATACGGCAAAGTGCAGGAGGTCCCACAAAGGGAAACCACGCCGTTTTACCCACGTTCACCTTATGGCGTAGCGAAGCTATACGGTTATTGGATTACAAAAAATTACCGGGAGTCATATGATATGTTCGCCGTGAATGGCATCCTCTTCAACCATGAATCGGAACGCCGAGGCGAAACGTTCGTGACGCGCAAAATCACGATGGCGGCTGCCCGCATCGCCCATGGCAAACAGGACAAACTATTATTGGGCAACCTCGATGCCAAACGCGACTGGGGCTATGCCAAGGATTACGTAGAATGCATGTGGCTGATTCTTCAGCATGAAACACCGGAAGATTTCGTGATTGCCACCGGGGAAATGCATACTGTCCGTGAATTTGCGACGCTGGCTTTTAAACATGCAGGAATTGAAGTCCAATGGCAAGGTGAAGGAATTGACGAAAAAGGCATTAATGTGAAAACGGGTGAAGTGGTGGTTGAAGTAAATCCTGACTACTTCCGTTTAGCAGAGGTCGAGTTGCTGTTGGGGGATCCTTCAAAAGCGAAAAAACTGCTTGGATGGAACCCGACTTCCACATCGTTTGAAGAACTCGTGGAAATCATGGTGACACACGATTGCAATTTGTTGAAAGAAGAAAAAAGTGCCATCACTGAGTACTAATCTAAGCGGGTTCCTTATCGGGTGGGGGGAAATCTAATGGTGACCTTAAATGATAAAGTCAGTGTGATTATTCCGACGTATAATCGTTCGGAGTTGCTGAAAAAAGCAATAGAAAGCCTGGAAAACCAAAGTCATCAGAACTTCGAAATCATCATCATCGATGATTGCTCGACAGATGATACGGCTGAAGTCGTGAGGGGGATGGATGATGAGCGCATCATCTATCTCAGACACGACACTAACAAAGGTGGATCGGAAGCCAGAAACACTGGAATCAAACAAGCCACGGGGAGTTTTATCGGCTTTTTGGATTCGGATGATCAATGGCTGCCGGATAAATTGGAAAGGCAGCTCAAACAATTTGAAGGCCAGCCCGATGTTGGAGTGGTTTATACGGGAGTACAGGTTGTCGACGAACACAACCAGCCTACCCGTAAAATCGTTCCGGCATACAAAGGGGGAATTTTGCCGAAACTGTTTGAATCCAATTGCATTGATACCACATCGTCGGTTTTGGTGAAGAGTGAAGTGTTGGATCAGGTGCAGGGCTTTGATGCCAGTTTGCCGAGTTGCCAGGATTGGGATTTATACATAAGACTGGCGCAGGTGACAAAATTCGATTTTGTCAAAGAAAGCCTGGTGCTATTCTATCACCACAGTGGCGAGCGGATCACCACCAATAAAAAGTCGGTGCTGACTGGGCATATGAGTATTTTTGAAAAGTATAAAGGATTGGCGAAAAAACAGCCCAAATCGACTTTTCATCGTTTTACGTTAACCATTTGGAAAGTGATTTTCAGGACCGCCATCATCAGCGGAAACAAAGAAACCGTTCGGCTGTCACGCAACGTATTGGCAGAAGGGTTTAAAGATGATCGCATTTCGTTGAAGTTCCTGTTCTACTATCTGTCGACTTTTTTGAATATGAAGGTCTTATCTTATCTTTATACGCAATCCAAAAAAAACAACAGGAAATCCCACCTATTATCCGCGACTACTCCGTCCTGAGGATTGAAGTAGCCGGAAAGGTATGCGGTTGGCAATCAGGAAAAGGACATCACGAATAAAGGACTGAGACGATGGAAAAACAACTTGAGGCCGATGATCGATTTGAAAAAGTCCTGTATATCATCGTCAATTTACTAACCGGGATTTCTGTGATTTATTATCTGCTTCGTATTGGCCAGGTTTTCAATCCAGAAGATCCGTGGAATTTGTTCATTTTAATTATTTTTTCCTTTAAATTCCTTTTGGATATTTATGTCTTTAAGGTGGGATTTGCAACTTTTTCGCTGGTCCTGCTATTTTTGCCGATCATCAGCATATTGGGTTTCGGGCCAGTGGGAGAAGTGCAGCCATTATTCAATGACCGCACCCATCTCATTGAAAAGCATTTCTACACATTGGCATTCGGTGCCTTGTTTTTCTACTATATCTGGTCAATTCTGCTGTGGCTGACCAATAAAACATACCGCAGTTACGATGCGAAGATTTTGGCGTTTTATTCAGGGACGGTCCAAAGCTTATTGGCTACCTGGTTTTTCAGTGCAGTCGCCATCGTTTCTTCTATTATTTATTTGCCGGATCTGCCGGGGAAGGCCTATCATGAGCTGTCGCCCAGCCTGCTTCCCGGAAATGCCTGGAATTCTGTGGTCGTCATCTCGTATTTCTTCGTGTTGATGGGTGTCAAAGGCAGTGCGATCCGGAAGTTCGCCATTCTGTTTGTGCCGTTTTGGCTGCTGGCGCATTATGCCAGAGTTGATATCTTGGGCTTGTTGCTGATCCTGTATCTGCTTCTGACAGCTACCAAAAAAGCGGATGTCATCCGGTCGAAGTTCTCTTTTAAAAAAGCGGCATTGATTGTCGGCGGTTTGCTGGTCTTCTCTTATTTGGGGCTGGTTCGGCATACTGGGTTGATTTTTGACGTGGAAGCCATTACGGAATCGCTCTTCATGCTCATCAACTATCCCACTGTACAAGACCTTGTCTATTCGACAGCCGCTGCAATGGAAGTGACACATACCTATGGCAACTATAATACGCTCATCGACTATATTCCGCAGTTGATTCCTTCGTTCTTCGGAATCGAGGCGCAAAGTCCACAGGCGGCCCACTTGGTGGCATCGCTGATCCATACCAATTATGGATTGTTTGTCTACGGGGAATACTATTTGAATTTTGAGGTTATCGGATTGATCGTGGCACCTTTTGCGACTTATGCTGTTCTGTTTGTGCCGGCGGTCTTGCTGAAGAAATTTTTCGGCAATATGGGGATGGCTCTGGGGTATTACTGGATTGTGCTGACGATTGCCCGAGTGTTCTGGTACGGCTATATCTATTATATCAAGCCGTTGATCATCATCATGCCGATTTTCATCATCCTGTATCTGGTCATTGCATCTTTTGAGAAAGATTTGGTGGACAAGCCTGCATTGAAATCCACTGATCCACATGCATAGGTAATTTCCTGCTTGTCCATGAAATTCTTTGGCAGGCAGATGTCATTCAATGAGAGGTGAGTCAGTATGGCTAGAGTAAAAAAAGGGAATTTAATCTTTGTAGGCCCGCTTCCTCCTCCCATTTTGGGAGAGAGTATCGCTTTGCAGTCTTTGTACAAATCCGAAAAACTTCACCAGCGGTATAAAGTGAAGAAAATCAACTTGAGCCGGAAGGATTTTGAACATCCGGGGGCTCTTTCTTTTGATAAATTGTTGACCGATTCCTTGGCGATTCTTTACTCCGGTTTTTTATCGGCCGTGATGAAAAATCCGATTTTGTACATTTCCATTTCCCAGACGAAAATGGGCTTGCTGCGGGATTGCGTCATGATCCAAGCATGCAAATTATTGGGGCGCGGGAAAGTGGTGACGCATCTGCATGGCAATAATTTAGGCGGCACGATTGATGCGACTTCTGGGATCGCCCAAAAGTTCATCATCAATTCATTGAAGAAAATTGATGTTGGCATTGTATTGGGTGGTAAGTTGGCCCCCAATTACCGTGGCTACGTCGGCCGTGTGGAAGTCGTATCCAACGGCATTCCAGAAGATTTCATCCTTAAAGATGAAGTGGGGCAACGTAAAAAAACAGGACCTATTTCGTTATTGTATTTAAGCAACCTGATGTTTGAAAAAGGTTATGTGGAATTGGTCAAAGCGACAACTGCCTTAGTTAAAGAAGGGCATAATCTGCGGCTGGACCTGGTTGGGGGCATCCAAAATGAAACCGAATTCCAGGAAGTGAAACGGTATATTCAAAACAATGATATGGAAGCACATATCCAATACCATGGGCTTAAACAAGGTGAAGAGAAAAAACGTTTTTTCCTGGAATCGGACCTGATGGCGTTGCCGACCAAGTACAAAGTGGAAGGGCAGCCGATGTCCATCATTGAAGGGATGGCGGCAGGGTTGCCGATCATTTCATCAGACCGAGGAATTATCGCCGAACTCATTAAAGATTGCGGCGTCATTATCGAGCCGACTGTCGAAGGCGTCAAATCCGCTATTAAGAATTTGGTGACGGATGATGCAGAACGCCTTCGCCTTGGAAAAGTGAGCAGGGATACATTTGAAGCGTTCTACACGGAAGATAAATACACCGATTCGTTAATCGCTATTTTTGATGAACTTTAAAGGAAGACTGCGCGTATTGCGGCATGTTCTTCGGGAAAGGAAGGCTCAGAATGCTACGTAAAAAAAAGATCACCTTTGTCATCAATTATTTCTATCCGGATCTCGCAGCGACCAGCCAATTAATGACAGAGTTGACGGGACGCCTCCAGAACAATTTTGATATTACGGTCATTGCCGCGCAGCCGGGATATGCCGGAGAAAACCATGATAGCAACCGCCTATTCGAGGTGGATTATCTGGAGAGCATCAAAGTGGTCCGGATCAAACTGCCTGAGGTCGATAAGAATTCCAAAGTCAGTCGGATGAAATACATTTCGTCCTATTTTTTATTGGCGAATATCGCTTTGCTGAAGGAAAAAGGGACGGATGTCATTTTCACGATTTCGCAGCCGCCGGTATTGGGCGGTTTGATCGGTACCATCGGCAAGTTCCTGAAGCGTTCGCGCCATATTTACAGCGTCCATGATTTTAATCCGGAACAGGCGGCAGCAGTTGCTTATACGAATAACCAGACCGTCTTTAAAATCGCCAAAGCTGTCGATAAATTGAATTGCAGCTACGCGGACCAAGTGCTGCTGGTGGGTGAAGATATGGCTGAAACCTTGAAAGGGCGCTTTGTCGGCCAAAAGGTGCCGCCTCATACCGTCATCAGCAATTGGACCGATGAAGAAGCCGTAGTGCCGCTGGACAAAAACGAACCAGCTATCCGTGGGTTTTTGGAGACCCATGGGCTGCAGGATAAATTCATCGTTATGTATTCCGGAAATCTTGGCCTATACTATGACTTGGAGAATTTAATCCGAGTTGCCAAAGAATTTACGGACCAGCCTGATATTGTCTTTTTGTTTATCGGTGAAGGTGCTGTAAAACAGCGGATACAGGATTACGCGGCTGAAAACCAACTTGAAAACGTCAAGTTCCTGCCGTATCAGCCTAAAGAATTTCTTAAGTATTCGTTGAATGCGGCAGACGTCCATCTGGTGGTCAATCAAAAAGGCATCAAAGGGGTTTCTGTGCCAAGCAAAATCTACGGGGTCATGGCTGCTGGGAAACCGGTGCTGGGCGTTCTGGAACAAGGCAGTGAAGTGCAGCGCCTGATTTTTGAAAGTGGCGCAGGAGTGGTCATTGAACCGCAGGATTATCGAGGAGTCGTCCATGCAATCCAATATTTGCGAAGCCTGGATCCGAATGAATTGAAGGCGATGGGACTCAAAGGACGCGTTTATCTTGAAGAGAATTTGACGCGGGATACATCCATCAATAAGTATCGGGCTGTCTTCCAGGAAGTCGCTGGTACTCCGCAACTGGAGGCGGCTTATCAAGCCGATCCTTATAATGAAGTGATCAATAAAAAGTGAATATACTTTTTCGAACCGTCTCTCTAAAACAGGAGAGGCGGTTTTTTGTGTGCAAATATTAAGAAATGAAAAATTTGACAGTCGATTAGCTTCAATTTAAAAATTTAAATGTTTATAATTTCTAAAAAAACAGAAAAATTAAATAACTATTAACCTATTGTTTTCAAAGGTTCCGGATTATAAAATAGGTAAATATATCTGACATTTCTAATTAATTAGAAAATTATATTGAATTATTAGGTATTTATATATATAATACGGGTATACCTTTTTCAATTGATGTGAAAATATGATTACTTGATTTTTATCACAGGTATATATTACCTATAAGTTTTTTTAGTCAATTATATTTTCTGAAAAGCGTGATTAATATGAACCATCCACAACTTAGAGTTGCAGATGGAGAAGGAGGACGTAATATGCGATTAGTAATGTTGTCAGGGGGATCGGGAAAACGCCTATGGCCGCTTTCCAATGATGCGCGTTCAAAACAGTTCCTCAAGGTTTTAAGTGATGAGGAGGGCAATAAGGTTTCAATGGTGCAGCGTGTCTGGAAGCAAATAGAAGAAACGGGCATGGCTGAAAACTCCATTATTGCCACCAGCAGTTCGCAGGTGGATATGATAAAAGCTCAATTAGGCCAGGATGTACATGTGGTGACTGAGCCCGAGAGAAGAGACACTTTCCCTGCAATCGCCTTGGCGGCAGTTTATCTTTATTCTGTCCAGAAATGCGGATTGGATGAAGTGGTTGGGATGCTCCCGGTCGATCCATATGTTGAAAACCGCTTTTTCAATCGGGTTCAAGATCTGGAAGAAGTCCTGCTTTCATCCGGTGCCGATTTGGCATTGATGGGCGTAAAGCCGACTTATCCTTCTGCGAAGTATGGCTATATTATTCCAGACAGCCAGTCGCACGATTCCTATTTGACGGTTGATTACTTTAAAGAAAAACCGACGGAACAGCAGGCGGAAGAATTGATTGAAAAGAATGCCTTATGGAATTGTGGGGTATTCGCTTTTAAATTGGGGTATATTATCGGCTTGCTGAAAGAAAGAGGAATGCCGATTGAGTATTCCCAGTTGCTCAGAAACTATCACCGTTTGCCTAAAAACAGTTTTGACTATGAAGTGGTCGAGCGTGCAGAACATATCATCTCCTTGCCTTACGACGGGTATTGGAAGGATTTAGGGACATGGAATACGCTGACGGAAGAAATGGCGGTCCAGGTAACGGGGAAAGGAATCATTGGCAAAGGAGTGGAAAACTCACACATTGTCAATGAATTGGATATTCCGATTACGTTACTGGGGTTGGATAACGTGGTGGTTGCTGCGAGTCCGGATGGCATTTTGGTCACGGACAAAGACGCCAGCACCAAGGTGAAGGAATACGTTGAAGGCTTCAACAACCGTCCGATGTATGAGGAACGCCGTTGGGGTTGGTACCGTGTATTGGAGTACACGCGCTACGCAGAAGGCAACGAAGTGCTGATCAAACGCCTGGGCATAAACGCCGGCAAAAACCTCAGTTACCAGATGCATTATAAACGCAGCGAAGTATGGACGATCGTTAAAGGGGAAGGGATTTTTGTATTCAATGATCAATTGAGCCACGTCAGAACAGGAGATGTCATCCATATTCCGTTAGGCGCTAAACATACTTTAAAAGCGACGACCAATATGGAAATCATCGAAGTACAGACAGGCAGTGAGCTGATCGAAGAAGACATCTACCGCACATCCAATGAGTGGGAAGAAATAGAAGCAATCTGCAAAGTACGCCAAACCGCCCGCCACGGATAATGGGTGGGCAGCGCATATGATTTGCTTGTCATTTCCATAGTGGGAGGGAAGATTATGTACAAGGAGCCCGTTTTCTTAAAACCGGTTTTTCAGGAACGCATTTGGGGTGGAGAGAAGCTTCAAAAACTATTCGATTATGATATTCCTTCAGAAACGACTGGAGAAGCGTGGGTCATCTCTGCCCATGAAAATGGACCGTCGATTGTCATGAACGGTGAATTAAAAGGGATGAGCCTGCTGGAGGTTTGGCGGAACTATCCTGGTTTATTCGGCTCAGAAACAACTGGCAGTGATTTTCCGTTATTGGTGAAAATTTTGGATGCCAATGACCAGTTGTCTGTGCAGGTGCATCCGGGTGATGCATACGCCAAAGAGAAAGCGCAAATGCCCTATGGCAAGACAGAATGCTGGTATATTCTGGATTGTGAAGAAGGTGCTGAGATTATTATCGGCCATCAAGCCAAGTCCCGTGAAGAGTTTCAGGAATTGGTCAGCAAAGGTGAATGGCAAAAGCTGTTTCAGCGCATTAAAGTAAAAAAAGGCGATTTTGTCTATGTTCCGAGTGGCACCTTGCATTCCATCGGAAAAGGCATTGTGATTCTTGAAACTCAGCAAAGTTCTGATATTACTTACCGTCTGTACGATTACGACCGTGTCGATCAGGAAGGCAAAAAGCGGGAGCTTCATTTAGAGGAAGCAATGGCGGTCATGACCTGTCCGCATCAGCAGGTCATGCAGGAGAATCTGAAGGAACAGCTGAACAACCTGCAATCAACCCGTTTGGTTGAAGGGGAATACTTCACTGTCTACCATTGGATGCTGGGCGGAAAAGTTGAAGTCCCGGTAACCACCGCGTTCCTGTTGGTCAGTGTCATCAGTGGTTCAGGCCAGATTGTGACAGAAGAAAGCGTCTCGACAGTGAAAAAGGGCGACAACTTCATCGTGCCTGCGACCATCGGAAATTATTTCATCGACGGTGAGCTCGAAATGATTGTATCCCATACTTAAAAATGCCTTAAATTATCAGAATATTAAAATATATGAAACAGGATAATTTAAGTTATTATGAAGGTAAAAAGTAGGTATTTAAAACTATTTATTCTGTTAAAATTAAAAATTCTTAATAATTGAACTATATTTCGGGGACTATCGATGTTACAATGGGACAATATTTGAGGGTTTTGTGTACAAAAAACTTATTCTGTCCCATTCGTAAAGATAGGAATCGATGATTCGGAAACTATCAAAGGCGGGTGGAGTTTATGGCAAAGAAAGTGACAAAGGCAATTATTCCAGCAGCGGGGCTTGGGACTCGATTTCTTCCAGTGACAAAGGCAATGCCCAAAGAAATGTTGCCGATCGTAGACAAACCGACAATCCAGTACATTGTCGAAGAAGCAATTGCTTCCGGGATAGAAGACATCATTATCGTAACGGGGAAAGGCAAGCGCGCCATTGAAGATCATTTCGATAAAAATTTCGAGCTGGAAGACAATTTGTTCAGAAAAGGAAAATTTGATCTTCTTGAAAAAGTTCAGCATACCTCGAATGTGGAGATTCACTACATCCGCCAGAAAGAACCGAAGGGCTTAGGGCATGCAGTCTGGAGTGCACGTAAATTTATCGGCAATGAACCGTTTGCGGTATTGCTGGGAGATGACATTGTTAAAGCGGATAAACCATGTCTCAAACAATTGATCGACCAATACGACAAAATGCAGTCTTCCATTATCGGTGTCCAGCAAGTCCCTGATCAGGAAACACACCGTTACGGCATCATTGATCCGAGTGCGGTCGATGGACGCTGCTATGAGGTCAGCAATTACGTAGAAAAACCAAAGCCAGGAACAGCTCCTTCCAACCTGGCGATAATGGGACGCTATATTCTGGTTCCTGAAATTTTCGATTTCCTGGGCACCCAGCAAGCTGGTGCAGGAGGAGAAATTCAATTGACGGACGCCATCCAAAAACTCAATGAACTGAAAAAAGTTTACGCATATGATTTTGAAGGAAAACGCTACGACGTAGGCGAGATGCTAGGGTTCCTGCGGACAACCATCGAATTCGCTTTGGATAGCCCAGAATTCGGAAAAGACGTGGAAAGCATCATTAAAGAATTGATGGCTGAGAAATCAGCTTCACCATTATTTTAAGTTGGGGGCGTCCGTATGAAGATTTCGGTAATAGGAACTGGGTATGTCGGATTGGTAACAGGTGTGAGCCTGTCTGAAATCGGCCATCATGTAACCTGTATTGATGTCAACCAGGACAAGGTTGCTAAGATGCAACAGGGGATTTCGCCTATCTATGAACCCGGTCTCAGTGAAATGATGACAAAAAACATCAATGAAAACCGTTTAAGCTTTACAACAGACCACCGGCAAGGCCTTAAGCATTCGGATGTGATCTACATCGCGGTGGGTACACCCGAAAATCAGGACGGATCTGCTGATATGTCCTATGTGATCCAGGCTGCACATGATATCGCTGAAAATATTCAACAAAATGTAATTGTGGTGACAAAAAGCACCGTTCCGGTAGGCACCAATGACATGATCAAGCAGACCATCCAATCGCATATGGCAGCGAACCTGCAGATGGAAGTGGTTTCGAATCCTGAATTTCTGAAAGAAGGGTCGGCGATCCATGACTCGTTCCATGGAGACCGTATTGTGATCGGAGCGGAAAACGAGTATGCAAGCAATGTCATTGAACAGATCAATCAGCCTTTTGGCGTCCCTATCTTCAAGACGGATATCAAAAGTGCAGAAATGATCAAGTATGCCTCGAATGCATTTCTGGCGACCAAAATCAGTTTCATCAATGAAATCTCCAATATTTGCGAATTATTGGGAGCCAACATAGAAAATGTATCAACGGGCATGGGGCTGGATCAGCGAATCGGCAGCCAATTCCTGAAAGCGGGAATCGGCTACGGAGGATCTTGTTTTCCAAAAGACACAAAAGCTTTGATCCAAATTGCGGGGAATGTCGAGTATGAATTCGAGCTGTTGAAAGGTGTAGTCAATGTCAACAAAAAACAGCAGGGGATTCTGATCGGGAAGTTAAATGACTGCCTGCCGATCCTTACAGGCAAAAGAATAGCGGTGCTGGGACTGGCATTCAAACCAAATACTGACGACATGCGGGAATCAGCATCCATTCGGGTCACTGAAGAATTGATCGAACAAGGTGCGCAAGTAATTGCTTATGATCCGATTGCCATGGGAAATGCAAAGTCCATCCTGAACCCACTTGTTGAATATGCTGATTCAATTGAAGAAGCGATTGCCGATAGTGAAGCTGCACTGATATTGACCGATTGGGATGAAATCAAAAATATCGAGCTGGCCCTGTTCAAAACCATGAAAAAGCCACTCGTTATTGATGGAAGAAATTGTTTCTCATTGGAAGCTGTGGAGAGCAATGGAATCGAATATCATTCAATCGGCAGACCTGTTGCTACAAAGGTGATTGAAGCAGCGCCCATCTGATTGATAAGGTGAATTTAAGATGAAAGTGGTGATTCAAATGTCAGTGTCCGCTCCTGAAAAAGAAGAAATGGATATGAATACTAGATACAGTGACATGGTGTTTGAAAGCGTCAAAACAAATACCAGCAATGGCTATTTATATACAAAACGCTTTCTGGATATCGCTGGTTCGCTGATGGGGCTGATTATCTTGATTCCCCTATTCCTGATCGTGAGCTTGATGATTAAAATAGAGGACCCTAAAGGCCCTGTATTCTTCAAGCAGAAACGAGTCGGAAAACATGGCAAGACCTTCAATATGTACAAATTCCGTTCGATGGTCTGCAATGCAGAAGATTTGAAAGCCTCGTTGCTCAAGCAAAATGAGGCATCAGGACCGGTATTTAAAATCAAAAGCGATCCGAGAATCACTAAAATTGGAAAGTTCATCAGAAAGACCAGCATCGATGAATTGCCGCAATTGGTTAACGTATTGAATGGAGATATGACCATCGTCGGCCCAAGACCCGCTCTCCCTGATGAAGTAGCACAATACACAAACTACGAAAAACAGCGCATCAGCGTGACACCTGGATTGACTTGTTTTTGGCAAGTGAATGGAAGAAGCAATATCAGCTTCCAGGAGTGGGTTGAGATGGATCTGGATTATATCCGAAACCGCAATACGGTGATGGACATCAAGTTGATTTTAAAGACCATTCTCGTATTGTTCGGTTCGAAAGATGCATATTGACGAAGCGAGCGATGATTGCATAAACCATGGGCTATCCGGCACATGGGCATTACATATTTTGATTGTCGTTACCCATTCACAATAAGCCGGTCCTGGGACATCAAACATTTAAATTGATGTCCCATAGCTGGGTAATCAGCGAAAAACCGATTCGCCATTTAAAAGGCCCGGTTTGGTATATAAAAAGCGACAATAGATCCCTTGTCCCCGTGATTAAGATTTCTCTTCATTGAAAGGAGGGGTGGCGAAATGATGGAAACCATCAGCCTGCGTGAAATTTACGGAATTTTGAAGAATCGAATTCGATTGATCCTGACCATCATGATTGCATTTATGGTCTTAACCGCATTAGTGTCGTATTACATGATCACCCCTATTTACCAAACATCTACACAACTCCTGATCAGCCAGCAGCAAGCTGGAGCAGCCCTGGACAATCTGAGCATCGAGACTGATCTTCAATTGATGGGTACATACAGTGAAATCATTGAAAGTCCGGTCATACTCGAACAGGTCATCAGCCAATTGGGGCTGGATATGTCTTATGAAGAGTTAGCAGAAAAAGTGACAGTGGAAATTGCGGAAAGCTCCCAGCTCCTTAATATACAGGTGCACGATGCTGATTTGGCTGCAGCAGTAGAAATAGCGAATCGGACGGCTGAAATATTTGAAGTGGAAGTTACTGAATTAATGGGTGTAGACAATGTTTTTATTTTGTCGCAGGCCGTCGTGATGGATAATCAGACACCAGTGTCTCCGAATCCGCCATTGAATATTTTATTGGCAGCAGTTGTAGGGCTTCTCGTTGGAGCAGCTGTCGCCTTTATTCTCCAATATTTGGATACAACTCTCCGAGGTGAACAAGACATTCATGATGTATTGGGCATCCCGGTTTTGGGGGCCATCTCACCGATGAATGAAGAAGAAGACATCCCGGCAAACGAGCCGATAGCTTTTAAACGCAGGGAGGCTTAACTGAATGTTGAAAAAGAAGAGCAAGCCTGAAGTAGAAAATAGAAAGCTGATTGCATTCACCAATCCTCGGTCGCGCGTATCTGAACAATTTAGAACGCTGCGGACGAATATCCATTTCACTTCACCTGATGGAGACATCCGTTCGTTGGTCATTACTTCGGCTTCCCATTCAGAAGGCAAGTCGACCACAGCTTCAAATTTAGCGATTGTCTTTGCACAGGAAGGCAAACGCGTGTTGTTTATTGATGCCGACATGAGGAAGCCGACTATGCACCACACATTCAAAATCAATAATTCCAGAGGGCTGTCGAATGTGCTGGCACGTCAAATTGCATTAAAAGTGGCAATCCAGCCAGCTGAAATTGAGAACTTGGATCTTTTGCCGTGTGGTCCGATTCCGCCGAACCCGGCAGAGTTGCTGAGCTCCCAAAATATGGACCTGCTGTTCGAACAGGCATTGGACGTCTATGATTTGTTGATTTTTGATACGCCTCCTGTCTTATCCGTCACAGACAGCGTCATCCTCGCGAATAAATGCGAAGGCACCATTCTGGTGATCAATTCAGGAAAGACCGAGAGAGACCACGCCATCAAAGCAAAAGAAGCCATTACGGCTTCCACGAAAACCCGGTTGCTTGGAGCGGTCATCAATAACGTGAAGGTCCAGAAAGATACTGCTTATGCACAGTATTATGGAGCAGACGGATAAAGAAGATTTGAAAGCAAAAAAAGTTCAATCAGAAGGCTGATTGAACTTTTTTCATGCATTTATTCTGTGCGTTCCCGTAAGTCGATGGGGCGGATGGTTCCCCAACTGGAGACGTCAATGGTCACTTGCAAGTCACGGGCCGATTCGAGATCCGGACCGGTACCTTGTTCTACATAGAACTGTTCCAATTGTGGGGCGGTGACACTGCCGTCATAGACAGATCCGGTGATGGCTCCGAAGAAGGGCTCGTTTTCGATGCGGTCTATGACGGCGTATCCATCCTCCGCCCTTTTCAGTGTGAAATAGATGGAACTGTCGTTTGTGATTTCGCTCGATTTGAGATCTGGATATTGCAGCATGACGTATTCGCCGTAAAATGGATCAAACGGGTCAAACGGTTCGGCCCGCAGAACATATTGTTCGCCAAACCAGGATGCGGCGTAATAACTCACGAGCAGCAAGACGACGATGAGTGTTTGGGCAATCGGGAATATCCAGGATTTCATCGCTCTACACCTTCTTTCCGGCGATTGATCCACCAGGCGATAGCTGATAACAAGAACAACAGCAAGGCTCCAATCAAGAAGAACAGCGACATATCGAGCCGTTCCCAAGCGTAAATAATGTAGATGACAAACTGTACAACGATAAAGTATACAAAGCCGAGTCCGAGTGGTTCATTTTGCCGCTGGGCGATAATCAGGTATCCAAGAGCGGACAATTCAGCAACTACTGCGAGACCGATCGCGGTTTCGTCGAACAGCAATAGGCCGATGAGACCGGGGACGGCGATCCATAAGAGTGAGCGGAATTTGAAAAAACTCAATACCAGCACACCGAAAGCGGCAGCTGCTAAAGCGATAGCTTCTGCCATATGGCTTTCATCCACCAGACTGATAAACGTCTGTCCGCGAACAGCCAAATAAACGACTAGCAACATGCCAGCTGTCAACAGATAAAATGGACGAATCTGTCGTTGTTTGTTCTCTGGGACGATCAATAGCAGGAGCAAGAGTGCAAACAAAGTCCAAATTGGCCATAACAGGCTGTCGTATTCCACTAGCCCCCACAACATGAATCCCGAAGCGAACAGCAGAAGCCAACTGAAGGCTACTGGGGCAAAAGTTTTACTGAAGTAAAACCAGGTGACGGCCACGGCGATGAAGAGGACCCATTCGACCCAGCCGATATCGGGAAGAAACGACAGCAAAACGGTTGCGCCAAAGAAAAATCCAATGACGGAATAGATGAGATTCCGCCAATAAAAATAATGGGCAAGCGCAGCCAAGAACATGATCCATGGAAGCAAGGAGTTTGCCAACGGAAAGTGGAATGTCTGAGCAGCTACGAGTAATGTAGCTCCGAACATCGCAAGGCCAATCACCCTGAAGAGAAGCGGAGAGCCAAACGCTTTCTTTTCAGAGAAATAAGCGATGGTATAGAAAAGCCACATCAATGCAAGCATCACCAGCACTTTTGCCAAATCCGGTATGGCCTGCCAGTTGGCAGCGATAAAACTGAAAATCGCCAGTGAAAAGAAAATCAAGCCGATCATCAAAAGAAGCGGCAGCTTTTTAGGGGCAGGCTGGCGTTTTTCAAATACTGAAATTCGTTCGGCAGTTTCGGAATCCAGTAATCCCGCTTCCTGCCATTGTTTCAGTTTTTGTTCGGTGTCCACGTTAATCCCCCCATTCTATTTGCTTCCATTATAGCCCTAAATAATCAGGCTAGATAGGTAAATGATACGAGATTGAAAAAACCGAACGACGGATGATTCTAGCCGTGTTCGACTCGTGTCATTATTGAAGCTTTACGACGACTACGTCGTCAATTACGCGGACTGCATTCGGTGATGGCCATGCCTCCATCTCTGCAAACCATTGGGAAGCAGCAATTTCCTGGCGTTCCTGTTCAGAAATGAATTTGTAATTGACGCCAAAATGGCCTTTCATCATGGCGTTGTAATGGTAAGGGAGCGGAAGGATGCTGTCTCCTAAAGAACCCATAACTCTAGGTATGCTTTGGGGGATGATCTCTTTGCTCAGTGGGGATCCCAATTGAACTCTGCCAATCAACGCCAGTTTCGATTCCGGCGTCACTCCTTCGGTTTGTTCAATTCTGCTGATCAGCCGGTTTACAAATGCAGTGGACTTTTCATATCTTAATTCCATGTTGAGGTAGGAAATGTTCGAGATGACGGCAAAATTGAATACGACAACGAATGCACTCACTACAGCTAACCAAGAGAACCCTTTGGCGGCCATGGTCGGAATGGTGAGATGTTCATAGAAGAGCACAGGCAGCAGATAGAAACCGACAAGCGACAGCACCATCAGCATATGGTACACCACGTCAGGAGAAACAAAATACAGGATGTAAGAGCTTAGCGGCATCAACAGCAGCAACCCCAATGAAATCAAGGCCATCGGAACATTGGTGAATATGCGATTTTGAATGAACAGCAGGACAAATCCGATAGCAATCAGCAAGAAGACGGCGGCGTTCAACCATTCAAACAGCTGGACCGGGAAGTCTGTCATAAATCCGCGGAAAAAGAAAAACGTGAAAGCCTCATGGATCTGTTCAAAACCGTCAAAAAAGGAGCCGCTGCTTTCGCCGACCGAATCCAACCCTTGATAACTGGTGATCGTTCCAGCAAATAGACTCGAATAGAGTTTGAAGTTAGTGGCATATAAAGCCATGCCGAGGGCTCCCATTCCAAAGATGCGAAGGATGTAGCTTTTGAATTGCTGGAAAGAGATGTTTTTCCCCAGGATTTCACTGATCAAAAAGACAATCACAATCGTTAACAAAAACGGCAGGTTGGCTTGGTAAACGCCTACGGCTATGTAAAAAACGATGGAACCTGCAATGAATCCGTAGGTATATTTGATGGTGATGAGCAAAGCCAGCACGGTCAGCAACGAAGCGAGCATATAGCCGTCTGCTGTAAACATATAGGAAAAGGTGGAAGCGATGGTCGGAAATGTAACGATCAGACCGCTGACTGCCACAATGGAAAAGGTCTTTTTCAATTGGAACAACTCAGCTAAAACCACGGCGGTCAATGCCAAATAAAAAACAGAAAGTGTCCCGTTGATCCAAGGCAAATCGAAATAAGAGCTGATGCCACTGACAGGCGACAGGAAAAAGCGTCCAGACTCTCCTTTTAATTGAGGGCTGTGCATATTGACCAAGCTATCATGGTTGGGAAGGATATTTGTGAACACAAACATATGGCACAAAAAGCCGATGATGGCCGCAGATAGAAAGGCGGTTTTCCATTGCGGTTTGATTGCGGATTTCCACTTCGACATGAATTCTTCAGGCATTTCAATCGGCTCCTAATCTCTTACAAATTTCTACGTGCATTTGGTTAATAAATTCCATTTCCAATCATAGCAAACTTTGTATGTGGAAAACAGAGTATTTCTTAATTCCGGAAGAGTGCGCCAGTGAAATCAAGAGATCTAGAAAAATTGAGAGGCAAATACCTTTTGAAATGGTAAATAGCCTAATCTTGTAAATAACAAGTTGGAAACCTGAAACGACGGGGGTTTCTGCCTTTTTATTTTCCATATTCCCAAAACTAGACAGGGATACAATCAGCTAGTATCGAATAAACGAAAGACAGCTGATTGGTGGAATGTGAAAGGTGATTTTCGCATTGAAAGCGGGTCGGCATGGACCCAAAAGGGAAAAGAATAACAATAGAGATTGTTAAAGGGGGAAACGGCAATGATCATCGATCCGCTGAATATGACGGCCAAGCAAAACTATAAATTATTGATCGGCAGTGTGGTGCCTCGGCCGATTGCCTGGGTGTCGACACTGTCCCCAGAAGGCATTGCCAATTTAGCGCCTTTCAGCTTCTTTACAGTGGTATCGCGAAATCCGCCGATGCTGGCATTTTCTGTAGGGGAAGGGGTGGAGGAACGCGCGGGCACGGTCAAAGATACTTTGCAGAACATCCGGGACAACCAGGAGTTTGTCATCAATATTGTCACAGCATCGCTGGCCAACGAAATGGCCAAAAGCGGGGAACATGTACCGAGTGAAGTCGATGAATTTGCGTACGCGGGATTGACGGCGACGGAATCGCTTGCTGTATCGGTACCGCGCGTATTGGAAGCGCCCATCAATATGGAATGCAAACTGCATGACATCATCCAGTTGGGGGACGACCATCTCGTGATTGGCCGACTGGTCAAGTTCCATGTGAAAGACGAGCTGTATCAAAATGGCCGCATTAATTTGGAGAAACTTGCGCCGATTGGCCGGTTAGCCGGAAATTATGCGCCGGTGGAAACCATTTTTTCATTGCCGACTGAAAATCTGGAAGACATCTTGAAGACGCCTGTGGACAAATCAATGAAACCGTGAGTTTTTGTTTGTAGCATAGAATAAAGCACAGCAGTTTTTCTTTCTAGAAAAACAGAAAGGGGTGTTGGGATGGGCTTGGATATACGGAAAGTCAGTTTTCGTCGATTGCGGCGTGAACATTTGCCGCAGCTCTATGATTGGATTACTAAAGAACCACCAACAAATCGCTTCTGGGGTTATGTACAAGGCCATACATATGGCCAATTTCTGCAGGAATTCACAGCCAGCATCAAGGGCAAGGATTCGACCAAGCCCTATATCATCTATTACGAAGAGACGCCCATCGGCTATATTCAGACATATCACTGGAGTGATTATCCAGGCAATGAAAAATACGAGGAATTGCAAAAAGCTGCCGGTCTGGATATATTGATCGGCGCAAAAAGCTATCGGAACAAAGGGCTCGGTTCCAAAGTACTTCAAAAATTCCTGAAAGAAATCATTTTTACAGATCCAAAAATCCAGTTCTGCGTCACTGATCCGGACATCCGGAATACAGTTGCCATCCGTGCTTACGAAAAAACAGGATTTGAAAAGACGCGGCAAGTTGATGAAGTACTGGATGAACCGAGGCCCGTGATGCTGATGCGTGTGAGCCGGAAAAAAGTCATTTGACTAAAACCGTTTGCCCGGAGAATTGCCGGGCAAACGGTTTTAGTTTGTGTAAATAGCTGTTGTGCATCAGCAACTAGGATTGCAGGCTTTTCTCGCTTTCCATGATGGCTAAATCGATGGCATCAAGCGGTTTGTCGATCATCTTGCCATGTCCTACAGCCAATAGCTGCGGATTTAATTGCCGGATTTTCTTGGCACTTTCCAATGCGGTTTGTTTGTTCCATGTGGCAAAGGCCGGAAACGGAAACAACGGCTTAAATGTACCGGAAACAGCTATGCCGCCGCGTGTTTGGAAAGCGTCTCCAGCGATCAGGAAATGAGAGCGTGTGTGCAGCAACGAAATGGAACCCGGCGTGTGGCCAGGTGTATTGACCACTTGCAGGGAGCCGGCGGAATCTCCTTCTTCAAGCAAGCGGTCGGGCTGTGTTTTGACGTTTCTGGGAACGCCGCCTTTGATCGGCGAATCAGGTTCGCCAGGCAGCAAGCTCATGTCGCCTGCAAGCAGACGCGCATCACGTGGCGACATGAAGACGACGGCATCGGGCCATTCACGTTTAATGGCATCAAGTGCGCCGATATGGTCACTGTGGGCATGGGTGATGATGATGCGGGTCAACGGCTTTTCCATAACCTTGATGGACAATAAAATCTGTTTTGCGTTGAATCCCAGCGCAGCATCCACAAGCGTCAATTCCGTTTCTTCGTCGACGATATAGCAATTAACCGGGAAAAATCGGGGCATGAATGTCAATTGATAGACAGGTCCTTTTTTCGTCATCTGCACAGCCAACCAGCTCCTTAACGATTAAAGTATAGTAGTTCCAGTTTACCCATTTTTGTGAGTTTGAAATCGGTGTTCATCCGATGTTTAGGCTGTTGGAATGAGTTTTATTCGTCGTAGACAGTATTTTTTGAGTTTGGACAGTGTGGTAATGGAATTGGACGGTATTTCATCAATCTGGACTGTATTTGAATGAAGCCGGACTGTATATCCAATTAACTGGAATTCCACGCGGATTTCCATAGAAATGATGGCAATGAAAGACTTTTTCGGGCGTGCTCCTTATAATAGGAGAAAGGGGGCATGATCATGAAATATTTCGCCGTGTTATTGCCGATGAAAGAGGCAGACAAGAGCCGGGATTTTCGGCCGCAGCATCTGGCGTTTCTCGAGAAAATGCGCAATAGCGGACACGTGGCAGCCAATGGCAAGTTTGCAGACGGTTCGGGCGGATTGGTCATCTACAAAGCTCCATCGCTTGAAGCCTGTGAAGCGCTGGTCATTACAGATCCGTATATTGTGGAAGGCGCCAGGCGATATGAAATTTTTGAATGGGAAGCCGTTTGGGCGGAGGAAGCTCCGTAAGAATTCTGTAATTTGATTGAGGGGGAAACTCGGTGCATGAGTTAAAAGGCGTTTTGCCGGTTTTGCGTAATATGAAAGAATTTGAACGCTTGTTGAAGAGCGATCACGAATACATCATCTTTTTGGAAATCCGCTTGGCGCAACTTAAGCAATTGGTGCAAGTCGCGAAAAAAGCCAAAAAGAAAGTCATCCTTCATGTCGATTTGATTCAGGGACTGAAGACAGATTCTTATGGCTTTGAATACCTTGTGAGGGAAGTCAAACCGGATGGCATCGTTTCAACACGCAGCAATGTCATCGCATTGGCCAAGAAAAATAACTTGATGACAATTCAGCGGCTATTCTTGCTGGACAGCCAGGCGCTGGAACACAATATCAACCTGATCAATCAAGTGAAGCCGGACTATATTGAAATCTTGCCTGGAATCATTCCATCTGTTATCAAGGAAGTTTTCGATAAAACCGGCATTCCGGTAATTGCCGGCGGGTTGATCCGCACAAAAGAAGATATTTTATTGGCTTATGATGGTGGAGCCAAAGCAATTTCAACTTCTCAGCCCGAACTTTGGGAGTTATAAAACGTTGACAGCGTTTTCATGAACTGGTAACTTAGTATTTACAAGTTAAGAACTGTGTAGGAGAAATGGAGACCCACACTGGAACGAGCGCTTCTTATGGAGAAGTCGCTTGGTTCAGCGTGGGTCTTTTTATGTTTTCCTGATAATGGTTCAAAAAATACAAAGGGGTTTGTGACAATGACGGAATTTTTAGCAGAATTGATCGGCACGATGATTTTAATTATTTTCGGTGCGGGTGTGGTAGCAGGCGTGGCATTAAAAGATTCCAAAGCTGAAAATGGCGGCTGGATCGTCGTTACGATTGCTTGGGGATTGGCAGTAACGATGGGCGTTTATGCGGTCGGCAGTTTTTCAGGAGCACACTTAAATCCGGCGGTGACACTTGGATTTGCAGCTGTAGGCGATTTTCCTTGGTCGCAAGTGCCCGTTTACATAGCCGCACAGATTTTGGGGGCGATCATCGGGGCAACGATTGTCTTTTTAAACTACTTGCCGCATTGGGAACGCACCAAAGATGCAGAAACGAAGCTTGGGGTATTCGCGACAATTCCAGCGGTCCGCCGGCCATTTTCAAATATGGTCAGCGAAATCATCGGCACAGCCGTATTGGTCATGGGCTTGCTGTTTATCGGTGCCAATGAATTCACGGAAGGCTTGAATCCGTTGATTGTCGGTGCATTGATTCTAGCAATCGGGCTGTCGCTCGGCGGAACGACGGGTTATGCCATCAACCCGGCACGTGACCTCGGACCGCGTATCGCGCACGCATTGCTGCCGATTCCTGGCAAAGGAAAATCGGACTGGTCATACGCCTGGGTACCGGTTATCGGACCTATCTTCGGCGGCGTTTACGGAGCGTTGTTCTATAAAGCATTGTTCACTGGTGCATACGGCTTGCCGTTTTGGATCATGAGCGCAATCTTGTTCCTGGTTTTATTCGGTGCAGCAAGTGTAGAATTGAAAAAAGAGCGGACCACCGCTGATAAATTAGAAGAGAAAATTGTTTCATAACCATTGGAGGAGATCGTTTTGAGTAAAGATTATATTTTATCCATAGACCAGGGCACAACCAGTTCGCGTGCCGTATTGCTGAACCACAAAGGTGAAATTTTTGAAACGGCCCAACAGGAATTTCAACAGTTTTTCCCGAAACCGGGCTGGGTAGAGCATGATGCCAACGAAATCTGGACGTCTGTTTTAGCTTGTATCGCAGAAGTATTGCGCAAATCGGACATCGACCCGAGCCAGATTGCCGGCATCGGAATTACGAATCAGCGTGAAACGACAGTCGTCTGGGACCGCAACACAGGCAAACCGATCTACAAAGCAATCGTCTGGCAGTCACGCCAAACAGACGGCATCTGCAACGACTTGAAAGAGCAAGGCTTAAACGAATTGTTCCGCAAAAAGACAGGCTTGCTGATTGATGCCTATTTCTCCGGGACGAAAGTGAAATGGATTCTGGACAATGTGGAAGGCGCACGCGAAAAAGCGGACAACGGCGATTTGATGTTCGGAACGATCGATTCGTGGCTTGTCTATAAACTGTCAGGCGGAAAAGCACACGTCACGGATTACAGCAATGCATCCCGTACATTGATGTACAATATCTACGACTTGGAATGGGACCAGGAGCTTTTGGATATCCTGACAGTGCCGAAGAGCATGCTGCCTGAAGTCCGCCAGTCTTCTGAGGTCTATGCCAACACTGTTGATTATCATTTCTTCGGTCAGGAAGTGCCGATCGCCGGCATCGCCGGTGACCAGCAGGCTGCACTTTTCGGCCAGGCATGCTTTGAAAAAGGCATGGCGAAAAACACATACGGCACAGGATGCTTTATGCTGATGAATACCGGTGAAGAAGGCGTCGTATCGGAGCACGGTTTATTGACGACATTGGCATGGGGCGTTGACGGCAAAGTGGAATACGCATTGGAAGGCAGTATTTTTGTTGCCGGTTCAGCGATCCAATGGCTGCGCGACGGATTGCAGGTCATCGAAAATGCGCCGGAAAGCGAAGACTACGCCATGCAAGTCGATTCAACAGAAGGCGTCTATATGGTTCCAGCCTTTGTGGGTCTTGGAACACCCTACTGGGATACCGATGCACGCGGCGCTGTTTTTGGCTTGACACGCGGCACGACGAAAGCACATTTCATCCGTGCGACGCTTGAGGCGCTCGCATACCAGACAAAAGACGTCGTAGATGTTATGATAGAAGATGCAGGGATCGAATTGAAGACCTTGCGCGTTGATGGCGGAGCGGTCGGCAATGATTTGCTGATGCAATTCCAAAGTGACATCCTGGATGTTCCAGTAGAACGTCCGGTGATCCAGGAAACGACAGCACTGGGTGCGGCTTACCTGGCAGGACTCGCAGTCGGTTTCTGGAAAGACAAAGAAGAGATCGCCCAGCAATGGCAGATTGATAAGACCTTTACACGCGACATGCCGACTGAACAAAGCGGAACGCTTTATGAAGGCTGGAAAAACGCGGTAACTGCAACACGTACTTTTAAACCAGTGAACTAACCTACAAGTTAATAAATGAGAGATATACGGCCGGAGACTATGAGAGACCAAGCCAGTTTTGCAGAAGAAATTCTGCAGCTGTGCCTTGATCTCTCTTTTTATATGGGGAAATGGTGATTCAAGCCGAGTGAGAACTTGTCTTCCACACTGCTTCGAGTCATCCGAATCAGCTTAGCACCTTACAAAATAGGGTAGTGATGCAGTATCAGAAAGAATGAGATTTCACTATCAAGCATCAACGTATTTTCTTTAACCTACACACAAAAAAGGAGCAGATCAACTTATGAAATTTTCAAGCTTGAATAGAAACGAACGTTATGAACAAATGAAACAAGCGCAATTGGACGTCCTGGTTATTGGCGGCGGAATCACGGGTGCGGGCATCGCACTTGATGCGGCTGTACGCGGCATGGATGTGGCGGTTGTGGAGATGCAGGATTTTGCAGCGGGGACAAGCAGCCGTTCCACTAAATTGGTTCACGGCGGATTGCGTTACTTGAAGCAATTTGAAGTGAAGATGGTCGCTGAAGTCGGCAAAGAACGTGAAATCGTTTATGAAAATGGGCCACACGTGACAACTCCTGAATGGATGCTGTTGCCGTTCTATAAAGGCGGGACATTCGGGCCTTTGAGCACTAACGTCGGCCTGCGCGTCTACGACTTTTTGGCAGGCGTCAAAAAAGGGGAACGCCGCAAAATGTTGAGCAAGGAAGAAACCCTGCGCCGCGAGCCTTTATTGAAGAAAAAAGATATTAAAGGCGGCGGCTATTACGTAGAATACAAAACCGACGATGCACGCCTGACAATGGAAGTCATGAAGAAAGCTGTTGAAAAAGGCGCATTGGCGATGAACTACGCGAAAGTGAAAAGCTTCATCTACGATAATGGCAAAACAGTCGGCATTCAAGTGGAAGACCAAATTGATGGCACCATCCACGAATTGTACGCGAAGAAAATCGTCAATGCAGCAGGGCCATGGGTTGATACGCTGCGTGACAAAGACCATTCGAAATTCGGTAAAACACTTCAACTGACGAAAGGGATTCATTTGGTCTTTGACGGCCGCCGCTTCCCGTTGAAACAGGCGATTTATTTTGACATGCCGGATGGCCGTATGGCGTTTGCGATTCCTCGCCAAGGAAAAGTTTATGTAGGGACAACAGATACAGTCTACAAACAGGACATTGCGCATCCGACGATGACTTTGGAAGACCGCAATTATGTTTTGAAAGCAATCGACTTCATGTTCCCTGAAGTGAATATTTCAGAAGCGGACATCGAATCGAGCTGGGCTGGGTTGCGTCCATTGATCCATGAAGACGGCAAAGATCCTTCCGAGATTTCACGAAAAGATGAAATTTTTGTATCGGATTCAGGGTTGATTTCGATTGCAGGCGGCAAATTGACCGGCTACCGCAAAATGGGCGAAAGCATCGTCAACTTGGTAGCAGAGCAATTGCAGAAAGAAGAAGGCGCGAAGTATCCGAAGAGCTCGACTAAACGTTTGCCGATTTCAGGCGGTGAAGTAGGCGGTTCAAAAGGGTTTGAAACCTTTATGGCGGATCGTGTCAATCAAGCTGCAGGCATGGGGCTGACTCCTGATGCGATGCGGATGCTGGTAAACCGCTATGGCGCAAATGTCGATAACGTTCTGCGCTTCTACACGGCTGGATTGGACGAGGCGGCACATGCTGGACTTGATCCGCTGGTATACGCAATGCTGCGCTATTCGATGGAATATGAAGCTGCCTACAAGCCGATCGATTTCTTTATTCGCCGTACCGGTGCTTTGTACTTTAACATCCACTGGGTGCATGCGCATAAAGAAGCGGTCATCGCCTATATGGGCAAGACGCTTGCTTGGTCTGACAAACAAGTACGAGATTACACTGCTGAATTGGAAGGATTGCTTTACGAAGCCGTCCATCCGGTGGAAGTATCTTCTCAAAGCTTAAGCTAATGTTTATAAAATCCCATCTGCTCTCATTAAATTGAGAACAGATGGGATTTTTTTCATATAGGCTTGGAAAATAAATCTTTAGGGTTTATAATTAATAAAAATATCTTATTTTACATAATATTCAGACTATAAAGAGATGGGGAATAGTCATGAAAAAAATTATCTGTCTTTTTACAATTTTGCTTTTGATGTTCACGGCGTCCATGAGTAATGGCACTAAAGTTTTTGCAGAAGCAGATCCGCAGCGGGTGATTGTAAAGTTTAAAGAAGGTGCGCAAACAGGAATTGCAGCGGCGGATGTGGCAGCTAGTGATGAAAATGGAAAAGCGGAGATGGCTACATTTGATGTGCCGGAAGGTGAATCCATGGAGAACTATATGGAAGAACTGGAAGAACGGGACGACATTGAATTTGTCGAACCGGATTACCAGATTGAACTTGCCTATAAACGGAAGGACCCCGAATTGGCTACCCGGCAATACCATCATACACAAATTCAGACAGCTGCTGCATGGAAGCAGACCAAAGGCTCAAAAAAAGTGGTCGTAGCGGTGATTGATGACGGCATGGATGTGACGCATCCGGAACTGAAAAAACAATTTGTCGCTCCTTACGATGCACTCAGCAAGAAAAAAGGCACCATCACTGCTGGCAAGCACGGAACGCACGTAGCGGGTCTGATTGCCGCTTCAGCAGGCAACGGAATTTGGGGAGCAGGAGTAGCGCCGGCGACGAAGATTATGCCGATTGATGTTATTGATCAAGGCGGTTATGGCTACACCTCTACGTTGATTCACGGCATTGAACATGCCATCAAGGCGGATGTCGACATCATCAATATGAGTCTGGGCTCGTATTATTACAGTGAAGCTTTGGATCAGGTGATACAAAAAGCGCATAAACGGGGCATTGTCATTGTGGCTGCTGCAGGAAATGAAGGAACGCGCAACGCCCATTACCCTTCTTCTTTGGACAATGTCATCTCAGTCAGTGCCGTAACCCGTACAGACGTGAGTGCTTTGTTTTCCAATAAAGGGCCGACCGTTGATTTAACAGCGCCAGGAGTGGATGTCTATTCCACATTGCCTTCCAATCAATTCGGTCCATTAAGTGGAACTTCCATGGCCACGCCGATCGTTTCGGGTGTAGCAGCATTGATCAAAGCCAATCAGCCATCCCTCAGCAATAAGGAAATCGAAAAGCGGTTGTTTTCTTCTTCGGATGATTTAGGAAAGGCAGGCAGAGACGATGTTTATGGGCATGGACGCGTCAATGCCAAAAAAGCGTTAAAGAAATAAATCGAAGCTGCATGAGTCTTTCTTGAGGAAAGTCAACTGCAGTTTTTTCGGTCGAACTTTAAAATGATGCTTTGGAAATGGGAAAGTCTGTTCCAAAAAGAGTATACTAATAGAATATTCAGAAATATAGTTGGCGGTGAAAATATGAAGTTCAGTGCGCAGAAAAACTACTGGCAATTCATTGCATTAAGCGGTGCAATTGCTGCGCTCGTTTATATCGCCCACGTGATTATGGGTGGGGTATTATGGGTTGGCTATAGCCATGTAAAACAGACTATCAGCGAACTGACCGGAAACGGTGCGCCCGATGCAGAAATGCTGAGAATCTTTACACTGGGCTATGGCATTCTTGCGGTGCTTTTTTCAACTTCGCTCTATGTGCTTTTCCGCAAATACAAGGTGGACACAATCGCCCGATTTGGTGCCGTTCTGCTGCTGATCATGCATACGGCTTCATTGGTCGGCTATGGTTTATTTCCGTTGGAGCAAGGAGGGGAAGTACTGACCTTCGGGAATTTTATGCATTTGGCCATTACAGCCATCGTTGTAATTGCGACGGTGGGTGCATTGTTTGCCATCGGCTACGGCCTCTGGCTCACTAAGAATTTCAAGGGGATCGGGGTATTTACACTTGTCTGTGCCGTCGTAATTGTTTTAGCGGGAATTGCGACTCCGATTGTGTTGAACTATGATCTGCCCTATGCCGGGCTGGTTGAACGTGTGACCGTGTTCACTCTTCAGTTATGGACTTTTGTGCTGTCGCTTTACCTCTACCGGCTGCCGAAGATCATCGATATGGAAGTGAAGAGAATGGGGCTCGTGGAAGTTTACAAAGAACCATGAAAATGCCGGATCAGGAAATATCCTGTCCGGCATTTTGAGGCTTATTGAACTTTTTCCGCTGCTGGAGCCGAACGGTCTTTAAAGATGAATTTCTTGCTGAAGATGTAATTCGCGACCAACACAATGACATTGGCCAGGATTTTTGATACGGTGCCATTGATGCTCAACAACCCGACTAAAACCATCATGGTGCCCAGATCCATAAAAAACGACAAGACACGGAACCCGAAAAACGAACCCATTTCAGCAAAGCGGTCGCGCCAAGTGTTAGTGACGCTTTTGAAGACAAAACGCTTGTTGACGACGTAAGCGAAAACGACGGCGAACACCCAGGCGATCGTGGTTGAAATGCGGTAATCGAGGTAGAACATCTCTTCACAAATCCAATAGACGACGATATTGACGACAGTGGTCCAGCCACCCATGATGAGGTACATAAGGATGCTGCGCCAATCTTTGGTTAAAATTTTTTTCATGGAAATCTCCGTTCTTTCTACTGATGTGGTGAAGGTTCAACAACTCACGGAAGTTTTTATTAACTGAATCTTAGTTTGCGGATATGCAGGAAAACGGCTCCGAGAAAACTGATGATGGAAATGAATAAACCAGCCGTGAATCCTTCCGGTTTATATCTTAACGCAATTGCGTGCTCACCGGAAGGGGCAAGTATGCCGGTATAGGCTGAATGGACAGGGAACGTATCGACCGGTTGCCCATCGATGGAAGCTTTCCAGCCTGGTGAATAGGGAATGGATAAAAATAAAACCGCATCCAGCTCTGCCGAATAACGGCCATTGACGTAATTATTGCCGTAATCGATGTCCTGCAAGCTGCTGTTCTGATAATCCCGTATGATTTCTTCATAAGTTCCATAATCTGCAGCAGTCACCTGGATATCCTTGATTAAAAATTCGCCAGGTTGGATGGTCAATGCAATGGCTTCCGTTTCCGAGTCCATTCCAAAACGGAACAGCACTTGATTTTTGGCTTCCATATACGTGTATTGGTCAACTTCGTAATGGTTGTTGCGCATATTCTTTTGGAGAACATAACTGGCGCCAAGATTGCTGGCAGCCTTGATTGTCAATCCTTCATTTTCTGTATAAGGAAGGACATCCGCATAAACAGTCAGTTCGGAAAGCGTATGGTCTTGGACAGGAATGGTTAATTGAATGGGAGTATCAGACTCCACCCAGACACCATCGGCCCGGGTCTCCACCCGCGTCTCATCGTCAAAAACAGCATCTGCCAAAGAGCCGATAGTTTGAGAAGCGGTAGATTCGTCTGAGTCCAGTCCCGAGGCATTGAAAACGTCATCCGGCAGTACGGCATTTCTCAGCAGCCGTTCATCGAGCAGGGGATCCCTTGTGTCATCCACTGCAGAAATCGGCATAGCTGTTTCGTATAAAAAACCGATAGGCAAGGAGAACTGGTTTTCCTCGATGACGATATTTTCATTTTCGAAAATGGTTTCGTAGCCGTAAAGATTATAAGGTTCAGCAAAAGAAATCGTGTATTTATTAGTTAGCAGGGTATTCAGAAACGTGTTGGTTGGAAAGCCGTTGACCACATTCAATCTTCGCGTTCCTGCAGTTGCCAAATAGTCCATTTCGAACTTCTGCAGGTTCCACTTGACGAGAGATTGATAGGTAAGGTATGACCGGTACCCATAGCTCATGGAGGCGTTATAGCCGGATACGCCGGGATAATTGATGTTGATTCGATAAAGATCTTTATCTTCTTTAAGTTGTACAAGCCCCTCTTTGATTTCATCGTTATCAAAATGAGTTTTGTAATCGTCTTTGCTCATGAGCGACAACACGCCCCAAACCCCTTTATGTGTTTCTTCAAGTTCCTCACCTTCGGATTTCATGATAAGATCGTTCACCAAACTGTAGGGCAGCAACAAACTATAGAGCAGGATCGCTAGCGCTGCAAATGAAAAAACGGGTGCTTTTAGCCGTCTATTCGAAACGAATTGCCCCCCTATAAATAAGATTGCGAAAGCTAAGGGCATGAATTTGATGACGTTACCGTAATGGGTAAACGGATTTTTATCAAGCCAAAGGTAGATTAATAGTGAAAAAAAAATGAGCACGATGCTGTTTTTAGCTTGTTTAAAGTTCATTTCATTTAAAGCGACGGCTGAAAGCATGATGAAAAAAAGGTTGAAGACAAACAATGCCCTGAATTCGTCCGGTGTACTGAAACCGCCCAGCAGCGAATTGAGTTGCTGGACCATCAACATGAAAATGAGCAGAACCCCTGCAAATCCCAAAATCAGAAAACGTTTTTTGAAGCCGTTGATGAAAAAAAGAGGGAGTGCCAGAAGAACGACAAAATTGATGCCGCCTTGCCACAGTAGTTTTTGGATCACTTCATTGAAAGTCAATAAAGCATCTTCGATTGGCTGTCCTGCCCGGTAGAAGGCGTTGGACTGAAATAAGCTGTATACAGATGGCAACAGAATGACCATAGCGGTTCCGAGTGCCAGTAAATAGAGCGTAGCTAATCGAAAGTGGAAAAAAAGAAATGCCTTTACGGTCTTTTCGGAATGGCTGGCAACAAAATAACGGACCCCGCTGTAGAAAAAAAGGCCAAGCGTAATCATGAAGAGAAAATAGAAATTGCTGATGCTCGCCAAGAACAAAGCAACAAAGAGCACTGCCGGTTTGTTGGCGGATAAAAATCGCTCGAATCCCAAAAGAATGAACGGAAAGTAAACCGTCGCATTCAAGAAAAAATAATGGGTATAGAAGTGATCGAAGTTGAACAATGCAAAACTATTCGCAATCCCTCCTATCAAAGCGATGTTTTTATTGACGCCCAATTTCTTCAGTAAAAGATAGGTTCCTAAACTGATGAGGAAAATTTTGAAGATAGCCATAGGAATAAAGGATAAGGGGAACCAGGCTTTAGGAAGCAACAGGAGGGGCCAGATGAAAATATCGCCCAGCATGTAATAGCCGAAGTCATTCCAAAAGCTGCCGCCCGGACCGTAATTCCAGGACCAAAAAGGCATTTCTCCGCTTCTGGCAAGGTCGTGGAACAAGTTGAAGAAGTGGATATATTGATTGAAAGGGTCGCCGCCTAATGAAATATAGAGAAAGCCATTGACAGGAATCCGAAAAAAAATAAGGGTGCCCATGAACAGGACCAGGAGTGTTAAAATAATCACTTGATAGTCAATTTTTTTTGCCATTCTTAGAACACCTCGATTAAAAATATAGCGGGTACAAAGTGCCATCAGGCATTTCTTCCAATATACAGGAGTCTGATTAATTTATCGATAAAGTTTATTGAAAATTCAATATATTTATCCGGAAAGAGTGAATTTATGGTATTGGACAGGCTTAAGAAATAAACTTGAAATTATATAGGCCTCTCTTTACATATTCTGCTGCGATAATGGGTAAAGAAGTATATTGAACGGCAACTGTGTGGTTGCCAAGCTGAAACTGGAGGATGAGCAGATGAGAAAAATGAACCGGGGAATGATAACCTCATTAGGAGCAATCGGAGTGGCGCAGGCTTTAAAGATCGTCACGCATAAATCGGTGACAGGACAATGGGACTGGAAGCAGGCCTTTACAACAGGCGGCATGCCAAGTTCCCACTCAGCCGGTGTATCGGCACTGGCTTCGTACGTAGCTGCCAATAAAGGAGCGCGTCATACAGAAACGGCATTGGCCATCGTATTCGGCGTTATCGTCATGTACGATGCACAAGGCATCCGCCGCCATACCGGCGAGATTGCGCGTTTGGTCAATGACTTGGAAGACAGCTTCGTGAAATTTTCCGGAGAGTTCCCAAGCTTTGAGTTTGTGGAACGTGAAAAGGAATTGAAGGAATTGCTTGGCCATCAGCCAGTTGAAGTATTAGCAGGCGCTGCTTTTGGGACCGTCCTGGGACTGGTTTCCGCAGCGATTGAAAACCGTGAACGTGAAATCGAAGAACAAGAAGAACGTTCCAAAAAACGTCTGCCCCACAACGGACGCAGCCGCCGATTGACACGATCCCATTAAAAAATGCAGCCATTCCTTTGGGAAATGGCTGCATTTTTGTTTATTCGAGCAGAAAAATCGACAAGCGCACCTCAACTGGCTGGGAGCGCACCTCGCGGCGGGACAAGCGCACCTCAAACGGCCAAGAGCGCACCTCACAACCCGACAAGCGCACCTCAAAGCCCCGAGAGCGCACCTCAAACGCCCAACACCTTTCCTCGTCAACGAACGCCACAATTGTTAAGCACAGATTAAGAGTTTCTAAAGACTCTGGATAAAGGATTGCGATGCGTGGCATATGGTATAAGCTAAGTGTAGCGCCTAATCATTTTGAAGGAGGAAGATCATTTGAAAACTTCGTTTTTGAAAATGTCTGTTCCTGTATTCGCCCTTGGATTTGTTTTGACGACGCAAGTGGACACGCAAGCATACGTGGCAACAAACGCGCCAGCATCTGAAAAACAAAAACTGGCCTACGAACCGGGTGCAGGAGTTTTGGAAAGGTTAGGCCCCTACGAACAACAGCTAGCAGAATTGGAAGCAGACCTTCAGTCATTGATTGAAGAACTGGATGGCGAAGAAACCATCAGCTTCGAACAATATCAAGACTACCAGTCCACATTGGACGGGCTGATCCATCAATTAAACACGGTGTCTCATGAAATTGAGGAAATGTCTCCGGCTGTAAACGCTAACTTCAAAGAACTATTGCTGATTCAAGAGCAGATTCACGGAATTGATGTGCAGTAGCAGATGACTCAATAAACTAGAAAAAGCGCAATTGTCATGACGGCAATTGCGCTTTCTTTTCGATTCTAATTTCCTGAAAATAGTATTTTGCTAATTCAATTATACTGTTTGGAAAAACTTAAGTGTACTCTCTATTTAAGAATATTTTACATTTCGATGGTTTTAGTGGGTGTAAATCTGCTATCTATGATAATATTACCTTCTGAATAGATAGATTTATTACAAATACGAAGACTTTATTACATCTTGCAACCCTGAGTAGTTGTTTGACGTTATAAGGTTTATAATGGAAGAAATTAAGGGGATTTTTGCTAGTCCATCAGGAGGTACAATTCATGCAAAGAAGAAACAGAAAACAAAAAAAACGCAGCTTCATTTATGCAACCGTATTGATATTGACATTACTTGGCGTCGGAATCGGTTCAGCACAGTTCTTGGGGGATGAGCCAGAACAAGCAGAGCCGCCGAAACAAGAGCAACCTGAAAAAGAGACACAACAAGCGGCACCTGAGGTAAAAGAAGAACCTAAGGAAGAACCGAAAGAAGAAGCCAAAGAAGAACCGAAAATCGAACCCGGTACAGTGGAAAAGGTAGAAGAACCTGAAGAAACCGTGCCAGCAGAAGAACCGGTTGAAGGCAAAGTCACCAAGGTGGAAAATGTTGTTCCGCCTTCTGAGCAACCTGAAAAAGTAGAACCGAAGAAAAAAGAAAAGACAGCGATCATTAAAGAATCTCAGCAAAAAGTCTATACGGTTTTGACTGAAGGCGGACAAGGATCCGGATTCTTGTTTTCAAACACAGGTATGGTTGTCACGAATGCCCATGCTGTTGCAGGATTCACTGATGTAGTGGTCCGCAATATCAATGGACAGGATCACCCGGGTACGGTTGTCGGCATTTCTGGTGAATCCGATATCGCATTGATCCACGTGGAAGCATTCGAAGGCATTGCGCCATTGGAAGTGGAAATGGGAGCAACTGATGTGGGCACTGAAGTCATAGCACTTGGAAGCCCGGCAGGTTTAGAAAATACGGCTTCCATCGGTTATTTGACTGGAGTGGACCGTGATTTCTATCAGGAATTCACTTACGAAGATATCTATCAAATCGATGCTAAAATTGCGCCTGGCAGCAGCGGCGGCCCATTGGTCGATGCGACAACAGGAAAAGTGATCGGCATCAACTCGTTGGTGATTGAAGAAGGCGACTCGATCGGTTTCTCTATTCCGATGTATTCAATGTACGACCAATTATCGCAATGGGTAGCGTCGCCAATGGCTGTAGAAGATGTTGCGGCAATGTTTAAGGCGTATGACGACTTCAGCGGCTACGAAGACGAAGATTATGAATACGATGTTGACTTGGAAATGAAATTCGATGAAACCAACTTAAGCGAGTTCATCGGCGATTTCCGTTATTATTACGAAACGGCATTGAAAGAAGAAGATTTCTTCTACGTGCAGAACCTTCTTGTCTACCAAAGTGATATCTACAACGGCATTGCCGAATACATCACCGATATCTCTGGACAGGGAAGAGAGTTCAACTTTACGAAGCTGGACATCTCAGGCATTGAAATCTTTGAGGATCATGCCCTCGTGCATACAGAAGAAGCATTCGACTTTAAAGATACAGCTGGTGTCTGGTCTGTACAGGAACGCAGCAAAACCTACACCATCGTAATGGATGAGTATGGATTCTATTATGTATCGGATATTGTTAACAAAGAGTAAGAGGAATAGTAAAGCTAAAGTTGTTCGTTTGAATCCTGGGATTCGAATGAGCAACTTTTTTTATTTGAAATAAAGCAAAAAGTCTCATGTTTAGGTGGCGAATAGAAGTTTTTGAAGTATAATAGTAATGGAATCAATTAACTAAAAATTCTAATTTATAAAAAACTTTTAAAAGAGGGATGTATATGACGGTACTTGTCACAGGGGGAGCAGGATTTATCGGGAGCCATGCCACGGTAGAACTGCTTGAGAATGGCTATAAAGTGGTAGTGGTGGATAATCTGTCAAACAGCCAGAAAGCATCCATTGACCGCATAAAAGAAATGACCGGTAAAGATTTTGCATTCCATCAAGTGGATTTATTGGATTCACAGGCCTTGGACGATATTTTTTCCACGTATGACATTTCAGCAGTTATGCATTTTGCCGGATATAAAGCTGTCGGACAATCGGTTGAAATGCCTCTCAGCTATTACCACAATAATATTAGCGGTACATTAACGTTATGCGAAATGATGCTGAAGCATAACGTCCAGAAGTTGGTCTTCAGTTCGTCCGCCACTGTTTACGGTCTTCCGGAGCGTGTTCCGATTGAAGAGTCGTTTTCATTATCGGCAACCAACCCTTATGGACGGACGAAACTGATGATTGAAGAAATACTGCGCGATCTTGCTCTATCCAATCCTTCAATCCGTATTGCGATTCTTCGCTACTTCAATCCAATCGGAGCTCATCCAAGCGGAAAGTTGGGAGAAGATCCACGAGGGATTCCCAATAACCTGATTCCTTACATTACGCAGGTGGCAATCGGCAAGCAGCCGGAACTGAAGATATTCGGCGGAGATTATGAGACAAACGACGGGACCGGTGTCCGTGATTATATCCATGTCATGGATTTGGTGAAGGGGCACATTAAGGCGCTGGAGTATCTGGAAAAGTACGAAGGAGTAGAAACGTTCAACCTTGGTACTGGAACAGGCTACAGCGTATTGGAGATCGTCAATAGTTTTAATGATGTGACAGGAAAACAGATTCCTTACCAAATAACCGATAGAAGACCCGGAGACATTGGGGTCTGTTACGCCAATCCGGAAAAAGCCAAAAAGCTGTTGGGGTGGCAGGCAGAAAAAAGTTTGAAGGAGATGTGCAGGGATTCCTGGAACTGGCAGGTCCAAAATCCTGACGGCTTCACGCAATAGGCGATTATTTATACGCAAGCTGCAGAGGAGAAGAATTATGTTCGATATTTATAAAGAAATGTGGAGAAAAAGAGGAATGATCCAGTCTCTTTCCATTCAGGAAATCAAAAGAGAATACGCAGGCACACTATTGGGCTTCGTCTGGGGGCTTGTCAATCCGCTGATGCGCATTGCAGTTTTCTGGTTTGTTTTCAGTATTGGAGCGAGAGCCGGTGGTCCAGTGAATGGCGCTCCTTTTTTTGCTTGGCTGGCGATTGGAATGGTGGCTTGGTTTCTGCTGAACGATGGATTTCGGCTGACGCAGAAATCGTTTCGCAGCAAGAGATCAATCATCAAAAATACGCCTTTTCCCATCGCTATTCTTCCGGCCGTACAGATTCTATTTTCGTATTACATCCATTTGATCCTATTGGCAGTGATATTCGTGTTGATGGCTTTATCGCTTCAGACAGTTTCGCTCTATAACTTCCAGTTGATTTATTACGACTTTGCGGCTGTCATGCTGCTTTTGGGAATCGGTTCGGTGACTGCTCCATTGGTAGCTGTAAGCAAGGATTTCGGGCGTTTTCTCGACACCATCCTGGTTTTCCTTTTTTGGATGACGCCTATTTTTTGGTCAGCGGACAATTTGGGCATGTATGAGTGGATCATCAAAATCAACCCGTTCCACTACATTGTCCAAGGCTACAGAGATTCCTTTTTCTATGACATCGGGTTTTGGGAGCAGCCGTTGTATACATTATACTTTTGGATCCTGGTTCTCATCTTCTTCCTGCTCGGGAATTACTTGCATAAACGGATGAAGCCGATTTTCCTGGATACCTTGTAATTTTTATTCCCGAAAGGCGGATCGTGATGGATGTAGCAGTCAGCGTCAAAGAACTCACAAAAAAATACAGTCTCTATAAGGATCCGTGGGGTCCTATCAAAGAAGTGGTGACACGCAAAAAGCTGCACAAGGATTTTTATGCGCTTCTTGGCGTATCGCTCGATTTCCCCAAGGGAGAGTCGATTGGGATACTCGGCAAGAACGGCTCCGGCAAATCGACTTTGCTGAAAATCATTACGGGCATCACCGAACCGACTTCAGGCCAAGTGAATGTACATGGCTCCATCGTATTTTTGGATGTCAGTTCAGGAATCGATTCGGAATTGAGCGGCTACGATAACATTTTCATGAAAGGCACATTGCTGGGCTATACGAGGCAGGAAATGCTGGCGAAAATCGATGACATCATCGAGTTCTCAGAGCTTGGTGAATTTATCGGCCAGCCTGTCAAAAATTATTCTTCAGGAATGAAGGCCAAACTTGGCTTTGCCATTTCAGTAAATGTTGATCCGGATATTCTGATTGTCGATGAAGCATTGGCCGTGGGGGATTCAGCATTTCAAAGAAAATGCATGAATAAAATGAATGATTTCAAGCTTCAGGGGAAAACCATCATCTTTGTCAGCCATGATAATCGCGCGGTCGAATCATTTTGTTCAAAAGCAGCGTGGATTCACCAAGGAGAACTTATTACATACGGCGACTCCAAGTTTGTCGGTTCCATGTACGCAGAGTTCATGGGGGGCCTGAAGGCAATTGAAGCCATTCAAGCGGAAATACAGTATGAACATGCCATTGAACAATGTACCTACGGAACAACAAAAGATGGCTTCAGCATCCAATTGAAAGGCTACGTACGTAATCGGCAAGGAGTTGATGCCCAAGAGCATTTCCAGTTAATTGTTCGGGATGACCGGACAGGAGAAACGGCTGCAAAAAAACTGCAGCCTGCAGGCAAAGAATTCATGGTCAGCTTTACGGATCAAGAATTTCCATTGTTTTTTAAGCCGGGCAAATACAGTTTTTGGCTCCGTGAAGAACGGCCAGATGAAAAAGTGGTGGAGTTCTCCATTTGGGGAGGAAAGGCTGTTCTTAATGAACAGCCGACAACCGGTACTGGCCGATTCTCCTATGAGTTCGCTGTCCAACAAAATAGCCTGGAATTGGCCATCGAAAACCTTATGAAAGTTGAGCAGCAGGTCAACCGAATGTGGGTGGAAGGCGAAGTGCTCCATATTGAAGGTGTGGCTTTCGTAAGGGGCTATGAAACCAGGTCCGCAGATGCTGTCTCGATGGATTTTTATTTGACGGAACTGTCCAGCTTTGAGCGGTCTGCATTTTCCGTCAGCATCAGTGAAACGGAAGAAATTACAGAAAATCCATCTTACAATCCACAAGGGAAAGTCTATAATTATTCCCAATTCGAAATCGCCATCGACCTTGCAGACTTGAAGGCGGGCAAATATGAAAGCCACTTAAGCTATAGAATGGCGAATCATCCGCATCACGATCTGTTGAATCTGGTCTGGGCATCCAAAAGGCAGGAATATCCGGTTGGGCCAACTGCAGTTGAGTCCTATACAGTAGAAGTCCAAACCGCGAGCAAATACTTGCGGCTTGAAAAGAAACCGGCAAACGGTGTATCTGCCGAACGTTAATCTATTCACAAGGAGTAATCATATGGAACGTAGAAATATCGTTTTTTTAATCAATGAATTCAATGATCACGGCGGCGCTCAACGCGTGGCTTCTATTTTGACGAAGGAATTTATGGAAGATGGACATCATGTCTCCATCCTGAGTGTCAACCAACAGAAAAATGCGCCAAGCTATTTTTCGGATGAAGTTCCTGTCACCATAATCCATAAAGACAACTACCGGCCGCCGGCGGCAATCGAGCTTTCCTCGAACCTGAAGCAGCGGCGGTTCGTTAAACTATCGAAAGAATTGAAGCGGCGTTACCGGCTTCAAAAGCAAAGGAATGAAGTGAAGACGTTTTTTGAGGCTTTTGGTGAAGAAGAGGTATTCGTCATCGCCATTCAAGTATATGGTATGCAGTGGCTGCAGCCGGTGCTCTACAAACAAAACATCAAAGTAATTGGCCAAAGCCATGAAAGTGTGGCGGCAGCAAAAAGCTCACAACGCTACAAACGGATTTTGACGTATTACCGCCAAGTATCTAAATTCCTATTATTGACACAAAAAGATGCCGATCATTTTGAAGAAGCAGGTTTCACGAATACTGGAGTGATGTACAACCCCTCTCCGTTCCGCCAGTTCACCTCCCCTGAAATTTTGTATCAGCATAAAAAGATCGTTTCTTCAGGAAGGCTTGTCGCTGGCAAAGGATTTGATGTATTGATCGAATCGTTTGCCGGCGTAGCGGATGCAATTCCTGATTGGACGTTGCATATATACGGGGAAGGACCTGCCGAAGAATCCTTGAAAAACCTCATCCGTATATTTGAGCTGGAAGATCGGGTCTTTTTGGAAGGCCAGACCGAAGACATCGAAACTTCTTTAAGAGAAGCCAGTTTCTTCGTATTGTCGTCAAAAGCGGAAGGGCTGCCCATGTCGTTGATTGAAGCACAGTCCTGTGCTTTGCCATGCATCTCTACAGATTGCGCGCCTGGCATCCGTGAAATTTTAAACGAGTATGAAGACAGCTTGATTGCGCCAGTAGGAGATGTCCATGTACTGGGTCGTCATATCAAGCGCCTTGCCGACAATCCGGAACTGTTTTATGCCTACAGCCGGAGTGCTTATGAAAACAGCCGGAAGTTTGACAAGCAAGTCATCAAGCAGCAATGGTATGAACTTTTTGACGAGTTGGGAGGCCGGGGAAATGGTCAATGATCACCAAATGACAACACAGCCGAAGCTTTCTGTCGTCGTGATTGCTTTCAATAATGAACTGTATATCGAAGAAGCCTTGCAGTCCTTGCAGGAACAGAGCTATAAGGACTTTGAAGTGGTGGTGGTCAACGATTTTTCAAGCGACCGGACAGGGGAACTGATCGATCGTTTCGTAGAAGGCAAACCCAACTTTAAAGCCATCCACCTGCCCGAAAACAGCGGAGGCTGCAGCACACCAAGAAATACAGGCATTGCCAACTCAACAGGTGAGTACTTGATGTTTTTGGATGGGGACGACTGGTACACCGTAACAGCCTGTGAAAAAATGGTCGAAGCAATCGAACGGACCGATTCAGATTTCGTGGCTGGACAAGTAATCCGCACGAATAATTATGAAATCTGGTACCACAAGCAATTGTATTCAACGGAACGCATCAATTTGAATATCCGTGAATTCATGGGGATGTTGTTCGACAGCCTGTCTGTCAATAAAATCTATAAGCGTTCGTTTCTGGATGCCCATCACTTGAGGTTTCCGGAAGGCATCCACTATGAGGACATTGTCTTTACCGGCAAAGCCTATTTTCTTGCAGAGTCTTTCAGCATCATTCCCGAACCGGTCTATTATTGGCGAGTGGTGGAAAACAGCGACGTCAAATCCATCACCAACCGGCGCTTTGAATTTGAAAACTTCGAGAACCGTATAGTTGCGCATCGGTACTTCGATCAATTTCTAAGAGAAAGCGGTGCGATGCTTTACCAGAAAGAGAAAAACAATAAGTTTCTCCGCCACGATCTGAAGCTCTATACGAACGACTACCTTCTTTTCGATGAGGAGTATAAAGACAAATTCCATGCGCTGATTTATGATTACCTGCATGAAACGATGGATGAATATGCTTTTCTGAATTTAGCGGAAAAAGACCGGATTCTCTATTACCTATTGTATATCGGAGACCGTGCGGGATTTGATGATTACATTGCTTATATCAATGGCGTCGCAACAGCTGCCAACCGGATTTATGCAATCGGCAGCCAGTATTATTTTAAGGCGTCGAAAGGTGTGCGGAATCACGAAAAATTCCTGAAGCTGCAGCAACCGGAAATTGCCTATCGCATTTCTGATATTCAATTGGATGAAGAACGATTTTCATTTCACGCGATGGTAAATGTCAATTCGATCGACAGTGATGAAATCATATCCTTCTGGGTGCTTCGGAACCGGCAGACAGGCGCCACTTTAGTATCGGAAAAATCCGATGAGGGCACCATCACTTTCCATGTGAAAAATATGGCAGAAGGCAATTACTACCTTTCTTTAGTTGTTAACCACATGGGCAACCTTCATAGGGTGTTGGTGAAAAAATCGGAAATTGCTGATTTGCCGAACATCGAAGTCAGAAAA
Organism: Planococcus beijingensis; assembly: GCF_016820615.1. Lineage (NCBI taxonomy): Bacteria > Bacillati > Bacillota > Bacilli > Caryophanales > Caryophanaceae > Planococcus > Planococcus beijingensis. The sequence goes on from NZ_JADHDZ010000001.1 coordinate 531,083, forward strand.
GGGGACCTGTCAAAAAGCATCTACATTAACCAAAAGAACTCCTTTTCAATCCGGGTTCAGCCGGTGAAAGGAGTGGACCAGGTCAAGTGGAAGCTTAAGCAGAGAAGAACAGCCCAATCCGCCAAGAAGTCGGGGAATACCGAATCGGCTTTCCAGAAATGGGCCAAGCGCTGGATTCCCCGCTTGCCGGTCCGTTCAAATTGGGTCTTATTTGAAAGCCATATGGGCAAGCAATACAGCGACAGCCCTAAATATCTTTATGAAGAGTTGCTGGAGTCGGGAAGAAAGTATAAATATATTTGGTCGTTTCAGGACCCGGAAGCAGTGGAGCTGCCGGGGCCAGCAGTAAAAGTGAAGAGAAACAGCCTGAAGCACCTTTATTACCTGAACCGTGCCAAATTCTGGGTGGATAATCAAGGGCTGGCGCATCTGGCAGATAAGAAAGAAGAGCAGGTCTATATCCAGACCTGGCACGGCACGCCGCTGAAACGGATGGGCTATGACCAAAAGAAATTGCCGTCCAATGAAGAATTGGCCCGATTGAAAAAACAGACCGATGCATGGGATTATCTGGTGTCACCTAACCGGTATACCAGTAAAGTGCTGAAAAGAGGCTTCAGGTATGGTGGAGAAATTTTGGAGACGGGCTATCCAAGGAACGATTTGCTGATCAGCCGGCCTCCAGAAATCAAAGAAAAAGCGCGCATGCAACTCGGCATTCCTTCTGGCAAAAAAGTTATTCTTTTTGCCCCTACGTTCAGGGATTGGGATCCGAATTCGTTCCAACGGGTGTTGGATGATGTCCAATACTTAAGCAAAGAAGTCGGCGACAATACAGTGCTGGTCCTAAGGTTACATTATCTGCTGTCGGATAAGATTTCCCAATTCGAATTGCCGCCGAATATTGTGGATGCATCCAATTACCAGGACATTCAAGAGTTGTACCTGCTTTCGGATATGCTGATTACCGATTACTCATCGGTCATGTTCGACTATGCGCTGCTCAAACGGCCAATTTTGTTGTACTGCTACGATCTGGATGAATACGTTACTCGGCGCGGCATGTATTTTGAGTTTGCCGAAAAAGCGCCTGGTCCGGTCTGTGAAACCATAGAAGAGCTGATTGAATATATCAATCAACCTGAGAAGCTTGCGGGGTATGAAGACAGTTTGGAGCGGTTTGTCGAAGAGTTTGGAAGCTTGGAAGACGGCAAAGCTTCCGCTAAAGTGATCGAAACAGTTTTCGGCCGAAAATAAAGGGGGAAAGTGTATGGCAATTCTTGTTTCTGTCGTTATTCCTGTCTATAACGCAATTCCGTATTTGGAAGCTTGTCTCGAATCAGTTGCCATGCAAACCTATAAGAATATAGAAGTTGTGGCCATCAACGATGGTTCAACGGATGCGAGTGAAGAGACGCTTCAGCGATATGCCCGAACCGATCAGCGCTTCAAGGTTTATTCGCAAGACAACCATGGATTGGGGTATACCCGCAACCGGGGTGTTTCCTTATGCCAGGGCAGCTACGTCTTCTTCCTGGATTCAGATGACATCCTTCCACCGAAAGCGCTCAGCTCTTTGGTGGAAGCGGCAGAAAAAAGCGATGCGGATTATGTGGTGGGCAAGGTGATCCGTTTTGACAAAGAGCGTCAGTATGCACCTCCCCGCCATGTGGAGTTTGGCTTATATAAGGAAAAGACTGTGACGACACTGCAGGAAAGTCCAGAGCTTTTGCAGGACAGCATTGCCTGCAATAAACTATGGAAAAAAGAATTGTTCACGGAGCATCAGTTGGCTTTCACTGAAGGCAAATACTATGAAGATTTATCGTTGACATTGAAATCGGCCGTACTAGCAAAAAAAATTCAGGTTCTGGATGAAGTGGTCTATCAATGGCGCGTCCGGGAAGAAGAATTTATGCCCTCGATCACTCAGCAGCAGATGAAGCTGGAGAATACAGCACACCGGCTGGAGGCCCTCGAAGAAAATCGGAAGTGGCTGATCCAGACAAACAGGCCGCAGCAAATCATCGATGAGCACGATCTGAAAAGCTTGCTGGATGTCATCCGGCTCCATGTTTTGAAGTATGCATTGATTGCAGAAGAGGAAAAGGTACGGTGGAAGGAGTTGGTGTACTCCTACTTGAAAGGCATCCCAGCCGGTATTTCCGACAAACTTCCGGATAAGGAAAAGCTGTTGTATCAATTGATGATGGCAGAAAAAGAAGAGGATTTGATGGGACTGTCGCAACTGCTGACGGATACAGAGAAGTCACCGGTTGTCAGGCAGGAACACAGCCGCTTTGTCTTTGAGGGAGCCGAAGAGGAATATGAAGTCACGAAATTCAATAAACCAAAGGTGATTGTGGAACACGTTGAAATGCGGAATGGTGATTGGCAGCTTTCCGGCAAGGTATGGATACCCAAGGCATCCCGTCCGCTTACAGGAAGCTTATATGCCAGAGACCGAAAAGGAGACAGCGATTTGACTGTAGCCAAATTCAAACTGGATCAGCCGAATGAAAGCAGCATGTATCCTTTTGAAGAACAAGCATTTACTGTAGATCTGGACGCCTCTCCACTGATTGAGGCTGGAAAAGACACCACCTATGATTTCTATTTCAAGTTAGACGATTTTCCTCGGTCCCCGAAGACCCGGGTCAGGCTCTATTCAGCAGCCGATCCAGGCGAAGCCCGAAAGGCAGGGCGGCAAAGAATATTCCTGTACCGGACCAATTACGGCAATTTAAGTTCCACCATATCAAAACCACAGCGCTTAAAGTCTTTGGTCAAAAAGATTCTGCCTTTGGGCAAAGGGTAAAAAGCACTTCCTGTTGAACTGTTCTCCGTTGTTGGTTAATGCCAACATTCGAAGAGACGTTCAGTTTAGGAAGTGCTTTTATTTGAGTGAACCGATTTTTTCTAGGGCTCTTATCGATCGTAATTTACATTGTAAGCTTCTCTAGTAACAGGTGGAGTTTTGCTGTTTACGGGAGTTGGTTCTAAATATTTTATTTTCCCGGTAAAATACCGGGTAAGACGGCTCTGGTAAAGCATAAAGGCAACGCCGATGCATGCCGAAATTGTAAGAAATGCCATCACGCTTACATAAGTGAAAAAGTTTTCGCCAAAGGTTAACGACAGTTTCACAAAATAGGGAAGAAAAATCATATGTGTTAAATAGATGAAGAACGAAAAATTGCTGATCATTACCAATGTTTGGTTATTAAAGTTGAATTTTCGGATCAACGCCACTAAAAGAAAGAAGACGCTGACTGAATACAAAAGCATATCGTACCGCTCACTCGAAATTCGTGTATAATCCATTTCGGTGTAATTGTACATGATTATTCCAAAACTGCTGATCGTCAGCAAGACAGGTACCCATAATTTTTGAGTTAAAAATGTGATAAGTTGTTCATAGTATTGGCCGATATAAAATGCGACAATAAAATAGAACAGCCACATAAAGATATGGGTTTTGTACCAAAGTGGATAATCAGTCAAGATGAAATTTTGATATGCATCAATGTGCACATAACAATATACGTGTGCAAAAGAGATGGCAAATGAAATGAGGATCGGTCCAATTGGATTGATGCGGGCCAAATATTTTCCGATCAGCCAATGAAGGATATAAAATTGGAAAATTACTATAACGAAGAACCCGTACCATTGGCCCAAAACAATTTTTTGGAATGCAACTTCCATGAATGAAAGCAAGTCTTTATCAGAGCTTCTGTAACTGACAATTAGTCCGACAAATATGTATGGCAACAAGATGTACTTTACCCGCTTCAAAAAGAATCCTTTTTTTAATCCATTCGGATAATTTTTGGATATCAAAGTTTCGGATAATAGAATGAATATGGGTGTTGAACAAAGCAACGCGAAACGTATCCAAAGAATATACTGGTCGTAGGCAGCTTGGTCGACTTCAATATTCCTTAAGTAGTTTGAAATGGAATGTGTTACAACAATGGCAAGACACATGATGGCTCTAATAATATTGATTTCATTTAAATTTTTCACTGTATTTCTCCAATAAAAAAACCTATGCTAAAAGCAATAAGTTAATTTCGTTTTTATAACAAGTATTTAATCTACTTGAATACATTATTATAGTATAGATAAGTTCTTTGTGACTGTCCACCCTATCCTAATTGACAGAAATTAGAAGGGTGATAATATTAGGTATTGCAATAATTAAATTGGCCGGGAGATAAATCATTATGATATTAAAAAAGTTTTCAACTAAGTTAAAGAAAATGTTGGTAAAAAGAGTCGAAATTGAAAAGTACTATTTTGAAAATAAGAACCTTCTTTTTAAATTCAAATTATCGAATTTTTTTGCATTAAAGAAGCAGGTTAAGGCAGAATTTCTGATAAATGAGGATGTTCATCCATTAGCTTATGAGTTGCAGCCTAATAACTACTTGATCGTTGCTATACCAGAGCACTTGCTTTCTTTGGTCACATCCAGTTCGCGTGTCCAATTGACGATCAATAATAAAAAGATCTGGATCACAGAGCACGAAATGTACAAAGCGGGCGACTTTCAAGAGTCTTTATTGATTGGTAATAGGTTTCTATCAACTAAAGTAAAAAGAAATGTTATTATCACTAACCGGTTTGCTGATTTTTATTTTATGGAAAATGCGGTGAGTGCTGAAGTCGAATCTGTACACTATGATCTTCTGACGATGTCTATGAACTTGCCAAATCTCTTAGAAGATGATTCGCGAACGGTTGAACTCTATGCTTTTAACAACTCTCAATTCCGGATGTTGACAGGCATGAGAAGTGATGAAAAGAATATCGTCGTCTTCAGTGGGTTTTCAGAAATGGCTGCCGGTTTATGGCGTATGTTTGTGCAGATTGACAACAAGCTGTACCCGATAAACTTATTGAAATCGTTCGATAAGAAATTCAGTTCGTACCATCATGAACTTCAGATTCTCAATCGGAAATCTGCATTTTATTTAGAAATGATTCCGCATTCTGTCGAGATTGAGTCTCTTTCAATTGTGGAAAAGCAAAATTACGATTACCTGATCTCATTTTCTCTTCCTGGTGTACCCACTAACTTAGATTACTCTTTGCAAGTGGATGATCCGAAGAGTGGCTTGGTTAGATCTTATCCCCTGAATAGTCGAGAGGGAAGTCTTGAAACCAGACTTCCGATGAAAGAGTTATTAGAGACTCTTTTTGCAAAACGATTCTTTCTTGTAGAACATAGTGAAGAACCGAAAGTTTATAGATTTATACTGGACAAAGAACTTCTGCAAAATACCACTACACATTTTAAAGTCATATCAAATTCACAGTTTGTAAAATTAATGTTCTATCGCCGTAAAGATTTATCCTTGGGATTGGCAATGAAACAAGCTAAATTGAAGAAGGCGATTCGAGAGGTAAAGGATTTTCAATTAGAAGGAGTTATCGGCTCAATTGAAGAGTTTATCGGCTCTAAAGCTTATTTGATGTTTGAAGACCGTTTGTCCCAAGACTCGCTTCAAGTTCCTATTACCGGCGAATTCACAGTTGATTTGAATGATTTGGATTTAATAGGAATCAAGAGTAAAGACAAAACAGTTCTTGACCTCTTCGTCGTTATTGAAAACAGTACGGGCGAAATCATTCGAAAAGAAAAAATCCGCTATAGCAAAGCAAATTATAAAAAAGACAATTATTACAGCCACAAAATTCAGTATGACGAGGAAAACAATGAACATCATTTTATGATTACAACTACTCCTTTTAATAATGTAAAGGTGGAGTCGTTTGCCATCAGACATCACATTAAAGTTCCCGAAGATGTTGCAACGAAAGATGATAACGTCTGGTTGATGGGTGAGCGGACGAACACGGCACAGGATAATGGAATCGTCTTTTTTAAATGGCTGCAGAAAAACACAGCAATCGAAGCCTATTATGTGATCGAAGAAGACAGTTCAGACTATGAACCTATCAAACATATGCCGAACGTTTTGATTTTTGGATCGGAAAAGCATTTTGAAGTCGCATTTAAAGCTAAAGTTTTATTGGGTACCCATGACTTGGAAAATATACTTCCTTATAAGCCAGCCAAAGGGTTTTTTGGATACGAAGAAACGATTAAAATTTTCCTTCAACATGGGGTATTAGGCCGCAAGAATGTAGAGTACCATAAAAAGAATTACGATATGCCATTTGATTTGTTTATTGTCAGTTCAGATCCTGAAAAGAAAGTCATCGTAATGGATGAAATGGGTTACGACGATCATGAAGTCGCTGCCACAGGACTGGCCCGATTTGACAATTTGGTTCAAGTGAATCCGCCAAAGGATATCTTATTAATGCCAACTTGGCGTGATTGGATCAATACAGACGAACAATTCTTGAAAAGTGAATATTTCCTTGCCTATTCCAATTTGATACAAAATGAAAAGTTACTTCAATTGCTTGAAGAATATAATGTCAACATCAACTTTTATCCGCATTATCGAGCTCAGGATTATTTCCAAAGTGAAATTGAAAATATGCATGAACGCATTAAATTTATACCGCTCGGATCGCAGACAGTGCAGCAGTTACTGATTGATCATGCACTTCTGATTACCGATTACAGTAGTGTGAGCTTTGATTTTACGCTGCTCAATAAACCGGTTGTTTATTACCATTTCGATGTAGAACGCTTTTTCCGTAAAGGTATTTTACGTCCTGTCGAAGAAACCTTTATCGGTGGAATCGGTACCTATGAGGAAGAGCTGGTGACAATTATTGAGGATAGAATCAAGAGCCATTTTGCTAATTTCGAATACGAAATAACTGGCATTATTAAACACCAGGATCAGCACAACAGCAAACGTATTTATGAGGAAGTTCAACAGCTGATAGAAAACAAAAAGGCCGCGAAAGTATAATGGATGGAGTGAACACCATTCAATCTATAGTGTCAAAACCATACAAAAAGAGCAGTGAAGTAAATCTCACTGCTCTTTTTAATATCATCTATTCACTGGAAACCAAATCAGCAACCAGGATATAGCGTTCCGGTGCATATCCCACATAATCGAATGGGTAACAGGTCGAAACCGTCAAAACGGCTTTAGGCTTCGGAACAATGACGGTCCGGTCGTCTTCGTCTACAATCCGGACTTGGCGTACTTTGTAAGTAAAAGTTCCTGAGAAGGTTTTGACAATCAGCAAATCCCCTTTGCCAACTTCACCAAGTTCACGGAAGACCGTGTCCCGATGTCCGGATAGGACGGAATTGTCATTTTCCCCAGGCATGACGCTTTCAGCAAAATGGCCAACGCCTTTTTCCAATTCGTCTTCATTTGTGCCGTGGATAATCGGCAAGGAAGCTTCCAATTTCGGAATGATCAGTTCACCCATAAGGTCGCCGATTTCAGGAGTTTCCGGATAAATGGAGTCCCTTACTGGTTCTTCAACAGGTTCTTCAGTTTCATCTTCTTTTTCAATCGGAGCTTCTGCCATTTCGAGTGGCTGCGGTTTGTTGCTGAAGTTTTTTGCTTCAACGTTCCCCGTTTTATAAAGCATATAGCCTTTGGCGAAAGTAGCGGCATTTGTGGTGCTGAACCACAAACCGAGAACAATCAGAATGATGGATAGAGAAAGAAGAAGTGGTTTCTTGCTTCTTCTTTTTTCAGTTCTGCCTTTCATCATTAAATTCCTTCAGTTCTAAAGCGGCGGAATAAAACAATCCCTGCGGAAATCAAAGCCAGGCCAATCAATGCATTGACTGCAAAATCAGTGGATGTAGCAGGCAGTTTGCCGCCTTTTACCGTTTGAGTAGTTGTGGGCGCAACAACAGCAGGTTTTTGAACCGCCGGCGGTGTTGAAATGATTGTTTCCACTATCCCCAGTTCTGTTCCTGTCTCCACAATTATTTCAGAACCGAACATTTCAGCTGTCAATAAAATATCGGCTAAAAATACATCTTTCAAATTATAGATTTCGATTAACAGGTCAGCGCCTTCAGTTGATTCAAGCGTCATAAGCGTTGATAAAGAAACAGAAGTTTTCTGTCCATCTTTCACAAAAAAGTAAGCTGTTTTCAATTCGAAAAGCTCGATCATGTCATTATAAATGTCCATAAGCTCAGCGATTTGTTCTGCAGTTAATTCATCCGCAGTTTCAAATTCCCCGATTGCCATCATGCGATCACTCAGTTGGGTCAACTTTTCTTCGAAAGCTGGATTTTGATAATCCAATGTTTCCATGTGAGCGATTAATCTTTCCAGTTCTTCTTCCGTCAATCCAAGCTCAGTGAAAAGCCCATCAAGTTCCAAATCGTATTCATCCAGTTCTTGATAATAAATAAGCGACTCCTCTAGATCTTCGATAAATTCATAGTTTTTAATGGAATCGGAGTATCCATCCAAGTACTCTTCCAATGCTTTTTCTGATGTGAATCCGTATTCTGTCATCAGTTCCTGAAGGTTTGTAGGAGTGATGGGTGTTCCCAATTCATCCTTCAAATAAAATTCAACATAGTACTCAAGATCTTCGATGAAAATCAAAAGAGTTCCGTCAAGCACATCTTCTCCGTATTCAATGTCGCCAAATTCATAAAGCACTTCATTCAATTCGGTACGTGTCATTTCGAGTTTAGGCAATAACGTCTGGATGCCTTCTTCAGTCAACGGTGTTCCCAGTTCATCTACTGTATCAAATTCATCCAATGACCACCCTTTGCCCTCAAGGTAATCAACATAGGCTTTCTTTTCCCAATTGATTTCAACTAAAAATTGATCAAACTTGGTATCATCCGCCTTGATTGCAAAGGCTGATAAAGGCATGCTGATAAAAAGAAACCCTAAACCTACTAAAAACACTGCTAAACGCTTCATTTTCTTCCCCCTGTGTATAATAAATGGAATATCTAGAATATTATAGTCACAGATCAGAATGATTAATATAGGTATATTGAATTATAAATATGGAATTTAAAAAAGAAAAGATATTGTTAAAGAACATTTAATTTTTATAGCAGTCTAAAGAGAATATTGAATGTATACTATTGAGTTCTGAAAATTCCGATTAATGTTATGATAGAAAGAAATAGAACCCATGGGGAACAGGAGGTCTTTCCGATGTCCATCAGAAAAGCCATCATTCCAGCCGCCGGTCTTGGAACACGTTTCTTACCCGCTACAAAAGCCATGCCGAAAGAAATGCTGCCCATTGTCGACAAACCGACCATTCAATATATTGTAGAAGAAGCCGTAGCTTCAGGAATCGACAGCATCATCATCGTTACTGGGAAAGGGAAACGAGCGATTGAAGACCATTTTGATCACGCCTTTGAACTGGAAGCTAATTTACTGGAGAAAGGCAAATTGGACATGTTGGATGCGATTCTTCAAACATCGAAATTGGAAATCCATTACATCCGCCAAAAACAACCACTTGGATTGGGGCATGCCATTTGGTCAGCCCGTAATTTTATTGGGGATGAAGCATTCGCCGTATTATTAGGGGATGATATTGTAGAAAACGAAGAGCCGTGCTTGGCTCAACTGATGAAACAGTTTGGAAAGACCGGAAACTCGATCATTGGTGTACAACAGGTTCCGCTGGAAGAGACTTATCGTTATGGAATAATCGATCCGATTTCAATGGATGGCCAATTGATGAAAGTCAGAAGCTTTGTGGAAAAACCGGTACTTGGAACAGCACCATCCAATTACGCAATTATGGGCCGCTATATTCTGACTCCTGAAATCTTCGGGTTTTTGGGCGAGCATCAATTAGGAGCAGGAGGCGAGATACAGCTCACGGACTCCATCCAAAAGTTAAATAAAATCCAAAAGGTCTATGCCTATGAGTTTGAAGGGCGAAGATATGACGTCGGCGAGAAGTTTGGTTTTATTGAGACCACGATTGATTTTGCGTTAAAAAGGGAAGAGTTGAAAGAACCATTGCTGAAGTTGTTCAAGAAGATCTTAAGTGAGGAAAAAGAACGCCAAAACCCTTGAAGAGGGCAAGGGGGGGGAGAATCGGTTTGATTGAGATTCCTTTGGTTTATCCATTCGGTATCGGAGAGCCTCAAGCTCCTGTATACTGAAAAGAAAATGAAGACGATGGAGGTCACGGCCATGGAAACCATTCTTGCAATATGCATCGGTTTGGCATTAAGTGCAACTGTGGGGTTTAGAATCTTTACTCCTTTGTTGATCACAGGTATATTCGTGCATGTAGATTGGCTGACACTTTCAGAAGGGTTCAGCTGGATCGGCAGCACTCCCGCAATTATCGCTTTTGGGGTAGCGACCCTTTTTGAAGTGGCAGTCAATTATATTCCGGCTGTGGGCTCGTTTATGAAAATGATTTCCACACCGATCGCTGCATTGGCGGGCATTCTGCTGACGGCGTCGTTTATTGGAGACATGAGCCCCTTTTTGGAATGGAGCATCGCAATCATCGGCGGTGGGGGCGTAGCCACTGCCTCCCATGCAACCATTACAGCCGTTAAAGGAGTCAGTGAAGCGGCTTTGATGAGTCCGGCTGTTTCCTTGGCAGAAGATGCTACTGCTACAGTGGCGCCGATTCTGATATTCATAGCGCCGATTCTGGCAGTCTTCTTTCTGATTGCTATGGCGTTCATGATCTATAAGTTATATCGTCGTTTTCTGTATAAGCCGAAAGCTATATGAAAAGGAGTTGGAATCTATCTTCCAGCTCCTTTTTCTATTATCTCGGAATCACCAGCACTTGTCCTACACGAAGTGAATTGACATTGGTTATTTTATTGGCTGCTGCAATTTTGGCAACGGTCGTTTTATAGGTGCGTGCAATGCTGTAAAGGGTATCACCTGCTTTCACAGTGTATTTCACAGAAGTAGCAGGCGGTGCAGTGGTTTTCCCAGGAATCGTCAAGACTTGGCCGACACGGATTAAACTATAATTGGTGATATTATTGGCTTTGGCTAGTGCCGCAACGGTGACATTGTATTTTTTCGCAATGCTGTAAAGGGTATCACCGGCCTTAACCGTGTATTTTACTGAAGTGGCAGGGGGCGCAGTGGTTTTTCCAGGAATCGTTAATACCTGGCCCACGCGGATTAAATTATAATTGGTGATGTTATTGGCTTTGGCCAGTGCAGCAACAGTGACATTGTATTTTTTCGCAATGCTATAGAGAGTATCACCGGCTTTGACTGTGTATTTGGTTCCATTTACTGGAGCAGAAGGCAATTTCAATAATTCAGAGACCGTCACAAATTTATAGCCTTGGGCTTTCAATTTGCTGATCATGCCTGGCAAAGCACCGGGAGTCCCAGAGGCACCTGCGCCGGTATGCATCAAAATGATTGATCCCGGTACAATATTGTTCAGGACCTTATTGGTGATCTGAGTGGATGAAACGCCTTTCCAGTCGACCGTGTCGATATTCCACTGAATCGTATGGGTATATCCAGCTTCACCTACAGTTTTAAGGACAGTTGAATTGGATGCACCAAAAGGGGCTCTGAAAATCGGTTTGGTCGATTTTCCTGTTATCCCTTTAATGGTCGTTTCGGTGGTAGCCAATTCACTTTTTATCTTAGCAGCTGAGATTTTTGTGAAATCGGGATGTGAATAAGAATGGTTGCCGAGCTGATGGCCTTTGGCTGAGATGTTGTTGATCCAGGTCGGATGGTTTTTTGCTCCGGAACCTGTCAAAAAGAATGTGGCTTTGACGTTATGGGCAGATAAGACATCCAGGATTTTATTGATGTTTGTGCCATCTGAACCGTCATCGAAAGTAAGAGCGACAACTTTGCTGGTGGTGCTGCCTTTTGTGACATAGGTGGAGCTTGCTGCTTGTGGCTGGCTGGAGAAGGAGAACACAGTAAACAGGATCAGTAACATAGCTGCTGCAACTTTAATCCATTTAGAAAGCACCTTTCTCACCCCTTTATTTAGTGCGCTGAGCCGAGCCAGCGTATGTATAGGAGAGATTAGGCCGGTAACTATGGCGGAAGATTGAGGAGGGATTTTTGCAGATTCTCTAATCATATTATACCACATGGATGAGCAATAAGGGCTAATTTAAACTGAATATTTCGAGAATTAATTAATGTATCCAAAAAGAAAAAATCCAGTTGTCCATAGATTGGGCAGCTGGATTTTTCTTTATAAATCTTTTGTATCGTAAATGGCGGTGATGAGCTGACAAGTGCTGTGGCCAGTCGAATATGTATTCCAATGGCTGCGGAACAAATCAATTTTTTCATGGTCCACAGAAGAATCTTGAATATGCGCAAGCACTTCTGTTGTAGTCTTAGCGATCGGGCCAGGGAAATAAAGATTGCTTTCCGCCCATATTCCTTGGGTCTTGCCGTAATCTTCCAAGTCATACGTATAGAAAATCATCTTTTTCCCGAGCAGCGAGAACTCCACTGGGATAGACGAATAATCGGTGATCAAGATGTCGCTGACGATCAGCAGATCGCTGAGGTGGGGATAGTCAGTGGCCAACAGGACCCGTGGATGATCCACTATGTTGGTTACTTCTTGGACAGATGGATGCAGCCGGATCATGAGCACATAATCCCCATCCATTTTTTCGAGAAACTCTGATACCTCTAATTGAACTTTCATACTGTGCAACGAATTTTTCCGGAAAGTAGGGGCATACAATACCACTTTTTTTCCTGCAATGATTGGATATCTCTCGATTAATTTGGCGTAAGCATTTTCTTTTGCAGCTTTATCGAAATAGAAATCAGTCTGAGGAACCCCAGTGTAGATAAAATGGCTTTGATCCACATGGAAGGATTCAGAAAAGATATCCGCCATTTGCTGGGAGCCGACAGGAATGTATTGAAACCGGTCGTATACTTGCTGAAAGCGCTGCTTGGCCCGCTCGCTTCTGGCGGATGTTTCAGGATCGCTCCAACCAAATTTCTTGATGGCTCCAGCCGCATGCCACAATTGAATGCATTTTACTTCTTGGCGGAAGCGGATGACAGAAAGGACGCCTGCATAATTGTCGACAAAAACGTATTTTGCGGTAGCCAAATGGTAAATCGATAAAAACGTATCCAAAATATTGGACGTTTCAAAGCTGTATATCTTTTTATTGGTTGTAGGGACAGCAGTGAAGTCGATTTTGCATCTGGATTGGTTGATGAAAATAATTTGATGCTTTTCCGACTTCGCTAATTCTTTCGCAATGAAAAACGCATTGTCACCAAATGAAGAAAGAAAGACCGTTTTATTTTTCATGGGGAAAAGATTGAACAGGGAAAAGAAAACTTTGAATAAAAACAGATAAATAGATATTCCAAATTCCTTTATCATTGTTTGTTGTAAAGGTCGGTTTTGATTTTTGTAGTTGAGATGCCTTCGGTTCTCGGCAAATAAAGCACTTCACAATAATCCATCAGCTCATCAAATTTGCCTTCCCAGTCAGATCCCATTACAAACAAATCTACATTATTCTTCTGAATATCATCTACTTTTTGGCCCCAATTGTGTTCGGGAATCACTTCATCCACGTATTTGATCGCTTCAAGGATTAATTTGCGTTCTTCGTAAGAGTGATAGGCTGCTTTTCCTTTGATAGCATTAAATTCGTCCGATGACAAGCCGACAATCAAATAATCGCCATACTCTTTCGCCCGCTTTAATATATTGATATGGCCATGGTGAATTAAGTCAAAGGTCCCGTAAGTAATTACTTTCTTCATAATTTGTTCACTCCAAAAATGCTTATTTTCGATTTATTTAACAATATGCTATGATACCATCTTATATGTTATCATGTGTAATAGCTATTGAAAATGTAGAGTACGTACAAGGCATTAGACGTTTTTTTTCAAAAAAAGATGCATTTGAAAGAAGCTAAAGATCCTCACAGGTTCAGTATAAAATAAAGGTTGATAAGATTCTGTTTTCTGTAATGGAATCTTGCTCATTTGACTTTTCAAGAAAGAAGTAAGGTGACTAATTTGAGTTTTATCCAAAAAATTAAAGGGTTAAAAAATAGCAGCGTTACAAGAAGGCTCTTCCGCGCTGTCTTCGTCATACTTGGAAAACTTCCGAAAAAGAAGAAATTAATGGTGTTTGAAAGCTTTCATGCGAAACAATTTAGTGACAGTCCGCGTTCTATCTATGAATACATGAAAGAAAATCATCCGGACTACCGGCTTCTTTGGAGTGTTGACAAAAGTGCCATCCACTTATTTGAGAGTTTTAATGTGCCTTATATTCAGCGTTTTACTTTCGAGTGGTTTTGGACATTCCCACGAGCTGAATATTGGGTAAACAACGTCCGGCTGCCTCGATGGATGCCAAAACCTTCCGGTACGGTTTATCTCCAAACCTGGCATGGAACCCCTTTGAAAAAACTTGGACTGGATATCGAGGAGATTCATATGCCCAATACGAAAACCGACTCCTATAAAAAGAATTTTGCCCTGGAATCTGAGAAATGGGACTACTTAGTTTCACCTAATCCTTATTCAACCGAGATTTTTAAGCGTGCTTTCCATTATAATGGGGAAGTTATCGAGTCGGGATATCCACGCAATGATTTGTTGACCAATCATTCGGATACACTGATCAGCAGCCTGAAGAAGGATTTAGGGATTGCTGAAGACAAGAAAGTCATGTTATATGCTCCTACGTGGAGAGATAATGAGTTTTACCAAAAAGGGAAATACAAGTTCGAGTTCCAATTTGATTTGGAAAACTGGATAAAGGAATTCGGGGACGAATGGGTGCTGCTGTCCCGCATGCACTATTTAGTTGCTGAAAACTTTGATTTCTCGGCCTATGAAGGCGTAGTCTATGATGTGTCATTATATCCGGACATCCGCGATCTTTATCTCGTTTCTGATTTGCTGATCACGGATTACTCATCCGTCTTTTTCGATTATGCTATCTTAAATCGTCCGATTATTTTCTTTATGTATGACTTGGAAAACTATCGCGACCAGCTCCGCGGTTTCTACATCGATATCGAAAAAGATGCACCTGGACCGATCGTTCAGACCGAAAAGGAATTGTTTCAGGCGATCCGGGCGATGTCTGATAGCAATGTCCAATTGAGCTCAACATTCAGTGAGTTTAAAAATCGTTTTTCTTCCTTGGAGGATGGGAAGGCAACAGAGCGGGTAGTGAATACTTTTTTGAAGTGAAGAACGTGAGTGAGAGTTAATACAGCAAAACACATTGCTGATTGTTTAATGAGATAAA
The DNA here is from genome assembly GCF_016820615.1 of Planococcus beijingensis. Classification (NCBI taxonomy): domain Bacteria; kingdom Bacillati; phylum Bacillota; class Bacilli; order Caryophanales; family Caryophanaceae; genus Planococcus; species Planococcus beijingensis. The sequence continues at coordinate 546,275 of NZ_JADHDZ010000001.1, forward strand.
AAGTGATTAAGTGAGGATACATTATGAAATCAGCTATAAAAGTTATTAAAGAGCAGTTTCAATTCTTTTATTTGGTTAAAAGGTTGTCTGTTTATGAATTACGCAGTTTAACAAGAGGCAACTATCTTGGGGCAGCATGGGAAATCATCAATCCGGCAATCCAGATACTGATTTACTGGTTCGTATTCGGTTTTGGAATCCGGCAAAGGGAAGCGGTCGGCGATATCCCTTATTTCCAGTGGATGTTTGCCGGGATACTGGTATGGTTCTTCATCAATAACAGTGTCATGAAATCATCCAAATCGATTTACAGCAAAATCAGGATGCTGTCCAAGATGAATTTTCCGATGAGCGTCATTCCGAACTATACAATCTTTGCGCAATTTTACCCGCATCTGGTATTATTAGCTCTCGGAATGGTGGTCCTGCAATTTATCGGATTCCCGATTTCCATCTATTATGTGCAGTTGCCGATTTACATCATTGGCCTGCTCGTATTTTTGTTCAGTCTCGCCCTGATTACGTCGACTTTGTCGACAATCATCCGGGATGTTCAAATGTTGCTGCAGTCGGTCATGCGGATGCTATTGTATTTGTCTCCGATTTTGTGGCCGCCAACTTTGCTGCCTGAATCGTGGCAGCCTTACATGATGCTTAATCCTTTCTACTATGTGATTGAAGGCTATCGTTACTCGTTGCTTGGGGAAGGCTGGTATTTTCTTGAGAATCCTGTCTACACCCTTTATTTCATTGGAGTAGTCGCAATTACATTCATGGTCGGTGCATATCTTCACGTGAAATTTAGAAGTCAGTTTATCGACTTTTTATAAAATTGGAAGTGAAACTGTTGGTTAATTCAGTAGAAGTTAAAAATGTCTCGAAACGCTATAAACTATATAAGAAGCAATCTGAACGGATTCTGGATCTGCTGGTTCCCTATAAAGACTATGGGGAAGATTTCTTCGCTTTGCAGAATGTCTCGTTTGATGTCGAGAAAGGCTCAATCGTTGGGCTTGTCGGCATTAACGGTTCCGGCAAATCAACTTTGGCGAATATCATCGCAGGCGTTATTCCAGCGACGAACGGCCAAGTGACGAGCGACGGCAATGTCGCATTGATCGCGGTAAATGCCGGACTGGATGGCAAGTTATCCGGCCGTGAGAATATTGAACTTAAGCTATTGATGCTTGGTTTTTCCAAAAAGGAAATTGCAGCAATGGAAGATGAAATCATTGAATTTGCGGAGTTGGAGAAATTCATCGACCAACCTGTGAAAACATACTCCAGCGGCATGAAGTCGCGTCTGGGCTTTTCCATTTCTGTACGCGTCAACCCCGATATTCTGATTGTGGACGAAGCTCTATCAGTCGGAGATAAGGCCTTTTCAGAAAAAAGCCTTGCCAAGATGATGGAGTTCAAGGAAAAAGGCAAGACCATGTTTTTTGTCAGCCACTCGATTTCGCAGATGAAAAAATTCTGCGACCAGATTTTATGGTTGGAGTTCGGAGTGGTCAAAGAATACGGTCCCACCAAAGAAGTGATTGCCAAGTATGAAACCTTCTTGGCCGAATATAAAGCACTATCAAAAGCGGATAAAAAGAAATACCGCACAACCGCGCTTAATCGGCAATCAAAGAAAAATACAGAATCTGCAGAAGTCCTTTGAGGATTGCTGCAGATTTTTTTGTGCTCAGAATTGTTAAGAGAGGAAATTTTTTCTTAATTATTCTACAGTAGAGAAAAGGGGTGAACAACATGATAAACAAAGAACAGTTGGTGGCGACATTTTCAATTGTCGCGGCAGATCCGGAAACCGGAGAAGTGGGCGTCGCTGTCCAATCGAAGTTTTTGGCAGTCGGATCGGTGGTTCCATGGGCAAAAGCCAATGTAGGTGCTGTTGCAACACAGTCCTGGGCGAATACCGCTTTTGGACCTGAGGGATTGGCATTGTTGGAAAAAGGCTTGTCGCCTGAAGAAGTCATCGACAAGCTGGTTTCCGACGATCCGGGCAGAAGTTTGCGCCAGGTGGCGGTCATCAATGCAGAAGGAGAGGCTAGTGCCTTCACTGGACATGAATGCTATGACTGGGCCGGACACATGATAGGGAAGCATCATTCCTGCCAAGGCAATATTCTGGTCAGTGAAGAAACAGTCAGTGAAATGAGCCGGACATTTGAAGCGTCGGAAGGCCCATTGGCTGAACGCATGCTGAAGGCCGTCGCAGCTGCTCAACACGCAGGAGGCGACAGCAGAGGGAAACAGTCGGCTGCTGTTTATGTTGTGCAGGAAGGCGCTGGGTACGGCGGCTATAACGATGTCAAAGTGGATCTGCGGGTGGATGACCATCCGGAGCCAATCGAAGAATTGCAGCGGCTGTATGAGCTGCATAAAATGTATGCCGCCCCGTCAGAAGACAAACTGGCCATCGAAGGGGATGTGCTGAAAACGGTTGTAGAACAATTGGTGAAGCTTAGTTTATTGGGGATGGGCGACTACAACAGCTATAACGCGGAAGTGAAAGAGGCATTGAAGGCATTTGTGCTGCGGGAGAACTTCGACGATCATTGGTCAGAAGAAGCGCTTATCGATGAATCGGTATTGGCATATTTGAAAAAACAATGAGTTTAGAGCCTGTTCAGGATAGCTGAGCAGGCTTTTTTTGGTGAGGTGCGCTTGTGAGGCTGCGAGGTGCGGTGTTGTCAGTTTGAGGTGCGCTTGTAAAGCTGCGAGGTGCGGTGTTGGCCAGTTGAGGTGCGCTTACAGCCAAATGAGGTGCGCTCACCAAAAATAAGCATGAAAAAAGGCAGCTCATGAGTGAGCTGCCTTTATTTGAAAGCTTAATCTATTTGTTTCTTACGGAACTTCGACACGACCTCATAGACGATCGGCACAATAACCAATGTCAGTAAAGTCGAGCTGATTAATCCGCCGATAACCGTGATGCCGAGGCCTTGGGAAATTAATCCGCCGCCTCCGCCTTCCACGCCAATAGCAAGCGGAATTAAAGCACCGATAGTGGCTAAAGCAGTCATCAGGATAGGGCGCAGACGTGTCACGCCGCCTTCAAGAAGGGCTTCGCGTGTTGTCAATCCGGCTTTTTCCATGTGGATGACGCGGTCAATCAAAACGATGGCATTTGTGACAACGATGCCGATCAGCATCAAAACACCAATCAATGCGTTGACACTCAATGCTTCTCCAGTAATCCATAACGCCACAAGTACACCGATAACCGTGAATGGCAACGAGAACAGGATAGAGAATGGAGCGAGTGCGCCTCCGAATGTGACAACCAATACAAAGTAAACGATCGCGATGGCTGCAAGCATTGCCAAGCCAAGCTGAGTGAACGATTCGTTGATCTGTTCAGTTACGCCGCCGTGATCAGTAGTGACACCGGAAGGAAGGTCAAGCTCTGCTACCTGCTCATCGATTTCCGCAGTGATTTCCGCAGCATTGTTGCCAAGAACGTCTGCAGTCAGAGATGCATACATTTGGCCATCTCTGCGGTTGATGGTATCCGGCGATTTGCCTTCTTCCACTTCCATGACTTCGCCGACTGTTACAGTCGAACCAAGGGCAGTTGGAATTTCGATGGCTGTTACGTCATCAATTCCCGCGTATTCGGTTTCTTCTGTTTCGATATATACGTTCAGTTCTTTATCTTCGTTCGTAACGGTAGTCAATACAGGAGCTTCGCTAACGCTGCTTAACGCCATACCGATTTGGGCAGCAGTTAAGCCGTTTTCGCTCAAGCTTTCCTGATTAGCTACCAAAGTAAACTGATCATAAGCTTCAGTCAAGCTGGACTCTGTGTTTTCTAAGCCATCGTTGTCTTCCATGAACGGCTGGATTTCATTGATGGCTGTTTGAATGTCTTCCACGCTGTCACCGTAAACGAACATTTCCAGACCGCTTGCTCCCATTGCAGCAAAGTCAAGGCTTGCCCATTCACCGGATTCAGTAGATCCATTCAATTCTTCGATCAATTTCTTGCTTTCATCACCGAACTCGGCAAAGTTATCATCATATTCAATATAAAACAATGCGGAATTATCTCCGCCTCCGCCCATAGCTGACAACGGATTTCCGCCGCCAAGCGAGTATTGGTATGAAGTGACGCCTTCACGTCCATCAATGGAAGCTTCTGCATCAAGTGCAACGGCTTCCACGTCTTCACGTGTCTGGCCAGGTTCCGGGCTGTAAGTAGCCATGACCATTTTTTGTTCTTCTTCAGGAAGGAAACTGACGCCGATTACCGGAATCAGGAATAGACTTGCGACAAGGACTACGGTAGCTCCTCCGAATGTGATGATTTTGTGGTTCAATGACCATTCCAAAATGCGTTTGTAGCTGGCTGCCATTTTTCCTGGCTTGTGTTCTTTTTTATTGGATTTAGGAGTATCCAGATTCTGCAATTGCTTGCGGTACATCAAATGCGCCATCATCGGAACGATGGTTACAGCAACTAGTAAAGAAGCTGATAAGGCAAAGACCACTGCGAGGGCAAATGGCAAGAACAATTCGCCGATCTGTCCGCTGACAAGGGCAAGCGGGAGGAATACCGCGATAGTGACAACGGTTGATGAGAAAATCGGCAGGAACATTTCGCTTGTTGCTTCACGAATCAATTCTTTGCCGCGCAATTTCTCACCAGGCAAGGCCATACGGCGGTAGATGTTTTCGATAACGACGATCGAGTCATCGATGACGCGGCCGATAGCTACAGTCAATGCGCCGAGTGTCATGATGTTCAAGGTAATATCCAATTGATTCAATAAGAAAATGGCCATCAATAAGGACAACGGGATCGAGATGATTGAAATCAATGTTGTCTTGAAGCTGCGAAGGAACAGCAAAATGATGACGACGGCAAATAAAATACCGAATAACGCTTTGCTGAGCATCGTTTCGACCGATTTCTCGATTGGTTCGCCTTGGTCGAATGTTGAAGAGATCGTTAAGCCATATTCTTCTTCAGCATCTGCAACGATGTCTTTGACAGCATTAACCACTTCAACCGTGTTGGCATCTGGTGATTTGATGATTGAAATACCAATCGATTCTTCACCGTTCGTACGGGAAATCGATTCCGCTTCACTCACCACTTCAATATCAGCCAATTCGCTTAAAGCGACTGTCGGAATTGTAGTTGGAGCAGCTGGAGCTTGAGCGGCAGGATCCTGTGCGCCAGCAGCGGCACCAGGAGCAGCCGGGGCTTGTGCGCCAGCAGCGGCATCAGGGCCAGTTGGTGTTTGTGCGCCGGCAGCAGCATCAGGAGCTGTCGGAGCAGCAGCTGCCGCTTGAGGGATAGCTGGGATCTGCAGGTTTTTCAAGTCGTCGACAGTTGTAATATCGCCATCGATGACCAAGTTTTTAAGTTCTCCGTCAAAGTCCGTCAATCCTAATGGGAAAGTCAGTTTTGAACCTTGGATCAATTGCTGGATCGTTTCTTCAGTCAAGCCGTATTGTGCCAGAGCTTCCTGGTCAAAAGCCATCGTGACTTTCTGGACACGCTGACCCGATACTTGTGCATCGGATAAACCGTCTACGCCTTCAAGGGCAGGCAGGACATTGTCTTCAACGTTTGCTGTCAGTTCTTCCAGTGAGCTTCCAGAGTTGCTGATGCTCAATGTCAGAATCGGGAAGGCATCCAAGCTAAGACGGGAAACCTCTGGTTCATTGGCTGCTTCGGGAATTGAAACTTGCGACAAGGCATCTTCCAATTCGCGGGTGGCCTCGTCCATATCGACATCAAAGTCGTACTGGACTTGGATAGTGGAAGCGTTGGCTAATGATGTGGATGTCATCAGTTCGACGCCATTCATATTTTGAATCCGCTGTTCCATTGGAATCGTAACTTCTTCCATAATTTCGTCAGGCGCAGCACCCGGGTATGTAGTGACTACAGTAACTGCGGGCAGTGTAATACTCGGAATGGATTCTTGCTTCATCGTCAAGCCTGCATAAAGGCCGGCAACGACAACCATAATGGTCAAAATCCATATCGCAAATTTGTTGTTTAAGGAAAAATCAATGATTTTTTTCAAGTTTTTAGCTCCTATTCGTTAAATGAAATATTCCAGATAGATGACTTCATTCTTAATGGAAGGATGCTGTTTCAAATAAAGCAGCAGGGCTTCAATCAAAAAATCCTGTGGTTCTGTTTGGCCGATTTGTTCTTTCAGCAAACCCAGTGAAGCCAGCAACTTATCGGGATTCGTTTCAGATGCCTTAATCTTCTCAGAGATTTGCATCAGGAGTTGCTCGATTGTTTCTGCAGGGGAATGTGCTTCAGCCAATACAGGTTCCATCGACGCTAAATTTTTTACAACGGCATCGATGGCGGCTGTGATGAAATTGGCGAGTTTGGAGATTTGCACTTGTTTCTTGTCCATCAACAAGGTGATGATGTATTGCTGCATCAGACCTTCAAGCACCGTGACCAAATCGGGAAGGAACGGCTCGATCTCCATGCCGTATGCATCCAACAAAATGGTTTTATGCAATGTGATGGTCGACTGCCGCAATTCCCCGAATAAGGCACTCAGCTTGTCGCTGTCGCTGAGCGGCATGTCCTTGAACACCATCATGAAAAATTCCTGATTGGAGAGAGTGCGTTCAATTTCAATGGCCAGTTTCTTCTTGAAGACATCCTTGGAATCTGAACCAGGTACTTGCTCGTAATTGGCGATTTCCGTCGAGATTTCTTCGTGGTGCTGTTTTAGGATTTCGATGAACATGTTTTCCTTCGAATCGAAATGTTTATAAAAAGCTCCTTTGGAAATTCCAGCGGCTTGTGCCACTTCCTGTACAGAAGTTTGATGAAAGCCTTTTGAAGAAAACAGGTGTACAGCCTGTTTCATGATTTCAATTCTTTTGTCCATTCAAGCCCTCCTAAACCAATCGGTCACATATAGTGACCGGTCAGTCACCTGTTTCAGATTATAGTTTCCACCTATTAATGTCAATTTGAAGAGCTTTGAATGATGTGACAATTTCTTGTCTGTCAGCTGCGTGAATAGCGATTTTATTACTATATAAGTTAAACCAATGATTTGTAGTAGCCGATATTCTGCAAAACAGCTAAGCTTTCGGGCCCACAGGACGTCGCGGTGCCGCCTGCCAGCGGGCTAGGCGAAGCAAGAAGACAGGTGTTCTTTGCCTGGTTCTTGCGGGAGCCAATGAGGGACCAGGCATTCCTGGGACCTCATTTGCGACGAGCTTTCGCAGGAGCAATCGTCTTCGCTCTAACCAGAGCGTCCGAAGCGTTAGGGAAGAGTCAGTTTCTTTAGTTCAACTTATAGACTGAAGGTTTAACGCTTTCTGAGCGCTGATATCTTGAAATTTCTGTATTGATTTAGAGGACTGTCAGGACGAATAGAGAATAATACAGGTATTGGCTCGATTCGTTCAAAGAGGAGAGGGTTGGATGAGGCAGAAGTATATCAGTGAACCATTTGTGGAAGAACGTGCAGAGCAGCCATATGTCGGAATTCCTATTGTGGCGGGGCTATCGGAATGGGACGAAGTCAACGGCCTGGTTGGTGAACTATTCGACTGGCTGAAGAAGAGAGGCATCAAACCGGCAGGAGCTCCCTTTTTTCGATATTGGTGTATGGGAGATTCTGAGGGCAAGTACAAGATGGAAGTTGGAGTGCCGGTCAAGCGCATGGTGTCGGTAGATGAACGTGTAGTGGCAAGTTATATTCCGGGCGGTTCCTATTTAAGGGCTTTGCATAAAGGGCATCCCGATGAGTTGGAAAAATCACTTGATGCCCTGGAACAATGGGCAATACATGAAGGGTTGGACATCGATAAACGTTGGGAAGGCGAAGATGAAATATGGAACGGCCGTTTCGAATTTTACGTAACCGATCCCGAAACGGAACCCGACTTGAACAAATGGGCAATTGAAATCGCATTTCTGCTCATGCGCGACGACGCTGCATAGGCGAAATGAAAAGTACTTCTCTTTAGATTGGCATTTTTAGCCGGAATAATGAGAAGTGCTTTTTTCGATAGAGTAAAATTAGCTCATTGCAAATATGCAGTAAAAGCATTTTTCCAATGTATGTAAAACAGCCTTTTTTTGGAGTAAGATAGAAAAAGAAGGTTCATTTAAAAAAGGAGAGATAAGATGTTTGTATCCTTTGGAATTATTGCAGCAATCGTTGGAATTGTAGCTGTCGCAAGTTATTCGGAAACACGAAAAAAGGTTAACGCGAAAAATAGAAATCGGGAATTGTTTTTGCTGACGAAGGATGAATTTGTCAAAAAACAACAGACCTTAGAATTGGATTTTGTAAAAGAGACGGATTCTGCTGCTCGAAATCATGCGCAACAGTTGGAAGATGCCTATCCACTGGATTATCAAGTGAATATCTACAATCGAATGGTTAAGGAGACAAAGTATAGCCAGGAAACTATCCTGGAATTGATGTTTGAGCAGAAACGTTTTCTTCTTATGGCGTCTATTCTGAAAAAAGTGCCGATGTTCTCAAAAGCCGTAGACGAAGTGTGGCATCAGCAATTGATGTTCACCAATCAATATAAGCATTTCACAGAAAATTTTGCTGGACAATTTATTCATCATGCCCCAAATGTGGATGGTGTAGATGGAGCCGATGATAAGTTCTTGTTCGATATGATGTACAAAAAACTATTCCTTGAGAAACCTTCTTCGGTCAAATCATGGGGCACTCCATTTTATGCAAATATGCCAAGCGAAGAGTTTATGGCTGAATGGAGAGACACAGACATCGATCAACTCGAAGGCCGGTACTTTTTTGCCAGGCCTGAAACTCGGCGACTGGTTCAAGGAATGGTTCGGAGCATAAAGGAGGATATCCAGGCTGCAGGCAACAAAGGGAAATTCGAGCAGTTTCTCCAAAAGCAGACTCGCATCTCTGCAAACTCCTATCCCACACCGGGAACTGCAAATGAGCTGACGCTTCCTTACGTATTTTGGGCGGCGAACAGTGATGGCACAACGTATGCTGAATCTCTGGGAATAGCAAAAACACAAAGAAAAATCAAGCTGGATTCCGATGCGGAAAATCCAGGTTTTCTCAGCAATCTTTTGGACAGCCCTAAAAACTCAAGAGATCCTTGGTGTGCTGCTGAATCAACTGATTCTGGCGGCTCCGACAGCGGCCATTCCTGCGGAAGCAGCTGCGGCGGCGGATCTGATTGAAAGTGATAATGTTTTCTAGAAACAAGACACCTCTCTCTGCATTGGCATATCCCAATGCAGAGAGAGGTGTCTTGTTTCTTTCAGCGCTTGTTTCTTTCACGGACGTTTGAATAATAGTAGATCATCTCGTACAAACGGCTGCGCTGTTTTTGCAGGATGCCGATGGAGACATTGACTTCTGTTGAAACATTGAATTCATCGAAAATGATGCGGGTTCTGGTTGGGGCTATGATTTCAAGGCGGTAATGGTGGTTGAAAATCCAAACGCAGTCAGGGTGATCCGGAGACTTTGTGGGATAGGCGGCCAAACCATCTTCTGAGATGAGAAGTGTTGTTTTTTTATGCTGTTTAAGATTATGCCGCGTGGCTTTTACGCGGCCTTCGTATGTAGAAGCAAACATCATACAGGCCTGATCAATCAAGGTCAAAACAGAATCGCGGGAATAAAAAACGCCGTCTTTAGTGACGATTTTTGACTTTCTTTCTGTTTCGAAATAACTTTCCACAAACAACACTGATCGATCAATTAAATTCTCATCATACTTCTTCACTGGCACAAGCTCCCCTTTCTCAACACATGAAAATTCTACCATTCGCTACTTTATCAGGCAATCTATTTTTTGAAAATAAAAACTCTTTTGATAATGGTTGTGAACAAACTATTTGTTTCCTCAAGACAAACAGTATTTTTGAACGCAAAAAGATAGGAAACAGCGATTGGCTGCTTCTTACAATCTGAACTATTCTGGATTCACCCGGGAATCAACGAACGTTCAGAAGGAAAAGACGATGAAAGATTTTGAAGAAGTAGCGGTACAATATGCTCCAATGATTTCTGCTTTGATCCGAAAGCTCCATATTTACCGCGATTACGACACTTTTCGCCAAATCGGCAATATCGCCTTATGGCAAGCATGGCAGCGTTTCGAAGATTCAAAAGGAAACTTCACTCCTTTTGCTTATCGCAGCATTCAAGGAGCGATGCTGGATGAACTGAAACGGGAGACCAAAAGAAACGAACGCGGAAGCTGTACAGACAACGGAGTTAGAGAAAAAGCAGAAGAAACAGTGATAGAGGAATTACCGGAATGGCTGGAAGTAAACCAATTGACTGCACATGAAAAGTGGCTCCTCGATGCTCTTTTCGTAAAAGGGTTCAGTCTTCCGGAATTGGCCGAACTTGAAAAGATTTCGTTGGCCGGAATGAAAAAGAGGCGCGAGCGGCTATTGAAAAAACTGAAGGTTACAACGCAACATCCGTTCAAACAATAGAAGACATCTGCTGGCTTCCGGATTCATGCAGAAAGGGGTGGTAGGGAGGAACAGCGAATTGTATAATGAAGGACGCAGCAAAAAAGAAAAGGAGATGACATACATGGAAGAAATGATGACGGGCATGATCAATAACATCTTTTTCATCATCTTTCCGATTGTCGTCTATCAGATGTTCGCTACAGCAGGCCAGCGAAACTTTTTCGTCAGCCACCGCGTGACCATGACCATTCTTTTCTCGATTTCCATTATATTATGCATGATGTTCCCTTATCAGTTTCTGACAGACCAATACATTTTTGATCTAAGGCAAGTACCTATGATTGTAGGGGCCTTGTATGGAGGGCCTGTAGTTTCAGGCATCTTGTTTCTGGTTTCTTCAATTGGCCGGATAATCATTGGTGGAGATGGGATGTACATTGCCATCCTGAATCAATTCGTTATTGCGGCTGGAGTGCCGTTTCTGCGTCCTCTGTATATGCGGATAAATCGCCTCGGCAAAATTGCATTAGTGTTCTGCATTTCAATTGCTTCGCTTTTGTTCAATATGTTTGCGGGCGCGTTCTTTTTTGGGGACCCACTGCATGACATTATTGGGATTTGGATGATGCTGATGCTGAATCAAGGCACCATCATTGTCTTGACGGCTTTATTGATTGAGCATATGCAACGTCAGGAATACATGTACAATGCTATGCTGAAGCATGAAAAAATGGAGACAGTCAGCCATTTTGCCGCGGCCGTTTCCCATGAATTGCGAAACCCTTTGCAGAGCATCAAAGGCTTTATCCAGTTGATGCATGAATATGAATACAGCCGTGAAAAACAACTGGAGTTTCATCAGACCATATTAGAAGAAATCATTACGGCAGAAGATCTGATCGATGATTATTTGGTCTATGCGAAACCGACCTACGGACAACTAGAGCCGATTACGGTTTCTCCAGAAGTCCATCATGTACTGAAAATCATGGCGCCTTATGCTAATGGAAAAGATGTCGTCATGCAGATGATAGAGATGGACGAACATGCAAGGATTCTGGTCGATCGGCAGAAATTCCAGCAGGCCTTGGTCAATATCATCCGAAACGGCATTGAGGCGATGCCTGAAGGAGGAACGTTGGCCGTATCCGTCAAATCGTCTCCTGCCAAAGTGTGGATCGAAGTGGCCGACGAGGGCGTCGGTATGACAAAAGAAGAAGTGAAACGCTTAGGAGAACCTTATTTTTCGAATAAAATCAAAGGAACAGGACTTGGAATGATGGTTACCTACAGCATAATCAGCCAAATGAATGGAGAAGTTCTGGTGGATTCCGAAAAAGGAAAAGGCACTGAATTCACGCTGGAATTTCCGAATATAGCATCGGTGAGCAAATAAAAAGGAGCTGTCTAGAAAGTAAGTTTTAGGTAGTAACCCTTAAAGTTAGAGTTTTATTTATGCAGCTAATCGGGTGGCATATGCCCGGTATTGCACCGGGCTCATGCCACCCAATTTTTGTTTAATACGTTCGTTGTTGTAATAGGTTATGTATTGTTCGATCCGCTGTTTTAATTCTTCGTATGATGCCAATGCTTCTCCATAATACATCTCCTGCTTCAGGAGGCCAAAGAGGTTTTCCATGGCTGCGTTATCGGCACAGGTCTCTTTTCGGGACATGCTTTGGAAGACAGTGAATCGAATGAAACACATGGAATCGTTCAAAAAAAGCTGTCCTTTTGTCATGAAAAATGACTTTTGGGACAGCCTTTTTTATTTATTTATTCATTAGCTGCCGGACAAAAGGCAGGACGGATTGTTCTTTCAGTTTGGCTTCGAACATGATGTCCGCATCGGTTCCGCGGAGCAAGGCCAGTAATTCATTAAAGTCCGTTTCGGAAACGAGATCATGATGGCGGAGATCCGTGAATCCTTCTTTTCCTGTGCTGATATGGATTTTAGGCGTACCGTAACCTTTCCAGGTCTCAAGGATTTCAGCATAGTCGACGGGATTCCCGTCATTATTGCAGTTATGGTGATGAATATCAAAGCAAATCGGTACTCCGCATATCTTATTGACATCCAGGACATCTCTCACTGTAAAAGTTTTATCGTCGTTTTCTAGACGCAAACGCTGGCGGATGCTTGGAGACAACGCCAAATAGGCTTCCGCGAATCGTTGTTTTGCCGCTTCTTTGTCTCCATAAGCTCCTCCGGTATGGAGAATGATGTCGGAGCCCCCAAGCAATTGAATCAGTTTATCGTGGTATTCGAGATCCTCAATTGATTTCCGGACCACTTCGGGCTTCGGCGAATTGAGAACCGTGTATTGTCCGGGATGAACCGATACCCTCATGGTATTTTCTTCTACAATTGTACGGATTTCATCTGTGATCGCCAGAACATCCGAATCTTCCCACCAAATCCAATCGTTTATCGGATGGGTAGAGAGTGGAACGATTGAACTGGAAGCCCGGTAAAAGAAAATATTGTGCTCCAGATTCCACCGGAGGATTTCTAAGGTAGTCTCCAGATTTTTCATGGTCAATTCTTTTATTTTTCCTGTCCCTTCCGCTTGCGCAGTTGCGACACGCAAAGTTCTGAAGATGGTTTTCAATTCAGTGTTCATACAGGCATAACCTAATCTCATCTAAATTCAACTCCTTGCTTTTCTATACCCTTCCAGCACCGATTGCATTCCTTCCTTTCGGGTATATTAATAGAAATGATTCAATAGGAGGAATTGAAATGACTGCAGAAATCACCCGCACTGAAAAAGGTTACCTTGCCACATTTGACCGGAAGCTGTCGCATGACATCGAAAAAGTTTGGCAGATGCTGACGGATAATGACAAGATTCATCAATGGTTCGCCGGATTGCAGATAGAAGAGCCAGGAAAAGGGGGACACCTCTCGTTTGATATGGGAAACGGTCATTTTGAAAAAATGTCGATTACGGATTTTGAGACGGAAAGCCAATTGGGTTTTGAGTGGGGCGAAGACCATGTCCGGTTTGAGCTTACTCCCGAAGATGGAGAAACCCACCTGCGTATGCTGGAGAGCATTCCAGCTTTAACAGACCATACACCAAGGGATTTGGCTGGCTGGCATGTTTGTTTGGATGTTCTTGAGGCACTGCTTAATAAAGAAAGTATTGAACGGACGTTGGAGTGGGAGCATTGGTATCCCGAATACAAGCGATTGGTTGACAGCATGAGTGTTTAACGAAGATTGATCGCAGCTTCTAAAGATAATACACGATGCATGAGGCAGATAGCTTTCTAAAAGCCAGCTATCTGTCTTTTATCTTTGCAATTATTGATAACCTACCAGTTTAACAAAAATATTCTTGTTAAAATAGATAAATTCCTACTGATTTATTCCTGTACTCTACCAGTTATCCTTGTTGTGTTTACTCATTGCCGCTTGTATATTTTGTTGAAGCAGTTTCATATTCCGGTGGCGGTCAATTAAAAATCCGAAAACAATGAGTTCAGTAAAATGAGGAGGTATTCAGCACATGAAAAAAAGAGGATGGGCAATTATGGCATTACTTGTGGTTTTCCTGGTAGCAGCCGGTTTTGCAGGCACAAAAGCAGCCAACGACAAGAAGTCTGCAGCAAAAGGGGAACGGCATGACATTTCTGAGATTATTCCATCTAAAGCCAAATGGGAAAAGGTGGTTACAGGAGATGGCGGGTTTATGGAAGGCATCAACTTTGACCGTGAAGGCAAGATTTGGATGGTCAGCCCCATGTCAGGAGAACTTTTGGCAGTGGAAGATGGAGAAGTCGAATTCGTTAAGGAATATCCAGGTCCGGTAGGAGCGAAGTTCCATAAAGACGGCCGCCTGTTCATTACCGATATCAGTGGAGTGATCTACGCATACGATCCGGAAACAGGGGACAGTAAAGTGGTCATCAGCACATATCAAGGAGAACCGTTAAACGGCTTGAATGACTTGGTATTTGATCAAGATGGCGGCTTGTATTTTACGGAACCCATGGGCTCAAGTGCCACCCATCCAGTCGGACGCGTCTTTTATGTTCCTGCAGACAGTACAGAACCTGAATTATTCGCTGAAAAAATCGCCTATCCGAATGGTGTCGCAATTTCAGCGGATGGATTGCGTGTCTACATATCAGAATTCGCTAAAAATAGAGTACTTGCTATTCCAGCCAAAAATGCACCACCATCACCTGAAACTCCGTTTGTTTTCGGACAGTACGAAGGAGGAATCGGTCCCGATGGTTTAGCGGTTGATGACAAAGGAAATTTGTATATCGCACATTTCCAGGCTGGTGAAATTGTCGTTCAAGATGCAAGCGGATTTAGTTATGGCACAATTCGTCTTCCGGAAAGTGCAGGAACCTTCACAACGAACCTGACATTCCAGGACGGTTATCTGTATGTCACTGAATCCTCCAAAAATGAAGTATGGCGAATTCAAGTGAAAGAAAACGGATTGCCATTGTACGGAGCGCAATAAAGAATTTCAACCAATGGGAGTTGCTAATTCTTATCAAAACCGATCAGTAGATGATTCAGAAATGCGTATAACGTAAAGCCGAATAGAAACTGCTGAACAAATTCACGAACCAGAAAAGTAAAAAAAGAAACCCGGCATCCTTTCAAAAATAAGGTTGCCGGGTTTCTGCGTATTTCAACCGAAATCTGTTACTGGGTTTTCTGCTCAATCTTGAATTCAAAAAAACTGTCTTCCTTAAATTTGCCTTTTTCGTAATTTCGTTCTGCAAAGGTAAGCGTGCCGTCATGCGAAAACAGGACTACGGTTGCAGCGCGTGTTCCGTAATCAGGTGTCTGAATGAACATAGGAGACAGCATACGTTCCAAATCCAAACCAACGCCAGTGTCTGGAAGATGCGTATCGGGTGCATGTTCCGTGTCAGATAGAATGGCGAAAAGCTCTTCCAAATCCGCTTCTTTGGATTGTGCCATATAGGAAGACAGCTTTTCCTTTCCTTTTGTCACTTTTGGCCAAGGCGTATTAAGAAAATGGTTGCTGAGTCCATGAGTTCCAGGAGGAATTTCGTAGGACTCATGCTGAATATTGTTGTAATAAAGCAAGCGGTCAGAATCGCCCAAAATAATATTGAACCCAGCGTATTGTTTTGGATCGATGGACGTTACATAATCTTTAGGAGAATCTGTACTGGCTAAAAAGTTTTTGACTACTGCGCCTCTCGATATGGCGCCTGCTTCGAGATTGGTTGGATCCCGAAAGTTTGTCAAAGCTGCAAAACGTCCATGTTTGGTAACGCCCAGCCATGTGCCCATTCCAGTCAAGTCGCGGCCAGCTAAAATATGGGGCTCGTCATCCCAGAAACGGGCAGATGCAGCGGGACGGCCGTAAAACTCGTCTCGATTTGCAGCAACAATCAGTTTGTATTTAGGGTGGTTCCGAAACTGTAGGTTGATCAGACACATAACTTATCCCCTTTGTTATTTTTATCCGCCAGTAAAGCTTCCGCTGCCCGGAAAGTGCACCAGCCTTAAAAGTCCGATTGGAACAACTTTACTCAATGGCCAGTGACTGTTGTGTAAAGTTTCTCTCATTATATACAATGAATGGGCACGTTAACAGAAAGAGGTACCGGTATTTAAAATTATTCTATCAAGAAGATGGAATGGGTAGAAACTGAAATGGACATTCATCATCTACAAAATTTATAACGCAGAATGACCTATTTTTTAAGAAAGAAATTAGTTCTAAAGTTTTAAATGGAAGTATTTTCTGCTACACTGTTAAAAGAGTTTTTACTATAGTTGGAGAGCTTAAAGAGGATCAGGAGGATGGACATAATGAGCGAAACAGCTTCATTGTCTTTTGCACAGGTATTGATGGAAGGCATTAAAGAAATGGTGTTTGTCATAAAAGTTGTTGAGGAGGATTCTTTCATTTACGAATTTTTTAATACGGCAGTGATGGAAAAAACCTCTTTGACTTCTCTTTCGATTGGCAGGACGTTTCATGAAGTTCATTCTTCAAAGCTGGCGAGTTTTTTACAGGAAAAGTATAGGGAAGCAGTCCAAAGCAGACAATGTGTCGTCTATGAAGATTCTTTCTATTCTGCTGGGAAGCAACTATTTTATTCAAAAACCCACCTGACTCCGCTTTTCGATGAGACAGGAAAATGTATTCAAGTTGTAAGTTTAGTAAAAGATGTAACAGATGAAAAAGCAACTGAATTGAAAAACAATGGAATACGTGAACGCTTGGAAGAAAATAGTGCCCGGTACAGGGCTTTATACGAAAGCAATGCAGGTGCAATTTTTACAGTGGATTTAAAAGGCGATATTACCGGTGGTAATCCGACAGCCCGACAGTTAAGCGGCTACTTGATGAAGGAGATAGTTGGAAGAAACTTTGTTGATTTTGTTTTTTCAGAAGACCGACTACTTGCACAACAGCATTTTCTGGCTGCTGTCGAGGGTGAATTTAAAGACATGCGCCTGAACTTCACTTCGAAATCTGCGGAAATTATGGGTTGTTTGATTAAATTTATTCCAATTAGTCCGAAAGGTAAAATTACTGGCTTTTATATGGTTGTCAAAGATATGACAGAATTGGATAAAGTGGCAAGCCTTTATGAAGCTGGCGAAAAGAACTTTCAGATCATTGCGGAAAACGTTCATGATGTCATTGTATTGATGGATCATCAAAAAGCTTATCTATATTTGTCTCCTTCTATTGAAAGCATATATGGCTATAAGGCAAGCCACATTATCGGCCAAAAGCCATTTTTTAATGTCCATCCCGAAGATGTGCCGGCCATAACACTGGCCTTTGATGAAGCCGCAAAGAGCGGTACCACTTATCTGTTGCAGCTTCGCCTTTTGCATAAAGACAGAGGATGGGTGTGGTCGGAACTAAACGGTACTCCTGTATATGATGAGAAAAAGCGGTTCAAGCACATGGTGATGGTTGCGCGGGATATCTCCCTGCAAAAAGAATATGAGAATCAGCTAATGCATTTTGCTTATTTCGATTCTTTGACTGAACTGCCCAATCGCCGTTATTTTCAGGAATATGCAGCAGAGCAAATGGAGATCCATGATAAAACGCAAAAAAGTTTAGCAGTGATGATCCTGGACATTGATGATTTTAAAGAAATCAACGATCAATGGGGCCATGAAATTGGTGATGCGGTTATCCAGGAATTTGGTTATCGGTTGAGCACCTGCATCCATGGAGCGAACATGGCTGCCCGTCTGGGTGGGGATGAGTTTGTGATTTTAGTAGCAAATGCAGAAGGACAGGAACAAGTGGCTAATGTGGCTGCCAGCATTTATCAAACAATGGAAAAACCTTTTAATGTGAAGGATTTATCCTTACAGGTTTCCATCAGTATGGGAATCGCCTTTTCATTGGATGAAAAAATAACAATTTCAGCCATGATGAAACGGGCGGATATGGCCATGTATAAAGCTAAAAATCAGGAAAAAAATTCATTTCAAGTAAGCCCGACATGAGCAGCCTTTGCTCATGTTTTTTTATGATGAAATAATAAAGGGTTAAATTAAGTAAAATTATTGGTAAAATTAGTAGGTGATAGACAATGTTTGAATTTTCGGAATTAAAATGAGTTTTCTTTTTCTAAGGAAAATGTTATGATTCTGTTAAATCATACATCCTACTAAAAATCCATAAATTGGTTTCTGTACTAATTAAATTTACCTTAAGAGATGATACAAACGTGCATAATTAACTATAGATTTGCTAGAGTCGGCAATGGTCAAGAAATTTATTGATTTATCTCTCTTCTATGTCCACTGGCCGTAAAAGCCCGATTGGATCAACTAACACTCAGTGGTGGAAAACTCCCACTGAGCGAAGTTTCTCTTTACCCCGCATTAACGGTCAGTAAGACTTCCGCTTTGCGAAAGGTCCACTGGCCGTAAAAGCCCGATTGGATCAACTAGCACTCAGTGGGGGAAAACTCCCACTGAGTGAAGTTTCTCTTTACCCCGCATTAACGGTCAGTAAGACTTCCGCTTTGCGAAAGGTCCACTGGCCGTAAAAGCCCGATTGGATCAACTAACACTCAGTGGTGGAAAACTCCCACTGAGTGAAGTTTCTCTTTACTGAATAACTGAGGTGAAAAAGATGAAAGAGTCCTTAATGAAAATTTTTATGGTCATCAGCCTGATCTGCATATTGGGAATCTCTTTCTTTTTTTACAGCAGTCAATATACAATCGCAGTTGACGGTGAAACAGAAACAATCCATTTGAATTCTGATGTGGATGAACTTTTATTGACGGATGAACTTCGGATTTTAAAAGACTTGGAAGGCGATTTGCGGATTGATGATCTAGTGGTGCCCCCTTACAGTTGGAAGTTTATTTCAAATGAAGAAGAAGTGCCGAATGGCGGGTTGGCAAAGGATGTGTATTGGTTGAGCTTTACGGTGAAAAGCCAGTCAGAGGATCGGGACTGGTTGCTGGAATTGGCAAATCCATCTATTGATGAAGCCATTCTTTACTCGCCGGTTCCGACGGGTGAATACACTAGTGAAAAAATTGAGAAAGGCATTTCAAGATCGACGGAAACACATCCTCATCATCATTTAATTTTTGACTTGAATTTGTCGGAGGCGGAAGCAAGTACATACTTTTTGCGTGTGGAGTCAAAAGGTGCTAAGTACATGCCATTGACGATTTGGGAACACGGTGCATTTGAAGAGCATTCCCGACAAATCACTGCATGGATCGGGCTATTCAGCGGAGTAAGCCTCATCTTTTTTTGGTGCTGTATCCAGTGGTTTCTCAAATATAGACAAAAAAACTTTCTGTATCTCCTGTTGTTGTCTATTTCATTTATTTTAGCGTCCTCAACCTGGTCCAATTTCAGTTTTGCCTACATATGGTCAAACTTGGAATGGTGGAACAGACAAACTGTCGCCGTATTGATTGGAGCAGCCAGTATTCTGTTATTGGTTGTTACGCTTGAACTGTTTGCAGAAAGACTCAAAGCCTCTCGCTATTTCACTATTATTAAAGCAATGATAGTTTTACCCTTGTCTTCAATAGTGCTTTCTTTCTTTTTCTATCCCATCGCTGCATTGCTGCTGTATGTAGTGGCTCTTCTGTCTGCCGGTGTTTCTTTTTCAATCGCTTTTTATGCTTGGAACGAAGGGGAACGATATGCCGGCCTGTATGCGATTGCTCAATCTTTTTTGGCAGTGGCTGTTTCAACGGCCTTTTTAACTGCCGCTGCGATTATTCCTTATTTGAATATCCTCCATTATGCAATTTATTTCTTTAGTGGAATGGGTCTCTTATATGCAGCAAAGGCATTGCTCGAGAAAGAACATATTGGTTTTAAAAAATTAGGGGAACTGGAGCGCCAGAAAAATGATCGGCAACAGTCAGAAGCGGAAATGCTGAAACATGCTAATAAGCAAAAAGATGAGCTGCTGGCATATACATCGGCAGGCCTGAAAATACCTCTTGAGGACAGGGATGGAATTGCGCGATCCCTTCAAGAAAAAACGGAAGGGACAAAGTCTTTTGAAACGGCGAGTCAATTGAATGAATGGGTGGCAAGTGGAGAAAATATGGCACATTTGGTCAATAGTGTTGAGGATCTTTCCAAAAAGGAGCGAGATTCTGAAACGGGGCAAGTTGAAGCAGGTATTAGGGAGCTTTCTGTTTCCAAATTGGCGGCTTCCATGTTGAAACAGCAAGAAACAAAACAGACGTTAAACATTCTTGTTATTGATTCAAAAGAGACCAATCGGTTGGCACTTTTGCAGCAATTGGGTTCAGGTGGTTACCGAGGAATTGGCGCAGAAGATGGCCAAGCTGCTTTGCGCATATTGGCAGAAAGTGCAGTCGATCTGATTGTAATGGATGGCAATTTGGATGATGTAACAAGTGACGAGTTATGCCGACAGATCCGCAGCGACTTTACATTGACGGAGTTGCCGATTTTGATGTTATCGGATGAAGTTGGACTAGGTGAGAAAAAGGATGCTTTCAAAGCGGGTGCCAACGATTTTCTGGTGAAGCCTTGTGACAAAGAAGAGTTTATGCTGCGTGTTGAGACATTGGCGAATATGCGCAGGCTGACACAGGAAATGGCCAACTTAAATCATTTTCTGGAACGCAATGTCCAGGAAAGGACAATGGCATTGGAAGTCACCAATAAAAATTTGCTGACAGTCAATGATGAAATCCAGGAAATTGAGAAATCCAGAAACGAAATGCTGTCTGCAATTTCACATGAACTGGGTACACCCATTACACTGATCCATAGCTATATCCAAGCGGTTAAGGAAAGTTTGATTGAAGAAAACAATCCGCGCTATTTGGATATGATCCATAAAAAACTATTGCTTTTGGAACGCCTGACAGAAGATCTTGTAGAACTGACGAAATACAAGTCTGGCAATATGACCTTGCGATTCGAGCAACATGAACTGCAGCCATGGACAGAGCGGCTCGTCGATTCGTTGGCATCTGATGTCATTCAAAGCGGGCGGGAATTCAAATTCCACGGCACAGAAAATCCGGATGGAATCAATCAAGCTTATCTTGCGATCGACTTGGACCGGATTGATCAGGTCATTTCCAATATTCTCTGGAATGCCGTTAAGCATACGTCTTCAGAAGAAGGGCGGATTGAGCTGTCTCTGGAGCTGCTTGCCCAAAACAATGATCATGCTTTATTGGCTGAAGAGGATTTTGATGGAGAACTGGTCATTCGGATTTCTGATAACGGGCGGGGCATCAAGAAAGAGGCATTGCCGCATATATTTGACCGGTTTTACAAAATTGATAGTTCTACGAGCTACAAGGGGAGCGGGCTTGGGCTCGCAATTGCTAAAGAAATCATTTTGGCCCATAAAGGGCAGATATGGGCGGACAGCAAAGAAGGCAAAGGGAGTGTTCTGATTATTGTATTGCCGCTGGTTCTGCATTAACGAACAGGAGGGAAACAGATGACTGCTGCTACAGTGTTGATTGTCGAGGATGATGAAGGAATACGCGAATTGATGCGATTGTTCTTGCTGAAGAAAGGGTATGGCGTCATTCAGGCTGAAAATGGTCTACAGGCTTTGGATATGCTGGAAAGCGAGAGGCCGGACCTGATTTTGCTGGACGTGGAAATGCCGGGCATGAATGGTTTGGAAGTATGTGAGAAAATCCGCTTGAAAACGACTTTGCCGATTTTGTTCGTCAGCTATCGTAAAGAGCTGGTCTATAAAATTCAGGGGTTGGAAGCGGGCGGCGACGATTACATCACCAAGCCGTTTGATTTCAACGAACTGGAAGCCCGTATACGTGCCATTCTGCGAAGAAACGGCTGGAAGAACGATGAGGAAGACGGGCTGACAATCCTGAAATATAAAGATCTGCATATTCATGTAGATGCGCGCGAATTGTATATAGAAGGGGCTCAGGTAAAGCTCTACCATAAAGAATTTCAATTGCTGCTGTTACTGGCCCAAACGCCAAACCGTGTATGGACGGCAGAGCAGTTATATGACCAGGTATGGGGCTATTATTCAGAAGGTGATGTGCAGACAGTCAAAGTCCATATCAGCAACTTGAGGAGAAAGATTGAGAAAGATCCTGCTAACCCGGTTTATATCCAGACGGTTAGAGGGTTCGGCTACAAATTCATATGGGAATGAAAAGCATTCGGCTGTTACTGGCTGAATGCTTTTTATTTTGCCGTTTAAGTGGCAGGGGCAAAGAGCGTTAATTGGTTGGCTGCAACAGTACAATGGCTTTTAAGTTATTTTATAGTCTTTTAAGCCTTATTTAAAATAGTGCCCTGTGATTAATAACCTGGTTTATTCCCTTATTTATTATTTTACTGGTTATTTATTATCTGAATTGGTTCTTAATGCCTTTATTTTTTAAAGTTTTCTCTTTTATTAGAATTTTTAGATTACTTAACTTGTTTTTAACCTTCGAGTTTTACGATGAAAATAACAAAGGATAAACCTTAGGAGGATTTGATTATGGAAAGCACATTCAATTTGAATAAATTCCTGAAAGCAATGGCAAAAAGAAAAATGTTGATCATCCTAGTGACACTGGCTTTTATTGTTATTAGTGCGGTTGCCAGTTATACCGTGATGAAACCGGTCTATCAGGCGACAACGCAGATTTTAATCAACCAAAACACAGCAAGCAGCCAGGATTTCGATAGTCTGGATATCGACACCAATCTTCAATTGATCGGAACCTATAATGTCATTATCAAAAGCCCGGCGATTCTAGCCAATGTCATCGAGGAGTTACAGTTGAAAGATACGATTTCCTCCTTAACGGAACGCATTACGGTCAATAACATCGAAAGCTCACAAGTCGTTACCTTATCAGTGGAAGATTCTTCGATGGAACAGGCTGTGTTGATTGCGAATACAACAGCACAGGTCTTCCAAAAGGAAATCCAAACGATGATGAATGTGGACAACGTCAGTGTTCTTGCTGCAGCAGAAACTGCTGCAAACCCAAAACCGATTCGCCCGGACCCTGTTTTTAACATGGCAATCGGAGCGGTGGCCGGACTGGTTTTCGGTATGGCCATCACGCTGATCCTGGATCAATTGAATACAACGGTCCGAACAGAAGAAGATATTGAAGAAATCCAGGGGCTTCAAGTTTTGGGGATTGTCAGTCCTGTAGACAGCAATTTGAAAATGGAAAAACCATTAAATCTAACAGAGAGATTGGAGAAGGATATACATGCGGGCAATGAACAAGACAAAAAGGTTAATGCCGCGAAAATTGGTGGCTCGTACTAATCCACAATCGATTACTGCTGAACAATACCGAACGATTCGGACCAATATCAATTTCTCGACACCTGGTTTGGATTCGAAAGTCATCTTGTTCACATCTGCTTCAAAAGAAGAAGGGAAATCGACAACAGCGGCAAATATGGCAATCGTATTTGCCGAAACCGGCAAAAGAGTCTTGTTGATCGATGCCGATATGCGGCGGCCGACTTTGTACCGGACGTTCCAATTAGGGAACAACACCGGCCTGTCTAATCTCTTGCTGAGAAAAGGGCAGTTGAAACATTCGGTAAAAGCGAGTGGGGTTCCAAACTTGGATTTGCTGATGAGCGGACAAATTCCGCCAAACCCGGCGGAATTGCTGGAGTCCGATGCTTTGGAGGAATTGCTGGAAGAAATGCGCGGTCAGTACGATTATATCCTTTTTGATTCACCGCCGATCCTATCAGTAACCGACTCCAAGATTTTAGCGAATAAATGCGATGGCACAGTTTTGGTAGTGAATACAGGGAAATCAGAGAAAGTCAGCGTTGAAAAAGCACGTGACTCTTTGGCTACAGCGAAAGCATTCATTCTCGGAGTTGTCCTGAACAATTATCCGCTTAACAAGGAAAACTATTATTACCATAATTACAACGACTAAGCTGTTGATCCGAAAAGAAAGGGCGAGCGTAAATGGAGATGTCCAAACACCGTGCACTTGAAATTCTTCATCGTTCACTGATCCCTTTCCTTGTTGTTTTTCGCCAATTTCGTATCTTTGTTTCGAATGGATTTGAAAGTATTGAAGAAAAGCTGGAACTGGTAGCTTTGCCGACAGCTTCACATCTGACTGGAAAAAGCGTTTTGGTTACTGGAGCAGGGGGATTTGTCGGCTCCCAAATTGCCCGTCAGCTGATTCAATATCAGCCTTCATGCATTCTGCTGCTTGGACATGGACCGCAATCCATTTATTCAGTTGAATATGAGCTAAGAAAGTTGATGGTAGGGAATATTGAAATCATACCGATTGTTCTGGATGTTCAAGATAAAAAAAAGATCTATTCCATTATTGGGCGCTACAAGCCAGACATCATCTACCATACAGATGGGCACCGGCAACTAGATATAACAGAAGACGATCCATCTATCACTCTACATGGGGCTGTCTTTGCTGCCAATAACATTGCGGAAGCTGCTAACCGTTACCAAATTAAGCGTTTTGTGATGATTTCTACTGAGTTGGCTGAAAAGCCGCGAAATCTCATGGAAGCTGAAAAACGCTTGTCTGAAATGGTTGTTGAGAGTATTTCATTGACCAGTTTGACTCGGTACATCATTGTGCGTTTGCCGGAAGATGGAATGTCTGCTAAGTCGAAGAAGCTTTATAGTCCGAGTGACACAAAAATAGCAGATGCTCAGCTGGTGCAGCGTATTCTGCAAACGGACAGCCAAGCGCCAGCATCTGATTTATACGGCTTGAAGAAGACCGATTCAAGCCCATCTAGAGGGCTTAGCCAAATTGAAATGGCCAGATTCCTGAAACAATTGAAAACAGCCACGGAGAATGAAGCGCGTCAGTTGGTCATATCTTTTCTGAAGCGTTAAACACGAAAGGGTGAAATTAATGGAGCCAGAAAAACATCACAATGAATTTCGTTTTGAAGAAGAGTTGCGTGAATTAGGTAGGGATCTGACGTTTCAAAATGACGATATGATCAAGCAGCATCCTTTTTTAAATAAGATTTATCCGTATGCACTGAATACCATCCACTTGGTCACGTATTGTGAAAACAATACAATTTCATTGTTGTCGGCTAGTCTGGAAATCGGCACGGTTGAAAGCGTCAGTGGATTTGCCGATGAAATTGGCGGCATTTCCTGCGGAGTGGACCATCAAGGGAATTTAAAGCCATATGCTTATGATCTGAATACATTGGAGAAAATTAATAAGCATCCACAAACACGTTTTGTGTTTGCGGGCAGCCAAATCCCTCATTTTGACAGGCTAAAGTCTTTTGCCATCAATTTGCATATCGACAATAAAGCCGATGACGTAATTTCTTGGAAGCTGGCCTTAAATGCTAAAGGTCAGCCAATTTTAATCACTTCTCTAAAAGAAAAAGAAAACTTGCTCTAACTGTCTAATAAACAGAACTGATGTCAGTCAGGAATAAGAAGCGAGGGAAGGGGGATAGTCGTCAGCATGTTACATAATCTGAAAATAGCTGTAGTCGGATTGGGGTATGTCGGGTTGCCTGTAGCAGCCGCCTTTAACCGGAAATATCCTGTCACTGGTTATGACATCGATGAAAAAAGAATTCAAGCACTGACCATCGGATTGGATAAAACGAATGAAATAAGCCGTGAGGAATTTTTGGACTCCACTCTTATTTTTACAGCCGATCCAGCGGATTTGAAAGATGCCGGGTTTATTATCATCGCTGTGCCCACTTCTTTCGACAGGGACAAGCTGCCCGATTTAACGGCTTTGCAGGAAGCCAGCAAATGTGTCGGGCAGCATATGAAAAAAGGAGCGGTTGTGGTTTATGAATCGACTGTGCCGCCGGGAGTGACAGAGGAAGTCTGCATTCCGATACTGGAGAAATACTCGGGCTACGAAAGCGGTAAAGAATTTTTTGTCGGTTATTCTCCGGCACGGGTTCTGGCAGGGAATAAAAAGTATAGTTTTACAAAAATGAAAAAAGTAGTGGCGGGGCAAAACGAGGAAGTAACGGAATTTTTGGCGCAAGTTTATGGCAGTGTGGTTACAGGCGGTATTTACCAGGCACCCTCAATCCGTGTGGCTGAAACTGCCAAGTTAATTGAGAATATACAGCTTGATGTCAATGTGGCATTGATGAACGAACTTGCTTTGATTTGCGGTCGCTTAAATATTGATACGCAAGAAGTGCTTGAAACTGCGGGCAGCAGAATTGGTTTTGTGAAAGCTGCTCCGGATTTGGTCGGAGGACAGGGAATCGAGTTGGCTTCCTTATACTTGGCGAACAAAGCAGAATCTGTCGGCCACAGTTCCGAAGTCATTTTATCCGGCCGCAATATCAACGAAGGCATGGGACGGTACATTGCCCAAACATTGATCAAAAAAATGATTCAGGACAATATCAGCATAGCTGATGGCCGCGTGACAATACTGGGGCTTTCATCTAAAGAAGATGTGCCCGATCTCCGCAATTCCAAAGTTGCTGATATCGTAGAGGAACTCAGGGAATACGGCATTGAAATACAAGTGGCTGACCCCTACGCTTCCACTGAAGATACAGCAAGCCATTATCAACTGGAACTCCTCACCCACCGGCAGTTGAAGCCCGCCCACGCAGTTATTTTGGCAGTTCCGCATAAACGCTATAAAGAAGCTGGTTGGAAACAGTTTGAAGGATTATTGATTGGTCAGCAAGGCATTGTCTTCGATGTCAAAAGTATACTTGATCCTAAAAAGAAACCGGAAAAAGTCCAGCTATGGCGTTTATGAAGCATTAAGTAATGGAAAAAAGCTTATGGCGTATCTAACTTCACATCAAAAACCACCTGTTGATGCAGGTGGTTTTTTGATGTGAAAAAAAGATTTTGAATCTGTCGTGGACGTTCTTTTTACAATGGGAATTTTCTGTTAAGTTCTCATTGATTTCTAATATTGGTCTCATAAGGCTCTCAGAATCAGCCTCTACAATAGAGTTTATAAAGTTAGTAATTAAACATAAGAAAAGGAGGCGGAAGGCTTGGCTATTGAGATATTCTGCAGAAAAGAACAGAAATACCTAATCAGCAGACAACAGTATGAGCGGTTGGTTGAAGAATTAGGTGAGTACATGCGGAATGACAGAAATGGAAAGGATGGAAAGTACTCAGTCAACAGCCTGTATTTTGAAAATGAAGAAAAACAGATTTACTTTGAAACGAAGAATAAACTGCAGTATCGCCAAAAGCTTCGTCTGCGGGTGTACGGAAAGACAGACCTTACTGGAACGGCTTTTTTTGAAGTAAAACAAAAGCATAATAATGTTGTCAACAAGCGCAGGCTGATTGTGCCTCTTGCAGAAGCTTATCGTTATTTGGAAAAAAGCGGCGAACAAGAATTGGATCAATTCAACGTATCCAATCCACAAGTGCTGAAAGAAATCGACTACTTCCGAAACTATTATCAATTGCGGCCAGAAATGATTGTCAGCTACGATCGCCACGCCCTGCACGGGATAGAGAACGCTGATTTGCGCCTTACCTTTGATTTTAATCTCAGATGCCGTAAAGAAAATCTGCGGCTGGAGAACGGGGGATATGGTGATTACTTTATCGATCCGAACCTGGTGGTGCTTGAAGTAAAGGTGGACCACAGTGTGCCATTATGGCTGGCTCGAATTCTGCAGCGGCTTGATTGTGAGCAGCGCAGCGCTTCAAAGTTTTGCACAAGTACAGAACTATTAGGCGATGAGAAGTTTTCATTTGAAACTGAATTCGAAAATGTAAAATAGGAGGAGTTTGATATGGCAACTATTACAGAACTATTTCATGTTAACCCGGAAACCGGTGAATCGACTATTTGGATGAGTTTAGCAGCAATGGCCATTGCATTGATTCTGAGCTTGATTATCACAACAATTTATCAGCACACTTTTAATGGAGAAAGTTATTCACAGGATTTTGTACACACAATTATTATGATGAGTGTGGTCGTTTCAGTAGTCATGAACGTAGTGAGCGGCAATGCAGGCGTTGCATTCGGATTATTTGCAGTCTTCTCCCTTATCCGTTTCCGCAGTGCTGTGACGAATGCGAAAGACATCGCATACATTTTCTTCGGCCTCTGTGTAGGAATGACGTGTGGACTGTTTCAATTCCAACTGGCTATTCTCTTGACGTTATTTGCTTCAGCAGTGTTTTATTTCTTATTTAAAACAAACTACGCAAAAGGGAGCGATACACAAATTTTGAAAGTCACAGTTCCTGAAAACTTGAATCATGAACAGCTGTTAGATGATATTCTGAAAGATAAGACGCTCGATCATCAATTGCGGCAAGTGGAAACCACCAACTTGGGGACAATGATTCTGTATACGTTTTCCATCCGCAGCAAGCCTGATACGAAAGATCATGAATTGTTGGATCAGATTCGGGAGCGCAATGCCAACTTGAAAGTCTCCTTGTCTTATCTGCAGCTAAAGGAAATGTAGGATCCAGTCCGGAGATACTGCTCCGAACTGTTTTTCTGGAGCGGGGGAAGGGTATGGAACAGTATAGAACCGAAGGAGGGCGTAGCTATGGAAATTGTGGCGAAAAGAGACTTGCTGAAAGATCGTTATGGGAATTACTATATGGTGTCTTATGCTTCCAAAAAGTCGTTGACGATTGTCAACGCCGCTATGTACCATGCATTCAATCAAATACTGAACGAAGAGCTGGTTGCCAAGGTGAAAGCGAAGTATCCAAATGATGTAGCTTGTGGGAAATATTTTGCTGACCTTGTCCATGAGCAAGTAGAAGAAATGAACAGTCCTGAGCACCCTGGAAACATTTATGACATTGAAGATGTAAAAAAAGAATATGATCTGCATATGAAACCGCTATATGACGATTCATTTCATTTATCGTAAAGCTAAATTTTGTCGACTGCCTGCCCTGAGAAAGGGCAGGTTTTTTTGCGCGAAAACAGGTGGTTTAAGGTTGAGAAGAGAAAAGGCTTTGCGAATAATAGATTTATGGCATGAATAAGGCAGGAGTGGAGAAAATCATCAAAATGGCTAAGTGCTTTTCTAATATAGGGTATTGGAAATCCACATAGTTGCTGCTATTGGAGTGTTGGCGCTTACAATGAGATGAGAAAACTATTGAGATAGGAAAAGTGGCTTTATTGCTTTATCCGCCTAAAGTCTGAAAAATAAATGAATTGTCCGAAAACTCTTTCAATTATTCAAATACTCTTTATAATAAACAATTATGAACAAAGGGAGATGAGGCACATGTCTAAACTGAAAAACGACTCGTTGCAATTGCATCGGACGCATCAAGGGAAATTGGAGATTCGGTCAAAAGTGGCAGTGGAAAACGAAAGGGACCTGAGCCTCGCCTATTCTCCAGGAGTTGCTGAACCTTGTCGGGAGATCGCGGCAGATCCAGCAAAAGTTCATGACTATACCATGAAAAGCAATATGGTCGCAGTGGTTACAGACGGCACAGCTGTTCTGGGACTTGGCAATATAGGGCCGCTTGCAGCATTGCCTGTCATGGAAGGGAAAGCTATATTGTTCAAAGAGTTTGCCGGTGTGGACGCATTTCCGATCTGTCTGGATACAACAGATGCAGAAACCATCATCCAGACAGTGAAGTTGCTTGAACCAGGTTTCGGCGGCGTCAATCTTGAAGATATTTCAGCCCCTACTTGTTTTGTAGTGGAAGAGCGCTTGAAAAAGGAAATGGGCATTCCTGTGTTTCATGATGATCAGCACGGTACCGCGATCGTCACCTTGGCTGGCTTGATCAATGCATTGAAATTGGTCGGCAAAGACGTTCCGGAAACCCGGATTGTGGTGAACGGTGCAGGAGCGGCTGGAATTGCGATCGTGAAATTGCTGAGCAAATTCGGTTTCGGGCATGTAATCATGTGCGACACAAAAGGTGCCATTTTTAAAGGGCGCAAAAACGGCATGAATCCATTTAAAGAAGAAGTGGCTGAAATGAGCAATTATGAACGCAAGGAAGGTTTATTGGCAGATGTGATTCAAGGAGCGGACGTTTTTATCGGTGTTTCTGCAGAAGGCGCATTGACTCAAGAAATGGTGGAAACCATGAACAATGATGCCATCATCTTTGCAATGGCCAACCCTAATCCTGAAATCCTTCCGCATTTGGCTAAACAGGCTGGAGCAAGAGTTGTTGGAACAGGACGCTCCGACTTCCCAAACCAGGTCAATAATGTCTTAGCCTTCCCTGGGCTCTTTAGAGGGGCGTTGGATGTTTTGGCTACGGATATCAATGATGCAATGAAAATCGCTGCTGTAGAAGCGATAGCCGGCTTATTGGAGACACACGAGCTGCATGAAGAGTATGTCATACCGAAACCATTTGATTTGCGTGTGGCTTCAGCGGTTGCAGCCGCGGTTGCTAAAGCGGCAATCGAAACAGGCGTTGCCCGGAAAACAATTGAAACGGATGATCTGCAGCAAAAGACAGCAAGCTTATCGGCAGCCGGAGAATAATACACTATATAATAGAAGAAACTCATTCGCTTTTATTCCAGCGAATGAGTTTTTTTGTATGGAATTTGGCTGAACGACTACAAATTCATTTGAACGTTCACAACCCGTAACGCGCCTATTAGAAGACAGAAAACAGCCCTTTGCCGCGCGGCAAAGGGCTGCTCCATAAGGATCTTATCCGAAAATCTCTTCAGATACTTCCACGATGTATTTCAATTTGTCCCATTGCTGTTGTTCTGTCAATTCGTTGCCGTGGTGTGTAGAAGCGAAACCGCATTGCGGGCTGATGCACAATTGCTCAAGCGGCACAAACTCGGCAGCCTCTGCAACGCGGGCTTTGATGGATTCTTTGTCTTCCAGTTCGCCGTTCTTTGAGGTAAAGACGCCCAGAACGACTTTTGCGCCACCGGCAGGAATGTGTTCAAGCGGCTTAAAGGAGCCGGAACGGTCATCGTCGTATTCGAGAAAGAATCCGTCCACGTTTTCATTTGCGAAAATTGTCGGAGCAATCAAAGCATAGCTGCCTTCAAAAGCCCACTTCGATTTGTAATTTCCGCGGCATAGGTGAGTCGTCACTGTCAGATCTTCAGGTTTTCCTTCCAACGCTCCATTGGTTACGCGCAATGCCAGGTCAATCAAGTAATCGCGGGAGTGGTCACCTTCACTGAAAGGGATTTCCGGTGAAGAAAGGCCGGCAATATAAACGTCGTCAATTTGCAGGTAACGGACACCTGCTTTGTAGAAGGCCTGAAACGCATCTCGGTAAACTTGAATGATGGCTTGTGCGTATTCTTCAATGTCCGGATAAATTGCAGCATTGCGAATTCCCGCATTAAAGAATTGGTTGGGGCTCGGAATCGTTAATTTTGGAACAGCTCTGCCGTCAACAATGTCTTTCAATTCAAGGAAATCCTGGATGAACGGGTGATCAGGATCAAATGAAATCTCCCCGATATTCCGGACATCATAGCGCTCTGTTTCTTCACCGGCAAACTGGTAACCCGATTCCGGCACATAGCCTTCAAAGCCATTGATATGTTCCATGAAATCCAGATGCCACCAAGTACGTCTAAACTCGCCGTCTGTAACGGCTTTTAATCCGACTTCGATTTGTTTCTCGACAATATGTTGGATTTCTTTTGTTTCGATTTCTCGAAGCTCTTGTGCCGAAATCGTTCCGGCTTTGAAATCTTCTCTTGCTGTATGTAAGGAAGCCGGACGCAGCAGGCTTCCTACGTGATCGGCCTTGAATGGGGCAGTAATCGTTTGAGTCGTTGTCATGTCTGTATTCCTTCTTTCTCTAATAGAATTTTTTCAGTTAGCAATGCTTAACCCGTTGCGGCGTGCTACTTGAGCCAATGCTTGGCTAAGATCCTGTACCAAATCATCCGGATGTTCCAAGCCGACGGAATAGCGCAGCAAGCCATCAGTGATTCCGCGTTTTTCACGTTCCTCTGCAGGCATAGAGCCGTGTGACATCGTTGCAGGGTACGATAAAATCGACTCGACAGCGCCAAGGCTGACGGCAAACACCGGAATCCGCAGATGTTCCACAAAAACGCGTGCGGATTTTTTATCAGCTAGGCGGAAAGAGAGCACAGCTCCCGCGCTTTTTGCCTGGCGTTCGTGAATCGGATTGCCCGGATGGAATGAAAACCCTGGGTAGTATACTTCTTCGATCAATGGATGGTTGTGCAGGTATTCGGCAATTGTCCGTGCTGATTCCGATGACTGGCCAAGGCGTGCTCCTAAAGTTTTGATTCCTTGGATCAACAGGTAAGAATCCTGTGCCCCCAAGACCGAACCGAAGGTATTTTGAATAAAACCTAGGCGATTGCCGAGTTCTTCATCTTTTGTAACCGCAAGGCCTGCAACCACATCGCTGTGCCCGGAAAGGAATTTTGTTGCGCTGTGAAGAACGATGTCTGCGCCAAGTTCCAACGGATTTTGATAGAGCGGCGTCATGAAGGTATTGTCGACGAATGTCAGACAGCCATTGGCTTTCGCCAGTTTTGCTGCGATTTCGATATCCGTAATATTCATAGTCGGATTGGATGGTGTTTCCAAGTAGACGACTTTTGTATTCGGCTGAATGGCATTAGCCATTTCATTCAAATCGGTCATGTTGACGAATGTGTATTCGATATTGAATTTATCCAGCACTTCTGTGATGAAGCGGTAAGTTCCGCCGTAGACATCTTCTGATACCAGGACATGGTCGCCAGAAGACAAGAGCATAAATGCGGAAGAGATAGCAGCCATCCCGGAAGAAAAGGCAAAGCCGCGCTTGCCGCCTTCCAATTTTGCGATGGTTTCCTCTAATGCCAGACGTGTCGGATTCCCGGAACGGCTGTAATCAAATGGGCCAAATGAATCCAGGCTTTTCTGATGGAATGTGGAAGATAAATAAATCGGTACGTTGACAGCTCCGGTTAATGGGTCAACTCCGGTAGAATGAATAAACTTGGTTTCGATGCGATCAGTCATATTCAACAACCTCCTTCTTCAATTTCGAAAATGCCTGTGTCAAATCGGCAATTAAATCTTCAGCGAGTTCGACGCCAACTGAGAAGCGCAATAGCCGGTTGCAAACGCCGCGCCGGGTACGTTCTTCAAATGGAATATCTGCATGGGTTTGGGTAGCCGGATAAGTGATGAAGCTTTCGACGCCGCCTAAACTCTCGGCAAATGTAATGAGTTTAATGTTTTCAAGAAAAGGGCCAACCCATTCTTCGTCCTGCAGGCGGAAGGATAACATGCCACCTTTTCCGGGGTAGAGCACATCAGAAACAACTGATTGCTGCAACAGGAATTCCGCAATGGTTTTGGCATTGGCTTCATGTTGGCGCATGCGTAATGGCAAAGTCTTCAATCCGCGTATCAACAACCAGGAATCGAAAGGCGACAGTACGGCGCCGACCGAGTTATGGAATGTTGAAAGCCTTTCACAAATGCTTTCGCCTTTTGCGACAACCAAACCAGCGAGTACATCGTTGTGGCCGCCGATGTACTTCGTGGCGCTGTGGATGACTATATCCGCTCCGAGTGCAATCGGCTGCTGGAGATAGGGGGTCAAGAACGTGTTGTCGACAATCAGCAGCAGGTCATGCTTTTTCGCTAAAGCTGCATAGGCAACAAGATCAATTTCCTGCATGAGTGGATTGGTCGGCGTTTCAATGAACAATGCCCGTGTATTCGATGTTATTTTTTCTTCTGTATCTTCAACGTTCTTAAATTCGGCATAGGTGGGATGAATGTTATAGGCGGAAGTAAAGTGGTCAAGCAGGCGGTATGTTCCACCATATATATCTTCCGGAACCAACAATTCGTCGCCAGGACGGAAGAGGGACAAGACCAATTGGATAGCCGCCATTCCCGAGCTGCAGGCAAATCCGGCATCGGCGCCTTCGAGTTCCGCAAAGCCTTCTTCAAGGACAGCGCGTGTCGGGTTTTTGGTTCGTGTGTAATCATAGCCCGTCGATTTGCCAAGTCCTTCATGTTCATAAGCCGTCGATAAATATATGGGCGGATTCACAGCTCCTGTAGTTGAATCGCTGCGATTGCCTAATTGAACCAATAAAGTTTCCAAGCTGTTTTTTGTCATTCCACTCATCCTCCCAACAATAAAACAGGGGCTTTTCTTCAATGAAAGAAGAAAGCCCCTGTCTAGAAACGCATTCTTCTCATCTTTTAGGCGCAGCCTATTGGAATTAGCACCGTGTCTTCGTCAGACTGGTTGCTGAGACTTCACAGGGCCAAATCCCTCCGTCTCTCTAGATAAGAAATATCTTATTAAGTTTATGTTGTATCTATTACGATGTTTCTAATCTTAAATCATTTAACCATGGAAAGCAAGGGTGAATTTTAAATAGTTAAAATAGAAAGAAAACAGTAAGCG
This sequence comes from Planococcus beijingensis, assembly GCF_016820615.1. Classification (NCBI taxonomy): domain Bacteria; kingdom Bacillati; phylum Bacillota; class Bacilli; order Caryophanales; family Caryophanaceae; genus Planococcus; species Planococcus beijingensis. Next base: position 580,586 of record NZ_JADHDZ010000001.1, read on the forward strand.
GAAATAGTAGATAGAGCCTTGTACATCCATGTCAGATCGGATGTCGCATCAGTAAGTAGAATAATTTGCTTCCAGTTAAAGAATCAGGGCTCATCACTACAGAACCGCGGTATTCTTTTAATTCGCATATCGAAGTGTTATAATTTATGGAGGAAATTTTGTGTATAAAGGAGAAAGCAAATGTATATTGTCACTTCGACGGTGGTTGTTCCGCCTGAAAAAACCGAGGAAGTTATCGGGATTTACCAAAAGCGTTCACGCCGCGTCGATCGGGCGGAAGGCTTTCATTTATTTAGATTGATCCAAAACACCAAAAAGAAAAATGAATTGACGGTCCATATGGAATGGCATACGAAAGCATCTTATATGGCGTGGGTGAGAAGCCAGGAATTCAAGGAGATCCATGATCTCGAGAAAAATTACCCGGACCAGGAATTAGCGGGAATTATCCCTGTTGTTCGGCAGTACGAAGTGGTGGCAGAATGAAGAACGACGTAAAAAATAAAATTGCTTCTGAAACGGCAAAAAGCATATATGCTGCATACCCGACACTTTGGGAGCGTTTTGGAGAGCGCGGTTTTGAGCATACAGAAAAAGATAACCATCACCACTTGGATCATTTGGAGACTGCGTTTTCCCTCAAGGATGAACAGGTATTTATTGAGTACGCCATTTGGTTGGAAACTGTTTTGACAAGCCGGAATGTTGAAAGAGCCTTAATCATCGATAATTTTGAGCGCTTACTGCAGATCCTTCCGGGGAATACAGAACAAGAGGAAGAAGTCTTTATGTCAGGTTGTTTGCAAAGTGCCATTGCGGTGTTGAAACATTCATAGAGTAAAGGAGGCTGACATGAATAATCAATCTAAAAAGTTGGCCGAGTTATTTTTGGCCGGCAATGAAAAGCAGGCTTTGTATACAGTTCAAGCCTATTTGCAAAACCATACAAAAAATGAGCTTTACCAGCATATATTGACGCCTGCCATGTATTGGATAGGGGAATTATGGGAAAAGAATATCATTACAGTGGCAGATGAGCATTTAGCAACAGCTATTTGCGATTATGTAGTGTCAGTGACAGAAATGCGTAAAGGGGAACAAACTCCTGAGCAAAAGAAAGTGATGGTCCTCGGACCTGAAGGGGAAGACCATTATATCGGCTTGAAAATGGTGGCTTCGTTATTCAAAGAAAACGGTTGGGAAGTTCGATACCTCGGACCGAATTTGCCGCTCGGTGCCGCCATCGAAACAGCTAACCGCTGGAAACCGGATGCCATCGCATTGTCAGCGGCTTTGGTATACCGTCTGCCTGTATTGAAGAAATACACAGAAGCTTTCAGAGCGCTTGATTTCAAACCATCAGTCATCCTTGGAGGACGGGCGGTGGCCATGGCGAATTGGCCAGCTTCAGAATCTGAAGGCGTCTTGATTGTAAAAGAGTTGGATCAGCTGAAAAATTGGATCCAAACCGGAAAGGAACCTGACAATGAATTCGATATCTCATTTGGATGAATGGCCGCTGCCTGCTTTTAAATTGAATAATAAACTGGCAATCGTGGAGTCATCTGAAGAGGCAGAGAAATTAGTCGGCAGCTGTTCCGATTTTCTAGATTTTGTCGATGAAGGAAGCCGGCAAAAAGCATTAAGTTTTTTGCTGAGCAGTGAATCGGCGAAACCACTTGAGTTGAATTTCATTTCAAAAACCGGCGAACTGTTCCTTGGAGATGTCTACAGCAAATGGATCAGTGATTTTAGTTTGAACATCGTCCTTGTGCCGAAAGATAACCGGCTCATGGAGATCACCAACCAGTTGTTGAGCCTTCGCCGGCGCCTGCAGGAAACCGACTATGACCTGCTTCTTGAAAAGGAACGGACGGAGGAGCTGCTTCAACAGGTTCGGGAGTTGTCTGCCCCTTGTATCGACCTCGGCAAAAAGCACGTGCTGATTCCGCTATTCGGCGATTTGGACCCCCACAAGATTGAAGTGATCCGTTTTCATATCCTGAATCAAGTTTATGAAAATGGCGCCGAAACCGTCATCATGGATTTGACTGCTATGGAGAAGTTGGAACAGGATGGCGCCGATTATTTGAAGTCGTTAATGCAGACCTTTAAAGTGATGGGCATTGAGGGCATCATCACCGGAATCAACCCACAGCATGCCCAACAGCTCCATCATCTCCAAACGGGGCTGGACCTGCATTTTGTTTCTTCTTTGCAGATGGTCTTGGCTTCACGAAATTTACTTATATAGAATATGTTGTGAAAAGCGAAGCGGATAGCTTCGTTTTTTTGTTCCTAAAAATTAACGTTTCAGCTTTTTTTGCGCCCAGCTCTTTGGGTCATAAGCCAACCCGATGTCCAGTTGCAGCGCCTAGCTCTTCGGGATGTAAGCCACTCTGGCTGTGCGGCTGAAAACACGCCGCTTCGCCAATGCGCCTTATGCCTGTCGGAGGCCCGCAGGAAGCGGGTCAGCTAACCGTTGCGACAGGAAGTCGCGCACTTAGGTTAGCTTCATCTTTTGGGCACTTCCTTTTTCCTCTCCTGAGCAGGAAAAAGGAAGTTTTTATGAAACATCGATACAATGGAAGAGATAGGAGTGAAGATAGAAATGGATATTAAGAAATTCGAAAATATACCGTTGGCTGTGCTTGATTTGGCACCAATCAACGAAGGTGCTGAAACGGCACAGGCGTTCAAGAACAGTGTGGAATTGGCGCAGCATGTGGAGAAGTTGGGATTCAACCGCTACTGGTTGGCGGAGCACCATAATATGCCGGGCATCGGTAGTTCTGCGACGTCGGTTCTTATTGGTCATATTGCCGGGGCAACGGAATCCATTCGAGTGGGCTCAGGCGGCATCATGCTGCCAAACCATGCGCCACTTGTTATTGCAGAACAGTTTGGTACATTGGAAACTATTTATCCCGGGCGCATTGACTTGGGTCTGGGCCGTGCACCGGGGAGTGACCAGGCGACTGCTTATGCGCTGCGACGTACTTTGCAGAGCAGCGGGGATGATTTTCCCCAACAGGTTGCGGAGTTGGAAAATTACTTCTCGGAAAACCCGGTTGGCCGTGTTCGGGCTTATCCGGGCACCAATTTGAAAATACCGCTTTGGCTATTGGGATCGAGCGGATTCAGTGCACAACTTGCAGCACTTAAAGGCTTGCCGTTTTCTTTCGCCAGCCATTTTGCACCGGATTACATGATGCAGGCTTTGCAGTTGTATCATCAAAATTTCAAGCCTTCTCCTGCTTTGGCATCGCCTTATGCGATGCTGGGCGTCAACGTTATTGCTGCAGAGACACAGGAGCGTGCTGAATGGCTCGCAACTTCTTCCCAGCAGCAAATGTTCTCGCTGATGAGAGGGGAACCGACGACGTTCCAGGCACCGATTGATGATTTGGAAGAAGTTTGGACAGATCGGGAAATTGCTATTTTCCGTGAGAAATTGGATTCTGAATCGATGATTGTCGGTACACCGGATGTCGTCAAACAAAAACTGAAAAATTTCATCCAAAAAACAAGAGCCAACGAAGTGATCGTCAACTCACCGATTTTCCATCAGGAAGATCGCCTGCGTTCTTACGATTACTTGGCAGAAATGATGAACTAAAGAAAATCCCGTTCTGATGAACGGGATTTTTTGCATGAAAAAAGCACCTCTCCGGAATCGAAGAGATGCTGAGCCGGCGTCAGTGAAGTTCTTTCGCCTTGTCTTCTTCACGCTGCCGTTCTTTTGGAAACTCCTCTTCATCATAGGCTGCATAATCAGGTGCACCTTCGCCAATCATATTCAGAACCGCATTGAAATCCTCATCTAACCGAAGTTCAACTTCTCGTGGATCAAGTACTTTGCGTTCCATTATGATCAACCTCCTTCTTTGCTATTCAGCAGCCTTATCGCCATGAAGGCGGATTCCTATCTCACTTCTATTATACAGACTATTCTGTTTAATTGGAAGGGAACTGTTTGCAAGCATTGGCAAAAAGGATCCGGAAAATAAAAAACCGTTAAAGCAAGGGCTTTAACGGTTTTTGGCTATTATTGTTGATTGATTTCTGCGTTTAAGATCATTGATTCAAAGAACACGGAAGGTGCAGTTTCATTCCACTCAAGAGAAGTCAAATCGGCTGTGCGTTTAGGCAGATAGCCATATGCGAGTTCTGTTCGCAGATCATCCGTCAATTCGAGTTTGACGTAAGGGCCTTCCGGCGTCAGCCAATTCAACTGGGACAGGCGGTTCTCCAGAGAAAACTCGATCCATTCGTCTTCTGCTTCATCCGTTTCGAATAACGGTTCCTGAGCAGCCATCAGCCATGTTTGGCTTGAATGCTGAGGCGGCAGCCAGAGATTTTTTGACAGTTTGCCTTCTTCAACTGTGAACTCTGCAATTTCGTGGCGCAGTTCCTGTACCCAGTCACCGTTGCCCAATTGCAGTCTGCGGGAAACATAGACATTGCCGATCAGAATTTCGCTGTTTCCGTTTGTGAAGACGCCATAAGGATTGGTCGTTGGATCTGGACCATATATTGTTTCGTCAAGCCGTGTAGTGGATTTGGGATTCCAAGATTTAAAATCGGCATCCTCCAAATTATTGACATTCATCGATACGGTATAAGGGAGCCACCCGGTATTTTTGATTTCTTCGAAAATGATGGAAGAGCCATTATTAAGCGACCGGTCGACCAATGTATACGTGCCGACGTTCAGGCCGAGCAAGGTCATCTGGTAGACCTGTGTAAGGTCACTGCCGCTTTCAGTTACTTTGGGTTCGCTCAGCGTAATAAAAGTCGGTTTTTCAATAGTGACCGATACATTGTTTTCAGAATGAATTTCGACTTCATTTTTTAAGAACATGACGGCTGTAAAGACGATCAGCGACATGAAAAATACAACACCTATTAAAATAATGATCTTTCTAAACACAATCTTCACCTCGGTTTTCTGCAAGTTTGCCAGTTTTGATTATAACATGTGGCAACAGCAAGAAAACCGGTGATATTTGAGCATCGCATGAACAAACAAGGATACTCCGATGTATGGGAATCAAAAAAAGACGCCCCAGGGGACGCCTCTTACAATACCTTATCGAGGAAATCTTTGGCACGTTCCGTTTTTGGATGGCTGAAGAACTCATTAGGCTGGCCTTCTTCAACCAGCACGCCATGATCTAAAAACAGGACGCGGTCTGCTACTTCACGTGCAAAACCCATTTCATGTGTCACGACGACCATCGTCATGCCGGATTTCGCTAAATCTTTCATAACATCCAAAACTTCTTTGACCATTTCCGGATCAAGTGCTGAAGTCGGTTCATCAAACAGCATCAGTTCAGGTTCCATTGCCAAAGCCCGCGCAATCGCAACACGCTGTTTCTGCCCCCCTGATAAGCTGTTCGGATAGGCTGTCTCTTTTTCCGATAGTCCAACACGTTCCAATAGAAGACGGGCTTTCATTTCAGCTTCTGCTTTTTTAATGCCTTTGGCTTTCATCGGTGCGTACGTCAGGTTTTCAAGAACCGTCAAATGAGGGAATAAATGAAAATGCTGAAACACCATGCCGATTTGCTGGCGGATTTTATGGATATTCTTTTTGGAAGATGTCAGGTTCTTGCCATTGATGTCGATGGACCCGGAAGTGGAAACTTCCAGCAGGTTCAGGCAGCGCAGGAACGTCGACTTTCCTGAACCGGAAGGGCCGATGATCGATACGACTTCGCCTTTGCTGATAGTAGTGGAAATATCGCTTAGTACCTCATTGGTGCCGAATTTCTTATACAGATTCTGGACGTTAATCACTTTGTTTCAGCCTCCGTTCGAAAACTCTGCCGATCATCGTCAAGCCCATGACCATACACCAGTAAATGAGGCCGACAAATAACAGCGGTTCAAAGTTGCGGAACAAATCCGATCCAACAACTTGTGCGCGTCTCATGAGATCGAGATAACCGATGGTCGAGACGATGGCGGATTCTTTTGTTAAGGTGATGAATTCATTCATCAGAGCCGGCAGAATATTTTTGAGTGCCTGCGGCAAAATGATGTCTTTCATCATGGCACGGTAGGGAACGCCTAACGCTTGTGCTGCTTCCATCTGGCCTTTGTCGACCGCCTGGATTCCAGCACGAATGATTTCGGAAATGTAAGCAGATGAATTTAGTCCGAACGCCAGTATGGCGGACAGGAATGCAGAAATATCATAGCCCGTCAACTGGGGAGTGGAATAATAGATGATCATCAATTGCAGAATCAGCGGTGTCCCGCGAAATATAGAAGTATAAGCATCAGCAAACCATCTTAAGGGGATGATGCTGCCGATTTTGAACAATGCCAATATGGTTCCGAGGATCGACCCCAGAATGATGGCGAAAAATACGAATTTTAAGGTAGCCCATATCCCTTCCAGCATGAAAGGGATATAAGGAACGATTTGTGAGAAATCCAGGTTCATCTATTACAACTCATTTCTAAAGGAAAGTTTACTCTTCGTCAGTCAGCCATTCTTTCTTCAATTCATCCAATTCGCCGCTTTCTTCCATTTCGGCAAGAACGCCATTCACTTCTTCAACCAGGTCACTGCCTTTCGGGAAAGCGACAGCCATACCCGGTGAAGCTGTTGTCGGGTCGTCGAAAGCCCCTAAATCCTGTGCTTCGATATAGCCGAGTGCAACTTGTTTGTCCATGTATGCAGCGTCAATTCGGCCAGATAGAATTTCTTGGATCAATGCGCCAGAATCATCAAGTGCTTTCAATTCAAAGTTGATGTCTTCGTCTGCAATGATGCTTTTCGCACCTTCTTCTTGGATCGTTCCAAGCTGGACGCCTACATTTTTACCTTCCAAGGATTCAAGTGTGGTCAATTCTGAACCTTTGAGCGTGACGAACATTTCGCCTGAATGATTATATTCTGTAGAGAAATCAACATTTTCTCTGCGTGATTCTGTTGCGGACATGCCGGCAATCACCATATCGACGCGATCGTTCTGCAAAGCACCGATGAGGCCATCAAATTTCATGTCCGTAATTTTAAGTTCATAGCCAAGTTCATCAGCAATGTGGTTAGCCAGGTCGATATCGAATCCGACAATTTCACCTTCAGGATTGCGCGATTCAAAAGGTGCAAATTCAGCGGATGTCCCCATTTCTAATACCTTTTTTTCTTCTGATGCGCCTTCGCTCGAACTATCGCTGCCACATGCTCCTAGCAATAATGCGGATGTTGCAAATAAAGCAATCAATGGTTTTTTCTTAATCATGTATGTTTCCCCCTAAATGATGTATGTTTATTCATTAAAATGAATTTTAACACATCATTCTGTTTTTGAGAAGTTTTTTTATGAGAGTGGGAAAAGTTTATTTTTTCAGATATTTAAAAGGACGAAGGCCGGCTCACTAGAATTCCTCAGTGGGCACTCGTGGGAAAAGGGAAATGGGTTGCGTATAATAACAGGGAGGAGGCGATAAAATGAGAAAATTGCTTTTGACCGGGTTTGAACCATTTCTGGATTTTACGGTCAATCCAACGATGAAAATAGTAGAAGAGCTGGACGGTGATTTAATTGGGGACTATGAAATTATCGGGAAGATCATGCCGGTGGACTTCAGTGCGTCTGGAGAAATGCTGCTTGATTTCATTGCGGAGGAAAATCCGGATGCGGTAATTTCCCTTGGTCTTGCAGCGGGGCGCTATAAGATTACGCCGGAACGGATTGCGATCAACGTCAAAGACGGGGCTGCTGATAACGAAGGCAATAAACCTATAGATGAACCGATTTGTGAAGAAGGGGAGCCGGCATATCTGTCCGCTTTGCCTATCCGGAAAATGGTCGACAGCCTGCTTGCCAATGGGTTGCCTGCAGAAATATCCAATACGGCGGGTGCATATCTATGCAATAACGTCATGTATGAAGGGTTGCATTATGCGAAAACCAATAAACCGGAATTGAAAACAGGGTTTATCCATATTCCAGCGTCGCATGAATTGGCTATCCAGCATGGACGCCTGCCAAGCTGGTCCCAGGAAGATTTAGTGAAAGGCGTTCGGATTTGCATCGAGGCATTGGAAGAAGCATAAAAAGGCGCTGTCCCGAAAGACCCGGCAGATGTCCATTACGGCGGACGCGTTCCGCGGGCACAGCTTCTGCCGCTTCCCTCGCTGCGCTCAGTCCAGTGGCTCCAGCTCGCGCTGTTCCCGCTGGAGTCGCCGCCTCCATTCCCATCAGCCAGCTGTTCTCAGAAAACGTATTCCCCCATCAAAAAACAGCCGGAGAAAAAGGCTTTCTTTCTCTCCGGCTGTTTTATTTTAGAGACTTATGGAACAGCCCCTTCTTCTGATTAGATGATTTCCCAATTGCGCTTGGCAGCAACTGTCCGCAGTCTTTCTTCGGGTTGGACGGCTACCGGATGGCCGACCAGTTCAAGCACCGACAGGTCTGAATGGCTGTCGCCGTAGGCATAGCTGTTGGCCCAATCGATGTCCTGGCCTTCGAGTGCTTCTTTGATTTTGACTGTCTTTAGAGGGCCCTGGATATGTGAAATGGGTGTACGGTGATCCAGGACGTTGTCTTTATAAAGGATTTCTGTTCCAATGATGGTCTTGATCGGCAATTGTTTTGTGACTGCGAGCAGAAGTGGTGTAAAAGCTCCAGACACCAGCATAACGTAATCGTTGTTGGCTACATGGTTTTTCAAACGCTCAACGACGTTCGGATTCATATCGCCGTGCATTCGGTCTGCAATTTCGCCGAAATACTGTTCCAGCTCAACTTTCGTGAAAGTTTCGAGCGCAGACAGATAGGCTTGGACAGAACGTTCGCGCATTTTCCGTTCAGGATAGATTTTCAGTTTATGGCCGATATAGGGAGGCATGATGGCCCGGTAAAATTGGCGGTAGCGTTTGCTGTGCTCGGGATGATTTTTCAAATGGTCCATCATCAGCTGGAAAGTTTCCTTCGAATACAAAGTTCCGTCAAAATCAAATATGGCTACACGCAAAGCGATCAACTCCGGTTTCTCAATTTTTTCTATTGCTACTATCATAGCGGAAAAACAGAGTGTCTTCCAGCGGATGGCTGCTGCAGGTTTATGCATTTTCTTCTTAAGGGTATGGAAGGTTAAACGAATAATTACGCCACAGGAGGTTTTACGATGGAAAAGCAGCGCATCACAGTCGGTTACGTCGAATTGACTCAGGAAGAGTCGGACCGGCTTTTCCAAGAAGTGAAAAAAGATAAAGATATCGAAAACTATAGCGAACTTCAAGGATTGATGGAAGATTTTGATTCTGTCATCATCGAACCCGATGCACGGCCGCTCGCTGATATTCTGGATGGGGATGAAGCGCCCACAGAAACAGAACAGGGCGGCACCCGCTATATTGAAGTCTTTAATAAACTCGAAGAAGATACCCGTTATCGTTTCGAATCGTCAGATCAAAACTAAAATCAGCCGCCCAATTTCTGTGTTGGGCGGTTTTGTTATGGCAGATTCATTGGCAGAAGTCTTTCGTAAGCGGAAAAAGCAATTTTAGAGGAATTCACGGGGGTCTTGGCCTGATTATTCCTGATTGTCCTCACTTTTAAAAAAGGATGACCCAAAAATGGGTCATCCTTTTTTAAAAGTTTCTTCTATTCTTCTATTTTTCCGATGCAGCGTTCACATTCGTAGATGATCGATTCACGTTGTTCCTTGATTTCGCATCCACATTCCCGGCATTCCTTTTTCGAGCGAGTTTCATAAGTCTGTGTGTTTTTCATCATGATCTCCTCCAGTGGTTTAGTTTAGTATGTCGTACCCAGGCAGTGTCAGGAATTCAGCAAAATCACTTTGCAGCGTGAGGCTTGTGAACAACTCGCGGGCTTCCGCGTAGTTTCCAGTTGAATATTTCGCTTCGCCGACCGCTTGTTTGATTTTGGCGGCTTCTTCTTCGGTAACTTCATGGAATAACGAAACATCGATAGTACGGCCGTCTTCCAAAATCCCTTTCGGGTGGCGAATCCATTGCCATACTTGAGAGCGTGAAATTTCAGCTGTTGCGGCATCTTCCATCAAGTTATTGATAGGTGCTGCGCCGTTTCCTGACAACCAGGAAGCGATGTATTGGATACCGACTGAAATATTGGAGCGAAGGCCATCTTCTGTAATCGTGCCCTCGGGAACTTCAACTAGTTGCGCAGCCGTCACTTGGACATCTTCCCGTTTCTTATCGATCTGGTTAGGAGTGGGCATGTGTTCGTTGAATTGTTCCATCGCGATTGCGACCATCCCAGGATGGGCAACCCATGTGCCGTCGTGGCCATCCACCGCTTCACGGCGTTTGTCTTCTGCTACTTTTTGGAATGCAGCTGCGTTGGCTTCATCATTTCCTTTAACAGGAATCTGAGCGGCCATCCCGCCGAGTGCCGGTGCATTGCGTTTATGGCAAGTCTTGATGCAAAGCTGTGTATAGGCTCGCATGAACGGGACGGTCATCGTCACTTGTGAACGATCCGGGAAAATGTATTCCGGAAGGTTGCGCATCCGTTTGATGACGCTGAAGATGTAATCCCAGCGCCCGCAGTTTAAGCCAGCAGAGTGATCGCGTAATTCGTAGAGGATTTCATCCATTTCAAATGCAGCCAAAATGGTTTCAATCAATACCGTTGCTCGAATGGTGCCTTGCGGAATCCCCAGTTCATCTTGTGCGAAAACGAAAACGTCGTTCCACAGGCGGGCTTCTAAATGGCTTTCCATTTTTGGAAGATAGAAATAAGGACCGCTTCCACGTTCAATTAATTCTTTAGCGTTGTGGAAAAAGTATAATCCGAAATCGACCAGGCTGCCGGAAATCGGCTGTCCGTTGATATGGATATTTTTCTCCATTAAATGCCAGCCGCGAGGACGAACCATCAACACTGCTGTTTGTTCATTCAAAGCATACTTCTTTCCGGTTTCAGGAGCTTCAAAATCAATTTGGCGTCGAACCGCATCACGTAAATTTATTTGTCCATCAATGACGTTGAACCAATTTGGTGCAGTAGCGTCTTCCAAATCCGCCATGAACATCTTAGCGCCGGAGTTCAATGCGTTGATCAGCATTTTCCGGTTGGTCGGACCCGTGATTTCGACACGGCGGTCCTTCATGTCTTCTGGGAGTGGGGCAATGGTCCAATTATTATTTCGGATATGCTTGGTTTCAGGAAGAAAGTCGAGTTTCTTGCCGGCATCAATTTCTTTTTGGCGAACTTGTCGTTTTTCGAGAAGTTTAACTCGCTGTTTATCAAAATTTGTATGAAGCTTTTCAATAAATTCTAAAGCTTCAGGTGTTAAAATTGTCTCCATTCCCGGAACTTTTTCACCTTTTATAGTCACAGTCGATTTAGTCAACAAACAAATCATCCCTTTCTGAGAAAAAATTTCGAACACCTGTATTAATACAGTTTGTTTTGATGTATATTAATATATAACAGAAAATTCTAACTGTCTTGCAAACAGGACGAAAAGGAGTATTCAGCGATAAAAGCAGTTATAAGGGGATAAACACATTTGGAAGGGGAGTCGGGGGATGGAAAACAGTATGTTGGAACAAATGGGGTTTATTATGGGAGACTGGATTCCGAAAGAAGCATCGATTGCGATTGCGGTAGAGGATAGCTACATCTACTATAAAGCAGGTATTCATGACTTGAAGATCCAGGAAGGCGAGCCCGTACTGCCAGGCAGTATTGCTGCACGTGCAAAAAGCGATGGGAAGCGGATCGAGATGTACGTAGAGGAATCGATTTTGGGAACAGCTTATTATGGCATCGGTTACCCAATCAAGTTTGGCGACATTGAAGGTGTGTTGGTGATCATCCTGCCGCCTGATTACTTAGTCCGTAAAAAACAGCCGATCCGATTTTTAACTGGGAAAATCGATGAAACGTGGAAGCCGGTTCCAATCGATCAAGTTTCCCATATTGAAAGCAGCCAAAAGAAAACCTGGTTTTATACGGAGCAGGAAACCTATTGTTCTATCCATACCCTGAAAAACTTGAAGCATCAATTGCCGGATACCTTCTTGCCGATCCACCGCTCTTATATTGTGAATATCAATTATATAGAAGAAATCTCCCGGGATATTGCATCAAATTATCAATTGACCCTTAGAGACGGCTCAGTTTTGCCGGTAAGCCAAAATTACACTGCAAGTGTCAGGGAACGGCTGGGGTTTTAATCGAATACAGAGAAACTTCACTCGGCAGGGTTCTTCATGGCAACTGCCCCTTAAGGCAGGGCAAACGAAAAGCCAGCTGAGGGTTTTTACTCCTCAGCTGGCTTTTATGCAAATATTTTTCCAGGGTTCAGTAAATTATCAGGATCCAGCATGCGCTTCATATTCTTCATGACAGCAATAGCTGCTCCGTGTTCGGCATCCTGATATTTCATTTTGCCAAGCCCGACACCATGTTCACCTGTGCACGTGCCTTCCAATTCAATGGCACGGAAGGCGAGCTTTTCGTTGATTTTTTCAGCTTCCAGTTTTTGGACAGGATCTTTGGCATCGTATGAAATCGTCGTATGGAAATTCCCGTCGCCGATATGTCCCAAGGCTCCGCCTTCCAATCCGCTTTCTGCAATGAGTTCCAGAGCGTAATCGATGAGTTCCGGAAGTTTGGAAATCGGTACGCAGACATCACCGCCCGTGACAGTCATTCCGGACTGATGCCTGAAGGCGTAAGCCATTTCATGGCGGGCTTTCCAAATCATCGCCCGTTCTTCTGAATCTGCCGCAACACGCCAATTTTCAGCGTTCATGTCATGCATCAGTTCTTGTGCCAAAGCCGCTTCTTCTTCAACAGCATTTTTCATGCCGGCAAACTCAAAAAAGAGGGAATGCTTTTCAGGCAGTCCATAGTTTCCGTAAGCATTCACTTTTCCAATGCTATAGGCGTCGACGAATTCCATGCGCTGGACAGGAATTCCGCTCAGCAAAATCATATGCGCGGCTTCTGCACATTGGTGGGGAGTTTCGAAAGTACAACTGGCAGCAATGGTGTGCTCAGGAATTCCGTGTAGCTTTAATGTGATTTCCGTAATGATGCCAAGCGTGCCTTCTGAACCGGTGAACAGCCCGGTCAAATGGTAGCCGGAAGATGATTTTTTGGCTTTTGTGCCAGTATGGAGCAATGTGCCGTCTGCCAATACCACTTCCAAATCGACAATTTGATCACGCATGACGCCATAGCGCACTGCTGTGGTTCCGCTGGCGTTGTTGGCCGCCATGCCGCCGATGGATGCATCTGCACCAGGGTCCACCGGAAACTGCAGGCCATGCCGATTGATGATGTTGTTCAATTGCAGGCGCGTGATGCCGGGCTGAACGGTGACCAATAAGTCTTCGGGTGAAAATTTCACGATTTGGTTCATGCGTTCGAAATTAAGCGAAATCCCGCCATTCAAAGGAATGGCTTGTCCTTCCAAGCCTGAACCGATGCCGAATGGAGTAATAGGAATGGAAGCATCACGGGCAATTTTCATGATGGCGATCACATCCTCTGTGGATTCCGGGAAGCAGACAAGTTCAGGTTCGACAGGTGGATGCTCGGATTCATCATGGCTATGCCTGTATAATTCGCTGATGCTTTTTGAATATTGATCTGTTTTTAAGATGCTTTGTATTTGCGTGATCCAATGATTTGTCATGCGGGTGACTCTCCTTTTATTTTATTAATAATTGATGAATGACAAAGGTTTAGTACAAATTCAAATCAGGGTAAAGAGTCTAAAAATCACTGAGGAGGAGCTATGAAAAAACTCATCGGATTTGCACTGATTTTACTGGTGTTGCTTGCTGCTTGCGGACGGCCTGCTGATCAATCCACTTCAACAGAACAAGAAGGAGAACAAGAAACCTATACAATCCGAATAGCTTATCTGGTGCCCGAAGAACATTCTGCCCATATCCAATCTTTGAAATTCAAAGAAAAACTGGAAGAAGAGTCTGATGGGCGGCTTATTGTAGAATTGTATCCGAATGGCCAATTATATGGATCGGACCGTGAAGCGATTGAAGCGGTACAACTGGGCAATCTGGAAATGACCATTCCGGCGGTAGCCCCATTAGCTTCATTCAATGAGAAGTTTCTGGTTTTCGATTTGCCGTTTCTTTTTAATGATTACGATGCCGCCTATACAGCATTGGACGGAGAGCTGGGCCAGGAACTGCTGGACAGTCTGGAGCAAAACGATTTAAAGGGACTGGTATTCGGTGAAAATGGCTTCCGGCATGTTTCCAATAACGACAAGCCGATCCAATCCCCTGAAGACATGGAAGGGCTAAAACTGCGGACCCTGGAGAATCCATTGCATACAGATACTTTTAAGGCGTTCGGAGCCAATGCCTCTCCATTTGCATTTGGAGAACTTTATACAGCCTTGCAGCAAGGAACGTATGATGCGATGGAGTGCCCGATTTCCCTGTACTACACGAATAAATTCTATGAAGTCCAGGATTATTTGACTTTGACGGGACATGTCTATGCAGCTGCCATTCTTCTGGCCAACAACGATTTCTACAATAGCTTGCCTAAAGATCTGCAGCAACTGGTCATGGAAGCGTCTGAGGAATTCAAGAATGAACAGCGTGCACTCGCCCAGCAGCAGGATGTGGAATTCCTGGAACAACTGAAAGCGGAAGGCATGCAAGTCAACGATTTGACAGCTGAACAACGCGATGAATTTCGTCAAGCGGCGCAGTCTGTCTATGAGAAATACGAAAGCCAAATCGGCAAAGATCTGATTGATCGGGCATTGGCGGCGAATGAATAGAAAAGAATGGCAACCAGGGAGCGTTCCCTGGTTTTTTTGATTTCAAGCAAACCGGTAAAGGGAGAAAGTTATTAGAAAATTGGAATTCTTACTATACAAACGAATCTGTCTATTCTATACTTTCTGTATACAGTATACACTGTACAAAATTTTTATGTAGAGGGGAGGAATTATGGAGAAAATCGTGAAACAAGCCACATTGGCGGATCAAGCATACGAGTATATCAAGAAAATGATCATTACTGGAAAGTTGAAACCGGGCCAGGAATTGCCGGAAGAAAAACTGGCATTGGAACTCGGCATCAGCCGGACGCCTTTAAGAGAAGCTCTAAAAAGACTGGCTGTTGATGCGCTTATCGAGTTAAGAAAAACACGGCCTGCCATAGTAGCAGCCTTTACATTCCAGGATGTCCAGGAAATCATGGAGCTGCGCAGGCTATTGGAAATCTATGGTCTTGAAAATCTTTCGAAGGCAGATCAACAGCCTGTCATGAATGAACTGAGAAAAAATGTGGAACGCCAATTTCAGGCTGTGCAAGCTGAAAGGGTGGTGGAATTTATGGATCTCGACCAGGAGTTCCACTCCTTCCTCTATCAGAATCATGCCAACAATCGCTTGAAGGAAATGATAAAAGGCATTAACAGTGGCGGCAGCCGGGCATTTTTGCTGCTATCAGACACTGCAGCCGACAGTTCCAAAAAGGCATACGGTGAACATTTATCCATCCTTAAAGCAATTGAAGAAGGCGATATCGGCAAAGCGAAACAGCAGTTGGCCATCCACTTGGATAATATCGAGAGCCGGCTGCTGAAATACATTTCACAGGAGGAACTATGAAAAAACTACTTGGACTATTTCTTATTGGACTATTTATCTTATCAGCCTGCGGAAGACCGGACAGTGGCACGACATCGACAGAAGACGGCGGTGCCGGAGAAGACACGTATACAATCCGATTGGCTCACTTAGTGCCGGAAGAACAATCTTCACATGTCGCAGCCGTAGCATTCAAAGAAAAACTGGAAGCGGAATCAGACGGCCGCCTGACAGTTGAGTTGTACCCGAATGGCCAGCTTTATGGTTCAGACCGCGAGGCGATTGAAGCGGTCCAGCTCGGCAATGTTGAAATGACGATCCCGGCTGTAGCTGCAATGGCTTCATTCAATGAAAAATTCCAAGTGTTTGACCTGCCATTTCTTTTCAATAACAACGAAGCAGCATACCGGGCATTAGATGGAGAACTGGGCCAAGAACTATTGGCTGATTTGGAAAACAATGGAATGAAAGGCCTGGTCTTTGGCGAGAATGGATTCCGTCATGTTTCCAACAACGAAGGACCGATTGAATCACCGGAAGATATGGAGGGCCTGAAAATGCGGACATTGGAAAGCCCGCTGCATACGGATACCTTCAATGCTTTTGGAGCAAACGCTTCTCCGTTCGCCTTTGGTGAGTTGTATACAGCTCTTCAGCAAGGCACCTATGATGCGATGGATTGCCCGATTTCCCTTTATTACACCAATAAATTTTACGAAGTTCAGGATTACCTGACTTTGACTGGGCATGTTTATGCAGCAACAGCATTATTGGTGAACAACGATTTCTACAATACCCTTCCGGCGGATCTGCAAGATCTGATCACGGAAGCTTCTGAAGAATTCCGTACAGAGCAACGCGAATTGGCCCAGCAGCAGGACGGCGAATTCCTGGCTCAGTTGGAAGCGGAAGGTATGCAGATCAATGATTTGACGGATGAACAGCGCAATCAGTTCCGTGAAGCAGCAGAATCTGTTTACACGAAATACGAAGGTCAAATCGGCAAAGACGTTATCGATCAAGCGTTGGCAGCAAATGAAGAATAAATGAAAAGGACAGTTGAAGAATCAAGGAAGAAATTCCTTGATTTTTCATTTTTTCTGCACTAATGGACGCTGTTCTGCCGGTTGAAGGTTTTTAAGAAAGGAAGTGTAAAAATGATTAAAAAATTTGAGAAGGCAGAAGAGGCCTTTCTGGTTTTTACATTAGTCGTTATGGTGGCTTTAATCTTTGGGCAAGTCGTTGGACGCTACGTTTTTTCCAATGCACCTAGTTGGACAGAAGAGATGGCTCGCTATATACATATTTTTCAAGTATGGATAGGAGCGAGTTATGCAGTGAAATTGCGTGAACATATACGGGTGGAAGCCTTCATTACACGCTTTAAAGGCCTGCCAAGAAAGATTCTGGAAACGATCTCATTGGTCATTTGGTTCGCGATGGCTTTATTCCTGGCTTATTTTGGAACCGATCTTGTGTTGAGCAGCATCGCCAATGGACAGGTCACGCCAGCGATGCAATTGCCGATGTGGATTCCATTTTTGGCTATCCCACTGGGCGGCATCGGAATGTGTATCCGATTGATCCAGCAATTGATCAAAATTTGGCAGGGCGATTACGAGATGCATAAAGGAGGGGACCTTCCGGTATGACAATAGCTCTGTTATTCGGCACCTTATTCATTTGTTTGCTGATCGGCGTACCGATTGCGATTGCGTTGGGCGTTTCAGCGTTGACAGCGATTTATTTCGGCACAACTTTACCGCTCAGCATCATCACTCAAAAAGCATTCACTTCACTCGACTCGTTTCCTTTGCTGGCGATTCCGTTCTTTATGCTGGCAGGAATTCTTATGGGAAAAGGCGGCGTTTCCAAGAGGCTATTGGCGTTTGCGTCAGCTTTAGTCGGCTGGATGACAGGCGGATTGAGCATGGTGACCATCGTGGCCTGTATGTTTTTTGCGGCTATTTCGGGATCAGGTCCAGCAACAGTTGCCGCAATCGGGGGCTTTATGATCCCGGCAATGATTGCGCGTAAATACGACGGGGGCTTTGCGTCAGCTGTTGCAGCTTCTGCAGGATCTATCGGTGTCATCATTCCGCCGAGTATTCCATTTGTCTTGTATGGGGTTATCGGGGGAGTTTCAGTCGGCAGCATGTTCCTGGCAGGCATTATTCCAGGATTGATCATCGGTGCTGGCCTGTTGTTGACTGCATATCTTATTTCCAAGAAGCGTGGCTATAAGCCGGAACCTGGCGAAGCATCGTCCTTTGAATTTAAGGACGTGCTGAAAACCTTCTGGGACGCCAAATGGGCTTTGTTGATTCCTGTCATTATCCTGGGCGGCATATACGGCGGTATCTTTTCTCCAACTGAAGCGGCCGTAGTTGCTGTAGTATATGCTATAATTATCGGCAAATTCGTTTATAAAGAATTATCCTGGCACGGACTTTATGAAAGCTTCAGAGAAGCCATTGTCATCAATGCCACCACGATGATCATCATTGGTTTATCGGTATCGTTTGCTTACTTTATGACCATCGAACAAATTCCAGGAGAAATCTCTGACTACTTAACAGCATTGTCGACGAATCCATTGGTCATTCTTTTAGCCGTCAATTTATTGTTGCTGGTGGTTGGGATGTTCATTGATACCATTTCGGCATTGGTCGTCCTGACTCCGATTCTGTTGCCGATTGTTGTTTCTGTCGGAGTGGATCCGATCCATTTCGGTGTCATTCTTGTAGCCAACTTGGCAATCGGTTTTGTCACACCACCGCTTGGAGTCAACTTATTTGTGGCTTCAAGTGTCGGAGGGGTTCGCTTCGAACGCATTGCTTTGGCCGTTGTGCCATTCTTGTTATCGATGATTGTATGTCTGTTGATCATCACATTCATCCCTGCTCTATCTCTGTGGCTGCCAGGACTTTATGAATAACGAAGATTTTTAATGAGAGAAAGGTTGTCACGTATGAGCATTTCTATTAATAGCCGGATCAAGTCGATTGAAATTTCAGGCATCCGGCAGTTTTCCAATCAACTGATCGATTTTCCGGAAGCCATTAACTTAACGATTGGACAACCCGATTTCCCGACACCTGAAGCTGTAAAACTGGCCGCGATCGAGGCGATCCGCAACGATCAGACCAGTTATACGCATAACGCAGGCTTGCTTGAGCTGCGTGCGGAAATTGCGTCTTTTTTCCAGGACAAATACGGGTTGAACTATGACCATAATACAGAAGTCATCGTTACCAACGGCGCCAGTGAAGGATTGGATTCCCTTTTTCGAACGATTCTTGAAGAAGGCGATGAAGTCATTTTGCCTGCACCTGCTTATCCGGGATACCAGCCGATCATCGAACTATGTGGCGGGAAAGTGATTTATTTGGACACTTCAGATACTGGTTTCCAACCCGATCCGCAGCGCCTGGAAGGTTTGATTACTGACCGGACCAAAGCCGTGCTAATGAATTTTCCATCCAATCCGACAGGAATCACCATGGAGTCGGAACAGCTTGAAAAAGTAGCTGCGGTACTGGAAAAATATGAGCTCTTTATCGTTACCGACGAAATATACAGCGAAAATTCATATGGTGAAAAACATTCTACATTTGCCCGTTTTGAAAGTTTACGAAACCGGACATTTTTGGTGCACGGTCTTTCAAAATCACATTCCATGACTGGCTGGAGAATCGGTTTTGTGCTTGGGCCGGAAATGTATATGAAGCATGTACTGAAAGTTCATCAGTATAATGCCATTTGTGCAGCTGTACCGAGCCAATTTGCAGCGCTTGAAGCGATGAAAAACCAACGCCACGTACCTGCAGAAATGAATAAGGAGTATCTTCAGAGAAGAGATTTCGTCTATGGCCGTTTAACTGGAATGGGTATTGATGTCATCCTGCCGAATGGAGCGTTTTATATTTTTCCTTCGATTGAGAAATTCGGAATGTCATCTTTTGAGTTCGCTACGCGATTGCTGAAAGAAGGCGGAGTAGCAGCAGTACCAGGCTCGGCCTTCACAATATATGGCGAAGGTTTTGTGCGGATTTCCTATGCCTATAGCATGGCAGTGCTCGAAGAAGGCATGGACCGATTGGAGAAATTCATCGATACATTAAACTGATTCGAGGATTCTGCGATTACTATGCTTCTATCGGGGTAAAGTTCCATAAAGAAAGGAGCTGATAGGCATGGAAACTGTTAGGTTTTATCGATTTGAAGACGATGGGGTTATTCCTAACAACCCATCGCTTGAAGTGATAGTGTATCCGGCTGCCTTCAAGGAGAATACGCAAGAAATCGAAGAAGTGTTCAACCGCCATGAGTGGACGAACAGCTGGACAGGCGGTGTATTTGAATATCACCATTACCACAGCAATACACACGAAGTATTGGGGGTACTCAGTGGAACTGCCACGCTGCAGCTGGGCGGTGAGCAAGGTGAAATTTTGGATATTGCAGCAGGGGATGTGGTCTTGCTTCCAGCAGGAACCGGCCATAAAAAATTGGATGCCAGCAGCGATTTTGAAATTGTCGGAGCTTATCCGGGAGGTGTCTCTTATAACCTCAAGACCGGTGAACCCGGAGAGCGCCCTTATGTGCTGGAAGATATCCAAAACACGCCGTTGCCGAAAATGGATCCCGTTTTCGGCGACAGCGGACCGGTTAATGAAAACTGGTCATGAAACTCACAAAAGCCCCTTGCCGGATTTTTCAGGCAAGGGGCTTTTGCATGTTAAAGGCGTTTAAGGTGCAACTCTGTTACTCATAGTAGCCTTCCGTCGATTTACGGAACGTTTTGAACTGGTTCGCATCATGGCCAAACCAGACATCGGAATTGGTTTCTTTTGCGATTCTGCGTATTTTTTCAACTGCAGTCGTATAGCCCACTGAATCATATAAGATGCCGGGCGGCTTGATTGGCGGACCGTAACTCTCTGCCGTATAGATGGCATCCGAGGCCAAGATGATGCCGCCTGTTTCCGGCATTTGTATCTGAAGGCCGAGCATGCCCCACGCATGCCCGCTTCCGAAGTTCAGGATTTTGATGCCTTCAGCCAGTTGCAGCCCGTCCTCTGTCCGTTTGACGGTCTGCCATTGCAGGTTGTTCTTGATCCAGGCGTCGATGTCGCCCCAGATATAGGCACCTTCCTTCATGTTGCGGGCATAGGTCTGCAAAGCGCCATTCAGTTCATCTTCATGAACGATGATGGTCGCATTGGTGAACAGCTCAAGGCAGCCGGCGTGATCCAAATGCAGATGGGAAGCTACTACATATTTGATGTCTTCAGGCCGGACATTCAATTCCTCCAAGCGGTGATGGAGGTAGCACTCTTCCGGCATATCAATCGGAAACAGTGATTGCGTCACTTTCCCCCAACGTCCTTCGGCACCCATTGAATTCGGATTGCAGGCGGTATCGAACAGGATTTTGCCTTCAGGATGATCGATCAATACGGTGTAGACTGGAAATGTCACCATTTCACTCGGTGGATTTGGATTTTCTGCACTTGCGGGATTATGCATGGAAATCAGGTAGTTCTTATCCATGCTCAATGTACCATTGTCCATTACGTACAGTTTCGGGTTTGCCTTGATAATACCAGTCATCTAATGTCCCCCTCTCAGAATAATTACATAATATCATAATATTCAGTTTATTGTGAAGGGATATAAAAAACTCCTGAACCAATAAGTTCAGGAGTTAAAAGGGAGTTAGCTTAATGAACCAATGCAGGCTCAAAGAATTCTTTGTATAATTCGTTCAATATCTTTTGTTCATCTTCTTTTAGAATGCCGAAGACCAAACTTACTTCAGAAGACCCCTGGTTGATCATTTCGATGTTGACGCCGGTTCTGGCAAAAGCGTTTGCTGCACGTGCAGTAAGTCCTTTTGTATTGTTCATGCCTTCACCAACCAAAACAATCATGGAAAAATCATTGCGGATATGGACGTCATCAGCCTGCAGTTCAGATTTGACCCGATCGACAATCCGCTGTTCTTTATCGGCAGTCAATTGATGGCTGCGCAAAATGACGGATAAGTTATCGATGCCGGATGGAATATGTTCATAGGAAATGCACTCATCTTCCAAAATCTGCAGCAGTTTGCGGCCAAACCCGATTTCACGGTTCATCAAGTATTTGCTGACATAAAGCGTCGAGAAACCGCTATCTGCCGAAATTCCTGTAACCGGGCGCAGGGAAGTGTCGCGTTCTGCAACAATCATCGTACCAGGGGCAGATGGATTATTGGTATTGCGGATGCATAAAGGAACCGCTGCTTTAAAAACAGGCATTAAAGCTTCATCGTGCAAGACGGCAAATCCCGCATACGAAAGCTCGCGCATTTCACGGTAAGTCATCTGTTCGATTTCGACCGGATTAGCGACGACGCGTGGATTGGCGACAAACACACAATCGACGTCAGTAAAGTTTTCGTACAGCTCAGCTTTGACGGAAGCTGCAAGAATGGATCCGGTGATATCCGAGCCGCCACGCTCGAATGTCCGAAGAACGCCTTCTTTTGTATAACCAAAAAAACCGGGGAAAACAGTGATGGTTTCTTTATTGCGCAGTTCTGCTAATCGGTCATAGGCTTCTGGAAGTGCCTGTGCCCGTTCAGGCAAGCCGTTTACAAATAGACCGGCATCAAACGGGTTGACATATTCGGCATTTAAGCCGATTAAAGTCAGGTAAGCAGCGATTAATTTTGCAGAATTGTCTTCACCGCTTGCTTTGATCGAGTCAGCAAAAAGTGGGGGAGAGCTTTTATCTGCCTGAAGGCGGTTCAGAAGGTCTGTTTTGATGACTTGCTTAATGGCATTGCCCAGTTCCAACTCGTCAGCAATTTCCGCATAGCGTTCAACAACCTTTTCCAAGGCAGTATCCGTCGGTTCCTCGCGTAACGCAGCTGCCGATAAATTAATTAACAAATCTGTCACTTTTACATCTCCATCAAATCGCTTGCCTGGAGCAGATACCACAATGATCTTACGAGAAGGCTCTGCTTTAACGATTGCTGCCACTTTTTTGATCTGTTGTGCACTAGCTACTGAAGTACCGCCAAATTTGCTTACTTTCATCCAATCAAGTCCCATCTTTTTTAATAGTCTGTAAAAGGGTTGTTTTAACTAAGATATAATACTATAATGTCCCTATGACAAAAACAGCTGTTTTTTCACAGTGTACACACCATGGGAGGAATCGTCAATGAAAAATGAAATTTCAATCGGATTATTAGGCCTTGGAACGGTGGGCAGCGGAGTTGCTAAAATCATTCAGCAGCATCAGCAGGATTTGCATCATAAATTAGGTGCCCAAGTTTCAGTAAAGAAAGTACTGGTCAGAGACACCAATAAAGACCGGCTTTCCAGTTTAGATCCGAGTGTATTCACGACGGATATAGAAGATATATTGAATGATTCTTCTCTCGATATTATTGTTGAAGTGATGGGCGGCATCGATGGTGCGAAGTCAGCTATTGAACAAGCGCTTAAAAATGGGAAACAGGTCGTAACGGCCAATAAAGATGTGATGGCTGAATATGGCCACGATCTATTAAAACTGGCAGACGCTGAAAAGTGTGACCTGTTCTATGAGGCCAGTGTTGCAGGCGGTGTGCCGATCATCCGCACATTGGAAGATGGACTCGCTTCAGACCGGATTTCGAGCCTGATGGGAATCGTCAATGGCACGACCAACTTCATCATGACGAAAATGAAAAAAGAAAACATGACTTATGACGACGCATTAGCTGAAGCTACTGCATTAGGTTATGCCGAAGCCGATCCTTCTGCTGACGTCGATGGCATCGATGCGGCAAGGAAAATGGTGATCTTGTCTTCTCTGGCCTTCTCAACCGAAGTCCATTTGGATGATGTCCTGGTAAGAGGCATGAAAGAAATCCGTGACGGTGACCTGGAACTCGCGAATAAGTTTGGTTATACCATGAAAATGGTCGGTTCTTCAACTAAAGACGAAGATGGGATCGAAGTTTCAGTAGAGCCGATCTTCCTGGCGAACTCGCATCCGCTTGCTTCGGTCAACAATGAATTCAACGCAGTTTACATATACGGCGATGCAGTAGGTGAAACGATGCTTTATGGACCAGGTGCCGGTTCATTGCCGACGGCTACATCTGTGGTCTCTGATATCATTGCAGCTTGCCGCAACCTGCAGTTGGGTGTCAACGGAAAACGCGCACACGCAGCTCAGCACGAACGCGTTATAAAACCAGATTCCAAATGCTTTTCGAAGTATTGCCACCGTCTGCTTGTAAATGATGAAGTGGGCGTGTTGTCGAAAATGACTGCAGTCTACAGCAGGCATGGGGCGAGCATCCAGTCGGTTATACAGTCTCCGGCAAACGAAGACGGCAAAGCCGAACTGGTGCTGCTGACGCATCAAATTTCACGCCAGCAGCATTTGGATGTATTGAAGGAATTACAAGGAACGGCGAGCGTCATTAGCCATTACCGCATAGAAGGAGAGGAAACAGCATGAGATGGCAAGGACTGATTGAAGAACATAAAGAGTGGCTTCCCGTTACAGAACATACACCTTCACTGACATTACAGGAAGGGAATACACCATTGGTGCATTTGGAAAAACTATCAGAAGAATGGGGAATTGACCTCTATGTAAAACTGGAAGGAGCCAATCCAACTGGTTCCTTTAAGGACCGCGGCATGGTGATGGCTGTCGCCAAAGCTAAAGAAGAAGGCAAAACAGTATTGATTTGTGCTTCAACCGGCAATACATCCGCTTCTGCAGCCGCTTATGGAGCCAGAGCGGGTATGCGTACAATTGTCGTCATTCCTGAAGGGCGCATTGCGCTTGGGAAACTGGCGCAAGCGAAAATGTACGGTGCAGAAATTCTTGAGATCAAAGGCAATTTTGATGAAGCATTGCAGATGGTTCGTGAGGTTGGCCAGGAGGCAGGCATTGCCCTCGTCAATTCCGTCAATCCTTACCGTTTGGAAGGACAAAAAACCATTGCGTTTGAAGTTATTGACCAATTAGGCCAAGTACCCGATATTTTCGCGTTGCCTGTCGGCAATGCCGGCAATATCTCCGCTTCTTGGAAAGGGTTCACGGAGTACGCAGGACGTACTGGCGAAAAACGCCCGACACTCTTAGGGGTGCAAGCAGCTGGAGCGGCACCGATCGTCAATAATAAAGTTGTGGAAAATCCCGAAACAGTGGCAACAGCCATTCGAATCGGAAATCCCGCGAGCTGGCAGCTGGCACTTGATGCCTTGGACCAGTCAAACGGAACGATTCTCGCGGCTACCGATGAAGAGATTCTGGAAGCCTATCAGTTGTTGGCTTCAACCGAAGGGATATTTGCAGAACCGGCATCGTGTGCTTCCATCGCGGGCATCAAAAAGCAAGTGGAGAGCGGCCAATTGCCGAAAGGTTCAAAAGTTGTAGCTGTTCTGACAGGCAATGGATTGAAAGATCCGGAAACAGCGATTTCGGTCAATCAGCATAAAGCGCTTTTGGTTCCAGAAGACATGGAACGCTTTTGGGAGGATTTGAAAAAAGGAGTGAAAATATGAGCTGGAAAGAATTCTCAGTAACTGTTCCGGCTTCAACAGCCAATCTAGGTCCAGGATTTGATTCAATCGGGTTGGCATTGGATCTTCATATGTTTGTTCACGCCTCACCAGCAGCAGAGTGGCTGGTTGAATATAAAGATTCAGGCTATCAAGGGATTGCGAGCGGTGCCGACAACCTGATTGTCGCTACTGCTCAAGCTGTTGCGGATAAATATGGGCAGCCATTGCCAAACGCGAAATTAGTGGTCGAGACGGAAATCCCGTTGAGCAGAGGTTTGGGCAGCAGCGCATCCGCAATTGCGGCTGGCATTGAAATTGCTGACAGGTTAGCCGGATTAAAACTGCCGATGAAAGAGAAATTGAGAATAGGAACGGAAATGGAAGGGCATCCTGATAATATTTCCGCTTCACTTCTTGGGGGACTGACGA
Source organism: Planococcus beijingensis (assembly GCF_016820615.1). NCBI lineage: Bacteria > Bacillati > Bacillota > Bacilli > Caryophanales > Caryophanaceae > Planococcus > Planococcus beijingensis. The sequence continues at coordinate 606,194 of NZ_JADHDZ010000001.1, forward strand.
TCTCCTATTTCGATGAAGACGATCTGGAAATCGTCCATATTCCGGAAGTGGAAATCGGTGTGGTTATCCTGGTTCCACCGACTGAATTCCTGACTTCAGAATCCCGCAACTTATTGCCGGAAACCTTATCCCATAAAACAGCGACGCGGGGCAGTGCTTCTGGCAACGTCATGGCGGCTGCTTTAGCGAGAGGGGATTGGAAAACCGCAGGCCGGATGATGCAGAAAGATGTTTTTCATGAACCTTACCGCAAAGAGAGATTCCCGGATTTCGATGCCATCCAGCAAGGGTGCCTAGAACTTGGTGTCTACGGGTCGGCAATCAGCGGAGCTGGTCCATCTTTGTTCATCGCCGTGGAAAAAGGCTATGAAAAAGAGGTGGCAACCCAATTGGAAGAAAAATTCCCGCATTACGAATGCCTGGTCACCAGACCATCTGCACACGGAATCAAAATATGTGAAACAGTGATTTAAACGAAAAGAAGCAGCCCAGAATTCCGGGCTGCTTCTTTTTTCGAGCGGTATTTTCTGTTCTCTATTTATATTTTAATGGACACATACTTGGTTTCCAAAAAGGCTTCTAATCCTTCTTGTCCACCTTCGCGCCCAACGCCGCTTTCTTTCATTCCGCCGAATGGAGCTTGAGCAGTAGAAGGGGCACCGTCGTTCCAGCCGACAATTCCGTAATCCAGGTTTTCGGATAGATACGTGCCGCGCGCCATGCTTTCGGTAAAGAAATAAGCCGCCAAGCCAAAGCGTGTATCATTCGCCAACTTAACTGCTTCTTCATCTGTTTCAAAAGACATGATCGGCGCTACAGGACCGAACGTTTCTTCGTTCATGACCAGCATATCCGAAGTTGCATCGACCAGTACAGTCGGATTAAAGAAATAGGCATTATTTTCTGAACGGCCATCTCCGCCGACCAAAACTTTTGCGCCTTTTTCGACAGCATCATTGACGTGCTTTTCAACTTTTTCATAGCCGTCTTTGTCTACTAATGGACCGATTTGTACGCCTTCGTCCAATCCGTTGCCAACTTTCAGGTTGCCTGCTGCTTGTTGGAGTTTCTGTGAAAACTCCTCAACGATACTTTTCTGAACGTAGATCCGATTGCCGCAGACGCAAGTCTGTCCGGCATTACGGAATTTCGAAGCCATGACGCCTTCAACAGCGAGGTCCATGTCCGCATCTTCCAAAACGATGATAGGTGCATGCCCTCCAAGCTCAAGTGAAAGGTTCAACATAGTTTCTGAAGCCTGTTTCATCAATTCCTTGCCAATTTCTGTAGACCCTGTGAACGTCAGTTTGCGGACATCCGGATGGCTGGTGAACACTTTGCCGATCTTGCCGGCGCTGCCCGTCACTAGATTAATGACACCTTTAGGGAAGCCTGCCTCAATAGCCAGCTCGTACATTTTAACAGCAGTTAATGGTGTCATTTTCGCTGGCTTCGCTACAAAGGTGCATCCAGCAGCTAAAGCAGGTGCCATTTTTCTGGCCATCATCGCTGCAGGGAAATTCCATGGGGTAATGGATACAACAACACCGACCGGCTGCTTGTTGATTTGAATCCGTTTGCCTTCTTTGCTTGCCGGAATAGTGCGTCCATACATGCGCTTGCCTTCTTCAGCAAACCAGGAAACGAAAGAAGCCGAGTACTCAATTTCACCGATAGCTTCAGCTAGAGGTTTGCCCATTTCCTTCGTTAAAATTTCACCGATTTCTTCCTTATGCTCGAGCAGCAAATCATGCCATTTCATCAGCAGTTCAGCACGATGGTAGGCTGTTGTCTTCGACCATTCGGGAAAAGCCGAAGCGGCAGCTTCGATTGCAGCAGTGGCTTCCTCTTCGCCCCCGTTGGGTACTGTGCCAACAACTTCGCCGGTTGCTGGATTGGTGACCTCTATTTTTCCATCTCCTGTTTCAGTCCATTCACCATTGATATAATGTCTGCCATTCATTTGTTCGAATCCTCCTTTTGAATTTTGCCTATCCTAATAAATACCTCGAAACGCGAGGAGGTAAACGTTTAGAGTGCAGCAGCAAGAATGCCGTTCGCAAAATATACACATTTATAAAAAGGGAAAGGGATATGCAATATATAGCTATTGGAATCGGTTACATTAAAAATGAATGATTATTCAATTTAATGTTATTTCAAAATAGTCGTTTTATTCTATTTATTCCCTGCTATTTGTGTGCTACTATTGCATCATTATACAAGTTATCTTTAGAAAGCTTTGAGTTCAATAGCTTATTAAGAGAAAGAGGAGGAAATGGAAATGGCCCAGATGCTCGCATTACCGATTTTGATTTTTGTATTATTTATTGGCGAAGTAATCTCAACTCGAACGAAAGCTTGGATTCCTTCAATATTTGTCAGTGGGGTATTGTTTCTGCTGGGATATTGGACGTTCTTTCCTCCTGAAATTGTAGCGATTGCGGGAATTCCGCCTGCAGTAGCTGTTATGCTGATTTATCTGTTGATCACCAATATGGGGACTTTGTTATCTCTGGAAGAATTGAAAAACCAGTGGAAAACAATTCTGATTGCCATAGCGGGAATTTTAGGGATTATTGCTGCATTGTTCAGCATCGGAATTTTGCTGTTTGATTTTGAAACAGTGGTGGTTGCGATTCCGCCATTGGTTGGCGGATTGGTTTCTGCGTTGATCATGTCAGAAGGGGCAGCAGCTGCTGGACTTCCGACGCTAGCTGTCTTCGCCATCGTCATTTATGTTGTTCAAGGGTTTGCAGGCTATCCGTTGACTTCAATCATGTTGAAAAAAGAAGGCCAGAACTTATTGAACAAATACAGAAATAATGAATTGACTGCAAAGCAGCTGCCTGGTGAACAAACAGGGGCATCGGGCAAAGCGGTCAAGGAACCGCGTATGTTTGCCAATATGCCGGATAAATACAATACGGATTTCTTTAAATTTTTCAGGTTGGCATTGGTTGGTTACTTGGCGTATCTGACTTCAACTCTTGCAGCTCCAATCGTGGAAATAAGCCCGTTCGTCCTGTGTCTGCTGTTCGGAGTTATCGGACGCAGCATCGGTTTCCTCGAGCGCCATCCACTGCAAAAAGCAAATGGCTTCGGATTCGCCATCATGGGCTTATTGCTTTATATTTTCGACGGATTGAAAAATGCTACACCGAGCATGATGCTTGAAATCCTGTATCCGCTTATCGGTTGTATCGTTATCGGTGTAATCGGGATGTACATCTTTTCATTCATCATCGGGAAACTTCTTAAAGTCAGCAAGGAAATGGCATTTGCGGTTTCATTGACAGCCCTTTATGGATTCCCGGCAGATTATATCATCACGGTGGAAGTCATCAATTCACTGACGAAAGACGAAGAAGAACGGAAAGTACTGACCAGCCATATGCTGCCGCCGATGCTTGTGGCAGGATTCATCACTGTTACAATCGTTTCTGTAATATTGGCCGGTATATTTGTCGGCTTCCTATAAGAACTGGAGGAAATTCATCATGATCAATCAAACCATCAAAAATGCCATAAAAGAAAACAGCAACGAAATGATTCAAATACGGCGCAAGCTTCACAGCGAACCTGAACTGTCATGGGAAGAATACCAAACTTCCCAATTTGTCTTTGACTATCTAACAGAGCTCGGGATTGAAGCGCGAAAAACAGAGCCAACCGGTGTTGTTGGGGAGCTGAAAGGCGGAAAAGCAGGCAAAACTGTTGCCTTGCGTGCCGATATGGACGCTTTGTCTGTAGAAGAATTGAATACGGATTTGTCTTATAAATCAAAAGAACTCGGGAAGATGCATGCGTGCGGCCATGATGCCCATACTTCGATGCTGCTAGCTGCTGCAAAAGCATTGGCCAGTGTGAAAGATGATATTCCAGGGAATGTGCGGTTTATTTTCCAACCGGCAGAAGAAGTGGCGACCGGCGCAAAAGCAATGGTTGAGCAAGGTGCAGTAGCGGGTGTCGATGATGTGTTCGGCATTCATATTTGGTCCCAAAGCCCAACAAAGACTGTCGCTTGCAATCCTGGAGCCTCATTTGCATCGGCTGATATTTTTAAAGTTCATTTGAAAGGGCAAGGAGGACACGGAGCAATCCCGCAAGCCTGTATTGATGCGGCTGTCATCGCTTCTTCTTTTGTCATGAATTTGCAGTCCATAGTATCGAGGACCGTTGATCCTCAACAGGCAGCAGTCGTAACTGTCGGGAAGATGGTTGTTGGAACGCGTTTCAACATCATTGCTGAAAATGCAGAAATCGAAGGAACAGTGAGGTGCTTCGATCCTGCGACACGGGACCACATCGAACAACAGCTTCAAGTCTACGCTGAAAACACAGCGGCTATCTACGGAGGAACTGCTGAAGTCGAGTATATCAGAGGAACACAAGCCGTCATCAATGGCAAAGAAAGTGCCGATTTGGTCCAGCAAGTGGCACGGGAAGCATTCGGTGAAGAGTCCATCTACGATGAAAAACCGACGATGGGCGGAGAAGATTTTTCGTTCTATTTGGATGAAGTACCAGGCAGCTTCGCATTAGTAGGAAGCGGTAATCCAGAAAAAGATACCGAATGGGCTCACCATCACGGCAAGTTCAATATCGATGAAGAGGCAATGGCAACAGGCGCTGAGCTCTATGCACAATATGCCTGGGCGTTCTTAACTAAATGATCCAACGGATTTCACCAATCAAAAACAAGGAGGAAGTTATGCCAGCAAATAATGATAATCCTTTATATGAAGAGCTGCTGAATGACTACGATGATCGCCTTGACCACTCAGGCATCCGTGGCGAACGGATTGCGAGACGGTTGTTTGAATTATCTCAGATTGGATTTGTGCAAGTGGGTGGCGTAAAGCGGCCCGGTTACTCGAATGAAGAAAAAGAAGCAAAAGAACTCGTCAAAAAGTGGCTGTCCGAAGCAGGACTAGCGATTCGAGAAGACGGTGCCGGCAATCTCATGGCACGGCTGGAAGGGAAAACGGAAGGAGCGGCAATTGCTTCAGGTTCCCATCTGGACAGCGTACCTAGCGGTGGGAATTTTGATGGGCCACTTGGCGTCCTGTCTGCATTGGAAGTGGCGGAGTCCTGGAAAGAAAGTGGCTATGTCCCCGACAAGCCATATGAAGTGATTATTTTTTCCGATGAAGAAGGATCTCGTTTCAACAGTGGATTAACAGGAAGCCGGGCAATGACGGGAGCCATCTCAAGACAGGAAATGGAACAGCTTCGGGATTACAATGGAGAAACTCTTGAACAAGTGCTGCAAAAGTATGGCAGTACACTTGATGCTTATGAAGAAGCTAAAAGAGATCTATCAGACCTGGAATTGTTTGTAGAAGTGCATATAGAGCAAGGCAAGAAGCTTGAAAAAGCCGAACAGCCGGTGGGTATCGTCAATGGCATAGCTGGTCCTGCCTGGCTCGAAATGGAGTTTATCGGAGAAGCGGGCCATGCTGGAAACACTCCGATGATTGGCAGGAGAGATTCCCTCGTAACGGCGGCTGAATTTCTGCAATCCATTCCGGATTTTCCGAAAACAGTCAGTGATACAGCAGTGGCCACAGTCGGGAAATTAGAGGTCTTTCCAAATGGGGCGAATGTTATTCCGGAAAAAGTGAAGTTGCTTGTCGACATTCGGGATATAATCGAAGAAACTAGAGACCGACTGATTGATTTGCTGATTGAACAGGCAGAAAAGGTTGCTGCAAAGAACGATATTCTGCTGAATATTAAGCTGAATACAAAAATCCAACCGGTACCGATTGTTGAAGACTTGCAGAAACAGCTGGCAGCCTCTTTAGAAAAATACGGAATTACGCCACAGTATATCCCCAGTGGAGCAGGACACGATGCCATGAATCTTGGACGTTACTTGCCAGTGGCAATGTTGTTTGTCAGAAGCAAAGATGGCATCAGCCATAATCCAAAAGAATGGTCATCCTTAAATGACTGCGTAATGGGAATTCATGTATTGAAAGACTTTATTGAAAACAAAATGAAACAATAATAGAGAAAAACCGTTCTAAGGGACGGTTTCAGACTGTAGACAAAGTCTATTCAAAATGCATAACAGTGTATACCTCCAACCAGGCTGGCCACTTCGCTTTCCGTGGGCTCAGCTTCAGCCTCCTCGTCACTGGCGTTCCTGCGGGGTCTTCAGCTTTCGCTGTTCCCACAGGAGTCTTCGTGGCCAACCCGGTTGGAAGCGTGCTGCTTCAAAAAAGAGAGCAAGCTAGCCAGTCACATAAAAAACAGCTTAGATGAAACGAATCATCACGTGACTGAAAGATCCGAAGCGCAAGGTGGCGACTCCTGCGGGATAGCGAAGTGTCGAAATCCACTCGGACCCAAGTCCGAGTTAGTTCGGCGCGAGCCCGCGGAAAGCGTCCGCCTGGAGCGAAGGATCTGGTGTAAACAAGTTAAAATGAACAATTATTCTTTAAAAGATGTCACTATTCTTTTGTATACAAGCTGAAACCGTTCTAAGGAACGGTTTTTTTTAGATGTATTTATCCATATAATGGAAAAATGAAAAGTTTTTTGGAATTATCAGTATTTATTAAAAAAGTGTGTATAATTTTAACAAGATAGGGTATAGAAATAATAAGAACATGCCAAGTGGCTGATACTTTTTGGAGGTGGTTAGATGAAAGTAATGGAAAATCAGTATTCCAGTAGAACCAAGCTTTTTTCAGAAGACAAGCTTCTCAACGAATGCCGGTCGTATTTTTCATCAGAAACTGAAAAAACGGCAGAAATTGGAGAGAAATTTATTCACTACTTTCTGAAAAACGCTTCACCTGAAGGAGTTCTCTTTAAAACGATCAAAGATATTACAACAGACATTAATATTTCCCACCAAACATTGACTAAAGTTCTAAAGACACTTGAGTCAAAAGAAATTATATACCGAAGAAACGGCATCATCGGTCTATGGAAAGAATAATGAAGGCATCTCTCTATTGAAGGAGAGGTGCTTTTTTTTTTGCTGAATTCAGTTAGTTATAGTGGAACAGTTTTAACAGGGAAAAATAAAGTGAAGCCAGGCTCCAAACTTACAGCTTTTTTTTGCTTTGATTGATAATAAGCATATGAAAAACTTGTAGTGGTTAAATATACCTAATATATAGGAATTAAATTTAAAATAAAATATTATGAAAGACTAAATACTTATATTATCCTTGAGAATTTTAAAAAATATCCTTTTAGGTATAGATTGAGTCAATAAAATATGATATAAATGAACTATAATAATCTGAATTTTTAGAAATAAATTCAAATTAATTGTCTTCTTATATCAAAGAAAGGGGACTGCAAGGAGTTGTTTTAAGAGGGTGATCCATTTCATAGAGAAATTGAAAAATCATACCCAGATCCTATCCGTTTTTGTTGCTCTCTTTCTGTTGGCGGTTTGGCTCTTTCCATCTTTTATTATGGATCCGAAGTACCAAGCATCAAGTCAATTGCTTATAGAAGAAAAAGGGAGAGCTTTACAAGAGGTGGCATCGCATAGCAATCGCTTGGATCCTCAAGCCATCGAAGCATTTGCTGCTTTTGTTAAAAGCCCGAAAGTATTGGAGGAACTAAGAGCGGATCTGAAATTTGAAATATCCCTTTCTGACCTTCAAAAGCAGATTACAGTAAATCATTCGAGTGATTCTCCGGTCCTTACAATCACCGCCTTTTCTGATAGCGGCCAGCAATCTGTAGAAATTGCAAATAGCTTATCTTCTATATTCCAACATAACGTGAGCAAAAATTTGGACACGGCTTCTATTCGGATTATTTTACAGGCAGTGGAAGCTCGAAAAGCAAATATCGTAACCGAGAATTGGGTTCTGGGCTTAGTAGCAGCGACAATACTGGGTTTTATCTTTAAGTTGCTTGCCGGATACATAAGCACATCAGCGAAAGCGTCGGCTGAAATAAGAAAAGATGCAAGAAAAAAAGAGAATCAATTGCAGACAGTGTTCAAGTGATTTTCTAGGTGAAGCAGGGGTGGAATTTATGTTTGAGCTAATATCGATACAACAGCACAGTCGCTGGCAAAAGATTCTCGACAGTCTGCAAATAACGGATATTTATTATACCAGCCAATATTTTTTTAGTGCATTGAAATTGGATCCAGGAGAAGCTTTGCTTTTTTATTATAAAGATGAAGAAGGAGAAGTAGCTTATCCCTACATTAAAAGGCATATAAACAATAGCCGCGGCAATATGTATTTTGACATCACGACCCCTTTTGGATATGGAGGGCCAGTGGTTAAAGCCGAAAATGACTATGCAAAGTTGATTGCGAATTTCAGGGGAACTTTTACGGAGTACTGCCATAAGGAAAAGATCATTGCCGAGTACATCCGTTTTCATCCTTTGAAAGGAAATGCTCTTTTTTTCAAAGAACACTTGAAGTTATCTGCGCTGTACGAAACCTTTACAATCAGGCTGAGAGATTACTTCACTTCCGGTGCAGCTACTCAGCTTTCCAATGGCAGTTTTGGGAAGAATTCTGACTTGGTAATCAAAAAGTTGGGAACTGTACGCCATATGTTCGAGTTTTTGGTATTGTATTATTCGGCTGCCAGAAGAAGAGAAGAGTCAGACAGCTATTATTTTTTCACCAATGATTACTTTGAAACGCTTATCAGTTCTATGGGGCCGAACCTTCATTTATTCGGTGCCTATCACGAAAATAAACTGGTTTCTGCCTGTTATGTCCTATCTATGGGGGATGCAATCTACTTCCACTTGGAAGGCAGTTTGTCGAATGCAGATAACGAAATAACGATGCAGCAGCTGCTGCTGAAAGTTGCTGAATGGGGAGAAGAGAATTATTACGCTTATTTCCATTTGGGCGGAGACTTCCAAGGAGACGTATACAGTGGAAAGCCGATGAAAAAAGAAATGGCAAATTGCGAACCAGAGGTTTTCTACATTGGCCAGAAAGTATACGATCAGGAAGTTTATAACCAATTGGTGGCAATGGAAGATCATGATATCGTTCGACGATACAGAAACGTCTAAACGACAGACGGAATAAAACGCATAAAGATCAACATTATACCAGGGAGGCATAATAATGAGATACATGCAATATAAGGGAGTCGTAGAAAGAGAATATAAGAAGTCGTTAAGAAAGATTATGTATGAAATATGTGTGGTGGAGGGGTTAAATGCTTCTCTTGGCGCGAAAAAATTAGGTGTTGCAAAAGAGATTTTCATCTTTTGGAGACATTTTTATCGTCTGGATAAGAATCAGCAAGTGTTTGATCAGGCAGTCAGTGACTTGGACCAGATGAAATTCCTGTATCTGAATGAAGCGAAAGAAATAGATTCGTCAAGGCCACTGCAGCATGAGGCGGAAGAGTCACTTCAGGGGCTTGAAGAATTGATTGATCGGATGGTAGAGTATTATAAATGTCTACATGCTGAGAGCGGGGGGCTGGCGACGGAAACAGGAAAACTTCCGTTGTACGAGTTTGCTAAGGAACTTCTGACAGATTATCGAAATGGAGATTTGCTGAAGGAAGTAAAGGCTCAATCAGACAAGGCATCTTCATAAAACAAATTGGAATGGATGGACGAAATGCATACTTTCACAGAAAAAGCTGTAGCTGTCATCAAAGAGATTCCTCCTGGAAAAATTATGACCTATGGACAAGTTGCTGCTGTTGCTGGAAGCCCGCGTGCTGCTCGGCAAGTAACGCGTATTCTCCATAGCATGAGTGCCAAGCATAACTTGCCTTGGCATAGAATTGTTAATGCACAGGGACGAATCATGTTGCGCGATGAAGAGTCGCGGTTTTTTCAACGGAAATCGCTGCAGGAAGAAGGGGTGGAAGTGGACCAGGATGATTGCATCGATTTAAGCCGTTACCGCTTTACTCCTTTCGCGGATGATAAAGAGTAGTATCTGATCAGGCCCTGAAAAGGGTTTTTTTATTGAGTTGGATTAGGGTTTATACAAAGTATGCATAAGACCGAATATTCTTGGGTATAAAAATAGCGAGTTCTTGCTAGAAAGCTAAATGTTTATCATTTTAATGAATAAGGGTATATAAAATAATGGACAATTTGAATAAGTGGAAAAGAGGAAGTTAAATGCCAAATGAAAACAAACCGGTTATCGGGATAACAGCACGAGTTGAAGAAGATCAAACCTACTCATTGGATCCAGTCTATGGAAGAGCGATTTTGCAGGCCGGGGGTTTGCCGCTGATAGTACCTATTGTGGATAAAGAAGACATCCCTTTGTTATGCGAGCGCTTGGACGGCTTGATTGTCACTGGAGGTGGGGATATCAATCCTACTTTGTACGGGGAAGAGCCACATTTACGCTTGGGCGCCGTATACCCTGGCAGTGATGAGTATGAAAAAGAACTGATTTTGAAGTTTCTTGAACTCGATAAACCGTTTATCGGAATGTGCCGTGGGTTGCAGATGTTCAATATTTCATTAGGCGGCACAAATTATCAGGATTTAGAGGCTCAATTTGAAGGCGATTTGCATCAGCACAAACAAATGGCTATGCGGACACATCGTACCCATTCGGTAACTTTGGAAGACGAAAGCCTACTGTATGAGATTATGAAAGAGAAGAAATTCAATGTGAACTCTTTCCACCATCAAGGCGTCAAAGACGTTTCGGATCAATTGACGGTAGCCGCTTATGCTGCTGATGGTCTGGTGGAAGCATTGGAAAGCAAGCACCATCAATTCGCTATGGGCATCCAATGGCATCCAGAAGAATTCGCTCTTCAAGGCGATGATGCTTCCATGAACATATTTAAGCGTTTTGTTGACGAATGCCTGGTAGACAAAAAGCAAAATCAATAAATACAGAAAAAAGATTCAGGGATCTCTTATCTCTGAATCTTTTTTATTGCCTTGAGGAGTATATAGAGCGGTTGCTTTTCCGTTGTCCTGAAATAGAGTGTCTGCCGGCGAGGTTAATGCGATATAAGCCTGTATATAATCTCCGGCAGAACCTGCAAAGTTTACGATCATTAAAATATAAACACTTAGAAACAATGGGTTCGGAACGAGGGCCAATAGGGAAATCAATGCCGCTCCCCATATCGTTACAGGTGCCAAAGCGATGACGATAAAACTTCTTCGATTAAAATAAGCTTCACTGCCAACTGAAAGGAACGGAAACCGAATTCGATAGGCAGGGCGGCTGCGGGAAAAGATCTTTATGAAGACTGCGTGCATGGTTTCATGAAGAGCCATATAAACTAAAACCAAAACAACGGTAATAAAAAAAGACAAGAAAGGATTCAAAGTGCTAGATAAAGGCAAGCCTGCCCATAAAGCTAAGCCAATCAAAATGCCAGTGATCAAGACAAAGCAGGACTGGATCAAAACATTAAGATGCTTATCCTGAGCTAAATCAATTGTGCGCTCTATATTATAATGAGGGGGCAAACTAAGAGTATTTTCATTCATTTTCTTCCCCATGCATATTCCTCCTTGTAGATAGAAGTAGGAACGAACTTTAAAAGTAAAAAGACTGTCGCCTAGTGAATAAGCGACAGTCTGGGTAGGAGTAGAGGAAGTCAATCAAATCTGTTGTTTATCATTAGCCCAAGGCTCGGGGACACGAGGTTTAGCAGCAAGTTCATTGCTGGCAGCCCAAGGCTCGGGGACACGAGGTTTAGCAGCAAGTTCATTGCTGGCAGCCCAAGGCTCAGGAACGCGAGGTTTAGCAGCAAGTTCATTGTTGGCAGCCCAAGGCTCGGGGACACGAGGTTTAGCAGCAAGTTCGTTGCTGGCAGCCCAAGGCTCGGGGACACGAGGTTTAGCAGCAAGTTCATTGCTGGCAGCCCAAGGCTCAGGGACACGAGGTTTAGCAGCAAGTTCGTTGCTGGCAGCCCAAGGCTCGGGGACACGAGGTTTAGCAGCAAGTTCATTGCTGGCAGCCCAAGGCTCAGGGACACGAGGTTTAGCAGAAATTTCATTATCGCCATGTTCTGAGATGTGAGCATAACTTCTAATTTCTGTACTTGTGCTATTACCGAATGAGAAACTACTTAGTACAAAAACCGAAAGAAATAGTATTGTAATCCCTTTTTTCATTACTTCCACTCCCTAAAATAAGATAGTTGTGCTTTTATATGCTTTTCTTGCTTTGTTCAAAATTTCCGCTGACTCTTTATATCTTTCTTGTTCATAAAAAATTTTTCCTAAATGTCCGAAAAAATATCCTATTTCAAAAAAATTGGAAGTATTTTCTAGGCTTGGAGAGAGTTGATTTAATACATAATCTTCAAATCCTTCATGATCTTTATTAACTAAACGATCAAGGCAAATGAATTCAATATAAGCTTCTTTAAACGCTTGATTTGTTGGTGAATGGATACTTATTTTTTTATTTTCTACTATAGAAAATCCTTTTTCTAACCATTTTTTTGCAATGTCGAGATTTCCGAGTTCATAATTGCTTTTTATTAAAACACAATAGCCCATTAAAATATCAGCAGAGTACTCAGGATGAATATAATCTAGTGAGCTCTCAGTGTGGGCAATTGCAAGTTCATAATTTTGAAATAGAAAATAAGCGTATCCTATGTTGTACTCAGTGGTAAAGCGTAGAATATCAATTTCTAATTTATTACCTATAGTCAACGCATTTTTATAATGTTCCATAGACATTCTAAAGTTGCCAAATTGTTGATGAGAGATGGCTATATTCAAATGGCATTCTACGATACGCTTAGGAACAAATTCTTGCTGATAAATTTTCAGAGCCATTTCAGAGTATTTATAAGCCATTTCGGTTTCTCTGCATTTGGTACTGGAAATCCCGATTGAATAATACAAATCACCGATCTCAGAAGCAGAAATCGTGTTGGGAGCAATTTTTTCAGCGACGAGATAAGTCTTCAAGGCCTTTTCAAAATCATTCAAGATGTAATTATAGTTTCCGTTGTACTTATGGAATAAATAAAACTGTTCTTGATTCATAAATTCCCTGAATCGGTCAATTTCCTTGATTTTTTCTTCGGCGCTATCCAAATCCCCTGTAATGATGAAGTATCTAATTTGTTGAATGCTGTATTCCAGTTCCACATCTTCATCAGCATGCAATAAAGGATGATCTTGAATATCAGCATACTGTTCCATGATCTTTGCCTTGTTCTGCGGATGCAATAATGAGTTTTTAAAATTTTTTACAAGTACTTTTCCAATGGGATTGTCTTTAGGTGCCAAAGGGATGGCTAATTTTTTGCATAAAGCTTCAAGTTCCTTCAATGCTGGATCTTTGAGGCCGGTTTCAATTTTTTTCAGTTCTCTGGGAGTCAGTATGCCAGAGGCTAATTCTTCTAAACTAATTTTCTTTTTTAAACGATGGTATTTTAAACGCATTCCCGTGTCCATTACTGCTCTCCTTTCCTTTTGCAAGGGCAGTACTTCTGTCATCCATGTAGGAGAGTTGTTTTCCGCCTTTTTCGGATCGTCCGAGAAGTAAGAAGAAAATAGATCGCCAAGTACGATAATTGCCGCCTCCACATCCCATAGTTACTTTGTTTTTACATCTTTTATACATGATATCATCAATTTTCGAAATAAACTGCTTTTTTATTTTAGATTTCGATAAAAAGAGAAAAAAGGGAATAAAAGCCTACTCCGGTAATTGTTGAGTAACTGAATGCTCATAAAAGTTATTTTTATGGGTATATTTATCCAATATTTATTAAAGCGCTAATAAATCTTATTTGAACTTTTCATTTTTGAAAAAACAGTTACATACGCAAAGTACGCTGATTTCCTGTGTTTTATACCCGATCATAGTATATTCATGAGGGATTTTTTTATTCTGCCACTAAAGAATGTTATGGATGTTTCCATCGAGGGTAAAGAAAGAATAGGAAATTTTATAATGTTATGGAGGTTTATATATGGATACGGATAAAAAAGTATTGGCAGTAGTATTTTCGGAAAGTGATCTGCAAAGAAAAGTGGAAGATTTAAAGAATGCGGGGTATGAGGAACGCGATCTTCATATCATCGCCAAAGACGTAAAGCATTTTGATAACTACGCTTTCGATAAAAAAGAAGTTGATTCATTTGCTGATAAGTTTAAAGGATTTATTTCAGGTGAGAGTGGTGTCCGTGAAGGAGTGAAATCATTGGGCCTTTCGGATTCGGAAACAGAACGCTATACGGCTGATCTCGCAAAAGGTGGAATCTTAATATACAAAGATGAAGAAGATAAAACCATTATAGACGTGATTTCAAATAAAAATGTAGCTGCGGGACAGGAAAATCCGAATGATCTGCAAAGACAGCAGTATATCAAGTCGGTTGACAATAACTTTGATGAACAGGAAGATCGTTTTGCCCGTGGAGAAACATTCATGCAGGATCCGATCTTAGTGAAAGATGAAAAACATAATTCATTCACTACCCAAGAAAATCCGGACGTCGAGAAAGCTAGAGGCGGCTCCAGTGAAGCTGAAAAGCATAGCCAAAGCGATCGGAAGTACAAATAAGGGGACTGTCCGATAAAATAAAACAGCTGGAGAGAAAGAAAGCCTTTTTCTCCCGCTGTTTTTTGATGGGGGAATACGTTTTCTGAGAACAGCTGGCTGATGGGAATGGAGGCGGCGACTCCAGCGGGAACAGCGCGGGCAGAAGCCGTGCCCGCGGAACGCGTCCGCCGCAATGGACATCTGCCGGGTCTTTTGGGAACGACAAAAGGGCTGTCACCAAAAGTCATTTTTCATGACCTTTTGGGACACCCCCTTTTTACAGGCATCAATATTGCCTGAACTCCCGGTTCCAGGTTTTAGGTATCCATCTGAATGGGTAAACAAAAGTAACACAGTACACAGGAGGTTTTATAATGAGATCGGGAAATCGTGAGTTTGAAATCGTCTACAGCAAAGCAGAAATGGAAACAGCCATACAGGCATTAAAAGCGAAAGGCTATCATGAAGGAGATATTCATTTGTTGGCGAATGATAGAGGAGTTGTTGAATCGGCCGAAAAAGAAGGCGTTCAGGCAGACCAAGCGAACTCCATCTCTAATCGCTTTAAATCTTTTCTTAGTGGAAAAGATATCGTCAGAAAAGAGCTTGACCGGTTTAACTTGAACAAGGACCGGGCAGACGACTACGAACGTGAAATCGAAAAAGGCGCCGTCCTTCTTTATACAGATGGGCAAGCGATATCCGGTGAAGATGAACATTTCTCATCATTAGATGATTCCAACGATCCGATGGATATGGAAGGCAGCAGCGGACAAAGATCTGGCGACAAAGTTATTCCTCGCTACGATGACAAACCCCATAACCCTGATGAAATCTATGCGCGCGAAGTTTCCAGAGAAGACCAGCATGCCCGCGCAGGGAAGAGTGATCGATTGCAGGACTCTCGCCTAAAAGGGGATGAAATCCATCCAACTGCTGGATTGAACAAAGATGAAGGGTCTGCTCGTGAGAAGGAATTGGACCATGAGCCCGGTTTACAGACTAAAGAAGGAGAAGACAATCTATTGCGTGAAGACGGTGTCAACCGCCGTCAAGATGAACCTTCTCCTGGAGTGGATCCGAATTTAGGGCCTGCACCTTTTGGGCGTGATTCGGAAGAAGAGCATCTGCTGAATGACGAGCGCAGAGATGATTTGGATAAACCAAGAAACAAGCGCGAACACTACAATGAACACGAAGAAAAAAGCAAAAACAATGATACTCCGCCATCGCCAAGATTATTTTAAAGAAAAAAGGAGCCTCCCGATGCATCGGGAAGGCTCCTTTAATTCGTACGATGGGATAAGCGCGCAATGATGACGCCGACCAAAACTCCGACAATAGCTGGGATTATCCAGCCGATGCCTTGTTCGAAAAACAACAGGTGGCTTAACAAAGCATCTATTGGTTCAAACATAATTCCAGTGGAACGAAGGGCATCGAAAATACTGACAATTGCGGTCGCTCCAAGTGCCAATATATACACATAAGGCTTCCGATAGAACATGCGATCAAAGAACGACAAAATGACTAAGACAATCGCTATCGGATAAATCGCTAATAACACCGGAAGCGAGATAGCGATTAATTGCGTTAAGCCCACATTGGCGATAATGGCGGAGAACCCTGCAAAAAATAATACATAAACGATATAAGAAATCTTCGGAAATATCTTATAAAAAAATTGTGCTGTTGCAGAAACCAGGCCGATTGAAGTCGTCAAACAGGCGAAGGTGATCGCGGCAGACAAAATGATTCCACCGATATCTCCGTACAAAACACGTGAAGCCATGGCGATAACGATGCCGCCATTGTCCTGTAGGCCAATGGAATCAACACTCGTCGCGCCAATATAACTTAACGATATGTAAACGGCAGACATGCCGATGGCTGCTATAAAACCGGCATACGCAGTCGATTTCAATATTGTCCGGGTATCCGTGACTCCCTTATGTTGTATAGATTGAATGATGACAATTCCAAAAACAAGCGCAGCAATTGCATCCATTGTCAGATAGCCTTGCAGAAAGCTTTCGAAAAACGCTTCCGTATCATAATTTCCAATCGGAGAATTGATGGAGCCCATTGGAGTCAAAAAGCTTTTTACAGCCAACAGTCCAATGACCAAGATCAGCAAAGGAGTTAAAATTTTGCCGATTCTGTCCACCAACTTTGTTGGATTCATTGCAAACAGCACCGTAATGATAAAGAAGACAAGAGTGAAGATAAATAAAGACCAGAATGATTCTGCAAAATCAGCTGGAAGAAAAGGTGCGATCCCGATTTCAAAAGCTACTGTAGCTGTACGAGGGATTCCAAAGAAAGGCCCGATTGCCAGGTAAACAATCAAGGTGAAGACGATACCGAAAACTGGATTGACACGTCCCGCTATAGATTGAAGGTCTCCTCCGGCTTTGGCAATCGCTAAAATTCCAAGTAGAGGCAGACCTACCCCTGTCAACAAGAAACCAGTTACAGCGATCGCCAACTCATCCCCGGCAAGCTGTCCTAGATAAGGAGGGAATATAATATTTCCTGCTCCGAGGAACAAGGCGAAAAGCATAAGTCCCAATGTAAAAATCTCTGTATTTGTAAGCGCCTTCTTTTCCATAAAAAACTCCTTAATAAATAACATGGATGCACGAATTTTCATTATAACCGAATTCTTGCACTTTTGAAAACATTAATCTTGCCATAAGAAAAACCCGGTTAGAAAACCGGGTTTCGGATTACTTATTATCTTTTTTGAAATCGCCGATCTTATCTTGGACGTTTCCTTTGGCTTTATCGATTTTACCTTCAGCCTGTTTGTTGGGATCGTTTGTAGCATTTCCGATTTGATCCTTCACTTCGCCTTTGCCTTTGTTTACTGCACCTTTTAATTTATCAGAGAATCCGTTGTTGTCGCTCATCAATAACTCCTCCTTCAAATTTATAACTACTTATATAATATCCTTCTGAAGAAGAATCTAAACATTATCGGGTAGATTCGGATTTGGCAGAAAGATTCCATAAAGTTTTTGAGGCGGTTTCTTTGACCGTAATGCATAAATCTTCCTCGCTAAGCCTCGTTAATGTTTGAAGAGGCGTATGGCCGTTTTGTGCGACGCCGAACCTTACTTCAGCATGCTGGTCCATCGATAGGTCTACAAGCAATCCTTCACAATTAATGATGCTAGCCAGCTCTGCGCGGGACTGGTAGTCCATTTTCAAAACAGCGGCTTCATCCCAGGGCGTCCACACTGTCTTCAGTGAATAAAATTGTATTGCATCATCCATCTAGTTTGCACCCCTAAAAAATATTTGAAAATTCGTGATATTTTATTCAATATATCATATTATGATTGATATAGTAAGCAAAATTACTTATAAAGGAGCATTCATATGAAAATATTAGTTATTGGAGGCACATCTTTTGTAGGGCGTCATATAGTAGAGGCACTGTTGGAAAAAGAACATGAGGTAGTTTTGTTCAATCGGGGCAAAAGCAATCCGCACCTTTTTCCGCAACTGCAGAAAATACTGGGGGACCGAAGGAAAGATGCAGAAAAACTGGCAGCAGAAAAATGGGATGCCGTTATTGATTCGTCAGCTTACACGCCAGCTGATTTAAAACCAGTTCTTAAGAATCTTAAAACAAACCATTATATCTTTATCTCGACCATTTCCGTATACGATGATTTTAAAAATGGGCCTGTCCGAGAAAGTGGATCCCTCTTTAACACGGAGGTGACAGAAGATGAGGTTACTGGAAGTACATATGGGCCGTTAAAAGTGATGTGTGAAAATTATATAGAAAGGACTTTATCAGATAAGGCGTTGATTCTTCGACCGGGTATTGTGGTAGGTCCGTATGACCCAACAGACCGTTTTACATATTGGGTGATGAAATTAAACGGCAAAGGCCCTGTCCTCGTTCCCGGCAGTAAAGAAAGAAAAATTCAGTGGGTTGACGCGAGAGACTTGGCTGAGTTCACAGTACTTCAAATGGAAAATAAAACAACGGGTGTCTATAATGTGGCGGCTGATGCTGTGTCTATGGAAGAACTTGTCCAAACTTTAAATGGTGGCGAAGCGGATTGTGTTTGGGTGGATGATCATTTTTTGTTGGAACAAGGGGTGAAAGCATTCGAATTGCCGTTTTGGATTCCATTTTCTACAGAATTTCCGGAAGGCTTCCTGCTGGTGGACAATGAAAAAGCGAAAAGTGCAGGGCTGGGCATGCGTTCTGTGAAGCAGTCTGCCCAAGATACTTTGGAGTGGGCTCAGAAAGAGGGATTGTCACGATTAAAAACAGGGATTAGTGAAAATAGGGAACGTGAATTATTGAATAAAATAATGAAGTGATTTGAAAAAGAATCTCTTCTTCCAACACGGTTGTACACATCGTTTAACCAAATTATGTACAGCTGAAACTTTGTGAAAGAGGGAGCGTCCTATACTATGCAGAGGGAATGAAGAGACAGGTTTTTCTTTATTTCTGTTCCAGTCGTGCTATAATGACAATGGATATGTATGTATAGAAGATGTTTTAAGGAGGAAAGATATGCTATACCTTACCATGGTCTTGGCATTTATCGCTTCGATTTTGCTGACTCCGATTGTTAAACGCATTGCTTTTCGCGTAGGAGCAGTTGACCGACCAAATTACCGAAAAGTTCATGCGAGAATTATGCCGCGTTTAGGCGGGTTGGCCATTTTTGGTTCATTTTTGATAGCATATTTTATATTAAAACCTCAAGATCCGATTTCCAATGCAATTGAAGCATCGTTTATTCCGATTGAAACAGCTATAATCATAGGCGCTTTATTGATTATCATCACCGGTGTACTGGATGATATGTATGAAATCAGCGCAAAAGCGAAACTACTGGGTCAATTGGTAGCTGCAGGAATTGTCGTAGTCGGCGGGGGACTTGAAATTTCTTTTATCAACCTGCCATTCGGTGGTGTTTTGGATTTTGGTTATTTGAGTATTCCATTGACGATTCTGTGGATAGTCGGAATCACCAACGCCATCAATTTAATTGATGGACTTGATGGATTGGCAGCTGGCGTTTCGACAGTCGCTCTATTGACACTGGCAGCAATGGCTTTCATTATGGGCGATGTTTATGTTATGTCGATGGCTGCACTTTTGGCAGCGAGCACATCAGGATTTCTGGTCTATAATTTCCACCCTGCAAAAATTTTCATGGGTGATACCGGAGCATTGTTCCTAGGTTTCATGATTTCAGTCTTGGCCTTGATGGGATTCAAGAATGTCACAGTTGTGGCATTGATCATTCCGATCATCATGCTCGGCGTACCGATTTCAGATACGTTTTTTGCCATCGTTCGGAGAGTGCGTGAAAAGAAATCGATCTCAGAAGCAGACAAGTCCCATTTGCATCATTGTTTACTGAACATCGGCTTTTCACATAGCCAAACCGTGCTGATCATTTATGGAATTGCCGCTTTGTTTGGGCTTGCAGCGCTATTGTTTTCTCAGGCGACCTTATGGGGAGGAATCCTGTTGATCAGCGTCATGCTGGTGGCAATTGAATTGTTCGTTGAGGTTGTTGGGTTGGCAGGGAAGAATTACCGGCCATTATTGAATCTTGTTAAATTTATAGGCAAATAAAAAAAGATTGAACTTGAAGCGCATTGCTTTGATTTCAATCTTTTTTCTTTTGGGTAAAAGATATGGGGAGTGCTTTAGAAAGCTCTAGAGACAATTGAACGAAAAAAAACACCACAGTTTTCACTGTGATGTGTCGTCTTCTACTAGGTCTCTTGCTACGTTTTGTTCTATCTCATTGGTGGTTAAGTTGGACGTATCCGGTTTTAAACCGAGGTGGCTTTGCAGAACATCTTGTATTTCCATCAGGGATTCTTCTTTCAATTTCCAATAGTAAATCCCGGTGGACATATCATCATAACCGTCAAGCGTAATGGTTTCCACGTCTGGTTTACCGTTTTTAGCGTATTCGAACAATGCACGCATATCCTCGAATCTCATGTTCGTTTTCATGTTGTCTCCAACTGCTTCGAAAACATCACCGTATTTAGTGATTGAACCGACTGATAAGGCGCGGTTCATAATGGATTCAAGAATCATTTGCTGGCGTTTGCCCCGTTCAATGTCATTATCGTAATGGCGTGTTCTCGCAAGTGCCAGCGCTTCGCTGCCGTTCAGGAACTGGATGCCTTCTTTTAGTTCAATGGCATCCTGCGAATCATTTTCATCTTGTTCCGTGATGTCATAAGGCACTTCTACTTTAATGCCGCCGAGGGCATCGATCACATCGATGAAGGCGTCAAAGTTCATCCGCAGGTAATAATTTACCGGTACTTCCAAAAGTCCTTCTACACTTTCGATGGTTGAACTCGGCCCATTCAAAGCATAAGCATGAGTGATTTTATCTTCTTTTCCGCTATCCGGAATATAGGTATACGTATCACGAGGGATACTGACCAGTTTAATGGACTTGTCTTGGTTGTTCAATGTTGCCAGGACGAGTGCATCTGAACGGATGTTGTCGTCACTTTGGTTGCGTTCTTGGCTGTCATCCACGCCAATGAACAGGATGGAGATGTTGTCCGTAAGCGGTTCAACCGGTTCATCTACGTTTCCTGTAGACTCATAAGCGCTGTTGACGGCCAATTCCGCTTGTTTGACCAGGTAAATCCCGTAAGCTGAAACGCAGATCAACAACGAAACAACTAAAGTGAGAATCACTTTTATAATTGTTCGTTTCCTGTCCGACTTGGTTTTCCGATAATGTTTTCGGTTCATATTTATTTGCTCCTCTATAGGTAATGGGCCAACCGAGTTATCTGTTCGGATAAATCCATTTTCTTAATTAGCGACAGGCTTTTTGCTCTTGAAAAAAATTTTTGTATGTGCCGACAATCTGTTTTTTCTGTGCTGTTGACATTATACAGTGATTTTTAACAGCCGTAAATGAAAAGAATCATGACTTTGAAAATTCGAGGAATTCACTGCTCGTGATGCTGACGTCTGCTTGTCCATTCGTCATTTCATTTATCCAATCGATGAATTCCTGCTCTTTTTCAACAGGAACGTAAATATAGATGTCTACACCTTCCGTATATTCTAAGCGATCAAGCGGATAAGGGGACTGACGAATTTCATTTTCAAGTTTACCGAGCCATGTATAGTCTATAGAAGCTTTCATCAAATGATGAAGTTTTCTTTCTACAACGCCTGCAGCAGCAATAGCTGCGGAAGCCGATTTGCCATATGCCCGAATCAAACCGCCACTGCCCAGTTTTATGCCGCCATAATATCGGGTGACCACCAGTACAGTATCTTTCAAGCCTTGTTTTTTTAAGACTTCAAGCATGGGGAACCCGGCAGTGCCACTTGGTTCTCCATCGTCATTTGCCTTTTGGATAGAATCGTGTTCTCCGATAAGGTAAGCTGAGCAATTGTGGGTGGCTGTCCGGTGCAAGAGTTTGATCGAATCAATGAAGTCAAGCGCCTGCTGTTCTGTTTCAGCGCGTGCTGCATGTCCAATGAACCTGGATTTTTGGATAAGTATTTCTGCATTGGCAGAATCGCCTACAGTTGTGTAATTTTCTCGCAATTTAGCGCCTCCTGTTGTAGAATGAAATCAGATAATTTGTAACGTATATTTAATATGGTCTTGCTTATAAAGTGATATACTTAATACAGCCGACAAGGTATAAAGAATTAAGGTTTTTACCTGATACAGTCAGTATAGCTAAGGCGGTTTTAGAATGGCAAAGAAAATCGGTGCAAAAACACCTGATTCTATTTTTAATGAAATGCTTGCTGGAATAGAACAGGCCAAACAAGATATTTTCGTCATTAGTGAAGAAAGTCGCCAAAGTTATGAAAAGATGAAAGACGAATTGGAAGATGTCCGCATCAATATTGCTCGAGTGATTGAAGATGGAGATCTTTTGGAAGAAAAGACACGTGCAGCTCGACGGCGGTTGGCTGAGGTTTCGCAATTTTTCAACTCTTTCACAGAGAGTCAGGTTCGCCAAGTATACGAGCAGGCAAATAATCTTCAAGTACAATTATCACTCAACCGGAACGAAGAAAAAAAGTATCGGCAAAAGCGTGATAAATTGCAGCGCAGACTTCAAGTTTTACTGCAGACAATAGAGCGGGCGGAAAGCTTGGTCAATCAAATCAATGTCGCCGGCAGCTATTTGACTTCAGATTTCGAGAATGCTGATGAAGCCGTCGGCAAGAATAAGTCAAGTCAAGATTATAGCCTCCGCATCATTGAAGCGCAAGAGGAAGAAAGAAAACGTCTCTCAAGGGAAATCCATGATGGACCTGCCCAAATGATGGCTAACGTGTTGCTTCGTTCCGATTTAATTGAGAAGACATATCGTGAAAAAGGCCCTGAACCCGCTTTTCAAGAGATTACGTCATTAAAGGATATGGTCAGGCAGGCGCTTACGGAGGTCAGGAGAATCATATACGATTTACGGCCTATGGCATTGGATGATTTAGGACTTGTGCCTACGCTGAAGAAATACATGGATACCATCGAAGAGTACAACAAAGGCATCAGGATGGATTTTCAATCGATTGGAAAAGAAGTGCGGTTGCCGAACAAATACGAAACCGCTATTTTCCGTCTGGTGCAAGAAGGTATTTCAAATGCGATACGCCATGGGAAATCTTCTGAAATTACAGTTGAAATGGACTGGTTGAAAGACCAGGTGAAAATTACAGTAACAGATAACGGAACTGGTTTTGACCAAGGAATTGTCAAACACCAATCATTCGGATTAGCAGGTATGAGAGAAAGAATTGAATTGGTCGAAGGAGAGTTTTTCATTAATTCTTCGCCAGGGAACGGTACAGTCTTAATGTTTCATATACCTTTTGAAAAGGGTATATAAGATAGGGTATTCGAGGAGGACGACATAATGACAAAAATAATTATTATTGACGATCACCAACTTTTCCGTGAAGGTGTAAAGAGAATTTTAGATTTTGAAAGTTCATTTGAAGTCGTTGCTGAAGGCGGAGACGGCAACGAAGTCATCAAATTATATGAAGAAAATCAACCAGATGTGGTATTGATGGATATCAATATGCCACAAAAAAATGGTGTAGAAGCTACTGGGGAATTGATTGAAAAGTTCCCGGATGCAAAAGTCATTATGCTGTCCATTCACGATGATGAATCTTATGTGACCCATGCTTTGAAAACTGGTGCTTTAGGTTATATGCTTAAAGAAATGGATGCAGATGCGATTATTCAAGCAATTAAAGTTGTAGCGAAAGGCGGTTCTTATTTACATCCAAAAGTTACACGCAACTTAGTGATGGAATTCCGCCGTCTAAGCGAACGTGAAAATAAAGGTTCTTTCCATCAAACGGAAATCCGTCGTCCTTATCATTTATTGACGAAACGCGAAAGTGAAGTTCTTCAATTATTGACGGATGGCCAAAGCAATCGCGTCATCGGGGAAACTCTGTTCATCTCTGAGAAAACAGTCAAAAACCACGTGTCGAGCATTTTACAGAAAATGCAGGTCAATGATCGGACGCAAGCAGTTGTAACGGCTATTAAAAACGGTTGGGTGGAAGTAAGATAACTGCCAAATAGTGAAGACGGTGTATCTGCCAAAAGGCAGGTACACCGTCTTTTTTATTAGCAAACTTAACTGTGCATTGAACATCATTATTTGCAGATGCCAGCTTCTTTCTTTAAAGCCGGTCGTAGCAATATTGGTAGATGGCCGCTGTTGCCAGGCAGTCGCCTAATGCATCGTGGGCGTCATGCTCGAGCTTTAGAAAAGCGGTCAAGGTGGTTAGTTTGTGGTTGGGTGTCTGAGTGATCGCTTTTCTCGCCAATTTGACTGTATCAATAACCGTGTATTCAGGAATGGGCGTGATTTCTTCCAAAGCGTAAAGGAAGCCCATATCAAAAGGTGCATTATGTGCAATAAGTGGCAAACCGCCGATAAAAGCGATCAGTTCATGTGCAATTTCTTCGATGGTGGGGGCGTTTTCTACGTCTTTATTGGTGATGCCGGTAATTCGGGTGATGGTGCTCGAAATGAAGCATTTGGGATTGACCATGAGATACATCGTTTCCATGCGCTCGTGGTTGATGTATTTTACAGCACCGATTTGGATGATTTTATCGCTTCCTGCACGCAAGCCGGTGGTTTCGAAATCGAGGACGACATAGTCTTCGACTTTTTGCATGCTCGACTTGTACTTCTTAGGACGGACAGGCTGTTTGCGGCTCCACTGAGGCCGTGTTTCCTTCATTTTCTGTTCAAGTATCTGCCGTGCATCTCTTTTTTCCATACGATGCCTCCTTTTTTACTTTCTAGTGTACCGCAAAACTGAAAAAAATTCCGTTTTGGCAGATGACACAGTTTCTTCATTGTATTCGCCATCTGCCTATGGCAAAATGAAGCGCAGGAGGAATGCGTGATGAAAAAAATGATTATTGCGGTTGGGCTGATTTTGACGCTAGCTGCCTGTTCGAATTCAGAAGAACCTTCAGTCAATGGAAATACAGTTGAAGACGGCAACGCCTCTAATGAAAATAATGCTGTTGACCATGGCATTAAAGAAAATAAGGATGAAAAAGTCGGCTTTACAGTAGATGATGAAGGAAATGTCATTGAAGCAGATGTGCCTGAAGAAAAGGCAAGTGAACTTCTTGCTGCCTATGATGAATATATTGCTGCTTTCAATTCTGAAGATATTGATCGGTATATGGAAACCATTGCACAAGAACCGGACGGTTTCGATCGCGAAGAAGACAAAGCAGCATTGGCTCAGGCTTTTGAAGCTTTTGACAGCAAATATGAAACCAATGACGAAACAATTGTCAAATATGAAGAAAGCCGTGCGGAAGTTTTTGCAACACTGAATGTTAAGATGAAAGATGCAAAGTCATCTGACGCCATCGAGCAGTCAGGACGCCAAGTGGTCGTATTCAAAAAAGAGAATGATGAATGGAAAGTAACTAGCGTTCACTTTATCGGTAATCAATAAAAGATATCCCGCTATGTGCGGGATTTTTTTTATTGTGACTTTTCACATTATGTCTTTTCTATGTCTTTTTTTGGTAAACTAGCAAGGGGGGCTTGATCGAGTAATGAAAACAGCAATTGTAACAGATAGCACATCTTATTTGCCTATAAAAACACGTGAAGCATTAAAGATCCATACAGTTTCACTAGAAGTGACGTTTGGGAACCAGTCATTTAAAGAAATAGATTTAACAGAAGAAGTATTTTATCAGAAAGCTAAAGAAGAATTTCCGAAAACTTCACAGCCGCCTCTGGGAGAATTCGTTGCGCTGTATGAAGATCTTTCAGCCGACCACGCTGAAGTTGTATCCATCCATTTGTCGAGCGGCATCAGTGGCACCTACGCAGGTTCCAAACAGGCTGCTGAAATGGTTGATGGCGTCAAAGTTTATTCTTTTGATACAGAACTTACTTGTGGCCTACAGGGGTTTTATGCAATTAAGGCCGCAAAAATGGCTGAAGATGGAGCAGATGCCCAAACGATTTTAACCGAATTAAACGAAATGAAAAAAACCTTGCGTGCTTACTTCATGGTGGAAGACCTGAAACACCTGCAGCGTGGCGGACGATTGTCGACTGCACAGGCGCTGGTTGGCGGTATGCTGCAAATCAAACCGATTCTGCATTTCCAGGAAAAAGTCATTGTCCCGTTTGAAAAAATACGGACACGCAAAAAAGCGATGAACCGGATTGTTGATTTATTGAAAGCAGACGTCAACGAAGGTTTGGAATTCCAGGCAACGATTATCCATGCGAACCGGCCGGAAGAAGCTGAACAATGGAAAGAAGAATTGGAGATTGCCTGTCCTGAAGTAGATTTTGAAATTTCCTATTTTGGGCCAGTCATCGGAACACATTTAGGAGAAGGAGCAATGGGTCTTGGTTGGGTGAAGAAATAAACCTGCTGAGGCTTTTTCTCTATCGAAAGGTGGTAGTCCATGAAAAATATAGAAGAGTTTCTGACTGGACGGGTGTGGCTTAGAAATTTCACACCCTTTCCAAAAGAGCAGATTGATCAGGCTATTTTAAACGGGAAAATCAGCATCAGCCGAGGCATTACGGATGAGCTTCAGTGTGCCCGTTGCCTCGAAAAGTCACCACAAAAAATTATTTCTTTTTTCTGCAGTGCATGTGTCGGCATCTGTTATTATTGCAGACATTGCATTAGAATGGGACGCGTCAGTTCCTGTACAGAATTGATCACCTGGTCATCTCCTTCAACGATTACTCCTCAGAGCCATTCTTTTCACTGGAATGGCAGCCTCACACCTTTGCAGGAAAGAGCTTCCCAGGAAGTTCAAAAAAGCCTCTTTCAACAAAATGACCATCTTGTATACGCCGTCTGTGGAGCAGGAAAAACGGAGTTGCTGTTTCCGCCGATTTTCGCTGCGTTGCAAAAAGGGCAACGAGTTTGTGTCGCTGCACCCAGAACGGATGTCGTTTTGGAACTTTCACCGCGCTTGCGTGTCGTCTTTCCGGATACAATCATCCACAGCTTGTACGGGAATTCTCCGGAAGAATCGGGTTTTGCGTCGCTGGTCATTGCAACGACCCATCAATTATACCGATTTCAAAATGCCTTCGATGTCATGATCGTCGATGAAGCGGATGCATTTCCCTATTCTTATGACCTTGCTTTAAAAAATGCAGTCATAAAAGCGCGGAAGAAAGACGCACCTATTGTTTATGTATCTGCTACTCCTTCGGATCAATTGCAGAAGCAAGTGCCGGAGATATCTCTAATTTTTCAGCGCTTTCATGGGCATCCTTTGCCGATTCCTGAATTCCGGTCATTATGGGGATACGACAAAACTTTTGCAAAAGGGAAGATTCCCAAAAAACTGATTGCCTGGGTAGATGAAAAAATAGAAAAAGAAGAGCCGTTTCTTGTGTTTTTTCCGACAATCGAAATGATTGAGCAGGCCATCCCTTTATTGCAAGAGCGCCATCCGGAAATTGCGGCGGTGCATTCAAAAGATCCAGACAGAAAAGAAAAAGTGATGAAGCTGCGCCAAAGGAAAATCCCAGGAGTTCTGACATCGACCATCCTTGAGCGTGGAATCACGATTCCTAATGTGCAAGTGGCAGTAGTGGGCGCTGATCAGCCTGTTTTCAATGCGGCTGCTTTGATTCAAATTGCCGGACGGGCTGGAAGATCAGTGGATTATCCCGATGGAGAAGTTGTGTTTTTCCATAATGGCATTGTTCGCCAAATGGATAAAGCCAAGCAGTTAATCATTTCCTATAATGGAGGGAGCCGCCGATGAACTGTTATTTATGCGAGCGGGATATGCCTCTCCAAGCAAATTGGCGAAGCCTTTTTTTAAACGACCTGGAAGAAGTAATCTGCAGCCGGTGCCGCAGCAGTTTCGAACGGCTGGAAAAAGGCTGCCGTATTTGCGGGGGGTTAGGAACAGACATCTGCTCCGACTGCAGCAAATGGGAAACGACAGCCTACGCCGGAGTGATTGACTCCGGCAAAAGTTTATTCCGCTACAACCTTGCAATGAAAGAATACTTGCATCAATATAAGTTTTTAAAAGATATCGTGTTGGCAGAAGTGTTCGCACCAGTCCTGCGGGAAGAGCTGCGCAGCCAAAAAGCAGTGATCGTTCCAATTCCAATGAATGAAAACAAATTGAAAGAGCGTACGTTTCCACAAGTCGATCGGCTGTTGGATGCGGCCTCTCTGCCTTATGTCCACTATCTCGAGAAAAACGAAGTAAGACTGGCAGGGAAATCAAAAGCTGATCGAATTGCTTCGGAAGATGTCTTTTGGTGGAATGGAAAACCGGTCCCTGAAAAAGTGCTACTGTTCGATGATCTGTACACCACAGGAAGCACAATGAGAATGGCTGCGAAAGCCTTAAAAGCGGAAGGCGTCAAAGAAATTACCATTCTGGCGCTCATCCGTGCCTAATAGATAAAGTTATAATACAGGATAACGAGGAGGGACATGAATGTTTTATAAAAGGTCAGAAAGTTTTCGTTACACCTTCGGCACACCGCCGGAAATCCATATGCACGTATTGGGGGCAGCAGAAAGTCCACCCAAGACAACTAAAATATATGGCCTAATGCTTGATGTTTCCCCAAAAGGAGCCAAATTGTTTTCCGAAAGGGAATTGCAGCCGGGAGAAGAAAATGTCAGACTGGAATTTGTCTTAAACCACGAAACAATCCGGTCAGGCGCAACGATTGTCTGGAAACAGCAATACGAGGAAGGCTGGATCTACGGTGCAGATTTCGAACGCAATTCAATCAAGGAAATGCTTATTTTAAATGAAATCAGAGAACTGAAAGAAATAGAAATGAAATAAAACCGGCCTTGGCCGGTTCAGACTGTAGACAAAGTCTTTACAAAATGAATAGCGGTGCATACCCCCAACCGGTCCGGCCACTTCGCGTTCCGTGGGCTCAGCTTCAGCCTCCTCGTCACTGCGTGCCTGCGGGGTCTTCAGCTTTCGCTGTCCCACAGGAGTCTCCGTGGCCAGCCCGGTCGGGGGCGTGTAGCTCTAATCAAAGAAAAGGGCTTGCTAGTCAGAATCCCGAAGACATCGTCCAAACAAACTTGGTAAATCCATCAAAGGATCCGTAGCGCAAGGCGGCGACTCCAGCGGGATAGTGAAGTGCCGAAATCCACTCGGGCGTCAGTCCGAGTTAGTTCGGCGCGAGCCCGCAGGAAAGCGTCCGCCTGGAGCGCAGGATCTGGTGTAAATAAGATAAAATGAATAATTATTCTTTAAAGGATATAACTATTCTTTTGTCTACAAGCTGAACCGGCCTTGGCCGGTTTTTTAGTGCTCGTATATCATTTTTCTTGTCATGCCGCCGTCGATATTCAGGCATTCGCCCGTGATGAATGAGTTTTGTGGATTGCTCAGAAACAGGCAAGCCCGTGCGATGTCGTCGGGATTTCCGACGCGTCCGCTCCAATGCTGCTTGTGGTCCACATCGCGCAATTCGGCAGTGTCCCCAGTATGGATCCAGCCTGGAGCGATTGAGTTGACGCGGATTCCTTGTTCGCTGAAAGTGGCGGCGAGTGAATGGGTCAATGCGAAAATGCCGCCTTTTGATGCCGAATAGGTTTCTGTATTGGGTTCCGACATGAAAGCCCGTGTCGAGGCCATGTTAATGATGGAACGGATATCGTCTTTCATATAGCGAGCTGCTTCACGGCTGCAGATGAAGACACTTTTTAAGTTAGTGTCCAGAACCTGATCCCATTCCTGTTCATCCACTTCCCAGATGGATTTGAACGTTGAAATCCCGGCATTGTTGATCAATGCATGGATAGCACCGTAATCCTCATGGATTTTTTTGAATACAGCCATTACTTCCGTGAAATCTCCCACATCGCATTTTCGGTATTCCACGTTCTCCAATTCGACCGGTTGGATATCTAACCCGATAACACGCGCATTTTCAGCTGCGAAATGTGTGGCAATGCTGCGGCCAATTCCTTGCGATGCTCCTGTAACGACAATGGTTTTATTAGTGAACATGAACTTCATCTCCTTGTCATAATGTTTACCTGTAATCCATGTTCTTAAAACTTTTTTGGTTTTAAGAAGGAAAGACTAGGGAAGATGTAGAATTGTACAAGTAGCACAATAGAAGGAGGAGTTAACATGTTGCAATTTAACATCAGAGGCGAAAATATTGAGGTAACTCCCGCAATACGCGACCACATCGAAAAGAAAGTGGAAAAAATTGAACGCTATTTTACCGACGGAGCAAATGCTACCGCGATGGTCAACTTAAAATCCTACAATCATAGCCAAACAAAAGTGGAAGTCACAATACCAATGAAAAATTTAACATTACGTGCTGAAGAACGGCATGATGATATGTATGCTGCAATTGATTTGATCGTCAGCAAACTAGAGCGCCAAATCCGTAAGTACAAAACTAAAGTCAACCGCAAATTCCGTGAGCGGGATGGCATTGGGCTTGCTTTTGCAACAGCAGAAAATGATACACGTGCACAGAATGAAATTGAGGAAGAAGAAGAAGATTTGACAATCGTTCGCACTAAACAGTTCGACTTGAAACCGATGGATGAAGAAGAAGCGGTTTTACAGATGAACATGCTTGGGCATAACTTCTTCGTCTTCACGGATGCAGAATCCAATGAAACGAATATTGTCTATAAACGAAAAGACGGAAGCTACGGACTGATCGAGACTTCTGCACAATAAAGGCATCTCCAATAGGATGTTAAAGCCTCTCCTTGCGAGAGGCTTTTTTAGTTGCTTTTTTCGATAGGAAACATTTTTCATATTAGGCTTTAGAGACAATAGATGGCGGATTCAGGCGCTTTAACGACAAAGAAAGAGAATCCATAATTTGCACGCATTTCAGCGCAGTGTTAAAATGAATAGTGAGATTTTTTTTGAAACAACCGATGATGATTTGGGTAAATATGTTCTTATAGGTTTTACTTAAAAGAACACTATAAAAGCTAAAGCGATCATCCGGCATGACAGGTGCCGGCGGACACTTACGCAGGGAGCGGTATAATTATGCTAGGAGTATTGAATAAGGTATTTGATCCGAATAAACGGGATTTGAAGCGATTAGAAAAAACGGCAGATCGGGTAGAAGCGTTGGCTTCTGAGTTTGCAGCTTTGTCCGATGATGCATTAAAGGCGAAAACCGAAGAATTTATCGCACGCCATGCAAAAGGCGAATCATTGGATGACTTGCTGCCTGAAGCATTCGCGACTATTCGTGAAGCGTCGAAACGTGTACTTGGCCTGTACCCATTCCGCGTACAGATCATGGGGGCTGTTTCTCTTCATGAAGGGAATATTTCTGAGATGAAGACAGGTGAAGGTAAAACTTTGACCTCTACTTTAGCCGTCTACTTGAACGCTATCAGCAAAAAAGGTGTGCATGTCGTGACGGTCAACGAATATTTGGCTAGCCGAGATGCTATGGAGATGGGCCAACTTTACGAATGGCTTGGACTATCTGTTGGATTGAACTTGAACAATTTGACCAAAGACGAAAAACGGGCGGCGTATCAGGCTGACGTAACATATAGCACCAACAACGAATTGGGCTTTGATTACCTGCGGGATAATATGGTCCTTTACAAAGAAGATATGGTTCAGCGGCCATTGAATTACGCTGTAATTGATGAAGTCGATTCAATTTTGATCGATGAAGCGCGGACTCCGCTGATCATTTCCGGACAGGCAGCCAAAGCGGCGCAATTGTATCAGCAGTCTAATGCGTTTGCACGCCTTCTGACAAAAGACCAGGATTATACTTACGATGAAACGACCAAAGGTGTGGTGTTGACGGAAGAAGGCATCGAAAAGGTTGAGAAAGCCTTTGGGATCGATAATCTTTTTGATATCAAACACGTGCGGCTGAACCACACGATCAACCAATCATTAAAGGCATATGTCACCATGCACAAAGACGTTGATTACGTGGTACAGGAAGGCGAAGTCGTCATTGTCGACCAATTTACGGGCCGTCTAATGAAAGGGCGCCGTTATTCGGATGGGCTTCACCAGGCAATTGAGGCGAAAGAAGGCCTGGAAATCCAAAACGAATCTATGACGATGGCTACCATTACATTCCAGAACTATTTCCGTATGTATGATAAGTTGTCCGGTATGACAGGGACAGCGAAGACGGAGGAAGAAGAGTTCCGCAATATCTACAATATGTACGTTGTGGTCATTCCGACGAATAAACCGATCATCCGTGAAGACCGTGTAGATTTGATTTATTCTACAACTGCCGGTAAATACAAAGCGGTAGGCGACGATATCGCTGAACGAAACGCAAAAGGACAACCTGTATTGGTGGGTACTGTAGCGATCGAGACTTCTGAAATCATTTCAGAGTACTTGACGAAAAAAGGCATCAAGCATTCGGTATTGAATGCCAAAAACCACGCCCATGAAGCAGAAATCATTTTGAACGCAGGCCAAAAAGGTTCTGTTACGATTGCCACCAACATGGCTGGACGCGGTACAGATATCAAGCTTGGCGAAGGTGTCATCGAGGCAGGCGGACTGGCTGTTATCGGGACAGAGCGCCATGAATCACGCCGTATCGATAATCAGCTGCGCGGACGTTCAGGACGCCAAGGCGATCCGGGTGTCACTCAATTCTACCTGTCTCTTGAAGATGACTTGATGCGCCGCTTTGGATCAGATGCGATGCGCAACATGATGGGCAAATTAGGCATGGACGATTCACAGCCATTGCAATCAAAAATGGTGACACGTTCTGTGGAATCAGCACAAAAACGGGTTGAAGGCAATAACTTTGATGCACGGAAACGCTTGCTCCAATACGATGATGTGCTTCGCCAGCAACGCGAAATCATCTACAAAGAGCGTATGGAAGTTTTGGACACTGACAATATGCGTACATTGGTTGAAAATATGATCAATAGCTCTATTGAACGCATGGTTTATACGCATACTGTTGAGGAAAAACAGGAAGACTGGCACCTGAAGACACTTTCTGAAACAATAGCTGCCAACCTGCTTCCCGAAGATACAGTCACTGAAGCTGATCTGCAAGGAAAAACCCAGGAAGAATTGATCGACTTCATCAAGGCAGCTGTCGCTGTGCGTTACGATGAAAAGGAAGTTGAGATGACGCCTGAACGGATGCGTGAATTCGAGAAAGTTGTCTTGCTTCGTTCGATTGATACGAAATGGATTGACCACATTGATGCAATGGATCAGTTGCGCCAGGGAATTCATTTGCGTGCTTATGGACAAAATGATCCGCTTCGCGAATACCAAAGTGAAGGATTCGCCATGTTCGAGGCAATGGTTGAAGCCATCGAAGAAGATGTCGCGAAGTATTCCATGAAAGCTGAAATCCGCAATAATCTTGAACGTGAAGAAGTTGCAAAAGGGCAGGCCGTCAACCCGAAAGAAGACGGACCGGCACCGAAAAAGAAAAAGGCTCCTGTCCGCAAAGACATGGAAGTTGGGCGCAATGAACTTTGCCCATGCGGCAGCGGCAAGAAATTTAAGAATTGCCATGGCACAGCTTCATAAGAGTGTGTGAAAATACCGAAGAGCATATGCTCTTCGGTGTTATTTTGAGGAGGAACATATAATGATGGAATTAGCAGACATCCGTAACGAGCTCGACAAATCAGCCAGTAAATTGGCGGACTTTAGGGGGTCTCTTTGACTTAGAAAACAAAGAAGCCCGCATACAGGAATTGGATGAAATGATGCTCGATCCGGATTTTTGGAATAACCAAGAATCGGCGCAGACAGTCATATCGGAATTGAATGGGTTGAAGGAAATCGTTAATGCTTATTACGGTTTCGTAGAAACCCAGGAAAACATGGAAATGTCTTTAGAGCTACTAAGAGAAGAAGACGATGAAGAGTTGCATGAAGATGTTAACACTGAAATGAAGGAATTCATTTCTAAGCTGGCAGATTACGAATTGACGATGCTGCTCAGCGAACCGTATGACAAAAACAATGCCATATTGGAGTTGCATCCAGGGGCAGGCGGAACTGAGTCTCAGGATTGGTGTTCAATGCTTTTGCGCATGTACACACGCTGGGCTGAAAAACGCGGATTCAAAGTAGAGACACTGGATTACTTGGCTGGAGATGAAGCAGGTGTTAAATCGGTGACTTTAGGGATTCGTGGACACAATGCCTATGGCTACTTGAAAGCTGAAAAAGGTGTTCATCGCCTGGTTCGGATATCGCCTTTTGATTCATCAGGCCGCCGTCATACTTCTTTTGTTTCCTGCGAAGTCATGCCGGAATTTACAGGTGAAATTGAAATCGATATTCGTACAGAAGACTTGAAAATCGATACGTATCGGGCAAGCGGCGCCGGTGGACAGCATATCAATACAACGGATTCCGCTGTCCGTATCACTCACCTTCCGACGGGGGCTGTTGTGACGTGCCAACAGGAACGTTCGCAGATCAAAAACCGGGAAAAAGCCATGCAAATGTTGAAAGCGAAATTGTATGCGCTGAAAATCGAAGAAGAAGAAGCGCGTCTTCTTGAAATTCGTGGAGAACAAAAAGAAATCGGATGGGGAAGCCAAATCCGTTCTTATGTGTTCCATCCCTATTCGATGGTCAAAGATCACCGGACGAATTATGAAACAGGCAATTTGAGTGCCGTCATGGACGGCGATATTGATGGATTTATCAATTCCTTATTGCGTTCTAAAATGGAATAGAATTATGTAGTGGATTGTGAAAAATTGCTGCAGTTCTAAACGAACGCCGCGAAAGCCAATGAGCTTTCGCGGCGTTTTTTCTTTGGGTGTCTGGCGAATGCCTTGCTTTACTTGAATGAAGTTCACAAAGTTCCATGCGTTTGGTATACTCTGACAGGGTTTAACCGAACATAACAGAGAAGAGGAAGAAACAGATGGCTAAAAAAAATAGACGTATCCGTAAAGATCCACATCCACTGCTGACGGTTTTCATAGATTATGCCAGTGTCATAATCGGCTCAGCGATTGTGGCCATTTCCTTTAACGTGTTTTTGCTGCCTAACGAAGTAGCTTCGGGCGGAGTAAGTGGCATCAGTACTTTATTGAAAGGGTTATTTGAATGGAAACCAGCATTTGTGCAATGGGCATTCAATATCCCTTTGTTTATTGCAGGCTTGATTTTATTAGGGAAAAATTTTGGCGTTAAAACGGCTGTAGGGACCGTATTCCTTCCGTTTGTCGTCTTTCTGACGGAATCATGGGAACCATGGACGCGTGATCCTTTGCTTGGGGCTTTGTTCGGAGGAATCATGGTTGGTCTTGGATTAGGAATCGTATTCCGGGGGAAAGCATCTACAGGCGGGACGGATCTGGCCGCTCAGATCATTACCAAATTTACTGGGCTGACGCTCGGGACAAGTGTTGCCATGATTGATGGATTTATCGTATTGGCTGCGGCATTGGTATTTGATATCGAGAAAGGCCTTTATGCATTGATCGGCCTTTACGTGACGACCAAAACCATCGACCTTGTCCAGGTAGGGTTTGGCCAATCCAAATTGGTTTATATTATTACTACAAAACAAATGGAGATCCGTGATGCCATTTATGAAGAAGTGGACCGGGGGGTTACAGAATTGGCTGCAACCGGAGGTTATTCGGGAACAGAAAAACCTTTATTGATGGTGGTTATTCCTCAAACGGAATTTACGAAACTGAAACAATTGGTGAAATTTATCGATCCTTCCGCATTTGTTATTGTCTCGGATGCCTCAGAAGTTTTAGGTGAAGGTTTTAAACGGGCGTAACTTTGGTATACTCTAATAGGAAGAGATAATACATCTGAGGAGGTCACCAAATGAAAAAACAGTTGATGGCTATATTATTCGGATCAGCACTTATCCTTGGTGCGTGCGGCGGCGGAGATACGACTGAACCGGAAGAGGCACCTGCTGACAGTGGCGGTGAAGAAGCAGCAGCGGTGGATGCGGAACAAGTGGTTCAGCAAAATTGCATTTCCTGCCATGGTGAAAACCTGGAAGGTGCAGGGAATTTCCCGGCTTTGAACAATGTTGGTTCGCGTTTATCGCAAGATGAAATTCGCTCAGTAATCGAAAATGGTAAAGGTGCAATGCCAGCAAACATCATTGAAGGTGAAGAAGCCGATGCTGTTGCAGAGTACTTAGCAAGCATGAAATAAATCTGCTAATTAGCAGATTTATTTTTTTTGCCAAAAAATAGGTCCGAATAGCATATTTATGTCTAGAAAAAGGAAAAAAATAGTTTTTAAAAGGTCTATAATTACGACAAGAAGTATTTTTTCATATAGTTCTGATTATTCAGATTGAATTTTAAATGATACAGAAATGTAATAAAAATATATGTTTAAGGTGTTATAATGAGTTTGCTGCAAAATTCTATGGAAATAATTTTGGCATTTAGCCAATTAATAATAGGTGGGTAATAAAATGATTCAAATGAAAAATGTCTACAAGAAATATCCGAATGGCATTGTCGCTTTGAACGGGCTGAACGTTGAAATCGAACAAGGAGAATTCGTATATATTGTAGGTCCGAGTGGAGCAGGGAAATCAACATTCATCAAAATGATGTATCGCGAAGAACGTCCATCTTCAGGCCAGATGTTTGTGGATGATATCGATATAGCAACATTGAAGAACAGAAAAGTTCCGATGCTGCGCCGTCAGATCGGAGTCGTGTTTCAGGATTTCAAATTACTGACGAAGTTGAATGTTTATGAAAATGTAGCATTTGCCTTGGAAGTAATTGAAGAAAAACCACAAGCAATCAAAAAGCGTGTCATGGAAGTATTGGATCTGGTTGGCTTGAAGCACAAAGCCAAAATGTTTCCGACTGAATTATCCGGTGGCGAACAGCAACGTGTTTCAATTGCGCGTTCGATCGTCAACATGCCGAAAGTAATGATAGCGGATGAACCGACTGGAAACCTGGATCCGGAGACAGCATGGGACATCATGAATTTGTTCGAGCGGATCAACAAAGCAGGAACAACTGTAATTATGGCAACGCATAATCAACAAATCGTCAATACGCTCAGACATCGCGTTATTGCAATAGAAGGCGGATTAATTGTCCGTGATGTAGCTGGAGGTGATTACGGCTATGAAGGGTAGAACATTGGTACGCCATTTCAAAGAAAGTTTCAAAAGCATCGGAAGAAACAGCTGGATGACATTTGCATCTGTAAGTGCTGTAACAGTAACGTTATTGTTGGTCGGGGTATTTGTTCTTATCATGATGAACTTGAACAAAGTGGCCGATGATCTTGAAAACGATGTTGAAATCAAAGTATTCGTTTCCTTGGACGCTTCGGAAGAGACGGTCCAGAACCTGGAATCGAAAATAACTGAAATGCCTGGTGTTGAATCGACCAACTTCTCGACAAAAGAAGAAGAGTTGACTGACTTGGTTCTTGATTTTGGGGACGAGTTAAGCTTATTCGAACAAAGCAATCCATTGTTCGATGTTTTTTATGTAAAAGCACTTGACCCGCAGCAAACTGAAAAAGTGGCCACAGATATAGCGGCTTTTGAACATATAGAAGATGTGAAGTACGGAGAAGGCAAAATAGAAAAACTCTTTAATTTCTTGAATGCCGGAAGAAATGTCGGGTTGATTTTAATCCTTGCATTGCTGTTTACAGCCATGTTCTTGATTTCCAATACGATTCGAATCACAATTGTTGCGAGACGACGTGAAATTGAAATCATGAAATTGGTGGGTGCAACAAACTGGTTTGTCCGAATTCCATTTATTTTGGAGGGTATGTGGCTTGGCCTGTTAGGTTCCATCATTCCAATTGGTCTTGTAGCATTGCTTTACAGCAAAATCACCGAATTTGCACAGCCCCGCTTGAGTGGCGAACTATTCCAGCTATTGGAGTTTACACCATTCATTTACCAGGTAAGCGCCTTGATCTTGCTGATGGGTGTATTTATCGGGATTTGGGGAAGCTTCATGTCCATCAGAAAATTCTTGCGTGTGTAACATAGATTTAGAAACGGCCTGCATGTAGGCCGTTTACATAGAAAAAACGGAAATAGATAGAAAAAGAGCGTAAAGCCGAAAGGGGATCACGAACTTGAATTCGAAGTCGAAATGGATGTTGACTGGTGTTTCATCGGTATTAGCACTTACCTTGTTGATTCCAACAGCAAATGCAGATACATTGAGTGAATTACAGCAAGAACAACAAAAAGTAGAACAAAAACAAAATGAATTAAATTCTGGAATCAGTGAAAAATCCAACGAAATGAATCAAAACCAATCTACACTGGAGAGCATCATGGCTAAAATCCAGGAGTTGGAGAACCAAATGCAAGAAACCCAGTCAAAAATTAATGGAGTTCAAGGCGAAATTGATCAAACAATCGTTGAGATTGAAGAGCTGCAGAAATCAATTGAAGAACTGGAACGAAAAATTGCTGAACGTACAGAGCTTCTTCAGGAACGTGCACGTGCTATCCAATTGAGCGGCGGCTCTGTGGATTACATAGATGTATTACTGGGTGCCAATAGTTTTGTTGATTTTATTGACCGTTTTTCAGCAGTCAATACATTGATTGATGCAGATCGCGAAATCATGACAGAACAGGCGGAAGATAAAAAGCTATTGGGCGAACAAAAGGCTTTAGTTGAAACAAAACTTGCAGAGCAGGAAGAACGCCGTGCAGAACTTGTTAATTTAAAGGAATCATTGGAAGGCCAAAAAGCGCAGCAAGCAGGCCTCGTGAAAGATTTGAAAGCTGAGCAGGAACGCTTGGCAAAAGAGAAAACTTCACTCGTGCAACAACGCGATGAAGCAATTGATATAAGTGCTGATCTTGAAACAAAAATCGTTAATGAACAAGCGCGTCTGGCAGAATTGGCGAGAAAAGCTGAAGAAGAACGCCAACGTAAGCTAGCGGCAGAACGTGCAGCAGCAGAAAAAGCAGCAGCAGAAAAAGCGGCGGCAGAACGCGCTGCAGCAGAACGTGCAGCAGCTGAAAGAGCGGCAGCAGAAAAAGCAGCCAACAAATCTCAAGCAGCCAAAGCACCGGCAGCAGCAAGTGCACCGGCTTCAACGCCGGCTCCAGCTTACAGTGCTCCTGAACCAGCAGTGTCAGTAAGCGCAAGCTCAGGATTTATTCGTCCAGCAGCTGGACGCTTCACTTCTAAATTCGGCTGGCGTGATATCGGTTCTGGTCCGGAATTCCACCAGGGCGTAGATATTGCCAACAGCAAAGGCACTACAATTGTAGCTGCAGCGAACGGATTCGTTTCTTATGCAGGATCGATGGGCGGCTACGGCAATGTAGTTATCATTACTCACTCGATCAACGGACAAACGCATGCGACTGTTTATGCACACTTGAATTCGATTAGCGTGTCAGTCGGACAGCAAGTTTCACAGGGACAAAAAGTTGGCGGAATGGGGAACACTGGACGTTCATTCGGTGATCACCTGCATTTCGAAATCCATGTTGGACCTTGGAATGGCGGACGGACAAACGCAGTGAATCCAGCAAGCTATATTTCTTTATAAGTACAAACAGCCGGCATCGTGATGCCGGCTGTTTTTCTATTCTGCGATTCTGTCACATTTCGCAATAAACATAGTGGAACAAGTCACCTGATTTATCGTATGATAAAGAGAAACTTCAATTTATGTGGGTTTCTTCATCCCCCATTGATTGTTAGTTGATCCAATCGGACTTTTACGGCCAGTGGGATCACCTGCTTGTTAAAGCGGGATGAAAGTTGAATGGAGTGAATAACAGATGCCTAAAAAGATAATTGGCTTATTAGTGTTGGCTGTTATGATAGCCATTGTTGTAATAGGGGCTGTGAAGAATAACATGGCGGATTCTGATGCATTGGATGGCATGGCACTCGGCAGCGATGTGGATTTTTTGCCGACAGATGAAGGCCTCGCCAAAGGAGAAAAAGCACCGGATTTTCTGCTGACTACATTGGATGGCGAGGAAGTCAAACTTTCGGATTATCAGGGAAAGAAAGTGCTGCTGAATTTCTGGGCTACCTGGTGTCCCCCTTGCAGAGCCGAAATGCCGCATATGCAAACCTATTATGATGAACAGGCAAAAGACGAAAATGTCGTGATTCTGGCAGTCAATTTAACGACTGAAGACAAGGGACTCGGGAAGATCGAAGATTTCGTTGAAGAATTTGGATTGGAGTTCCCGATTCCGATGGATGAAAACGGGGATGTGGGAGCTTTATATCAGGCGGTATCAATTCCGACTTCGTATGCCATCGATACAGAAGGACGTATTCAAAATAAAGTTGTGGGCCCGATGGATGAAACGATGATGGAGCAATTGATTGAAGAATTGGAATAGGAGATGGACTAATGACCTCACTTGAAACGAAATCCGTACACACTGCAACAATGAAAGAACGTACCATCCAATCAAAAGTTATGCCGCTATACCAGACTTCCGCTTTTTCGTTTTCCTCTTTGGAAGAGCTTGAAGGTTATTATGAAGGCAATGGCACCTATCTGTACTCGCGTACAGCCAATCCGAATACCGATGCACTCGGCCAGACTGTAGCGGATCTGGAAGGGGCTCCAAAAGGCGTTTCGGCATCTTCTGGGACTTCGGCTATACTGGCGGGGATCTTGTCGGTGGTGAAAACTGGAGACCATATCCTGGCAGCTCAGGATGTATACGGGGGAACTTTTCATCTATTGAAAGAAGAACTGGTGTTGATGGGAATTCAGGTTCATTTTGCCGATTTTTCGAACGTCAGCGAAATCGAACAGATTTTAATCGATTTTCCTGAAGTCAAGCTGATTTTCAGTGAATCGATCACCAATCCATTTTTGCGCCTGGAAGATATCGAAGCGCTAAACCAACTGAAACGGCATTATGGTGTCCGGCTAATGATTGACAACACCTTCGCTACGCCTTATACAATGACGCCTTATGCCCTTGGTGCTGATTTGGTCGCTCACAGTGCGACAAAGTATCTCGGAGGCCACAGTGATGTCACAGCGGGCGTTTTGGTAGGGGATGCCGATCTGATTGGCATCGCTGAAAAACGTGTGGTGAATTTAGGTTTGAACTTAAGCCCTTTTGAAGCCTGGTTGACAATCCGGGGAATCAAAACGCTGGCGTTGCGAATGAAGACGCAAACCGAAAATGCCATAGCAATTGCAGCTTTTCTGGAAGACAAGGCACGTGTCTGGCATCCAGGAGTGGGCGCCATCGTATCCTTCGAATTGCCTGAAACTGTCGATGTGTCGAAATTCTTTTCTTCACTCGGCTGGATAAAAATCGTGCCGACTTTGGCAGGCGTAGAAACGACAGTGTCATATCCTTACGGAACATCGCACCGGGCGTTGTCTGCAGAAGAAAAAGAGAAAATTGGCGTGACACGCCAAGTGATTCGGCTGTCTGCTGGAATTGAAGGCACCGACGATATATTGGAACAATTGGGTGCGGCTTTTGTTTAACTGAAAAAGAAGTGCAGAAAGCCGGTTTTCTTTGGTACAATAATAACTAAAGTCAATTGCCGGTGATAGGATGGTGTAAGAACAGTGATAATGGATTTAATAGTAGCTATTGGCAGATTTTTTGTGAATCCGGTTTTTTACATAGCATTGCTTGCTGCAGTGTTATTGGGATATTACAGAGTTAAAAAAGAAAGAAAAATTTTCAGGATCCGTATCGTATATGGCCTGACAGAATTTAAACGGCTCATTAAAGATGGTTGGCTGTACGCTTTAGTCTTTTCTGTACTGTTTGCAGGAATAGGGCTGGTTGTACCGATGGATTGGCTGATCGCCTTGAGCATCGTCTCCATTGTGTTGATGGCTACGACTTTTTATCAGGCAGGCTCATTCATTTATTTGGCTGCAGCAGCTGTAGGTTTAAGTTGGTTGTTCAGCGCGAATGAGTGGACTTTGAATTTCGGATTTTTCAAATTTGAAGGAGTGGCTTTTTCCTACGAATGGCTCATCCCGGTTGTCTTGATTGCAGGTGCATTAGTATTTGCAGAAGGCAAAATGATCGGCAAAGCGGCAGCGGACGCTGCTTCTCCACGTTTGCACAAATCTGGGCGTGGCCTCAAGGCTGCTGCTTACATTTCTAAACGTTTGTGGCTGCTGCCGATCTTATTGGTGGTGCCAGGTTCGTTGATTGAATCGTATGCACCTTATTGGCCTCAATTGCCGATCGGGGAATCCAGCTTTTCGCTGATTTTGTTCCCGTTCATCTTTGGATTCCAAGGGCGGTCGCAGCGCACCTTGCCGGTGTATCTATATCCGCAGGT
Source organism: Planococcus beijingensis (assembly GCF_016820615.1). Taxonomy (NCBI): domain Bacteria; kingdom Bacillati; phylum Bacillota; class Bacilli; order Caryophanales; family Caryophanaceae; genus Planococcus; species Planococcus beijingensis. The sequence continues at coordinate 648,509 of NZ_JADHDZ010000001.1, forward strand.
CGCTAAAGCGGTGTCCACTTTGGGGATCGGCATTGTAGTGGTCGGATTAGCTGCCTTGTTGTGGCAGCCGCTGGCAGTTGTCGCATTGGCAGCTGGAGTAATCGGCCGCATCGCCATTGCTGTCCGTTTTGCAATGAAAGAACGCAGCGGCAATTACGCTGTAACTCCCCAATCCCAAGGCGTCATGATCGTCGATGTTTTGCCGGATTCTCCCGCTGACAAAATGGGCTTGCTGCGCGGCGAAGTGATCCGCAAAGTAAACGGCATCGCTATTGCGAATGAATCAGAGCTTTATGAAGCAATTCAAGTCAACGCGGCGCATTGCCGTCTGGAAGTGCTGGACCATAACCTGGAAGTCCGTTTGCGCCAGCATGTTATTTTCCGGCACGACCATCATCGCCTGGGGTTATTAGTGGTCAATTAAGGAGCTAATCTAATGGAATCAATGGTAACGAAATTTTTCTTGTCTCTGCTGGTGCCTGGGCTGCTCGTCATTTTGTTTACGAGAGTCACGTTCAACCACATTGTTGCATTGATTTTGACTGTGGCGCTTATGGCGGCAGCTGTTTATGCGGGTTATACCCATACATGGCTGTTGTTCATTGCCAATGCGGCTTCTTTAACCGCAGGATTCTGGTATTCCACAAATATGTTCAACCGCAGAAAAAAAGCCGAAGCTCATGAAAATGAGTAACGGCTTTTTTGTTATATAGATTTAAATGATTAAACTTAAAACTGCCAGTACGGCAATCGAACCGAGGACCACAATCATGACGTTAGCTCCGGTGAAAGCGATGCCGAATGCGGCGATAGCGCCGATTACGCCATACCAAATATTTTCCTGAATAAAAAAGATCGCCGGGAAAATCAAAGCACCTAAAACAGCATAAGGGATATTGCGCAAGACATTCTGAAGGGTTTGAGGCAGTTCCTTGCCTTCCAAAAAAGTAAGTGGAATGGCGCGTGGGATATAGGTCACCACTGCCATGCCAAGTATCATCCACCAGTACCATGAGCCCATTAGTGTGCCACTCCTTTCCGGGAGATCCATTCAATGAAAATGGCGGACGCCAAAGTCGAGACCATGATAGCCCAACCGGTAGACAGCCATTCTGTAAAATAAAATAAGGAATTGACTGCCCCGGCAATAAGGGCAAGGCTGACCACTTTTCGATTGCCGCGCATTGAAGGCACTAAAAGGCCGACAAACATGGCGTACAGTGCAATCGACATGGAAGCTTGGAGAAATTGAGGCAGGTTGGCTCCGATCAAATGGCCGATTGCTGTGAAAATGACCCAGCTTCCGTAAGCGATGACAATGACACCTACAGCAAAAGCCGTGCTTAATTTATTGCCTTTTTGTGTAGCCAGTACTGAAAAGGATTCGTCTGTAATTCCAAAAGCATAAAGCGCTTTTTTCCAGCGGTCATCCGGCTGCATCTTTTCATTGAGTGCAGCCGTCATAAGAAAGTGGCGTATGTTGACGATGAACGTATTTAAGACGATGACTGCTGGTGCTACTCCCGCAGTGATGAGTGACAGGGATATGTATTGTGCAGCACCTGCATAAACGAAAATGCTCATCGCTACAGCTTCAATCAGTGATAGTCCAGTGGTTTTTGCCAATAAACCAAAGGTTAATGCTATCGGAAAATAACCGACGGCTATGCTCGTTCCAGCCTTCAGCCCGGACAAGAACTCACGACCATTCATTTTTCTCGCTCCTTGTGGTTAAGTATTTCCTTTTCCAAACCTCTTGAAAGAGTGTAAAGTAATTATAATAGCATATCATATAATCTTTAAAATTTTGCAGACCATTTCTAAAAAATAGGTAGTTTAAAGGACTGAGCTTATGTCGGATTTTTTTTCCATGGAGAATATTGTTGAATTGACACAATCCTACCGGGCTTTCGGTCCAATCATTGGTTTTTTATTGCCGTTCTTTGAAGCCTTTCTGCCCTTTTTGCCATTGTTCGTTTTCGTCTTTGCGAATGCTACGGCTTATGGACTGTGGGTCGGCTTTTTGCTGTCCTGGAGCGGCTCTGTAGTAGGAGCATATGCAGTATTTTTAGTAATCCGCAAGTATGGCCGTGCCCGGTTTATGAATTTTATGACAAGGCATGAAAAAGTGCAGAAATTGATCCACTGGGTGGAGCGAAATGGGTTCGGCCCGCTGTTCCTGCTGTTGTGCCTGCCTTTTACACCTTCAGCATTGGTCAATCTCGTAGCGGGTTTGTCCAATATCCGCAAGCATTATTATTTATTGACGGTCATGGCAGGCAAGTTCGTCATGGTCTTTACGATTTCATATGTCGGTTATGACCTGCGGGCTTTGTTTACACAACCCATTCGAACGGCCATTGTCATCTTGGTGATCGTCCTCCTTTACATCATCGGAAAAATTCTTGAGAAAAGGCTGCACAAAAAAGTCGAAGCGGATTTCCGTTTGGCAAGCGAAGAACGTAAAAAGCGCCAACCATAAAAGCTTTTCTATAATTGGCAATCAAATTCAGTTAGTCGTATAATTAGAACAAACGTTCTTAATTGAGGAGTGATCATGTGTCTTTACGCATTGTATACGGCCGAGCAGGAGCGGGGAAAACTCGTTATCTACAGGAAGAAATTGTGGAAGAACTGCAGCGCCAAGCCGATGGAGAACCGATTTTTCTCATCGTGCCTGACCAGATGTCGTTTTCTACCGAGTATCGCCTTTCTGCCGCCTATGGCATGAATGGCATGATCCGTGCCCAGGCTGTCACTTTTAAACGGTTGGCCTGGCGCGTGCTGCAGGAAGTTGGCGGCATCAGCAGAAAAGAAGTGGATACCTTTGGATACCGCATGCTGATCCGAAGCTTGTTGGAAGAACATCGTGACGAGTTTCAATTGTTCCGGAGAGCGGCCGGAAAACGGGGCTTTACGGATCAAATCGAGCAGTTGGTGAAAGAATTCGCCCGCTACTGTGTGGATTGCGGAGAATTGAGTTCCATTCGTTCATCCCTAACAGAAGCAGGGGCGCCCAGAACCTTGCTTGACAAGGCGGAAGATTTGGAGTTGATTTTAACTGAAATCGAAAGCCGGCTGGGCAAAGTCTTTGTGGATTCTGAAGGGCATCTGGCTTTGCTGAGCGAAAAAATTCCTTATTCCGAGCTGATCAAATCAGCGACCGTCTATATCGATGGATTTGTCACATTCACTGCAAGAGAATATGAAATTCTGTTTGAATTGATGAGGCATGCCAAATCGGTGACGATTGCCTTGCCGATGGATGACCGCACAGATCCCAACGACGAGCAGGCCCTTTTCTATCAGTCTGCCAACACGGCACGCCGGCTCAGTGAACAAGCTGCAAAAGACGGCATCGAAATTGACCAGCCGGTGCATTTGGATGCTCCGCGCAGATTTACGCATCCGGAACTGGAGCATATCGAACGCCATTTTGATGATTACCCGATTCAGACAATGCAAGGGCAAGGCCATGTGTCTTTGGTGGAGTCCTCAAACAGAAGAGCAGAAATTCATGCCGTGGCACGGAATATCAGAGACCAAGCCAGAAAAGGGATGCGCTATAACGAAATCGCCATTCTGTACCGCCAGCCGGAAATCTATGATGAATTGATCAATACGATTTTTCCGCAATATGATATTCCCTATTTCATCAGCCAGAAAAAGTCGATGCTGCATCATCCCTTGATTGAGTTCAGCCGCTCGGTCCTTGAATCGGCTGTCTCCAATTACTCCTATGAGTCGGTTTTCCGTGCGGTCAAAACGGATTTATTCTTTCCGCGTGGTCCTGCAACGAAATGGCGGGAGCGAAGCGATTTGCTGGAGAACTTCGTTATTGCCAACGGCATTTACGGGGATCGCTGGTTTGAAGAAAAGCGTTGGTTCTTTAAAAAATACAGAGGACTGGAATTTCATACGTCCATCCAAACAGACGAAGAATTGGCAGCTCAAATGGAACTGCATGCAGTCCGTGACTTGATTCGGGATCCGTTGGCACAATTAAAAGAGCAGCTGAAAGAAGGCAAAACGGGCAGAGACATGGCGGAAGCATTATTTCTTTTCATAGAAAAGATGGACGTTTATGCGAAAATCCAGGACTTGAAAGAACGCGAAGAAAATGAGCATCGCTTATTGGCTGCGACAGAACATGAACAGGCCTGGAATCAATGGGTGGGGGTTCTTGATCAGTTTGTGCTGATGTTCGGAGACAAAGAAATCGATTTGGCGACAGCTGTCAAAATTCTGGATGAAGGATTTGAAACGCTGGAGTTTTCCCGCATCCCGCCATCTTTGGATCAAGTGACAGTGTCCAAAATCGATTTGGCGCGCCTGATGGATATCAAGTCGGTATTCGTCATCGGAGCCAATGACGGCGTATTGCCGAAACGCATCGAACAGGAAGGGATTTTGACAGATACGGACCGTGAATGGTTTGCCCAGATCGGTTTCGAGCTGGCACCTACTTCGAAAATGCGTCTGATGGATGAAACGTATATGGTCTACCGGGCATTCACGTCAGCTTCGGATGTATTGACAGTTTCCTATCCGATTGCAGATGAAGAAGGAAAAGCGCTGTTGCCATCGCTTTATATCCAGAAACTGAAGGATATGCTGTCGATCGACACGGTGCCTGCGGTCATCGATCCGGAAGAACTGTTGGACGTGTCCCCAATGGCTTATATTTCGCATCCGCGTGCAAGCCTGGCTTATTTGACTTCGCAGATCCGCAGCGGTGACTTAACTGCCGAATGGCGCGCTGTTTTGAACTATTACGAAGACGATCCGTTTTGGTCTTCGGTCATCAAACGCATTTTAGCACCGATCAAACCGAATATTGCAGATCCGCTGCGGCAAGATATTGCTGAACCGTTGTACGGCACGCCGATTTCTTCCAGTGTTTCACGTGTGGAAACCTATTATAGCTGTCCGTTTGCGCATTATGTTGCTTACGGCCTGCGTCTGGAAGAGCGCAGCCAATACAAATTGGCAGCGCCGGCGATGGGGGACCTTTTCCATGCAGCGATCAAGTGGATATCTGATGAAGTCATGAGGCTCGGCGTATCTTGGTCATCACTGACTCGGAAACAATGCCAGGACTTGGCAAAAGAAGCGATTGAACAGCTTTCGCCTTATTTCGTCAACCACATCCTGATCAGTTCCCACCGCTATCGGTATATCCAATATAAATTGGAAGGAATTATCCGCCAGACAGCGTTCATGCTCAGCAAGCATGCCAAAGTTTCAGGATTCGTGCCGGTTGCCCTGGAAGTTGGGTTCGGTCCGAAAGAAACGATTCCGCCGCTGGATATTCCGTTGAAAAATGGCCGGAAAATGAATGTGCGCGGCCGTATCGATCGGATTGATTCGACTGAAATCCATGGCAAACCTTATTTGCGCGTGGTTGATTACAAATCATCGAAGCAAGGACTTGACCTCGGAAATGTCTATCATGGCTTGTCCCTTCAGACGTTTACCTATCTGGATGTGGCATTGACGCATTCAGACCGTTGGCTAGGGGAAGAGGCAGAACCTGCCGGAGTGCTTTATTTCCATATGCACAACCCCATGTTGAAGTTGACGAAGCTGATGACAGAGGAGGAGCTGGAAGAAGAGATGGCTAAGTCCTTTAAGATGAATGGGTTGGTCGTCGAAGATCCGGAAGTGATCCAGGCAATGGATGAAGCGATTGACGGTTATTCGAATGTCATACCGGTAAGGCTCAATAAGAGCGGCACTGTGTCTGCTTCCCAATCGAAAACCGTAATGAAAGAAGACATGCAGGCAATTCGCCGTTATGTCCGCGGCAAGCACCAGAGCGCAGGCAATGGCATATTGGATGGAAATACAAGCATTACACCATATAAAGTGAAGGAAGATACACCTTGCCAATTCTGTTCTTACCGTTCAGTCTGCCAATTCGATCCGGCGGACCCGGCGCAAACTTACCGGAAACTGCCGGCATTGTCTCCGGACAAGGCAGTAGAATTGATCAGAAAGGAGACCGCTGAAGATGATACCGAAGAAACCGACTGATGCCACATGGACCGATGAACAATGGCAGGCGATATGGGCCAAGGGCCAGGATATGCTTGTTTCAGCTGCAGCTGGATCGGGTAAAACAGCCGTCCTGATCAATCGGATGATTGAAAAAGTGTTGGCTGAAGAAGAACCGATATCAGTGGATGAATTGCTTGTCGTAACTTTCACTAACGCATCAGCTGCGGAAATGCGCCATCGCATGTCCAAAGCCCTGGAAAAAGCGGTGGCTGAAAACCCGGAATCGGCCCATTTGAGAAAGCAATTGCGCCTGATCAATAAAGCGCAGATTTCGACTCTGCATTCTTTTTGCCTGCAGGTGGTGAAACAGTATGCCTATCTGCTGGAAATTGATCCCGGCTTCCGGATTGCAGGAGATACTGAAGCTGCCCTGTTGCGGGACGATGTCCTTGAGTCGGTTCTGGAGGAATCCTACGAAGGAGAAGGGGCTGACGCGGTTTACCGGTTGGCAGACAGCTTTACTTCGGATCGCAGTGACCAGGCGATGGAAGTCCTGTTGAGCAAGCTTTACGACTATTCCCGGGTGCATCCTGATCCGGAAGAGTGGCTTCAGCAGGTTCCGGCTTTATATGCGGTTCCGGAAACTGCCACTATCGATGAACTGCCTTTTATCGGTGACTTAAAGCTGACCATACGTCATGCACTAGAGGAAGCGCTGCAGTTGACGAAACAAGGTCAGCAATTGGCATTGCAGCCGGATGGACCCGCTTTGTTGGAAGAAACATTCAAAACGGATGCAGAAGTAATCAAAGCGGCAATTGCCGCTTTGGAGATATCCTGGGACAGCCTATATAACTTTTCAAAGTCGTTTAAATTTGAGAAAGCGGCAAGCATCAAAAAGGATTCCTGCGACCCTGCAGTTGCTGAAGAAGCGAAAGGCATGCGCAATGATGTGAAGAAAATCGTTGCCGGCCTATTTGATTCGTATTTTACACGGACGCCTAAGCGCCTACTTGATGAGATGCGTGAAATGGCACCGATGATGGCTACGTTGGTGGAATTGACACAGCTTTTCGCCGATCGCTATAAAGCATTGAAAATCGACCGGGCATTGGTCGACTTCTCGGACTTGGAACATTATGCGTTGGAAATCCTGTCAGATGAGGGGAAACCGTCTGCAATCGCGAAAGAGTACCAGAATCGGTTTAAAGAAGTGCTTGTCGATGAATACCAAGACACCAATATGCTTCAGGAAACCATTTTGAACTTAGTGAAGTCCGGAAACGAACAGGATGGAAACCTCTTCATGGTAGGCGACGTCAAACAATCGATTTACCGGTTCCGCCTGGCAGAACCCATGCTTTTTTTAGGGAAGTATTCCAGGTTCAGCCATGATGCGGAAGGCACGGGACTGCGCATTGACTTGAATGCGAATTTCAGGAGCCGCAAAGAGATACTGGACGGCACCAATTACATCTTCTCGCAGATTATGGGACAACGTGTAGGGGAAATTGACTACGATGAAGCAGCTGCTTTAAAAGCAAAAGCACCTTATCCGGAGCAGCAGGTTCCGATTGAATTGGCGTTGATTCATGAACCTGAAACCGAAGAGGAAGCGGCGGATGAAGACTTGGTGAAATCCCAATGGGAAGCACGTTTCATTGCAAAGAAAATAAAAGAGATGATGGATCAGGAAATGCTTGTCCATGACCCGTGGACACAGCAACAGCGGAAATTGGAATATCGGGACATTGTCGTCCTCATGCGCTCTATGACTTGGTCGGGAGATTTTGTGGACGAGTTCAAAATGGCTGGCATTCCTTTGTATGCCGAATTGAACGGCGGTTATTTTGATGCGTTGGAAGTGATGATCATGCTCAATACATTGCGCGTCATCGACAATCCGTATCAAGATATTCCGTTGGCATCCGTTTTGCGGGCACCATTTATCGGGTTGAAAGAAAATGAATTGGCGGAAATACGTTTGGCTGCGCCAAACGCTTCGTTTTATGAAGCAGTAAAAACCTTTATGCGCGCAGGGACCGGAATCGACCGGGCTGCGGCTGATAAGCTGCAGCGCTTTGTTCTTCAACTGGAAGGATGGCGCAACCAGGCACGCAGGGGTTCGCTTGCGGAGTTGATCTGGCAGGTTTACCTGGATACGAATTATTACGAAATGGCAGGGGCCATGACCAACGGCAAGCAGCGGCAGGCAAACTTGCGTGCGCTGCATGACCGGGCACTGGAATATGAAAAAACTTCTTTCCGCGGGTTATTCCGCTTCTTGCGTTTCATTGATCGCATGCGCGAGCGGGGCGATGATCTGGGAACCGCCAAATCACTCAGTGAAAAAGAAAATGTTGTTCGGCTCATGACGGTCCATAAATCAAAAGGACTTGAGTTTCCGGTGGTCTTTTTTGCCGGTACTGGACGGTCGTTCAATGAAATGGATTTTAGAAAATCGTATCTGTTCGATCAGGATTATGGATTGGCCGTCAAAGCGGTCAATCCCGACACGAGAATCGAATACACTTCCTTGCCGTTCCTGGCAGTCAAGGAAATGAAGCAGCTGCAGATGAAAGCAGAAGAGATGCGGGTGTTATACGTAGCGATGACACGGGCAAAAGAACGGCTGTTTCTGACGGCTTCTGTCAAAGAAATCGACAAGCTCTTTGAAAAATGGAAAGTCGGCGGCAATGATGTCCGTCTGCCGGATTTCATGCGTTCACGTGCCAAAGGCTATTTGGACTGGATCGGTCCGGCCGTGGCCAGGCATCCCGATGCTGCAGAGCTATTGAGTGTCAATGGCAATGTGCTGCCGCATTCTTCCCGCTTCCACATCGAAATCATCGAGTCCCAGTCATTGCTTCCAGGAGAAATCAATTTAGAAGAATTGCTGAAAGGCGATGACGTAAATGAAGATTATCAGCAGCTTGTAAACGAACGTTTCGATTTTCGTTATCCACATCAACGGGCGGTTGAAAAGCGTTCCAAACAATCAGTCACTGAAATGAAACGGCTGCAGATGCTTCAGCGTCTGGATGAACCTGAATCCTTTATCCAAACCGCAAAACCTGAACGAACGATGCTCTTGCACCGTCCGGATTTTATGATGGACAAACGCTTATCGGCCGCGGATATCGGTACTGCCGTCCATGCAGTCATGCAGCACATTCCATTGGACCGCACAATGGATTCTGCGGAAATCAAGGAGTTCATCGACAATTTGGTCGGCATGGAGATATTGTCGCCCGATGAAGGAAAAGCCGTGAAGGTTGAAGAAATCGAACGGTTTTATGCCAGCGACACTGCTGAACGTCTCCGTTCGGCGAAACATGTTAAACGTGAAGTCCCTTTTACGTATGCCAAAGCGGATGCTGATGGAGACCACCAAATCATACAAGGGATTGTCGATTGCCTTTTCGAGGAACAGGATGGCTGGGTTTTGCTTGATTACAAAACAGACAGGCTAGCACATTTAAATGATGTTAAAATGGAAATGGCTGAGCGATATGGCGTCCAGCTGACTGTCTATCAGGAAGCGGTAGAAGCGATTCTCCGCATCCCGGTCAAAGAACGGTTGCTGTATTTGTTTGCAGCGAGCCAAGAAGTGAATATTTAGGGGGATTATTTTGGACTTACAGCCCGTTTCAATAAATGAACGAGTAAAAGCGATTGATTTGATGAGAGGCTTCGCGCTTTTGGGAATTTTAATCATCAACATGTTGGCCTTCCATTCACCTTTGTCGTACATTGATCCGTACAAATGGTTTAATGGGAGTTTGAACGAAGGAATATACATGGTTATTGATATATTCATTCAAGCCAGTTTTTATCCTCTTTTTGCGATGCTATTCGGTTACGGCCTTGCGATGCAATTCATGCGTGCAGAAGCGCGGAACCGGCCATTCATGCCACTTGCAGTCAAACGGTTATTGATTCTTCTGCTGATCGGCATCATTCATGCGTTTTTGATTTGGTACGGCGATATACTGATCACCTATGCCATCATGGGTCTTCTGCTGATCAGTATGATCCGTCTGCCATCCACATGGCTGATGGCCTTTGCAGCGATCATCTATACGGTACCGCACCTTTTGCTGCTCGGCATCATGTTTTTGGCAGTGGCAGTGGATCCGAACACGTATGTCGGATATATGGAAATTGAAAGTTCCCTCCAATCCTATCAGTCTGGCAGTTTTGCAGAAATCTTCAGCCAGCGCCTGGCGGATTGGACTTACAGCAATAACCTGGTCAACTACATTGTCCTGATCGCCACGATTCTGCCATTTCTGATGGTCGGAGCAGCTGCAGCAAAATGGCGGCTGATTGAGCGGACACAGGAAAAACGCAAATTATGGTTGGTGTTGGCTATTGTGCCATTGGTTGTCGGCTTGTTGCTGAAATCTGCACCTTTCCTTTTCGAATCGAATTATGCTTTTGTCTATCTGCAGGACATCTTCGGCGGACCACTTGTTGCTATCGGCTATGCCGCTTTGATCGCTTTGCTTGCACAAAATGCCTTCATGCAAAAATTGCTTTCTCCGTTGGCGAAAGTCGGACGCATGTCGCTGACAACTTATATTACGCAATCTGTCCTGGCAACCTTGATTTTCTATTCCTATGGATTCGGTCTTTATGGACAAGTGGACTTGCTGACAGGAACCTTGATCGCTCTTGGAATATTCGTCGGGCAAGTGATTTTTGCGGAGCTCTGGTTCGAAAAATTCCAGCGAGGACCACTTGAAATTATCTGGAGAAAATGGACATATGGAAATAAATTCGAAAAAACTAACAATTCAAAACTCTGAATGTGTATAATGGATTCAATCAAAGAAAAGGAGTGTTTGACGAATGAAGCTGTTATCATTTCGCTATGCAGGGGAAGAAAGATTCGGACCAAAAGTTAAAAAGGAAGAAGCTGTTTGGGACCTGATTGCCATTCAACAGCAATTGGAGGTTCTGCCTGCGTTTCCTGCCTCACTGACTGAAGGAATTCCGCAAGGCATGGAATTTGTGGAAGCAATTCGAAAACTGACCGAAGCCGCAGTCCAATCTGACCGCTCTGAAGAATTCAAACACTCTTTTTCAGAAATTGAATGGTTGCCGCCAATTTCGAAAACACCAAAAAATATCCTTTGCGTCGGCAAAAACTATGCCGATCATGCAAAAGAAATGGGAGCGGAAGCGCCTGTGGATTTAGTGGTTTTCACTAAAGCGCCTGCAACCATCTCAGCGGATGGGGCAACTGTCTCTGTGCATAGTGATTTAACCGATTCCTATGATTATGAAGGAGAACTGGCTGTCGTTATCGGCAAAGCCGGACATAAGATACCGAAGCAAATGGCTTATGACTACGTATTTGGCTACACAATCGCCAATGACTTGACCGCACGGGATCTGCAGGATAAGCACCAGCAGTATTTTCTTGGGAAAAGTTTGCCGGACTCCTGTCCGCTTGGGCCATATATTGTCACTAAGGATGAAATCCCGCAAGCGCAGAATTTATCGATTGTAACAAAAGTAAATGATGAGGTGCGCCAAAACGGCAATACGGAAAAAATGATCCGCCGCGTGGATGAGTTGGTAGCTGAAATTTCGAAGTACGTGGCATTGGAACCGGGCGATGTATTATTGACGGGTACACCCGCAGGAGTCGGCAAAGGCTTTAATCCGCCGAAGTTCCTAAAAGCGGGGGACACCATCAAAGTGTCGATTGAATCGATCGGTACCCTCGTCACACATTTGTCATAAGATCAGAGCTCTTTTCATCGTCCGCTTTGTGATAAACTGAAGAGGACATTATTGGAAGAGGTGAGCTTTTGAGTATTTTTACAGACACTACACATTTACACATCACGACATGGGTCATTGCAATCGTTTTATTCCTGATTGCCGCATTCATGCAGCGTGACAGCAAAGGCCGCAAGATTTTACACATGGTATTGAGATTGTTTTATATCTTGATCATCATCACTGGACTTACTTTATTCATCGAATGGTCTTCTTCTGATCCGATGGTATACGGCATCAAGTTCCTATTGGGCATTTTGACAATCGGAATGATGGAGATGGTATTGGTCCGTTCGAAGAAACAAAAACCGGTTACGATGTTCTGGGCATTATTTGCATTATTCCTATTTGCAACGATGTTTGTCGGCTTCATGTTGCCGGTCGGTATGGATTTCTTTTAATGAAAGTAAGGCGGGTGCATCCAGCACCTGCCTTTTTCTTTTGTTCAGCTGCAAGTGTCCAGCTTTTCTGCTCATAGCTTACATTCCTTTAGTTGGGCGCTTCCGCTTTTCTAAAGCGATTTTCACAGTTTAGACGAAACTCGGACAAGTCACTGAGGAAACCTTAACTTAACATGGCGGCAGTAGCTGGAGTTTGATAAAATAAACCGGGTGGAACATAAGTACGACCTCATTGAAGGAGGATTTTAGAGTGAAGAAAAAATGGATTTCAGGCATTTTAACAAGTGTGCTGCTGCTGACTTTGGTTAGTCCGGTATCTGCTCAAGACGAGCTGGAGCTTAAAGACGAGTTCATATACGATACACTGGTCGACCGGTATTTTAACAAAAAGATCGACAACGACTATGAAGTGAATGCAGTTGACCCTGCTGCTTTTAACGGAGGCGATTTCGATGGCATGGCCAGTGAAATCCTGTTTGTTAAAGAAATGGGCTTTACTGCTCTTTCAATAGGACCTGTATTCTCTACAGCTACATATGATGGAAAAAGCGTATTGGATTATACTGAATTTGAACGCCATTTTGGTACCGATGAAGAATTTAAAGAGTTGGTTACCGAAGTCCACGACCAGGAAATGAAAGTGATTGTGGATATTCCAACGCAACAAGTCAATGAAAACCATGTATGGGCAATTGAAAATCCAGAGTGGTTTACAGAAAATGAAGATGGCAGCCTGGCACTGGATACAGCGAATTCAGAAGTTCAAGAAGCCTTGATCTCAGTTTTCGAGGAATTCACGGAAACCTACGAAGTTGATGGGTATCGTCTTCAGAATGCCGATCAATTGGACCCTGCATTTATTCTCAATTTTTCTGAAGCTATGAAAGGTGCGGGGAGCAGCTATCTGCTGAGCGATCGTGAAATGGAAGAAACTCCTGGGTTTGACGCAGTGGTTTTGCCGGGAGTGGAAGAAACCCTGCGCGCCGCGTATAAGAATTTTGATCAGGACATGACCGGGATTTCCACCATCATGGAACAAAGCGAAGGCAAGCTGATTCAAGTCGATTCCCTATTGGGGTCGCGCTTTACGGCCGATATTGTCGATGTGAACGGCTTTCCGCCAACACGCTGGACTTTATTGCTGACTCAATTATTGACGATGCCTGGAATTCCAGTCATTCAATACGGCTCTGAAGCTGCTATGAATGGCGTTGAAGCAACGGAATCGCATCAAATTTTGGACATGGCAGTAGATAAAGAACTGGTTGACCATATTACTGACCTAACGTCCTTGCGCAATGCCTCTGCCGCTTTGCGGACAGGAGACTTGGAAGTGCTCCATGACGAGGATGGGTGGCTGGTATACAAACGTTCAAATGATGAAGAGACTTGGATTGTCGCCATCAACAATTCCTCTTCAACTCAGAACTTCAATTTGTCGACTGACGTAATTGGAGAAGGCAAGGAGCTTCGTGGTTTGTTTGAAAGTGACATCATTCGCCAAGGAGAAAATGGCGAGTACCGTGTGACACAAGATCGTGAAATTGCGGAAGTTTTCCACGTTACTGAGGAAACCAGCCTCAATACGGCCTATATTGCAACACTCGCTATCATGTATGTCGTGTTCATGCTGTTCCTTTGGTTCGTCTGGCGCAAAGGCAAACAGCGCAAAGCAGATGCTGCAAAACAAAAAGAAAATGAAAAAACGGTACAGTAGTTTCAAAAACTAAAACAGGACGGAAAAGCGATTTGCTTTTCCGTCCTGTTTTTGATTCTGCTTTTATTTAGTGATGGCTTTATAGCCAATCATATTGATCGGGTCTTTCGGAGATGAATAGGGAGGCGCATAGCAAAGTTCCAGTGCCTGCAGATCATCAACCGTTAAACCGGCATAGATGGCTGTAACAATCACGTCAATGCGTTTGTCGACTCCTTTGCCGCCGATGCATTGCGCGCCTAAAATCTTACGAGTTTCCGGATTGTAATGGACCTTTAACGTGATTTGAGCGTGGTCCGGATAATAGCCGGCGTTCGAGTTGCCGGTATGAGTGACTGTAGCGGATTGGAGATTCTTATCCTTTATGGACTGTTCGTTCAATCCGGTCATAGCTGCAGTCAGTGAAAAAACTTTCAAAACAGAAGTCCCGAGCAACCCTTTTTTTGCGAGTTTGTTCCCTGTCAGGTGCTGGGCTACAATAAACGCCTGGCGATGGGCAGGGGACGCAAGAGGCACCCTTTTAGGATCTCCGGTTACCATGTCGAAATTCTCTGAAGCATCTCCGATTGCATAAATCGAAGGGTCGTTTGTTTGCATAAACTCATTGGTTTGGATGCCGCCGGTTTCGCCGATATTCAACTCTGCTTTTTCAGCAAGCTGAGTACTGGGCTTCAAGCCGATGCTCATGATAATGAAATCAGCCTGCAGGTCAATTCCGTTCCCTAATGTCACTGTTTTGCCTTCAGTTTTCTCAATCGTAGTTCCTGTCAAAAGCTTCACGCCTTGAAGCGCTAATTCTTTTTCGATGAGCAATGAGATGTCCGTGTCTAAAATGGACATGATGGTTGGAGACTTATGGACGAGTGTGACATTCAACCCAAGATGCTTCAAGTTTTCAGCCATTTCAAGGCCGATAAAACCTCCTCCTGAGACGATGGCATTTTTAGGCTGCTGCGTCTTGATAAATTGGTCTATGCGCTGCATGTCCTCGTAATTACGCAAAGAGAAAACTTTCGAAGACTCCATACCTTTTACATCAGGCATCACAGCAGAACCGCCAGGAGACAAGATTAAGGCGTCATACGACTCTTGGAATTGCTCGCCGGTTACTAAGTTTCGAACGTGGACCTTCTTGCCTTCACGATCGATTTTCAACACTTCATGCTGCAACTTAACATTGACATCGCGTTTCTTTTTGAATTTTTCCGGATCGGTCATGATGATAGATCGTTCATCTTCGATGACACCGCCAATGACGTAAGGAGTGCCGCAGGCTGCGTAGGACATGGTCGACTCACGGTCGAATACTACGATGTGTGCATCCGGATCATAAAAACGAATTTGGCCGGCTACTGTTGCTCCACCGCCAACTGCACCGACAACGACTATTTTTTTCATAAGATAGTCAGCCCTTTCCTTATTCAATTTTGTTGAAGAAGAATAAAGCCAATGTGCCGGGGCCAGTATGTGCAGCAATAACCGAACCAATCATATGGATTTCGACTTTTTGGGGATGGAAGTTTTCTTCAATTTCTTCTTTTAAAGTATTGGCGAATTCTTCATCATCTCCATGGCTGATGGCAATTGTTTGCTGGTCTAATTGGCTTCCGCGTTCTTTCATCAATTCAATCATTCGCTTGATGACTTTTTTGCGTCCGCGCAATTTTTCAATCGGCACCAATTTGCCGTCTTCTACGTGGAGCAATGGTTTGATGTTCAATAACCCGCCTACAAAAGCGCTGCCTTTAGAGATGCGTCCGCCTTTGGCCATATAATCCAAATCCTCGACAGTAAATAGGCTTTCCAGGTGGTCGGCCATAAAACGGGTTTTTTCTATAATTTTGTTTAACGGTTGGCCGTCATCCCGCATTTTTGCAGCTTCTTTCACCAGAAGCCCGTAGCCGAGGGATGCTGCTTTAGAATCAAGAATGGTGAGCTTCATTTCCGGGTATTCCTCGCGTACTTGATCTGAGACCATTACGGCTGTACTGTAAGTGCCTGATAGTTCAGACGAAAAGGCGATGTAATAACCTTCATCACCATCTTTTGCTAACTTCTCAAAAGCGGACAGCATTTCTTCAGGTGATACTTGTGATGTTTTGGGATGATTGCCTGAACGGATATCATCAAATACTTTAATGGATTGAATGCCTCTTACATCTTCATAATCCTGATTTCCGATATGGACACGAAGCGGAAATAAAACGACGTTTTCATTTTCAAAAAAATCTTTCGGCAAATCAGATGCGCTGTCAGCAAATAGTCTCATGTAAATCCCCCTTTTCTTTTACAATTTCAATCGATCGATCAGCAATTCAGCGATGCCGTCTTCATTATTGGTTAAAGTTATTTCGTTAGCTATGTTCTTCAACGGATCAATGGCGTTGCCCATTGCAACTCCGACGCCTGCAAAATCTATCATTTCCAGGTCATTGTCTTCGTCGCCGAATGCAATGATGTTTTCCCGTGAAATCCCGAGCGATTTAGAGACGCGGTCAAGTCCGACAGCTTTGCTCATTCCGCTTTTGACAATTTCAATGACGTGCCAAGGAGCTCCCCAGCGACGATGATCGATGACTTCCGCATGGACAGAAGAGAGATGATCATGAATTTCCTGTACGCGTTCAAAAGGTGCATGAATCAGAATAGAAGTTGGATCTGTTTTTAAGTAATTTCGCAAGTCACCCGTGGTGATGGTCGGATCACCGAACCGGAAGATATCCATTAGTTTTTCATCGTGGTGATGGACATAGACATCATCCAATACTTCAGCGACGATATTGTGGAATTCATAGTTGTGCATGGATTCGACCACTTCATGGACAACGTCGAGCCCGATCGGGTTATGGTGCATGCCCCAATGCTGATTGGCTGGATGATGCACAAAAGCTCCATTGAAGTTGACGATTGGTGTCGTCAACCCCAATTCTTTGTAATACGGTTCGCTTGAACGGTATGGACGCCCAGTGGCAATCATAACTTGATGCCCTGCTTCAAGTGCTTTATTTAAAGTCAGTTTCGTTTTGGGTGAAATGACTTTTTGATCGGTTAATAAGGTTCCATCTAAATCTAGAACAATCAAATGTTGCTTCATAAATAGCCGACTCCTTTCTCTATACTACTAGTGTAGCGATAATACGAGGGTTTCGTCAAAAAATCTTGAGAAAATCGACAGGGTTTTTTGGGAAGTAGATTGACATTTGCTGGATAAGGTTAAGATTGGTAGGATTACTAATGAAGGAAGTGATTTGAGATGAGAGTTGAACGACAAGTCTGGGGACATATCCCATTGCTGAACATAACCCCGGAACAGGATGCAAAAGAGTTGCCGACCGTTATTTTTTTTCATGGACATACGAGTGCTAAAGAGCATAATCTGCATTATGCATACCAATTGGCTGATAAAGGAATCCGTGTGATTTTACCTGATTCCCATCTCCACGGAGAACGAAGTGAAGGATTGGATGGAGTCCAGATAAGCTTACGATTTTGGGAAATCGTGTTGACATCAATTGAAGAATTGGCATTTCTGCGGGATGAATTACATAAACGCGGATTGATGGCCGGTGAACCAGCAGTAGGCGGTACATCAATGGGCGGTATTACGACGCTGGGCGCAATGACGGTCTATCCGTGGATCAAAGCGGCCGCAGTGATGATGGGTGCCGGAAACTATGTGGAATTGGCACAGGCACAGATGGCCCAATACGAAAAGAGAGGTTTCCAGTTGCCGATCAGTGAAGAAGAACGCGAAAAGATGCTGTCGACTTTAGCTATTTTTGACAGCCGCCGCCATTTGGAGAAATTCAATGGACGCCCGATTTATTTCTGGCATGGGGAACAGGATGTCACGGTTCCATTTGAACCGACATATCGCTTGTATAAAGAATTGAAACAACAATATGAAGCGATCCCTGAGAAGATCGAATTCAAGCGTGAACGCGAAGCGGGACATGCGGTGAGCCGGACCGGCATGCTTGAAGCAACAAACTGGCTGGCTAAGTATTTGCTGGAATAAGCGTGTAAATTTCATTTCCAGTGAAAGTTTGTTAAGATGGTACTAACAGTAAAGGGAGGGATTCTGAATGGATCAAGATATGAAAGACAGCATGATGGGTGCCTTAGAAACAGTAATCGATCCTGAATTGGGTGTCGATATTGTCAATTTGGGCCTTGTATATGATGTAATGGTTACAGAAGACGGATTTGCAGTGGTTACCATGACATTAACGTCAATGGGTTGCCCGATGGGACCTCAAATCGTTCAAATGGTCAAAGAAGCATTATATGAGCTGCCTGAAGTGGAAGAAGTCGATGTTAAAATCGTCTGGCAGCCGGTATGGGGCAAAGAACATATGTCGCGTTACGCAAAAATGGCGCTTGGCGTCAGATAATCTATTTTTGAAAGGCCGTTATGGATTTTATTCCGTAACGGCCTTTTTTAGGACCAAAATAATTGCTTATTCCTGAAAATTTGACTATAATCTAATTAGTCAAAGATAGTCAAACTAATTGAGAGGTGTGGTTGTTATGGTTCAATTCCAAAATAACACAGAACAAAAATCCCCGTTGGAGCAGTTTGGCCGCAATATGGTGGAGCAAGCCCAATCAGGGAAAATGGATCCTGTCATCGGACGAGACCAGGAAATCCGTAATGTCATCCGCATCCTGTCGCGGAAAACCAAAAACAATCCGGTATTGATCGGCGAACCGGGTGTCGGCAAAACGGCGATCGTTGAAGGATTGGCACAGCGAATTGTCCGCAATGACGTACCGGAAGGGTTGAAAAACCGGACCATCTATGAGCTTGATATGAGCGCATTGATTGCTGGAGCCAAGTACCGGGGGGAATTTGAGGAACGGTTGAAAGGTGTTTTAAAACAGGTCAAAGACAGTGAAGGACAGATCATCCTGTTTATTGATGAAATTCATACCATCGTCGGAGCGGGTAAAACTGAAGGTGCGATGGATGCAGGAAATATGCTGAAACCGATGCTTGCCCGAGGGGAATTATATTGCATCGGAGCGACCACATTGGACGAATACCGGATGCATATTGAAAAAGATCCGGCTTTGGAACGCCGGTTCCAGCAAGTAATGGTAAGAGAGCCTTCTGTAGAAGACACGGTGTCGATTTTGCGCGGTTTGAAGGAACGTTTTGAACTGCACCATGCTGTGCGGATACATGACCGTGCCATTGTAGCTGCGGCTGCTATGTCGGATCGGTACATCACTGAACGCTTTTTGCCGGACAAAGCCATTGATTTGATCGATGAGGCTTGTGCGATGATCCGGACGGAAATCGATTCCATGCCGCAGGAATTGGATGAAGTGACGCGCCGCCTTATGCAGCTTGAAATCGAAGAGCAGGCATTGATGAAAGAAACCGATGCAGCCAGCAAAACACGCTTGGATACTTTGCGTAAAGAAATCACGGAGCTGCGCGATTCTTCTGCAGATATGAAAAATCAGTGGACAGAAGAAAAAGAGTCGTTGAAGAAAATCCAGGAAAAGCGGGAACAATTGGATCAGTTCCGCCGCCAGCTGGAAGATGCGGAAAACCGCTATGATTTGAATGCGGCAGCCGTTCTGCAGCATGGCAAGATTCCGGAACTGGAAAAGGAATTGGTAGCGCTCGAAGCCAACCTTGAAAAAGACGGCGCTGAACGGTTGTTGCGTGAAGAAGTGACGGAAGAAGAAATTGCCGGCATTGTCGCCAGATGGACTGGAATCCCGGTAACCAAATTGGTGGAAGGTGAACGTGAAAAATTGCTTCGCTTAGGCGAGACCTTAAAAGAACGTGTCATCGGACAAGATAAGGCAGTTGAACTGGTGACGGAAGCTGTATGGAGAGCGCGGGCAGGCATCAAGGATGAGAAGAAACCGATTGGTTCATTTATTTTCCTAGGTCCGACCGGTGTCGGTAAAACCGAATTGGCCAAGTCTCTTGCTGCAAATCTGTTTGATTCGGAAGATCATTTTATCCGAATCGACATGTCCGAGTATATGGAAAAACACAGTGTATCCCGTTTGGTCGGAGCGCCGCCAGGATACATCGGCTATGAAGAGGGTGGACAGTTGACCGAAGCGGTACGCCGCAACCCTTATTCTGTCGTGTTGCTTGATGAAATTGAAAAAGCCCACCCGGATGTCGCCAATATCCTGTTGCAGATTCTGGATGACGGGCGCATCACCGACAGCCAAGGGCGCTTAATCAACTTCTCGAACACGGTAGTGATCATGACTTCCAATATCGGATCAGCCCACATCAGCGATACGAGCAATGAACATGATATTGAAGACATTGTCATGAGCGAATTGCGCAGACATTTCAAACCGGAGCTGTTGAACCGCATTGATGACATCGTCATTTTCCATGCGCTCAACAACACTCATTTCTACGGCATTGCCAAGAAGATGATCGCTGAATTGGCAGCCCGCATCAGTCAGCAGCAAATCAAGCTGACAGTGGATGATTCCGTCATCGACTATATCGTCGAAGCTGGAACCGATCCGGTATTCGGGGCACGGCCATTAAAACGGTTTATCCAGCGAAATATCGAAACGAATATCGCCCGTGAATTGATCAAAGGTGGAATCGTCGCAAATACAGAGTTGGAATTGACTATGGGCGACAACAAGCAAATCATCATCAACAAAAAAGAAGCGTAAACCGGCTAGCCGGTTTACGCTTCTTTTTCTATTAATGCTTTTCAGGAGCTGGTTCATTAGGAATGACAGCTGACATAACGAAGATCATGATTGAAACTCCGACTGAAATGTAAACGCCGATCATGAAGTCGAAGGGTACGTTTTGTACTGCACTTACCACATAGTTGACCAATGAAATCAATAAGAATGACCATAAGAACGTTCCAATATATTGCATCTAGTTTCACCTCTACATAGAATATCTAGATTAATCATAGCACAAGCTCCGACAGACAGAAAGAAAGATTGGAGAGATTGAAGATTTTTTGTCGGAAATATGTCAGTTAGTTGAAATTAAAGGATAGATGACGTATTATTAACACCAGGTACTAATATATGATGACAAGTGAAATGAGGGATATAAAATGAATGCTGGCATAATCGGTATGGGCAGATGCTTGCCTGAAGATAAATTGACGAATTTTCAATTAGAGCAGCGGATGGATACCAGTGACGAATGGATTCGAACAATGACAGGCATAGAAGAACGCCGGATCGCTAGAGAGGATCAGGATACTTCTCATATGGCTCGTGAAGCTGCGCAAAAAGCGATTCAAGATGCTGGAATCGATCCTGCTGAAATTGGTTTGATCCTGGTGGCGACCGTAACGCCGGATCAGCCATTCCCATCGATGTCTTGTGTCATCCAGCAGGAAATTGGCGCTGTCAATGCTGCAGCTATGGATATTTCAGCAGCATGTGCCGGCTTTATGTATGGAGTTATCACAGCAAAACAATTCATCGACAATGATGTTTATAAATATATTCTGGTTGTGGGCGTCGAGAAATTATCAAAAATCACCAACTGGGAAGACCGTAATACGGCTGTCCTTTTCGGTGACGGAGCGGGAGCCGCAGTCATCGGGAAAGTATCCGAAGGAAGAGGGATTCTGTCCTTTGAATTAGGTGCTGATGGGTCTGGCGGCAAGCACCTGTTCCAAGATGAAGAAGATCATCTGCAGATGAACGGCCGGGAAGTATTCAAGTTTGCAGTTCGCCAGATGGGTGAATCTGCTGTAAATGTTATTGAAAAAGCGGGATTGCAGAAAGAGGACGTCGATTTTCTGATTCCACATCAAGCGAATATTCGAATTATGGAAGCATCCAGAGAACGCTTGGGGCTTCCGATTGAAAAAATGTCGAAAACGATTCACAAGTATGGCAACACTTCAGCAGCTTCAATTCCGATTTCTCTTGTTGAAGACATTGAAGAAGGCCGTGTCAAAGATGACGATGTCATCGTCATGGTTGGATTCGGTGGTGGCTTGACTTGGGGAGCAATTGCAATGAAGTGGGGCAAATAATCAGCTATGCGAAAGGAAGAAGATAGAATGGATAATCGCCGTGTAGTTATTACGGGAATTGGTGCTGTAACACCTTTAGGCAATAACATCGAAACAACCTGGGAAGCTGTAAAAAGCGGGAAATCCGGTGTCGGTCCCTTAACTAGATTGGATGCAGATTTGTATTCAGCAAAAGTGGCAGCTGAAGTAGAAGGTTTTTCAATGGAAGATTATGTAGAAAAGAAAGATGCCCGGAAAATGGACCGTTTTACGCATTATGCGTTAGCAGCCTCCATTATGGCCATGAAAGATGCTGACCTTGAACTGGATGACAATACAGCTTTGCGTACGGGAGTTTGGATCGGTTCTGGCATCGGCGGAATGGAAACTATTGAAAACCAGATGAATGTGTTGAATACAAGAGGCGTCCGCCGCATCAGCCCGTTCCTGATTCCAATGATTATTCCTGATATGGCTTCAGGGCAAGTATCGATTTACTTTGGCGCAAAAGCCATCAACTCCTGCTCGGTGACTGCCTGTGCGTCCGGCACCAACTCAATTGGAGATGCTTTTAAAGTCATCCAGCGCGGAGACGCAGATGTAATGATTTCGGGTGGCGCTGAAGCACCGATCACGCAATTGTCTGTAGCCGGCTTTACAGCCAATACGGCATTGACGACCAATCCGGATGCAGCTACAGCATCCCGTCCATTCGATAAGAACCGCGATGGTTTCGTTATCGGTGAAGGTGCAGGGATTGTTATCCTTGAAGAATATGAACACGCAAAAGCACGTGGCGCCAAAATCTATGCGGAAGTGGTCGGGTACGGCTCGACTGGCGATGCCCACCATATTACAGCTCCTGCTGAAGGTGGAGAAGGAGCGGCCCGTGCAATGGCACAAGCTTTAGCAGATGCCGGTGTTGAAACAACGGAAGTCGGTTATATCAATGCGCATGGAACAAGTACACCATATAATGATTTGTACGAGACCATGGCTGTGAAAACGGTATTTGGTGAGCATGCCTACAAATTAGGAATGAGTTCTACAAAATCTATGACAGGCCATTTACTTGGTGCAGCAGGTGGAGTAGAAGCGATCTTCACTGCGTTGGCTCTTCAAGAAGGCATTATGCCCCCAACAACGAATTACGAAACACCGGACGAGCAATGCGATTTGGATTATGTTCCAAATGAAGCCCGCAAAGCGGATTTGAAATTTGCTATGAGCAATTCACTAGGCTTTGGTGGACATAACGCTTCACTGGTATTCAAGAAAATTTAACCACTATCTAGATGAAACAGCTAGTTGCGCTTTGTTGACGCAGCTAGCTGTTTTTATGTTTTCCATGTAGAAATAAGGGGAGAATGACATATTTTTATAAAAATTGAAAAAGTTTTCCGATTATTGTTTGGCTTGTGTTATTCTATTTACACAGAGCATTAGTGTTTAATTATATGGATGTACAATACAAATTATATGAACAATATTTACTAGGCTCTTTCTTCTTAAAAAATGAGTGGATATTCACAATAATTTAATCCCTACCAAAACGTTGGTACGACTGGTTTTCTAAAGAGAAATTGCTATTCGGAATTACGAAATAATTCATAAAATTAATAATAATCATTGTTTTTGTAATTTTATTGTAATAAAATTAATGGTAGAAACCATTATCCGAAGAAAACATTAATGTTGATGGTGCTGTTCCGGGGAAACAGCCCAGCAAGTGTTAACATTTTTTTAGGATGATATGTCTGAAAATTGAAAACTTCATTGCATGTATTAAGTCGCTCAGTTCAGCAAGAAGACAACCATAGAACGGATTCATTTTGAGGAGGATAAATGTGAATGATGTTTTGTTGAATATCAAGAATTTAAAAACGTCTTTTAGAATTAAAGATGATTATTACGCTGCAGTTGATGATGTATCGTTGACCGTTAGAAAGAACGAAGTGTTGGCAATCGTAGGTGAATCAGGATCCGGCAAAAGTGCTTTTGCTTTTTCTATCATGGGTCTTCATACAAGAGCCAAAATCGAAGGGGATATTGATTACAAAGGGATCAACCTGGTAAAGGCCAGCACCAGCCAAATGAGAAAATTGCGCGGCAAAGATATGGGAATGATTTTTCAGGATGCACTTTCAGCTCTGAATCCGCTTATGGTAGTGGGAGATCAAATTGATGAAGCAATTTTCCTGCACAACCCGAAAAGTTCCAAGAGCCTGCGAAAAAAGCAGGTCATCAATTTATTGAATCAAGTGGGCATTCCCCGTCCAGAAAAAACATATCACCAGTATCCGCATGAACTGTCAGGCGGAATGCGCCAACGTATTGTAATCGCTATGGCGATTTCCAATCAGCCTGAACTGTTGATTGCAGATGAACCGACAACTGCGTTAGACGTGACGATTCAGTCACAGATCCTTGATTTGATAAAAGAATTGAAAGACACCATCAATGCCGGCATTATCCTAATCACACACGATTTGGGTGTCGTAGCAGAAATGGCCGATCGGGTAGCAGTCATGTACGCGGGGCAAATTGTGGAGATTGCAGATGTTTATACATTGATGGAAAATCCACAGCACCCGTATACCCGATCACTTTTAAATTCAATACCTACATTGAACGACGTGAAAGAAGAACTCCACGTAATACAAGGGGTAGTGCCATCGCTCCAGAAACTGCCAAGAACCGGTTGCCGGTTCGCTGCCAGAATTCCTTGGATCGAAGAATCTTCACACGAAGCTTCACCGGAACTCCATGAAATTAGTCCTGGACATTTTGTGCGCTGCACATGCTACAAGGACTTTTACTTCCCAGAACAAGCCGAGGAGGAGCGCAATTATGTCGCTAATTGAAGTTGAAAACCTGAAAGTTCATTTCCCCGTACGTGGAGGAGTCTTTCAGACAGTAAAAGATCATGTTCGCGCAGTAGATGGTGTTTCATTCTCTATTGAACAGGGCCAAACTTATGGGCTTGTCGGCGAATCTGGATCAGGAAAGACAACAACAGGACGCGCGATTATCGGTTTGAACGATATCACTTCAGGCAAGGTCATGTTTGAAGGAAGAGATTTGGCTACGATCAACAAGAAAGAGTATATTGATGTGCGAAAAGATATCCAGATGATTTTCCAAGATCCATTTTCCTCATTGAACCCTAAAAAAAGAGTAGTGGATATTGTGGCAGAACCTCTGCGCAACTATGAAAACTTATCGGCTAAAGAAGAGCGGATCCGTGTTCAGGAGCTAATGGAATTAGTTGGGCTCAGTCCAGAAGCTATCTATAAATACCCGCATGAATTCTCCGGAGGACAGCGGCAGCGGATCGGTATTGCCCGGGCAATAGCGCTCAATCCAAAATTGATCATTGCGGATGAACCGGTATCTGCCTTGGATGTTTCCGTCCAGGCGCAAGTATTGAATTTCATGCGTGAAATACAAAAAGAATTGAACTTGACGTATTTATTCATCAGCCATGATTTGGGGATTATCCGCCACATGTGCGATCACATCGGCATCATGTATAAAGGGCGATATGTTGAACATGGGACATCTGACGAAATTTTCAACAACCCGCAGCACATTTATACAAAACGGTTGATTGCGGCCATTCCGGACAGCAACCCGCGCAATCGGGAAATGCATTACGAAAATCGCAAACTGGTGAAATCTGAGTACGACAAGTTGGAGAAAGACTTTTTTGATGAAGAAGGTTTGCCTTTCTCTTTAAAATCAATTTCAGCTACCCACCAAGTAGCGTTGCCTGAGAGAGGTTGAATGGTATGTGGAAATTAATTTTACGCAGAACACTTATAACGATCCCGCAAATTATCCTCTTGAGTGTCTTGGTGTTCATCTTGGCCCAAGCAATGCCTGGAGATGCATTAACCGGACTGATCGATCCCAACATCGACCCTGCGACCATCGAAGCGATGCGAGAACGTCTTGGATTGAACAATCCATGGTATGTACAGTATATCGACTGGATCAAAGGTGTGCTTCAAGGGGATTTCGGACAGTCATTCCGCTTTAAGATGCCAGTATCTGAATTGATCGGCGAACGCATGATCAATACATTGTGGCTGTCATTGGCTACATTGATCCTGACTTACTTGATTGCCATTCCACTTGGAATCATCAGCGGCCGCTTTAACGACACATGGTTGGATCGTGCCATCACAGGATATACGTATATAGGCTTTGCAGCTCCATTATTTATTTTCGCCTTGGTTATGCTGTTTGTTTTTGGATTCCAGTTGGGCTGGTTCCCGACAAGCGGAAGTGTGACGCCGGGTACTGAACCGGGAACCTTCGCATATTTCCTGAGCAAACTGAATCATTTATTATTGCCGGCATTGTCTATGGCATTAATTACCACTGTTTCAACAGTCCAGTATTTGAGAAGTGAGATCATTGATACAAAACAAAAAGATTTTATCGTAACAGCCAGAGCAAAAGGTAATTCTGAAGCACGGGTCTACAATCGCCACATTTTGCGGAATTCCCTGTTGCCGATTGCCGCATTCTTCGGCTATGAAATCACTGGCTTGATTGGCGGGACCATTTTCATCGAGAATATTTTCGGCTACCCAGGAATGGGTGAATTGTTCCTTTCTTCAATCAGCTTACGTGATTACAGCGTTATGACAGCTCTTGTCCTGTTGTTTGGACTAGCAGCGATTATCGGGGCATTGCTATCCGATATCATCTTGAGTTTGGTTGATCCACGCATACGGATTAAATAATAAATGACAATTTTAGAGGTGTAAATATGAGAATTGATAAAGACAGTGGAGCACAAATCCCTGATGTGGATCTTGGCAAAAGCCCATCTGGATTCAGTATATTACTAAGAGAGCTGATTCGGGACAAAGTTGCATTTGGTTCTCTCTTGTTCCTGTTTTTGATCATTGCTGGCGTCTTCGGCACTTCGATCATCATGGACCAGTCTGAGATTATCAAAGTAGATCTTTTTGCACTATATGAGCCGCCATCGGCCACTTATTGGCTGGGGACGGATTACGGCGGCCGCGATATTTTTGGGCAATTGATCATCGGTACACGGAATTCATTAGCTATTGGATTTTTGGTCACATTACTGACTGGAATCATCGGCATATTGGTAGGTTTGATTTCTGGTTATTACGGCGGAACTGTGGATAATATTTTCATGCGCTTTGTTGACTTCTTCATGGTTTTGCCGATTTTGATGATCGTTATCGCATTTGTTACAGCGGTACCAGGATACAGTATTGTATCTTTCTCATTGATCATGACAGCTTTCCTATGGATGGGAATTGCGCGATTGATCCGTTCAAAAGCATTGCAGGAAAAAGAACTGGATTACGTAAAAGCTTCTAAAACATTAGGGACATCCGATTTTAAAATCATGTTTTTCCAGGTTCTGCCGAATCTTAGTTCGATCATCATTGTTACGATGACGTTGAATTTGGCAGGCAATATCGGAATCGAGTCAGGCTTATCCTTTTTAGGGTTCGGCTTCCCGGAATCGACTCCGAGTTTGGGGACCTTGATCAGTTATGCAAGAAATCCGCAAACACTGGAATTACGATGGTGGATTTGGTTACCTGCATCAATCCTGATTTTTGTTTTGATGCTTAGCATAAATAATGTCGGGCAAGCGTTAAAACGTGCTACTGACGCACGACAGCGTAGAGGGTGACAAAAAGCGGGGGAAAAGGAGGAGTAGGGTTCTCAGTACCAGAAAGAAACAACTCTATTCGAGTACAACATCAGTCAGAAATACCTTTAGTTATTAGAAAAGAGGAGGAAACAGAGAATGGCGAAAAACAAATGGTCCAGATATTTAGCATTGCCGATGTTGTCTTTTGTAATGGTCTTGGCAGCTTGTTCCGGAGACGATACGTCTAAAGAAGAAGGCGGGAAAAAAGAAGCCGACGGCGGACAGGATCTGAAGAATGGCGGCATGTACTCAATTGAAGATTTCGACAATGTAAAAACAAATGAAGGGGAAGCCATTGATGGCGGAACCGTTACATTCGG
Source organism: Planococcus beijingensis (assembly GCF_016820615.1). Lineage (NCBI taxonomy): Bacteria > Bacillati > Bacillota > Bacilli > Caryophanales > Caryophanaceae > Planococcus > Planococcus beijingensis. The sequence goes on from NZ_JADHDZ010000001.1 coordinate 676,447, forward strand.
TTTGGTGTCGGATACAGTATTTGAAGGAACATTGAACTGGAACTTCTACTCCGGTGCACCGGATGCTGAAATTTTGAACTGGTTTGATGAAGGTCTATTAACATGGGATGAAAACTATGTGTATACCAATGATGGAGCTGCAACATATGAAGTTTCAGAAGATGGCCGTACATTTACCTTCAAAATTGGCGACAATGTCAATTGGCATGACGGCGAACCTGTAACTGCAGAAGATTGGCTGTTTGCGCACGAAGTAATCGGTAACCCTGATTATGACGGCCCTCGCTACAATACTGATTTCACCAACATTGAAGGAATGGAAGAGTATAACAGCGGGAAAGCTGATACAATTTCAGGCATTGAAGTGATCGATGAAAAAACCTTGTCGATTACGTATATCGAATCAACACCTTCTCTATTAACAGGAAGTATCTGGACTTACCCATTGGCTAAGCATATCTTCGGAGACATGGCAGTTGCTGATATCTCGTCTTCACCTGAAGTGCGTGAAAAGCCAATCGGTTTTGGGCCATTCAAAGTGGACAGCATCGTACCTGGAGAGTCTGTGACTCTTTCTAAAAACGAAGACTACTGGCGCGGAGAACCAAAACTTGATGGTGTAACAATTAAAGTAATCAGCAGTTCGACAGTCGTTCAGGAATTGGAAACTGGCGGTGTTGACCTGGTAAGTGATTTCCCTGTAGATCAATTCCCGGATAATGCTGAAATGTCGAATGTAGAGTATTTGGGAACAATTGATCGTGCTTATACGTATATCGGCTTCAAGCAGGGAACATGGGATGCTGAAAACAACCGTGTTGCGTATGACCCTGAATCGAAAATGGGCGATGTAGAACTTCGCCAAGCAATGTGGCATGCAGTGGATAACGCAGCTGTCGGCGAAAAGTTCTATAACGGTTTGCGTTGGAATGCTACAACATTGATTCCGCCATCCCATCCTGAATTCCATGATGAAAACAATAAAGGCAGAGAATACGATCCTGAAGTCGCTAAACAACTTTTAGAAGAAGCTGGATATGTTGATACAGATGATGACGGTTTCCGTGAAGATCCAGAAGGCAATCCATTGGAAATCAATTTTGTTTCTATGACTGGCGGCGATACAGCTGAGCCTTTGGCACAATACTATGTTCAGTCTTGGGAAGCTGTTGGTTTGAACGTGAATTTGGAAATGGTTGAGTTTAACTCGTTCTACGATCGTGTAGGTAACGGCGGAGAAGATGATCCAAGCGTAGATGTTTACCAAGCAGCTTGGGGAGTTGGAATTGACGTAGATCCTTCAGGTCTGTACGGCGCTGACACATTGTACAACTTCGGCCGTTGGGAAAATGAAGAAAATGATCGCCTTCTAGCAGAAGGCCGTTCAGAAAAAGCATTTGACCTAGCATACCGCCAAGAAGTTTACAACGAATGGCAGCAATTGATGGTTGACGAAGTACCGGTATTCCCTACGCTATACCGTGCACTATTGGCTCCTGTCAATAAACGCGTAATGAACTATGCAATCGGTGATGGCACTGGAGTGTACTTGTCTGATCTTGCGGTAAACGCAGAATCAGCAGAAGTAGCTGAATAAAAGAAAATGGAAAAGGAGCTGCGAATTCGCAGCTCCTTTTTTTTCTGTTTTATTTTCTTTTCCGTCCAAGACCCATAGCGTTTTCCATTTTCTTTAACGTTTTATTTGCCAGGTAATTGGCTTTTTCAGCACCAACATCGAGTATCGCATCCAGCTCTTCAGAACCGAGAAGCGCAGCGTAGCGTTCTTGGATCGGTGCCAAATGTTCAGTGACGGCTTTGGCAACAGAAGCTTTAAAATCTCCGTAGCCGGAACCTTCATATTTAGCCACCAGACTATCAATGCTTTCTCCGGTCAACGCAGCTTCAATAGTCAACAAGTTCGCAACACCAGGCTTGTTGATCGGATCGTAGCTGACTACTCCTTCAGAATCCGTGACAGCGCTCTTGATTTTTTTCTCGATCGTTTTCAGGTCATCCAATAAAGTAATGATGGCTTTTTTATTGGTATCGGATTTGCTCATCTTTTTCGACGGATCCTGCAAGGACATGATGCGTGCTCCGTTCTTGGGCACGCGAATATCAGGGATCGTAAAGATGTCGTTGTATTTGCGGTTGAAGCGTTCTGCCAAATCACGTGTCAGTTCGATATGCTGCTTTTGATCATCGCCGACAGGGACGATATCCGTCTGATACAAAAGAATATCGGCTGCCATCAATGGTGGGTAAGTCAATAATCCTGCTAGAACAGACGTGTTTTTCGCGGACTTGTCTTTGTACTGGGTCATGCGCTCAAGTTCACCGATAGTGGAGACGCATTGCAGCATCCATCCGGCTTGTGCATGGGCGGGAACTTCAGATTGGATAAACAAGGTGACTTTTTCCGGATCGATTCCGACAGCCAAATAGAGAGCTGCTAAAGCACGAATGTTTTTCCGGAGCTCTAAACGATCCTGGGGCATTGTAATGGCATGTTGGTCGACGATGCAGAAGATGCAATCATACTCGTCCTGCAAATCTGTAAATTGCTTGAACGCTCCTATGTAATTTCCGAGTGTCACCGTACCAGTAGGCTGAACGCCTGAAAAAATTTTCTTCATCAATATTCCTCCTCAAAGTAAAAAACACAGCACACACCCCTAAAAAAAGGGACGAATGATGTGTTTTCCGCGGTACCACCCTAGTTGCCGTCACCGGCCACTCTTCTTCATAACGTGAAGAACACGGAACCGGCTACTCCACGTTCACCGGTTCAGCTCAAAAGCCCATTCAATGCAATCCTCCATCTGTTTCCACCAACCACAGACTCTCTTTATAGAAGGAACTGCATTTACTCTTCTTTTTCATCGCTCAATATATGTCTTATTATTATAATACATAAGCGATTTGAGGTGCAATGTTAGAAGCTGTAAATCATCAGGCAAATTCCCATGATTAGCATAGTGACTGCACCTGTGGTCAACAGCAGAGAACTGGAAAATCCCAATGCTTCGGATGGGGGACGCATTTCATCATCATCCAGTGTGGATTTCAGCTTAAAAGCTTTTCTCATGCTGATGGTGAATATATCAAATACGCCTGTACGGACGACGAAAACCCACAAACCGAAAAACAGCAGAACGCCACCGTAAATAAATGAGTTGTTGATATAGGACAACAAGGAAAGATTTTCTGCCCGGAAAAATATTGTCACGAAAATCAATACTTGGATAATTACTAAAGAGAAACCTATTTTCTTCAAAACTCGCACCTCGATTCTTATCAATTGTAGAAGAAATTAAAAAAAAAATCAAAAATTCTTTATTTATCTTAGACGGCGAAAACGCTTACAAATCCAATATTCTGGCGCTTTTATGTAATGTTAATGTAACGCAATTGTTACAAGAGTGTAAAAATTTCCAAAAAAAGTTCTGTACAACAAAAAAAAATTATGTATAATTAGCAGTGTACCAAGTTTTCAGAAAATTCGAGGGGGTCAATTTAGTGAAGAACAGCAAGATTTTTTGGCTACTAAGCCTAGTTTTAGTACTAAGTGCTTTTCTAGCAGCATGTGGGGGCGGCGATAACGCTGACACTGGGACTGAAACTACAGACGAAAAAGAAGGTACAGAGACAGCTGGGGATTTAGACTCAGTACAAGAACTTAACTTGATGGAAAGCGCAGAAATTCCAACAATGGATTCGGCAATCGCTGAAGACACAGTAGCTTTCAATATCTTGAATAACGTAAACGAAGGACTATTTCGTTTAGATCAAGAAAACATCGCTATTCCGGCATTGGCTGAAGGCGAGCCAGAAGTAAGCGAAGACGGTTTGACATACACGTTTAAATTGCGTGATGCTAACTGGTCAGATGGTACTCCTGTAACAGCTGAAGATTTCGTATTCTCTTGGCAGCGTGCGATTGATCCTGCAACTGGATCTCCTTATGGTCCATACATGATGAGCGGAACAATCCTTAACGCTACAGCAATTTCTGAAGGTTCTATGGATAAAGCAGAACTAGGCGTTAAAGCTATTGATGAAAAAACTCTTGAAGTAAAACTTGAACGCCCGGTTCCATATTTCATGTCATTAATGGCATTCGGAACTTTCTACCCGCAAAACGAAGCGTTTGTTACTGAAAAAGGCGATGCATATGCGTCTAACTCTGACAACCTTCTTTTCAACGGACCATTCACACTTACTGATTGGGACGGCACTGGCTTGACTTGGAAAATGCAGAAAAATCCTGAGTACTGGGATGCTGAAACAGTTAAACTTGAAACAATCAATGTTGACGTAGTTAAAGAACCTGCTACTTCAGTGAACTTGTACAACTCAGGTGAAAAAGACCAAGCAATCCTAAGTGGAGAATTTGCATTGCAGTATGGCGATAACGAAGAAGTAGTAACTGATTTGGAGCCAACTGTATTTTACTTGAAATTTAACCAAGAACGTGAAGGAGCAGCAACAGCTCTTAAAAACGTAAATATCCGTAAAGCAATTGCAACAGCTTTCAACAAACAAGATCTAGCAGATGTTGTATTGGCGAATGGTTCACTTCCTGCAAACTTCTTAGTTCCAACTGAATTCACTTTTGATGAAAGCAAAAAAGATTTCCGTGAAGTAAACGGAGACATGCTTGAATTCAACGCTGAAGAAGCTAAGAAACTTTGGGCTAAAGGCTTAGAGGAAGAAGGCTTGACTGAAGTCACTTTGGAATTGCTTGGTGGCGATACAGAAACAGCTAAGAACATGGATGCATATTTAAAAGATCAACTTGAAACAAATCTTGAAGGTTTGACAGTTAATCTGAAAGCAGTACCTTTTGCAGTTCGTCTTGAACTTGACGAAGCACAGGATTATGACATCCAAACATCTGGATGGGGCCCTGATTACCAAGATCCAATGACTTTCATTGACTTGTTCGTAACAGGATCTTCACACAACTTGATGTCTTATTCTAACGAAGAATTTGATAAATTAGTAGAATCTGCTAAAGCAGAACTTGCACAAGATCCAGCTGCACGTTGGGAAGCAATGGCTAAAGCTGAAAAAATCTTGTTAGAAGACGATGCAGCGATTGCACCAATTTACCAACGTGGTGAAAAAGCTCTTCAAAAACCTTACGTTAACGGTATCATTAAACACCCATTCGGTGGGGAATACAGCTATAAGTGGGCTTCTATTTCTGGAAAAGAATAATTTAATCCCGTTACTGTAAAAACAAAATAGAAGGAGAGTATATCGCATTGTTAGGACGATATACTCTCTTTTCTAATGTAAAGGAATTAACCGAAAATTAACGGTTTTCTGCTAACTCATGAATATAACAAGACTCTGTTTATTATGCATAGAGCTTGTCAAATAGACTTATTTTTGGAGGTGCACAATGGGTAAATATATTGGCAAACGTTTAATTTATATGGTTATCACTCTGGCTTTAATCGCTACGTTCACGTTCTTCTTGATGAATGTACTACCAGGTTCCCCAATCGCTTCCGCAGATAAATTAACTCCAGATCAAAGAGCAGTTGTAGAGGCAAGATATGGCTTGGACAAACCTCTTCCGGTTCAGTATTTTGATTACATGTTCGGGTTAGTGCAAGGAGATTTAGGGATTTCCATTAACCAATTTAAAGGCGCAGATGTAACAGATGTTATTTTAAGCCGTATGGGTCCTTCAGCTCAAATTGGTTTCCAAGGTATGCTGATCGGAACTGTGCTTGGAATTCTATTGGGCATGGTTGCCGCTTTAAGGCAAAACACATGGATGGATTACACCAGTACGTTTATCGCTATTGTTGGTATTTCAATTCCGTCCTTCGTTTTTGCATCTTTACTGCAATATTGGTTCGGATTGAAATGGGAATTGTTCCCGGTTGCATTATGGAAAGACGGCTTTATGTCCAGCGTTCTGCCATCAATCGCGTTGGCCATGTTCCCGCTTGCGACAGCTGCACGTTTTATCCGTACTGAAATGATTGAAGTACTGGGTTCGGATTACATCACCTTGGCGAAAGCCAAAGGCGCAAGCGGTTCAGAAATCGCATTCAAGCATGCATTCCGTAACGCATTGATTCCGTTGATTACAGTTCTTGGCCCAATGGCAGTATCCATCCTTACTGGATCACTCGTAGTGGAACAGATTTTCGCAATTCCAGGCATCGGGGAACAATTCGTTAAATCAATTATGGTCAGTGATTTCTCCATCATTATGGGGACCACTATCTTCTTCTCAGTATTCTTGATTGTCATCATTTTACTGGTCGATATTCTCTATGGTGTCATTGATCCTCGTATCCGTCTTTCAGGAGGTAAAAGTTAATGACTCAAAAAATCGATAAAATTCCGGAACTGCCGAAAGGCTCGTTTGAACGCATTACATTAGATGCACATCAAGCGGAACGCATCACAAAGCCGAGTGTCAGCTTCTGGCAAGATGCCTGGTACCGTATCCGCAAAAACAAAGGCGCTTTATTCAGCATTGTGTTATTTGGTCTAATCGTCATTATGGCGTTTTTAGGGCCGGTCATCAGCCCGTATGCACCAAATGCCCAAACTATTACTCACGCTAACTTGCCACCGAAGATCCCGGTCATTGAAAAATTGGGGATCCTCGATGGAGTCGGAACTTTAGGTGGCAAAGAAGTCGATTTGTATGAAATGAAAAACGTTGAAGTCAACTACTGGTTCGGAACTGATGGGCTTGGCCGTGATATGTTTTCACGTGTCTGGAAAGGGACTCAAGTATCCCTATTCATTGCTTTCGTTGCAGCAGCGATTGATATGTTGATCGGCGTCATCTACGGCGGGATTTCCGGTTACTTTGGCGGACGTGTGGATGATTTCATGCAACGGGTCGTTGAAATTTTAACAGGTATTCCAAACCTTGTTGTGGTTATCCTGTTCATTCTAATCATGGATCCGGGAATACTAGCCATCATCATCGCTCTGACGATAACCGGTTGGACAGGGATGTCTCGAGTTGTCCGTGGCCAGGTGCTTAAGTACAAGAGCCAGGAATTCGTTTTGGCCGCCCGCACGTTGGGTGCCAGCGACACTCGTATAATCTGGAAGCATTTGATGCCTAACGTATTAGGCGTAATCATCATCAATACCATGTTTACAATTCCAAGCGCTATTTTCTTTGAAGCTTTCTTAAGCTTTATTGGATTGGGGCTGCAGGCACCGGATGCTTCACTCGGAACATTGATTAACGATGGCTATGCGTTAATTCAGTTCGCACCGCATATCTTAGCGTTCCCAGCTATCTTGCTAAGTTTGATCATGATTGCATTTAACTTAATCGGTGATGGACTTCGAGATGCCCTCGATCCGAAGATGAAAGATTAAGGAGGAAAGTTTAAAATGGAGAAAATTTTACAAGTGAAAAACCTTGAGCTTTCCTTTAACACCCAAGGCGGGGAAGTTAAAGCGATACGCGGGGTTAACTTTGATCTAAATAAAGGTGAAACGTTGGCAATCGTAGGGGAGTCGGGTTCAGGCAAATCTGTAACGACGAAATCGATTATGCGTTTGCTGCCTGAAAGTTCCGCTGAGTTCAAAAATGGCGAAATTCTATTTGGCGGCCGTGATTTGACGAAGTTGAGCGATAAAGAAATGCAAAAAATCCGTGGAAAAGAAATTTCGATGATTTTTCAGGATCCAATGACTTCCTTGAATCCGACAATGCCAATCGGCCGGCAGCTGACAGAACCTTTGCTGAAGCATCAAAAGATCAGCAAAAATGAAGCAAAAAAAGTAGCGATCGATTTATTGCGCATGGTCGGTATGCCGAAACCTGAATTGCGGATGAAGCAATATCCGCACCAATTCTCAGGTGGACAGCGCCAGCGCATTGTTATCGCCATCTCACTCGCCTGCAATCCGAAGATCCTGATTGCGGATGAGCCGACAACAGCACTTGATGTGACAATCCAGGCGCAGATTCTGGAATTGATGAAAGATCTGCAGAAGAAAATCGATACATCAATCATTTTCATTACCCATGACCTTGGAGTTGTGGCGAACGTAGCTGATCGTGTGGCGGTTATGTACGGCGGGAAAATCGTCGAAATCGGTACAGTCGATGAAATCTTCTATAACCCGCAGCATCCATATACATGGGGCTTATTGAGCTCCATGCCTTCATTGGACACGGAGGATGCCAAGTTGTATGCAATCCCAGGAACGCCACCTGATTTATTGGATCCGCCAAAAGGAGATGCTTTCGCGCTTCGCAGCGAATACGCTCTGAAAATTGATATGGAGCAAAACCCTCCTTTCTTTAAAGTCAGCGATACGCATTCAGCTGCCACTTGGTTGTTGCATCCGGATGCGCCGCAGGTAGAACCGCCTTTAACTGTCATTGAACGAATGAAGAAATTCCCAGGAAGCAGATATTATGAAGGGGGCGCGGTGTAATGGCTGAAAAATTACTGGAAATCAAAAACCTGAAACAATATTTCAACATCGGCAAAGCCAATGAAGTCCGCGCAGTAGATGACATCAGCTTTGATATTTACAAAGGTGAGACCCTCGGATTGGTTGGAGAGTCAGGTTGTGGGAAATCGACGACTGGCCGTTCCATCATCCGTTTATATGATGCAACAGATGGGGATGTCTTCTATGAAGGTGAGAATGTCCATGGTAAAAAGTCCAAGCAGGACTTGAAGAAATTCAACCGTAAAATGCAGATGATTTTCCAGGATCCATATGCTTCGTTAAATCAGCGTATGAAAGTTATGGATATCATTGCTGAAGGCATCGATATCCATGGTTTGGCGAAAAACTCGACTGAACGGAAAAAAATGGTTTACGATTTGTTGGAAACTGTTGGTTTGAACAAAGAGCACGCTAACCGTTACCCGCATGAATTCTCGGGTGGACAGCGCCAGCGTCTTGGCATAGCCCGTGCTTTGGCAGTAGATCCGGATTTCATCATTGCGGATGAGCCGATCTCTGCATTGGATGTATCCATCCAAGCTCAGGTCGTCAACTTATTGAAAGAACTTCAACAGGAAAAAGGGTTGACGTTCCTGTTTATTGCCCACGATTTATCGATGGTCAAGTACATTTCCGATCGCATCGGTGTCATGTATTTCGGAAAATTGGTGGAGTTGGCTCCTGCAGAGGAGTTGTACAATAATCCGTTGCATCCTTATACGCAATCGCTGTTGTCAGCTATTCCATTGCCTGACCCGAACTATGAACGCAACCGGATCCGCAAGTCCTACGATCCGGCCATCCATAAATACACAGAAGCTGATGACGTGCGTATGAGAGAAATCAGTCCTGGCCATTTTGTTCAATGCTCAGAACGTGAATTCGAATCGATTAAATCAGCATCAGCGTCGAAGTAACAGCAAAACGATGTCCTAATGGGCATCGTTTTTTTTTTTTGTGGGAACAATCTATTGGCTGGCATAGTGAAAGAGTTATCAAAAGCTGCATCCAGGCGGATGATTTCTTATTTCAATTAGTCAGATAAATGTTAGAATGGAAGAACACTGGATATTAAAGTTTATTCATATAAGGAGGGCTCTGGGCTTAAGAGCCGATTTAGGCGATTGATCAAATTAGAAGGTCGGTAAGCAAGCATAAATAACTTGGCGTAAAAGTGGAATAAGGGGTGCAAGAAGATGGCGAAATCATTGAAGACAGCAGTAATTCTTACAGCAGGCGTTTTATTGGCAAGTGTTGGCAACGTTTATGCAGCTGAAGAAAGCGAAACACCGGATTTTACACCGCGTACATACAATACAATAGAACTTGATTCGAGTGTTTTGGCAGCTTCCCAGTTGTTTAAATTTGATTCAGGCCTCGAATTTGCCTATCCGGATGCCGTTCGGGGAATTTTTGTAACAGCTCATTCTGCAGGCGGGGAGCGGTTTGGATCACTGGTTGAACTGGTGGAGCAAACAGAATTGAATGCCATGGTCATCGATATCAAAGAAGATTTTGGCCATTTGACATACATACCGGAAGACGGCTCAGCACTGGCGGAACTTGGATTGGGCCAGCCTTTGATTAAAAACCCAAGAGCTATGCTGGAGCAGCTGGAAGAAAAAGAAATCTATCCTATTGCTCGCGTGGTGGTATTCAAAGATAGCGTACTGGCGGAACAGCGGCCTGAGCTGACATTTATGGATGGGGAACAGGTCTGGAAAAATAATCGCGGAGAATCATTCGTCAATCCATTCTTGAAAGAAGTGTGGGACTACAATGTCCAAATTGCTATTGAAGCCGCTAAGCTTGGGTTTAAGGAAATTCAATTCGACTATGTCCGTTTTCCGGAAGGATTTGAACATCGTGCCGACGATCTCAGCTATTCGCTCGGGGATTATGCAAATTCTGATGCTGATCCGATACAAAGGCGAGTAGAGGCTGTAACGGATTTTGTTGCTTATGCAAAAGAACAATTAGAACCGTATGAAGTGGATGTATCGGTTGATATTTTCGGCTATGCGGCAACACTGCCGGAAGCTCCCGGCATCGGCCAAAATTTTTCCAAGATTTCTGAAAATGTCGATGTCATCTCATCGATGATTTATCCGAGCCACTGGACTTCTTATTTTGGGATTGCCAAACCGGATCTCGAACCCTATAATCTGGTTGCAGAATATGCCAAGGTGGAAAATCAAGTATTGGGTGCCTTGGATAACCCACCAGTTTCAAGGCCATGGCTCCAGGATTTCACCGCCAGCTACCTTGGGTCAGGCAATTATCTGCGTTATGGAAAATCAGAAGTGGAAGCTCAGATCAAGGCGCTGAATGATAATGGAATCGAAGAATTCCTTCTTTGGAATGCGGGGAATAGCTATTCCAAAGGTGTAGATTATACGCCTTAAGCAGATTCGTGGGATTGTGAATAGGGTGTTTGGCTAAGGAAATAAAAATATCTTGCAGCAATCATAAATTAGATGGAACTATTTTCAGTTTGAAACGTAATATATACTAGAATCGATTTTCAAAAAGAAGCTGTAACTGAGAATAAAAAATTTTAGTTTGGAAGTTTACGACAAAAGAAAATGGGGTAAATTTAAATATATAAGCTTACAAGTATAAAGAATGTATAGCGAATATGTGACAAAAAGCTTGAAATTTAATTTTTTTACTGAAATACACTATTAAATTCATCCCATACATTGTATAATGAATGTAGAGCCTCTAAACTATAATGATTCTAATTTGAAAAATGAACCACACTATATTTTCATGAATCCGAAAGGAAGTGCTCCATTATGATGGTTACATTATTCACGTCCCCGAGCTGCACATCTTGCAGAAAAGCAAAAGCTTGGCTTGAGGAACACGACATTCCATATACAGAACGCAACATTTTTTCTGAACCTTTGACAATCAGCGAAATCAAAGAAATCTTACGTATGACTGAAGACGGTACAGATGAAATCATCTCAACCCGTTCTAAAATATTCCAAAAATTGAATGTAGATGTTGAAAGTTTACCGCTTCAGCGTTTATATGAATTAATCCAGGAACATCCAGGATTGCTGCGCCGTCCGATCATCATGGATGAAAAGCGTCTGCAAGTCGGCTATAACGAAGATGAAATCCGTCGATTCCTACCGCGTAAAGTCAGAGCTTATCAACTGCTTGAAGCTCAGCGAATGGTAAACTAACAATAAGCACATCAGCTGTCCGGTCTTTATGGTATTTCATAATAGATCCTGGGGCAGCTTTTCTTTATTTTAATTAGTTGCATAAATCAGTTAAGTGATTTAAACTCTATGTACTTGTAACTTGTCTTTGGAAGATAGGCATAAACTTTTTCTTTGCCTGCAAAAGAAGTTATACTTATTAGAAGCAACACAAGCACGGCTCGGAGGAAGGTTCTCTTAGTCCAAACCGTAAAGGAGAGGTGTAAAATGGAAATAGAACGCATTAACGACAACACAGTTAAATTTTACATTTCCTATCTCGACGTTGAAGAGCGAGGGTTTAGCCGTGACGAAATCTGGTTTAACAGAGATAAGAGCGAAGAACTTTTTTGGGAAATGATGGATGAAGTGAATGAAGAAGCCGATTTCGTAATGGAAGGCCCTCTGTGGATCCAAGTCCAAGCGATGGATAAAGGACTTGAAGTCACAGTAACACGCGCTCAATTGACTAAAGATGGGCAAAAGCTTGATTTGCCTGATGACATAGAGGAACGCCGCAAAATGTTTGCAAGTGAAGATGCGGTGACTCCCGAATTTGATGAATTCGAACCGGTTTTCGATGAACCCGATATTAAGAAACTTGAATATACATTTGTCTTCTCCGAAGTGGAAGAACTATTGCCGATTGCACGGCGCTTGATGTATGTGCCGATTGAATCTGCGGTCTATCACTTTGAGAACAAATACTACCTTTACACAAGTTTTGATGAAATTCTTCATTCTGAAGAAGATATCAAAAACAATGTCAGCATCATCACAGAGTATTTGCGCATATCACCTGTTACAGTTCACCGACTTGAAGAATACGGTAAGCCCATCTTCAAAGAAGACGCGCTCTCAAATGTACTGCATTACTTTGGCTAAGACCTCCTTTACAGGAGGTCTTTTTTTATTGCCAAAATAGGCTGGATTCCATAGAATGGAAAAAAGGAGAGTGATTGATATATTAGTGGCTAAAACAGAACAACAGGAATTGTTTTATTTGACCGGACAACACGATAGGCATGAACTTCAGTACATTCGTACCCAGCGTCGATTCTTTTGCCCATCCTGCCAAGCTCCATTGCTTTTAAAAATTGGCGTAATCAACATCCCTCATTTTGCCCATCGGACTCTTTCAGGCTGCGACCATTACAGCGAACCTGAATCTTCTTTACACCTTCAAGGAAAACTCCTTCTCCATCAATTCTTCAAACAGCGGAACTTTAAAGTCAATCTGGAAAACTACTTGCCTGAAATCCGGCAGCGTGCAGATCTTCTGGTAGATGGACAACATGCCATTGAGTTCCAATGCAGCACCATATCACCTGAGGACCTCCAGCAGCGCTCGCAAGGCTATCGACGATTAGACATCAAGGACATCTGGATTAAAGGCTTAAGAGAGCCCTGCAATGAAGGAATCGGCTTGTTGCGATTGAAATCCCACGAAATTGCTATGCAGCAGAAAAGGGGAGCGCTTCCTTTCATTCTTTTGTTTTTCCCTCCGGCTAATCGATTTTATTATCACTCCAATTTATTGTTCATCAGTTCAAATCGGTGGGTAGGAAAAACGAAGTCGATTTCAGCTGCTATGCAGGTCTTTCCATTTGCAGTTCCGAAGCCACTGTCGAAAGCGGAGTTCAAAACAGTGATGGAAATTTTTAAGGCCGAAAAAAAGCGCTATATCCGAAATCAGCTGTACGCTGAAAATCGGATTAGAAACGTTTATTGCCGTCTTTGCTACGAGTTGCGAATGGATATGGCAAATGTACCAGAGTTCATCGGCATCCCAGTCCAAGGCGCCCAGTGTTTCAAAGATCCTGTAGTGTTGTGGCAATTGCATGCCCTTGCTGCACAGGAAAAAAAGATTCCCCTACGTGACTTGATCCGTTCGGGCAAATTGACATTGAGTGCCGGTACGCAAGAAGGACAGGCAGCAGCAGTTTTGGAAGATTACCTTTCCTGTTACCTGTCTTTTGGAGGAAGTGCCTTGACTGATAACAGTCTTTTGGATATCGTCTACCATAACTATTGCAAAACCTTATGAAAATTGAGAAAATAAGGTGTAGTTCGATTCCCGAAAGAGTGGGACAGAGGAGGAAATTAAATGGTTGAGAAAGTATTGGCAAGAGAAGAAGTACCAGCAGAACTGACGTGGAGATTGGAAGATATATTTGAAACCGATGAGCTGTGGGAAAAAGAGTTTGTAGAAGTTGCAGCTCTTGGAGATAAAGCCGAATCCTATCAAGGGAGATTGCAGGAAAGTGCGGAAGCACTCTATGAGGTGCTGGTCTATAAAGATGAGTTGACTGAACGTTTAAGACGCCTTTACACGTATTCCCATATGCGCTATGACCAAGACACCACCAATTCAAAATATCAGGCGTTGGATAGCCGCGTAAAGTCTTTGTTTGCGAAAGTATCAGCGGGCTTGTCCTTCCTAACACCGGAAATTTTGGCTTTAGAGGAATCTGTTTTAAATGACTATATTGACAGCCATGAAGGCTTGCGCTTATACAAACAAGCACTCGAAGAATTAAATTCCTTGCGTCCTCATGTCTTGCCGGCAGAGCAGGAATCCCTGCTTGCCCAAATGTCTGAAGTAAGCCGTGCTTCTTCCGAAACGTTCGGCATGCTGAACAATGCAGATCTTGAATTCCCGGAAATTGAAGATGAATCAGGCGAAAAAGTGCAGATTACACATGGCAACTATATTCGCTTCCTTGAAAGCAAAGACCGCCGTGTACGGGAAGATGCATTTAAAGCCGTTTATGCGACATATGGCAAATTCCGCAACACGTTCGCTTCTACTTTATCCGGCAATATCAAACGTGATAACGTCAATGCGCGGATCCGTAAATTCGAATCGGCTCGCCAGGCAGCTTTAGCTGATGACCATATTCCAGAAGCGGTTTACGACAATCTGGTGGAGACTATCAATAATAACCTTCACCTCTTGCACCGTTACGCCGCCCTTCGCAAAGAAGTGCTCGGCATCGACAAGGTTCATATGTGGGATATGCATACACCATTGGTCAAAGAAGTGAAGATGGAGATTCCATACGAAAAAGCCACTGGCATCATGCTTAAAGGACTTGAAGCACTTGGAGAAGAATATGTAGGCATCGTCAAAGAAGGCATCGACAATCGCTGGGTGGACGTCAAAGAAAACAAAGGCAAGCGCAGTGGAGCTTACTCTTCCGGTGCTTATGGAACAAACCCTTATATCCTGATGAACTGGCAGGACAATGTTGATAACCTGTTCACGTTGGCGCATGAGTTCGGCCATAGTGTCCACAGTTATTATACGCGCGCGAACCAGCCGTATATTTATGGTGATTATTCAATCTTCGTGGCAGAAGTGGCTTCTACCACCAACGAAGCCCTTTTGAATGAATACATGGTCAACGCCACTGAAGATGACCAGGAACGCATCTATCTGCTGAACCACTGGTTAGATGGATTCCGTGGGACGGTGTTCCGCCAAACCATGTTTGCTGAATTCGAGCACATGATGCACAAAATGGATCAAGATGGCGAAGCGCTGACTGCAGACCGCCTGACAGAAGTTTATTATGAACTGAATCAGAAATATTTCGGACCGGATGTAGCAGTCGATGAAGAAATCGGTTTGGAGTGGGCGAGAATCCCGCATTTCTACTATAATTACTATGTGTTCCAATACGCGACAGGCTTCAGTGCTGCAACTGCCTTGAGCAAAGGAATCCTAGAAGAAGGACAACCCGCTGTTGACCGCTATATCAATGAATTCCTGAAAGCCGGCAGCTCGGATTATCCGATTGAAGTGCTGAAAAAAGCTGGTGTCGATATGACACAATCAAAAGCTGTTGAAGAAGCCTGCAAAGTGTTCGAACAAAAACTTAATGAGCTTGAGAAACTATTGTTGAATAAATAAGAAGGAAGAGAAACTAACGATACTAGTTAGTTTCTCTTTTCTATTTGTTATTACACAATAATTAAGTTCAAACAGATATTGGATAATACACAGCTCGTTTATGACAAATTTGTGAAAGTCTTTGTGAATTATTGCATTAACTATTATGCCATGCTAAGATTAGGTTGTGAAATAAATCACATACAAACATACACCCCTTTGTTTGAGCGTGAACATTTCTCCCATCCCCTTTGTGTAATATAGAAAGGCGCCTTCCGGACGTGGAAGGCGCCTTTCGCTTTTTTTCGCATCTTTATTGGGCAGACTCTCGATTTAATTCACTTACTTTCTAATTCAACCCAAATACTTTCCAATAAATGCAGAATACTTTCCGTTTCAACTCACATACTTTCTATTGCAGAATAAATACTTCTCAAAGTCATCCCGATAAAAAATAGCCTGTCTCCCCCAAAAGGGGAAGCAGGCTATTTTACTTTCCATATGGTTTCTTTTGCCATGCAGATGCGTTCCAGTTTTTGTTGGAGCACTTGTTTTTTGAGTTCGCATTCGGCTGTTTGTTCGGAAATATTATAAATAGAAGCAATTTCTCTAGTGGCCATTGTCGAGTATTTAGTAAAAAGATCATCCAAGGGTGGCGGGGACTGACGATTTAAGCTTTCTTCACCCATCATCTCTTGCAAAATTGTCTGATAGACATCGTATGAATAAAGTCCGGATACTTTAACACCCTCATCTTCAATGCATTCATTGAAAAATACGATGCTTGGCACTTCGTTGATTTCCATTTCACGTGTAATCTGTAAGTCGCATTGGAAAGCTTTTGCGGTATGTACAGAGTGGAAGTCCAATTTGAACTCTTCTTGATCCAATTCTGCTTCTTCCGCAATTTCCAGTAAAACATTGTATGAAGAAACATCTTTTGATTGAAGGAACAAGTGCTCCTGCAATTTGTGCAGGAATCGGTTTCCAGAACGTTTTCCCTGAAGCTCTGCTGCTTTAATCGCAACAGACGGCAAAACAGGATGGGTTAAGTTGTTCGTGTCGATGTTTGATGAAAGTGTTCCTTTATTTAAATTGAGCAGCTGTGTACTCAATACAATACGCATAGAAAAGTAATGGCCGTATTCGATCTGGAGTTTCCGTATAACTGCTTGGAGCTTCCAACATTCTGGGTTCAAGGGGTCTACGAAAACATACAACTCCATTGGTTTGAAAGAATTCGCAGGTTCACGAATTTCCTGCACCAAATCTAAATTGCTCACTCCAACTCCTCCTCACTGTCAGACTCATTGATCATGTGATGTGCAGTTAAAACAAGTCGATTGTATAAGGTTTCACGGAATTTTCCGCTCAATCCCACCTCGTCCATTGCTTCACTCATGCACTCAAGCCAAGCCTGAGCTCTAGCAGGCGTTATTGCGAATGGATGATGTCTTGCTTTTAGTCTCGGATGCCCATGTTCTTCTGAATACAAATTCGGTCCACCTAAGTATTGGGTTAAGAATTGTTTTTGTTTACGGGCGGTCTCGGAAAGGTCATCTGGAAAAATAGGCTGCAGCTTTGGATGTGCCGCTACGCGAGCATAAAATGCATCGACTAACTGTGATAATGTTTCCGCACCAATCTCTTCGTACGGAATAATCGGTTTTCCAGTCATCATCGTGTCTCCTTTGCTTTAGCTGTAAACTCATTCTAACAACGCAGCACAAATATCTCAAACAAATCGATTGAACAGTTGGGAAAAATTAGGCAATAAAATTTAATTGTCAACAGAACGGATAGAAGCAGAATTCATGAAACGGGCGATTTTTTTATCGGCCGGGCGCTGTGGAATGTCTTGCTGCTGCAGGAAATCCAAGAAGCGTTTTTGGCCATTTTCAGCATCAGCTACTTCGAATTCCAATTCAAAATCTTCATGGCCGTTGTACTCGGAATGGTCAATCACCAGGAGCCCATCCAGATAGTCGAATTCTGCACGATGAGTGGTCAATGTGCCGATCGATTCTAATTGCGCCAATGGAATATCGAGCTCCTGCAGGGCAAGCGAAACTTCAGGTGCTTCAAAAGTCTTTAATTCCAGCATGCGGCGCGCTTGTTCTCTGGTCAATTTATCAGTGATTTCGTAATGTCCGACTGGCGCCGGAATCTTTAACGTACATTCGAAGCGCCCCTGTTTATTGCGGATGCGAAGAGCGCCGAGCTTGTGCTTCAATTGAAAGTCGGGCGTGTCAAAATAATGGTTGTGCTGGGTTTTAGGCCCGTTGTGGAAAGCAGAAAAATCCTTCAGTAAACGCATGTATTCTTCTTTAGTGAGCATGTTTTTAAATTCGATTTCAAGTTCTTTTGTCATAAGATGCACCTCTCTAGTAACTTCATTATCGGATAGTTTAGCGCAAACTGCAACGAATGGCAGAGCTGTGTTAAAATATCATTATCAGGAAGCCAGAGAGGATGTATGAATTTGCATAAATTAGTAGCTGTATCTAGGACTGAAATTACCGACAATGAAATAGAATTCATTATTGAAGAAACAGAACCTGTCGAAGCAATTGAAGCTTCTGGCCAAATGCTGACAGATTCCGACAACCAGGCGTTTGTCTACTTGTTGGATACGGGTACTGACTATATATACGTTCAATTTGATATACATACATGGCCGGCGTTGACCAAAGCGCTCCAGCTTAAAAACGTCCCCCTTTTAACATGGGGCAAGCAAGTTATGCCTTTGGCTAATTTCCACGACGAACTATGGATGCTGGTGGAGAATATAGAAGGCAATGACAATTATGGTGAAGCGTTCCGCATCGCTGTTGAACAGGCATTTCATGAGGCACTTGCTTCAAGATCTTAGAGAGAAGTGAGGAGGACCGGAAATGGGTCAATGGAATCGATTTTTAGCACCGTATAAACAAGCCGTAGATGAATTAAAAGTAAAATTTAAAGGAATGCGCAGCCAATTTGAAAATGGCAATACAAATTCACCAATCGAGTTTGTTACAGGCCGAGTCAAGCCTCTAGCGAGTATCTATGACAAGACACTGGAAAAAGGCATCCCGTTCGAGCCTTCTGAACAATTGGCCCACCAGTTGCAGGACATTGCCGGAATCCGGATGATGTGCCAGTTTGTCGGAGACATCGAAACGGTAGTCAGCCTGCTCAGGCAACGCAAGGATCTGCGCTTCGTTGAAGAAAAAGATTATATTTCCAATGAAAAGCAAAGCGGTTACCGCTCTTACCATGTCATCGTGGAATACCCGGTCCAGACCATTGATGGTGAACAACTGATTTTGGCGGAAATCCAGATACGTACTTTAGCGATGAATTTTTGGGCCTCGATTGAGCATTCCTTGAATTACAAGTATAAAGGTGTTTTTCCGGAAGAAATCAAGAACCGCTTGCAGCGAGCGGCGGAAGCCGCGTTCCAATTGGACGAGGAAATGTCGCAGATCCGGGATGAAATTCAGGAAGCCCAAGCTTATTTTACTGAATTTAAGGAATCGCCCGGAACCCATTTCCGAACCGACAGAGAAGGAGGTCGATCAGAACGATGAAATTTTACATTATATCGAGAACGGACAAATTATCCAATGAATTGATGGCCACTGCAAAGAATTACCTGGAGGATTTTGGGATGGAATGGAACGAAGAGGCACCGGATGTTGTCTTGTCGATTGGCGGAGACGGTACGCTTCTTCACGCCTTCCATAAATACAGTGAGAAACTGGCGGATGTAGCTTTTGTCGGGATACATACGGGCCATCTTGGTTTTTATGCCGACTGGAAGCCGATTGAAATCGAAAAATTGGTTTTATCAATTGCTAAAAAAGATTATGAAGTGATCGAATATCCATTGCTTGAGGTTAGCATCCACTATCAGAACCTCGATGAACCGGCTGTTTATCTGGCGTTGAACGAGTCGACTGTAAAATCTCCGGATGTCACATTGGTGATGGATGTCTTTTTGAATGAAAGCCATTTTGAACGTTTCAGAGGAGACGGCCTGTGCATGTCGACGCCTTCTGGCAGTACTGCCTACAACAAAGCGCTTGGCGGGGCGATCATCCATCCGTCCTTGCAGGCGATGCAATTGACGGAGATGGCCTCCATCAATAACCGGGTTTTCCGCACAGTCGGTTCACCATTGGTTTTGCCTGCGCATCACAGATGTGCGTTGCGCCCGGTCAAGGCGCCGGATTTCATGGTGACAGTTGACCATCTGCAATTGCTTCACAAAGATGTAAAATCAATCGAATACAAAGTGGCCAGCGAAAAAGTCCGTTTTGCCAGATTCCGTTCATTCCCGTTCTGGCAGCGTGTCCACGACTCATTCATTGACAGCGAGCTTTCAGATTGAACGCCATGAGACCTTTTCAACTGACGTATACTGCTGAAAACCAAAGCCTGTTGCGTGAAGCATTGGGAGAATGGGGCATCTCAAAACGAACGTTGGCTTCCGTCAAGTACGGCGGCGGACAAATTTTAGTGAATGGTGCAGAGGTAACGGTCAGGCATCCCCTTAAAAAAGGCGATGCAGTGACCGTTATTTTTCCGAACGAAGAACACGGCAAGGGCCTGCTGGCAGAAGACGGGAACCTGGATATTGTCTACGAGGATGATGCTTTGCTGATTGTCGAGAAACCGCCTTTGCAGAATACGATTCCTTCCCGAGAGCATCCTTTTGGAAGCCTGGCCAATATTGTAGCCAAGCACTTTAATGACAACGGAATCCCTTCGACCTTGCACATTGCCACACGTCTGGACCGGGATACGTCCGGCCTCGTCTGTATTGCGAAAAACCGCCACATCCATCACATGATCTCCATGCAACAGCAGGAGAAAAAGATGAAGCGGCGGTATGAGGCCTTGGTTCATGGTCTGGTGGAAAAGGACGAATTTACAATAACGGCTCCGATTGGACGGAAAAATACAAGCATCATTGAACGGGAAGTCCGTGAAGACGGGCAATTTGCGGAAACCGAAGTACGGGTGCTTAAAAGGATTCGGGATTATTCGCATATCAGTCTCCAGTTGAATACAGGAAGGACTCATCAGATCCGTGTGCATTTAGCCCATATCGGCCACCCTTTAGTTGGAGATGATTTGTACGGCGGCAAAAGGGAACGGTTGGACCGCCAGGCGCTTCACTGTACGGAATTGGAATTGATCCATCCGGTTTCCGGAGAAAAATTGTTTTTCAGTTCTTCGTTGAATAGAGACATGCAGGCATTGGTTTAATTGTAGATGTGAAAACGGTCGGGTTGGTAGGGCTGCTGAGAAGGAACGGAGACGATTTCTTTTTCGGGATAACGGAAAGCTGTTAAAGCGCCGCCAAACACACAGCCGGTATCGATATTAACGGTCCGGTTGATGAAATAAGGTTCAGCGGTCGGCGTATGGCCATAGACCACCCACTTCGTTCCTTTGTATGTTTTAGCCCAGTCGCGCCGGACAGGGCGGCCATCGGCATGGAATCTGCCTGTAATGTCACCGTATAGCACAAAAACCGCGATGCCTTTGCTCAGCGGCTTGCCGATCATTTCAGCCTTTAAACCAGCGTGGGCGACAATCAAATCATCTTCAAGCTGCTGATAATGAGGAAGCTGCTCATAGAAATGAATATAGCGTTTCCGGAACTGCTGCCTTTCCTGTTTGGGCAACTGTTCCCATTCGGCGACAGTCATTTCCAGTCCATGGGCAAGCTGAACATTATGCCCTTTGAAAAAACGGAAAAGTTTATTGCAATGATTTCCAGGGGAATAGTAAAGGATGCCTTCATCCTGCATGGCGAACAGTAGGCGCAGGACATTCAACGACTCTGGTCCACGGTCCATCGCATCACCGACAAACGCCAGCTTTCTGTTTTCAGGATGGGTGAATACATCGCCCTGTTTCTGGTAACCTAAGCGTTCGACGAGCTGCAATAGTTCTTGGTAGCAGCCATGGATGTCACCGATGATATCGTATTTCAAGTAAACCACCTCTTTAATGAAAAATTTACTATACAGTTCTATAGTGAAGCGTATAGACTACTATAGCAAGCAGACACAATCCTCGAAAGGAGGGAGTATACATGATGGAAGAAAAAGTTATACGTGATGAGGAAATGAACGATGCATTGTTCAATGAATTGCTTATCCGCGGAGATGTTAAAGAATTCCGTGATGAGTTTTTATCGCACCATCCATACGACCAGGCAAGTTTTTATGAAAAGGCGGATTCCGCCACTAGGCAAGTGCTGTATCAGTATCTCTCTCCTAAAGAGATGGCAGATCTCTTTGAAGCAATCGAAGTGGACGATGATGATTACGAAGATTTGTTCCGCGAGATGGATGCCAGTTACGCCGCTGATCTCTTGTCCTATATGTACACGGATGACGCGGTCGATGTCTTAAACGAATTGAATAAAGAACAAGTCGCCAGTTACTTGACGATTATGGACAAAGACTCGGCGCAGCAAATTAAAGACTTGCTGCATTATGAGGAATATACTGCAGGTTCCATTATGACGACGGAGTTTGTGGCTATCCCGAAAAACTCCACTGTCCGTTCCGCGATGAACATTCTTCGCAATGCCGCTCCGAATGCGGAAACCATCTATTATGTGTTTGTGGTAGATGATGATCAAAAACTTTCAGGCATCGTGACCTTGCGTGATTTGATTCTGGCGGAAGAAGATACCTTGATCAGCTCCATCATGAATGACCGGGTCGTCAGTGTTTCGGTCAGCGAAGACCAGGAAGAAGTGGCACGGATGATTAAAGATTACGATTTCCTGGCTTTGCCGGTTGTCGATTATCAACATCACCTGCTCGGCATCATCACTGTCGATGACATCATTGACGTGCTGGAAGAAGAAGCATCAGATGACTACTCCAAACTGGCCGCTGTCTCGGATATGGACACGTTTGACAAAGGATCCTTTACCGCGGCTAAAAAACGGCTGCCTTGGTTGATTTTATTGACGTTCCTTGGAATGTTGACGGCCAACCTCATGGGCATGTTCGAAGCGACATTGGATCAGGTAGCATTGCTTGCTGTCTTTATTCCGCTTATTGCGGGAATGGCAGGAAACAGCGGAACTCAAGCTTTGGCCGTAGCAGTGCGGGGGATTGCGACAGGAGACATCGAAGAAGAAAGCAAGATCAAGCTGTTGTTCCGGGAAGCCGGCACAGGTCTGATTACAGGCGTGGTCTGTGGCATCGTAGTGGTAGGCTTAGTGTACTTCTGGAAAGGTGAATTGCTGATCGGTGTATTGGTCGGAACCGCTGTTTCCAGCTCTATTTTTGTGGCGACTCTTGCAGGTTCGTTCATTCCATTATTGATTCACCGGATGAAGATTGATCCGGCTGTCGCTTCAGGACCCTTTATCACTACTTTAAATGACATCATTTCCATTTTGATTTATTTAGGTTTAGCGACAACGTTCCTGGGCAGCCTCTAGAAAAGTGCGAATTGCACTTTTCTTTTTTGTGATGTATTATTAGTACCAGGTAATAATAACAGATGCAGGAGGAATGGACATGTCAATATCATTAGAAGGAAAGACTTTTGTCATTATGGGAGTAGCCAACAAGCGGAGCATCGCTTGGGGAATCGCACGTTCGTTGGATCAATCGGGAGCTAACCTGATTTTCACTTATGCAGGTGAGCGCTTTGAAAAATCTGTGCGTGATTTGGTGGCTACGTTGGATGGCAACCACGAACTGATTTTGCCATGTGACGTGACAAATGACGAAGCTGTAGCAGAATGCTTTACGGCCATTAAAGAACAGGTAGGCACCATCCATGGACTTGCGCATTGCATCGCTTTCGCGAAGAACGAGGAACTGGCAGGAGATTTTTCGGATACGTCAAGAGACGGATTCTTGCTGGCTCAAAACATCAGTGCATACTCATTGACCAATATTGCCAAAAACGCCAAGCCATTGATGGCTGAAGGCGGAAGCATTGTAGCTTTGACATACATCGGCGGCGAGCGCGTTATGCCGAATTACAATGTCATGGGCGTTGCAAAAGCTTCTCTTGAAATGTCTGTGCGTTATTTAGCAGCAGATCTAGGGCGTCATGGCATTCGTGTCAATGCGATTTCTTCAGGTCCGATTCGTACACTTTCTTCTAAAGGAGTCAGTGATTTCAATTCGATTTTGCATGAAATCGAAGAAAAAGCGCCACTGCGCCGCAACACTACACCGGAAGAAGTGGGCGATACAGCAGCATTCCTCTTCAGCGACATGTCTCGCGGGATTACAGGAGAAACCATCCATGTAGACAGCGGATACCATATCCTTTAAAGAACACAAAAAAACAGGGCGACCAGATTAGCGGTCGTCCTGTTTTTTCATGTCTGCAAAACCATCAGTTAACGACTTTTTCCATCGATTTGTGAGGGATTCCCGCATCCATGAATTCTTCTGATGTCACTTCATAGCCGATATTTTCATAAAAGGAGATAGCGTGGGTCTGGGCATTCAATTTAAGTCTGAAAATCCCGTTTGTCCGTGCATACTCTTCCATCTCGTTCATCATCATGACACCGATATGCTGTCCACGGTACTCGGGGAGAACACATACCCGTTCGACTTTGCCGAGGCCAGCTTCTACTTCCCGCATCCGTCCGGCAGCAATCGGCTGTTCAAGCTGATAGCCGACAAAATGAATGGCACTGTCATCGTATTCATCCATTTCAAGATGAACCGGAACTTTCTGCTCTTCCACAAAAACTTTTCTGCGGATATCAAAGGCCTGTTCTTTTTCCAATTGGTTTTCGGTTATTTTTACTTTCAGCACTTATTGATCATCTCCAGTTAATCGGAATGTCTCGTAGACCGTCCATGAACCATCTTCCAATTGATAAAGTAAATGAATGCGGTCAATAATTTCTTCGTGGTCGATGCCTGCCATCTTCAATTGGGCGAAAACATCGGCATGTTCGGTATCAGACAATTTCTGTCCAATCGTAACATGCGGCACGAAAGAATGCTTCGGCATACCGCCAAAGAAATCGGAATGTAAGTCTTCATGCAACGCTGAGATATCAGCATTCGGTTCCACTTTGAAATACAAAGTATTGGTGACTGGAGAAAACGTGCTGACACGCGTCGCGTGCAATTTAAACGGTTTATGGCGTTTTGCGATGTTCTGCATTTCTGCCGCAACATCTTTTATTTTTGATGCGTCCGCCTCAAATGGATCTTTTAATGTCATGTGAGGGGTGATCAGTTCATAATGCGGATCATAGCGTTTTCTGTATGAGTTTGCGATATCCTGCAATTTTTTTGAAGGAAAAGCTGCTACTCCATATTTCATCCTAATGACCTCCTTGTCTGTAATGACCATTTCTCTGAATGCCGCCAGTTAGTCCTGGCGCCTCATCAGCTTCTACATACCGAAGTTCTGAATCAATGCACGCCGCAAATCTGGCTGCCAATGCTTCCAAGTATGGTCTCCATCAAATTCTTCATAAAAGATCGAAAACCCTTTATTTTTCATTAAATTATTTAATTTCCGGTTAGGTTCAACAAAATCTTCTGTTCCGCCATTGCTCAGTTTGACTGCTGTTTCTTCTTTTCCGATGACGTGGTAAACGGTGAAAGAATTGGCTGAATTAAAGGCTTCGACTGTTTTCAGCATGTCTTCGCCGACTTTTGGCGACTGCAGAATGACGCGGCCGAATATATTCGGGTATTTCAAAGCTGCCATCAGCGATACTGTTGCAGCCAGCGAATCCCCAATCAATGCACGGCCCATGCCGACTTGATAGGTCGGGTATTTTTCATCCAGGAAAGGCACCAGTTCATGTGCTAAAAAGCGCACGTATGCACCATGCTGTTCACCGGTCGGTTCGTATTTTTTATTGCGGTCGGACACGCTCTTATAAGGAACGCCGACCACGATGATATTTTCGATTTCCTGATTCGCCAATAACTCATCTACGACACGCGGAATCCGCCCTAATTGAAAATAATCCTTGCCATCTGAAGCGATGACCAATGTGTATTTGTACAAGGGTGAAAAATTGGAAGGAAGGTAGACAAGCAATTGCATGTCTTCTTGAAGTTCCTTGCTGTAAATGGATAAATCTTCTACCTTTCCAGTAGTCATTTATATGCCTCCTCTAGTGGTTTGTAAGAAAATTGTACCATACTGGATGGACAAGGTATAATGGGAAAAGAACACCAAGACTATAGAAGGAAGGGGTTTTTGATTATGGATGGCGGAAGATTTCGAGTACATTCGGACGAAGTGACGAAAGCGACGCACGAGGCGTTGGAGCGAAGAGGCGTCACCAATGAAGACATAGCTAAAATCGTTTTGGATATGCAGTTGCCTTTCAATGAAGGACTGACAATTGAGCATTGCATGGAATCCGTTGAAAGTGTTTTGCGCAAACGTGAAATGCAGCACGCCCTGCTCGTGGGAATTGAGTTGGATGAATTGGCAGAACAAGGGAAGTTATCCCGTCCACTCCAGCAGATCGTGGGAGCAGACGAAGGGCTTTTCGGAGTCGATGAAATGATCGGTTTAGGTGCAGTATTGACTTATGGAAGCATCGCTGTAACCACATTCGGCCATTTGGACAAAAACAAAACTGGAATTATCCATAAGCTTGATACGAAATATGGCGGCCAAGTCCACACATTCCTGGATGACCTGGTAGCAAGTGTTGCGGCATGTGCATCGGCACGGATTGCCCACAGGACACGTGACCTTGAAGAACAAGGGCGGACTTTTGAAGATTTGCCGCCGGAAGAAACAGCTCCTGAAACTCATGTAGAAGGTGCTGAAAATTGATTCGAGTTTTCTAAATCTTCTCTATGTAAGCGGTTGTATTTCCTGAAATGCATTGAAAGTAGTAAGAAAGACATGCTATTATGAAAAGGAAACAAAAAATAAGAATTGAGCAAAGGGAGGTCACTTTATGTTGAAGAAGAAATTTGGTTTATTTGCTGCAGTAACTCTTGCAGGATCTGTATTTTTGGCAGGCTGTGGAGATGACGCAGCAACAGAAACCGAAGGAGAAGGCGGTGGCGGGGCTTCAGATCCCGAATTCCTCAGCATCTTGACGGGCGGAACAACAGGAACATACTATCCGCTTGGTGGCGCGATGGCTACGATCGTTGAAAATGAAACGGGCTTGGACACGACTGCTGAAGTTTCCCAGGCTTCCGCTGCAAACATGACTGCACTTGCTGATGGAGCGGCGCAGATTGCGTTTGTTCAAACGGATACAGCCTTCTACGCAGCTGAAGGATCGAACATGTTCGAAGGGGAAAAGATTGATACCGTTTCCGCTATCGGTGCGCTTTACCCGGAAACCATCCAATTGGTCACAACTTCAAATTCAGGAATTGCTTCTTTTGATGACTTGGCTGGGAAGAAAATCTCTGTAGGTGCCCCTGGATCTGGGACTTATATTAATGCTGAACAATTACTGGAAATCCATGGCATGACGATGGAAGACATCGATGCTCAAAATCTTGATTTTGGGGAATCACAAGAAAGCCTGCAGTCAGGACAAATTGATGCGGCATTCATCACTGCCGGGACACCGACAGGCGCTGTTGAAAGCCTTAGCGCAACTTCAGACGTAGTGATTGTACCTGTCGAACAGGATAAAGCGGATGCATTGATCGAAAAATATCCTTACTATGCAAATGATGTTGTACCATCCGGCACTTACGGATTGACTGAAGAAGTTCCGACTGTTTCTGTATTGGCTATGTTAGTGGTACAAAACGAACTTTCAGAAGACTTGGTGTACGACATCACTAAAGCGATCTATGAAAACACAGATCAAATCCAGCACGCTAAAGCGGAATTGATCAAAGCTGAAACGGCTCTTGATGGAATCGGAATCGATATCCATCCTGGAGCACAGAAGTATTTCGACGAAGCAAAGTAATTGAATGAGCGAACAACTGACGGTAAAGCGAAAGCTCTGCCGTCAGTTCTTTGTTTTAAAGATGGAGGAGAATGGACGATGCAGTTTCCCCGGATACAGAAGTTTCTTCCGTTAATGATTGCCCTCATCTTAATCAGCTCCTTGATCGCATTCACCCCATTCCAGAAGAATTATGTGTTTACCGATAACGAGACTGAAAAAATAACGGCTTATGTGCCGGTCAAAAGCCGGTTTTTCCAATTGATCTATACCCATTCGATCCATTTGTCAGAAGTCATTGAAAGTTATAAAGTGATCGAGGATAACGCTTTAATGATGACAGAGCTTGAATATGAAGATTTTAATATCGGCATGCCCTCAAATGCAGGAGAAGGCGAGACCTTTGTCGAAAAGGACGGTAAATACTTTATCAAGAATATGACAAGGGAACTGCCCGAATTTCGGCTGTTCGTCGGAGATGTGGATGCCGGTTTATCATTCAGAACAAAAGGACAGAAGATTGATTTGAAAAAAACGCTTGAAAGAGGGAAGTCGTATACTTTTAGGGTAGAACGCTTATCCCTGTTTCAACTAAGACAAGGAGTGAGAATTGATGAGCGATAAATTGTCTCCAGAAGAACGCGAACAGCAAAAGCTTCCGCCGGAAGATGAATCTTACATCTCGGAAGAAAAACAGAAGGAAATTCTACAGAAATACGATCCTGAATCCAATACGCGGGATTTAAGCGGAATCATTAAGCATGTGGTCTTTTTCGGGTTATTAGCTTTTTCTTTATTCCAGCTTTATACCGCTATTTTCGGGCAATATACCGCTTATATTCAGCGGTCTGTCCACTTAGGGTTTGCATTATCTTTGATCTTCATATTATTCCCGGCCAGAAAGCGCAAAGGAATCCGGCATAAAGTGGCCTGGTATGATTATATTCTGGCGCTGCTTTCAATTGGCGTAGCTGCCTACTGGCCAATCATGTATGATGATTTGGTGTTCCGTCTCGGACGGGTCACTGAATTGGATTTGATTGTCGGGATTTTAGCGATCCTGCTGACGCTTGAAGCAACCCGGCGGGCCGTGGGTATGCCGATTACCGTCATTGCCAGTTTATTCTTGGCCTATGCCTTTTTCGGGCCTTACTTCCCGAGCTTCCTGCGCCATAGAGGACAGGATCTGGATTCGATCGTCCAGCTCATGTTCTATACCACAGATGGCATACTGGGAACGCCAATCAGCGTTTCAGCCACCTTTATCTTTACGTTCCTGTTGTTCGGGTCGTTCCTGGTGAAGACCGGGGTCGGACAGTATTTCAATGATCTGGCTGTATCCTTGGCCGGTCATTTGACTGGGGGGCCTGCGAAAGTGGCCATCTTCTCCAGTGCGTTGCAGGGGACCATTTCCGGGAGTTCTGTGGCCAACGTAGTAACTTCAGGTTCCTATACTATTCCGATGATGAAAAAACTGGGATATAAGAAGGAATTTGCCGGAGGCGTAGAGGCAGCAGCTTCGACAGGCGGACAATTGATGCCGCCGATCATGGGTGCTGCAGCCTTCCTGATGGTGGAGTTTATCGGAGGAGTTACCTACTGGGAAATTGCGAAAGCAGCTGCAATACCGGCTCTTTTGTATTTCACAGGAGTTTGGATCATGACTCATTTTGAAGCCAAGCGGATTGGACTGAAAGGCCTTTCGCCTGAAGAAATGCCAAACCGCAAGGAAGTTTTGAAAAAGATTTATCTCTTGCTGCCGATTATCGCCATCATCGTTTTCTTGTTGATCGGCATTCCAACCATGCAGGCAGCACTTTACGGGATTCTGTTGACGATTTTCGTCAGTGCTTTTAATAAAGAAACACGCTTGAACTTCAAAGATATCATTTTAGCGCTTGTTGATGGGGCACGAACGGCTTTAGCTGTTGCAGCGGCAACAGCCGCCGCCGGAATCATCGTCGGCGTCGTTGTGAAGACCGGCCTTGGCCTGAGTCTGGCAAATGGGCTGGTTTCAGCTTCAGGAGGAAATATCCTGCTGACCTTGTTCTTCACCATGCTGGCAGCGATTGTTCTCGGAATGGGGTCACCGACAACTGCCAATTATGTCATCACCTCTACGATAGCGGCACCAGCCATTATCACGTTGTTGATGATGGATGAGCCGGTTGGAGCGGCAGTACCGCTGGTGGTCGCTTTATCTGCCCATCTATTCGTGTTCTACTTCGGGATCATTGCCGATATTACACCGCCTGTTGCGCTTGCAGCATTTGCAGCTTCAGGGATTTCAGGTGGCGAACCGATCAAGACTGGTTTTATTGCAGCCAAATTGGCGGCCGCGGCGTTTATCATTCCGTATATGTTTGTGTTGTCACCCGCTCTGCTGATGATCGATACCACTTGGCCTGAGCTGATCTGGGTACTGATTACAGCATTGACAGGGATGATTGCCATCGGAGCAGGATTGATCGGTTATTGGTACCGCAAGCTGAACTGGCTTGAACGCATCCTGGCATTCGCAACCGGATTAGCTTTGATTTATCCGGAGGGCTTGTCTGATACGATTGGTGCCATTGCCTTTGTTATTCTATTTGGAATCCAGTGGCTGGCGCGCGATAAAAAGCCTGCCAAAACTGTAGAAGCATAATAAACTATGAAAAAACCGGTCGGGCTGATGCCTGGCCGGTTTTCTTTTAGCTGAAAAAACGAAAAAAGCCATCACCCGAAGGCGATGACTTTTTCAAAGCAAACTTTGTTCCTAAAGCTTGCAGTGGGTTTGGCACCCATTGATTCCTGCAAATCGGGAACAGCAATTTCCAACTGTTTTCCGGTGCGCTGATAAGAATGATGGATGTCAAATCTTTTACTGCACTTATCATAATACGCATACCGGCAAATGTAAAGTTGTTAGAAAATTGAATGATCCATAAGGCGGGGCATTCAATTTTTTTAAATCTTTTTTTATAGTTGAAGCATAGGATCTGTTGGATTTTCTTTAGAATATCGCTTCTGCTATGCAGTCCAGAGCCAGTGAACCGCATGGCAGAAGTTTATTTTTTTAAAAAGGATTGCCGTTACGATCATCGTGGTATAGAATAAGAACATACGTTCCCTTTCGAGAGGTGAGAGTGATGAAAGCACTTGAATTGCCAGAACGTCATATCTTTTGTATTGATATGTGCAGTTTCTATGCCAGCGTCTCGGCGGTAGAACTGGGACTCGATCCGTTGGAAGTTTGTCTTGCAGTGGTGGGAAACCAGGAACGGAAAGGAAGTGTGGTTTTAGCGGCATCACCTATGATGAAAAAGCGTTTTAGTGTGAGAACCGGCACACGGCTTTTTGAAATTCCGAACCATCCGGATATTTTGCTGATTGAGCCTAAAATGAAGCTTTATTTGGAAAAATCGATGGCTATTACTGAGCTGTTGGGCAGCTACGTGCCAAAAGAATCGATTCATGTTTACAGTGTAGACGAGAGTTTTATTGAACTGACAGGGACAGAGAAGTTGTGGGGGCCTCCTGAACAGACAATGCGCCGCATCCAACAGAAATTGCTGGACTGTTTCAAACTGCCTTCTTCGGTGGGGGGAGGGCCAAATATGCTGCTGGCAAAGTTGGCTCTCGATTTGGAGGCGAAAGAAACGGGTTTTGCCAATTGGACATATGCCGATGTGCCAAAAAAGTTATGGCCAGTAGCGCCTCTCAGTAAAATGTGGGGCATCGGCTCTCGGATGGAAAAGACCTTAAACAGCATGGGGATTTTTTGTATTGGAGATTTGGCCTGTACAGATGTCTCGCTTTTGGAGGAGCGCTTTGGGATTATGGGCAATCAACTCCACCAACACGCCAATGGCATCGACTTGTCGGATTTAGGCGCGCCTTTGGTGGAGGGACAGGTCAGTTACGGAAAAGGACAGATTTTATATCGCGATTACATAGAAGAAAAAGACATCATGACGATTATTCTGGAAATGTGTGAAGATGTTGGGATGCGTACGCGTAAAGCTCGCCGCATGGGGCGGACAATTCACTTGAGTGTTGTTTACAGCAAGTCCGTATTCGGCGGCGGATTCTCCCGTTCGCGCTCTATTGACGAAGCAACGAATGATACGCTGAAAATTTATCGCGTCTGCCAGGAGATTTTTCATGAGCATTTCCAACATAAACCGGTTCGCCAGATTTCATTGTCCATCAGCAATCTGGAAGAAGAGGCGTCGATGCAGTTAAGTCTGTTCGATGAAAGGAAGTTTGAAAACAGGCGCTTAGGGAGTGCCATGGATGCCATCCGGAAAAAGTATGGCTATTCGGCTATCTACCGGGGCATCTCGGGCACACAGGCGGGCACCGCCATAGCGCGGACAAAATTGATCGGCGGACACAACAAAGAATAGGGGTGGTCCGATGAAACGCAATAAGTATTTAAAGACAGTCGGCGATATTAAAGATCGCGGAAACATTAAATGGACAGCCTTGATGCTGCCAGAACATGTCGAAATGATCCGGGAATGGTACGAGAAAGACGAACAAGTGCCAAAACCCGAGTTGAACGGAGACGACTTGCAGCTGATTCAGGAAGAGATGGAGATTGCGCTGAAACGGCAATGCGAAGTTCTCATCCGCTGCTGGAAAGATGGTGCCATCGAGGCACACAGGGGGAAGATTAAAAGCATTGATGGGAAAACTCGAATGCTGATTTATGAGGATCCATTCAAGCAACGCAGACTGCCCGTGGATGAAATCGTGTCGATTGTGATGGTGGATTAAACCAGCAGGCATGGCCTAAAAAAGTGACAAAAAAGGATGATAAAATGAAGCGGATGAATTTGTATTTTTTTGGTGAAGAGCACATAAGTTTTCAAGATGGCTTTTATTTTTACGGGATGAACTTACTGGGGATCGCCTTGCTGTTTTTGATGCAGTTTTGATGTTGAAGATAAAGATGAATAGGATTTCAAATTTGGTGCGGGAGCTTTATGCATCCCGTTTTTTGTGATACAAAAAAACCGCGCAGCCTAAATGGCTGTGCGGTTCTTCATCATACTATATGATTCCTACTGGGCTCGAACCAGCGACCTCTACCCTGTCAAGGTAGCGCTCTCCCAGCTGAGCTAAGGAATCTCAATTTCCAGGACAAATATAAGTATAGCTTGTCCACGGAAAAAGTCAATAGTTTTTGGAGAAGAAAAATAAGCGCTGTATTTCCCTTTATCCGTCCCGCCCGGAGCACTGTCAGGGCATGCGGAAATACGCTGTATTTCATCGACGACACAGCCGGAAGAAAGCCTCTTAAAGAACTGCTGTCCTACTGTCCAACTCCTCTAAAACCGGCGTCTTGCGCTTCTTGTTCTGTACAGAACCATTCTTCGGGATTGGTTTGTTCATAAGAAGAATCACTCGGCATGTGATAGATTTTATTGCCGTTGCGGTTGATATTTCCTTTGATTTCACAATCGCCGGCTATTGGCTCTTCAGTGGAGGAACGGGCATTTCCGGAAGATTCCTGTCCAAATGCTTCTGAATTGAAGCCCCGGTCGGTGGAATAGTTTTCGTATTGCCAAATCCCTGCTTCCTCGTCCTTGGCAATTTGCTCCGCTTTTTCAAAATCATCCAGGTAACGGGTATTTGGAGGGAAGACATAGGCAACCCGGGCCAGTCCAGACTCCAGCATCTGTTCCTGAACACTTTCGCCATCGACGTAGATATAAGCCAGCAAGCGGTCATAATCGTCAAAACGGTCGCCGACGTCAAACTCGATCGAGACATCGCCTGATTCGATCAGCCGTTTGTTTTCTTTTGTCGCTTCTTTGCCAAGAGGCTGTTCACCCAGGCGCGGGTGATTGGTTTCCGGCGTATCCATCAATAAGTAACGGACAGTGACTTCTTCGCCTTCATAAATGATTTTTATGGTATCGCCATCAATGACCTGCGTCACTTCCACATCGATCCGGTCGGTTGTGCCGGATGTATCAGTCGATTCCAGCATGCCGCATCCTGAAAGAAAGAATAAGGCCATCAGCATAAGTTTTAGTTTCATAGGATCCCTGCTTTCGTTTCCATTATTATATGGATAATTAGGCTTTCTGGCAATGCGATAGCGGTTTGCGGATTTGGGTTCAGTTATAACTGTCCTGGAGATCCGCATAATAAAACGCCTCAATCAATTGTAAATTGAATAAGGCGTTTTCTATGTATTGCAGCGGCAAAAGTCGTGTGTAAGTTTCAGCAATTAAAAAGCTGACTCCGTCTGATTTGAAGTTTCTTCATAGTATAAAATAGATTCTTCCGTAACGCTTTCTAACTTTTCTTTATTGACGCCTACTTCTAATTGTCCTGTGAAAATAGGCTCCCACCAATTCGTTTGTTCATTCATGTTGTTTCCTCCTCAGGATGTAATGGTATTGTTTGACTATTCTATACCCCTAAAGGTTACACTGATAAACACAGGGCATAAAAAAGCCGAAAGGCCATAAAAGGGGAGATTTTTTATGATTTCAATTGGCATCATTGGAACAGGAATTGTTGGTGAACGCATCATCAAACAGCTTCAGCAGGAAAAACAAGTGGAAATAAAAATGGTCTATGACCAGCAGGCAGAACGCCTCGA
Source organism: Planococcus beijingensis (assembly GCF_016820615.1). Classification (NCBI taxonomy): domain Bacteria; kingdom Bacillati; phylum Bacillota; class Bacilli; order Caryophanales; family Caryophanaceae; genus Planococcus; species Planococcus beijingensis. Next base: position 710,529 of record NZ_JADHDZ010000001.1, read on the forward strand.
AGAAATCAGCGAAGCCTATGGAATCCCTGCAGCAAGATCAGTAGAGGACGTATTGCATTCAGAGGTCAATTGGGTATACATTGCGACACCGCCCGCCTTTCATTCGGAAATCGCTGAACTGGCAGCCAGTGCGGGAATCAATATCCTCTGCGAAAAACCATTGGCTCATGACGTGGACGATGGAGAAGCGATGGTCAAGTCTGTTGCTGACAATCGTGTGCACACGGCAATGCATTTTCCATTGATGTACAGACCGGAAATCCGTGAAATGGCCAAGCGCATCAAGAGCGGACAGATTGGAAAAGTCTTGCGGATTGAGCTCCAGACCTTTTTCCCGGATTGGCCGAGGCTGTGGCAACAAAATCCATGGATAGCTTCAAGAAGCCAGGGAGGCTTTGTCCGTGAAGTCTTTCCCCATTATTTTCAATTGATGAACCGTCTTTTTGGTGAGTTGTCGTTTACTTCCCACCACATCACCTATCCGGAAGACGATGAAAAATGCGAAACAGGATTGATTGCACATGGCTTGACTCAGGATCAGACTCCATTTCTGCTGACGGGCATCAGCGGCATCGGGCAACAAGAAAACTTGCAGTTTAAAGTTTATGGCGAAACAGGGGTTCTGACACTGGAGAATTGGTCAGATCTTTATGAAGAGAAAAAAGGGGAAGAGCGGCAATTGATCAGTGGATTTGAAAATGTCCCGTCGCTTTTCGAAGAAATGAACAATCAATCAACTCTTTTGGTTGATTTTGAAGAAGGCCTGGTCATCCAACGCTATATCGATTATTTGTTGACTGAATAAGTGTTCATTTTTTGAATTCAAGAACTCCATTGGTATAATGAAAAGACTTGAAGGAGGTTGGAAAATGAATTTTACAGCAAATGACGTAGAACAGATGATTGAAGAACAACGTGATTATTATTATACGGGCGCCACAAAATCAACGGACTTTCGGATTGAACAATTGCATCGCTTGAAAAGCGTAATCCAATCCCATGAAACCGACGTAATTGAAGCTTTGAAGAAAGACCTGGGCAAAAGTGAATTTGAAGCATATGCAACCGAAGTAGGCTTTGTGCTCGACAGCATCGGCAGCATGGCGAAAAATTTGGAAGACTGGATGAAGCCTGAACAAGTCAAGACGCCGATTCATCTTCAGCCGTCGAAAAGCTTTGTCATCCGTGAACCATACGGCTCTGTCCTGATTATCGGTCCTTTCAACTATCCGTTCCAATTGGTGATGGAGCCATTGATCGGGGCTATTATCGGCGGAAACTGTGCAGTGGTCAAGCCATCTGAAGCAACGCCTCATGTGGCGAAAATCATCCGCACCATTATTGAAGAAACGTTTCCCACCTATTACATTCGTGTGGTTGAAGGCGAACGTGAAGAAGTGACGGCGCTGATCCATGCTTCATTCGATTATATTTTCTTCACGGGCAGCGTCAATGTCGGGAAAGTCATCATGAAAGCGGCATCGGAACGATTGACTCCCATAACTTTGGAGCTTGGCGGCAAAAGCCCGGCGATTGTGGACCAGACGGCGAACTTGGACCTGGCTGCCAAACGGATTGTCTGGGGGAAACTAATGAACACAGGCCAAACGTGTGTAGCGCCTGATTATATTTGCGTGCACGAATCGATTAAAGATGAATTCCTGAAAAAATTGACGAAAACGATACAGAAATTCTACGGGAAAGACGCCCAGCAGAGCAAAGATTACGGACGCATCGTCAACACCCAGCATTTTGACCGCTTAGCGGACATTGTGAATAAGGAAGCTGACCACGTCATTTACGGCGGCAAAATGGACCGCGATGATTTGTATATCGAACCGGTTCTTCTGGACAATGTCAATTGGGACAGCCCGTCGATGGAAGATGAAATTTTCGGACCGGTTTTGCCGATCATCACATATACGGATCTTCCGTTGCTGTTGCGCCAAATCCGTAAATTGCCGAAACCTTTGTCGGCATACTTGTTCTCTGAAAACGATCGTGCTGTCCGGTTCTTCCTTGATCAATTGCCATTTGGGGGTGGCTGCATCAATGATACGGTATCTCACGTGGGCAGCTCGTACTTGCCATTCGGCGGCATCGGTACATCGGGAGTCAATTCCTATCATGGAAAATCCAGTTTTGAAACCTTTACGCATGCCAAATCGATTCTCAAGAAATCAACTAAATTATCAACGAACCTGGTCTTCCCGCCTTATAAAAACAAAGCGAAGTGGATCAAGACAGTATTGAAATAAGCGGCCTTCAGGTCGCTTATTTCTTTTTTGTCTACTTGCTTGCGCTTTTCGTGATATCCAGACTCCAACAGCCAGCCCCTCGAGTCGCTTCAGCCTTCCCGACAATGGCAAAGAACGCCATTACCGGGAAGGCTTCCAGCGCTTGTCAGGGCTAAACGACTGCTTGCGCTTTTCTTGATGTCCAGACTCCAGTGCCCAGCTCTTTGGGTCATAAGCCAGCCCAGCTGCGTGGCAAAGAACGCCACACTGCTATTCCGTCTTATGCCCGGCAGAGCTACATGGGCACTTGCGCTTTTCTTAAATCTGCTATTATAAGTATCAAGAGGTGATTGCAGTGGCAGAACGCATTTTAATTGTGGAAGATGAGAAAAGCATTGCACGTGTATTGGAATTGGAATTGAAATTTGAAGGATATGAAACAGGGGTTGCCCATACAGGATCAGAAGGATTGATTCAATTTCGGGAACAGGACTGGGATTTGGTGCTGCTCGATTTGATGTTGCCGGAAATTCATGGACTGGATGTCTTAAAACGAATCCGTTCTTCTGATGCAACGATTCCGGTTATTTTATTGACGGCTAAAAACGATGTGAAAGATAAAGTGGCCGGATTGGATTTAGGGGCAAATGATTATGTGACCAAACCTTTTGAAATAGAAGAATTGTTGGCCCGGATCCGTGCTTGCTTGCGCTTGGTGAATGGCAACGGCAATTCTTCACTCCATCGTTTCCAGGAGCTGGAGATGAATGAAAGCACACGTGACGTCAGACGTAACGGCCGTGCCATCGAATTGACGCCGAGGGAATTTGATCTTTTGCTGTATCTGATTAAAAATCCACAGCAGGTGCTCAGCCGCGAACAAGTGTTGAATGCAGTGTGGGGCTATGATTATTACGGCGACACCAACGTCATTGATGTCTATATCCGTTACTTGCGGAAGAAAGTGGACGCTGGTGAAAACTCGACTTACATCCAGACGGTTCGCGGAGTCGGCTATGTCTTGAAGGAGCAAGGCCATGAAGCTGAAAAATAAAATCCACATTTCCTCCACTTTACTGATGCTGGTTATTTTACTGGTGCTGGCTTTTGTCATTTATTTTTCGTTCAGCCAATTGACGTATTCATCGGAAGTCAATCAACTGCAGTCGGAAACAAACGCTCTTGTGGCGAAGTTCAATGAAACTGAAACAACAGATCCGAGCAATGTACTGCGAGCGTATGTGCCTGTCAACGGACTTGTGAAGGTCACAGTTCCAGAAGGCAAGCAGCCTTCACCTATTCAATCTCCGACAGTGACTGTGAAACTTCCTGCAGAGTTGGAAGGCCAGTCCGGAACAGTGAAAGTGGATGACGAGCGCTTTGCGTATGTAAAAGCGCCGATTATCTGGACAGATGGCCAAGTGGCGGAAGTGACGGTCGCGCAGTCATTGCGGGAAACGACCAATAACTTGAATACGCTTCGTTTAGTTTTGATTGCGGGAACTTTGCTGGCGATGATTCCAGTTGTCATTTCCAGTGTCGTTCTGGGGAAAATCGTGACACAGCCAATCACCAACTTAACGAATACCATGACACGCATCCAGCGCAATGGCCAGTTTGAAAGACTTCCGATAGAAGGGAAGTCTCAGGATGAATTGACGCAGATGGGCAATACCTTCAATGAAATGATGAGTCTATTGGAAGAAAACTATTCCAAGCAGGAAGAGTTTGTTTCGAATGCATCGCATGAACTGAAGACACCGCTGACAGTCATCGGAAGTTACGCCAAGCTGCTGCAGCGGCAGGGCATGCAGGATGAAAAAATTGCGGAAGAAAGTGTGGCCGCCATCCGTGCAGAAACCGATCGCATGAAGGCGTTGATCGAGCAATTGCTGCACATTGCCCGCCGAAGCGAATCCCAGGTGGAGTGGACACAGGTGGATGCACTTGACCTATTGGAGCAGACCGTCACTGCCATGAACACTTCCTACGACCGTGAATTCAAGTTGATCACAAGTGAGCAGTCTCTGCCAGTCGTCACCGATATCGCGAAATTTAAGCAATTGCTGTATATCCTGTTGGACAATGCCCGAAAATACAGCTCGGAAAAAGTAGAAGTGGTGGCCAGAAAGAACGGTGACACCATCATCCAGGTTCGCGACACGGGAATCGGCATTCCAAAAGAAGCTGTGCCCTATGTCTTTGAACGTTTTTACCGAGTCGATAAAGCCAGAAACCGTGAAACTGGCGGGTTTGGTTTAGGGCTCTCGTTAGCGAAGCAACTAGCCGATTCCTTGAAAGTCCGAATCGAGCTGGAAAGCATTGAACAGCTTGGTACGACAGTATCCATCATTTTCTCAGAGAATTTTAATGTTGATGAAGTACACTCGAAGCAGGAGGGATTGTGATGCGAAAATGGATTTTGATGGCGTCAGCGACAATCTTGTTTGGAGTAGGGGTTTTGGCTTTTCTTCTGTTTCCTCGTTCTGGACCTGATATTTCAGCAAAGCAGGCCAATGAAACCGTAATCAGCCTGTACGGGGGGAAAGTGGAACAGACTATAGAAGAAGGCGATGCTTACCGGGTCGAATTCGTGCGGCCGGATGGACGTTATCTGGCTTTGGTCAACCGTCAGAACGGGCAAGTGGAGACCATGGAATTGCTTAATAAAACAGAAACAGTTAAGGAATTGACGGAACAACAAGCACAGGAAATGGCGTTGAAGAATGCTTCGGGTACGATTGACGACATCAACTATAACAAAGAGCGCAATGAATACGAGGTCAAGGTAAAGGAAGAAACCCAAGTTTCGACGGTCATCTTATCTGCGGAAACAGGAGAGGTACGGAAAATCAGCCAGGAGCCGATTAAAGCGGCACCGCCTGCAGAAGAACCGGAAGCCGAACCTGAAAGAATCATTACAAGAGACGCCGCGATCAAACTGGCTAAAAAAACATTGACCGGCGAAGTGCAAGAAGCTGAGTTTGTAGAAACTGGAGACGGCGGATACTACTTGGTTGAAATTGAGAATGAACAAACTGACCAGGAAGCAACAATCCAGATTCATGCGATCCGCGGGGATACCATGACCGTTGAGTGGGACGATTGACTCTGAGAACACTATCATGGATTTCTCATCAAATTCTCATAAACCCTTAATCTTCTGCTCAGAACAGAAGGTTATTGTAAGAGTAACAACAAATGAGGAGGAGAAATTACATGAAGAAATTAATTTACATTCCAGTCGCAGCAGGGGTTTTAGCTTTTGGGGGCATCGTTTTGGCTAACTCGGAAACGCCGGCAGCCAATCCGGCAGCCAAAACGGTGACCAACGAAGTGCAGAAATTATCAACACCTGAAGAAATGCTCAGCTTTGAAGAAATCTCAGCAAAAGCATTGGAGTTGGCAAATGGACGCATTACTGATATCGAGTTGGACAAAGATGACCGTAGAGCTCATTACGAAGTGGATGTCGACTTTGAAGGGTATGAATATGATTTTGAATTCGACGCCTACACAGGAGAAGTGCTGGAACATAAACGCGAAAAAGACAGAAATGATGATGTAAAGCAATCCAGCACAGCAGTTTCACCGGCAAGCACAAAGACAGCAGACAGCAAATCAGTCAATCAGGCAGTTTCAAACAAAGACTTGATCGGTTCGGATAAAGCGATTGAATCGGCTTTGGCGGTCGTAAGCGGGACTGTGGAAGGATTTGAACTCGAAACGGATGACGGATTTGCTTATTACGAAATCGAAATCAAAGATGGACGCTCAGAACATGACGTCGACGTCAATGCAAAAGACGGTTCTATCCTGAAAGTCGATTCGGATTTTGATGATGATGATGACGATGACGACTGGGATTGATTACAGCATGCATCTGAATAACCGGCTCGAATAGAAAAGACAGGAAGGGGAATCGATCCCTTCCTGTTTTTGTTTAAATCGTTTTTATAGGCAAAAGAATTGTGGCGGTTGTTCCGACGCCTTCTTTACTTGAAATCGTCAAGGAACCTTTGTGTTCTTGGATAATCTTTTGGGAAACAATCAATCCGAGGCCAGTACCACTGGCTTTAGTGGTGTAAAAAGGTTCGAAAACTTCTTCCAGATCCTGTTCAGCAATCCCAATCCCCGAATCTTTGAACCTGATGGAAAACATGGAATCAGCTTCGGCTTGCAGTGAAATCTCGATTTCGCCAGGCTGTTCCATCGATTCAACAGCATTTTTCAATAAATTGATAAAGACCTGTTTTAAATGATGTTCTTCCCCATTGATCTGGAAATCCTTGTCCCATTCCGTCTTCAAAATGATGCCGTTCAGATTGAGCTCTGAACTGAAGAGCAGCAAAATATCATTCAGTGTTTGCTGAACGCTGAAAATCTTCAATGTGGCAGCTTGAGGTTTGGCGAGAACTAAAAATTCACTGATGATCAAATTGATCCTGTCTATTTCAGATTGAATCAATGCTGTATATTCAGGAAAGAGATGCTTGGGATCCTGATGCATCATTTGGACAAACCCGGAGACGACGGTCATGGGATTCCTGATTTCGTGAGCCACCCCTGCAGCGATTTCTCCAGCAAGCTTGAGTTTTTCAGATTGCAATATCAGCTTTTCAGATTCCTTTTGGTAGCTGATGTCCCGGGAAATGATCGAAGTGGCAATCACCTCATTGGAATCATCAAAGATAGGCGACAGCGTGACCTGTGCATGAAAGCGGCTGCCGTCTTTTCGGACATCTATCGTTTCCAATAAAGAATAGCTTTGGCCCTGCTGGACTTCCCTGGTACGGATTTCCGCTTCTTTTTTCATATCCGCTGGGTAAAGCGGCAAGGTTTTGCCGATGCATTCTTCTGAAGGCCATCCGTATAGTTCTTCAAAAGCGGGATTGACAGCAATGATTTTATTAGTTGAATCGAAAACAGCAATCGCATCTTTGGCATTCTCGAAAAACAAATGCAAGTAGCCTTCTTTTGACAACAGCGCCTTTTCCATCGATGCATTTTTTGATTCCAACTGTTTTAAATAATGGCTGAAATAGATGCTGTCGAGCAAAGTGATCGATAGAACCGCGATGAAGAAGGTAACCATCGATAATTGGTTGTAAGGCAATGGTGCTCTTACGGCAAAGCGGTCAAAAACCGTCAACAGCAAGGTGAATTCTACAGAAGTAATTAATGCCAGGACGACAATCGGCTTTGTATCATTATATAAAGCGGAAGCAATGATTGGTATCACAAAGAAAATGAGTGTGATGGAAGATGAAGATTCTAAATTCAAGATGAATACATATAGGTTCATGGCTAAAAGAACCATGAATTGAAGCGTATGATCATTTACTTTGACTATAGATAAGCCCAGTAATACTGTATAAGAAATGATGCCGAATAAAGGAGAAGCAGCGGCTGTATTCATTTCCACTAATTGATTAAGCAGAAGGTGGAAAATGCTTGCAAATCCGTACAAGTGGATAAATAATTGATTTCTTCTGTGTTTGATGACATTGCTTTCCATTGGACACCTCGAGGTTTATGCTTATAAACTATAGTATGTTGAACTATTCTTTCCGGTTTTCCGGCAAACAAACCGGAAGCGGAAAATGACAGGCAAAAGTTCATTTTTTTGATTCAACTTATACCATGATACTATAAGACAGGACTGTCCGAACAACTTTGATTTTGATATGATTAAAAGATCGAGGAGTGATGAAGGTGACCTATCAATGGAACCAAAACGAAACGATCGAATTATTGAAAGAAATAGTGGAAATTCCAAGTCCATCCGGCTATACCATGGACGTCATAGCAAAGATCCGAACGTTATTTGAACAATGGCATGTCGAGTACAAGACCACCCATAAAGGTGCGGTAATCGCGACGATCCAAGGAGAAAATAATCAGCAACATCGGTTGCTGACGGCGCATGTCGATACACTCGGTGCGATGGTAAAGGAAATCAAACCAAGTGGCCGCCTGAAGCTGTCATTGGTGGGCGGATTTAAATTCAATGCGATTGAAGGCGAAAATTGCCTGATACATAAAGCGGACGGTTCAACCGTATCCGGAACGATCCTGCTGCATCAGACAACGGTCCATGTCTACAAGGACGCGGGATCAGCTGAGCGCAATGCAGACAACATGGAAGTGCGCTTGGATGAAAAAGCCTTTTCACCAGAGCAGGTCAGGAACCTTGGAATTGAAGTCGGAGATTTTGTTTCTTTCCAGCCAAGATTTGAAGCGACTGCTTCTGGCTACATCAAATCCCGTCATTTGGATGACAAGGCAAGCACGGCTTTGCTGCTTCAATTGGTGAAGCATTTCAGCGAAACACAAGAAAAGCTGCCTTATACGACCCATTTTTATATTTCAAACAATGAAGAAATCGGCTACGGCGGAAATTCCAGCATTCCTGAAGAAACACAGGAGTATATTGCGGTTGATATGGGTGCTATTGGAGACGGACAGGAATCAGATGAATACACTGTATCGATCTGTGCGAAAGACTCAAGCGGCCCGTATCATTACGGATTGACCCGCCACTTGATTTCCTTGGCGAAAGAGCAGAGTATTGATTACAAAGTCGACATCTATCCTTATTATGGATCGGATGCATCGGCGGCCATCAGTGCCGGCCACGACGTGAAGCATGCTTTGTTCGGTCCTGGAATTGAAGCTTCCCATTCATATGAGCGCACCCATACAGATTCATTAAAAGCGGCGGCAGCATTGCTTCACGCATATGTCTTGTCACCATTGGTTTCATAAGAGTTAGGAGAGGATTTACATGAACAGCAAAGAATTACTTGCGGCAATCCCATATAAGCAGATTAAAGGTGAGTTGCCTGAAGAAATTAAGTATTTAACCATCGATTCACGGGATATCCAACCGGATTCCTTGTTCATTTGTATAGCAGGATATACGGTGGACGGCCATGATTTTGCACAACGGGCTGCCGACCAAGGGGCAACAGTGATTATTGCTGAAAAGCCATTGACGATCGATAATGCCACAGTGATCACAGTGGCCAGCACTTCGCGGATATTGGGGCTATTAGCCGCTAAGTTTTACGACTATCCCTCTAAGCTTTTGCATATGATCGGCGTCACTGGCACTAACGGCAAAACCAGTGTGGCAGGCATTCTGCATTCCATGTTGATGGAGCTGGGCGAAAAGTCAGCCTTGACCGGGACAATCGGCTTCAATTTAAATGGCCAACTGCATCCATCAGCCAATACGACAAACGATGTCTTGACGACGCAGCAGATGATTGCACGCGCACGCGATGAAGATTGCTCACACATGACGATGGAAGTTTCTTCGCATGGATTGATACTCGGCCGATTGGCTGGCGTGGAATTCGACACGGCCATTTTCACCAACTTGACGCATGATCATCTGGATTTCCATGGAACGATGGAAGCATACGGCCATGCCAAAGCGCTATTGTTTTCTCAGCTTGGCCAGGACCTTGCCAACCGGAAGCAGGCTATTTTAAATGCAGATGATCCATGGTCTTATGAAATCGCCAAGATGACACCACACCCTGTCTATACATTCGGCATTAAGAACGATGCACAATTCCAAGCAAAAGATATTGAATTGACACATGAAGGGACCCGCTTCACTCTTGAATGTTCTGAAGGGAAGTTCCCGGTCCAGATGAAATTGCTGGGAGAGTTCAACGTTTCCAATGCGCTGGCAGCAATTGCTGCATTATACGCTGAAGGCTATAAGTTGGATGAAATCCTTAAAGCTTTGGCGGCAATTGCGCCTGTCGAAGGACGTATGCAGAAAGTGGAATTGGAAGCACCGATTTCAGTCTTCATTGATTATGCGCATACACCGGATGCCATCGAAAAAGCGATTGATGCTGTTCAAGACTTCAAAAAGAACCGCATCATCTTCCTGGTCGGAACAGGAGGCAACCGGGATAAGACAAAACGTCCTATTATGGCTGAAAAAGCATCGGTTGCCGATTATGTCGTCTTAACGACAGACGATCCTCGCGATGAGGCATATGACAGCATTTTGGGCGACTTGGAAACCGGTATGACGCACAGCAATTTTGCTTGCATCGGCGACAGAGAACAAGCTGTCCGCCATGCTGTGCAACAAGCTGAGCCAGGCGACATCATTATTTTTGCCGGCAAGGGACATGAAGATTACCAAATTATCGGCAATACCAAATATCCACATAGCGATAAAGAAATTGCGATACAGGAAGCAATGAAAAAGTTTCAGTGAAAAAGAAGCCTCTCCAGGCTTCTTTTTTCTATGGACAGTAAAATTCCTTGTTTTTTTCAGTCGCGTTCTCTAATATGAAGAGAGTAGATTAAAGGAGCGTATAAACATGCCAGACCAATTAAAGAATGAAATTCAAAATAGAAGAACCTTCGCCATCATTTCCCACCCGGATGCCGGGAAAACAACTTTAACGGAAAAGCTGCTGTTGTTCGGCGGTGCAATCCGTGATGCAGGAACTGTCAAAGGAAAGAAAAGCGGCAAGTTCGCTACATCCGACTGGATGGAAATTGAAAAACAACGGGGGATCTCTGTAACGTCTTCCGTGATGCAATTCGATTATGCCGGACACCGCGTTAATATTCTGGATACTCCTGGACACCAGGATTTCAGTGAAGATACGTATCGCACATTGATGGCCGTCGACAGTGCCGTCATGATCATCGATGTGGCCAAAGGGATTGAAGCCCAGACCGTCAAATTGTTCAAAGTCTGCAAAATGCGCGGTATTCCCATTTTCACCTTCATCAACAAAATGGACCGCCAAGGGAAAGAACCGCTCGAACTGATGGAAGAGCTGGAAGAAGTACTTGGCATCCAATCCTATGCGATGAACTGGCCGATCGGCATGGGGAAAGAATTTCTCGGGATTTACGATCGCTACAATAAACGCATCGAGCCGTTCCGTTCTGAAGGAGAGCGTTTCCTGAAGCTGGATGAAGAAGGCAAATTGATGGAAGAACATGAAATGACCAAAACGTCTTATTACACTCAAGCGATGGAAGACATCGAATTACTGGATGAAGCGGGCAATGATTTTTCAATTGACCGAGTGAAAAAAGGTGAATTGACGCCTGTATTCTTCGGAAGTGCTTTAGGAAACTTCGGCGTGCAGACCTTCCTGGAAACGTACCTGCAGTTTGCTCCTTCACCACAGCCGCGTGAAACGCGAGATAACGAAGAAATCAATCCGGTCGATATGCCGTTTTCTGGATTTATCTTTAAAATCCAAGCCAATATGAATCCGGCTCACCGTGACCGTATCGCTTTCGTGCGCATCGTGTCCGGTAAATTCGAACGGGGAATGAACGTTACGCTGGCGCGGACAGGAAAAAGCATCAAATTATCACAAACCACTCAATTCCTGGCGGATGACCGGGAAATGGTCAACGAAGCCGTTGCAGGAGACATTATCGGCCTTCATGATGTCGGGAATTACCAGATTGGGGATACCATTACGAGCGGCAAGAAGTTCCAATTCGAAAGCTTGCCACAGTTTACACCGGAACTGTTCATGAAAGTAACCGCCAAAAACGTCATGAAACAAAAGCATTTCCATAAAGGGATTCTTCAGCTTGTACAAGAAGGAGCCATTCAATATTACAAAACCCTTCACTTGGAGGAAGTCATTCTTGGTGCAGTCGGACAGCTTCAGTTCGAAGTGTTCGAACATCGGATGAAAAACGAATACAACGTGGATGTACGGATGGAACCAGTCGGTTCGAAAATCGCACGTTGGATCGAAAATGAAGAAGATGTTAAAGAATCGATGTCCAGTGGACGTTCGATGCTGGTTCGCGACCGTTTCGATAATTATGTTTTCTTATTCGAGAATGAGTTTGCAACACGTTGGTTCCAGGACAAAAATCCGGGAATTCGATTGTATAGCCTTCTGTAAAAATGAAACCTGCTTCGGCAGGTTTTTTTATTTTTTATTGAAAAAAGTGGCAGATAAGTGAACACTATCTTTATAATTTGCGGTTGTAAGCGTTTTTTCTTATGATTAAGAAACACGGATAAGAGAGGGTTTGAAGAAATGAAACTAAGCGATTTTTCGATTAAAAGACCTGTTTTCACCTTAGTCATTATGTTTTTGATCATTATTCTGGGAGTGGTATCTTTTACCCGGATTCCAATTACTTTAATACCTGAACTTAATCCGCCGATTGGCGTGGTAGTGACTAATTATCCGGGGGCAAGCCCTACAGAAGTAAGTGAAAAAGTCACAAAGCCATTAGAGGCGAATTTATCGACTTTGCCAGGAATCAAATCAATTCAATCAAATAGCCAGGAAGGATCTAATTTTATCCTGTTGGAATTTGATTGGTCCACCAATATCGATGATGTCCAAACAGATATCATGCAGCGAATCGATCAAACGCCGATCCCGGATGATTCGAACGATCCACGTTTTTTGAAGTTTGACCCTTCTCAATTCCCAATCCTTCAATTGTCTTTACGTTCGAGCGATCCGGATGCTGATGTTCGTGTAGTTGCCGAAGAGCTGGAAACCGAGCTTCGCCAGACGGATGGAGTAGCCAGCGTCAACATTTCAGGATCTTTAATAGAAGAAATTCAAATTGAATTGGATCAGGCAGAACTGGAAGAACGAGGTCTGCAGCAATCGGATGTTGTCCAGCTGATTCAGGCAAACAATATTTCATTGCCGGGAGAACCGATTGAAACTGAAGATGGCCGGAATTTGACTACACGCATCATCAGTACGTTGACCAGTGTTGAGGAAATACGTGACCTAATTTTAACTATTGATCCAATTGACGGCAACAATGTCACCGTCGCGGATGTGGCCGAAGTGAATGTCAGCGAACGCGATAGCAATAGTGAAACGCGCGCGAACGAAGAGCCGGCTGTCCTATTGTCTGCTTTGCAGGAATCGCAGGCGAATACAGCAGAGGTTTCGGATGCTTTTCAGGAAAGGTTAGACGAATTGCTGAGTGAAGAGCGTTTTGAAGGCGTTCAAGCAGATGTACTGTTTGATCAGGGCGACTATGTCAAATTGGCCATTGGAAATATTGGCCAGACACTGATTCTGGGTGGAATATTTGCCATGCTGGTACTGTTCTTTTTCCTTCGTGGCATCAAGAGTCCAATTATTATTGGTGTCGCTATTCCGTACTCCGTTATCGTTACATTTGTTTTGATGTTTTTTGCGGACTTTGCTTTGAACATTTTGACTCTTGGTGCATTGGCTCTTGGAATTGGGATGTTAGTGGATAATGCCATTGTTGTGATCGAAAATATTGAACGGCATTTAGCGATGGGCAAGAACTCCAAAAAGGCTGCTTCTGAAGGCGCCAGAGAAGTTTCAGGTGCAATCATTGCTTCTACTCTGACGACAGTGGCAGTATTTATTCCAGTCATATTCATTTCAGGTTTGATTGGGGAAATTTTCTTTGAATTTGCTTTAACGATTTCTTTCAGTCTTTTTGCTTCTTTAGCTGTTGCGTTAACAGTCATTCCGATGATGGCTTCAAGAATGCTTGGGAAACCAGGCGATAAGCCGAAAGTACAAAAAGACACATCCAAAAGCGTCAAAGCATTCGAAGGTTCGGTTATTTGGGCTCTCCGCCATAGAATCATCGTACTGCTTACAGCGTTGGTCTTGTTGGTAGTTGGTGCTTTCGGAATTATGCAAGTTGGCACCGAATTTATTCCAGCCACGGATGAAGGTTTTGTCAGTGTCTCTGTTGAGCTGGAGAATGGTTCTTCCAGAACGGCGACCGACGAAGTCGTCAATCTGATAGAAGAAGAATTGAAAGATGAAGAGGATGTCGAAGTATACGTCAGTTTGATCGGCTCGACACAGCAAGGACAGGCCCAAGGTTCAGCAGAATCGAATACAGCTGAAATTTATGTGAAGCTGGTGGACTTGGCGGATCGTGACCGTTCTGTCTTTGAATTTGTGGATGAAGTGCAGCCGCGGGTTCTTGAGGCTGTAGGAGAACGGGCACTGGTCAACTTTAATCTGCAGACAGCTGCAGGTTCTTCACCGAATACATTGTCGTTTACAGTGACGGATACAGAACGGCCTCGCTTGGATGATGCAGTGGCTGATATTGAAGCTGCTTTACTGGATTTGCCGGAAATTACGGAGTTGACAAATGACCGCCAGGAAACCATCGATGAAATCCAGATGACCATCGACCGTGAAGCCGCCACTGAATATGGGTTGCCGCCGGCTCAAATCGCTCAATCCGTCAATAACATCACGCGCGGCGTTTTAGCTACACAAGTACTGACGGAAAATGATGAAGTGCTGAGTGTGTATGTCGCTTTTGACGAAGAGGAAAGAAACAGCCTTGAAAAGCTGCGGACTTTATCCCTACGGACACCTTCAGGCGAATTTGTCGAGCTGCAGGAATTGGCTGATATTGAAGTTGCTCAAGGTCCAGTCAGCATTCAACGGGTGGATCAAGCAGACAGCGTAACTTTTACATTGCAACATCAATCGAGCATTACTTTAGGGGATATGTCCGATAAAGTGGATGCCGCCATTGAAGAGTTGAATCTGGAAGAAAATACGATGATTTCGTTTGGTGGAGACCGGGAGCTGCTGGACAACTCCATCAATGACATGATGCTTGCTGTCGTGCTTGCCATTGTGCTGGTCTACATTGTGATGGCTGCGCAATTTGAGTCCTTTAAGTACCCGCTGGTCATCATGTTCACTGTTCCACTCATGGCAATTGGTGTGGCAATTGCGCTCTTTGTCACACAAACGCCGATCAGTATAACAGCTGTTATCGGGATACTGGTTCTGGTAGGAATCGTGGTCAACAACGGGATTGTGCTGGTTGACTATATCAATCAGCGAAAAGAAGCCGGAATGGAATCTTATGAGGCTATCGTAACTTCTGTCCATGATCGCCGCCGTCCGATTCTGATGACTGCTTTGACCACCATTCTAGGGTTATTGCCTTTAGCTATCGGAATTGGTGAAGGAACTGAAATCAATCAGCCGATGGGAATTACGGTTATTGGGGGGCTTATCAGTTCAACTTTGCTGTCGCTCTACATCGTGCCGATCGTTTATAGCTTGTTTGACAGACAAACAAGAAGAATGAATAAAAAGTAAGCCTTCGGGTTTACTTTTTATTTTTAATGAAAATTATTGGAAAATTTAGTATGATTATTAAAAAAGGGGAATGAAGCTATGAATGAAGTGGTCTTTACAGGATTTCCAGGATTTATCGCCAGCCAGTTGATACAAAAGCATGCACAGCAAAACGAGGCGATTTCTGCCATTATTCTTCCATCCGAACGCAACAAAGCTGAAAAAGAAGCCAGCCGAATTGAAAAAGAAACACATTGCCGGCCGATCAAACTGATTGAAGGAGATATCACCCAACCCGATTTGGGAATTGCTGACGAGGATCAGGCATATCTAAAGGCGAAAGAAGTCACTTTCTGGCATCTTGCTGCTATTTATGATTTGGCGGTGCCGAGAGACCTGGCATGGAAAGTCAATGTGGAAGGAACACGCCAAGTCAACGAGTTCGTTGCTGAATTGCCACGTCTGAAGCGATATGTCTACTTTAGTACGGCCTATGTGGCAGGAAATCGGGAAGGGACAATTTATGAAAATGAATTGCTCCGTCCAGAAGCTTTCAAAAACTTCTATGAAGAAACAAAATTTGAAGCGGAACTGCTGGTCGAAAAAATGAAGGATTTAATGCCGATTACCATTATCCGGCCAGGAATTGTGCGTGGCCATTCAGTTACAGGAGAAACCATTAAATTTGATGGTCCTTATTTTTTCCTGAATTTGATTGATCGGGTTAAGTTCCTTCCTGCTATTCCATTCGTTGGTCGTTCTAAATCCTATATTAATGTAGTACCGGTTGATTACATATTGGATGCCTCAATTTATTTAAGCAAGCTAGATGCGGCTTCGGGCCAAACTGTCCACCTGACAGATCCAAATCCACATCCGGTGGAGGAAGTTTATCGCGGAATGGTCCATTTGATGACAGGGAAAAATCCGAAAGGGCGTTTGCCGCATAAGCTGGCGGAAATATCTTTATCCATAGCACCCGTAAGAAAAGGGCTGGGCGTCGAAATTGAAACCTTGGATTACTTGACCTGGACCGCTGACTTCGACACCAAAAATGCAGAACTTCTGTTGAAAGGGAGCAGCATCAGATGTGCCGATTTTTTGGAAACAATGCCGGCAATGGTGGAGTTTTACAATATGCATAAAAATGACAAAAAGTTTCAGATCCCTATTCATTAAACTTTCCCTTGTTTTGAAAAGATGCTATACTGACATTACAACTTCATACACTTTGACTTTCAGTCAAGGGGGAGTAGCTATAGGGTAACCTATTTCACAGTCGTCAATACATGGTTAGTAGCCATCGGTTGTGATAGCAGATGAATTTTGCTTAGCGAGACCTTTGCCTTTATTTAGGCAAGGGTCTTTTTTGTGGGCAAAAATAGGAGGAGAAAGCAGAATGGAAGCAATTTTATTGGAGTATGCCTGGGTCCTATTGGTATTAGTTGGACTTGAAGGGCTACTAGCTGCAGATAATGCAGTGGTAATGGCGGTAATGGTAAAACATTTACCGAAAGCGCAACAGAAAAAAGCGTTATTTTACGGATTGGTAGGAGCTTTTGTTTTCCGTTTTGCAGCGTTGTTCATGATTACGCTATTGGTTAATATCTGGCAGATTCAAGCACTTGGAGCGGCTTATCTATTGTTCATTTCGATTAAGAGCATATACGATCAGCGCAAGGGAGATACAGATGAAATCCTTGAAGGCGTTGATGGAAAACCTGAGAAAAAAGGTTCTGGTTTCTGGATGACGGTATTAAAAGTCGAATTAGCAGATATTGCTTTCGCAATCGATTCGATGTTGGCAGCGGTCGCTTTAGCTGTAACCTTGCCGCATTTGAATGTTTTTGGAATGGATGACATTGGAGGCATCAACTCAGGGCAATTTATGGTCATGCTTGCTGGTGGATTGATCGGCGTTATCATCATGCGATTTGCCGCACATAAATTCGTGCAATTGCTTGAAAAATATCCACAGCTTGAAACAGCCGCATTCGTCATTGTTGGATGGGTTGGAGTAAAGTTATTGGTTATGACACTCGCTCACGAAAATGTCGGTATTCTGCCGCATGATTTCCCGCACTCCACACCTTGGACACTGATCTTCTGGACGGTATTGATTGGTATTGTAGTGGTAGGTGGAATTCTCGGAGTCAGACAAGCTAAAGAACAAGAAGTTAAATAAATTTCGAGTTTATCGGAATAGAATATAAAAAAAGGTGTATTGAATCCAATTCAATACACCTTTTTCTATGATTTAGAAATCAGTAGACGAAAAAATGATTCACTACCGACAAAAGAAATAATTAAAAAGCGAATAATGGTAGGAACAGAAGAAACTGCCTCTTTCAAATTAGTTCCTTCAAAGCTACAATCGAGTAAGCAGTGACTTTGAAATGAGGTGAATGAAGTGCTTTTGTCTACATTAAGCGGAATTTTTGGGCGCGACGAAAAAACTGATCTTGAAGCAATGGTGTTTCAAGCGCAGAACGGAAACGAACAGGCATTGCACGATTTACTTTTTTCTTATTCACCTTTTATGAAAAAAACGGCTTCTCAAGTGTGCAAACGGTTCATCGATGATCACGACGATGAGTACAGTGTCGCACTTTCCGCATTCAATGAAGCTGTACAAAAGTTTGATCAAACCAATAACGCTTCATTTCTGACATTCGCGCATATGGTCATCCGCAGGCGCATCATTGATTTTATACGCAAGGAAAGCCGGCGAGACGAATTCAGTCATGACTTCATGCCGGCAGCTGAACCGGAAACGCATAATAAGATAGCCGACCAAGCGGCATCTCTTGCCTATGATACCAAACAGGAAAATCAGAAAAGGCGTGAGGAAATTGCTTTATATGAAAACATACTCCAGCAATATGGCCTATCTTTCCAAGTTTTGGTGAAAGTGTCGCCATCTCATCAGGATGCACGCCTCACTGCTATCCAAATCGCACAGTTGGTTGCTGAAACAGATGAATACAAACATTATTTATTGGAAAAGAAAAAATTACCGATTAAGGAAATTGAAAAACTGGTTAAAGTGTCACGGAAAACGATTGAACGCAATCGGAAATACATAATGGCAATTGCGCTCTTACAGATGAGCGATTTATATTTCTTAAAAGATTATTTGAGGGGAAGGTTAATTTGATGCAGAGACAATCGGGAATATGTATTGAACTGAATCAAGACCGCTCAATTTTTCTGATGAAAGATGGACAGTTTGTAACCGGAACTCCTGTAGGCAAGACTTCTATCGGAGAAGAAGCCAAATTTTATCCTTTTGAAAAAAAAACGCTGATTCGTCGGCAGCCCATTATCGCCCCTGTGGTAGCGGCGATAGCTGCTTTGGCATTGTTTATGTCTGTGCTCGTGTCTCCGGCTGAGGAAGCCTTTGGTTACGTTCAAATACAAATCAATCCAGGCATCGAGCTGGGAGTCAACGAGCAGCATGAAGTCGTATCTATCCGTGAATTGAACAGCGATGGAGAAAAGCTGATTCATCAACTTGGTGACTGGAAAGACAGTTCCCTTCCTGAGATTTTAAACCGAGTGATCGGTTTGGCTGTAACAGAAAAAACCAAAGACATCACTATCACGGCAGTAGAAGAGGAAGGCAAAGAGATTGAGGATTCCATCAAGAAAGTAGCAGCGGAAGTTTCGTCCAGCACAGACAACGAAAATATGGCCATTCATTTGAAAGCAGCCACTAAGAAACAATGGCGGCAGTCGAAAGAAAAGCATGTACCCGTTGGAAAACTGATAGAAGAGTCGGAAACCCTGAAAAAAGAAAAACAGCCAGACGTCAAAAAGAAGGAACATCAGTCTGACAAGAAACCCATTTATAAAGAGGAGACAAACGGCAATAAACAAGGGGAATCGGATCAAAACAAGAAAACCGATAACAGGGAAATAGATGAAAGCAACACTTCGAAAGATAAGAAACACCCAAATGCAAAAAAGGCAACTCCTCCTGCAGTAGAGAAGAAAAGAGAAGTAAAGGAACATCAAAAAAATTCGAAGCAAAATAATGAGTCTGAAAAATCTTCCGCTCAACCGAAGAACATTCTTCCCGAAAAGAAACAGGAAAAAGTAAATCCACAGCCTAAAGCTGAGCCGAAGCAAAAAGCTGAGCCAAAACCAGTACCAAAGCCTAAAGTTGTGCCGAAGCAAAAAGCTGAGCCAAAACCAGTACCAAAGCCTAAAGTTGTGCCGAAAGAAAAACCGGAACCTAAGCCGAAAGAAAAATATGAGCCTAAGCAAAAGCCGAAAGAAAAAAATGAAAAACGAGGTCCGGAAAATAAAGGGCAAGGAAATAGCAAAGCTCCAGGCCAACAAAAGAAGAATCATTCTCCTGGCAACAGCGATAAGCGAGAAAACAATAAAGATACTCATGCTCCGCCTGCACAAAGCGAAAAGAATGCTAAGAACCCCGATAAAAAACAAAAAAACACCCATGAGGCAAATGGGAAAGAAAAGTCGGCAAAAGCAAATGGCAAAGAAAATCAAGAAAAAGAGTAGAAGATTGACTTCTGCTCTTTTCATTTTTCGGAACCCGGAATGCTGACTCGCTAGCTGTGTATTGAGACTAAGAACCTGGACTAAGTGCTTTTTGTCGATACTTTGCCAGATCACCACTCAGTACCTAAAAGCGGGACTTTTCAATTCGCAATCATTAGATTTTCGATTTCTCTTTCCTTTTGCCTATTCTTTTCATAGAATGGGGAGAGAGAAAAACGCTGAAGGGAATCAATGTCCTATGAATAAATCATTTCAAAAAGTACGGAATCTTACACCTGCACAGGCGATTGTTTCGTATTACTTTGTGGCAATTGCCATTTCCTTCTTATTATTGAGGTTACCGAATGTCCACAAACCCGGCATGACCATCCCTATGATTGATAGTCTTTTCACGGCAGTAAGTGCGGTGAGCGTAACAGGTTTAACGGCAATCAATGTGGTGGAGACCTATACAGTCTTTGGCATCATCGTATTAATGGTTATTTTGCAGTTAGGCGGTATTGGCATCATGTCCATCGGTACGTTTTTCTGGCTGCTGGTCGGTAAACGAATCGGCTTGCGGGAGCGCCAATTGATCATGGTTGACCATAACCAGTCGAGTATGGCTGGCGTAGTTAAATTGATTCGTGAAATAGTTAAAATCCTCCTTCTGATAGAAGCGGTGGGAGCACTCATTTTGACTGTTTATTTTACGCAGTATTTCCCGACGTTCCAGGAAGCTTTGCTTCATGGTGTGTTTGGTGCTGTAACCGCAACGACGAACGGCGGTTTTGATATTACAGGAGAGTCATTGGTCCCTTACTTCAATGATTATTTTGTGCAGATCATCAATATGATCTTGATTATTTTGGGGGCCATCGGTTTTCCTGTACTGATTGAAATAAAAGAATTTTTGTCGAATAAAGAAAAACATTTCCGTTTCTCTCTTTTTACTAAAATTACCACAAGCATTTTTGCGATTTTATTGGCGGTTGGAGCAGCCGGCATCTTACTGCTCGAATCATTCCGGGCATTTAAAGGAATGAGTTGGCATGAAGCTGCATTTGCGGCGATGTTCCATTCGGTCTCCTCACGCTCCGGTGGAATGGTTACCGTCGACATCACCCAATTTAATGAAGCCACAAATGTCTTCATGAGTGCGCTGATGTTCATCGGGGCTTCACCGAGTTCGGCAGGAGGCGGAATACGGACTACCACTTTCGCCATCGCGTTTTTGTTCCTGATCAATTTTGCGAGAGGGAAAAACACCATCCAGATATTCAAGCGTGAAATTGAATTGATTGATGTTTTTCGTTCGTTCGCTGTTATTTTTCTGGCGGTCTTCATGGTGCTCGCTGCAACCATCACATTGCTCATCACGGAACCCCAGGCAACGCTCGTGGAAATCGTCTTTGAGATCACTTCGGCATTTGGAACCTGCGGCATGTCACTTGGCCTAACGGATGACCTGTCGGTGATCGGCAAAATCATCATCATGGCTTTGATGTTTGTGGGACGTGTCGGTTTGATATCCTTCCTCTTCACCATTGGCGGAAAAACGGATCCAACGAAATTCCATTACCCGAAAGAGCGTGTTATCATTGGCTAACTCCCAAAGGTGTTATTTTAGCGAAAAAAGACTATAATTAGTGTAATGCAGCTTAAACAGTAGAAAGAGTGAACCTAATGAATGAAGATATTAAACAATCGTTAAAATTATTTATTGTGCTGTCGCGTGCGCACAAAGCCATATCGGAACAAACTAACCAGTTTTTCCAGGCGAGTGGTGTAAACCCGACAGAATTTGCTGTGCTTGAACTTTTATACCATAAAGGCAAGCAGCCGCTCCAGAAAATAGGCGGGAAAATTCTATTGGCGAGCGGTTCGATTACATACGTAATCGATAAGCTTGAAAAAAGAGGTTATATTAACCGTGTCAATTGTCCGAGTGACCGGCGCGTGACATATGCGGAGATATCTGAGCAAGGAAAAGAATTTATGGCTCAGGTCTTTCCGGAACACGAAAAGAAATTGCATGAATTGACGAACGTGCTGTCAAACGAAGAAAAAGAACAAGCCATCGAATTGATGAAAAAATTAGGCTTGTCGATCAAAGACCTGTCATATTGAGCACGTTAAAAGGCCATCCGGAATTTTCCGGATGGCCTTTTTGTGGACTTGCAGAACAATGGTTTATTGCGCTTTTGCTTTAATGGTTTTTCCCATAGCGAGAAATTCTTCAGTGGCGTTGACAGTGCTATCGTCAAAAATAGTTAAACGGACCAGCAAATCATCTTTTTCATAGACAAGGCCTGTCACGCTGCCTTCTGAACTTGGAACTTTCCATGCAGTCGACTGAGTATAGCCGGATCCGTCAAAATCCGTAACTTCAACAGCTTCCTCATCTGGACTTACAGCCTGAAGAGTTTGGATCATGGTTTCTTCTGCAGTGGTGAAATCGGTTTCTTCGGGTGTGAATGTTTCAATTCGCATAAAGACAGCTGGATGATCCTTTACATAAAGAGAATCTTTTTTTGGCTCTTCTGCTGTCAGTTCATACCCTTCAAGGACGTGCATTTCAAAATTCTGTCCGTCACTCTGAGTCAGTGTTCCTTCAGGTTCGGCCGCATCAGTTGCCGGAGTACTGTCGTCCGTTTCTTCCTGAACGACTTCTTCTGCTGCATCCTCCGGTGTCGGTTCCGTTTCTTGATCTGTTGTATTCGTCGATCCACAAGCAGCTAACAATAATCCGGTGGTGAGAATGGATGACAGGATGAATAAATTCTTCTTCATAAAAAAACCTCCCTATCGGTTCGTCTAAGTAGACGTTCGACAAGAAGGAATGTTTCGTTTAAACAGGCAATGGCAACACCAGGAATAATAGGACGATCATGACCAGGTGAGCGATAATGATGACTGGCAGGCTCTTTTTCCATTCATAGAGCAGACCGAGAACCAAGCCGGCAGCAATTCCAGCCCAAACCCCAGGCCAAAAATTACCTAAGGCAAGTGCAGAACCGAACAGAATCGAACTGACGAGAATTGACCAGGGGGTGGAGAGGTATTGTTTCAGCTTTTGCTGAACGAGGCCTCTCCAAAAAATCTCTTCTCCGGGGACGATGATGAACATCAGCAGCAAGTAATGCCAAATTGAGAAGGGGGAGAAGTCGGACAGGAAAGATTTAACTGGTCCCGCAACATCGATGGGTGTCAGGAGAAGCAATTGGAAACCAATAGCAATAAGCCCATACAGAAGTGTCCCGTACCCCAATCCGTAAATTAACGATTTCCACGTAACAAGCTCATCATAGATTTTAACGAATATGATAGCGGCGGACATTAAAGTCAACATCGCAAATGTGTACATATACCAGAAAATAGAAGTGTTTTCGAAAGCTAAGTTGTATAAAAAGAAAGCCAATGGCAGCATGAAAATCAAGGTATGCTGCTTGAAAAAATTAATCATGTAAATCCTCCTAAAAATCAAAGCCGTGCTTAATTACGCAAATGGTGGAATGGACAAAGATGTCCGGTTTGTATTGTTGCTGTATACTGTTTACTGGAACAGAGTTTTGTAATCTGTCTGGAGATAACCCGAAAAATGCCGGATATATACGATTTATATCATCCGTCTAGTATTATAACAGAAGGGGTTACTAAAACTATGGCAAAAGGAGAACAATTCATGACTGACTATAACCAACTGCTTGAAGACTTGAAGAACGGTGAAATTGAATCGATCACTATTCAAAAGGAAGATTTTCTTGATTTCCGGACTGTGCTGATCGCACGTGAAGATTTTAAGCATTTCAGAGGCACAGCTTACCATCTTGGACTGACTGTCTATACTTATACAGAAGAACCCTCTAAGTGAGTTTTTTCCGCAGCCATCAAGTATTTTAAAGGAACAAAGCAGCTTAGATATTCTTGAAAGCCATAAGGTTGATTAAATAAAAATAAAAAAAGGTAAATATTTTAAATGAATATGTTTAAAGTGTTTATGGGAAGGGGATAGTATACTTGAACACAGCAACATTCTCATTTCCCCCTTTTGTGGTCGGTCCGTTATGCGGGTCGGCTTCTTTTTTTATGCAAAAATCAGTCGGCTTCCGCTTTTCTGTTGTCCAGACTCCGGCGCCCAGCTTCTCGGCGTCTTAAGTCAACCCGACCCCGTGGCACAAAACGCAACACGGCCGCTTCCACTTTTCTTTAGTTTACGGAAGATTTTTGCTAAACTGAGAACATCAACAAAAGGAGGAACTACATATGAAGCTCGGATTTATTGGAACTGGTGTTATGGGCAATAGCCTGGTCAAACATTTATTGGATCACAAACATGAGGTCTCCATTTACACTCGAACAGCTAAAAAAGCCGAGAATCTAGTAGAAGCTGGAGCTGTTTTGCTGGCATCACCGCAGGAAGTAGCTGAAAAAAGCGAAGTTATTTTCACAATGGTCGGCTATCCCTCCGATGTGGAACAAGTTTATTTTGGGGAACAAGGATTGTTGAAAAACGCGAAAGCAGGAACCGTGCTTGTAGATATGACCACTTCCCAGCCTTTGTTGGCACAACGCATTTTCGAAGCCGCTGCTGCGAATGGGCTCCACGCATTGGATGCTCCGGTATCCGGCGGGGATATCGGTGCTAAAAATGGAGTATTGTCCATTATGGTCGGTGGTGAGAAAGAGATTTTCAAACAAATATCCCCGATACTGGATCTATTTGGTGAAAATATCGTCTTCCAAGGACCGGCAGGTTCTGGACAGCATACTAAAATGTGCAACCAAATTACGATTGCCAGCAATATGATCGGCGTCTGCGAATCGCTCATTTATGCCAAAAAAGCAGGGCTTGATCCAGAACGTGTCTTGAGATCTATTTCTACAGGTGCAGCTGGCTCCTGGTCGTTGGCAAACTTGGCACCGAAAATGATCAATGAAGATTTTCGTCCCGGGTTCTACATCAAGCATTTCATCAAAGACATGAAAATCGCTGCAGAAGAAGCGGAGAATCTGGGATTGCAACTTCCTGGCCTCCGTTTGTCATTGAGTATGTATGAAGAATTGGCGGCTCAGGGCTATCAGGATAAAGGCACCCAAGCACTCATCAAGCATTATGAAGCATAAAAAAGCCGGAAACCTTTGGAGGTTTCCGGCTGATAACCGTCATCAATCAAAATAAGATTTTTTTGGTGAATAAAATCGATCAACTTGCCGAGGCTGATAGGATTTGGTGAAATTGGAAACTGTTGTTTCTTTTTTCTGTGGTTCCAATCCTGTCAAGACGCGCAAGGTTTCCTTTGCCACTTTTAAATTCATCCGGCTTGGAGGATTGCGGTACGTGTCATCTAAATGGCCTAAATGCTCGAGTGATGCGAAATCTTCTTTTTTCGGGAGCATATGAAAATAATAATTGCCACATTTTACGAGGACTGAAGATTGTTGTTGGCTTTTCTGGGGATTTTTGCTGAAGTGCAAACCGATTTTTTGAGCGCGTTGCTGTTCAATCATCAAATTTAAAGCTTCTTTTTTCAGGGCATATAAGTATTGATTGTCAGGAGCAGTTTTTGCGTGCCGGTTAACGGTAAAAATGGCTTGTGCGATATCTGAATCTGATTTAGAAGAGGTCATGGACTCATTCCTTTCATCCGAAATTACGTCTGGTTCGACTTTATCATATCAAAATTTCCAGGCACTGTATACCGAAGGGCATGGTCAATAAAAGGGAAAAGCACGTCTTGTATCGAACTCTATTAATCAAGTCGAATTAAATAAATCCCGATTGAATTTCAAAGGGCTTGTGACTATCATAAGAGGGACTCGTCAATTCGGCATATAAAGGATAATCAAAAGGGGATGTTTGAATGTTCACGGATAAAACAATGATTGTTACAGGTGGATCAAGTGGTATGGGCTTGCACATGGCAAAAAAATTCGCTTCAGAAGGGGCCAATGTCGTCATTACCGGACGGGATATGGAAAAATTGAACGAAGCAGTGAAAGCGATTACAGGAGAGCGGGGATCGGTTGAAGTTTTCCAAATGGATGTCCGCGAACCTGAGCACGCCAAAGCAATGGTCAAGTTCGCACACGATAAGTTTGGAAGAGTGGATGGACTTGTAAACAATGCCGCAGGCAATTTTATTGTTCACGCAGAAAAGCTGTCGCCTAATGGGTGGAAATCGGTGATCGACATTGTGTTGAACGGAACTTTCTTTTGTTCCCATGCAGTCGGCAATTACTGGATTGAGAACGGCACAAAAGGAAATATCCTGAATATGCTTGCTACCTACGCCTGGAACGCTGGAGCGGGTGTTGCGCATTCAGCTGCTGCAAAAGCAGGTGTCATGTCGTTGACCCGCACATTGGCTGTAGAATGGGGTACGCAGTTTGGCATCCGTGTCAATGGAATTGCCCCTGGGCCAATTGAACGGACAGGTGGAGCCGACAAACTTTGGGAATCTGAAAAGGCGGCGAAGCGGACAATAGAATCTATTCCGCTTCGCAGGCTCGGTAAACCGGAGGAAGTGGCAGAACTTGCAGCCTTTATCATGTCGGAAAAAGCATCTTATATGAATGGAGAAATCGTTACTTTGGACGGGGGACAATGGCTGAATAAGTTTCCTTTTTAAGGGATTCTGCGCAGCAATTCAATAGTGTCCATAAACACGATGTGTTATGATGAAACCTGAATGGTTGGCATCCAATATAGGCGCTGCAAAAGGAGTAGAGCACATGATTTCATTACCAAGCAGAGATTTTCTAGATACACCAATCGAAGACTATATCATTTCTTCCGAGAAAGTTGCTCATGTACAGATGGGAAACAGTGCTGAACATGCATTGCTCGTACTGACCAAGACGGGCTATTCCGCAATTCCGGTTTTGGATTCAAAATACCGCTTTCGGGGTTTGATCAATGCACAACGGATTACTGATGCGATTCTTGGATTGGATCATATAGAATACGAACGGCTTCCAGACATCCGTGTGGAAGATATCATGGAAACAGATCTGCCCTTGATCCACGTCAATGAACGTTTTCAAAAAGCGCTTGATATGGTCATCAACCAGAACTTTCTTTGTGTAGTTGATAATGAAGGAATGTTCATGGGGATTTTGACGCGGCGTGTTGTATTGAAACAATTGAAAAAACAAATTTATCAGCTGAAGAATTGAATAAGGCAATAATGGAGAAGGTCTCGTTTTGAGGCCTTTTTTATGCTTAAAAAAGGATGGGGTATTTCCCATACGAGAGATATTATGAGCGCAGGCCACTACTCAACCGTGTAGGAAACTGCATTAGATCAACCCCGGTTGGTGCTGCTAATTGGAGATAGTCGAAAAGAGGTCTGTTCAATGGAAAATTCAAAAAGGCCGCTGATTTTGGCTTCTGTCATGCTGGCCATGTTCGTCAGTGCGGTTGAGGCCACAATCGTCTCGACCGCAATGCCTAGCATTGCTTCTGAGCTGGGCGGCTTTTCAAAATACAGTTGGGTGTTCTCAGCTTATTTACTGATGAGTACCGTAACGGTTTTAATTTACGGGAAATTATCCGATATTTTTGGGCGAAAGCGGGTATTCGCTTTTGGCATGCTGCTTTTTTTAGTCGGTTCGCTTTTATGCGGATTAGCCAATTCTATCGAAGAATTGATATTTTATCGCTTTATTCAAGGCATGGGGGCAGGGGCAGTCATGCCGATTGCCACGACTATTGTCGGTGATATTTATTCCATGGAAGAACGTGCAAAAATACAAGGGTATTTATCGAGTGTCTGGGGAATTTCAGCAGTCACTGGACCGGCAATCGGCGGAATTCTTGTGGCGACCATCGGATGGGAATACGTCTTCTGGCTGAATCTTCCCCTTGGCATCGTCTCTCTTCTTGGCGTGATGCTGTTTTTAAAGGAACCCGCAAATACGAAGAAACCGGCGATTGACTATAAAGGGGCATTCTTATTAACGGCCGCTTTATCAAGCTTGCTGTATTTATTGGTTGAAGGCGGCGTATCGTTTGATTGGTTATCCAGGCAATCGCTCATTTTAGCGGCAGCTAGCCTAGTGCTTATCGCATTGTTTGTCTGGGCAGAACAGAAAGCTGCCGATCCGATGATGCCTTTTGAAATCTGGAAGAATAAGACCATTCTGTATGCCAATCTCGTATCTTTGGCGACCGGTGTCATTTTAATCAGCATATCCAGTTATTTGCCGACCTATGTGACCGGGGTGATGGAACAGCCTGCAGCTATTGCAGGCTTCACTCTGACCGCGATGTCGATTGGCTGGCCACTGGCCGCTTTCTTCTCGGGAAGGTTGCTGCTGAAGATCGGCTATTTCAAAACATCTTTAGCTGGCGGGATATTCCTGGTAGTGGGAACTTTATTGTTTGTCTTGATGCAGCCAGGCTTCGGTCCTTTATGGGCAGCCATGTCGAGTTTTTGCATCGGAATCGGAATGGGTCTGACCAGCACAGCCTTTATCGTTTCGATACAGGCTGCCGTTTCCTATGAACAGCGAGGATCGGCGACGGCCTCGAATATGTTCATGCGGAATTTAGGCAGTACGATTGGCGTGGCATTGCTCGGCAGCATACTTAATAGTTCTCTGCTGCGTTATTTTGCTGACAATGGCGAGAATTATTCGTTAAGCTCAATCAATGATTTATTGAGCGTGGACAGCCGTGCCGGCATTTCAGCTCAAACACTGGATTTTCTGCAGCAGGCATTGGCTGGTGCGCTCCAGAATGTGTACGTGGTTACCGCTTTTTTCGCGCTGCTCAGTTTTATCCTGATCTTTGGGCTTCGCGGACAGAAAGGAATGAAAAACAGTGTCAAATGAAGAATTGATCATTAAAGTGCTTGCGGAAGAAGGCAATATGAGAAAAGCGGCTGAGCGGCTATTTTTATCTCAGCCGGCTTTATCCCAGCGTCTTCAGACAATCGAGAAGGATTGGGGACAGCAATTGTTCATCCGTTCTCAAAAGGGATTATCTCCTACACCAGCTGGAGAATTGGTGATTCAATATGCTAATGAAACCATTCAGCGTAAAGAAGAAGTTTTCGAAGTGCTGCACACATTGACCTCAAAAGTTCATGGCACCTTGAAGATCGCGTGCGCTACAATCATCGGCCAGAACTGGCTGCCCAAAGTGCTGAAGGATTTCGTGACGCTTTACCCGGAAGCCAAAATTCAATTGATTACCGGCTGGAGCTCTGAAATCGTCCGTTCGCTGTACGAAGGAGAAGCACATATCGGAATTGTACGGGGCCATACAGATTGGAAAGGGCCGAAACTCCATTTATTCAAAGATACGTTGTATCTTGTAGATAAGGAAATTCGATCATTGGAAGAGTTGCTTCAGACGGACCGGCCTTTCATTCAGTTTAAAAGCGACTCGACTTATTACGAAGAGATCCAGCAATGGTGGCAAAAGCATTTTGCCTCCAATCCGAAACGGCAGATTACAGTAGACCAGATTGAGACCTGTAAGCAGATGGCCGTCAATGGCATCGGCTATGCCATCCTGCCATCCATTACATTGACCGGCACTGAAGATGTCCATATGATGCCTTTGACAAACAATAAAGAAGAACTTGAATTGACGCGGGATACATGGCTGATTGGCTATGAATCAGCATTCCAGCTTCGCCAAGTAGAGGCATTTGTCAATATAGTCAAAAAACATGCCACTTTATTAAGGTGAAGCGGATGAATTATTATGCAATATCAGATATAATAACAGCATCACATAATAGAAAGAGGTTATATTGATGAAACAGATGGATGCAAATGAAATTATCTCGTACATACAGAATGCCAAAAAATCTACACCCGTTAAAGTATACATAAAAGGACAGGGCGTCGCTGATTTGGATTATGGAACAGATTCCAAAGTATTCGGAGAAGGCAGTTCAGTTACTGTATTTGGTGAATGGGCAGATATTCAAAAGGCATTGGAAGCGAATGCTTCTGTCATCGAAGATTCGGTTGTAGAGAACGACCGCAGAAATTCAGCCATTCCATTATTGGATATGAAAAACATCAACAGCCGCATCGAACCGGGTGCGTTTATCCGTGAAAACGTGGAAATCGGCAATAATTGTGTCATCATGATGGGCGCTGTCATCAATATCGGTTCTGTTATCGGAGATGGAACAATGATCGATATGGGCGTTATATTGGGCGGCCGTGCAACTGTCGGAAAAAACTGCCATATCGGAGCCGGCGCTGTACTAGCCGGCGTTATCGAGCCGGCATCAGCTACCCCTGTCATCGTCGAAGATAATGTGATGATCGGAGCCAATGCAGTAGTTCTTGAAGGGGTTCGCATCGGCAAAGGCGCCGTAGTTGCTGCAGGGGCTATCGTGATTGAAGACGTTCCTGAAAACTCGGTAGTGGGTGGAACGCCAGCTCGCGTATTGAAATTGATGGATGAGAAAACACGTTCGAAAACTGAAATCAAACAAGAACTAAGACAGCTGTAATCGGTGAATCCAATGGAATTAGTGAAAATCAGAAGAGATCTGCATCAAATTCCGGAAATTGGTTTTCAGGAAATTAAAACACAGGCTTATCTATTGGAAGCCATTTCGCGGTTGCCTCAAGAGCGGCTGGAAGTAGTGGAATGGCGTACCGGCATCGCGGTTAAAGTACGGGGCAGTTATCCCAAGAAGCGGATTGGCTGGCGTACGGACATCGATGCTCTGCCGATTACAGAAGAGACCGGATTCGATTTCAAATCGACTCATCCCGGATATATGCATGCCTGTGGACATGATGTCCATATGGCGGTAGCACTCGGGTTGCTTGAAAAGCTGATTGACAAACCCATCAAGGATGATGCCGTGATTTTGTTTCAGCCTGCAGAAGAAGGTCCAGGAGGAGCATTGCCATTTCGTGAATGGCTGAAAAATGACAAACCGGATTTTCTTCCGGACGTGATTTGTGCGCTG
Source organism: Planococcus beijingensis (assembly GCF_016820615.1). Taxonomy (NCBI): domain Bacteria; kingdom Bacillati; phylum Bacillota; class Bacilli; order Caryophanales; family Caryophanaceae; genus Planococcus; species Planococcus beijingensis. Next base: position 741,324 of record NZ_JADHDZ010000001.1, read on the forward strand.
CATATTGCGCCTGAGCTGCCGGTCGGTACAGTCGGCACCCGGCCTGGTTTGCTGTTTGCCAATACGTCCGAGCTGTTTATCGACCTCCGGGGCAAAGGCGGCCATGCAGCCTATCCACATTTGACGGAAGATATGGCCGTTGCTGCTGCTTCGTTATTGATTCAGCTGCAGACCATCGTCAGCCGCACTGTTAATCCGATGGACTCTGCCGTTCTGACGGTCGGCAAAATGACTGTCGGAACGGTGCAAAATATTATTGCTGAGCATGCACGTTTGGAAGGGACAATCCGTACGCTGAACAGTGAATCTATGGTTCATATGAAGCGACGGATTGAAGCCATCTGCCGGGCTGTCGAAGAAGCCAATCATTGCAAGGTCACCATCGATTACGGTTCAGGATATTTGGAAGTCAATAATAACGAGGCACTGGCGGAGAAGTTTCTCCGTTATGCCAGCGAATCTGAAGGCATTCAAGCCATTCGCAGCGAAGCAGCTATGACAGGCGAAGATTTTGGTTACTTTACCGAACAGCTGCCAGGACTGATGTTTTGGGCAGGAGTTTCTTCACCTTATGGATTGCATCACGCGAAACTGAATCCGGATGAAAAAATTCTGGACTTAATGCCAGGGTTTATCCATGGATTCATGTCAGAATTGTAGGGCGGACAGCTTAGGCTGCCGTTCTTTTTTATGGAGAAAAATAGGAAGGGAGAGAGGATGAACGTTTAACCGCCAGCCCAGGAAAAAAGGCATTACAACAAGATGCCTGTCTTCCTATTTTACGGGTACTGCAACAAGCACTTATTCGTTAAAAATAACTGAAAAATTGTTATGAGAAAATGGAACTATTTAACTTAGCCAGCGTACTAATAAAGAGACAAGAAAAAGGGGGATCAACATGCACAAACGCTTGCTGGCATTTTTGGTTTTTGCATTATTTATCAGTTTGTTTATTGTGCCGCAGGTAACATTGGCAGCACCGCAAATCACGGTGGATTCCAGCGCCGGTTTTCAAAATAAGGTCAAGTACGAAAAAGGGCTGCCGCTGCAATTTACAGTGACCAATCAAGGCTCTGCATTTTCCGGAGACCTCGTACTGAGCTATTCTGAAACCTATAATCTTGGGGCCGGTCTGGCGATGCCGATCGAGCTGGCTGAAGGCGAAAGCAAGACCTTGCAGATTGCCTCATCCGGATTGTCGGATATGTATTACACAGGAGGTCCAGGAGACCAAAACATCTTTGTATTTGAAGGTGGCTGGGAAGACGGAAAATCCATTGCCTTCAAAGGTGCAAAGATGGTACAGCCTTCCTATTATTCGCCCATGACGTTATTTGTAGCCACCTTGACGGATAATCCGGACCGTCTGTTGCCGTTGAAGCAACTGGCGGTTCCGGCAAGCGAAGGAGTGGAAGTGTTTCATCTAAACCAATTAAAAAACTTCTCATTGCCGACAGAAGCACAGGCTTGGGACATGATCGATTACTTGGTCATTGATGAGTTTGCCTTTAGTGATTTGCCGGATCCGGCACAACAGGCAATTCTGCAATGGATGCAGCAAGGCGGCAACATGATCGTCGGTTCATCCAGCAGCGTAGAAGCTGAACTTGGCAGTTTAAGTGAATACTTGCCATTGGAACTGGGGAATTCGATTGAAGCAGCCGTTCCAGGGTTGGAGAAGCCAGTACCTGCATACGAAGCGGTAGCTAGAGAAGGAGCCGCTGTCAAGCTGCAGAAAGATGGGCAGGTTTTTGCTGCGACCCAGCCAGTGGGTACCGGAAGTTTGACGCAGCTGAGCTTTTCTCTTGGAGATGAAACAGTTTCTGCCCAAAAGGGCTATAGCAAGATGATGTCGAACTTCTTTCCGACGTCGTTGAATGCTTACAATTCTATGGGCGGCCAATCGATTCTTGATTACATGAGCTATGAAGTGGGAGATGTCAACGAGCTATTCGACAGTTTTGCTGTGTCACGTCCGTTTATCCTTGCTATCATTTTGCTTTATATCCTGTTGATTGTGCCTGTTCTTTACATTGTCTTGAAGAAAAAAGACAAACGGGAATATGCCTGGTTCATCATTCCGGGAATCGCTTTACTGACCTCGATCGGGCTCTTCGCATATGGTGCCAAAGATCGGATCGGCAATCCGCAGATTCAGCAGACCGGTTTTTTTGAAGTGGACGTGGACAGCGGATTGAACGGTTATTATGTCAATTCCTTGTTATCAAACCGCGGCGGGAATTATCAATTCACCGCACCTTCATCGACTACCATGACTTATCGCATGGCCAGTGAACTTTCAGGCACACAGCCTTACCTTTCTGCGATGATGGAGAAAGGGGCTGCCAGCAACCAAATGACTTTGCGTGATATGCGCTATTGGTCTGTAGAGTCCATCATGGGCCAGTCGTATATTGAAAACAGTGGGGATTTCACCATTGACTTGGAAGTGGCTGAAGAAAAAATTTCAGGAACAATCCGCAATAATTTTCCATTCGCTGTCGAAGACGTCTCAATTTGGACAGGGACACGCCTTTTGGATCTGGGTGATTTGAACCCGGAACAGGAACTATCAGTGGACGAGAAAATCCAGTCGGCTATTTTGTCCCCTGCCGCTGCTATCGGCCAATCCTATGGCTATATGCCGATAGCGGATCTGAAAGAACTGGAAAAAGCCCGACGCCAGACTTTGCTCTCGACATCCTATGAACAGATGTCACAGAACGGCAAAACGCCTTATGTGATTGCTTATACAAAAGATGCCATCGTTCCAATTACTCTTGAAAACCAGCGTGCTTCAGTGGATTCTATTCATTTGATTGCGCAAAGCTTTAAGCCGAAATTGTCCTTAAGTGGAGATATTACGCTAAATGCTGATGCTCTTGGAATGGAAATCAACGGTACCACTACCAATGCCTATGCTGAAAACATATCTCCCGACCCCTATCTGTATTATTTGCCAGAAGGCGAGTATGACATGGCTTATACACTGCCTGAGGACATCGAGAAGGACAAATCTGCCTGGGATGAGCTGTCTGTCATTACTTCGGGGCAAAGCTTGAGCGTTTCCATTTTGAATGCGGATACCGGGAACTATGAAGAAATCACGGACTCCAATAAAAAATTCACCGATACGGCTAAAAATTATGTGGGGCCGGAAGGGACGGTGAAATTTAAGCTGAAAATGCCTGTGAATTCAGCAAACCCTGAGGTCGTCGTGCCGAAAGTCAAATTGAAAGGAGTGATTACTCCGTGATTGAAACCATCGGATTAACAAAAAAATACGGTTCTTTTTATGCGCTTCAGGACTTGAACTTAATAGTAGAAGACAGCACGGTATTTGGATTTGTCGGTGCGAACGGCGCCGGGAAATCAACCACCTTTTCGATTTTGGCGACTCTTCTGCAGCCGACTTCAGGGGATGCATTCATCAATGGAGTGAGCGTTACTAAAAATCCCCAGGAAGTCAGAAAACAGATCGGCTATATGCCGGATTTCTTCGGTGTCTACGATCAGCTGAAAACTGAAGAGTACTTGGATTTTTATGGTGCGAGCTATGGCATTAAGCCGAAAGAAAGGGCTGCATTGATTCCGAAGCTTTTAGAATTGGTGAATTTGGAGCACAAGCGTTATGACTATGTCGATTTGTTGTCGAGAGGAATGAAGCAACGGCTATGTTTGGCCCGCGCCTTGATCCATGATCCAAAAATCCTGATTCTTGATGAACCGGCTTCCGGTCTTGACCCGCGTGCCCGTGTGGAAATGCGGGATATTTTAAGAGAGCTGAAAGCGATGGGCAAAACCATCCTGATTTCTTCCCACATCCTTCCGGAGCTTGCAGAAATGTGCGACAGCATCGGCGTTATCGATAATGGCAGATTGATTGCGCAAGGCTCTGTCCATGATATCCAAGCGCAACTGCAAAGCGAAAAAGTGCTGCGCGTTAAAGTAATGGGAGATACACAGCCGGTTGTTCCATTTTTTGAAATGGATCCCTTCGTATCTCAGATTGAAGAACAGCGTGACAAAAACACGATTCAGTTTTTCTACCGGGGAGCAGAAGAAGACCAAATGCGGATGCTGCAACGGGCAATTGAACAAAAAATTCCGATCCTGTCATTTTCAGAAGAAGAAACCGATCTGGAAGATGTCTTTATGGCGATCACAAAAGGAGTGGAAATTGGATGAAAACCCTTTCTGCCAATCCAGTATTAATTAAGGAACTTAAATTGCGTTTCCGTAATTTGAAAAGTTTTACGGGCATCCTGTTCTATTTGATAGCCATGAGCGTTTTTGTTTTCGGTTTCATCTTTTTGGCCACCTCGCTGACGGGAAGCGGATTCTTCCGTCCTGATGAAAGCTTTATGCTGTTCAGCAGCATGACCTATATCCAGCTGGGGCTGATTTTATTCATCACTCCGGCATTGACGGCAGGAACCATCAGTTCGGAACGTGAAAAACAGACCTTGAATATTCTGCTGACAACATCTCAAACATCTTTCCAAATCATTTTTGGAAAGATGACATCATCCATCGCTTTTCTACTGTTGATGATTGTATCTGGGCTGCCTATATACAGTCTGGTATTCTTGTACGGAGGGGTTTCTCCCAGCCAATTGCTTTTCATTTTCCTATTTTATCTGCTGACACTGTTGGCATTAGCCAGCATCGGTGTCATGTTTTCCACATTAATCCGTAAAACGATTGTCGCGATCATTGCGACCTATGGGGCCATGATCTTCTTTGCCGGCGTCACTGCATTTTTCCTGCTGATTTCGGTCCAAGTATCTCAAATGGGCACTGCAGCACCGTCTATGTCGCCAATGGCCCATTTCTGGGCTACCATCAACCCGCCGGCAGTGCTGCTGACTTTGCTGCAGCCGACGATGGAAGGGCAGTTGCAGAGCTTGACGATGATTCCGGTTCCACTATGGATCGGCTATACGATTTTTTATATTCTGCTGACTGTTTTCTGCATTTTCATGGCGGTCAAAAAGCTTCGCGTCAATATGAATAAATACAAATAAGGAGGGATTCCCATGAACAATCGCGACATCCATAAGTATGTCAAAAAGACAGACAAGCTATTGAAAATGCTCCATTTTAGCCGCACTCTGCAGTCCGCTTTAGTTGCAGGCCTTGTTTTGGCAGTGGCTTTGCTGTTGGTGTCGCGCTTGTTCGTGCTTCCTTATTATGAATTTTATGCATATGCTGCGGGATTTTTTGCTGTAGGAAGTTGGCTATTACTGTCGTTCAAAAACTTGCCGAACCTTCAGCAGGCAGTTCAGGAGTTGGACCGGTTCACACCACATAATCAGCTGCTGACGGTGTGGAGGCTGACCGAAAAAAATCCTTTAACAGAAGAGTTGACTAAAAAGACTGCACAAACCGTTCCTTTCAGCTATCAATTGTTCCGTAAAGAACGCAAAGCCTGGCTGCGGCCCAAGTGGTTGATTGGGACTGTCGTCAGTGCGACTTTAATGGTACTGCTCCTGATCTTTCCGAGCAATTTGCAAAACCAGGCCAATGACGTAGAAAAAGAGCTCGAATTGGTGGAAGACATAAAAAAAGAAGTTGATGAAATGAAAAAACAGGCAGAAACAGAAATTGTGAAAAAAGAATTGGATGCATTAAAAACAACGATTGAAGATGAAAAAGACCCTGAAGCGGTATTGAGAGAAGTGGTGAAAAAGCAAAAAGAATTGGACTTGAAGGAACGGCAACTGGCTGGAAAAAAGGATGCAAGTGCCGAAACAATGTCCAAAGACATTGGGAAAGCTGCTGATCAATTAGCTGAACAAGCCGGAAACACCCAAACAGCTTTGAGCAATATGGGGAAACCGGTAGCATTTCCTCTGCAGCAGACTATCGCTAACCGTGAACAATCAACACAAAAAAATCCAAGTGAATCTGAAACCGGCAAATCTTCTGAGGGAACAGGTGACGCCGGCAGTTCCGATGCAAACGGCCAATCATCCGATAACGAAGAAGGAAAAGAAGGCGAAGGTGAGAGTAAGGGCCAGGGCCAAGGACAGGGTCAAGGTCAGGGTCAAGGTCAGGGTCAAGGCCAAGGACAGGGTCAAGGTCAGGGTCAAGGCCACGGTCAGGGTCAGGGTCAAGGCCAAGGTCAGGGTCAGGGTCAAGGTCAAGGTCAAGGACAAGGCCAAGGACAAGGACAAGGACAGGGGGCTGGCAAGGGCAAGGGCAGCCGGGATTTATTGACCGTCCCTTCCCGAATTGGCGGTGAAGGCGAAACAGCAGTGGACAGTGGCGAAATTGGCGAAGTCAAGGCTGCGGGAGAGCAGCAAGGAGCCGTTCCCGCCACAAAAGGCACAATCCAGCCGTATGAAGAGGTCGTGGGCGATTATTCGGATGCCTATTTTTCAAGCGCGGACCGTCTGCAATTGCCGCCTGATCTGCAGACCATTGTAGAGCAGTACTTTACGGATATTGAAACCGACAAATAGAAAAGAGGGGTCTCATGACATACACAACGGATCAATTTACAGAGATGAGCCAATTGCTTCAGGAAGTCAAAGAAGAGATTGGACGCTTTATCGTCGGCCAGGAACGGGCTGTCGAGTTTTCTTTATACGCGATTCTAGCGGATGGCCATGCGTTGCTAGAAGGGCTTCCAGGGCTTGGCAAGACGATGCTGATCCGGACCATTTCAGACGTGCTCGATTTGTCGTTTTCAAGAATTCAGTTCACTCCTGATTTGATGCCCTCGGATATTACAGGGACCAGTCTGATCGAGCGGGATGCAGAAGGGCGGCAACAATTTACGTTCCGGGAAGGGCCGATATTTCACCAAATGGTGTTGGCTGATGAAATTAACCGGGCTACTCCTAAAACACAAAGTGCATTGCTTGAGGCGATGGGAGAAAAAACAGTGACGATTCTTGGCGATACGAAAAAGATGGCACGCCCATTTTTTGTATTGGCAACACAGAATCCGATTGAAATGGAAGGTACCTATCCGTTGCCGGAAGCACAAATGGACCGCTTCCTATGCAAAATACTGGTTTCTTATCCGACACGCAGCGAATTGGCTGAAATCAGCCGCCGAACGACAGGAGCCCAAACAATCAGCCTCAGCAAAAAGATGAATACAGAAGGGTTGATCGAGGCACAGCAGATGGTAAAAGAAGTGCTGATGGCAGATGATATTTTGATGGTGGCTGTGGATATTATACAAAATACCCATCCTGAGCATTCAGAACATGAAGCGATCCAGCAATTTGTCCAGTATGGCAGTGGACCACGCGGCTTGCAGAGCCTGATTCGTTTGGCTAAGGCGCGTGCTTTAATGGAGGGGCGTTACCATGTATCGATTGGGGATTTGAAGTATGTGGCCAAACCGGTACTTCGGCATCGCATGCTGTTGAATTACGAAGCTGAAGCGATGGGCAAAGAAGCGGACGAGTTGATTGACTTGGTGCTCAGCAATGCTGGAAAAGGCGTTGTAAAATGATATTGTTGAATCTGCCGGCCGATTGGGGTTCACGTTTGAGCCGTTATGCCATTGGAACAAAGGCGAAAATCAGGGGCCACCATAAAGGGTCACATCGTTCTATGCGGTTTGGCAGTTCGCTGGATTTCTCCGATTTTCGGGAATACCATCCAGGAGACGATGTCCGCCACATTGACTGGAACGTTTACGCACGGACTGAAAGGGTCTACATCAAACGGTTTTTGGATGAACAGGAAATGCGTATCCACATCTTGTTAGACAGCTCCAAGTCAATGGACAGCAAATGGCTGTTTGCCAAACAGCTGGCCTTTTCTTTGGGTCTGATGGCGTTGTCGAGCGATGACCGCTTGACGGTTTCAGCTGGACAAAAAGAGACGGTTCCTTTTCGGAAAAAAGGAAAATCAGCGAGAAAGCTGTTCGAGCATTTTATGGCTTCTATGCCGGAACCGCTAAATCTGTCATTCGCAAAACAGGCAAGTTTTCATGCTGCAAAAGACTCGACTGTATTGTTCATCCTATCGGATGGATTGGAACCGCTGGAAGACTGGCAGGTATTCTTCAAACAAGCTCCTGCTTATGCGCATGATATCCGCTTTATCCATATTACGACGGAAGACGAACGGTCACCTTCGTATAAAGGGGATCTTCGCTTTATCGATGATGAAACCCAGGAGGTATTGAACGTCACAGTTACAGAAGAAGCGCTTCGTGCATACCGGAAGCAAAGTGAGCTTCACACCAAAGGGCTGGAATCGCTTTGCCGAACATATGGAATCGCTTATTTGCCGGTACAGGCAGAAGAAGGAATCGAGCAGGTACTTTTTCAGCAGATGGTTCGGAAAAATTGGATTAAATGAGGTGAAGCGGCATGGGGGCATCGAATTGGGGAATGATCTGGACAGCAGTTATGCCGCTGGCTGTGATCCTCTATTATTTCTTTAGGAAAAAATACAAGGACCAGCGCGTGTCATCAACAATGTTCTGGCAGGAGCGGATGAAAGAGCTGAAAGCTTCACCGTACCTGAAAAAATTGCAGCATCATTTATTGTTTTATTTGCAGCTGGCGGCTCTTCTGTTTTGTGTATTGGGATTATTGGGACCGTTCAGCGAGTCGGAAACGCTGGCAGGCAATGACTTTATCTTTGTCGTCGACACATCGGCGACGATGCTTGCGGGTTCCCCCCCACATTTTGAAAAGCAGCAGGAGGAAATGAAAAAGTTGGCAGCCCAAGCTGGAGGGAAACCCGTCACTATCGTCACGACAGGAGCCAGTCCAGAAGTAGTGGTCCGCAATGAACAGGACCAAAGAGTTTTGGAGCGGGCGATTGACCAACTGGAAGTAAGGTATGAAAAGGCTGAAATGGAACAGACAATTTTGTTTGCTGATACGCTTGCAGCTAACGAATCAACGGTCATTCATATTTTTACGGATTCATTGGACCGTGCTGTACTGGCCAACAAAACCGGCCAACGTTATCAAGTCCACGGAATTGATGAATCGCTGCGCAATGTTTCCATTGAGCAGTTCGGTCTATCAGAGACTGAGACGGGTGCAAGGGGCATCGTCCAGCTGGTAAATAACAGTGAAAATCCCCTTCAGGCAACAGTCCGTCTATCGGCAGGCAACATAGAGAAGACAGCGGAAGTAGAGCTGGAGCCTTCAATGGAATTGCTTGTTCCTTTCGAAGAGCTGCCCAATGAAAAGTTGTGGCAGGCGACTGTAGAAGCGGAAGATGATTATGCGGCTGATAACACAATGGCGACTTATCTGGCGCCGCCAGGAAATGCGGTCGTGGTTGACTCATCATTGCATGAACTGATCGCCAGTGGGTTCCGTTCTACGGATTTGGAAGTTCACCTGGCAGAGCCGGTCCAGTTAGAACCGGATTCAGCATTGCCGCTGGTTACCAGTCAAAGCGAGTTATTGGATGGAACAGCGCCGGTTCTATTGATTGGCCGTAATGATGAAAAAGCTTTCGAAGTAGCCGGAGAAATTGAAGCACAAGCGCATCCGCTCTTTACTTATGCTTCTCTGGAAGATGTCTATGTATCCCAGCTGTATCCACCTTTTGAAGGGTTTGAAACAATTGCGTCGATTGATGGAAATCCTTTCATTCAAGTCTCTCCTGAAGGCGATATTGCCGTGCTGACGGATATTCAGTTGACCGACTGGCCGCTGTATCCGTCATTTCCGTTATTTCTTTGGAGCGCTATGGATAGCTTATCTGGAGATACGGCGTTTCTCGGATTTTTTCAACCCAATGAACATCGCTCGGTTTCTCTCGCTTCCGATACAGGAGAATGGGAAATCTTTAAAGATGGCACTTACCTCTATTCTTATATAGAAGGCAGCGGCCCGTTTATTTCACCGTCTGAACCAGGGGTTTATGAAGTGATTGGTGAACAAGAGACGAAGAAGATGATTGTTCAATTGGCAAATGAAGAAAAGGCGCTGGAAGCCGGTTCTTCCTATGCCATGGGGCTGGCGACAACCGCCCAGGACACAGTCCGTTTTTCTTTCGTGCCGTATATTATTGTGTTGATTTTGCTGCTGGTTGCTGTGGAATGGGAGGTGTACCGCCGTGGAATTGCAACTCGATGAACCGCTTTGGCTGATTTTGCTCCTTCCTGCCGCCCTCTACTTTGGCTGGTTTGGTTTAAAGAATTTTCCTGCCAGTTCCAAAATGGCGAAAACAGTTTTTATTCTTCGTGTATTCGTGGTGGCTTTATTGATCTTCGCCTTGGCGGGGCCATCGCTGTTCAGTCCGGTAAAAGAAGAACAAGTGATTTTCCTGTTGGACCGATCGGCGTCTCTTGAAGGAATGGAGACCGAAATGGCGGCAGCAGTGGAAAAAGCTTTAAACGCTCAAAAAGATCATCAGTCGGTTGCCGTCTATACATTCGCCGAGGATTTCCTGAGCCTTCTGCCGATGACAGCAGAACCTCAGACTTTGCCTGCGGAACTGGCGATCGGCCAGAACGGCCATACCAATATCGCCCGGGCACTGGAGCTGGCTTCAAATAGTGGAGACACAGACCTTGCGACACGGTTGGTGGTTTTGACTGATGGCAATGAAACACAATCTTCTGCCATCGAAAGCTTGAATCGCCTAGAATCGGACCGTTTGCAAGTGGATGTTTGGCCCATCGAACAATCTGCAGTGAACGATATGGCCGTCAGCCGCTTTGAAACGCCTTCACGGGCATTTTTGGGAGAGGCACAGGCATTTTCTGTCTCCATTGATTCAGATGCAGAAGCTCAGGCAAAATTGATCTTTTCGGTTAACGACCGCGATTTGGATGCAAAAGAGATCTCCTTGGCAGAAGGCCAAAATGTCTTCAATTATACCTATCCGGCCAGTTCGGAAGGCTTGCTGAAGTATGAAGTGCGTTTGGAGGCTGCTGAAGATGCTTTTCTCGAGAACAATTCATTGGCGAGCATTACGGAAGTTTCCGGCAATCCGGAAGTACTGGTGGTCAATGGCGGAGAGCCGAGTCCGATTGCCGCTTTATTGGACACAAATAATTTGCGTGTAACCGAACTCTCTGGCGCTGAACTGCCGAGCAGCTTATCCGCTATTCTTCGTTATGACTCCATTATTTTCGACAACGTATCAGGAACTTCTGTCGGTGAACAGCAGATGGCCATTATTGAACAAGCTGTCCAGCAATTCGGTGTCGGTTTTATGATGGTCGGCGGCGATCAAAGTTTTGGGTTGGGAGGTTATTTCAAGACGCCGATTGAACGCCTGTTGCCGGTGGAAATGGAAGTCCAAGGCAAACATGAATTGCCTTCACTAGGCCTCATGATTGTGATGGACCGTTCAGGAAGCATGATGGGAATGAAGTTGGAGCTCGCCAAAGAAGCGGCAGCCCGCTCTATCGAATTGCTGCGTCCGGATGATACCTTGGGCGTCATCGCATTTGATGACCAGCCATGGGAAATTTTGCCGACTGCCAAAATGGCCGATCCGCAGGCCGCGGTGGATAAGGTCTTGGGAATTACGCCAGGAGGCGGGACTGAAATCTATCGTTCTTTGCAAAAGGCTTATATGGAATTGGAAGATTTGAAACTGCAGCGGAAACACATCATTCTATTGACGGATGGCCAATCTGCCACATCGAATGACTACGACGCGTTGATTGAAAATGGCAAAGACAATAACATCACCTTGTCGACAGTGTCGATCGGACAAGATGCTGACCGTAATCTGCTGGAACAGTTGGCGGACACGGGAAGTGGGCGTTTCTATGATGTGACGGACGCTACTACGATTCCTGCCATCCTGTCGCGTGAAACGATCATGATGTCACGGACTTACATTGTCGATCAACCGTTTTACCCCGTCGTTTACAGCAGCAAATGGGATGATTTATTTGCAGAAGGTGTTCCGCAACTCAATGCCTATATTGCAACTACAGCCAAAAATACCGCAACCGTTGCACTGGAGAGCGAAGAAGGCGACCCTGTGCTGGCCAGCTGGAATTACGGCCTTGGAAAAACGGTTGCTTTCACTTCCGGCAGTGGTGCATGGAGTGGGGACTTCCAAAGCTGGGCTCAGTGGCCGGATTTCTGGAACCGCAGCGTGGCTGAATTGCAGCCTACATTTGAAGAGATTCCTTATTCGGTCATGCGGAAAGAACAAGGGGTCTACACGGTAGAAGATCCTACACAAAGTTCGGCGATCTTGACGGTGGCGGCAGTTGATGAAGAGGGCAATGACATTCCACTGCAGACAGAGCCGGTGGCACCTGGAAAAGTTGAAGTCAAGTTGGATGCCGATCCGGGACTGGTCTTTTTCAGCGTCAGCAATGAAAACGGAGCGGCCTATAAAACAGGGCTGACGATTCCATACGGCGATGAATACCGAACGGCAGCAGCCAATATGCCTCTTTTGACAGCCCTGGCTGAACGGACAGGAGGGCAAGTATTGGGCACACTGGATGAAGCGTTCCGTGACATGCCTTATACCAGCGGTACGGTCCGCCCGATTCAATTGTGGCTGCTGTTGGCGGGGATGCTTCTGTTCTTCACAGACATCACACTCCGACGCTTTGGTCTGCCGAAACTCATACAAAAAAGAAAAGCCGCTAAAGAAGAGGACTCTTCTCCTGCGGCAATTGATCAATTAATAAAAGCGAAAAAGAGGAATTGACTCTTTTTCGCTTTTTGATTTAAGGAAGTAAAATATTTTGCTCTTAATTTAATGTTTCAGCTCCGGCTGGTAGCCAAGAGCTGCTGTTTCCGCATCGACCATGTATTGGCAATGAAAAAACAAGTGATCAAGATGGCGGTCCCTAATATATATGGATAGCTCATGTTGATGTCAAAAAGGATGCCGGCGAGTGCCGGACCGATCATATTGCCGAGGCTCATGTAGGCATTGTTCATACCGGCTGCAAATCCTTGTTCATCGCCAGCCAGTTTGGAGATGAGCGTATTGATGGCTGGCCGCAACAGGGAGGCGGCAGTGAAAAAGACCGCAGCCACCAGAAGGATGGCCCAGAACGAGCTGACAAACAAAATGCCGATCATGGCTCCTGCAGAAACCAGCAAGTTGACAAGGATAACTTTCATTTCGCCAAAACGTTTGAACAGCTTATCGATGACAAAAGTTTGGACCACTACACCGACAAATCCGCCGATTGTAATCAGAATAGCAATTTCTTTGGGTGTGAAACCAAACTTCTTATCTGCATATAATGCAATGGTCGATTGGAAATTAGCCAAACCGAAAGCGAAAATGAACATGACCAGCAGCATGACAAAGTAAGGGGTGTAAGTAGAACGCTTGAGCTGCTGGAGCAGGTTTTCGGATTTTTGATCTGCGGCCTGTACAGTAGGTGCGACATTCGGCAACACGACAAAAGAAATAAATGCAGCAATGAGTGCCACTGCCGTTGCAACGTAGAAAGGAAACTGGATGCTGACTTCGGCGAGGAACCCGCCGATTCCCGGCCCGATCATAAAGCCGAGCGACATGGAAGCGCCAAGCAATCCCATGCCTTTTCCGCGTTCATCAAACGTGGTGATATCAGCAACAAAGGCCATCATCGGGGGGATCAGGAATGCAGCGCCGAGTCCGCTGAAGAAGCGGGCAAGGTACAAAATCCACAGATGGGAAGCGAGCCCGAATGCCAGTTGGGATAGACCGAAAACGATCAATCCAAAGATGATCAACTTTTTTCGCCCGTATTTGTCGGACAATTGACCGGACAAAGGCGAAAACAGAAACTGGGCTAAAGCGAATGTAGCGATTAGGGTTCCGAGAGCTTGACCAGCTACGCCGAAAGTGTCCAGATAAGCTGGCATAATCGGAATGATCAAACCGATGCCGCTCATGGCAATGAACATATTGAACATCAGCACATAAAGTGCGAATTTATTTGATTTTACGGCCATAAAGAGACCTTCTTTCGTTGTTATTTCGTATTACTAAACTTTAGTCTATAGAATCTACATACTATACCCCAATTCCCACAAAAAAAACAGGCAAAAGTTCTGCCTGTCAGTTTTCCATATCCATTTTAAATTCCAGGAATAGTTCGTTGTAGATTCCCAGCATTTCAAGTCCCAGATTTTCGTAGACTTCAAGGCGCTCCCGAAGTTCTTCCGGTGGATAGAACCGTTCATCTCCGGTAACTTCCGGGTCCATCAACGCGATCGCTTCTTCGTTCGGAGTAGAGTATCCGACGTAATCCGCATTTTGTGCTGCCACTTCGGCATCCAGCATAAAGTTGATGAATGCGTGGGCGCCTTCCACATTTCCGGCTGTCTTTGGAATGACCATGTTATCAAACCATAAGTTCGAGCCTTCCTCAGGGACCACGTAATCGATGTCTTCATTGATCCACATCATATCGGCAGCCTGTCCGGACCAAGTAACCGCTACTGCAGCTTCTTCCCGGCGCATCATCTCGACGATTTCATCACCGATGATGGCTTTGACGTTCGGGCCCATTGTTTTCAATTTATCTGTGGCTTCACGCAACTCACCCATATCGGTCGAATTCAGTGAATAGCCTAAGCTGTTCAGCCCCATGCCGATGACTTCACGCGCACTGTCGACAAGGATCACTTCCTGTTCGAGTGTAGGATTCCATAAATCATCCCAACTTTCGAACGTCTGTCCCTCCAGCAAGGTCGGATTGAATGCAATTCCGACTGTTCCCCAGAAATAAGGAATCGAGTATTCGTTGCCTGGATCAAAAGGCAAGTCGAGGAAATACGGATCGATGTTCTCGAGATTCGGCAATAGCTCATGGTCGATTGGATGAAGCAGGTCGTTTTCCTTCATTTTTTCGATGGCGTATTCAGAAGGCATCGCAACATCGTAAGTCGTGCCGCCTTGTTCAATTTTGGTCATCATCGATTCATTTGAATCAAATGTTTCATAGACCACCGAAATATTGGTTTCTTCTTCAAATTGGTCGATCAGTTCGGGATCGATGTACTCACCCCAGTTGTAGACGGAAATGGAGCCTCCGCCAACTGTTGCCGAACTTTTTTCCATGGCGTTGACCACATATAAGAGAATGGCCGATACCAGCAGGATGGCTATAGCGGCTCTGACGATTTCTTTCATAGTTTGGCGCCTCCTGTTCCAGGGGTTTGTCCAGCCCGTTGATTAAAGAAGTAGTAGCCAAGGACCAGTCCAAGCGTTACTACAAAAATCAACGCGGAAAGTGCATTGATGGTCAAAGTGATTCCTGCACGAGCCATTGAATAGATCTCAATGGATAAGGTCGAGAAACCGTTTCCTGTAACGAAAAACGTAACTGCAAAATCATCAAGCGAATAAGTTAAGGCGAGGAAAAATCCAGCGAAAATACCCGGCTTGATATAAGGAATGATAACGCGTGTCAAAATATCCCGTTTCGATGCGCCAAGGTCGGTCGCAGCGTCTATCAGCGACCCGCTCATTTCCTGCAGCTTCGGCAACACCATGATCACCACAATCGGAATACTGAAGGCGATGTGTGAAATCAGAACAGAAGCAAAGCCGAGTTTAACGCCGATCATCGTGAACAAAATCAGGAACGATGCCCCAATGATGACGTCCGGACTGACGATCAAAATGGTGTTCAAAGACAGAACGGCGTTGCGCGTTTTGCGGTTTCGCAAAAAGACGATGCCAATTGCGCCAAGAACGCCGATTGCTGTTGAGATAAGTGAAGACAACAAAGCGATAATGACAGTGTTCATTAAAATGATCAGCAGCCGCGTATCGTTGAATACAGCGCCGTAATGCTCCAAAGTGAATCCTTCAAAGCTCGACATGGTGCCTCCGCTGTTGAAGGAGTAAAAGATCAGATAAAAGATCGGCGCATAGAGAATGGCAAAAACGACTACCAAATATAGTTTTGCGGATTTACTTAGTTTTGCCATTATATGCACCTCCTTTTTCTTTCTGGCCAGTCAGCATCATGATGATGATCATGAACAAGATCAGGAACACGGCAATGGTTGAACCCATTCCCCAGTTCTGTGTCACAAGAAATTGCTGTTCAATTGCTGTACCCAGTGTAATGACTTTGTTTCCAGCAATCAGGCGAGTGATGACAAAAAGCGACAAGGCAGGGATAAACACAGCCTGTACACCTGATTTCACCCCATTGATGGCCATAGGGAAAATAACACGTCTGAAAGTCGTGAAAGACGAAGCTCCCAGATCGCGTGAAGCATCGATCAATGCCGGATTTATTTTATCCAGCGAATTGAAAATCGGTAATACCATAAACGGAATGAAAATATAAACCGATACAAAGATAAAGCTGAAATCTGTAAACAATATCTGCCACGGGCCTGCTCCGAGTGTCTGAAGCAGCTTGTTGGCAGGGCCGTACAATCCGAAAATCCCGATAAAGGCGTAAGCCTTCAACAATAAGTTGATCCATGAAGGAATGATGATCAACAACAACCACAGCTGCTTATGCTTGGTCTTAGTCAACCAATAAGCTGTTGGATAGGCAATCAGGATTGTGATAACGGTAATCAGGAAAGCGTACCAGAACGAGCTTAATGTCATCCGCAGGTAAACGGAAGAAAAGAAGTTCTGGTAGTTTTCCAATGTAAAGGCACCAGTCAAATCCAAGAACGAGAAATAGAAGATCAAGGCAATCGGTGCAATAACGAATAAGGCAATCCATATATAATAAGGGACAAGGTATAACGGGCGCGATGGGTTATCTTTCATTGACAGCCGCTCCGTAGGATTCCAACCGTGCATCAAATGCTTCTTCCGATTCGTTCAAACGCATAACGTGAATCGCTTCTGGTGAGAAATCCAGGCCGATCTGTGAACCGACCTCAACTTTTTTCGTAGAATGGACGAGCCATTCGTTGCCTACTTCGTCAATTGTGGAAATTTCGAAATGCACCCCTCTGAACAATTGGGTATCAACAGTGACGGCCATTTTGCCGGCACCTGCCGCAGTGATTTCGAGATCTTCAGGACGGATGACGATTTCCACCTGTTCATTCGGATTCAATCCCGCATCCACACATTCAAAGTCTTTATTGGCAAAACGAACTTGATAATCGGCAATCATGACGCCGCTGACGATATTCGATTCACCGATAAAGTCGGCGACAAAACGGTTGATAGGCTCATCATAGATATCCATCGGGGTTCCGCTTTGTTGAATTTGGCCAGCGTTCATGACGAAAATTTCATCAGACATGGCAAGTGCTTCTTCCTGGTCATGGGTAACAAAGACGAAGGTTTTCCCAAGGCGCTGCTGAAGTTCCCGCAATTCATACTGCATTTCTGTCCGCAGTTTCAAATCCAAGGCAGAAAGGGGCTCATCAAGCAAGATGACTTCAGGATCGTTGACAATTGCACGTGCGATGGCAACGCGCTGGCGCTGGCCGCCGGACATTTCTGCGATTTCACGTTGTTCATAGCCCTGCAGATTGACGAAAGCCAAAGCCTCTCTTACGCGGCGCTCCACTTCCGGGCCTTTCACTTTCTTGATGCGCAATCCGAATGCGATGTTTTCAAATACGTTCAAATGAGGAAACAAAGCATAGTCCTGGAACACCGTATTGACTTGGCGCTGGTTTGCAGGAATCGTGTTCATTTTTTTGCCTTCTATATAGATATCGCCGCTGGTCGGTGTTGCAAAACCGGCTATCAGGCGCAAGATGGTTGTTTTCCCGCAGCCTGATGGACCAAGCAGCGTATAGAATTTTCCTTTTTCCAGTTCAAAGCTGACATTGTTCAATACATTGCCGGCACCTTCATAGGTCTGCGTGACATTTTCAAAACGTATAATTGATTTTTCGGACATAAGATCCCTCCTGAATTATAAATAAGATTGGGTAGTAACGATGATCATTTCAGAGATGCCATCAAAATCATTAATCAATTGATGGTGATTGGAAGCTTCAAAATAGATGGAATCGCCGGCAGCTGCCGAATATTGGTGATCACCGATTCTGAGCAGAACCCGTCCTTCGAGAACATAGATGAATGTTTCTGCAGAAGAGGGTTCAAATTCTTTAAAATGCCCATTTGCCTGGAAAGTTAAATAGACAGGCTCCATTTCCTTTTCATTGGATGTGGGAATAAGCCATTCCACTTCATATCCGGCTTCTTCGTCAACATGTGCAGTGTGGTCTGCGGTGGAGTATACAACTTTGACGTCCCGTTCATCGGAAAAAAATTCTTTGGGAGTGGTCCCCAGCACTTCAAGCAACGTGAAAAAGGTTTCTATAGAAGGGGAATTCATATCACGTTCCAACTGAGAAATAAAGCCTTTGCTCAAGTCGGTCCGTTTCCCCAATTCTTCCTGTGTCAATCCGTTCTTTAATCGAAGACGTTTGATTTTTGTTCCGATTTCCAACAGAATTCTCCTCGATTCCTATTAAGTAAAAATTTCATGAAGTTTAGTTAAAATATACTTTTAGTTTACTAATAGCATATATTCATTATACGAGAAGAGCGATAATTTTCAAGGGAGAATTTATTTTCAATAAAGGATTGTTATCTATTGCAATTTGGCATGGGTTTTTACTATCATAGAGAAAGTGTGAAATTAAAAAATAGTACATTTAACTTATAACAGGCTACTGGAAGCTTTCCGATGAATGAAACTAACATATAAAAACGATGGCTGGACAGAACAATAAGCCTCTGCGCGATTTCAGCCGATGTCCTGTTGTCATCGGCATTGGGAGTAGAGCAGCTTGTCCGGATACAGCTGATGAATCCAAGTACTGCAGCACGACCAAACTCTAGGAGTGATCAATGTGAACGGCAAAATGAATTTTTTTCTTGATCCTAAAAACCGGGTCATTCAAAAACCTTCGATTATGAATTATAAACAGGACCAGCAAGGATTGTATCTTGTAGCAGACAAGCGTTTTATCAATTGGATGGATGTCCATACGTATTGCCATACCTGCTTGTCGGCCTTGACGTTTGACGATGAATTTGATGCAAGCTACTGCGCCGACTGCAATGAATGGCGTGAAGAACCTTGCACAGACATCAGTTGCGAGTATTGTGAAAATCGTCCAAAACGACCTTTGGATCCCCGCCGATAAGCGGGGGTTTTTTATTTTCCCAAAGGTGTTCCGCATATTGAGATTTTTAGTTTGCATTATGTGTGCTAGAATAGAAGCAATTGAAAATGTGGAGGATGGATATGAAAAAGGAATTTGTAGTCATTGGGCTTGGCCGGTTTGGCGGAAGCATTGTGCGCGAATTGATCGAACAGGATGCGGACGTTATGGCAATCGATAAGGATTCGGAACGGGTAGATGAATTTTCGTCCATCGCGACACAAGCGGTTGTAGCGGATACGACCGATGAAGCAGTTCTGAAATCATTGGGAATCCGAAATTTTGAACACGTCATCGTGGCAATTGGGGAAAATATCCAAGCCAGTATATTAACGACGCTGATGTTGAAGGAAATAGGCGTAAAAAAAATTACGGTAAAAGCGCAAAATGATTACCATGCTAAAGTGCTGGATAAAATTGGCGCCGATAAAGTGGTTCACCCGGAACGGGATATGGGAATCCGGATTGCCCATAATATCCTGTCCAATAACGTGCTGGATTATCTCGAACTGTCCGACGAACATTCCATTATGGAAATCAAAGCTAATCACAAATTGGCAGGCTATACATTAATCGGGCTTGATATCCGGGCAAGATACGGCATCAACATCGTAGCCATTAAACGGAAAGACGACATTATCGTTTCTCCGCAGGCCGATATGGAGATTGAACAGGAAGATGTCCTGATCATCATTGGATCAGACGCGGACATCAATCGTTTCGAGAAAAAAATGATGAATTGATTGCAGCAAAACAAGAAAAAGACCGGAAAAGGGAGTGTATCCTTTTCCGGTCTTTGTTTCCCTGTATTATATGAAAATAAAGAAAGGTGCATCGGAATAATTATCCGGTGCACCTTTTTGATTTGCTTGATTAAACTTCCATAATTACCGGCAAAATCATTGGACGGCGTTTTGTTTTTTCATACAAATACGGTCCAAGAACGTCAGAAATATCATTTTTCAATTCTGCCCATTCTGTGTTTTTGCTGTGTATTTTTTTATTGAGGTGACGATTCAGCATTTGCTGAGCCTCATAAATCATTGTGCCAGACTCACGCATGTAAACGAATCCGCGTGAGATGATGTCGGGACCTGAAACCATCTTGTTCTTTTTCATGTCAACGCTGACGACAACAATGACCAATCCTTCTTCGGAAAGGACACGGCGGTCACGCAAAACGATATTGCCGATATCTCCGATGCCGCTGCCGTCGATGTAGACATCACCAGAAGGGATGCGTCCTGCAACAGAAGCTTCGTCTTGCCCTAAAGCAAGAACTTCGCCATTTTCCATGATGAATGTGTTTTCCAAAGGAACATCACATTCAACGGCCAATCCTGCATGCGTTTTTAACATCCGGAATTCACCATGAATCGGCATGAAGTATTTTGGTTTGATCAAACGAAGCATCAATTTGTTTTCGGGCTCTGAGCCGTGGCCTGATGTATGGATATTGTTAAGTGATCCATGAATCACGTCTGCTCCAGCGCGGAACAACAAGTTGATTGTACGGTTGACGCTGCTCGTATTGCCCGGAATCGGAGAAGACGAGAAGACAACCGTGTCATTTGGTTGAATCTGGATTTGGCGATGAGTGCCGTTGGCGATTCTTGAAAGGGCAGCCATCGGTTCGCCCTGTGAACCGGTGCAAAGAATCAAAACTTCGTTTGCAGGTAAGCGGTTTAAGGTTTGTGTATCTACAAATGCATCCTCAGGTGCATTGATATAGCCTAGCTCACGGCCGATTGTCATGGCGTTGTCCATGCTGCGTCCGAAGACGGCAATCTTACGGCCTTGTGCGACCGCTTCATCCGTTACTTGCTGAAGACGGTAGATGTTTGACGCAAAAGTCGCAAAGATCAGGCGTCCATCAATTTTTCTCATGATGTCTTTGATGGAATCGCCGACTTTTCGTTCTGACATGGTGAAGTCAGGAACTTCTGCATTGGTACTGTCGGACAATAAGCATAAAACGCCTTCGCTGCCGATTTGAGCCATTTTCAACAAGTTGGCAGGTTCGCCTACTGGTGTGAAATCGAATTTAAAATCTCCTGTGTGGACAATATTGCCGGGTGGCGTTTTTACCACGACACCAAAAGCGTCAGGGATACTGTGGGTAGTACGGAAAAAGCTAACAGCCGTCTTACGGAACTTGATGACGTCATCTTCTTCGATTTCCGTCATTTTCGTTTGGCGCAATAAACCATGTTCTTCCAGCTTTTTGCGCAATAGGCCAAGAGCCAGTTTTCCGCCGTATACAGGAATGTTGATTTTTTTAAGAAGGTAAGGAATACCGCCGATGTGATCTTCGTGGCCGTGTGTAATGAAAAGGCCTTTAATTTTGTCGACATTTTTTACTAAGTATGTGTAATCCGGAATAACGTAATCGATTCCGAGCAAATCGTCTTCCGGGAATTTAATGCCTGCATCGATCAGAATGATTTCATCCTGGAATTGGACACCATACGTATTTTTACCGATTTCGCCTAGTCCGCCAAGTGCGAAAACAGCTGTCTGATCGTTTTTAACGAATTTCATCGTTATTCTACGCTCTCGACTTCGTAGTTTTGGCTCGCCTGTTCATACTCGAGATGATTGCCTTCAAGCAATTGAACAAGTTCAATATTGTAGTTGCGGTCTTTTAAGTGGTGTCGGACTTCGCGCTCGGATGCTGCTTCCACATAAAGGCTTTGGGTATTTTCACGAACTGGTACTTCAAAACGGTTTTCTTGGTAGTATACTTTAAAAATCATTGTTTGCTCTCCTTTTTCCACGCTCAAATAAATGCACTTCCTTTATATTATCATGTCGTTAGACTAAAATAAAGAATAGCCCTCCTTATTTATAAAGAAGGGCTAAATCGTTTATGCAATTTTCTTTTTGTTCATGATGCCATTGAGCTGTCTGAGAAGTTTTCGTTTCAAACGTTTCAGCATAGCTTACCACTCCTTAAGGCGAGTATACTGCGTTTTCTGACAATTGTAAAGAATGCGGGCTTTATTTTAAGGGCCCAATCACATGGAATGGAGACGAGAAAATGTCTAAATTATTATTGCTCGATATTGATGGGACTTTATTGGATTCCCATAAAAAATTACCGGCTTCTGCTAAGGAAGCCTTGCAGCAAGCGCGTTTGAACGGCCATGATTTAGCCATTGCAACAGGCCGCGGCCCATTTATGATCACTAATGTCCTGAAAGAGTTGGATATCGACACTTATATTACGTTCAACGGCCAGTACATAGCCCATAAAGGCGAGGCTATCCATAAGCAGGCAATTGATGCAGATATTCTGAACGATATCTTTGAATTTGCGGATCAGCGTGATCATCCTCTGGTATTTATGAATGAAAATAAAATGGTGTCTTCGATCGACTTCCATCCGGACATTGACGAAAGCATCAAAACCTTGAAAATGGCACATCCTGAAGTGGATAAAGAATTTTACCTGAATAATGATGTCTATCAAGCCTTGGTGTTTTGCGAAGAAGAAGAAGAGCAGCAATACCATGACACATTCAAACAAGTGGATTTTGTCCGCTGGCACCGGGTATCATGCGATATTACGCCAAAAGGAGGAACCAAGGCCAGTGGTATCAAACATTTGATTAAAGCTACTGGACACTCTATAGAAGAAACCATCGCATTCGGCGATGGGTTGAATGATCTGCAGATGATGGATATTGCAGGATACAGTGTAGCAATGGAAAATGGCCATGAAGAAACAAAGAAACGTGCTTCTTATGTAACGGATCATGTAGACAATGACGGATTGGCAAAAGCGTTCAAGCAT
This sequence comes from Planococcus beijingensis, assembly GCF_016820615.1. Taxonomy (NCBI): domain Bacteria; kingdom Bacillati; phylum Bacillota; class Bacilli; order Caryophanales; family Caryophanaceae; genus Planococcus; species Planococcus beijingensis. The sequence goes on from NZ_JADHDZ010000001.1 coordinate 764,163, forward strand.
TTGAAATTGATTTGATAAAGAAAAGCGCAAGCGCCCAAAGCTAAAAAGTGAATCAGGCAAAAAAGAGACTCGGCTTACTCAGCCGAGTCTCTTTCAATTGCGATGGCGTTTTCAATTTCAGCGAATGGGTTTTTTGAGTCGATGTGGTCAAAGAACATGACGCCGTTCAAGTGATCAAGTTCATGTTGGAATGCGATGGCAGGAAGTCCTTTTAAGCGCATTTTGAACTCTTCACCATCCAAATTGAAGGCTTTGATGGTGACACGGGCGTATCTTGGCACATAGCCGGGGATTGCACGATCAACAGACAGGCAACCTTCTCCAGCTGATAAGTAAGCTTTTTCTACAGAGTGACTGACGATTTTGGGATTAACAGCAATCATGCTGAGGTTTTCGCCAGAGCTTTCGTCAAAATGCAAGGCAAAGATTCGTTTCGCTTCATTTACTTGCGGTGCTGCGATTCCAACGCCGGGGCGCAGGTCGTATTTTTTAGCCAGCTCATCGTCTTGGCTGTTTACTACATATTCCAGAAGGTCTTCACCCAGTTTCCGGTCTTCTTCAGAAAGTGGGAATTTCACTTCTTCTGAGCGTTTTCTGAGTGTAGGATGACCTTCACGTATAATGTCTTTCATTCGTATCAAGTGATTTCATCCTTTCAATTGGCTTGCTATACATACCAGTATAACGTAAAGCGGCTGTTTTGAAAAAAGAAAAAGCTGCTGGCCGGTGTTGTATTTTACTTAATGGCATACTATAGTTAATTCATGGAAATAAGGGGTGAAAAGGATGAGGAAATTAGGGGTATTGTGTGCTTTCATCATTCTTCTTTTAATGGCTGGCTGTTCAGGTTCGGGAACTCGTGAAGAATTGGATCAAGTCCTGAATGATACTTTCGATGCCGAAGAAGAATACCGGGATATCCAGGATGACCTGGAAAAACGCGAGAAAAAAGAGCAGCAATTGTTTGAAGAAATCATGGCGTTAACACAGGAGCAGCAAGAAGATGTTGAAAAACAGGCTCAAGCAGCAATTGATTCTGCAGATGAACGTCTTGACTTCCTCCAAACGGAAAAGGAATCGATGCAGGCAGCCGAAGAAAATTTCGCGGAGATTGATGGAGTGATTGAAGATGCCGAAGAGGCAGCTGTTAAAACAGATCTCGAAACGCTGAAAACGAAAATGCACGAACGATTTGATGCCCACGACGAGTTTGCTCAGGCATATGAGGGACTGATCGGACTTCAAAAAGAATTATATGAAATGTTGAAGGATGAAGAAAATAATCTGCAGATGCTTCAAGAAAAAGCTGGAGAAGTTAATAAACAAAATGAGCAGGTGCAAAATGCTGTGACAGCGTTTAATGATTTAACCCTACAGGTAAATGAGTTGAAAGATGCCACTATAGAAAAATTAAATGAAAACGAAGAGTAAGCGGCCCCTACGGCCGCTTTTTCTGTGCTATAAAAGATAACGTAATTGTGCTCTGTATTATAATACAGGTGAAAAAAACAACTGATACAGTTTTAAATATCTAAATTATTTCATTATTACTATTACGCAAAAATGTTAGGTTCTATATGATTGACCGAGTTATTCGAGTAACGTATACTGAAGTGGAATGTGAAATTGTATCATAAATTGTATGTAAGTATTTTAATACAGATAAAAAGGAGAGTTGCTTTTATGGCTGCGAAAAAATCACAGCAGTTCGATCCAGTGGAAACGCTTAACACAATCGAAGAAAAGTTTGAAATGGTCCAGATTTTAAATGAAGAAGGCGAAATCATCAACGAAGAGGCAGATCCGAAATTATCGGATGAAGACCTTCAGGAATTGATGAGCCGGATGGTTTACACCCGTATCCTTGATCAGCGGTCAATTTCGTTGAACCGCCAAGGACGTCTAGGGTTTTATGCTCCGACTGCAGGGCAGGAAGCTTCTCAATTGGCTTCGCATTTTGCTTTGTCAAAAGAAGATTTCATTTTGCCGGGCTATCGTGATGTTCCGCAATTGATCTGGCACGGTTGGCCGTTGCACCAAGCATTCCTTTTCTCTCGTGGACATTTCATGGGGAACCAAATGGCTGAAGGTTTGAATATTTTGCCTCCGCAAATCATTATCGGTGCGCAAATCATCCAGGCAGCTGGAGTGGCACTTGGCATGCAAAAACGCAAGAAAGAAGCAGTGGCGGTTACTTATACAGGAGACGGCGGTTCTTCACAAGGTGACTTCTATGAAGGAATCAACTTTGCAGGCGCATTCCGCGCACCGGCTATTTTCATTGTTCAAAATAACCAGTATGCGATTTCTACGCCTCGCGAACTTCAGACTTCAGCGAAAACCATTGCACAAAAAGCGGTTGCAGCCGGAATTCCAGGCGTCCTTGTAGACGGTATGGATCCGTTAGCGGTATACGCGGTAACACGTGACGCTCGTGAACGTGCAGTTAAAGGCGACGGACCTACATTGATTGAAACACTTTGCTACCGTTACGGACCGCACACAATGGCTGGTGACGATCCGACCCGCTACCGTACTTCAGATATCGACAGCGAATGGGAAAAGAAAGATCCACTTGTCCGTTTCCGTAAATACTTGGAAGCAAAAGGCATCTGGAATGAAGCAAAAGAAAACGAAGTAATTGAAAAAGCTAAAGAAGAAATCAAAGCAGCAATCAAAAAAGCTGACGGCGCTCCGAAACAAAAAGTATCCGATCTATTGGAGATCATGTACGAAGACGTGCCGTTTAATGTTCAGGAACAGTTGGATATTTATAAAGCAAAGGAGTCGAAGTAAGCCATGGCACAATTAACGATGATCCAAGCGATTACCGACGCTCTGAAAACAGAGATGAAGAACGATGAAAACGTTCTTGTTTTCGGTGAAGACGTAGGAAATAACGGCGGTGTTTTCCGCGCAACAGAAGGTTTGCAAAAAGAATTTGGCGAAGATCGCGTGTTCGACACGCCTTTAGCTGAGTCAGGGATTGGTGGTCTAGCAATCGGTTTGGCATTGCAAGGATACCGTCCAGTACCGGAAATCCAGTTTTTCGGATTTGTTTTTGAAGTAATGGATTCTATCAGTGGACAAATGGCGCGTATGCGTTTCCGCAGCGGCGGCAGCTTGAATTCTCCTGTAACAATCCGTTCTCCATTCGGCGGCGGTGTTCACACGCCTGAAATGCACGCTGATTCGTTGGAAGGATTAATGGCGGCTCAGCCTGGTTTGAAAGTGGTCATCCCTTCTACACCTTACGATGCAAAAGGTTTGTTGATCTCAGCAATCCGCGACAACGATCCGGTCATTTTCCTTGAGCACATGAAGCTATACCGTTCATTCCGCCAGGAAGTGCCGGAAGAAGAATACACGATTCCACTTGGCAAAGCTGAAGTGAAACGTGAAGGCAAAGATTTGACGATCATCGCTTATGGCGCAATGGTGCAGGAAAGCATCAAAGCGGCAGAAGAGCTTGAAAAAGAAAATTATTCGGTTGAAGTGGTCGATCTTCGTACCATCCAGCCGCTTGATATTGAAACAATCATTGCTTCAGTAGAAAAAACTGGACGCGCTATGGTCGTCCAGGAAGCGCAAAAACAAGCTGGAATCGCAGCGAGTGTCGTGGCTGAAATCACGGACCGCGCTATTTTAAGCCTGGAAGCACCAGTTCTTCGTGTTACTGCGCCGGACTCTGTATTCCCATTCTCACAAGCAGAACAAGTTTGGCTTCCGAACTCGAAGGATATAGTAGAGACAGCGAAGAAAGTACTTACTTTCTAATTAGACAGAACCGAAAGGGTGATATAGATGGCTTTTGAATTTCGTTTGCCGGATATCGGTGAAGGTATCCATGAAGGTGAAATCGTAAAATGGTTTGTAAAAGCAGGAGATACAATTGAAGAAGACGATATTCTTGTTGAAGTGCAAAATGACAAGGCCGTTGTCGAGATTCCCTCACCGGTTTCAGGAACAGTTGAAGAAGTATTGGTTGAAGAGGGAACGGTTGCAGTAGTTGGCGATATCTTGGTCCGTATTGACGCGCCTGACGCTGAAGAAATGAACTTTAAAGGAGACCACGGCGATAAAGAAGAAGCTGCTCCTGAAGTGAAAGAAGAAACAGAAGAACAAGTCCAGTCCGGCACTGCTGAATCAGGTCAGGAAGTCGATAAGGCCCCTGCCAAAGAAGACGAGCCGAAAGAACAGACTGGTGCAGGAGCTCAGCCGCAAGCTGACTCTACAGAAGAAGCAGATCCGAATGCTCGTGTCATTTCCATGCCGTCTGTCCGCAAATTTGCACGCGACAACGATGTTGACATCAAACAAGTCACCGGATCCGGCAATAACGGCCGCATTCTAAGAGAAGATGTAGAAGCCTTCATGAATGGTGACCAGAAAGCAGCTGCGCCAGCAGCTTCTGAAGCGCCACAAGAAACAACGCAGGAAGCGGCAGCAGAAAGCTCTGACAAAGCGGACGCAGCACCTAAAGCAGCAGCAGCTCCTGAAGGAGAGTTTCCGGAAACGCGTGAGAAGATGTCTGGTATACGTAAGGCGATCGCCAAAGCGATGGTCCACTCGAAACATACTGCTCCTCATGTAACGTTGATGGATGAAGTGGATGTCACTGAATTGGTAGCACACCGCAAAAAATTCAAGGACATTGCAGCAGAAAAAGAAATCAAACTGACTTACTTGCCTTACGTAGTAAAAGCGTTGGTCAGCACATTGCGTGAATTCCCAGCATTGAACACATCGTTTGATGATGAAACAAGCGAAGTCATCCAAAAGCATTATTTCAATATCGGCATTGCTGCTGATACAGAAAAAGGCTTGATGGTTCCAGTCATCAAAAACGCAGACCGCAAATCTATATTTGCGATTTCTGACGAAATCAACGGGTTGGCGACAAAAGCGCGTGATGGTAAATTAACTGCTGCTGAAATGAAAGGCGCTTCATGCTCGATCACCAATATTGGCTCTGCTGGTGGGCAATGGTTCACTCCAGTCATTAACCATCCTGAAGTGGCAATTCTCGGAATTGGCCGCATTGCAGAAAAACCTGTAATTAAAAATGGTGAAATTGTAGCAGCACCTGTGTTAGCATTGTCATTGAGCTTCGATCACCGAATGATCGATGGTGCAACAGCGCAACACGCATTAAATCATATTAAACGTTTATTAAGTCAACCTGAATTATTATTAATGGAGGCGTAAAACTTATGGTAGTAGGAGATTTTCCAATTGAAACAGACACGCTCGTCATCGGCTCAGGCCCTGGCGGTTATGTGGCGGCTATTCGCGCAGCACAAACTGGCCAAAAAGTAACAATCGTTGAAAAAGAATATATTGGCGGCGTTTGTTTGAATGTCGGCTGTATCCCTTCAAAAGCAATGATCTCAGTTGGACACCGTTTTGAAGAAGCTCAACACTCAGAAGATATGGGTATTGTAGCCAAAGAAGTTTCACTCAACTTTGAAAAAGCGCAAGCGTTCAAAGATGGCGTCGTTAAGAAATTGACTGGCGGCGTTGAATCGCTTCTTAAAGGCAACAAAGTTGAAATCTTGCGCGGCGAAGCTTATTTCGTTGATGAAAATACAGTACGTGTTATGGATGAAAATTCAGCACAAACGTATAAATTCAAAAATGCGATTATTGCTACCGGATCACGTCCTGTGGAAATCCCGACTTTTAAATTTACAAAACGTGTAATTAATTCAACTGGAGCTTTGGCATTAACTGAGCTTCCTAAAAAACTCGTCGTTATCGGCGGCGGCTATATCGGTACAGAGCTTGGTACTGCATTCTCAAACATGGGTTCTGAAGTAACGATCCTTGAAGGCGCACCGGATATCCTTGCTGGATTTGAAAAGCAAATGACAGCTATCGTCAAAAAAGGATTGAAGAAAAAAGGCGTTGAAGTCATCACTAAAGCATCTGCCAAAGGTGTAGAAGAAACTGATTCAGGCGTTAAAGTAACATATGAGGCAGGCGGAGAAGAAAAAACCGTTGAAGCTGATTACGTTCTTGTAACTGTAGGCCGTCGTCCAAACACAGACGAAATGGGTCTAGAAGAGTTGAACCTGAACATGTCTGACCGCGGCTTGATCGAAGTCGACAAGCAATGCCGTACAAACATTTCAAACATCTATGCAATCGGTGATGTGGTAGCTGGTCTTCAATTGGCACATAAAGCTTCATATGAAGGTAAAGTTGCTGCAGAAGCAATTGCAGGCGAGAAGTCTGAAGTTGATTATATGGCTATTCCGGCGGTCTGCTTTACAGATCCGGAACTTGCAAGCGTAGGTTTGTCTGAAGAACAGGCAAAAGAAGAAGGATTCGAAGCTGCGGCTGCGAAATTCCCATTCGCTGCAAACGGCCGTGCTCTTTCATTAAACGCAACTGAAGGATTTGTGAAACTTGTTTCACGTAAATCTGACGGCTTGCTGTTAGGTGCTCAAATTGTCGGAGCTGGCGCATCAGATATGATCGCTGAGCTTGGTCTTGCTATCGAAGCTGGAATGACAGTAGAAGATATCGCAATGACAATCCATGCTCACCCAACTCTTGCGGAAATCACAATGGAAGCTGCGGAAGTAGCTCTTGGAACACCAATTCACATTATCAAGTAAGAAACAGGGAGCCGCTTATGCGGCTTCTTTTTTTTGGAAACAATTGAAGAGGCGTGGTAAGATTTGTTTAGTAAAGGGGTGTTTAGTTTGATACATAAAAAATGGCCTGTTCTTGCAGTGTCCTTGCTCGTGTTAGCAGGTTGCGGAGAAGAACAAGGTGCTCCACCTGAAGAAAAAAATCCGCCTGCAGAAGAAGTGGGAAATGAAAAAGAAGAAACCGATAAAGTTGAAAAAACAACTGAATCGAAAGAACAGCAAGTGAACGAAGAAGAGAAAGAAGAACAAAAAGTTGTTGATGAGCCCCAGTACCGCATCAATCCGGCGAACTGGTCTGTACAGCCCATAGCAGCAGCCGATGAAAAAGTTGTACTGGTGACCATCGATGATGCTCCGGACAAACACGCGTTGGAAATGGCAGAGCTGTTGAAAAAACAAGGCATTCCAGCAATCTTTTTCGTCAATGGCCATTTTTTGGATACCGATGAAGAAAAACAACAGTTAAAGCAACTTCATGACATGGGCTTTACCATCGGCAACCATACCAATAGCCACCCCAATTTAAGGGAGTTGCCAGAACAGCAACAGGAAGAAGAAATCCTCTTACTGAACAAAACGGTGGAAGACATCATTGGGGAAAAGCCAAAATTCTTCCGGGCGCCGCACGGGGCAAACACCGACTTCAGCAAACAGCTGGTCGAGCAGGAAGGAATGGTCCTCATGAATTGGACCTATGGCTATGATTGGGAGCAGCAATACCGGGATGCTCAATCTTTGACGGATATCATGGTCAACAGCGAATTCTTGAACAATGGCGCCAACCTATTGATGCATGACCGGGAATGGACGTCTGAGGCCCTTTCAGGGATCATTCAAGGCCTGAAGGACAAAGGATACGGCTTTGTAGATCCTGAAGACATAGAAGGCATATAAAAAGATCCAAGAGCGTCCTGCTCTTGGATCTTTTTTATCTGATAGCCTGCTGCTCTTTTATTACGCGCAGCATTTGCAATGTGTCGTCTTCCGGACCTTGGACAGGCAACCCGGCTGCGACATTCATATGGATGTAGTTGATATTTTCTTCCGTAATGATTTCTCCGGGGATGAAAATAGGAATGCCCGGTGGATAAACCATGATGAATTCTGCGGAAATGCGTCCGACTGCTTCATTGATTGATATGACTTCCGTCGTAGCGTAGAAAGCATCGCGCGGCGTCATGGCAAGCCGGGGAATATCCGGAAGCAGCACAACCGGTTCAACAATGGCAGCATCGCTGTCTAAAGACTCGCTCATGCGCTGCAAAGCGTTGATCAGCAGATTCAATTCTTTCCGCGTGTCGCCGATAGTCACCAGGCATAGGATGTTATAAAGATCGGAAAGTTCAATTTCGATATTGGCGTTTTCTCTTAGCCATTCTTCAGCCTGATGCCCCGTGATGCCAAGATTTTTGACGCTGATCAATAATTTGGTCGGATCCATATCAAAAGTTGCGGAAGAATTCAGCACTTCTTTGCCTACGCAATGCAAGTGCGGAATTTTATTGATGCGCTTGCGTGCATCCTGTGCAAGTCTGATTGCCTGATCAATCAGGTCATAGCCATGAATGGCAAGCTGACGGCGTGCCGTATCAAGAGACGCCAAAATCGGATAGGAAGTCGAAGTTGTCGTCAGCATGGACAGAGTGGACTGGACACGTTTGGGTGATACCAGCCCTTCTTTGACATTTAATACGGAACTTTGCGTCATGGACCCGCCAAGTTTATGGACAGACGTTGCCGCCATATCTGCGCCTGCAGCCATAGCAGAAACAGGCAATGATTTATGGAAATGGATATGGACGCCATGCGCTTCATCGACCAGGACTGGGATGTCATGGCCATGCGCGATGTCGACAATGCGTTTTAAATCAGCGGCTACACCGAAATAAGTCGGGTTGATGACCAACACGGCTTTGGCGTCCGGATATTCAAGAATCGCTTTCTCCACCGCTTCTGCAGAAATTCCGTGGGAGATTCCGAGCTCCGGATCGACTTCGGGATGAATGAAGATCGGGATGGCGCCAGCAAATACGATAGCGGACATAATGGATTTATGGACGTTCCTTGGCACAAGAATCTTGTCGTTGGGGCCGACCACACTTAAGATCATGGTCATGATGGCACCGCTTGTTCCTTGTACGGAAAAGAATGTATGGTCTGCGCCAAAGGCTTTTGCAGCTAATTCCTGCGCGTCTTTAATGGCGCCTTTTGGTGAATGTAAATCGTCCAAAGGGGCGATATTGATCAAGTCGATCGATAAAATATTGTCGCCGACAAATTCCCGGAATGCGGGATCGACGCCCTGGCCTTTTTTATGGCCTGGAATGTGAAATTGGATCGGGTGCCGGTTTCGATGCTTTAACAGCGCATCAAATAACGGAGTTTCTAATTGAGACAATGATAAGCCCACCTCACTATATATAAAATGAAAACAAGGAGAATTATAGCATGATGCAAGTTGCTATACTATAAAAATAAAAGGATTTCCTCGTGTGGCAGCGAATACAAAATAAGCAAGGGAAAAGGAGTGAGTCCATGGAATTCAAAACAAGGGTGACAGAACTATTGGGCATTCAGTACCCCATTATACAAGGAGGATTAGCTTATCTGGCTTATGCAGAACTGGCAGCCGCAGTTTCAAATGCAGGAGGCCTTGGGCAAATTACAGCAATGAGCCTTTCTACACCTGAACAATTGCGGGAAGAAATCAGGAAAGTCAGGGAATTGACGGACAAGCCATTCGGTGTTAATTTTGCAATTGGCGAACACGGCCGTGCATTTTCTCATATGCTGGATGTGGCAATCGAAGAAAACGTACCAGTCGTCTCCATGACAGGCGGCAATCCAACACCGATTTTTGAACAGCTGAAAGGGACGGATATCAAGAAGCTGGTTCTCGTCGCTGCCACAAGACAAGCTGAAAAAGCGGAAAGCCTGGGAGCTGACGCTGTAATGGTTGTCGGCCATGAAGGCGGCGGACATTTGGGACGAGACGATATCGGTACGATGGTATTGATTCCTCAAGTGGTCGATGCGGTGGATATACCGGTCATCGCCTCAGGCGGGATCGGGGACGGCCGCGGTTGGATGGCTGCTCATGCCTTAGGGGCAGAAGGCATAGAAATGGGCACGCGCTTTATTGCCACTAAAGAATGTGTCCATGCTTCAGCAGCCTATAAGGAACAATTGATTAATAGCTCCGAGAACGATACGGTCATCATTAAACGCAGCATTGGAGCTCCTGCCAGAACACTGCGCAACAGCTGGACCGACAAAATCCTTGAAATCGAACAACAGACGCCAAGCTACGAAGCCTTAAAAGAATTCATTAGCGGTGAAGCCAATAAACGCTTCATTTATAATGGGGAAAAGGACCAGGGCTTTGGCTGGGCAGGGCAAGTTACAGGCCTGATCAAAGATGTTCCGTCAGTCCGGGAATTGATTGATGGCATGGTCAAACAAGCTGGAGAAATACGAAAGAAATGGTCAATCACTGAATGAAAAGAGGGATTAACTATGGATTATTCCTATCCATTTTCAATTGAATGGTCAACCGAAGAAATCATTGATGTCGTTAGCTTTTTTGAAGGAATCGAAATGGCTTATGAAAAAGGCATCAACAGGCAGGAGCTGCTGACGCGTTACCGCAAATTCAAGCAGGTGGTTCCTGCGATTTCGGAAGAAAAGACATACTTCCGTGAATTTGAAGAAGAAAGCGGCTATGCCAGTTTCCCTGTCATCAAGGAGATGAAAGCAGGAAGCGGCGATGGAGTCATCAAAATTAAAACGAAATAAAATGAAAAAAAGAACCTTCAGCTTTAACGGCTGACAGGTTCTTTTGATTTTTGTAGCAGGGTATTGTAAACCGGAAGCAATGCCTCGAAAGTTTCTTCGGCAAATTGGAAAAACTGCTGTTTGTTCATGGAATCCGCCTGTTTTCGAGTTAAATGGCGGCCAATCACAAATTCGCCTTTTTTGACATCGCGAAGTCGGGTCAGTAATTTCTCAATGCCTTCTTCACCTAATTCGATCAGCGCATCGGATTGGGCTTTCATATGGTCGCCAGAGGCTACAAAGTCATCCGATAGCTGTGCAAGGGCATCAGAATGCAATAGGTTTTCAGCCATGATCGCTTTATTGGGCGCTTCATAGATGACCGCCAGAATGACGAACACATGGCTTTCCCACATGCCGATTTGGAAATGCGGGACCGCTTTGTAGCCTCTTTTATAAGGAGCGAACGCAACCCAGCTGTCATTTGGCGGATTTACGGTTCTTCTCATATGCTTTGCCACGTGCGGGAAAAACTCATTTCCTGTTTTTCCAGAGAAGAAAGAAGAAAATTCAGTTCCTAGTTCCTCGAACTTCGGACGGACATATTCAGTTAATGCAGACATCCTGGCATCTAGGCCAGGAGTAGTGAAAACATCGAAATCTTGCTCATTCCAATAAGACGTCAAGTAAATATCCTCCTTAAAATTAGGTAATCAGGTTTCATTTTAACGAAGTTTGGGAAAAAAGAATATAAATACGTTTCTGCCAATGGATTTCATTAGAAGAAAGTGGTATTATAATAATTGTAACAAGATTAGTCAGAATTTTCGGAGTATGATGAGAAAGGGGTGCTCATTATGAAACAGATGATTCAGATAATCCGCAAAGCGGATGTAGAGAAGGAATACGTACATGTGCTGAAACTGGAACTTGATTATGAACTTGCTTCTTTATACGATGCGATGCAGCAAAAAGACGATCAACAAATGTCGAAAAGCAAGCAGCGGCTTCAAGAGATTCACGTGGAACTGGAGGCCCTTCATGCGCTCTAATACGTCTATACATTAAAGGCATCTGCTGAAGTAAGACAGCAGATGCCTTTTTCGTTATACTGAAACAAAGAGGAAAGGGGATACACATATGGATTTGCATGCAATGGATTTGTACATAAAGTCATTGATCAAAGAGGCGGGGCATCGCATCCGCAATTCTTTCTTAACGGATATCACCATTGAATCAAAATCGAATGCCAATGATTTGGTGACGAATATCGATAAAGAAATTGAACAATTTTTCATCGGCCGCATCCGGCGTGATTTTCCGGGCCACCGAATTTTTGGGGAAGAAGGATTTGGAGACGATATCCAAACTTCGGAAGGGGTCATTTGGATGTTAGATCCGATTGACGGCACAATGAATTTTGTTCATCAAAAACGCAACTTTGCTATTTCGTTGGGAATCTTCAAAGATGGAGTTGGCCAATTAGGTTATATCTATGATGTTGTCAATGATGATTTATACCACGGAGTTAAAGGAAGAGGAGCCTATTATAATGATGAACAGATGCGGCCGCTTATGGAGACGGTGATTGCTGAATCGATTGTTGCTATGAATGCAACATGGGCAGTGCCGAACCGTTATCTTGACCATGAAGGAACTCTTCAATTGATCCGTGACGTACGAGGCATGCGTTCTTATGGCTCCGCGGCTCTAGAGCTTGCTTATTTGGCAAGCGGACGGGTTGATGCTTATATCTCGATGAGGCTATCGCCGTGGGACATCGCCGGTGGCATGGTCATAGCCCAGGAAGTTGGGGCGGTAACGACGAACTTTAAAGGGGAACCTGCAAATCTATTGAAGCAGGATACATTTATTGCAGCTAATCCAGCCATCCACCAGGAACTGTTGAAAAAATACATCCGACTCAAGTAAAAAAAGATGCGGAATTCCGCATCTTTTTTTATAATTACAGTAATCCGGCTTCCCGCATCTCTTTCTTTTTCTTAAAGCCCATGCCCATGATCAGGCAAAGCACCAAAATTGCTGCGAAAATACCCAAAACGCTGCGCAGGCCTACAGCTAAGCCGATTCCTGCCATCGCCAGCAATGCTGCAATAGAATAAAAGACAAATACCCATTTTACGTTTTTCAATAAGCCGATCAAGCGATTTTCCTCCTGTAGCATATAGCCTGAAATAAAATCTTAGGGTTTTACACCTATATGTGCTATACTAGCACAGTTATAGGCATGAAAAAAGAATATTGGAGTGAAATTATGACTAAATTACGTAACGACCTAAGAAACATTGCAATTATTGCCCACGTTGACCATGGTAAAACAACTCTAGTGGATCAGCTTCTACAACAATCCGGAACTTTCCGTTCAAACGAACACGTTGAAGAACGTGCGATGGATTCTGGCGATATCGAAAGAGAACGCGGAATTACAATTCTTGCGAAAAATACTGCAATCCAATACAAAGATTCTAAAATCAACATTTTGGATACTCCTGGACACGCTGATTTCGGCGGAGAAGTTGAACGTATCATGAAAATGGTTGATGGTGTTCTATTAGTAGTAGATGCGTATGAAGGCTGTATGCCACAGACACGCTTCGTTCTGAAAAAAGCATTGGAACAAAACCTGAAACCAATCGTTGTTGTAAACAAAATTGACCGTGACTTTGCACGTCCTGAAGAAGTGGTTGACGAAGTCATCGAATTGTTCATTGAACTTGAAGCCAATGACGATCAATTGGAATTCCCGGTTATCTTTGCATCAGGCATGAACGGCACAGCAAGTCTTTCTTCAAATCCTGCTGATCAGGAAGAAAACATGCAGGTCATTTATGATGCGATCCTGGAACACGTCCCAGCGCCAATCGATAACAGAGATGAGCCACTTCAATTCCAGGTAGCTCTTCTTGATTACAGCGATTATGTTGGACGTATCGGAATCGGCCGCGTATTCCGCGGAACAATCGAAGTTGGCCAATCGGTTTCTTTAATGAAACTTGACGGGTCATTCAAAAACTTCCGTGTGACGAAAATGCACGGTTTCATGGGCCTTAAACGGGTGGAAATCGAAAAAGCGGAAGCTGGCGATCTGATTGCCATCTCTGGTATGGAAGACATCAACGTTGGGGAAACTGTTTGTCCACAGGATCATCAGGAAGCATTGCCGATCCTGCGCATCGATGAACCTACTTTGCAAATGACTTTCCTAGTTAACAACAGCCCATTTGCAGGTAAAGAAGGTAAATGGATTACTTCAAGAAAAATTCAGGAACGTTTGGATGCTCAATTGCAGACTGATGTATCATTGCGTGTAGAACCTACAGATTCACCGGATGCATGGATTGTATCTGGACGCGGAGAGCTGCATTTGTCGATCTTGATCGAAAATATGCGCCGTGAAGGATTTGAACTTCAAGTTTCAAAACCAGAAGTTATCGTCCGCATGGTAGACGGAGTTCGCTGCGAACCTGTTGAACGCGTTCAAGTGGATGTTCCTGAAGAATATACAGGTGCAATCATTGAATCATTAGGCGAACGTAAAGGCGAAATGCTGGATATGGTCAATAACGGAAGCGGACAAGTCCGTTTGGTGTTTAACGTACCGGCTCGTGGATTGATCGGTTACACAACTGAATTCCTTACACAGACTCGCGGATACGGAATCATCAACCATACATTCGACAGCTACCAGCCAGTTGCTTCTGGCCGTGTTGGCGGACGTCGCCAAGGTGTATTGGTATCTATGGAGCGCGGTAAAGTTTCGACTTACGGCTTGATGGGCATCGAAGACCGCGGTACTGCATTTGTTGAAGTCGGTGCTGAAATCTATGAAGGCATGATCGTTGGAGAACATAACCGCGATAGTGACCTGACAGTGAACATTGTAAAAATCAAAGCTGCAACGAACATCCGTTCAGCCAACAAAGACCAAACGACAACGATGAAAAAAGCACGTTTGATGAGTCTTGAAGAAGCACTTGAATACTTGAATGATGATGAGTTATGTGAAATTACACCACAAACGATTCGTTTGCGCAAAAAAATTCTTGATAAAGCTGAACGTGAGCGTATGGCTAAGAAGAAGAAAGTTGCCATCGAAGAATAAGTGGAATGGAAGGATGTATAATCCGTGGACGATCAAGCTTTTGTCTATGACAATATGTATCCGGTAGCCCGAATTCTATACCAAAGTCTGCCAAGTTTCGAAGCTGCAGGATATGCACTTTTTGCAGTCATCTTCCTGCTTTCGGCATTTGTTTATAAATTGGGGTTTGCTAAAAAGCTATCAATTGGAAAAAACGTAGTAATCGGCCTGTTTCTTGCGGTCGGAGGATTGGGGCTAACTTTCTTAGCCTTCTTCCTGCCGATTGTGGAGGGGCTAGTCATTGCGGCGCTTATTCTGATCCTTTATAAAATCCGCCTATGGCGCGAAAAACGCGAAAACGCTGTATCTCATTGAGATACAGCGTTTTTGCGTTCAAAGGTTTTGTAAAGGATGGGCAATAATAAAGCATAAGTAAGATGTCCGAATAGCCAATAAAGAAACGCTCCCCAATCAGTCGCTGCAGGCACATCAGCTTCGACTGCCAGCCAGGATAACAAGAAATAGAGAAACGGAAAAGGCACGGACAGGAACAGGCTGATCAGCACTAGTTGGCCGAATGGATACTTGCGTCTTTTGGCCAAATAGACATAAACAACGCCAATGATAAGTGAAATGAGCAAGTGGAAAATGAATTCAGTTATCTCAGACCATTGCACATCGCCGATCAACGGGATAAAATCAACATTCAGTAAAAGGGTATATACTTGTTCGCCAGTGACAGATTGAATCCATTTCAGCAGAAGCCCCAATATCAACCCGCTCCAAAAACCGATCCAGAGACCTTTTAAGAGCTTCATCAGAAGTCATCCTCAATACTGCGGGAGCTGCGGTAAAAGCGGAAGGAACCGGTCGCCAGGCGTTCTTTGGTCCTTTCGGTGATCCGGTCATGGCATTCATTGCACATATGAGTGTGGATGGGCCGGTTGCGCAAGCGCTTGGCCTGTAAGGTATCATCCACTAATTCTTCAATTTTATCGCAGATTACGCATTGGACACGCATGGTCTATCACTCCTATTCGAATCGGATGGCTTGGATATCGGTAATCGGATTATCCTGATTGGAGCCATCCGGAAGCAACACATGGACAGGGCCGTTTTCTCTTAGAGGCTGTCCTTTTTCACTGAATTTGAAAATCAGCTGTTGGGCATGTTCAATCGGGAATTCGAACTCTCCATTCGCCGTTTCGAAAACAACGCGCTTAGTGTGTTCAAATGGTTCTGCATTTAATAGGAATGGCTTGAACGCGATACCGAACGTACCTGTCAGCATCTCTTTCTTTTCTTTGCTCTTATACGATTTTTCTGAATTCAAGGTAGGCGGAACGGTATTGCCTTCCATGATTTCACGGGACCAATGCTCGCCCATTCCGCGTTTATACTCTTCAAGTTCGTCTTTCTCTATCCGCTCTTCCTGAAAATACGTCTCCAGATTCAATTTACGGTCATCAAAAATCCAGACAGTGGGATCTAATACTAGTTTGAACTTCACTTCACCTTTAAAAGGTACGATAAATTCCATGGGTAAACCCTCCATTAAAATATTCATTCTCTTAACAGTATACCTTTTTGTGTCAAGTTGCCAAAGGGATTCATCTCTTTCTTTATAGAGGCTTGCATTTTCCCTCCTTAAAAGATACACTTTAAACAGGAAAATAGAGAAGAAAACTCATAAAATGGGGGAGTCCTCATGGAACATACAGAAGAACAAACATACCATCTGAAGGCTTTAGAACTCCTCAAAGCTGATGCAGAAAAAATCGAGCAGCTGATTAAGGTGCAAATGGACCATTTGACATTGCCATCTTGTCCTTTATACGAAGAGGTGCTTGACACCCAAATGTTCGGTCTTTCACGCGAAATTGATTTTGCGGTAAAGCTGGGGCTCATTGAACGTGAGGCTGGAAAAAATTTAATGGATACGCTGGAGAAGAAACTTTCCATTCTGCATGAAGCGTATACAAATAAATGATCTAAAACTCAAACGAACGCTGTTTGAGTTTTTTTACAATTTAAGAAGTATAATCATTCAGCACTGCGAAAGCCGCAAGCGAAGTGAGTGTAGGCCGCTTGCGCTTTTGCCATTAAAACTATCAAATTAAAAGAGGTATAAAAATGAAATCTTACATCAAGAAATACGCAAAATTCTTCGACTACCCATTATTTTTCGCATACTTAGCACTGACCTTATTCGGATTGATCATGATCTACAGTTCAAGTATGGCCTGGTCGGTCAACTATTACGGTTCAGCGCCCGATCGTTTTTACATACAGCAATTAATCAACTTAGCCATCGCATTCCCGGTCTTTGTAGTGGCCGCAATCTTTCCATACAAGCATTTTAAAAAACGCTGGATGATGGTGACGATTTTAACTGTTGTTTTTGCCGGATTGATAGCTGTTCATTTTATTGGATTTGCAGCAGGTGGGGCAAAAAGTTGGATCAGCCTCGGATTTGCCAATATCCAGCCGTCTGAAGTGGCGAAAGTCGGCATCATCTTGTACTTGGCTGGTGTTTTTTCAAACAAATACAATAAAGGAACCATCAACAAGCTGAATGAATCCATCATTCCACCGGTTATTATTTTGACGCTCGTCTTATTTTTGGTATTTCTTGAACCGGATCTTGGTTCGATGTTGATTATCGGGTCAGTTGGTTTAGCAGTCATGTCGGCAAGTGGGGTTCGGTTAAAACCCTTTATCCGTCTGGCTGGTGTTTTTATCGCTGCAGCATCAATCATTATTGTGCCTTTCATGCTATTTGCTGGAGACATGATTTTTACCGAGAAACGCCTTGGCCGTTTAGATGCATTCTTTAATCCGTTTTCTGATGAGCTGGGCTTTGGCTTTCAAATAGTCAATGGGTATCTGGCTATCGGATCCGGTGGATTAAGCGGGCTGGGACTCGGCCAATCCATACAGAAGCTTGGCTATCTTCCGGAACCGCATACGGATTTCATCATGTCTGTCATTGCTGAAGAACTGGGAGTCCTGGGTGTCGTTTTCGTTTTAGGCGGACTGGCTTTCATTGTTTTGCGGGGGCTTTGGATTGCCATGACCACGCATGATCCGTTGGCAAGAATGCTTGCAGCGGGTGTTGCCAGCATGATCGGAATACAATCTTTCGTTAATTTAGGTGGCTTGACGGGCATAATTCCGTTAACTGGAGTCACACTTCCTTTTATAAGCTATGGCGGAACCTCGGTAATTTTGTTATCTTTAGCTATGGGAGTATTAATGAATGTTTCCATGTTCAATAAATACGAAAAAACGAAAAAGTAAAGGGTGTGCTGTGGTGTGAAGGAGATTAACAAGATCTTGGTAGCAAACCGCGGAGAAATCGCTATTCGGGTTTTCCGCGCTTGTACAGAACTGAAAATTCAAACTGTTGCGATTTACTCACAGGAAGACAGCGGTTCGTATCATCGCTACAAAGCAGATGAATCCTATTTAGTGGGTAAAGGCAAAAAGCCGATTGATGCTTACTTGGATATTGAAGATATCATTCGCATCGCAAAAGATTCCGACGTGGATGCAATTCACCCAGGATATGGTTTCTTGTCGGAAAACGTCCATTTTGCAAGACGCTGTGAAGAAGAAGGCATTGTCTTTATCGGTCCGACTTCCCGTCATCTGGATATGTTTGGCGACAAAGTGAAAGCGCGTTCTCAAGCAATCGCTGCAGGCATTCCGGTAATTCCGGGCACAGACGGCCCTGTCGAATCGTTGCAGGAAGTTGAAGAATTCAGTAAAACAGCTGGGTTTCCGTTAATGATCAAAGCTTCTCTTGGCGGTGGAGGACGCGGAATGCGCATCGTCAGAACGCAGGAAGAGCTGGCATCTTCATATGAACGCGCAAAGTCCGAAGCGAAAGCGGCTTTTGGATCGGATGAAATGTACGTTGAAAAGTTTGTTGAGAAGCCAAAACATATCGAAGTTCAAATACTAGGCGATACAGAAGGCAATGTCGTTCATTTGTATGAAAGAGATTGTTCAATTCAGCGCCGCCACCAAAAAGTCGTAGAAATCGCTCCTTCCAATTCAATCAGCAACGAATTGCGTAATGAGATTTGTGATGCTGCAGTTAAACTGATGAAAAACATTGACTACATAAATGCGGGAACTGTCGAATTCCTTGTAGCAAACGATGAATTTTACTTTATTGAAGTGAATCCGCGCATTCAGGTGGAACATACAATTACAGAAATGATCACAGGAATCGACATTGTCCATGCACAGATCCATATTGCCAGAGGGCATATGATCCATAGTGAAGAAGTGGGTATTCCACAGCAAAAGGATATTCCGTTATTCGGTTACGCGATCCAATCCCGTGTAACAACAGAAGATCCATTAAACGATTTTATGCCCGATGCCGGGAAATTGATGGTTTATCGTTCTGGTGGAGGATTCGGTGTCCGTCTGGATGCAGGAAACGGCTTCCAGGGTGCTGTTATTTCACCTTATTACGATTCACTTTTGGTGAAAGTATCTACATGGGCCGTAACGTTCAAGGAAGCTGCCGGTAAAATGGACCGCAACCTTCAGGAATTCCGTATCCGGGGAATCAAAACGAACATCCCGTTCCTGGAAAATGTCGTCAAGCATAAAAATTTCATCAAAGGTGACTTTGATACAAGCTTTATCGACAGCACACCGGAATTGTTCATCTTCCCGGTAAGGCAGGATCGCGGTACGAAGTTATTGAGCTATATCGGCAATGTGACCGTCAACGGTTTCCCAGGGATCGAGAAGAAAAACAAACCGATTCATGCAGCGCCGCGCAAACCGGAAGTGGATCTATTAGCTCCGGCACCGAGCGGGACAAAGCAGATTTTCGATCAGCAGGGTGCTGACGGATTGACAAAATGGATACATGAGCAAAAAGATGTCCTGTTGACGGATACAACATTCCGTGATGCCCACCAATCGTTATTGGCAACGCGCGTCCGTTCGCATGATTTATTTGAAATCGCCAAAGAAACTTCTCAGTTGCAGAATGACCTGTTTTCACTGGAAATGTGGGGAGGCGCCACTTTTGACGTATCCTACAGATTCCTCAAAGAAGATCCATGGGCTCGCCTGATTAAACTGCGCCAGGAAATTCCGAATGTGTTGTTCCAGATGCTGTTCCGCGGGGCCAATGCCGTCGGATACAAAAACTATCCGGATAATGTCATTCGCGAATTTGTCCGCAAGTCCGGTGATGCAGGAATCGATGTATTCCGCATCTTCGATAGCTTGAACTGGATCAAAGGAATGGAAGTGGCGATTGACGAAGTCCGCCAATCCGGCAAGATCGCTGAAGCGGCGATTTGCTACACAGGAGACATCCTGGATCCAAGCCGTGACAAGTACACGGTTCAATACTACAAGGACATGGCCAAGGAACTGGAAGCAGCGGGCGCCCATATTCTGGCCATTAAAGATATGGCGGGTCTTTTGAAACCGGAAGCAGCGTATCGCTTAGTATCCGAATTAAAAGATACGGTTTCATTGCCGATCCATCTTCATACACATGATACAAGCGGCAACGGCATCTATTTGTACTCTAAAGCCATCGAAGCAGGCGTGGACATCGTAGATACCGCACTTGGATCGATGGCAGGACTGACGTCACAGCCAAGCGCCAATTCACTTTATTACGCAACAAGCGGCAGCGGGCGTGAAGTCAGAGCAGATATTAAAGGAATCGAAAAATTGTCCCATTACTGGGAAGATGTCCGCAAATACTATGTAGACTTTGAAAGCGGCATGAACAGTCCGCATGCAGAAGTCTATGAGCATGAAATGCCAGGCGGACAGTACAGCAATCTCCAGCAGCAAGCAAAAGCAGTAGGGCTTGGATTGCGCTGGGAAGAAGTCAAAACCATGTACTCACGCGTCAACCTGCTGTTCGGGGATGTCGTAAAAGTAACGCCTTCTTCTAAAGTGGTGGGAGACATGGCTTTGTTCATGGTTCAAAATGAGTTGGATGAAGAGACTGTCATCTCAAAAGGGCAAACAATCGATTTCCCTGAATCAGTCATCGAATTCTTTGAAGGATATATCGGACAGCCTCATGGCGGATTCCCTGAAGAGCTTCAGAAAGTTATTTTGAAAGAGCGCCAACCGATTACGGTTCGCCCTGGTGAATTGCTGGATCCTGCTGATTTCGATGAAATCAAAAGAACTCTTTACGATAAGTTGGAGCGTCCGGTTACAAGCCATGAAGTATTGGCTTACGCGCTTTATCCGAAGGTGTTTGAGGAGTATACAGCTACCAATATCCAGTTCGGCAATGTTTCTGTTCTCGACACTCTGACATTCTTGTATGGGATGAGATTAGGGGAAGAAATTGAAGTGGAAATTGAAAAAGGCAAGACATTGATGATCAAGATGGTATCAATTGGCGAACCGCAAAAAGATGGAACGCGCATCATCTATTTCGAATTGAACGGCCAACCACGTGAAGTCAGCATTCAGGACATGACGGTGGAAACGGACAGTACCGCTAAACCGAAAGCAGACCCGACCAATGAAAGCCATATTGCGGCGACTATGCCGGGGACAGTATTAAAAGTCCTAACGGAAAAAGGCACTAAGGTGAAACGTGGAGATCACTTGCTGGTAACTGAAGCAATGAAGATGGAAACGACTGTTCAGGCTCCGTTTGATGGAACCATTCAAGATATCCATGTAGTGGCCAGTGATGGCATTTCTACAGGCGACCTATTGATTGAAATGGAGAAAAAATAAAAAAATGGCTGGCGCCAAAGCGCCAGCCATTTTTTTATTTTTACTTTTTAATTCGGCTGCGTGAAACGAGCAGCACCATATAACACAATAAACCGAAAAGCATAGAGATGAGCAGCGAGTGAAGAAGTGCCACAAACAAATTCAGCTTTGTCAAAACAACGAGCATGCCGGTGGTCGCTTGAAGAAGGACGATGATGAAAGCGATAATCCAACCCCAATAGATGACACGCTGGTCTTTGTATTGCTTGAATGCGTGCCAAGCAATGTAACCGAGCCAGATGACGATTAAGCCGGCTGCAGCGCGATGGCCCATTTGGACCCATTCGTACATATTGCTGGGCAATGCAAAGTCATCGTTTCGGCATAGTGGCCAATCCGCGCAGATCAAACTGGATTCGGTATGGCGTACTAAAGCGCCCGTATAGACTACGATGTAGGAGTATAACGTAACGCCTATTGTATGGAAGCGCAATTTTTTGCCGATCTGCAAACGATCAGCGTCAAACTTCCGATCCACTTCAAAGATCAGCAGCGTCAATAATAAGATGGAAGCAAACGATAGCAGGGAGATGCCAAAGTGAAGAGCTAAGATGAAATCACCTTGTCCCCAAAGAACTTGTGCTGCACCAATCAATGCCTGCAGAACTAAAAAGAAAACGGCCATAATTGCCAAAAATTTTGTTTCTCGTACATGGCCGAATTTTCTCCAGGCCCATACTGCTAAAATGACTATCAGGATACCGACGACCCCGGTAACAAGGCGGTGCGAAAATTCAATCAATACTTCAGCTGTAATATTATCCGGGATCAGCTTGCCATTACAGTCTGGCCAGTTTCGTCCGCAGCCTAAACCACTGTCAGTCTTAGTGACCAGGGCGCCGCCCAGAAGAATAAACAGCATGCCTATGGTAGCCGCAACGGCAAACCATTTAATATATCTATTTTGCTGCAAAATACCACCTACTTTTTTCTATAGAAAACTTTTCAAGATTCATTTACCTGCATACTCGATAATAGCGAAAGTTTCTTTAAAACACAACGAGAAATCAGCAATAGTAGAAACTTTCAAGATTTGGACATAATAATTGGAGCTTCACAAACTGTTCAAAAACTATTATTTTTCTATCTTAAAATAGTGAGGCCGTTCATGTATGATAGGAGATGGATATTTGTGAGACCATTTGCGTGAAAATCATCTCTTTTATCAGGAAATTTCAGTTATATGTAGAAAAACAACTGGAATTTAGATATAGTTATGGTTAGCGGAATATGCTTACAACTTTGAAAGGAGGGGAATTATATGTCAAACGGCCGGGCAATGTCTGCAGAGGCGAACGAAGCTCCGGAAGCGTCCACATTTCTGAAAGACTTCTTGGCACTTATAAAAATTGGAATTGTGAATTCTAATTTAATTACTGTTTTTACAGGATTGTGGCTCGCCTTCCAGTTCTCTGACAGACATTTTCTGAGTGAGCTGAATATCCTCGTCTATACAATAGTCGGTTCTGCACTGATCATTGCGGGTTCTGCAGCCATGAACAACTACATCGATACGGATATAGACCCGTTAATGGAAAGTAAGAAAGCACGTCCGACAGTGACAGGAAGATTTAAGCCATCTGCTGTATTGGCACTCGCTGTTTCTTTCATCGTTATAGGCGAAATATTTTTGTTTTCCGCTTCTGTATCAGCTGGTATATTGGGAATTGCCGGAGTTTTAGCGTATGTCGTCTTATATTCCATGTGGTCAAAAAGACGGCATGTCAGCAACACGATCGTGGGGAGTATCTCTGGTGCGATTCCGCCACTTATCGGATGGGCAGCTGTAGAACCATCACTGGGCGCAGGCGCTTGGGCGTTATTCCTAATCATGTTCATTTGGCAGCCACCGCATTTTTATGCACTGGCTATGAAACGGACAGAAGAGTATCGGGCAGCGAATATTCCTATGCTACCGGTAGTTAAGGGTTTTCACCGAACAAAAAAATCGATGCTTGCATGGGTTGTAATGCTTTTCCCTCTGCCATTCCTATTAATGGAACTCGGGACAGGCTTCATCATCTTAGCTACACTTTTGAATATCGGCTGGCTTGTATTGGCTATTCGCGGTTTTAAAGTGACTGATGATTTGAAATGGGCGAAGACAATGTTTATCTATTCATTGAACTATATGACCATTTTATTTGTTTCAATGATTATTTTCGCTGTCTTTGTCTGATCAATATTTCTAAAGAGAAATTATTTAAATGAGAGAGGGGTATGAAAAGCTATGATGAAAGGGATTAAAAAATGGCGCCTTTTCGCATTGATGACCACATTACTGGTTTTTCTTGCGGGATGCGGACGTGAAGAGATTTCAACTTTAATACCAGCAGGCAAAGTTGCTCAAGATCAATTTAATTTATTGATTTTATCATCTATCGTTATGTTGTTTGTCATTATTGTTGTGTCGATTATCTTCGTATTGGCAATTGTTAAGTTCCGCCGTTCTAAAATGGGAGAAGACATGATCCCAGAACAAGTCGAAGGAAGCGCGAGATTAGAATTTATCTGGACAGCTGTTCCGATTGTTCTTCTTTTGATCCTTGCTGTTCCGACAGTGTACTCGACATTCGATTTGGCTGACGTTACATCTATGGACGTTCAGGCTGAGGATGGCAATTCGACTCATTTAACAGTCAACGTAACCGGTAAACTTTACTGGTGGGAATTTGAATACCCGGAACAAGGCATTACAACTGCACAAGAGTTAGTTGTACCGACTGATGAGCGTGTTTATTTCAACTTGATTTCTGCGGATATCAAACACTCATTCTGGATTCCATCCATTGGCGGTAAATTGGATGTTAACCCTGAAAACGTAAACACTTTCTACCTTGAATTTGACCAGGAATCTTCAGAACTTGAAGATGGCGTATTCTATGGTAAATGTGCTGAGCTTTGCGGACCTTCTCACGCATTGATGGATTTCAAAGTGAAATCTGTAGATCGCGAAGAGTTTGACCAATGGGTAACGGCAATGCAGGCTGAACCAACTCCTGCCGAAGGCGCTCTTGCTCAGCAAGGTGAAGAATTGTTCGGACAAGACGGATTAGCTTGTATTTCTTGTCACGCAACTTCAGGTGCAGTCACTGCTTCTGGAGTAGGCCCTAACATGGCGACATTCGGCGACCGCAACCGTGTTGCAGGATACTTAGAACACAATGAAGAAAACCTTAAAAACTGGATTGCAGATCCACAAGAATACAAGCCGGGCAACTTGATGCCGGATGCCGCTTCTTTAAACGGGGGCAACGAATTGACAGACCAAGAACTTGATGCTCTTGCAGCCTATTTGATGGGCTTATCAGTCGAAGAGTAGAAATAAAGCTTAAAAAAGGGAGGTATACAGTGTGAGTTCTATTGCTCAAAAAAAGGGCTTCGGCGCTACGATTTGGGACTTCATGACAACGGTCGACCATAAGAAGATCGCAATCCTTTATCTCATCTCAGGTGGTATTTTCTTCCTGATCGGTGGATTGGAAGCGATGTTGATCCGTGTCCAGTTGGCTAAAGCAGGGAATGATTTCCTAAGTGCTGGAACATATAACGAAATTATAACAATGCACGGTACTACCATGATTTTCTTGGCAGCAATGCCGATTTTACTGGCTTTCATGAACGCTATTATGCCTTTGCAAATCGGCGCGCGTGATGTAGCTTTCCCATTCTTGAATTCATTAGGTTTCTGGCTTTTCTTCTTTGGTGGTATTTTCCTTAACCTTTCATGGTTTATGGGAGGAGCACCAGATGCAGGTTGGACGAACTATGCTTCTCTAGCCCTTGCATCCGAAGGAAAAGGCATTGACTTCTATTCACTGGGATTAACGATTTCCGGTTTTGGTACGCTGATCGCAGGGATTAACTTCTTGGTAACGATCATCAACATGCGTGCTCCGGGTATGACTTACATGAGAATGCCTTTGTTCACATGGACAACTTTCGTTGCTTCTGCGTTGATCTTATTGGCATTCCCGCCACTTACTGTTGGACTTTTCTTCATGGTCTTCGACCGTATGTTCGACGCTAACTTCTTTGCAGTTGAAATGGGCGGTAACACGATCATTTGGGAGCATTTATTCTGGATCTTCGGTCACCCTGAAGTTTACATCTTGATTTTGCCGGCTTTCGGTATTTTCTCCGAAATCTTTGCGATCTTCTCACGTAAACGCCTATTCGGTTACACTGCACTTGTTTTCGCAACAATCCTTATCGGTTTCTACGGATTCATGGTTTGGGCTCACCACATGTTCACAGTCGGTTTAGGGCCAACAGCCAACGCTGTCTTCGCACTTGCGACTATGATCATTGCAGTCCCAACCGGTATTAAGATCTTCAACTGGCTCTTAACGATATGGGGAGGGAATATTTCCTTCTCAGTACCAATGATCTACGCTGTAGCATTCATTCCGTCATTCGTTGCGGGTGGGGTTACAGGGGTGATGCAGGCAATCGCTCCTTTGGATTACCAGTTGCATGACTCTTACTTTATCGTAGCTCACTTCCACTACGTAATTGTAGGTGGGGTGGTTCTGGCAATTTTGGCAGGTACACATTTATACTGGCCGAAAATGTTCGGAACGATGCTTAGTGAAAAATTAGGCAAATGGACGTTCTGGTTCTTCTTCATCGGATTCCATTTAACATTCTTCATTCAGCATTTCCTAGGCTTGATGGGTATGCCACGCCGTGTTTACACGTTCGGAGCAGACCAGGGCTGGGATCTATTCAACGCAATCAGTTCTGTTGGTGCATTATTCATGGCTATCGGTGTAATTATCCTTTTAGTCAACGTAGTATTGACATCTATTAAAAACGAGCGCGTCGGCAATGACCCATGGGGTGATGGCCGTACATTGGAATGGGCAATTGCATCTCCACCGCCGTTCTATAACTTTGCTCAAACTCCATTAGTTCGTGGTCTTGATTCAGTGTGGATCGAAAAAATGGATGGCAACAAAAAAGGTATGATTTTCGCTGAACCTCTTGGCGATATCCATATGCCGAATGGCTCGATCATTCCATTTGTAATTTCACTTGGTATGTTCATCGCTTCATTCGGAGCCCTGTACTTCCTCGATGGCGACAAGCCATGGGCGTTGGCAGTGTTGATTATTGGTCTGGGAATCACTTTCGGTTCGATGCTATTGCGTTCATTGAAAGATGATCTGGGCTTCCATATTACTAAAGCAGAATTACTTGAAGACGCGAAGGGAGGCAACACCGATGGACATTAATCAAAAATATACTCCTCAATCATGGCCGGAACATCCTGAAACGGCTACGATGGAGGGGAAAAATAAGTTTATTGGTTTCTGGTTGCTTCTTGCTGCGGAGACAGTAACGTTTGCTTCGCTTTTCGCAACTTACCTTGCATTAAAAGATAAAGGGCCAAGCGGCATGGAATTCTCTGCCGCTGGACTCTTTGAACTGCCACTTGTTTTTGCAATGACAATGATTCTTTTGACCTCATCATTGACAAGTGTTTACGCTATGTACCATATGAAAAACCACAATTTCAAAGCAATGCAGGCTTGGCTTGGAATTACAGTCCTGCTTGGTGCGACTTTCCTAGGGTTGGAAATCTATGAGTTTAACCATTATGTCCATTTGGGCTTCGGCTATACGAATAGTGCTTTCAGTTCAGCGTTTTATACATTAGTTGGAACGCACGGGGCTCACGTACTATTTGGTCTTAGCTGGTTTATCGCATTAATGCTGCGCAACTCAAAACGTGGATTGAATATGTACAACGCACCGAAATTCTATTTAGCTTCGTTATACTGGCATTTTATTGACGTCGTATGGGTATTCATCTTTACTGTCGTCTATTTGATGGGAGTGATCGGATAATGGCACACGATACACATATTCATGTAAGATCGCAGGCAGAATTCGAATACACGAAGAAAAAAAGAGCAGAAGAAATGCGGGGCCATTTAGCCACATTTGCAATCATGATTTTCTTGACATTGATTGCTTTTACAATGGTTACCGCTGGATTCTCAGCTTACTTGATTGTTCCTATTATTCTTTTGCTTGCAGCTATTCAAGTCGTTCTTCAACTTTACTACTTCATGCACATGAGCGGAAAAGGGCACGGCATGGTCGCGTTCTTCATGTTCTGTGGAATGTTTGTAGCTTTCATCACCATTCTTGCATTAGTAACAATTGTTTGGTGGTAGAATATCTTAAAACCCCCTTACCTTTCGAGGTAAAGGGGTTTTTTGTCTTTCGGATAAGTTTGTAGCTCAGAACATGAAGCTGCGTTAAAACGAGCCTGGAGTAGAATAAAGGCTATTCCCACTGATATAGTAAAAGTAGATGTCCGGTTTGTTGGTGCAAGAAGAAATGGCAATCGGTCCTCTGATCATCTCTCCATAAAAGAAGGGGTTTGCGCATTTGGGATTGTTCATAGTTCGTTCATTGATATAGTTTGAAGAGCACTATATAATGAGGGTACTTGAGGAAAAGGAGGTCCCATTACAATGCCAATCAGTATTTTCGGGTTTCAGGCTTTATGGAGTCCGTATTACTTAGCAGTCCTCGTTCTGGTGACGATTCTCTATTTTTTGGTCACTGTAAAGTGGCGTGGGAAATTTGAAGGAAATCAACCGCTTAGTGTAAAACAAGCTGCGCTTTTTACTTCAGGCATCGCTTTACTTTATATTATTAAAGGTTCACCAGTGGATTTATACGGACATATTTTGTTTACCATGCACATGGTCCAGATGGCATTATTGCTGTTATTGGTTCCACCGCTTTTGATTATGGGAATTCCGAGTTATATTTGGAAAGCTTTCACTGAGCTGCCTGTCATCAAACCATTATTTAACCTTTTAACAAAACCGATGCTTGCGTTGATCCTGTTTGGAATGGCCTTTTCTTTTTATCACATTCCAATGGTTTTTGATTTTGTTAAACAGGATGTTCTTCTCCATGGCGCTGTTAATATCGTATTGTTCACATCAGCGCTTTTGTATTGGTGGCCAGTGGTCAACAATTTGGAGGGCGTGCATAAATTCCACGGTTTGAAGAAATTGGCGTACTTATTCGGACTTAGTGTATTGGTAACTCCGGCGTGTGCGTTGATCATCTTCAGTGATACACCTTTCTATGCAACGTATACGAATGGAGAAGCCTGGCTTCAGGCAATGGCTCTATGTGTACCTGCAGGAACTCTTTCTCAGTTGAACCTTTCAGGGCCTGAGTTATTCTCTACGATGTCGACGATTGAGGACCAGCGGACGGGCGGAATTACAATGAAAATAATTCAAGAGCTCGTTTTCACAGTCTTTATCTGGTTGGTATTCTATGAATGGCTGCGCAATGAAAACGATAACGCTGATGAAATCACTGCAAAAGTTTTACAGGATCGAAAAGACATGGCTTACCACAGACACAATGCTTAAAGGAGAATAACTTAAATGAATTTGCCGCTACTGCCGACTATCAGTACATTTTTTATCGTATTAAGCGCAATTTTGGTGGCGATCGGCTGGAATCTGGTTCGTCGCCGCAAAATTGAAGCTCACAAGAAAGTGATGGTGGGAGCAGGTGCTGCGGCATTGACTTTCTTCATCATCTATATGTCTCGAACGATTTTTGTCGGAAACACCGCATTTGGTGGCCCTGACGAGTTGAAAATCTTTTACACAGTCTTTTTGATTTTCCATATCACCTTGGCTACGACAGGCGGAGTTATGGGCTTGATCACAATCTATTGGGGTTGGAAAAACCAACTGTCGAAACACCGTAAAATCGGACCGATCACCAGTGTGATCTGGTTCTCCACTGCGATAACAGGGGTTATGGTCTATCTGCTGCTTTATGTTTTCTATGAAGGCGGCCACACAACTTCTGTATTTAAAGCGATATTAGGTGGATAAAAAAAGGAACCCCGAGGGGTTCCTTTTTTTATACTTTAAAATCAATTTTAATCATGCCTGCTTCGCGAGCTGAAGTAAAGAGAATGACAATCAGCGGTCCGACGAAGAATCCAAGGAAGCCGATAAGCTGAAGCCCGATAAACATGGCTATTAATGTCGCTAAAGGAGACAGGCCGATTTGAGTTCCCATCACTTTCGGTTCTACAGTCCGGCGGATGATCAGAAGTACTAAAGCCAGAATAGCCAATTGGGTTCCTTGGACGATGTCACCGGTGATGAATTCGTAAGCAAACCAAGGCGTCAGGACGATGATCGAACCTAAAATAGGAATGAAATCAATCAGCCAAATCAGCAGGGACATCACAATCGCATATTCCGGTGCGATAAACGCCAGAGCTGCCAGTGAAACGATAAAGATAATGCAACTGACCAGGAATTGTGCTTTTAAGAAACCGAAAATCACTTTGTTCAAACGTGCAAACATAAAACGGACTTTTTCCGCTGTTGAATCTTTCAGTCGGTTGAAAAGCATGACTTTCAAATCCGGCAAGTCCAACATGAACAAAAAGAGCGCGATCAGGAAGACGATAAAGCTGACGAGAAAAGAAGGGATGCCTGTCAGCAGATTTGAAATGGTATCGTAATTGACAATGGTCAAAATCCAATTGCGGATTTCTTCCATGATGCCCGCAAGTTCAGTTTCAAATGAAGAGACCACTTCAACGGGCATATCTCTAGTTGAACGGAAAAAGAACCGTTGAAACTCATCCCACATAGCAGATAGGGAGTTGATGTATTCGGGTACCATTTTCGTAAATTGAATAATTTGGCCAACCAATTGCGTGATGGTCCAATAAAGCAAAGCGGAAACAATAACAAGAAATAGAATGAAAACAGAAATTACAGAGGTTTTTCTACGCCATTTAAACCTTTTTTGTATAAAATTAACAAGTGGTTCCAAAAAAATAGCCGTAATTAAGGCGATAATTAATGGGATGGAAATAGGCAGTATGTATATGGAAATTAAAATTAAGACCGCAATGACGATGGCGGTCGTTAATGTTCTCTTCGTCAACCACTTCACTGATCAAGTCCTCCTTATGAAATTAGGATATTCATGAATCGGTTTAAAAAACCGCAGTTCAATAGTGAACTGCGGAATTTTTATACGTTGATTTCGAAAGATTGAACATCCTTTTTGATGGAGTCTAATAATCCGATACAAGTTTTAACCAAGTGTTCTGGGAACTCTTCGTCTTCACCATATTCAACACCATGCGGATAATAATGTTTACCGAGTACCGGCTTCAAGACGCGCATAGTGGCATCGTTTGAATCAACATCTCCGTCAGTAGCATAAGCGAATACGCGCAGATAATATGTGCCTTCGCGTACGATGAATTTGCGGTCATAAGTGACACGCTCGTAATCCCATTGTCCTTCTTTTGTCAGACCATGTTTGTTCATGATGCTTTCAAGTAATGCAATATCTACGTGAATGTTTTCAAGTCCTGTATTTTCAAAATACATAGGATCTCTCCTCCTCTATAACAAAAAAGACTAAATGCTCCTTTAATAATAGATCATAATTTGAGTTGTTGCAATGGCTAGATTGTGTCAGTGTAAAGGCGGCTGTTATAATAGTGTTGATACAATAGCAAAGGGGCTGTTCGGTTGAAAGACTTGCTGCGCATTATGATTTTTCTATCGATCGTTCTAATCGGCTTATTTTATTTCGATCCTGCTATAAACGAGAATGATGTTCTAGAAGCACCGCGGACGGTAGAGCCTTTGCCGAACGAAGATATTGTGGATGAATCACTGGATATCGACCGGCCGGCCACAGGCATCTCCACCTATATCGGGGAGTCCAGCGACAAATGGGTTGAGCGATACGGAGAACCCGAACGGATTGAGCCATCTGCCTTCGGATACGACTGGTGGATATATAACGCATCATACGCCCATTTTACGATGATCGGCGTGAAAGAAGGGGAAATTGTCCAAGTCTATACGGCTGGAGCGGCAACAGATGCAGCTCCCTATAAAATTGGACAAAGCCTGGATGACCTGTACCGTTTCACTATTATAGAAAATGAAGTCACCATCAAGTATGAAACCAATACCTATACCTTCAATATTGCAGCAGAAGACTTGGACAAACGGCTGCTGGTCAAATTTGACGGGCTTTACGCACAATTGTATATCGACTCTATCGACCGATCATTGGAGGCCGTCCGTTTTATGGACGCGGAAACTTTAATTCGCCACCAGCCTTATGACATGATGTATTCAGGTGAGTTATTGCCGATCCAAACACCCTCTTCAACGCTTCAGCAATCCATCAATGAAGGGAATGCTAAACAGATTATCGATTTAGTCAATGTTTACCGGTTGCATCATCAAACCAGGCCGTTGGCCGTCAATCCTGTGGCCAACAAGGTCGCTGAAGCGAATAGCGAAGATATGGCTAAGCAGAATTTTTCTTCCGAGGAAATGGAAATCAAAGATCTGCATGCCCGCTTACAAGAAGCAGATATCGTGTTTAAGCAAGCGGCTGTCAACACGGCAACACGCTATTACGATGCAGCGGAGACAGTGCATGGCTGGACCAATTCGGACAGCCATCGTAAAACTTTGCTCAGCCAACAATACAACCAAACGGGAGTCGGTGTTTTCGGCAAGTACTATACCCAGACCTTCCTTGAAAAAGAGCCTGCTACTGTTGAGAAGCAATAGCAGGCTTTTCCTTTTTGGGGATGATGAAAAACGAACCGGTTGCTGTCGCAATATGTTTTCCATCCTCCTGAAAGATATTTCCTTCAAGTACCATCGTATGTCTGCCGCTGCGAATTACACGTGCCTGTGCACTTATTTTCTTTTCATCAGCCACAGTGAGATAGTTGATCGTCAGCGTCGTGGTTACAGCTGCAAATCCGGGATCGCATTTGCTGTTTGCCAGTGTGCCCATCGCAGTATCGAGCAGCACTGCCAGAATCCCACCATGGGGAATCCCTACGTTATTATGGATGTGGGGAGTATTTGGAATAGACACCATAGAAGCTTGGTCGTCTGTAATACGGGTCATGTCCAAACTTGCGCTTAAATAGGTAGCAAATTCACCTTGCTGTTTTTTTTCGAAATTTGTCATGTAATCAGTCAGGATTTCTAAATCTTCAGCGCTGCTATTTTCGAGAATACGCTCCAATTGATGTGTTATCGGGTTCATGATGACAATCCTTTCAAGTCTGTAGTGAAATTCAAAAATATCTGCTATGATTAAAGCGTAAAGGAGGAAAATGCTATGATTATGACCTATGAATGGGCTGAAATAACTGACTTTGCAGATGAGTTAGGCCAAATGATCTTACAATCAGAGCAAGCTGACCTTTACCGGGCTGCTTATGCCTCTGTCTATAATGATAAAAATCTTGCGGATGAAATCCAGGCTTTCGCCAGATTAAAAGACCAATATGAAGAAGTACAGCGTTTTGGGAAATATCATCCGGAGTACTCACGGGTGATGAAACAGATCCGAGTCGATAAACGACGCTTGGACCTGAACGAAAAAGTGGCCAATCTGCGCTTGGCTGAAAATGAGCTTCAGGACCTTATGGACCAAGTGAGTTTTATCCTCGGAAGATCTGTTTCAGAGGCAGTAAAAATCCCTTCTACCAATCCATTTTTCTCATCCGAATCTTCCTGTGGAGGAAGTTGCGGTACAGGCGGCGGCTGTTCTTGTTCGGCATGATCGCTTTTTAGAGCCAAAGGCCATAAAAAAAGTGCAACGCTTGCGTTGCACTTTTTTCTATGCGGTTTCTTATTCCATGTCGGAAATGATTTCCACAGCTAGATCCGGTCGTCCGGTGATAATGCCTTTGGCTCCTGCGCCTATCAAAGCACGCATTGCATCCTGTTCATCAATGACCCAGTAATGCACGGGAATATTCAAACTCTCCAAGAACGCAATAAAGCGGGGAGAATCCAACCGGAACACAGAGGATTTGACAGGAATCTGGAAAACGTCTGCCCGCGGCTGATACAAATGGCCAAACTGGCTATTGTAGGCCGTATAAGCTTTTCTGACTTCATTCTCGCCTGCGCCGATGGCTACACGGTTTTGTGCATATAAATTAAATCGGTCAATTTGTTCATCGAAGAAAGAAGTCACGACCACGCGGTCTTGAGCTCCGAGTGAATCGATCAGACGCCATAGTTTAGAAGGCACTAAACTGCCTTCATAGGTTGCAGGATCGTCCTTTATGTCGATATTGATAAACATTTGAGGGAATTTTTCAATCAGTTCGCGCAACAATACAACCCGTTCGTTTTTCCCGCGGTAAGAATGGTTGCCATCGGTATCGATAAAATGATAGCCGAGATCGAAAGCCTTCAACTGGTCAAGCGACATGTCTGCAACTCTGCCAGCCCCATCCGTAGTCCGGTCGATGAATTCATCATGGAAAACCAGGATTTCTTCATCATTGGTCATGCGGATATCGATTTCGAAACCATGGACTCCAAGATCAGCTGAGCGATTGAATGCAGCCATAGTGTTTTCAGGCGCCAATTTGCTGCCGCCCCGATGTGCCAGGACGATTGGGCGTTCGTAATTCAAAACTTCTTTTGCGGGCCGTTGCTGGGGGTTAGCCAATGCTTTAGAGCCTGCCCATGCAGCAGCTCCGACAGCCGCAGCTGCTAAGCCGATTTTTGTCTTTTTACCCATACTTGTTGTTACCTCCCTGAAATACTGTAATAAAAACAGTATAGCGAATTGAATGGTGCACTGTCATTTTATCCCTCTTTAACAACCAGAAAAATTTCAGCGTCTGCAAGTGAAAAAATCAGCTGTCTGCAAAAGTCTATTAACAAGCTTGGACAATCAGCTGCGGATCAACACTTCTGAAGCAATGGAAGTTTCTCGGTATTCGGTTGCGGCTTTTTTCTTTCCTATGGTATTCTAGAAGCTAAGAAAAGAGGGATACTTATGCATGATCGCCAAGGCCTCATTGTCTATGTGCATCATTTGAAACAAGCTAAATCGCTGCGGAAATTTGGGCATGTCCATTATATTTCCCGCAGATTGAAATACGTCGTCCTGTATATGGACCAGGATGTCATAGAAGCAACCAAAACGAAATTAAATAAATTGCCTTATGTAAAACAAGTGCTCGAATCATACCGTCCCTTCCTGAAAACGGAATATGAAAATGCCAAGCCTGATAAAGCAAAAGAATATGATTACAAGATTGGCTTGTAATTATTGCATCGGCGGAATGTAATGGTTTAATCTTAAAACGGAAATCAAGTGGTTGTGGAAAAATTTTCTGTCTGCATAAACGGAAGAGTGTTTAACTTCCATTTTGATCGGCGTATGTCCGAGTGCAGCAACCGCTTGTTCAAATACGTCCAACCGCTTGGAATTGACTGGAATTCCTTCGCGGCAAATATAGATCGGCATAAAGTTTCCTTCAGCAGCCGGTTTGAATGCAGCAGCAATTGATAGTACATCCTGTCCCTGCGGATTGGTGGAGAGAAAAACAAATCCATGCATGAAACGTTGTTGATTGCTTGTGATGAGTTCGCGGAGCTCATAGATATCTCCGTACCCTTCTCCGAGTTCGATAAAACGTTGTATCATCATTTCACGTCCTTTCCAGTCTTCATTTTACCATTATGCATGTAAAATGCATCAAGAAAATCATTTAAGTTAGAGGCGATAGTATGCGTGTTGTAGCAGGCTCGGTTAAAGGGATCCCATTAAAGGCGGTGCCTGGCAATTCCACCAGACCGACGACAGATAAAGTGAAAGAATCCATTTTCAATATGATCGGCCCATTTTTTGATGGAGGCGTTGCGTTGGACCTGTTTGCCGGAAGCGGCGGACTGGGCATTGAAGCGCTTAGCCGCGGCATTGACCATGTCATTTTTACAGACAAGGACCGCCGAGCGGTTGAAACGATCCAAAGCAACTTGGAAAAGACACGCCTTACGGACCAGGCAGAAGTATTTCGGGCCGATGCGGAACGGGCGGTCAAGGCCATAAAGAAGAACGGTGTACAGGCGAGGTTGTTGTTCCTGGATCCTCCATATCATTTGAAAAAATCCTATGATTTGATGGACAAAGCGGGAGAATTGGAAATCGTGACGAAAGATGCGATTATAGTTTGTGAGCACGACAAGGAAGTGGAGCTTCCGGATCGCACTAAGTATTTTGAACGCTATAAAAAAGAACTTTACGGGAGCACCATCATTTCAATTTACCGTTACCAGGGGGAAGAGGGAGAACGCATTGACTAAAATTGCTGTAGTTCCAGGGAGTTTTGACCCGATAACAATGGGGCATCTGGATATCATTAAACGCGCATCCACTATTTTTGATGAAGTGAAAGTCGTGGTTATGAACAATTCTTCAAAAAATCCTTTATTTGACGTCAACGAGCGTATGGATCTGATTTCGCAAGTGACGCAATCGATTCCGAATGTCAAAGTGGATTCTTTTTCAGGATTGCTGATTGATTACTCAGTTGAAGTAAAAGCAAACGCTATCATTCGCGGCCTTCGAGCTGTCAGTGATTTTGAATACGAAATGCAAATCACATCCATGAACCGGTTCTTAAATGAAAATATCGAAACTTTGTTCATGGTATCCAACAACCAATATTCGTTCCTCAGTTCGAGTATTGTTAAAGAAGTGGCAAAATACAAAGGCAGCATTACCGGTCTTGTACCCGAAGCGGTCGAAAAGGCTCTTCATTCAAAATTTCAGTGAGTCACGATTTTCGTGGCTTTTTCTTATGGATAGCTTAAGGCAGCAACGATTTCAGCCGATGAAAGGAAGAACTGGATGAAAAATAAACGATTACTCATTTTCGTCGCGGTGGTGGCTTTGGTGGTCTTTCTGTCTTCTTATCGTTTGGATGCCTATATTACAAGACCCGGAGGCGCATACGAGCTGTCACCGCTTGTAGAAGTCGCAGGAGGCGACGAAGACGATGAAGGGAGCCTCAGCCTGATGACGGTTTCCATGCTGACGGCGACTCCCGCTTTGTATGTCTGGGCAAAATTCCAGGATGGCTACAAGGTCATACCGCCGGAGCAGGTCAGAAGCCCTCATGAAAGCGATGAAGAATACAATGTGCGTCAGTTGAAGCTCATGTCCGATTCACAGGTGAATGCGTTGCAGATTGCATTTGAGCAGGCGGAGTTGCCATACGAAGTCAGCAACGATGGCGTCTTTGTCCTGAATGTATTAAATGGGGGAGCGGCAGATGGCATTTTAGCGCCTGGGGACCGAGTCCTCGAAGTGGATAGCAATAATTTCAGCGAAATGCAGGAGTTCATCGATTATTTAAGCGACAAGAAAGCCGGTGAACAGGTGGAAGTGCTTTATGAGCGGGATGGCCGCGAAATCAGTACAGCCATCGAATTGGCGCCGCTGCCGACTGATCCGGAACGGGTCGGCCTCGGGATATCTTTTGTTGAAGATAAAAGTATCGAGACAACGCCTGAAGTGAAAATCGACTCCGATACCATTGGCGGCCCTTCCGCTGGTTTGATGTTCACACTTGAGATCCTGAACCAGCTGGTGGATGAAGATATTACTAAAGGCTATGATATCGCCGGCACCGGTACCATGGAAAGTGATGGTTCTGTAGGCAGAATTGGCGGCATCGATCAAAAAATCATGGCTGCTGATTCTGCAGGCATTGACATTTTCTTTGCGCCGAACGCAGCAGTGGAAGGCGGCGGTGACAGCAACTATACCATCGCTGTGGAAACGGCCGAAAAAATCGGCACAGCGATGGAAATCGTTCCAGTCGATACGGTGGAAGATGCCTTGGCATTTTTGGAAGAACTTCAGCCCCGGTAAATCGGCGGTGTTGTGAATTCTTTTTTTAACTCAGTGGAGCCTATACCTTGTAAGTACATCGCAGTGGCATGAATATCAAGTTTTCCCATCGGGTCGTCCAGCTCAGCTGCACGGCTCACTACAGGAAGCTTGATATTCTTTTTTTGCAGATTTAGATAGCTTCTCCCGGCTTCTGACATGCCGAGGAGCCTGATATAAGCCGGAGCTTCAAATGAGCGCAGGAGCTGCCACGTAAAGCCTGTGTAGATATGCGTCAGCATCCGTTGGATCCGTGTCCGTGTAAACCGTTTTGATTTAATCAGTGAAATGAACGCTTCAAAGCTGTCTGCTGTTTTGGCGGACTGGTAGATTAAATTTTCGATGCCTTCAGTCACTTCGGCATACTGCTTCAACCTTTTCGGCCCTTCCCGCAAAACTGTAAAGCGCAACAAAGGATAAAACTGTTCCCAGCTGGCGAAGGTGCCGTATTCTTTTTCCACTTTCTTTAATGACGCAATCGAAGTTTTTGGCATATAAGCCGATAATTCCTCGACGGAGTCTCCTTTAAAGAATGCATCGCGAATCCCGGTGGCACTGGCAATCGGCAGTCCTGCTTGGATCGGGTCATGATAATTGGCGCCTATCCGCTGGATGGTCAAGGGGGTTATGGAAGAACCTAGTTTTTGAGCGGCTTCCAGATAATGAAAACCTAAAATATTATTCGGCTGCGTCAAATCGGCAAAGTCCGTGCCATTGCCGACCAAAGACAAGTAGGCGTTATTCAGTGCTTTGGGGTAGCTGATGCCGGTCTGGACAGCTTCATGGATAAGCTGCTGGTATTCCACCGCATGTTCAGTCAGCAATTGGTGTGAATTCAAGAATGGCTCAATAGCCCCCTGTTCACTGCCGAAGCAAAAAGAAGAGCAGCCGATGGCATCGAGCAGCGCGATGCCGCCTTTTGCGAAATCTGCGGCCTGAGCCGTTGCATACACATAGGGAAGTTCTATTACCATATCGATGCCGGCATCCAATGCCATCTCTGTGCGTGCCCATTTATCGGCGAATGCCGGTTCCCCGCGCTGCAGGAACTGTCCGCTCATCGCTGCGATGACGATGTCGGCGCCTGACTCTTTACGGGCTTGCTGTGCGTGATGGAGGTGTCCGTTATGAAAAGGGTTGTATTCAACTATAATTCCTACAGCTTCCAATCTGCTCACCTCTTTGGTAGAATTAACAATAGTATACCGATGTTTGAAATAGTGTGACAAGATTTTTTCTTGACATCTTTTTCTGTGCATTATATAATCAACTTTGTTGTCTTGAGGTGATTACTTATGAAAATAGCGATTCAACAGCTTCAAAAGCATCGCAAAGACGGACTGCCAATTGACCAAATGGTTCATTTGGATGCAGTGAAATCACGGAATAGCGATATTCGGGAAATTTCACCTGTACATGTTACAGGACATTGCACAATTGGTTCGCAACAATTAACGTGCCAAATCCATCTCGAAGGTATGCTTACGCTGCCTTGTGCCAGAACTTGGGAGGATGTTGAGTTTCCGATAAACGTTGATTCGGTTGAAGTCTTCGATTGGTCTGAAAATGCCAAAGAGGATAAGCTAAGCGACGTTCACCCTGTAGAAACTGAGATCATTGATCTTCAGCCGATACTGGAAGAATTAGTTTTGCTGGAAATACCGATTCAGGTGTTTAAGGAAGACGCTGATCAGGCCGTCATCAAAGGCGGGAATGATTGGTCGTATTCAACAGACGAAGAGTACGAGGCTGAGAAAGAAGCGGCACCACCAAAACCGGATCCAAGACTTGCTGATTTAGCAAAGTATTTTGATCAGTCAGATGAATAGAATTAGTGTAAGGAGGTGTCACCAATGGCTGTACCAGCTAGAAGAACGTCCAAAACCGCTAAAAGAAAACGCCGTACACATTTTAAATTGTCAGTGCCGGGCATGGTAATTTGCCCAAGCTGTGGCGAAAGTAAATTGGCTCACCACGTCTGCAAAGCATGTGGATCATACAAAGGGAAAGAAGTAGTAGCAAGCAAATAAAACAGTATTTGCTGCTGAAAGGCTATTGAGAGGCCATGGCTCTCGATAGCCTTTTTCTCTATACATAAGCAAGTGGCGGATTTAACCGCCAACAGAAAAATTGGCAGAAGAGAGGGATTCTATTGTCTTATACAATCAACTTTACAGAGGGCATTATGACATTTACGATTGACCGGCCCCATATCCGCAACGCCATCAACGATGAAGTCACAATGGGGCTGGAGGAATTGGTAGATAAGGCACAGCATCCTTCTGTCCGGGCCGTCATCATTACAGCTGCCGGCAAACAGGCCTTTTGTTCAGGCGGCGACCTGTCGGTATTCCATGCCCTTCGAACGGAAGAACAGGCATACGGCATGCTGAAGCGCATGAGCGAAGTGCTCTATTCGATCAAAACACTGCCTGTACCGGTTGTGGCAGTTGTTAATGGTGCAGCAGTCGGCGGCGGCTGTGAAATCGCCACAGCGTGCGATTACAGGCTTGTATGGGATCATGCCAAGTGCGGCTTTATCCAAGGCACGCTAGCCATCACCAGCGGCTGGGGAGGCGGAACATATCTTCTGGAAACCTTGCAGCATGACAAAGCGTTGCAAATGCTCAGTGAAGCTAAGGTATATACAGCGTCTGAATTAAAAGAGTCCGGTTGGGCATCAGCTATTATTCGCAGTGACCAAGATATCATTGACTTTTTCAAATCGATGAAGAAAGTCCATCCCGACGTTCATCGTGCCTATAAGGAAATGTCCATCCGCAAATGGCAGAAGACCGATTTGAAAGAACGTGTGGAACAGGAAGTTAGAAGATGCGCTATTTTATGGGAGAAAGACGCCCATCATGATGCAGTCGATGGCTTCCTCAATAAAACAAAAAAATGAAATCCCTTTTCGAAGGGGTTTCTTTTTTTATGGAATTCTTCAGAAAGTCCGGGTGTGGCGCGCTTGAAGAGTAGACTGGGTCGTAGCTCCACACAACACGGGCTTGGCGATTTGAGAAAATAATTTTAAGTTTCAATCTACTTATAAAGAAATATTTTAATGAATAGTTGAAATCGCTTACAAAATTCGTATATGCTATAGAAGGGAGAAAACATAGGGGGTATTTCTAATATGAAAAAAATCCTGATCGCGAACCGGGGAGAAATCGCACGCCGAATCATTCGGACTTGCGAACGACTCGGCATCGAGACGGTTGCTATTCATTCTGAGGCAGATGGGGATCTGCCTTACGTCAGTGAAGCGACCCAAGCTGTACTGATCGGTCCAAATCCGGTCGTACAGTCTTACCTGCAAATTGATAAAATTATTGAAGAAGCTAAAAAACACGGTGTGGACGCCATCCATCCGGGATATGGCCTGCTGTCGGAAAATGCCGGTTTTGCCCGTCGCGTGGCAGAAGCCGGGATGGTCTTTATCGGACCTTCAAGCGATATCATCGAAAAGATGGGGGATAAAATTGAATCCCGCAGAACGATGATCAAGGCTTCTGTACCTGTCGTCCCTGGTACAGAAGAAGGTGTGACGACACTTGAAGAAGCTTTGCAGGAAGCTGAAGCTATCGGTTATCCATTGATGCTGAAAGCCAGTGCAGGCGGTGGTGGAATCGGTATGGTGCGCTGTGAAAGTGAGCAAGCGCTCACTCAACAGTTTGTCTCCGTTAAAAACCGCGCGAAGGCCTATTTTGGAGACGATGTGGTTTATTTGGAGAAATTTATTGCTGACGCCCGCCATATTGAAGTTCAGATTTTCGGCGACCACCATGGCAATCTTGTTCATTTATACGAACGGAATTGTTCAGTCCAGCGCCGCAACCAGAAAGTGATTGAAGAATCGCCTTCGCCGAATTTGCCGCAAGATGTCCGTGAACGGCTTTGCGAAGCTGCGCTGCTGGCTGGAAAAGCGGTTAACTACACCAATGCGGGAACCGTCGAATTTATCGTCGACCCGGATAATAACTTTTATTTCCTGGAGATGAATACGCGTTTGCAAGTCGAGCATCCTGTCACCGAAGAAGTGACAGGGCTGGATCTTGTTGAATGGCAGCTGACTGTAGCTGATGGGGGAGAATTGCCTTCTCAGGACAGCATACAGACAAAAGGCCACGCCATTGAGTACCGCGTGTATGCTGAAGACCCAAAAACATTTTTCCCATCTCCAGGTAAGCTCGAAAAGCTTCAATGGGGAGAAGGCGCACGTATTGAAACGGGTTATGAAGAAGGCAACCAAGTGACGCCTTTCTACGATCCGATGATTTCAAAAATTATCATCCGCGGAACCGACCGGATTGATGCTTTGTCAAAATCACAGACTTTTTTCAATCATGTTACAATTACTGGTGTAAAAACCAATATTCCTTTATTTAAGGAATTTATTAGGTCAGAAGAATTTATTTCAGGTGATTACGCAACTGCGGTATTGCCGCAATGGATGGAAAAAATAAAGGAGGAACACACATTATGAAAGAATTGAAAGCGTCTATGGCAGGAACGGTATTAAACGTATTGGCGGCTGAAGGGGAAGCGGTAACTGCCGGACAAGCTGTTTTGACAATCGAGTCCATGAAAATGGAAATTCCAGTAGAAGCTGAATTTGGCGGAAAAGTCGAGAAAGTTCATGTCGAAGTTGGCGGCTTTGTCAACGAAGGCGATCTGCTGTTGACGGTCGGCGAATAAAGAGAAACTTCAATCAGTGGGGGTTCTTCATCCCCCACTGGTAAAAAGCGGAACATCGGCTAAACGCGCCGCGTCCTGCGGCAACGCCTATGTAACCGACATCCTGTCGGCCCGATCCAATCGGACTTTTACGGTCAGTGGATCTCCCGCTTGCAGAAGCGGGAGTCTTACTGCCCGTTAAAGCGGGATGATCGATTTTATTGCAAAGGGGACAGTGAAATGACGAAAACCACTGAAACAACAGGGTATAACGAACGCTTGGAACAAAAGTTGTCGAAGATTTTTGCTGGGGGGCAGCAAAAATACCACGATAAACTGAAAGAAAGCAATAAATTATTTGTCCGTGACCGTCTGAAGCTATTGTTTGATGACGAGAACTATGCGGAAGATGGACGCTTTGCCAATGTCGAAGCAGAAGATCTTCCGGCGGATGGCGTTATTACAGCCATTGGGAAAGTCAACGGGGAAACCGTTTGTGTAATGGCCAACGATTCAACTGTCAAAGCTGGTTCATGGGGCTCGCGTACAGTAGAAAAAATCATCCGCATCCAGGAAACAGCTGAAAAAATGCAAGTGCCGATGCTCTATTTGGTGGATTCTGCGGGAGCCCGGATCACAGATCAGCTGGATATGTTCCCAAATCGCCGGGGAGCAGGCAAAATTTTTCATAATCAGGTGAGAATGTCCGGAATGGTTCCGCAAGTGTGCTTATTGTTCGGTCCATCTGCTGCAGGAGGTGCCTATATTCCGGCTTTCTGTGATATCGTCATCATGGTTGAGGGCAATGCCTCGATGTATTTGGGATCGCCTCGTATGGCGGAAAAAGTCATCGGAGAAAAAGTGACGCTAGAAGAAATGGGTGGAGCCCGCATGCACTGCACCGTCAGTGGCGTCGGCGATGTCTTAGTGTCGACGGAAGAAGAAGCAATTTCTGAGGCGCGCCGCTATTTAACGAATTTCCCGTCTAATTTTGCCATCAAGCCTGAAAAGATTGAGGCGAAAGCAGCCAAAGCAGGGCGTTCGCTGGAAGCAATTATCCCGGAAAACCAAAATGCGCCGTTTGACATGTATGAACTGATTGATCAATTAGTCGATGAAGGCAGCTTTTTTGATATCAAAAAGCTGTTCGCTGGGGAATTGATTACCGGAATTGCACGTATCGACGGCCAGGTGGTCGGCATTCTTGCCAACCAGCCAAAGGTTAAAGGGGGAGTCCTATTCGGTGATTCAGCCGATAAAGGAGCAAAATTCATCAACCTTTGCGATGCATTCTCGATTCCGTTGTTGTTCCTGGCAGACGTTCCAGGCTTTATGATCGGCACAAAAGTCGAACGTGCCGGCATCATCCGCCATGGTGCCAAGTTCATCGCCGCAATGAGTTCAGCGACAGTGCCGAAAATCTCTGTCATTGTCCGCAAAGCCTATGGAGCCGGTCTCTATGCGATGGCAGGCCCAGCCTTCGAACCGGATGTCTGCATCGCGTTGCCGACAGCGCAAATTGCAGTGATGGGTCCTGAAGCGGCGGTAAATGCCGTTTACTCGAATAAAATTGAAGCCATCGAAGATCCGAAAGAACGCCTTCAGTACGTACAGCAAAAACATCAAGAATACAAAGAGGAAATCGATATTTATCGTCTGGCATCTGAATTGATCATTGATGAAATTGTTGCGCCGCATCAATTGCGTTCGGTTCTTTCTCAACGCCTGTCTTTTTATGAAACAAAAGATTTGCCATTGCCATATCGAAAACATCCGATTTATCCTGTATAATAAAGTTTATTATTGGAAGTCTGCCTAATATGGGCAGGCTTCTTTTTTAAGAAACTGTGGCACTGTAAGGAGTGATTCTATGAAATATGCAATTGTCGGAGCTGGAGCCAACGGAATGCTGCCAGCCTATCTATTGAAAAAAGCGGGCCATGATGTACAAGTGGTCACGGAGCATGAAGAACAAGCTGCGTCGATCAACGAGCAGGGAATCATACATGGTAAGGACCGGCAGTATATAAAAGCCTACACGGATATTGAGCAGATCGATCCGGACGCTTTTATTCTTCTGACGGTGAAGTACGAAGATCTTCAGCCGATTTTAAGGCTTCTGAAAATCCGCTGTCCAAGCAACCGGATTGTTTTCCTTCAGCAAGGGATGCTGTTTTTGGAAAAAGCCAGAACTTTGTCGCATCGCCATATTGCAGCAGCTGTTTTGGAAACAGATTGCGTCAAGTTGAGCAATACGGAAATTAGTTTCAACAAAACTGCACACGTCACCTATGGTTTGGTAAAAGGCCATATGGAAGAGTTTCAGCCGCTTCTTGAATCTTCTGCCTGGCAGACAAATTGGGTGGAGACGATTGAAGAGCAGCTTTTTGAAAGCTTGCTGTTCAGCAGCTTGATCGATCCATTGACAGCGTTGATGAAAATCCGCAACGGTGAATTGATCACCAATCCACATGCATATGAATTGTTCAGAAACCTGTACAACGAACTTTATCTGGCATTTCCTGAAATTGAATCGCTGCAGCCGATTGAGAAAGTGGCTGCATTCTGTGCAGCAGAGCCAGAACGAGCATCGGCAATGTTGACAGATCGCTTGGCAGGCGATCCGATGGAAGTTGAAGGATTGATGCTGTATGTCTTGAATCGTTCCAAATTGGAATTGCCTTTATTCAAGGCTTTCTATCACCTATTAAAAACTGTTGAGGTAGAAAAATGACGCTATTACATACAATTGGAACGATTTTTCTTTATATTCCCTTTCTTCTTTTCATCTTTGTTTATTTTTTGTTTTTAAGAAAGAAAAAACGGAAAGCGCTTGGTGTGGCATCTGATATCACCACTTTCTTGCTGTTTTTTTCCGTACCTGCGTCGGTAGACTTCCTATGGGGCTATTCTGTATCTGCGATTGTTTATTTCGTGGCACTTGTATTGGCGATCGTCTTGCTGGTCATCG
Source organism: Planococcus beijingensis (assembly GCF_016820615.1). Lineage (NCBI taxonomy): Bacteria > Bacillati > Bacillota > Bacilli > Caryophanales > Caryophanaceae > Planococcus > Planococcus beijingensis. Next base: position 808,921 of record NZ_JADHDZ010000001.1, read on the forward strand.
AATGGAGAACCGCCAAAGAAATTGAAATCATCCCGTTTTTCCGGAAATTATGGAGAACCTGCTTTCTGCTATTGGCTTTCGCTTATGCGCTTGTATGGCTGGCCGGACTGGTAATGATCATCATTGAATCAGTTTAGCAGGCGTATTTTTTTTCTTTAGGAGATGCGTTTGATATAGTAGATTTTAAATGTAAAGGGAAAAGGGGACTTTTTTTCATGAAGGTAGAGGAACAATATATAGAACCGGCCAGTAAATTGATGAGTGATTATGTAAATGGCAGACCGGCCATCCGCCAGTATTTTTCATATGATCCGCAAATGCAGTCACTTGAAGGGCGATTGAAGAAGCTTCAAAGCCATTCTGTCGATCGTATCAAACTGTCAGGCGTTTTGCGTCAATACATGGGACGGAATGGATTGTCCGAATCAGCAGAACGGCATTTGAAGAGTTTCGAAGAAGGTGCGCCGGTGGTTGTGACAGGCCAACAGGCAGGCCTCTTAACAGGTCCCTTATATACGGTACATAAAGCAATATCGGTTATTGTTCTGGCCAAACAGGCTTCTGCGCAGCTGAACACCAAAGTGGTGCCGGTATTTTGGATTGCCGGAGAAGACCACGATTTGGCTGAAATCAGCCATCTGTACAGAGAAGTCAATGGACGAGTGGATAAATTAAACATTCCGCACGCTGAATATGGAAAGCATTCCGCTTCTTCTGCCACGCTGAATAAACCGAAGATCGCTTCTTTTCTGGAAGAGTATTTCCGCAGTCTTCCCGAAACCGAACATACCAAAGAAATCCATGGCCTGGTTTTCGGTTTGTTGGAACAATCCGTATCCTTCACCGATTTCTTCGCATGCCTGCTCGATCATTTTTTCAAAGAAGAAGGACTATTGTATATCGATGCGGCAGATGAAAATCTTCGCAACTATGAGTCTCCTTATTTCAAACAGATGATTGAACGATCCGCCGAAATTGCGGAAACGGTTGCAGCCGCTGAGCGATCATTGGCGAAGGACGGCTATAGTGCCGTCATCGGAGCCGAAGAAAACGCAGCCCATTTGTTTATTACAGTGAAGGGGGAACGCTTGCTGCTAGAGCGCCAAGACGGGGAGTTTGTTGCGAACAACGGTGCCATCCGCTTTACAAAGCAACAGCTTTTGGATATAGCTGAAAAGACTCCTGAACTGCTGAGCAATAATGTGGTGACACGACCGCTGATGCAGGAAATGGTCTTCCCGGTGCTGGCTTTTGTAGGCGGCCCTGGAGAAATCGCTTATTGGGCAGCTTTCAAAGGCGCTTTCGAATTGTTCGGCATGGAACTGCCGGTTGTTATGCCGCGCTTAAGCCTGACTTTAGTGAACCGCCAGACGCAGCGTCTTTTAGAAAAGTACAATTTGGATTTTGCTGCAGTGGTCAACGAGCGGCAAGTGGCCATCAAAAGAAATGAGTTGATGGAATCGATCCGTGAAAAGGAAGCCGAGGCCCTGATTGCGGAGCTGCAGGACCAGGTCGAAAAAGCATACAAAGAGATCCATGAAAAGTTCTCTGCCATCAGCACGGGATTAACGCCGATTGTGGAAAAAAATCTGCAATTGCACGTTAAGCAATTAAGTTTTTTGAAGAATAAACTGGAAGATGAAGTGGTGCTTCAAAATAGCATTGAGTTTGGCCATTACGCTGCCATTGAAAACGAGTTGCTGCCGAATGGTGGGTTCCAAGAACGAATCTATAGCCCGTTTATTTATATGAATCAATACGGAAGTGGACTCGTAAAAGATCTTCTGGCATTGCCATTGAAGTATGATAAAAACCATAAAATTATTTGGTTATAATTGTCAAAAAGTCTGCATTCGCAGGCTTTTTTTATGTCAAAATAACTTGTTGAGACATTTTAATGTAACAAACGTGAAATATTTCAAAAACAAGTGGTGACAAGTGGGGGATTGTGGTACATTTAGTACAATAAGTGGGGTGAAGGGTATGTTCATGGGCGAATATCAACATAGCGTTGATGCGAAGGGACGGTTAATCGTTCCGGCAAAGTTTCGTGAGCAGCTGGATGACCAATTTGTCATTACCCGAGGCCTAGATCAATGCTTATTTGGTTACACTATGGACGAATGGCAGAAAATTGAAGAAAAGCTGAAAGAGCTGCCGGTCACCAAAAAAGACGCTCGTGCTTTTACACGTTTCTTTTTTTCAGGAGCTACAGAAGTGGAACTTGATAAGCAAGGACGCGTCAATATACCGACGACATTAATTTCTTATGCGAAACTTGAAAAAGAATGCATCATCTTAGGTGTGTCCAACCGTTTTGAAATATGGGCAAAAGATTCATGGGAAAGCTATTTTGCAGCATCTGAAGATTCCTTTAACGAAATCGCGGAAAATTTAACTGATTTTGACTTTTAAAAATGAACGGGGGAAATGGATTGTTCAACCACACCACGGTTTTACTGCATGAAACTGTCGATGGTCTGAACGTTCGTCCTGACGGCATATATGTGGATTGTACGCTGGGCGGCGCAGGCCACAGCGAATATTTGGTTCAGCAATTATCTGACCAAGGTCATTTGTATTGCTTTGATCAAGACGCGACGGCACTGGCTCATGCAAAAGAAAAACTGCAAGATTACTTACATAGAATTACATTCATCCATGCCAACTTTAAGTTTTTAAAAGAAGAGCTGGAAATGCGTGGAGTGGAAAAAGTCGATGGCATTCTTTATGACCTCGGTGTTTCTTCCCCGCAATTAGATACTCCAGAACGCGGTTTCAGCTACCATAACGACGCGCCACTGGATATGAGAATGGACCAAAGCGCTGAATTGAGCGCCAATCACGTCGTCAACGAATGGTCTTTTGAAGACTTGGTAAGAATTTTCTACCGCTACGGTGAAGAAAAATTCTCTAAACAGATAGCCCGCAAAATCGAAGCTGCACGAGAAAAGCAACCCATTGAAACAACGGGGCAACTAGTCGAATGCATTAAAGACGGTATTCCTGCTTTTGCGCGCCGCAAAGGCGGACACCCTGCGAAACGGGTATTTCAAGCGATTCGGATTGCCGTAAATGATGAACTGGGCGCTGCTGAGACATCGCTGCAGGATGCAATTGATCTATTGGCCATTGGGGGAAGAATCAGTGTCATCACCTTCCATTCCCTTGAAGACCGGCTTTGCAAAGCGATTTTCAAAGAAGCCTCGTCCCTCCCGGAACTGCCGCCGAATTTGCCGGTGATTCCAGACGGGATGGAGCCGATACTGAAGCTGATTACAAGAAAACCGATTCTGCCAACAGAAGAAGAGCTTGCACACAATAACCGGTCAAGATCCGCAAAATTGCGGATTGCAGAAAAAATAAACGAGTAAGGACGTGTTCAAATGGCGTTGAATGCAAGAACTGAAACCTACATCCAACAGCCGGCCGTTCCTCAAAATCCGAGTCGGCAGCCGGTAAGAAGAAAGAGTTTAATCACTAAAGGTGAAAAAATACTGTATGTAACTTTCGTAGCAGTCTGTATCCTGTGCGCCTTGGTGATTTTGCAGAATCAATCAAAGATTCAGGCATCCACACAAGAAATCCAAACAATTGAACAATCAGTCAGTGAAATGACGAAGCAAAATTCAGATTTGTCCGTACAGGTGAAAGAACTGTCTTCATACGAGCGCATTTGGGCAAAAGCGAAAGACCTTGGCCTTAAATTAAATGAGCACAATGTAAAGGTAGTGCCTGGACAATGAAAAAAAAGTTTCGATTTCAAGGAGGAGCCTTTCTGCTATTTTTGTTATTTGCAGGGCTCTTTTTCCTTTTATTGACCAGAATTGTGACGATTCAAGCAACGGGAGAAGTGGAAGGGCAGGAACTTGCTGCCAGAGCAGCAGCGAAATACAGCCAGGAAGAAGTATTGACTGCTGAACGGGGCCGCATCATTGACCGGAGCGGAGAAGTGATTGCTGAAGACACACTCACTTACAAACTTGTCGCGGTACTGGACGAATCAGCAACGCAAAAAGCCAGTGATCCACGGCATGTCGTAGACGTGGAAGAAACAGCCGAAAAATTGGCTGGATACCTGGATGCTTCTGAAGAAAGTATTTTAGAGACATTGAAACAAGGCGTGGAAAAAGATCGCTACCAAGTGGAATTCGGTTCAGCAGGACGCGAAATCAGCCACACAAAGATGCTTGAAATGAAAGAAGCCAATATTCCGGGATTATTGTTTGTCCGGGATTTGAAAAGGCTATACCCGAACGGTGTCTTTGCGTCTCACCTGATTGGTTATGCCATGAAAGAAGAGCTGAAGGATGGCGAAACCAAGACTACTGGGAGGATGGGACTGGAATCCATTCACAATGAAGTGTTGACCGGCAAGAACGGAAAAATGGAATTCGATACGGATAAATGGGGCTTCCTATTGCCTAATAGTGAATCGGCAGTCACTCCAGCCGAGGACGGTTCAGACGTTCAGCTGACTTTAGACAGAACCTTGCAGAATTTCCTGGAAGACGCCATGTCTGGAGTTCAAGAAGAATACGATCCGACGCGAATGATCGCCGTAGTTGCAGATCCGAAAACTGGTGAAATTCTGGCTATGTCACAACGTCCAACGTTCAACCCGAATACACGCGAAGGGCTTTCGGACAATTGGCTGAACGAAAGCATCGAACTGACGATTGAACCAGGATCGCCAATGAAGATGTTTACATTGGCAGCTGCAATAGAAGAAGGCAAATGGGATCCGAACGCTGTCTATAACTCTGGAACCTACAATTTATTAGGCATTACCATCGGTGACCATAACGGTGGGCGCGGTTGGGGAACCATCTCCTTCCTTGAAGGGATTCAACGCTCTTCTAACGTATCGATGGCCTATTTATTGGAGCGCATGGGAGCAGACACGTTTATGAAATACGTGGATGCATTTGGATTTGGCAAACAGACCGGCATCGATCTGCCGAAAGAGGCAACCGGTAAAATACTGGATCAATACCCAATCAATAAATTGACGACAGCATATGGACAGGGATCGACAGTAACGCCGATTCAGATGATTCAAGCCGCCTCTGCTATTGCAAATGACGGCGTCATGATGAAACCGTACGTCATCGATCAAATCAAGAACAAGGATACTGGAAAAGTCACGGTTAAAAGTGAGCCGGAAGAAGCCGGGAAGCCTGTGTCAGCAGAAACTGCTGAAAAAGTACGGGAAGTTCTTGCGTCAACCGTGACTTCCGAAGTCGGTTCAGCAAGAGGATTTGCATTGCAGGATTACACGATTGCCGGGAAGACGGGTACAGCGCAAGTTCCGAAAGAAGGCGGCGGCTATTTGAAAGGCAGAAACAATTATTTGTTCTCGTTCCTTGGAATGGCGCCTGCAGATGATCCGGAACTGCTTATCTATATCGGTGTCCAGCAGCCGAATGTGCCTGCTGATGAATATGGTTCTGTACCGGTAGCGAAAATCTTTACTTCTGTCATGGAAAATAGCTTGAAGTATTTGAACATTGAGCCAGAAAATATGGCGGAAGCTACGACGATGCCTGTGGAAGAATATACAGGCAAATCTGTGGCAGAGGCTACTGAAGAGTTGACTGAGCTTGGTGTCGAAGTCGTTGTTACAGGTGACCAGTCAGAAGTCGTGGCTCAGTACCCGGAAAATGAGGACACTGTACTGAAAGGCGGCAAAGTTATTCTGAAGACAGCGGGTAAAACGGCGTTGCCTGATTTTACTGGCTGGTCAAAACGTGAACTGCTTGCCTATCAGTCCTTAAGCGGCTTAGCATTGGAAATTGCGGGCCAAGGATATGTTTTGACGCAAAGCATTGCGGAAGGCGAAATTGTAGAGGATAATGAGCCTGTAGTAATTGAGCTTCATCCTCCGGAAATTTATTATCCAGCGCAGGCACAAGAAGACGCGGCCGAAGAAGACGATGGCGAGCAGCTGCTTGAAGAAGAGGCTGCAAAAGGTTTTGAAGCTGAAAGTGAACAGCAGGAACCACAAACGGACACTGAAGCTACGGAAACAGAAGCACAAACTTCTGAAACACCAACAGTGGAAACAGAAGAAGTAGAAGCAACAACAGAAGAAGCAACAACAGAAGAAGCAACAACAGAAGAAGCAACAACAGATGAAGCCGAAGCCACGGAAACAGAAACAGAAGAAACAACCGAGTAATCTCGTGTTTAAAGGAGCTCTCTAAATGAACGCTTATACAATAATGGGTCTTGGACTTGCTTTAATCCTAACGGTCGTGCTTATGCCGATTTTCATTCCGTTGTTGAAACGGATGAAATTCGGGCAAAGCATCCGTGAAGAAGGACCTGAATCACATATGAAGAAAACAGGAACGCCGACTATGGGCGGACTGGTTTTCTTAATTTCAATCATCATCACTGTGCTATTGGTTGCCTGGTTTGCCGAACTTTTGAATGCCAAAGTACTGATTCTATTGCTTGTACTTTTCGGATATGGATTGATCGGATTCCTGGATGACTTTATCAAAGTAGTCTTAAAAAGAAATCTGGGATTGACTTCATTGCAGAAGTTAATCGCACAAATCGTCATCGCAGTCATTTCGTTCTTGGTATTGAACGGCATCGATTTTGAGACTGGCGTAACAATTCCATTTACAGATATCGCACTGGAATTATCCTGGTTCTATGTATTTTTCATTGTCTTTTGGCTGGTCGGGTTTTCCAATGCAGTCAATTTGACAGATGGGCTCGACGGCTTAGTGGCCGGCACAGCTTCAATTGCATTTGCTGCATTTGGCCTATTGGCGATTTATCAAGACCAAATCGGCATTGCCATCTTTACTTTTTCCGTCACAGGCGGTTTGCTTGGATTTTTGATTTTCAATAAATATCCGGCTAAAGTCTTTATGGGAGATACGGGTTCATTGGCTTTGGGTGGCGCATTGGCCATGGTGTCTATTTTGTTGAAACAGGAATTGCTGCTATTGCTGATTGGGCTTGTTTTCGTTATCGAAACAGCTTCAGTTATTCTGCAGGTCGGCAGTTTCAAATTGCGCCAGAAACGAATCTTTAAAATGAGCCCGATCCACCATCATTTTGAATTAAGCGGATGGTCAGAATGGAAAGTAGTCATCGTATTCTGGTCAGTCGGTCTTATCAGCGCGGCAATCGCAGTCTTTTTGGAGGTAATGTAAATGAAAGAGGTGCCACAATTACACCATAAAAAAATCTTGGTTCTGGGTCTTGCGAAAAGCGGATTTACCGCTGCACGCATCCTTCACAAACTGGGAGCATTTGTTACAGTCAACGACTCCAAGCCTTTTGAAGAAAATCCGGAAGCGCAAGAGTTATTGAATATGGGCGTCACCGTTATTTGTGGGAGACATCCTGAAGATTTACTGGAAGAGGGATTTGAACTGGTTGTCAAAAATCCGGGTATCCCTTATACCAATGTATTGATTGAATCTGCACTGGAGAAGAACATTCCGGTTTGGACTGAAATTGAGTTGGCTTATCTGATCAGTGAAGCGCCATTTATCGGCATCACTGGATCTAACGGCAAAACGACAACGACCACTTTGTTGTTTCATATGCTCAACCAAGACAATAAAAAGCCATTGATTGCCGGGAATATCGGCACAGTTGCAAGCGGGGTTGCTGAAAAAGCGAAGCCTGAAAATGTGGTGGTGACCGAATTGTCTTCTTTCCAACTAAAAGGAACTGATTCTTTCCGCCCGAATATCGCAATTATCACGAATATTTACGAAGCGCATCTGGATTATCATGGGACGATTGAAGACTATCGAGCTTCAAAAATGAAGCTTACTGAAAATCAGACAGCTGAGGATTATTTCATATATAATGCCGATCAGCCTTTGTTGGTGAACCATGCCAAAAACTGCAAAGCGCAGTTGGTGCCGTTCACTTTAAAAGGACGGACGCCGACAAGCATCAGTGCTGACAGTGATTTCATATACTGGAAAGGCGAAAAGCTGATTGAACGTTCAAAAATTATACTTGGCGGACAGCATAACCTGGAGAACATTTTGGCGGCAACCGCTGCAGCTATGTTGTGGGGTGGAACGAAGGAGACCATCATACGTGTTTTGACTTCTTTCACGGGCGTTAAGCATCGTTCCCAGTTTATTGTGGAGTGGCAAGGACGCAAATTCTACAACGATTCGAAGGCGACCAATGCCTTAGCGACGAAAAGTGCATTGGAAGCTTTCCCGGAAAATATCATCTTATTGGCTGGAGGTTTGGAGCGAAACCATTCACTCGAAGAAATCCGTCCTTATATGAATCGGGTCAAAGCTTTGATTACGTTTGGGGAGACGGCACAGCGCTTTACAGCTTTTGCAGAAGACTGTGGTGTAGCACATATCGTACAAGCAGGGAAAATGGATGACGCGGTCGAGAAAGCGATCAATCATTCCGCCAGCGGCGACACGATCCTCTTATCTCCTGCATGCGCAAGCTGGGACCAATACGACAGTTTTGAAATTCGAGGCGATGCTTTCATTACCGCAGTCCAGCAGATGACGGAAGCCAACGAATAAAAGATAAGGGGCAGCAATTATGGACAAAGTGATTGACATCGAAGAACGCATCCCGACGCTCCGCGAGCGCCGGAAAAGAAGAACCAATCGCAAGTTCGTGGCGCTGCTGTTCATTTTCCTCACTTTGCTTGCCGTACTTTTATACAGCCAGTCGAAGTACAGTGAAATCCAGACGATTACCATTGAAGGCGCTGTGCTCTTTGACAAGGAAAGCTACCAGGCTGCAAGTGGATTAGCCGTCGGAGATTCGATGTGGTCTTTCGATGCAGGAGCGGTAGCGAAAGAATTGGAAAAACTCGAGTGGATCGAAGACGCCTCTGTCGAGAAAAAATGGCTGACAGGCGTGGAAATCAAGCTGACTGAATATGTTCAAATGGGTTACTTAGACCGTGGCAACAGCTACCAGATTGTTCTATCCAATAATTTGGCTCTGGATCAGCCGGTCACTGTCGTAGACGGTCCGATCTATTCGAATTTTGAAGACGATAAGAAACGGCAGAAACTGGTAGATCAATTATTGGAAATCGATGCTGAGGTTCTTCAACTAGTTTCACAAGTGATACTGGATCCTGATCAGGAAGACGCAGACTACGTAACTTTATATATGAACGATGGAAATGAGATCCACGGCATTTTGAGTACCTTGGCTGAAAAAATTAATTATTATCCTTCTGTCATTGCTCAATTGGAAGAAGGGCAGAAAGGCATTATCGATATGGAAGTCGGGATTTTCTTCCGTTCTTATGAAGATGTCTTTGGCCTCGAGAAGGAAGGTGCCGACGATGAAGAACCCGAAGAAGAGTAACCGCAAAAACTTCAGTAAATCGATCGTTTTTTCACTGGTCTTTTTGGTTCTTGGTTTTATCATGGCTTATTCCTACAGCTTGTCGAATGCCAATAAAGAAACAGAAGGATTTACAGGTGGAGCCTTTTTTGAACAGGAAGAACGGTATCGGAAGGACCTGATCGAGCAGCAGGAACACAATAAGGAATTGCGTGAAGAATTGCAGGAAAAGCAAGGCAAGGTCCAAGAATTTGAAAAATCATTTGCGGATGGAGAAAATCGCTATACCGAATACGCAGCCGAAGCCGAAGAACTGCGGAGGTACCTTGGGTTGGTGCCAGTTCAAGGGAACGGTTTGAAAGTGACGTTGCAGGACGGCGATTACAATCCCAATTCAGTGAATCCGAACGATTACATTGTTCACGAAAGCCATGTTTTCCAAGTGATCAATGAATTGTATATTTCCGGAGCTGAAGCCATTTCCATCAATGGCCAGCGCATTCATGGAAACTCCTACATCGTCTGTACAGGGCCGGTCATCACCGTCGATGGCGTGCAATACCCAGCACCGTTTGTCATAGAAGCGATTGGTGAACCTGATGTATTGACTTCTTCGATGGAATTGACGGGTGGCATCATGGATCAATTGCTGAATGATAATATCATTGTGACGTTGGATGAGGGGCAATTGATTGAAATGCCTGCTCTTCTGGCGGAATCATGAGTCAGGGGGGAATTGCGTGAAGAAAAGGATTCTTACCCGATTTACGGTGATTATGTTTATAATCGGTTTAATGACAGCCATTCAGTACAATACGATCAATGAACCGGACATCCGTGATACACGGGATGCCTGGGAAATCAGACAGGAATTGGCAAGAGAAAATCAGCTTCAATCAGAGCTGTTATCTGAAATCAGCTCACTCGATGATACTTTAGGCAAATACGAAGCTGCTTCGGATGCGAGCCCAGAGCAAGCGCTGCGGGAAACAGCGGGTGAACTTAGAAAAGCCGCTGGCCTGGCAGAAACTGTTGGACCCGGCATCGAAGTCCTGATTGAACCTTCCCTGGAAGCGGTTGCGATGGGACTGGACATTGAAGGGATTTCACCAGATTTGCTTATTCGCCTGGTAAATGAAATCAACCGTTTCAATGGCTTATATGTATCGATCGATGGCAAACGAATCATCAACACGACAGCGATCCGGGATATAAACGGCCAAACGACCGTCAATACGAAACCGGTCGATACACCGCCGTTTTCCATCAAAATCATCTCGAAGTCGTTGGAAGACTCGGAAAAGCTGTATAATCATTTATTGGCGTCGCGTATTCTGGACGACTTCTATATCGATAACTTGACATTGACAGTCTCTGAGCCTCAAACTGACCTTGTCATCGAGGCATACGACGGTGCTATCGACACCAAATATTTACAGGCATCAGAGGGGGAATAGCGATGTGGTTGTCCATATTAGGTTTAATACTCGGAATATCGCTCGGGCTTTTGACGGATATTCAAATCCCTCCGGAATATGCCAATTACCTGTCCATAGCCGTATTGGCATCACTCGATACGCTTTTTGGCGGAATTCGTGCACATCTTCAGCAGGTTTATGACGACAAGGTATTTGTATCCGGTTTTTTCTTTAATATCGCCCTTGCAGCAGGTCTTGCTTTTCTGGGTGTCCATTTAGGGGTAGATTTATACTTAGCGGCAATCTTTGCGTTCGGCGTTCGGCTATTCCAAAATATCGCAGTCATTCGACGCATCATTTTAGCGAAATGGGCAGAAAAGAAAGAAGTTAGAGAAATAAATTGAACAATTGAAGGAAATTTTTCTAAGTTTTGCGATTTTCTTAGACAAGGTGCATGATTTGCAATAGAATATAAGTACAGCAGTTTATAAGGAGGTGCCACGAATTGAGTCAATCAGAATTATACGTTAGTCTAGATATCGGTTCGTCATCCGTTAAAGTTTTAATCGGGGAAATGGCCAACAAGTCGCTGAATGTAATCGGCGTCGGAAATGTAAAATCTAATGGAATCAGAAAAGGTGCGATTGTTGACATAGATGCAACTGTGCAGTCCATTAAAAAAGCAGTCGATCAGGCAGAACGCATGATCGGAAAATCCATCCACGAGGTCGTATTGGGAATTCCGGCAAACAAAGCGGTGCTTCAACCTGTTAAAGGGATTGTGGCAGTCAACAGTGAAAACCGGGAAATTACAGACGATGATTTGGATCGCGTATTGGAAGCGGCACAAGTTATGTCGATTCCGCCAGAACGCGAATTGGTCAACATCATTCCTGAACAGTATGTGGTCGATCATTTGGGTGAAATCAAAGATCCACGGGGCATGATTGGTATCCGCCTTGAAATGGATGGTACAATGGTGACGACTTCAAAGACCATTTTACACAACGTACTTCGCTGTGTGGAAAGAGCAGGCTTGGAAATTCGTGATATTTACGTACAACCGCTTGCTGCAGGAAGCTACGCATTAACTGAAGATGAAAAAAATCATGGTACAGCGTGTATCGATATCGGTGGAGGTTCTACTTCTATTGCCATCTTCCAAGAAGGCCACTTGACCGCTTCTTCTGTTATTCCAGTTGGAGGCGACCACGTTACAAAAGATTTGTCCATCATTCTAAAGACACCGACGGATCAAGCTGAAAAAATCAAACTCGAGCATGGCCATGCATTTTTTGAAGATGCTTCAGAAGATGAAGTGTTTGAAGTTCCGGTCATCGGATCAGATTCCACAGAACAATACAATCAAAAATACATATCTGAAATAATCGGAGTTCGCCTGGAAGAACTTTTCGAACTGATTTTGGATGAGTTTTACCGCTTAGGTGTACAAGACCTGCCAGGAGGAGTCGTTTTAACCGGTGGTATGGCTAAATTAGATGGCTTGCCTGAACTTGCACGGAACATCCTGCAAACGCGTGTCCGTCTGTTCACTCCGGAGTTTATCGGTGTACGCGAACCTCAGTACACAACAGCAGTTGGCCTGATCCAATACGCATACATGGAAGATGTCTTCTATGGCCGAGTTGGAACTGGAACAGCTGCCGCAAGCGCTGTGAAAGTTGAGCACCAAGAAGTACAACAGCCTAAGAAACAAAAACAGCCAAAACAAAATTCCGAAGGTGTCGTAACTAAAGCCAAGAAGATGTTTGATCGATTCTTTGAATAAAATCAACATTGTATCTAGCTTGCAAGTAAAAAAGCTGAGCAATTTTAGGAGGAAAAAGAATGTTGGAATTTGATACAAATATTGATGCAATGGCCATAATTAAAGTCATCGGTGTAGGCGGCGGCGGGAACAACGCTGTCAACCGGATGATCGAGCATGGAGTCCAAGGTGTAGAATTTATTGCAGTAAATACAGACGCACAGGCATTGAACTTGTCAAAAGCGGAAGTACGCCTACAAATCGGCGGTAAATTAACGCGCGGCCTTGGTGCTGGAGCAAACCCTGACGTAGGGAAAAAAGCTGCAGAAGAAAGCAAGGAACAGATTGAAGAAGCATTGCGCGGAGCGGATATGGTATTCGTAACTGCAGGAATGGGCGGCGGTACAGGTACTGGCGCAGCACCGGTTATTGCCGGAATCGCTAAAGAACTTGGCGCTTTGACTGTTGGTGTCGTAACTCGTCCTTTCACATTTGAAGGCCGCAAGCGTTCAACACAGGCAATCGGCGGAATTTCCATTATGAAGGAATCTGTTGATACACTGATCGTTATTCCAAACGACCGTTTGCTTGAAATCGTAGACAAAAACACACCGATGCTTGAAGCATTCCGTGAAGCGGATAATGTGTTGCGCCAAGGTGTATCGGGTATCTCAGATTTGATCGCCGTCCCTGGATTGATCAACCTGGATTTTGCCGATGTTAAAACAATCATGTCCAACAAAGGTTCTGCATTGATGGGAATCGGTGTCTCTTCAGGAGAAAACCGTGCCTCTGAAGCTGCTAAAAAAGCAGTTTCGAGCCCGTTGCTTGAAGTATCCGTTGATGGGGCAAAAGGCGTCTTGATGAACATTACAGGCGGCTCTAACCTTAGCCTTTATGAAGTACAGGAAGCAGCGGATATCGTAGCTTCAGCGTCTGATGAAGAAGTGAACATGATTTTTGGATCGGTTATCAACGATAACTTAAAAGACGAAATCATCGTTACTGTAATTGCTACTGGATTTAATGAAGAACAGTTGCAGCCAAGAACTCCTAGAGGTTCTGGATTGAACTCGAGCCGTGTCCAGTCGATCCAACAGCAGACTCCTGCACCTTCAATCCGTGATGCACGCCGTGAAGAACAACGCCGCGACGAGCAGCGCCGTGAAGAACAACAGCCTTACTACAATCAGGAACCACAAAGACAAGAAAAACATAACGAAGATGCATTGGACATCCCGACGTTCTTGCGTAATCGTCAAAAGAGACGTTAATCCGAACAGCTGCCGGTTGGGCAGCTGTTTTTTTTAGGAAATGGCTTAATTGATAAATCAGCCGAATCTTGTTACAATATACTGGACTTCTATAGAAAAGTTGTGAAAGCATGGAACCTATCAAACCAGTTTTTGAAGAAATTACTGAACAGTTAAATTCGATAAGAGAACACATCCAAGTGATTGCTGTCACCAAACAAGTAGGTGTGGAACGCACCAAAGAAGCCATACAGTCGGGGATCCGCCATTTAGGTGAAAACCGTCCTGAAGGATTGGCCCAAAAACTAGAGGCAATCGACGAAGATGTTTGCTGGCATTATATCGGCAATCTTCAAACCCGAAAAGTAAAAGACGTCATCGAAGAGATTGATTACCTGCATTCCCTGGACCGTTTAAGCTTGGCAAAAGAAATTCAAAAACGTGCGACCCGCCAAGTAAAATGTTTTGTACAGGTAAATGTATCGGGTGAAGAGTCAAAGAGTGGAATTGCTCCGGAAGAGGCAATTGAGTTTATACAATCCTTGGAAGCCTTCGACAAAATCCAGGTAGTCGGATTGATGACGATGGCACCGAACACAACGGATGACCAAGTGATTCGTAAAGCATTTAAAGGATTAAAATTACTCCAACTCCAAGTATCAGAGAAACAGTGGGCACATGCTCCATGCACAGAATGCTCCATGGGCATGTCCAATGATTACTTAATCGCTGCAGAAGAAGGGGCAAGTTTCGTCCGGATCGGAACAGCATTAGTCGGGTCGGAAAGTGAGGCAAAACAATGAGCATGAAAAATAAATTTAAAAACTTTTTCTACTTAGATGAATACGAAGAAGAACAAGTTCGTGAACAGCCTGTTCGTGAACAACCAGCAACTCAACAAAAGCCAGCTCCGCGGTATGAAAAACCGGCAGTCATGCAAGAGCCGAAAAAAACACCAAAAGAACGGCGCCAGAAAGTGGAGGAGACCATTGTGCCTAATTTAGTTAGTTTGCAGAGTGCTTCAAAATCTTCAAAAGTCAGCTTGGCAGAACCACGGGTTTATGCAGAAGCGCAGGATATTGCAGAAAGCCTGAAAAGCAAGCAGGCCGTTGTCGTAAATCTTCAGCGTATTGAAAAAGATCAAGGTCTTCGGATCATCGACTTTTTGAGTGGAACAGTTTACGCCCTTGGCGGAGATATTCAACGCATCGGAACTGACATCTTCCTATGTGTACCAGACACTGTTGAAGTGGATGGCGCCATTTCAGGATATTATTACGATGATCAAGAATAAGAGGGGTGCCATAAAATAATATGATAGTTCTTGTAAATTTATTGCTCTCGGCCATTAATATCTATTTTTACATTTTAATCGTCAGCGTCTTTATGAGCTGGGTGCCGAGCATCAAGGAATCAGGATTCGGCCAAATGATTTCTAAAATCACCGATCCCTACTTGGATATTTTCAGGCGTTTTATCCCGCCGATCGGAATGATTGATATTTCGCCGATTGTTGCGATTTTCACGTTAAGCCTGGCTAGCCAGGGGATTGTTGTATTAGCGAATTACTTCATTTAACTCAAAACCTCACGTGATGTGAGGTTTTTTTCTTGAACACATGACCATAGGTAAAGGAGCATCCATATGGAAGAGATATTTCAGCATTTCAGAAAAGAAGAACAGCAATTTATTGAGCAGGTATCAGGCTGGCTGCGTGAAGTGGAAGACCGCTATTCACCGAAATTGACTGATTTTCTGGATCCGCGCCAGCGTTTTATCGTTGAGGCGGTCGTTGGCTCGGGTGATGTGCAGATGATGGCTTCGGGACGCTTTAAAGATGCGGAAAGACAGCGTGTGCTGTTGTATCCTTCCTATTTTGAACCACAGCAGGAGGATTTCAACATCACAGTCTTCGAGTTGAAATACCCTTCGAAGTTCGTGAACCTGCGCCATCCTGATATTCTGGGTTCTTTGATGTCGTTAGGATTGGACCGCAGTAAATTTGGTGACATCCGGATAGAAAATGAGCGCGTACAGCTGGCTGTCATGGATGAAATCAGCCCTTATCTGCAGAGCAATTTCGTCAGTGCGGCTAAAGTGAAGGTGCATTTGAATGAAGTGACCGTTGCTGAAGAGCTGATTGAGACGCATGAGGAATGGTTCGAAGAATCGTACACAGTCAGTTCGATGAGATTGGATACTGTCATGAGCTCGGTCTATAACATTTCACGGCAGAAAGCGTCTGCTTTAATTCATGGGGGAAAAGTGAAGGTCAATTGGACGCTGCAGGAGCAGCCATCTTTTGAACTGCATGAATCGGACATGATTTCTTCAAGAGGCTACGGACGTGTGCGCTTGATCATGATTGAAGGCCGCACGAAAAAAGACAAGGTCCGTCTGCAAGTCGGCCGCCTGGAAGCGAAAAACTAGGCGGCTTTTAAAAAAAACGAAATAATACTGAAATTTTGGGCCGTGGACTGTATAATAGGAAGATAAGATGACAAGTTAAGGAGAGGTTTACTCAATGCCATTATCCCCGTTAGATATACATAACAAAGAATTCAGCCGAGCATTCCGAGGATATCAGGAAGATGAAGTAAATGAATTCCTGGAACAGATCATGAGAGATTATGAAATCCTTTTGAAAGAAAAGGCGGCACTTGAAGATCGTTTGAAAACGACCGACGAGCGTGTGGGCCATTTCAATACAATCGAGTCGACCTTGCAGAAATCGATTTTTGTGGCTCAGGAAGCTTCGGAAGAGGTTCGCCGGAATTCACAGAAAGAAGCGGAATTGATCATCAAGGAAGCTGAGAAAAACGCTGACCGGATCGTCAATGAGTCATTGACGAAAGCACGTCGCATCGCTTCAGAGATCGAAGAATTGAAAAAGCAGTCGCGCATTTTCAAAAACCGATTCAAAATGTTGGTTGAAGCCCAATTGGATTTGATCGATACAGATGATTGGGAAACGTTGTTGGAATACGATATTGATACACAGAACTTAGAGAAGATTGAGAAGGATAAAGAAGAGTCGAACTCTTGACTCTGAGACTTTCTGCTTCTATAATTACGACATACAAAAAAACGCGCTGATAGAGACAGTACGCCATGCAGGAAGGCAAAGCGAACCAGGGACAGTGAAAGCCTGGCACGGATGCATGGAAGAAAATCACTCTTGAGCAGGATTGGTGAACGACAGTATCCAATTCCGTCTACGCCACGTTACGGTGATCGAGTGGCAGCTATTTAGCTGCAACAAGGGTGGTACCGCGAGTCTAAGCTTCTCGTCCCTTTCCAGGGATGGGGGCTTTTTATTATGCCTACAGGAGGAATAGAGATGGAATACAAAGATACCTTATTAATGCCGAAAACAGATTTTCCGATGCGCGGCAATTTGCCGAACCGGGAACCGGAAATGCAAAAGAAATGGGAAGAGATGGACATTTACAAAAAAGTATTGGACCGGACAAAAGGTCGTCCTTTCTTCGTCCTTCATGACGGACCGCCTTATGCGAACGGCGATTTGCATATGGGCCATGCCTTAAACAAAGTTTTGAAAGATATGATCGTCCGTTCCCGTTCAATGATGGGCTTCCATGCACCATATGTTCCAGGCTGGGATACCCACGGCTTGCCGATTGAGCAGGCTCTAACGAATAAAGGTGTAAATCGCAAAGAAATGTCTCTGGCTGAGTTCCGCAAACTCTGTGAAGAATATGCTTACCAGCAAATCGACAGCCAGCGTTCGCAATTCAAACGCATTGGTGTGCGTGGGGATTGGGAAAATCCTTATGTGACATTAAAACCGGCATATGAAGCACGCCAAATTGAAGTATTCGGCAAAATGGCCAATAAAGGCTATATCTATAAAGGCTTGAAACCTGTCTATTGGTCCCCATCAAGTGAATCGTCACTTGCTGAAGCGGAAATCGAGTATCATGACAAAAAATCTCCGTCCATTTATGTCTCTTTCCCTGTCACTGACGGAAAAGGCGTATTGGCTGAAGGCACGAACTTAGTGATCTGGACGACGACTCCTTGGACAATCCCGGCAAACCTTGGGATTTCTGTACATGCCAAATTGGATTATGCAGAAGTTTCCGTAAACGGATCGCTGTACATCATTGCACAGGAACTGTTGAAGGAAGTTGCTGATGAATTGGGCTGGACGGATTATGAAGTTGTCCGTCTGTTGCAGGGGGCTGAGTTGGAGCATATTCTGGCGAAACATCCATTGTATGACCGCACATCGCTAGTGATGCTTGGCGACCACGTAACGACCGATTCCGGTACAGGCTGCGTTCATACAGCTCCTGGACACGGTGAAGATGACTTCTTGATCGGCAAAAAATACGGACTGGATGTTCTGTGTCCAGTGGACGAACGTGGAGTCATGACAGACGAAGCGCCTGGATTCGAAGGTGAATTCTACGACAAAGCCAACAAGTCCATCACAGAAGCATTGGATAATGCAGGAGCTCTTGAAAAACTTTCATTCATCACACACTCGTATCCGCATGATTGGCGGACGAAAAAACCGGTCATTTACCGTGCGACAGCTCAATGGTTTGTTTCGATCGATGCTTTCCGTGATCAGATCCTGAAAGCGATCAAAGAAACGTCCTTCACACCGGCATGGGGCGAAACACGCCTGTTCAACATGCTGCGTGACCGCGGCGATTGGAATATTTCACGCCAGCGCGTGTGGGGCGTTCCGATTCCGGTCTTCTACGCTGAAAACGGTGATCCGGTCATCACAGAAGAAACCATTGCCCACATTGCGGATCTGTTCCGCGAGAACGGATCAAATATCTGGTTTGAACGTCCAGCGGCAGAGTTGTTGCCACCAGGATTCACTCATCCGAGCAGCCCGAACGGCTTGTTCACAAAAGAAATGGACATCATGGATGTCTGGTTCGATTCAGGATCATCTCACCAAGGTGTACTGGTTGAGCGCGAAGATCTGCAATACCCGGCTGACCTTTATCTTGAAGGATCTGATCAATACCGTGGCTGGTTCAACTCATCGTTGACGACAAGCGTAGCCATCAACGGCATCGCACCATATAAAGGCATCCTGAGCCATGGCTTTACGCTTGACGGCAATGGCCGCAAGATGAGTAAATCATTGGGCAACGTCATCGTGCCGGCTAAAGTGATGAATCAAATGGGAGCGGATATCCTGCGTTTATGGGTGGCTTCTGTAGATTACACAGCGGACGTCCGTGTGTCTGACGAGAACTTCAAGCAAGTATCGGAAGTTTACCGCAAAATCCGCAACACGCTGAAATTCCTTCACGGAAACTTGGCTGATTTCAAAGAAAAAGAGCATCGCGTGGCATTTGAAGATATGCGCGAAATGGATCAATACATGGCGATGAAATTGCAGAAGATGGTGGAAACTGTGCGCAAAGCGTATGAAACTTACGAGTTCTCATCCATCTACCATGCATTGAACAACTATTGCGCAAATGACTTGAGCTCTTTCTACTTGGATGTTGCAAAAGACGTTGTTTACATCGAAAGCCAGGATCATCCGCATCGCCGTGCTATGCAGACAGTGATGTTCGATTCACTGATGGCAATCCTTAAGTTGTCAGCACCGATCATCCCGCACACAGCAGATGAATTATGGTCATACTTGAGCTTTGTTGAAGAAGAAAGTGTTCAATTGACCGACTTCCCAGAAGCAGTTTCCAATCCGGCATTTGAAGGCCTGGATGAAAAATGGAGCCGTTTCATGGATGTTCGAGATGATGTGCTGAAAGCACTTGAAGAAGCGCGTGCAGCTAAAACGATCGGTAAATCACTGGAAGCGAAAGTGACAGTTTACGGCAATGAAGAATTGGCCGCATTGCTCGCTTCAACAGACGACAACCTGGCCCAATTGTTCATCGTATCCAAATACGAATACGGTGGTGCACAAGACCAGGCACCGGCTCACGCAGTGAAATTGAACGAAGTTTCGGTAACAGTCGAAAAAGCTGAAGGCGAAAAATGCGAACGCTGCTGGACGATTTCAGAAGAAATTGGCCAAAGTGAAGCGCATCCGGCATTATGCCCGCGCTGTGCAAGTGTCGTAGAAACACAATACGCTTAATTCCAGCAATGGATAAAGCCGATAGTAGAGGTCTGGAAAACCGGAATGCCGGTTTTTCAGACCTTTACTTTTTTTGCTGACATTGTGTTAAAATAGATTGACTGCTGAATTGACGGAGGATACGGATGTTTATTTATTATGGAATCGCATTGTTGATAATTGCATTGGATCAATGGACAAAATGGCTGGTCCTGAAGAATATGGAATTGGGTGAACGGATTTCAGTGATCGACCCTTATCTCGGGTGGCTTTCACACCGCAACCGTGGCGCTGCCTGGGGGATGCTGGAAGGGCAGATGTGGCTGTTTGCAATCATCACGGTAGCGGTCATCATCGGAATTCTATACTATTTTCATAAACATGCAAATGGACAGCCTTTATTCCAGCTGAGCCTGATGGTTCTTTTAGGCGGAGCAGTCGGCAATTTTATTGATCGTATGCTGCGTGGGGAAGTCGTCGATTTTGTTGATGTGCTGATTCCAGTGATCAATTATGATTTTCCGATATTTAATGTTGCGGATGCCGCTTTAACGATCGGTGTCGTATTGATGATCATCTATATTATTTATGACGAAAAACAACAAAAGAAAAAGGTGTCTTAATGGAAGATTTAACGATTGAAATCACAGAAGAAATGGCCGGCGAACGAGTAGATAAAGCCGTGTCATCGATAGATGAAGACTGGTCGCGTTCACAGATCGCGAACTGGGTTAAAGAAGGTGCGGTAAAAGTGAACGGCATTACCGTGAAGCCGAATTACAAAGTGCGTTTGCAGGATGTCATCATCGTCACACCTCCAGAGCTTGAAGAACTGGATGTCGTGCCCGAAGACCTTAACTTGGAAATCGTTTACGAAGACGAGGATGTGCTGGTCGTCAACAAACCGAAAGGCATGGTTGTTCACCCGGCTCCCGGACATGCCAAAGGGACATTGGTCAATGGCCTTATGCATCACTGCACAGACCTTTCAGGAATCAACGGCGTCGTACGCCCAGGAATTGTCCATAGAATCGATAAAGATACATCTGGTTTGCTGATGGTGGCGAAAAATGACGTTGCCCACACCTCATTGGTTGATCAATTGGTGAAAAAAACTGTAACACGCAAATACGTGGCATTGGTCCATGGCCATATTCCGCATGATAAAGGAACAATCCAGGCGCCGATTGCCCGTGATCCGAAAGAACGCCAGAACATGGCAATCGTCGATAAAGGCAAGCATGCCGTGACACATTTCCGTGTCTTAGAGCGTTTCGGCAATTTCACGCTGGTGGAATGCCGCCTGGAAACCGGAAGAACCCATCAAATCCGTGTTCATATGAAGTATATCGGCTATCCGCTTGTGGGCGACCCGAAATACGGACCGAAAAAAACGATGGATATTGGCGGACAAGCATTGCACGCTGAAGTGATCGGATTTGTTCATCCGAAAACGAATGAATACATGGAGTTTTCTGCAGAGCCGCCGGCTGAATTTGCAGAACTTCTTGAAACTCTTCGAGACAAGGATTGACAAACCACACCATCTATATCTATACTTGAAAAAACGAATCGAATATTGAACACCTTTAATAACAGTCCAGAGAGGCTGAGAAGGTATTTACGCAAGCCGGAAGTCTGTCTTCCGTGCTGAATTTTTCTGCGCATCTATCCTCTTGCCTCTCAGGCAAGAGGTTTTTTATTTGCAGAAAAGGAGCGGATCTCATGGTTGAAAAAGCGGATATTTTGGATGAACAGGCGATCAGCCGAGCGATCACACGCATTGCACACGAAATTATCGAGCGGAACAAAGGCATCGATGAATGCATACTGGTCGGCATCAAAACGCGGGGAGCTTTCATTGCGAAGCGGCTGGCAGAAAAGATTGAAAAGATCGAAGGGCGTCCCATAATGGAAGGGGAACTCGATATCACCCTTTACAGAGACGATTTGAGCGTCAAAACGAAAAATCAGGAGCCGCTGGTCCAACAGGTGGACATCAAGCACAGCATTCTCGATAAAAAAGTGATTCTGGTGGACGATGTGCTTTACACAGGGCGGACAGTCCGGGCTGCGATGGACGCAGTTATGGATTTGGGGAGGCCCTCACAAATCCAACTGGCAGTGCTGATTGACCGGGGCCATCGTGAATTGCCGATCCGTGCGGATTTTGTCGGAAAAAACATTCCGACTTCAAGCGATGAACGGATTGTCGTCCAGATGATTGAAAGCGATCAGGTTGACCGGGTAGCCATTCACGAATAAAGAGTTAGAGACAGGGGAGAACGGAAATTGAGCGAAGCCATTTTAGATGTACACGATAAACCGAAAGCCGGGCAATGGATTTCATTAAGCCTGCAGCATATGTTCGCGATGTTCGGCGCGACCATCCTGGTTCCACAGTTGGTCGGCTTGAGCCCGGCCATCGCCTTATTGACAAGCGGCATTGCCACGATCATCTTCATCATCATCACCCAATTCAAAGTGCCGGCCTATCTGGGATCTTCATTCGCCTTTATCGTGCCGATTACCATCGCCACTGAAACCGGCGGAATCGGGTCGGCCATGATCGGTGCCATGTTCGTGTCACTGGTTTACGCCATCGTCGCGCTGATCATCTGGAAAACAGGCTATCAATGGCTGATGAAACTGCTGCCTCCGATTGTGGTGGGGCCGGTCATCATCGTCATCGGACTCGCTTTATCCGGAACAGCGGTGGATATGGCAATGACTATTCCAGTCGGCGACGCTTCGGAATACAGCCTGCTGCATTTCTCAGCAGCGCTCGTCACATTGATGACCGCGATCATCTGCAACATCTACTTCAAGAACATCATTTCCTTGATGCCCATCCTGATCGGCATCATCGTGGGCTACGCCTACTCAGCCGCGATCGGCATCATCGATTACACGGCAATCAGTTCAGCGAAATGGTTCGCGGTGCCGGAATTCCTGATTCCGGGAGTGGATTATTCATTCCAAGTGACACCCACCTTGCTGTTCGTCATGGTCCCGATTGCCATCGTCACGATTTCTGAACATATCGGACATCAGCTGGTTCTCGGCAAAATTGTAGGCCGCAATTACATAAAAGATCCGGGATTGCACCGCTCAATATTGGGCGACGGTATCGGAACGTTCATCTCTTCACTGGTCGGCGGTCCGCCAAAGACGACATACGGTGAAAACATCGGTGTCTTGGCCATCACGAAAGTGTTCTCGGTCTACGTCATCCTCGGAGCTGCCGTATTCGCCATCATCTTTTCTTTCTTCGGCAAGCTAATGGCAGTTATCGAGACGATTCCGACAGCTGTTCTTGGCGGAATTTCCATCCTGCTGTTCGGCATCATCGCTTCTTCCGGATTGCGCATGCTGGTGGACAACAACATCGACTTCGGCAATAACCGAAACTTGGTGATCTCCTCGGTTATCCTGGTCATCGGCATTGGAGGAGCCAAGCTGGAGTTCAGCGAAACCTTCTCGATTGAAGGAATGGCGCTCGCTGCAATCGTCGGCGTAATTCTGAACCTGATACTGCCGGGCCTGAACAAAAACGAATTAGATGACGGAACTGAATAATCACCTTTTAATGAATGTCCAGAGAGGCATGGAAAGGGTTGAAAAATGGGGAGTACTCTGCCCTTTTTTCCTCACACCTTCCTGCCCCTGGGAAGGTGTTTTTTTGTAGGATGGATGAAAGGATGAGAAGACTATGCCGAACTTACTATCCATGAACAACCTGGAAAATGAAACGATCATGCGTTTGCTGGAGCGTGCAGAACAATTCCGGCAGGGAGAAAAGGCTCCAATCGATGGGGCGGTCGTCAATCTGTTTTTTGAACCGAGCACGCGGACGAAGATGAGCTTTGAAATGGCCGAGCATAAAATGGGACTGGCGGTCCTGCCTTTTGAAACAGCTTTTTCCAGCATCTTGAAAGGGGAAACGCTGTACGACACAGTCAAGACGATGGAATCCATCGGCGTGGACGCAGTCATCATTCGCCATGAAGAAGAAGAATATTACCAGCAGCTGGAAGGCTGCCAGGTGGCAGTCATCAATGGAGGAGATGGATCGGGCCAGCATCCGACGCAGTCCTTGCTGGACTTGCTGACGATTTATCAAGAGTTTGGCCGCATCGAAGGCGTACACGTTACGATCGTCGGAGATATCGCACACAGCCGTGTGGCAAAATCGAATGCAGCTGCACTTCAGCAGCTGGGTGCACAGGTCAACTTCATCTGTCCGGCTGAGTGGAGCGGTGAGTACGATTCATCGGAACACCTGGATGACTTTATTGAAAAGACGGATGTCGTGATGATGCTCCGGGTTCAGCATGAGCGCCATGCCGTATCAGCTCTCTTTTCGAAAGATAATTACCATGAGCAGTACGGCTTGACGGCTGAACGAGAGAAAAGAATGAAAGACGGTGCCATCATCATGCATCCGGCGCCCATCAACCGAGGCGTGGAGATTGCAGATTGCCTCGTTGAATGTGAACGTTCACGGATTTTCAAACAGATGGCTAACGGAGTATTTGTCCGGATGGCAGTACTTGAATACGCATTGAAAGGGAGAGATTGAATTGAATTTATTCATTAAAAACGTAAACATGCTGCAAAATGGAGAATTGGCACCAACGAATGTCCGCATCACAGATGGCAAGATTGATGAAATCGGCCAAGAGTTATCAGCGAAAAATGAAACAGAAATTGACGGCAAAGGCCGGATGATCGCACCAGGATTTGTTGATGTCCACGTGCATTTGCGTGAACCGGGCGGTGAGCAGAAAGAAACGATCGAAAGCGGGACGAAGTCAGCAGCTAAAGGCGGATTCACAACCATTTGCGCCATGCCGAATACACGCCCTGTACCCGATACGAAAGAAAATCTGCAGCTGGTCAACGGATTGATCGAGAAAAATGCGCTTATCCGGGTTTTGCCGTACGCTTCCATCACGATCAGGGAAGCCGGAAAAGAACGCACGAACTTGCAGGAACTGAAGGAAAACGGCGCATTCGCTTTCACTGATGACGGTGTCGGCATCCAGCAGGCAGGAATGATGTATGAAACGATGCAGGATGCAGCGAAAATCGATATGGCAGTCGTGGCCCATTGTGAAGACAATAGCCTGATCTACGACGGTGTCATGCACGAAGGCAAGCGCAGTAAAGAGTTGGGGTTAAAAGGCATACCGTCGATTGCAGAATCGGTGCATATCGCACGCGACATCCTTCTTGCGGAAGCAGCAGGCGCACATTATCATGTCTGCCATGTCAGCACGAAAGAATCGGTCCGCGTCATCCGTGATGCCAAACGGGCAGGAGTCCGCGTCACAGCTGAAGTGACACCGCACCACTTGTTGTTGACAGAAGATGACATTCCTTCAGACGACGCGAATTACAAGATGAACCCACCGCTCCGCGCCAAGGAAGATTGGCAGGCATTGCACGAAGGCTTGCTTGACGGGACGCTCGACTTTATTGCGACAGACCATGCACCGCATACAACCGCAGAGAAAACCAATGGCATGAACGGATCGATGTTCGGCATCGTGGGATTTGAAACGGCATTTCCATTGCTCTACAGCAAGTTTGTCAAAACAGGCACATGGACGCTGCAGCAATTGATCGACTGGCTGACCATCAAGCCGAGTGAAACTTTCCAGTTGCCATATGGCAGCATGGAACCCGGACAAACAGCAGACTTGGTACTGCTGGATCTGGAAAAAGAGCAGACGATTCAAGCAGATGCCTTTTTATCAAAAGGCAGAAATACACCATTTGACGGCTGGAGTTGTACAGGCTGGCCGGTAATGACCATTTTTGGCGGAGAAATCGTATGGCAGGAGGAGACAAATTGATGAAACGTTATTTGATCTTAGAAGACGGTACGGTATTTGAAGGAACAGCATTTGGAGGCGAGGGCGCTTCAGTAGGGGAAATCGTTTTTAATACCAGCATGACCGGCTATCAGGAAATCTTGTCAGATCCTTCTTACTGTGGACAAATCGTCACTATGACTTACCCGCTGATCGGCAACTACGGCATCAACAGCGATGATTTCGAATCGATCGAACCAGCAGTCAAAGGAATGGTTGTCCGTGAAATCGCTGAGTTCCCATCCAATTTCAGAAACAACGCAACGCTGGACGAATTGTTCAAAATCAAAGACATTCCGGGGATTTCCGGGATTGATACGCGGAAATTGACGCGCCTGAT
Organism: Planococcus beijingensis; assembly: GCF_016820615.1. Taxonomy (NCBI): domain Bacteria; kingdom Bacillati; phylum Bacillota; class Bacilli; order Caryophanales; family Caryophanaceae; genus Planococcus; species Planococcus beijingensis. Next base: position 834,985 of record NZ_JADHDZ010000001.1, read on the forward strand.
CCGCTCGAAAGGTTCCACCAAAGGCGTGTTGACTGCAGCAGGGGAAGACGTTCAAGTTGAAGAAGTGGTCAAGACCCTTCAAGCGACCGTTTTGCCGAGCAATCAAGTGTCGCAAGTTTCAACAGTCCGCCCTTATCCAAGCCCGGGACGCGGCAAACGCGTGGTGCTGATCGATTATGGCATGAAGCACGGCATCCTGCGTGAGCTTAACAACCGTGACTGCGATGTCATCGTCGTGCCGTACAATACTTCCTCAAAAGAAATTCTGGCATGGGGACCGGACGGTGTCATGCTGTCGAATGGCCCTGGAGATCCAAAAGACGTGGAGGAATGCGTAGAAGTGGTCCGCGAGCTGCTTGGAGAAGTTCCGATTTTCGGCATTTGCCTGGGCCATCAATTGTTCGCTAGAGCCTGCGGAGCGGATACATTCAAATTGAAGTTCGGCCATCGCGGAGGCAACCATCCGGTACGCGATCTGGTCACCGGTAAAATTGAAATCACTTCCCAAAACCATGGCTACGCTGTAGATGAAGAGACGCTTCAAGGCACCCGGTTGAAAGTGACGCACAGCGCATTGAACGACGGAACGAATGAAGGACTGGCACATCTGGATTATCCTGCATTCACTGTCCAGTACCATCCGGAATCCTCACCGGGACCGGAAGACTCGAACTACTTATTCGACCGCTTTATTGATGTTATGAACGCAACTCGAAAGGAGCAACAACATGCCTAAAAGACAAGATATTCAAAGTATACTCGTAATCGGATCCGGACCAATCGTCATCGGACAAGCAGCAGAGTTCGACTATGCAGGAACGCAAGCCTGCCTGGCTCTAAAAGAAGAAGGCTATCGCGTCATCCTGATCAACTCGAATCCGGCGACCATCATGACGGATACCGAAATTGCAGATAAAGTCTATATCGAACCGATCACTTTGGAGTTCGTCAGCCGCATTCTGCGCAAAGAGCGGCCTGATGCCTTGCTTCCGACACTTGGTGGCCAGACTGGGCTGAACATGGCGATTGAGCTCGACGAGTCAGGAATTTTGGACGAATTGAATATTGAAATCTTGGGCACTAAGCTTGAAGCGATCCATAAAGCGGAAGACCGTGATTTGTTCAGAACCTTGATGAACGAGCTCGGAGAACCGGTGCCGGATTCCGACATCATCCACAACATGGCAGAAGCCGAAAACTTTGTCGCACGTGTCGGTTATCCGGTCATCGTCCGTCCGGCCTTCACGTTAGGCGGAACGGGTGGAGGCATTTGCCACGATTATGAACAGCTCCAGGAAATCGTCGCCAGTGGTTTGAAATACAGCCCGGTTACACAATGCTTGCTGGAAAAATCAATCGCCGGCTTCAAGGAAATCGAATACGAAGTGATGCGCGATAAAAACGATACGGCGATAGTTGTCTGCAACATGGAGAACATCGATCCGGTCGGCATCCATACTGGCGATTCGATTGTCGTGGCACCAAGCCAGACCTTATCGGACCGTGAATACCAGATGCTGCGCAACGTGTCGCTGAAGATCATCCGCGCATTGAAAATCGAAGGCGGCTGCAACGTGCAGCTGGCACTCGATCCATTCAGCTTTAATTACTACATCATCGAAGTAAACCCGCGTGTCAGCCGGTCTTCAGCTCTGGCTTCAAAAGCGACCGGTTACCCGATCGCCAAACTGGCTGCCAAAATCGCAGTCGGCCTGACCTTGGATGAAATGATGAACCCAGTCACGGGCCGGACCTATGCTGCATTCGAACCTGCACTGGATTACGTCGTAACAAAGATTCCGCGCTGGCCTTTCGATAAGTTCGAAGCAGCAAAACGCAATCTGGGTACACAGATGAAAGCGACAGGCGAAGTGATGGCGATGGGCCGTACTTTTGAAGAATCCATCTTGAAAGCGGTCCGGTCATTGGAGACAGGACAATTCCATCTGGAGCTGAAAAATGCGGATGCCATGAGCGATGAGTGGATACAAAAACGCATCTGCCGTGCGGGAGATGAGCGTTTGTTCTTTATCGGAGAAGCGCTGCGCCGAGGCGTGACAATTGAAACCATCAATGAATGGAGCCAAATCGATCTATTCTTCTTGAAAAAGTTCGAGAACATCGTCAAATACGAAGATGTGCTGAAAAACGCCGCTTTCGACTACGATACTGCCAAGCGTGCGAAACGCCTTGGCTTTGCTGACCGGACAATCGCCAAACTATGGAATACGACGGAACAGCAAGTGTACAACTGGCGCAAAGAAAATAACTTAATGCCGGTCTATAAAATGGTCGATACATGCGCGGCAGAGTTCGAATCCGAAACGCCTTATTTCTACGGCACGTATGAAGATGAAAACGAATCAGTGAAAACGGAAAAAGAATCGGTCATTGTTCTCGGTTCAGGACCGATCCGCATCGGACAAGGAGTCGAATTCGACTACGCAACCGTGCATTCTGTCTGGGCAATTAAAGAAGCAGGCTATGAAGCGATCATCGTCAACAACAACCCGGAAACCGTTTCAACGGATTTCTCGATTTCAGACAAACTCTATTTCGAACCGTTGACGATCGAAGATGTCATGCACATCGTCGACTTGGAGCAGCCGAAAGGCGTCGTCGTCCAATTCGGCGGACAGACAGCCATCAACTTGGCCGAGAAGCTGGAACAGAATGGTGTTACCATTTTGGGTACATCACTGGAAGATACAGACCGTGCAGAAAACCGCAATAAATTCGAAGCGGCCCTTCACGAAATCGGCATTCCACAGCCATTAGGCAAAACGGCTGTCAACGCAGAAGAAGCAATCATCATTGCAGCAGACATCGGCTATCCGGTCTTGGTCCGCCCATCTTATGTACTCGGCGGACGCGCAATGGAAATCGTCTACAACGAGGAAGACCTGAAGCATTATATGGAACATGCCGTAGAAGCAAGCCCGGAACATCCGGTCTTGGTCGACCGTTACCTGACAGGCATTGAAATCGAAGTGGATGCCATCTCGGACGGAGAAAACGTCTTGATTCCTGGCATCATGGAGCATATCGAACGCGCAGGCGTCCATTCGGGCGACTCGATTGCGGTTTATCCAACGCAAAATATTTCAGCGGAATTATTGGATACGCTGGTCGACTATACGACGCGCCTTGCAAAAGGGCTGAACATCGTCGGGTTGCTGAATATTCAATACGTCATTTCCAAAGGTGAAGTGTACGTCATCGAAGTCAACCCGCGCTCAAGCCGGACGGTTCCGTTCATGAGCAAAATCACATCGATCCCGATGGCCAATATCGCGACAAAAGCGATTTTAGGGCAAAGCATCGTCGACCAAGGCTTTACGCCTGGGCTTGCACCGATTTCAAAAGGCGTCTTCGTCAAAGTCCCTGTCTTCTCATTTGCGAAGCTTCGCCGTGTCGACATCACGCTGGGGCCGGAAATGAAATCGACAGGAGAAGTCATGGGCAAAGACACGACACTTGAAAAAGCGTTGTACAAAGGATTGGCAGCAGCTGGTATGGAAGTCAAAGACCATGGCACTGTGCTCTTGACGGTGGCAGATAAAGACAAAGAAGAAGCGGTTGGTTTGGCAAAACGATTTAAAGCGATCGGCTACCAGATCATGGCGACCGGCGGCACAGCGAAAGCTTTCGAAGAAGCGGGCATTGTTGTTGCGCCGATCGGAAAAATCGGATCAGAAGGCAAGACCTTACTGGACGTCATCCAAAACGGCGATACGCAAATTGTCATCAACACGTTGACAAAAGGCAAACAGCCCCAGCGTGACGGTTTCCGCATCCGCCGCGAATCTGTCGAAAACGGCATTCCGTGCCTGACTTCACTGGATACAGCCGAAGCGATGCTGCGTGTCATCGAATCAATGACTTTCTCAGCGGAGGAAATGGGTGCCAGCGTATGATCAAACAAGAGCGCATGAAGGTCATCAAACAGCAGGAAATCGCCAAGCATATCTTTGAATTGACAGTACAGGGCGAGCTGGCCAATGAAATGGCCGAGCCCGGACAATTTGTCCATATCCGTGTAGCAGACAGCTTTGAACCGCTGCTGCGCCGGCCGATTTCTGTGGCGTCGATTGATTTGGAAGCTTCCCAATTCACCATGATTTACCGGGCTGAAGGCCGCGGCACAGGATTGCTTTCAGAAAAGAAACCGGGTGATCTATTGGATGTCCTCGGGCCTCTTGGCCACGGATTTCCAGTGGAAGAAGCACAGAAAAAAGCATATTTGGTTGGCGGGGGCATCGGTGTGCCTCCTTTATACGAACTCGCCAAGCAATTAAATGAACGGGGCATTGAAACTGTCCATATTCTCGGATTCGAAAGCAAGCAGGCTGTGTTTTACGAAGACAAGTTCCGAGAACTTGGCGACACGCATATTGCTACAGTCGACGGCTCTCATGGCACCCAAGGGTTTGTTACGCATATTCTCAATGAACTCCCAAGTGATTTTGATACGTATTACAGCTGCGGACCGACGGCAATGTTAGAAGCGGTGCAATGGGCGTATCCGCAGAAAAAAGGCTTCCTGTCTTATGAACAGCGGATGGGCTGCGGCATCGGGGCATGTTTTGCCTGCGTTTGCCGCACAACGAAAAGCGAAACGGATTACATCAAAGTATGTTCAGATGGACCGGTATTTCCAGCAGGAGTGGTGATTTCATGACAGACTTAACAGTTGAACTTCCAGGACTCGATTTAAAAAATCCGATCATGCCGGCATCCGGCTGCTTCGGATTCGGCAAAGAATATGCGCAATTGTACGACTTGTCTCAGCTTGGCGCCATCATGATCAAAGCGACGACAGTTGAAACGCGGCTGGGAAATCCGACGCCGCGGGTTGCGGAAACGGCATCCGGTATGTTGAATGCCATCGGACTGCAAAATCCCGGACTTGAAAAAGTAGCGGGCCAGGAACTGCCTTGGCTAGAACAATACGATGTGCCGATCATCGCGAACGTGGCTGGCACGACGACTGAAGATTATGTGGAAGTCGCGAAAGCCATTTCACAGGCGCCGAATGTCCATGCACTGGAAATCAATATTTCCTGCCCGAACGTCAAACTCGGCGGCATCACTTTTGGAACAGACCCGGATGTAGCCCGCGAACTGACGCGTGCAGTGAAAGAAGTTTCTTCCGTGCCTGTCTATATCAAATTATCGCCGAATGTCACGGATATCGTGTCGATCGCCAAAGCGGTCGAAGAAGGTGGAGCGGATGGCATCACCATGATCAATACCTTGCTCGGCATGCGCATGGACACCAAAACGGGACGCCCGATCATCGCCAACATCACGGGTGGCTTATCGGGTCCTGCCATCAAGCCGGTAGCGCTGCGGATGGTCTACGAAGTCAGCAAGCATACCAAGCTGCCGATCATCGGCATGGGAGGCGTCACCAATGTGGATGATGTCATCGACTTCTTGTCGGCTGGTGCCAGTGCAGTGGCTGTAGGAACAGCCAACTTCGTCAATCCTTTTGTGTGTCCCGAAATCATCGGGCAGTTGCCGGAACGCTTGCATGAACTTGGATTTGATTCAGTAAAAGAACTTGTCGGAAGGAGCCACCGTCTGTGAATAAACCCATCATCGCTTTAGACTTTGCATCGAAGGAACAAGTAGAGGAACTGCTGTCGCAGTTTTCCGAGCCGCTTTTTGTGAAAGTGGGCATGGAGCTTTATTTCCAGGAAGGACCGGATCTCATTCGTTACATCAAGTCACAGGGCCATGACATTTTTCTGGACCTGAAACTGCACGATATTCCGAATACCGTGGAATCCGCTATGCGGGGCTTGGCCAAACTGGGTGTGGACATGGTCAATGTCCATGCAGCAGGTGGGCTGGAAATGATGAAGGCAGCGAAACGCGGATTAGCAGGCAGCAGCACAAAACTCATTGCCGTCACGCAATTGACTTCGACGAGCGAAGAAGAGATGCATGAAGATCAGCTTGTCTATGTCAGTCTCGAAGAATCGGTGCTGCATTATGCAAAGCGGGCGCTGCAGGCAGAATTGGATGGAGTGGTTTGTTCTGCACTTGAAGCAGAAGCCATTACAAAAGTCTGCGGCCCGGATTTCCTCCTGGTGACACCGGGAATACGGCCGGCATCGGTTTCAGCCGATGATCAAAAACGGGTGGCGACACCTGCTGAGGCTCGTATAAAAGGCTCTACTCACATTGTGGTGGGAAGAGCCATCACGAAGTCGGAAAATCCGGCGAAAAGCTATGGACAAATTGCAGCAGAATGGAGTGGACGATCTTGAAAAACGAAATTGCAAACCATTTATTATCCATCGGAGCGGTTGAATTGCGTCCGCAAGATCCTTTTACATGGGCATCAGGCGTTAAATCACCGATTTATTGTGACAACCGTTTGACCATGTCATACCCAGCTGTGCGCAAAGATATTGCGGCTGGATTAGCGGAGACCATCAAACAGTATTATCCGGAATGCCAAGTGGTTGCCGGAACAGCGACAGCGGGCATTCCACATGCAGCCTGGGTCAGCGATCTGCTTGAACTTCCGATGGTTTATGTCCGTTCTAAAGCAAAAGAGCATGGCCAAACGAACATGATCGAAGGCAAAGTCGAACCCGGACAAAAAGTGGTGGTTGTGGAAGATCTCATCTCCAAAGGCGGTTCAGTACTTCAGGCAGCGCAGGCATTGGAAGCAGCAGGCTTTGAAGTGCTTGGCATCGTGGCCATCTTCACTTATGATTTGCCGCAGTCAATCGAAGCAATCACCGGCGCAGGCTATACGTTCCATACGCTGACGGATTTCTCTGCACTGGTCGAACAGGCGTTAAATACAGGCGCCATTCGCGAAGAAGACATGCCGATGCTTGCCGATTGGCACGAGAAATTAAAAACAGGCACATTATAGAGTCGGCCATTTGGCCGGCTTTTTCTATTACTCTCTATAAAGAGGTTGACAAGAAAGAATTGATTGAATACAATGAAAACAACTAATTGGTAATGCAAGGTAGTTATTTTTTTGGCTAGCTATCTTGTATCACCAAGTACCTTGAGGGGGAACAGACATGGCTCTCAGAAGCCAATTGTTGAAAGGGGTATTGGACGCTTGTGTCATGGCGGTTGTGGAAGAGCAACCCGTTTATGGCTATGAGCTGTCACAGAAACTTCAAGCAATCGGTCTGCCGGATATCAGTGATGGCACCATATACCCAGTGTTGCTGAGGCTTCAGAAAAATGGTTTTATCCGCGGGGAGATGAGGCCATCTGCATCAGGGCCCAACCGCAAATATTATTTTTTGACCGATCAAGGACAAGCAGAGCTGGAACAGATTGCTGCTGAATGGCTGGAAATCGCCAAACCGGTCAGCCAATTATTGAAAAGGGGTGGAGGATATGAGAAAGACAGCTGAACTGATCGAAGAAAACAATCACAAAAGGGAATTGCTGAACGTTGAAAACGAAAAGGTATACGAAGATTTACTTTTGTATCTAAGAACCGATCTTCGGATTGATGAACACGCAGGGGAAGAGATACTTATGGATCTGCTGGACCATTTGGTGGAAGCACAAGAAGACGGCAAGTCTGCAAAAGAGTTGTTCGGAGAATCGCCTCAGAAATATGCGGACGAACTGATTGAAAATTTACCAAGCCAAAAGAGAAGGAATGTTTTTTTGTTCAGCGCTTCACAGGTTCTCGGCTTAACGGGTTGGTTTGCAGCTAGCTTTGGGATGATTAGCCTGATCGTGTCGTTTTTCCGTCCGGTGGATAACAGCATTGCCCTTGGCAGCTTATTGCTCATGCTGCTGTCTGTGATGCTAGTGGCATTCGTGGGCGTTTCGGTGATATTTAAAATTATCCGTTCCTCGGTATTTCAAGCAGAGAAAAAGAAGTGGCAAGCTTATGTAAAAGCCGGATTATATGGTGCTGCGGCTTTTGCGTGTGTAGTCTTGATAGCATGGCTATTCCAGGATTTTGGGCCAGTCATCAAATTAGAATGGTGGCTTTTCCTGCTGATTGGTTTGGCTTTTCTGGCGTTCAGCAAACTGATGTACAAGTGGTCTGAATAGAACTTTCTCCAGGGAAACTGAAATTTTCATGTTCGTCCTGTATGATGAAACTAACAGAAAGAATAACTGAGGGGAGATTTGTAAGATGGACATGGAACAACAGGAATTAAACTGCTGGATCAAAAAGTATCCATTGCTGAAGAACATCATCAATTTGAAACCGGTCGTCTGGCAAAATCCGAAAATGAAAAAAATCGGTGAAATGACGCTTCCAATCGGCCTTCGGGAGATGGAACAGGCAGAACAGCTGTGGCAGCGTTTTGCTCCATATTTGTCAGCAGAATTTCAGGATACCTCAGCAGCAGGCGGGATTGTGGAATCGCCTCTGCGCGAAATTCCATCCATGAAAGAGCGGCTCAGTGTACATTACGATGGAGATATAGGAGGCAAGCTGTTTCTTAAATGTGATAACGAATTGCCGATAGCGGGATCGATTAAAGCGCGCGGCGGTGTTTATGAAGTGCTGCATCATGCAGAAAAATTGGCCATGGATGCCGGCTTGCTGAACGTCGACGAATCTTACGGACAATTCTCATCCGAACGGTTCAAACAGTTTTTCAGCCAGTACTCCATTGGCGTAGGTTCGACGGGAAATCTTGGCCTAAGCATAGGCATCATCAGTGCCAAACTCGGTTTTCAGGTATCTGTTTATATGTCTTCAGACGCGAAACAATGGAAAAAAGACCTGCTGCGTGAAAAAGGGGCAACAGTAGTGGAATTTGAAGGAGATTTCAGCGAAGCGATATTGGCTGGCCGAAAGCAGACACTGGCTAAGCCGGATGCTTATTTTGTCGATGACGAAAAATCTAAACATTTGTTTCTGGGCTATAGCGTCGCTGCTTTCCGCCTCAAAAAGCAATTGGAAGACTTAGGCATACCAGTGGATGCCGAGCATCCGCTGTTTGTCTATCTGCCGTGCGGAGTGGGAGGCGCTCCTGGAGGCATTGCATTCGGACTGAAGCAGGTGTTTGGCGATGCGGTCCATTGCTTCTTTGTGGAACCGACGCATTCGCCTGCAGTGCTGATCGGTTTGATGACCGGTGAAAAAGACAAAGTCAGCGTCCAGGATTTCGGCATCGACAACGTGACTGAAGGGGACGGATTGGCTGTTGGCAGACCGTCAAGTTTCGCTTCAGGAATCAGTGAACAAACAGTCAGTGGCATCTATACAATTGAAGATCCGGAACTGTTTAAATTATTGGCGCTGTTGGCCGATAGCGAAACGATTTTTGTTGAGCCATCGGCCACAGCCGGATTGCTGGGGCCGGTGAAAATACAGGCAACCGATTATGCCGAAACAAATCAGCTGCAGATGGCTGCGGCTAGTCATATCGTCTGGTCGACTGGAGGCGCCTTGGTGCCGAAAGAAGAAATGGAAGGGTTTTACCGACGCGGAAAAACCTATTTGGGAGGTGCTGAATAAATGGATTTGTCATGGATTATGATTATTATTGGGGCTGTTCTTGTATTGGTCTATATCTTTTATAATGCCACGGAACAGCGGATTAAAGCCTTGGAAACCAGAGTCAGGCATATGGAGAAACTTCTCCAGAAATCCTCGCAAGGTGAAACGTTTACAGAACCTGAAATCAATAAAGAACTCCGGCGACTGCTGCAGCAAGGGAAAAAAGTCGAAGCCGTCAAACGAACCAGACAGGAATTCGGCTGGTCACTGTTGGAAGCGAAACAATATGTAGATGAGCTGAAGGGTGGAGAATGATGCAGCGATGTGAAATCTGCCAGACTTCATTTACTTGGAAACAAGTCAGCAAGTCTCTTTGGCTGGCCTATAAACCGATTGCCTGCCCGGCTTGCGGCAAGCTCTATAAAGTCCAATTCCTTTCAAGGATTTTGGCATCGGTTTTGCTAGTTGGACCAATCTTCGCTTTCAGCTCCTTTGCCTATCCAATTAGCACATATGCATTAATTTTTGGCGTCTTGGTCTTGTTTCCGGTTATTTCTCTCTTGCTGCCTTATATATTGCGATACCGCCTGGCTTAAAAGATCCTTTTAAAGGATCTTTTTTTTATTGGGCAGGAGATTTTGTTCTAACAGAGAATAATGCAGATAACAAAAAAACAGGAAAGGAGGGGAGAAAAATGAGTGTCCAATCCAAGCATATTTTTGTCAACTTGCCGGTAAAAAATTTAGATCGGTCCAAAGCATTTTTCGAAGAAATGGGCTTTGGGTTTGACGAAGAGATGACAGATGAAAAAGGAGCCTGCATGATTATCGGGCCATCGATTTACGGGATGCTGCTGACTGAAGAGTTTTTCAGGAGTTTTTCAAAAAGAGAAATTGCGGATACCTCGAACAGTGCGGAAGTGATTACAGCTATTTCTGCAACCAGCAAAGATGAAGTGGATAGCCTGGTCAATGCTGCTTTCGCAGCAGGAGCTCAACAAGCCGGTGAAAAAATGGATGATGAATATATGTATCTCAAGAGTTTCAAGGACCTGGACGGGCATATGTGGGAAGTCCTCTATATGACTGAGGAAGAAACAAAATAAAGTAAAAAAAAGCATCTCGGAGAAAAATCTCCGGATGCTTTTTAAAGGTAGTCCGCATAACGCTTTTCAAGGTAGTTCTGCAAAATGGTCATCGCTGAACAGATCGCCCAGTAGATCAATGCCACCAAAATCAACATGGTCAATAAATCATATTCACGGGCGCCGACGATCCGCGCTTTCTGAAAAATCTCCGGAACGGTGATCATGGCAGCCAATGAAGAGGCTTTGATCAAATCCAAGTAGACATTCGATAAAGGCGGGACCGCAATCCGCACTGATTGCGGCAAAATGATCCGGCGCATCGATTGCCAATAGGTCAAGCCGAGTGCAGTGGATGATTCCCATTGCCCTTTATCGACTGAGGCAAGAGATGAACGGAATACTTCAGCGATATAAGCGGCACTGTTGATGGTGAATCCGATCAAGGCGGCCTGCACGGCTGAAAATTCAATGCCGATGACCGGCAGGGCGAAATACAGCAAGAACAGGATCACCAGAATTGGAACACCTCGCATAAAGGAAATATACAGGCGTGCAGGAAATTGCAGAATCTGTAACCGCGATGTACGGGCGAGTGCCAGGAAAAAGCCGATGAATATGCCAAGAACCATACTGACTACGGAAATCAATAAGGTATAGCCGATTCCTTCCAGTACGTAGGGAAGGGATTCGATCGCCAATGCCGGGTCAAACAGCAATCCCCATTCGATATCATTCATCAGACAACCTCCTGCTTAATTTTCTTCAATGTCCGGTTTGACAGAGACATCCGCACCGCCGAAAAATTCTGCAGAGATTTCAGTGATCGTGCCGTCTGCAAGCATCTCTTCCAATGCTTTATTGACGTTATCGGCCAATTCGGTATTGTCTTTGTTCATAACGAGCCCAACTTCTGACGGAGCATATTTGATGTCAGGGTGAATGGTGATATTTAAGTCAGGAAAAGCTGCGACACCGAATGTGGATAGATAATAATCGTTCAGGATAACATCGGTACGGCCGATTGAAACATCGCGCAAATACACTTCGTTTGTGGCGTTGTCATAAGTTACTTCTTCTGCGCCGTATTCACGTGCAATTTCCATATAGATTGACGTAGAAGCACCTGCTGCTTTTTTCCCAGGAAGGTCTTCCAAACTTGCGATGCCGGACAAATCATCTTTTCTCACAACCGCAGTCCCATAGGAATGCTTGATCGGAGTCGAGAAGATAAACTCTTCCGCACGGTCTTCAGTGATTTCAATATCATTGGCTGCAATGTCAATTTGCCCTGTATTGACACTTGTCAGCATTTCATCAAATCCGATTTCAGTGAACTCAATATCAAGATCCAAACGTTCCCCAAGTTCCCGGACAACTTCCACTTCAAAACCCGTCAGTTCATCCGTCTCCGCGTTATGAAAAGATGTGGCCAATAGCGTCCCGGAAGTCGCAACAGTCAATGTTCCTTGTTCCTGAATTTCATCCCACGCGGTTTTCTTTTCTTCAGTTTGTGTTTCGTCATTGCCACAGCCTGCCAGCATAGCTACAGCAATGGCACTTGCAGCAAAAAATAAATTTCTCTTAGTTGAGTATGTATACACGTGTAAAGCCCCCTTAAATTTTCAATCCTTTATGAACATAGCATTTAAGTCTGGCCAGGGCAACGGGTTATGCTTAATATGTGTGAAAACTCTTTCGGGTTAACATATTAATATTATGTAAACTAAATGAGTGCAGCCATTACGCTTTCAATTTCGCAGTAAATAAACTTGTTAACATGATGTCTAAGAGTGATGAAGGAGTAAACAGACTGCTTGGATAAATAGGTCAATTCTCTCCAATAAACTGTGGAATTCCATGTTAATTGCAGTTCACTGATTAACTTCAATAAAAAACCGGAAAGCATAAAGCTTTCCGGCATCCTAACTTATTTTTTCAATTTAATGACCAGTTCTTCATCTGGCGTGACGAATACGGTTTTCTGTTCAAAATAAATGACGAATCCAGGTTTTGAGCCATTCGGCTTTTTCACTTGGCGGACTTCAGTGTAATCGACCGGTACAGAAGAAGATTCACGTGCTTTGCTGAAGTAAGCAGCAATCGTAGCAGCTTCGAGTATAGTCGTTTCATCGGGATTGCTGTCATGGATGATGACGTGTGAACCCGGAATGTCTTTTGTATGAAGCCATGTATCGGATTTGGAAGCTACTTTGAATGTCACGTAATCGTTTTGCTTGTTGTTTTTGCCGACAGAGATTGGCGTTCCGCTAGAAGAAACATAGGCTTCTAAAGAAGGCTTGGTCGGTTTTTTCTTTTTCTTCGATTTTTGAGCCTTCATAAACCCTTGCTCAGCGAGTTCTTCACGGATTTCTTCGATATCGGAAATGCCGGCTTGTTGGACTTGAGACATCAAGGTCTCGAAATACTCGATATCCTCTGTCGTTTTGTCGATTTGTTCCTGGGTTTTGACGACGGCTGTTTTCGCTTTCTGGTAGCGTGAATAATAACGCTGGGAATTGTCGATCGGCGTTTTCCGCGGATCCAACGTGATGGTGACTTTTTCATCGTTGTAATAATTGTCGACTTCGATTTCCTTCATGCCCTTGGTGATGCGGTGAAGGTTGGCCATGATCAATTCGCCATTTAATTGAAGCGTTTCACGTTTTTCAGCTTGGTCCTGTTCTTTTTTCAATTTCTTCAGCTTCAGTTTCAACTTGGAAATTTCATTTTGCAGCCATCTTTCCAGATCCCCGGCCTGCTGTTTAACACGGTCGCGTTCGGCTTTTGCGTAATACATCCGGTCAAGCAGTTCGCCGAGTGTCGGGAATTCCAGTCCTTCTTCTTGGATATGGGTCAACGGAGTGGCAGAGAAAAAGCTTTTGCCGCCATGTTCGACATAATAGCCTTGTGGCTGCTGTTTCAGGAAATCTGCCAGAAATGCTTCAGCAATTGCCGCCTTCTTGTCGGAAGTTTCCAGGCGAAATGCAAGTTCACGCGCATTTAATGGAGAAAATCCGGAAAATTGGCTGACGATTTCTGTTGGCTCTGTAACCGCCAATTCCTCGGCTGCTTCGAACGGATCTTTTTTCTCCTGGGATGGAGGGAAGATATAAGGCTGGCCGGGAAGAATGGTGCGAAAAGAGTTGACGCTTGGCGGCAAATGTTTCAAGCTGTCGAGAATCATCGTACGCTCCGCATCGATCAGGATGACGTTCGAATGCCGACCCATCATTTCGACGTGGAGTTCACGTTCGATGTCATCGCCGATTTCATTTTTTGCTTTGATCTTCAGCATGATCAGGCGGTCCATCCCGTATTGGGAGATTTCGGTGATGACGCCGCCTTCGATGTGCTTGCGAAGCAGCATGCAGAACATCGGCGGTTCAGAAGGGTTGATGTTTGCTGCGGCCGTCAAGTGAATCCGTGAATAGGACGGATGGATGGAAATCAACAATTTATGGTTCTTTCCTTGGGCACGTATATGTAGAAGCAGTTCAAGCTGGTTGGGCTGATGAACTTTTGAAATTCTGCCGGTGACGAGCTGTTGAAGTTCGCTTGTCATCGATTTTGTAAATAATCCATCAAATGCCATTAAATATCCCTCTTTCAAATCGTTTTGTTCCATCTTATCATTTTCTCGGTGTATTATGATATAATAAGACAGTTAGTTAGAAAACGAAGAATAAGGTTCAGCAGAAAATGTCCGTGAAACAATCTGTGAAAAGCAGGAGAATTCAGTTCGGTTTGCTGGATGCGAAAATGGAACGGCACATCGGGTGATCCGGTAACGGCAGAGCTGGAACCTTTAGTTCTGGCGTTTGAAAGAAAATGATGATGAGGCAAGTGAGGGATAAAATGAGAAACCAACGTGGACTGCTGATAGTCCTATCAGGGCCTTCGGGTGTTGGAAAAGGCACCGTAAGAAAAGAGCTGTTCTCACAGCCAGATACAAATTACGAATACTCCATCTCGATGACGACTAGAGCGCCACGGGAAGGGGAAGTTGATGAAGTCGATTATTTCTTCAAAACACGCAGTGAGTTTGAGGAATTGATCGAGCAGGATCAACTGCTCGAATATGCAGAGTTCGTCGGAAATTACTACGGGACGCCGCTTGAGTACGTCAACAAGATGCGCGATGCGGGCCGTGATGTATTTCTGGAAATCGAAGTACAGGGTGCTGCCCAGGTCCGTTCGAAAGTTCCGGATGGCCTGTTCATCTTTTTGGCGCCGCCGAGCTTGTCGGAACTTGAAGAAAGGCTGGTCGGGCGTGGCACTGAATCGGATGACGTGATCGCTTCCCGCCTGCAGGCCGCGAGGCAAGAGTTGGAAATGATGAACTTGTACGATTATGTAGTCGAAAATGACGAAGTTGAAAATGCCTGTGACCGAATCAATGCCATCATTATTGCGGAGCATTGCAAACGTGAACGTGTTGAAAAACGATATTTTGATATGCTAAAGGAGAATGTCTGATGTTATACCCATCCGTTGATAAACTGAAAAGCCGAATTGATTCAAAATACTCGCTGGTTGCGCTTGCTTCTAAACGTGCACGCCAATTGCACGAACACGGTGATGAAAAATTGGATTCATATGTTTCTACTAAATCGGTCGGAAAAGCACTTGAAGAAGTAGCCGCCGGCGCTTTGACACAGGAAAAACAAGATGAATTTGCAGTATACGAAGACGAAATTTAACCATTAATCGCAACAGACGACTCCCAGAGCAAACTTGTTCTTTGGGAGTTTGTTGTTTAGAAAGGGTGTTTGAGTTGTTGGAGAATCGTAAAATCCTACTATGTGTCAGCGGAGGAATTGCCGTCTATAAAGCTGTGGCGCTTGTCAGCAAGCTTTCTCAGGCGGGAGCTTCCGTTAAAGTCATCATGACCCGTTCAGCACAGCAATTTGTGCAGCCGCTGACGTTCCAGGTCATGTCCAGAAACGATGTCTATACCGATACATTTGATGAGAAGGATTCTTCCGTCATCGCACATATCGATCTTGCGGATTGGGCAGACCTGATCATTGTTGCACCGGGCACAGCCAATGTCATCGGCAAATTGGCAGGCGGCATCGGTGACGATATGGTCACGACCACTTTGCTGGCAGCAACCGCTCCTATCTGGATTGCTCCGGCAATGAATGTCCATATGTACGACCATCCGGCAGTGAAACGCAATATCCAGCAGCTTCATGAAGACGGCATCCGTTTTATCGAACCTTCCGAAGGCTTTTTGGCCTGTGGCTATGTCGGCAAAGGACGCCTTGAAGAGCCAGAAAAAATCACAGAGCTCGTCAAAGGTTATTTTACGCGCGAGCATAAACTTGCTGGAAAAAAAGTCATTGTTACCGCTGGGCCGACACGTGAACGCATCGATCCTGTTCGGTTTCTGACCAATTTTTCAAGCGGCAAGATGGGCTATGCCATGGCAGGTGCTGCTGCGGAGATGGGAGCCGAAACCATTTTAATCAGCGGTCCCGTGTCATTGCCGGTGCCAAGCGGCGTTACCCGGATACTGGTGGAAAGTGCTGAAGATATGCTGCAGGCAGTCGAAGCGCATTACGACAGTTCAGATTACGTCATCAAAACGGCTGCTGTGGCTGATTACCGACCAAAAACAGTAGCTGATCGAAAAATGAAGAAACAAGAAGGCGGCTCGACCATCGTTCTTGAACGGACAGTCGATATCCTTCAACAGCTGGGCGAAAACAAGAAAAACCAGGTGTTGATCGGTTTCGCGGCCGAGACCAATGATGTTGGACAATACGCCAAAGATAAATTGGAACGTAAAAATGCAGATTATATTATTGCCAATGATGTAACAGAAGCACAGGCGGGTTTTGAATCGGATACCAATCGGGTGACAGTCTACGGGAAAAACGGCTTTGAACAAGCATTTGACATGATGTCCAAGCAGCAATTGGCCCGCCAATTGCTTGACTTGATTACGGAAAAGGAAAAACTGCATGATAGCTGAAGTCATTGTGGACGTAGCTGCCCATCCGATCGACCGCCCTTTTGATTATGCCATTCCGAAAGAAGTGGCAGTCCTGGCAGAGCCGGGAATGCGTGTCAAAGTGCCTTTTGGCAACCGCAAAGTACTAGGGTTCATCACTAAGCTCAAAGAGACTTCAGAATTTGACCCGAAACGCCTGAAACCGATTCATGAGCTGATGGACGTGGTGCCGGTTTTAAATGAAGAACTGCTGAAGATGGCCCAATGGATGAAAGAGCAAACGGTTTGTTTTGAAATTGACGCGCTGCAGGTCATGGTGCCAGCAGCTTTGCGGGCAAAATACGAGAAGCGTTTTGTACTGAATGCACCGCTTGAAGAAATTGCAGCGCCTTTGCGCATCTATTTCGAAAAACGGCCTTTTATCCGGCTGCAGGACGCAGTGGACATATATAGTCTGCTGAAAAAAGAGATGGAAAAAGGCACAATCATTGCGGATACCGATATTCAACAGCAAACCGCTGTTAAAAAAGTCCGTATGATTCATATCTCTGACAGCATTGAAAAGCTGGAAGCCATTGAAATTCGTGCCAATGCCAAGCAACAGCTGAAGTTGATGGACTTTTTCCTAAAAAATCCGGGCCGTTCGATCGAATCTTCCCAACTTCAGAAAGAAGCGGAGGTTTCGCTGCCGACAATCTACAGCTTAGTGGAAAAAGAAGCCGCTCAGATTTCCAATATGGAATCGTACCGGGATCCGAAGCTGCTGACTGAAATCGAGCAAAAATCGTCGCTGCAATTGACCGGAGCCCAACAAATCGCTTTTGATTCGATTGAAAATGCATTGAATACACCGAAGACCTTTCTGCTGCATGGCATTACTGGTAGTGGAAAGACCGAAATCTATCTGCAGACCATCGACCAGGTGCTGAAGCAAGGAAAAGAAGCGATCATGCTGGTGCCGGAAATTTCGCTGACCCCTCAAATGACCATTCGCTTTAAAGAGCGTTTCGGAGACCAGGTCGCTGTTTTGCACAGTGGATTGTCGGCTGGCGAAAAATACGATGAATGGCGAAAAATCCAGCGGGCTGAAGTGAAAGTGGTAGTAGGGGCACGTTCGGCTATTTTTGCGCCTTTTCAGAATCTGGGCCTGATCATTCTGGATGAAGAGCATGAATCCAGCTATAAGCAGGACGATTCCCCACGCTATCACGCACGCGACATGGCCATTTGGCGCAGTGAATACCATAATTGTCCGGTTATTCTTGGCAGCGCAACGCCTTCATTGGAATCATATGCACGTGCACAAAAAGGTGTCTATGAATTGTTGGTACTGGAAAAACGGGCAAAAAACCAACCATTGCCGGATGTCCATATTGTGGATATGCGGGAAGAACTGCGCAACGGCAACCGGTCCATGTTTTCGGTGCAATTAGCGGATGCCATCCGCGACCGTCTGGAGAAAAAGCAGCAGACCGTATTGTTCCTCAATAAACGCGGCTATTCATCGTTTGTGTTATGCCGGGATTGCGGAACGGTCATGCAATGCCCCAATTGTGATATTTCGCTGACTTACCACCGCTCAAGCGAAACGATGAAATGCCATTATTGCGGCTATGATGAACGCGTACCGAAAACCTGTCCGGAATGCGAAAGCGAACATATTCGGTTTTTCGGAACCGGTACGCAGAAAGTCGAAGAAGAACTGGCGAAAGTGGTGCCGGAAGCACGCGTTCTTCGAATGGACGTCGACACGACGCGCAATAAAGGTGCACATGAGAAAATCCTGTCTGCATTTGGCAATGGCAAAGCAGACATCCTGCTGGGTACCCAAATGATCGCCAAAGGCTTGGATTTTCCGAACATCACATTAGTGGGCGTGTTATCGGCAGATACGACGCTGCATCTGCCTGACTTCCGGGCGGCGGAAAAGACTTATCAATTATTGACGCAGGTCAGCGGCCGCGCAGGGCGGGATATTCTGCCGGGAACGGTTTTTGTCCAATCCTATACGCCGGAACATTACGCCATCACGTTGGCGAAAGACCAATTGTATGAGCCGTTTTATGAACAGGAAATGGCCATGCGCAGAGCGAGTGGTTATCCGCCGTATTACTATGTCGTCAACATCCAGTTTACGCACGAAGATTTAATGACAGTGGCTGAATACGCCGATCAAACGGTCCGTTATTTGAAGAGCCACTTGTCTCCCAACACCTTGATCATCGGGCCCTCAGCTTCCCTGATCGCCCGTGTCAACAATAGATATCGTTATCAATGTTTGATAAAATACAAAAAAGAACCGAAACTGACCGATACGATGCAGCAACTGATCAAAATCCATCGCACGGAATGGCTGAAAAAAGGCGCCACGCTGTCGATTGACATGAATCCGACATCGGTCATGTAACAGAAAAGAGGAAATGAATATGTCTATTCGAATGGTAGTAAAACACCCGAACGAAGTATTGGAAACGAAATGTCAGCCGGTGACGGCTTTTGATAAAAAATTGGCTGCGCTTTTGGATGATATGCATGAAACAATGGTGGAATCGGACGGCGTCGGCATTGCCGCCCCTCAAGTGGGCGTAGCAATTCGTGCCGCGATCGTTGATTTCCGTGAAGGGCAGGATCCGATTGAAATGATCAATCCGGAACTGGTGCTATTTGAAGGCGCTGAAACCGATATTGAAGGCTGCCTCAGCTTCCCAGGGATTTTTGGGGAAGTGGAGCGCTATGACCACATCAAGATTAAAGCGCAGGAACGCGACGGTTCCTGGTATGAGCTGGAAGCGGAAGGCTATGAAGCCCGCGCGATCCAGCATGAAATGGACCATTTGGACGGCGTCTTGTTTACCAGCAAAATCACAAAATATGTGACACAGGAAGAATTGGATGAAATGATCCGCCAGCAGGAAGAAGAGGAGGAACAGGTTTGACCAAAATCGTATTTATGGGAACCCCTGCCTTTTCCGCACCCATTTTGCGGATGCTCGTCGAGGAAGGCTATGAAGTCATTTCCGTCGTTACGCAGCCGGATCGGCCAGTCGGACGCAAAAAAATTATGACGGCAACACCGGTTAAAGAAGAAGCGATGCGCCTTGGATTGCCGGTCTATCAACCGGAAAAACTGAAAAATCCGGAAGAGCTTCAACATGTGTTGGATCTTGAAGCTGATTTGATTGTTACTGCAGCATTTGGGCAGATTTTGCCAAGTGAGATTTTGGAAGCGCCGAAACTTGGAGCCATCAATGTCCATGCGTCATTGTTGCCGGCATACCGCGGAGGCGCGCCGATCCATCAAGCCATCATGGATGGCCAGAAAGAAACAGGCGTTACAATCATGTACATGGTGGACCGGTTGGACGCTGGCGATATCATCTCGCAGGTGGTCGTACCGATTGAAGAACGCGACCATACGGGCAGCATGTTCGACAAGCTGAGCATTGCCGGGCGTGATCTGTTGAAGAGAACACTGCCGCCGATTATTGCGGGAACAAACGAACGCATACCTCAGGACGAACAGGCGGTTACTTATGCCCGCAATATTTCGCGTGAGCAGGAACGCATCGACTGGTCGAAGCCAGCTGCGGCCATCTATAACCAAGTTCGGGGATTGCATCCATGGCCAGTTGCTTACACAACGTTCAATGGAGCGAATATGAAAATCTGGTGGGCTGAAAAAACGTCATCAAACGCCAGCGGCCAAGCCGGCAAAGTTGTCGGCTTGACCGAAGACTCGATTTTGGTCCAGACCGGAGAAGGCGTTTTGGCCATCACCGAATTGCAGCCGGCAGGAAAAAAACGCATGACGGCAAAAGAGTATTTAAAAGGACCTAAAATCCAGGCAGGAGATTTATTCGAATGAAAAACAAAAAACTTCAAGGCAACGTCCGCGATGCCGCATTCTCAATCCTATGGGCAGTGGAGAACAAGCAGGCTTACAGCAACTTATTGCTTCACCAGACGATTGAAAGCTATGGCATTGCAGCTAAAAACAGGGGCTTGCTGACGGAAATCACATATGGCACTCTCCAGCATCAAATGACACTGGATTATTACCTGGAACCTTACCTGAAAGGAAAAATCGAACCTTGGGTTAAAACCTTGCTGAGATTATCCTTGTACCAGATTGTCTACTTGGATCGGATTCCTGCACACGCAGTGGTCCATGAGGCGGTTGAAATCGCAAAACGCCGTGGACATGGCGGAGTGGCTTCTGTGGTCAATGGCGTTCTGCGTTCAGTTCAGCGCAATGGCGTCCGTTCGTTCAACACCATCAGTGACCCATACGAAAAGATTTCCATCGAAACGAGCCATCCGATCTGGATGATCAGACGTTGGGCAGAACAATTCGGTTTGGAAAAAACACGTGAAATGGCATTGGAAAACAACAAAACACCGTTACAGACTGTCCGTGTCAACACCACCCGTGCCACAGTCGAAGAAGTGATTGAAATGCTTCAATCAGAAGAACTGGAGGCAGTGCCGAGTAAATTCATCCCGGAATGCCTGGTTGTCACGAATGGCCAACCTGCCCGCACGGCTACATTCGAAAAAGGCTTTATCACCATCCAAGATGAAAGTTCCATGCTGCCGGCTTATGCCCTGCAGGTTGAACCGGACATGACGGTGCTTGATATGTGCGCAGCACCTGGCGGCAAAACCACCCACATTGCGGAAAAGATGAACAATAGCGGAACTTTGTATGCGCTTGACCTGCACGCGCATAAAGTAAAGCTGATTGACGAAACAGCCAAGCGATTGGGCCATACGGTCATTGAAACAGAAGTGGGCGACGGCAAGAAAAGCGTTGAACGTTTCGGTGAAGAAAAATTCGACCGCATCCTTGTGGATGCTCCGTGCAGCGGTTTGGGTGTCATCAAACGTAAACCTGATATTAAGTATACGAAAAAAGAAGAGGACTTCGCCCGTCTGCAGAAAATCCAACTCGAGCTGCTGGACCAGGCAGCCCGCCTATTAAAAGAAGGCGGCATCGTGGTCTATAGCACCTGTACAGTGGATGCCATGGAAAACAGAGGGACAGCTGAACAGTTTTTGAAAGAACATCCCGAAATGGAGAAAATCCAGGCAGCCTTGCCTGCAGCCATGGGCATCAAGCATACAGGCTTTGTTCAGGTATTTCCGCAGGATTATGGAAGCGATGGTTTTTTCATCGCGGCTTTTCAAAAGACCCAGAAAACAGCAACAGCTTAAAGCAGGATAAGATTAGAATCGGGGTGTCATGATTTGTTTCGGTATGTGGTAGAAAGTGATCCAGGTAGGATCCGTGAAGTAAATGAGGACAGTGTGGCGGTATTAAAACGCCCCGACGGCCTCCTATTGGCAGTCGTGGCAGATGGAATGGGCGGACATAAAGCCGGCGATGTTGCCAGCAAAATGACAGTCGATCAGCTCAGCCAGTATTTTCTGGAAGATGAGGCAATGTCGTTCCTGACGCTTGACAGCAAAAGGAAATGGCTTTCGGAACGGATTCAAACAGTCAACCGGCTGGTTTTTGAACATTCGTTGGCCAACCCGGAATGCAAAGGGATGGGCACGACGTTGATTGCGGCGCTGATTGATGACAAAGAAGGCATTTTATGCCATATCGGCGACAGCCGTGCTTACTTGATCAATGGCGGCATCAGTCAGATTACACGAGACCATTCGTATGTCAATGTGCTGGTCGACAGCGGGGAAATCAGCCAGGAAGAAGCTGAAGAACATCCGAAGAAAAATTGGATTGTCCGGGCGCTCGGGACCGAGGCTGAGATTGAAAGGGAAATGATCAATTTCTCTTTTGATGAAGCCTCCTATCTATTGATTTGTTCAGATGGCCTCAGCAATAAAGTTTCGAAAGAGGAATTGGCTTCCATCGTCAGATCAACAGCTCCGCTTTCCCAGAAAGGGCAGGAGCTGGTCACTTTGGCCAATGATCTTGGAGGAGAAGATAATATTTCCTTGATTCTTCTGTCCTCTGTGGATGAGGAGGTATAAGTATGTTGATAGGCAAAAGCGTCAACGGCCGCTATAAAATCAAGGAATTGATTGGCGGCGGCGGAATGTCCAATGTGTATTTGGCACATGACATGATTTTGGACCGTGACATCGCGATCAAAATCCTCCGTTACGATTTTTCAAATGAAGAAGAACTGCGCAGACGTTTCCAACGGGAAGCGTTGTCCACCACCAGTCTGGCACATCCGAACATCGTCAATATTTTTGACGTGGGCGAAGATGGATCTGTCCATTACCTGGTGATGGAATACGTTCCAGGGAAAACCTTGAAAGAGTACATAATCGAACATTCACCAGTATCGCCTGAGCGGGCTGTTGAGATTATGAAACAATTGACATCGGCTTTAGCACATGCCCATCACAATCAAATCGTCCACCGGGACATTAAACCTCAAAACATTTTGATGGATGCCGAGGGCAATGTGAAGATTTCCGATTTCGGTATTGCCATGGCGTTGAGTGCAACGTCCTACACCCAGACCAATTCTGTGCTGGGGACCGTCCATTACTTGTCTCCTGAACAGGCACGCGGGGGCACAGCAAATAAAAAATCCGATATTTACTCACTCGGTATTGTCATGTACGAATTGATCACGGGCAAGCTGCCGTTTTCCGGTGAATCGGCTGTATCGATTGCCTTAAAGCATCTGCAGACCGAAACCCCTTCTTTGCGTGATACAGTTCCGGCACTTCCTCAAAGTTTGGAAAATATCGTTTTAAAAGCCACTGCAAAAAACATGCAACACCGTTATCAGTCGGCTGATGAAATGGAAGAAGATCTGGCTTCAGCTTTATTGCCGGAACGTCTGAATGAACCGAAATTCATGGTTCCTGAGGATCAGGATGAAACGCGTGCCATGCCAGCAATCAAAGACGCCGCTGCTTATACGACTGTGGCGGATACGAAAACGATGCCATTGCCGGTCAATGAAGTGAAAAAAGAACAGCAAATTCCACCCAAGAAGAAAAAGAAAAAATGGCCATGGATTCTAGGGATTCTAGCTTTTCTGCTGATCAGCGGATTGGTTCTCGCTATTGCTTTTCCGAGTTTATTCGAACCAAGACAAGTGGCTGTTCCGGATATAACCGGCATGGAGCGCAACGAAGCACTTGAAGAACTGCAGGCCGCAGGGTTTATTGCGGGTGAAGAAACAGATGAATACTCGGAACAGATAGCAGCTGGTCATGTGGTTCGAACGATACCGGAAGCCGGAAAAATGAGGGACCGCGAAACCCAAATTCAATTATTTGTCAGTATGGGCAAAGAAGTTGCTGAAATGGATGATTTTGTCGGCAGTACCCTCGAAGAGGCAGAAGAAGCACTGGAAGAACAGAAATTTGCGCCAGCTGAGTCCAGTGAAGAATTTTCCGACCAGCCGGTGGGCACCATTTTGACTCAAGAACCCGCAGCTGGTGAAGAAGTCATCATCAGTGAGACCACTGTAGAGTTTATTGTCAGCAAAGGTCCGGATCTTCGCAATGTAGAGAATTTGGCAGGATTTACAGAAGAGAACCTCAATGAATACGCCCGTTCTTCCGGATTTAATATCCGCATAATATCGGAACAAGCATCTGATGAAGTCGAAGCGGGGAAAGTCATGTCCCAGACTCCTGCTGCTGGAGAACAGTTGGAAGCTGGCAGTACAATTGAAGTCGTTATCTCAGCAGGCCAACCGGAAAAACCGATGAAAACCTATATCCATACTGTAGAAATTCCATATGAACCTGCTGAACCCGCCGCAGAAGGCGAAGAGCCTGTGGAGCAGACCGTCCAGATCTATGTCCAGGACAATTCACAGACGATGGTAGAGCCTGTCGAGGAGTTTGCCATTACAGAAGACAAGCAGCATCGCATCGAAATGCAGATTGCCGAAGGAGAAAGGGCTTCTTACAGGATCGTCCGGGATTCTACGGTCATCCAAGAAGAAACTTTTGAATATTCAAGCGTAGACTAAACAGCAACTAAAGGAGTGGAAAGATGCCGAAAGGTCAAATCAGAAAAGCATTGAGCGGATTTTACTACGTATTGGATGAAGACGGACAGCGTTACATCCAATGCCGTGGCCGTGGGGTATTTCGCAATCGACAAATAACGCCGCTCGTCGGGGATTACGTCGACTACAAAGCGGAAAACAACGATTTGGAAGGGACGATCCTGCATGTTTATGAGCGGAAAAACGAATTGGTGAGGCCGCCAATTTCAAACGTCGATCAAGCCATCCTTGTTTTTTCAGCCAAACAGCCGGACTTCCATCCGTTGTTATTGGACCGTTTTTTAACCGCTATTGAGTCGCATTCGATTCAGCCGATCATTTGCCTGACAAAAATGGATCTGCTGAAAGAGGCAGAGAAAGACAAAATCCAACGCTATGTAGCTGATTACGAAAAGATTGGTTATGAAGTAATTCCGACTTTCATTGATGATCCTGCGTTAAAAGATCGTTTGATGCCCGTCCTGGAAGGGAAGATCAGCGTTCTGGCAGGGCAGTCGGGAGTGGGGAAATCAACTTTGTTGAACACCATCCTGCCATCTTTGGAGTTGAAGACGGACGATATATCCAAAGCGCTGAACCGCGGAAAGCATACCACGCGCCATGTTGAACTGATTGCGGTCAATAATGGCTTACTGGCGGATACGCCTGGCTTCAGTTCATTCGATTTTGAAACCATCGAACGGGAAGAGTTGTCTGCCTGTTTCCCGGAATTCGCAGCGCGTTCCAATGACTGCAAATTCCGTGAATGTTTGCACATGAATGAACCTAAATGTGCGATTAAAGCGGCCGTAGAGGCTAATGAAATTCCTGATTACCGTTACAAGCATTACCTGAAATTCCTGGAAGAAATAATGAGCCGAAAGCCGAGGTATTCAAATGATTAAAATTGCACCGTCTATTCTAGCAGCCGATTTTGCAAAACTTGGAGAAGAAGTATTGGAAGTGGAAAAAGCAGGAGCCGATTGGATCCATGTGGATGTTATGGATGGCCATTTTGTACCGAATATTTCATTTGGGCCGATTGTCTTGAATGCTATCCGCCCGTTGACGGAATTACCGATGGATGTCCATTTGATGATTGAAAATCCGGATCTTTATATTGAAGAGTTTGCGAAAGCAGGTGCTGACTTTATCACGGTTCATGTAGAGGCATGCCCGCACCTTCACCGGACTATTCAATTGATCCGTTCGTTTG
The DNA here is from genome assembly GCF_016820615.1 of Planococcus beijingensis. Lineage (NCBI taxonomy): Bacteria > Bacillati > Bacillota > Bacilli > Caryophanales > Caryophanaceae > Planococcus > Planococcus beijingensis. Next base: position 860,701 of record NZ_JADHDZ010000001.1, read on the forward strand.
GCGTCAAACCGGGTGTTGTTTTGAACCCGCATACACCGATTGAAACGATACAGCATGTGTTGGAAGATATTGATTTGGTTCTGTTCATGACTGTAAACCCTGGTTTTGGCGGACAGAAATTCATTCATTCTGTCGTTCCAAAAGTCAAGCAGCTGTCGGATATCATTAAGGAAAAAGGCCTTTCCATCGAAATTGAAATAGATGGCGGCATCAACGAAGAAACCATCAAACCTTGTGCAGAAGCTGGCGCGACTGTCTTTGTGGCAGGATCAGCCATCTACAGCAAGAAAGACCGGACGCAGGCTCTTCAAGCGATCAGGAAAGCGGGAGAAGAGGCGATTTCGTGAAACTCATCCTGATTGCAGGAGGTCCGGCAGGTGAACTGCCGGACTTTTCTTTTTTTCCGGAAGCTTCTTATATCGGCGTCGATTCGGGTACGTTGACGCTTCTCGAAAAAGGCATTCGGCCATTAGCGGCCGTAGGCGATTTTGATTCGGTTACTGCTGAAGAATATGAAAAAATACTTGCAGTCATGCCGGAATTGGCACGGGCTCCATCTGAAAAAGAACAGTCCGATACCGAGTTGGGACTGGAGAAGGCGATGACCTATCGTCCGGATCAAGTCATCTTGACAGGGGTAACAGGCGGACGGCTCGATCATTATATGAGTGCTTTGCATATCATGTTCAGTTACCAGCAGAAATTCCCGGAAACCCACTTTCTCCTATTGAATAACCAAAACCGCATTCGCTTCCTAAGTCCAGGCACGCACGCCGTGGAAAAGGATGAACGCTATCGTTATGTTTCGTTTTATCCATTTGCAGAGGAAGTGGAGGGATTGACTTTGTCGGGATTTAAATACCCAGTGACCGATGAAGCTGTGCCTTACGGGACCACGCGCTTTGTCAGCAATGAACTGCTTGGGCATGGCAGTGTCATTATACAAAGCGGAAGCTGTCTGATGGTGGAAAGTTCCGACGCTTAAACATTCAAAGCGACACAAAACAGGCAGCGAGAAGGAGACTCCTTCTCGCTGCCTGTTTTACAGTTTTATATTACGTTGAAGCGATTATGTAAGCATACTTTTACAACGAAAAAATGCCGGGCTGATTAGATCAGCACCGGCATTATCCATGAGCGATTATACGCGCTCAACTTTTCCTGATTTCATGGCTCTTGCAGAAACCCATACACGTTTCGGTTTACCGTCTACAAGGATGCGAACTTTTTGAAGGTTTGCTCCCCATGTACGTTTCGTCGAATTCATTGCGTGCGAACGGGCATTTCCGGCGCGAGCTTTACGTCCACTAATTGCACATACTTTAGGCATGTAAGTCCCTCCTCACAAGTGAAGCTGAAAATTATTATAGAATTTCAGTTCGTTTTTCGTTTCACATACTTTAATAATTTACCACAGACATATCGGGTTTGCAACTATATTTCGAGGTCTTTAAAGAAAAAAACCTTTACACCCTAAAACGCCTCCTTTTCTTCTATAAGGGTTTAAGGTAGAATGAAAAGAGTGAAATAGGACTCAAGGAGGAATTTCAATGTCGATTGAATTGAAGAACGAATATGGTCAAATCGATATTTCCAATGATGTAATTGCTCAAATAGCAGGCGGCGCCGCTATCGAATGCTATGGTATTGTAGGCATGGCAACGAAACACCAGATACGTGACGGCTTGACAGATATCCTTCGCAAAGAAAATTTTGCTAAAGGAGTGCTTGTGCGCCAGGAAGATGACGATTTGGTCATTGATATGTATGTCATCATCAGTTATGGTACAAAAATTTCTGAAGTGGCTTATCAAGTCCAGTCCAAAGTGAAATACACAGTAAACCAAACATTAGGAATGTCAGTAAAAGCAGTAAACATTTTTGTCCAAGGAGTTCGTGTAACGAACCCGTAGGAGGAGGAAGAGTCAGTTATGAAGTCATTAAACGGATTAAAGTTCGCTGAAATGGTGCAGATGGGATCACACCATCTTTTTCAAAATGCGGATTATGTTGATGCATTAAACGTGTTCCCGGTGCCTGATGGCGATACAGGAACGAATATGAATTTATCGATGACTTCTGGAGCGAAGGAAACGACTGCCCAAGCAGAAGAACACATCGGCAAAACAGCAAACGCTTTATCAAAAGGCTTGTTGATGGGTGCCCGAGGAAATTCGGGTGTTATTCTTTCTCAGCTTTTCAGAGGTTTCAGCAAATACATTGCAGCCGAAACGGAATTGTCCGCACTTAAGTTTGCTGAAGCTCTTCAGCATGGCGTAGAGACGGCGTATAAAGCTGTAATGAAACCGGTTGAAGGAACAATTTTGACGGTCGCAAAAGATGCGGCTGCCAAAGGCATGGAAACAGCGAAGACAGAAGAAGATATCATTGTATGGTTCGAAACGGTTTTGGCGGAAGCACAGGCTTCTTTAGAGAGGACTCCGGATCTTTTGCCCGTTTTGAAAGAAGTGGGTGTCGTTGACAGTGGCGGACAAGGTCTTGTATATGTCTATGAAGGTTTCTTGGCTTCATTGAAAGGCGAAGAATTACCGGAAAAACATACGCATAACTCAATGACGGACTTAGTCAGTGCAGAACATCATAAAAATATTGCGAGCTTCATGGATACAGCTGATATTGAATTTGGCTACTGCACGGAGTTTATGGTGAAATTTGAAAAAGGCAAGAAAGAGTTTAACGAAGCTTTATTTCGTTCTGATTTGAGTGAGTATGGAGATTCTTTGCTGGTCATCGCTGATGACGAAATTGCAAAAATTCATATCCATTCGGAAGAACCAGGAAAAGTGCTTACATATGGGCAGGACTACGGAAGCCTGATCAGCATGAAAATAGAAAATATGCGTCAGCAGCATATTGATATTGTGGGCGAAGACTTCCAGAAAAATGCACCAAAACAGCAGACAGTACAGCCATACGCGGTGGTGACGGTTGCAATGGGCGAAGGTATCGCAGACTTGCTTCGCAGCATCGGCGCTTCCTATGTTATTGAAGGCGGCCAGACGATGAACCCATCGACAGAAGATATCGTCAACGCGGTCAAGTCGATCGGTGCAGAGCGCGTGCTGATCTTGCCGAACAACAAGAACATTATTATGGCTGCAGAACAGGCAGCTGAGCTTTTGGATATAGAAGCCGCAGTCGTACCGACAAAAGATGTACCTCAAGGGATGTCTGCTTTGCTGGCCTTTAATCCAGATGCTTCGGTGGAAGATAACCAGGCTGCCATGGCGAGCGCTTCAAAACATGTGAAATCTGGATCTGTGACGTATGCGGTCCGTGATACTTCAATCGATGGCATCGAAATTAAAAAAGATGACTTCATGGGGATTTCCGAAGGCAAAATCGTTGTCTCTGACAGCAACCTGGATTCAGTAACCGAAAAACTGGCTAAACAGCTGGTGGACAGTGAAGCGGAAATTGTCACCATTCTTTTCGGTGAAGATGTGACAGCGGCAGATGCTGAAAAACTGGGGCAATTCATCGAAACGCTGAACGGTGATGTCGAAGTTGAAATTCACGAAGGCAAACAGCCTTTGTATCCATTTATAATTGCTGTAGAATAATATTTTTTATTCATTCGATCCAGTAAAATCAAGAAACGGGCGCATACTCTGTATGCGCTTTTATTTTTGTTAAATATGTCGAAATCGTGTAAACTATTGATATACGTAACCGAAAGAGAGGGGTTTGAGCCATGAAGTTCAAATCTGTTTTTGATATTATCGGCCCAGTCATGATTGGGCCTTCATCTTCGCATACTGCGGGAGCAGCCCGCATCGGAAGAGTAGCGAGGGATTTATTCGGCAGACAGCCGAACTGGGCAAAAGTGCATCTTTATGGCTCGTTTGCAGAAACCTATAAAGGACATAGCACGGATGTCGCAATCATTGGTGGATTATTGGATTATGACACGTTTGATGAACGCATTAAGACTTCATTCGAGGAAGCTGAGAAAGTGGGAATGTCGTTTGAGTTTATTCCGGAGATCGGCCATGTAGACCATCCGAACACAGCGCGCATCGTCATCGGTGACCAGGATTCTGAAATGTCGATGATGGGCATTTCAATCGGCGGCGGAAAAATTGAAATTACGGAATTGAACGGCTTTCCACTTCGCTTGTCAGGCAATCACCCGGCGATTCTGGTAGTTCATGAAGACCGTTCAGGCTGTATTGCCAATGTGGCAAACTGTTTGTATAAATATGATATTAATATTGGCCACATGGAAGTATCCCGCAAAGAAAAAGGGCATATGGCATTGATGGTCATCGAAGTCGATCAAAATGTGGATCGAGAAGTAATGGATGAGTTGAGAAAACTTCCGAATATCACGCAGGTGACGAGAATCGCCGATTAAATTGGAGGGTATAAAAATGGAAGCTTTATTCCGCAATGTACGAGAATTGGTTGAGCGGGCTGAAAAAGAACAGAAATTGATTTCTGAAATCATGATTGAACAAGAGATGCTCATGACAGACCGTTCACGTGAAGATATTATGAAGCAGATGGACCGTAATTTAACGGTCATGGAAGAAGCCGTAGAAAAAGGCCTGCAAGGCGTTCATTCCGTGTCAGGATTGACTGGCGGAGACGCTGTCCTGTTGCAGGCTTATCGTGCGAAAGGCAATACGCTCTCTGGGGACCTTTTGCTTGATGCAGTCAGCAAAGCAGTTGCGACTAATGAAGTAAACGCTGCCATGGGAACTATTTGTGCGACACCGACAGCAGGATCGGCTGGCGTGGTGCCGGGAACTTTATTTGCGGTACAGAATAAATTAAATCCGACCAGAGAGCAGATGATCCGCTATTTGTTTACGGCAGGGGCTTTCGGATTTGTCGTAGCCAATAATGCCTCGATTTCTGGAGCAGCAGGCGGATGCCAGGCAGAAGTAGGATCGGCAGCCGGAATGGCATCGGCGGCGATAATCGAAATGGCGGGCGGAACACCTCAGCAAAGTTCGGAAGCATTTGCGATCACGATGAAAAACATGCTTGGTTTGGTCTGCGATCCAGTGGCGGGATTAGTGGAAGTGCCGTGTGTGAAGCGTAATGCAATGGGAGCTGCCAACGCAGTTGTAGCAGCAGATATGGCCCTGGCCGGCGTCACCAGCCGCATTCCATGCGATGAAGTGATCGGTGCAATGTTCGAAATCGGCCAATCCATGCCGAGCGCATTGCGGGAAACTGCAAAAGGCGGACTTGCTGCAACTCCTACCGGAAAGTGGCTTGAGTCCAAGATCTTTGGAGGAGCAGTTGTTGGCAGTGGGCAGTAAAGATTCAGTCGCCACATTAAAAGGGGTCGGCAAACAAGCCGCTGAAACCCTGCAGGAAATGAAAATTGAGACCATACATGACTTGATCATGACATTTCCATATCGCCATGAAGATTTTCAATTGAAGGATTTGGCGGATACACCGCATAATGAACGGGTGACGGTGGAAGGACGGGTGGAGAGCGAAGCTTCCATCCTTTTTTTGGGTAAGAAAAAATCACGCACACAAGTACGGGTGCTGGTTGGCCGTCACTTGGTTAAGGCTATTTTCTTTAATCAGCCTTATGTTAAAGCGAAATTGCATTTAGGCGAAATCATCACGCTTACCGGAAAATGGGACCGTGGCCGTCAAGTGATTACGGTCTCGAGCCATTCCATCGGTCCGCGTACCGAGGGCGCGGATTTTGAACCTGTCTATAGCTTGAAAGGCAGCATCCACCAAAAAACATTCCGTAAACTGATGAGGCAGGCGTTGGATCTGGCGAAAGAAGACATTGAAGAATGTCTGCCCAAGCGCTTTCTTGACACTTACCAGTTGGCTTCAATTCAGGATGCCTTGGAATGGGTTCACTTTCCGCCAGACGGGGAAGCGGTCAAACAGGCGCGCAGGCGCTTTGTCTATGAAGAGTTATTGATGTTTCAATTGAAGATGCAGGCCCTCCGCAAAAAGAACCGTGAAGAAGAAGGCGGTTCGTTTATCGACTACGACCTGGAGCGCTTGAAGGTCTTTATTGACGCCTTGCCTTTCGATTTGACTGCGGCGCAAAAACGCGTAGTCAATGAAATTTGTAAGGACATGAAAGAGCCGTTCCGCATGAACCGCCTGTTGCAGGGGGATGTAGGTTCCGGTAAGACAGTTGTCGCGGCCATTGCGTTGTATGCAGCCCATACGGCTGGGTTACAGGGCGCTTTGATGGCGCCGACTGAAATCCTCGCTGAGCAGCATGCCAATACACTGGCAGAATGGTTCCAGCCATTTTCTTTGAATATTGCTTTGCTGACAGGATCGGTAAAAGGCAAGAAGCGCCAATTGATCCTCCAGCAGCTGGCAGCAGGAGAAATCGATTTGCTGATCGGTACCCACGCGTTAATTCAGCCGGAAGTACAGTTCCATAAACTGGGGCTCGTCATAACTGATGAGCAGCATCGTTTCGGTGTAGACCAGCGGCGTGTCCTGAAAGACAAAGGTTATAATCCGGACGTGCTGTTCATGACTGCTACTCCAATTCCACGGACCTTGGCCATTTCTGCTTTCGGGGAAATGGACGTGTCCATTATTGATGAAATGCCAGTTGGCCGAAAAGAAATTGAAACCTACTGGATGAAAAAAGAAATGTTCGGCAAAATTGTTGGGCGAATGGAAAAAGAGTTGTCGGCTGGACGACAAGCTTATGTCATCTGTCCATTAATTGAGGAATCCGATAAATTGGATTACCAAAATGCAGTCGATCTGTTTCAGCAGTTGGCGATGTATTTCAAAGACCGTTTTACGGTCGGATTGATGCACGGCCGCCTGCACTCTGAAGAAAAAGAACAGACCATGCGCGAGTTCACAGAAGGCAAAATCGATGTCTTGGTATCGACAACTGTAGTGGAAGTCGGAGTCAATGTGCCGAATGCTTCTTTCATGCTCATTTATGATGCTGAACGCTTCGGTTTGTCGCAGCTCCATCAATTGCGTGGCCGTGTCGGGCGCGGCAGCGAACAATCTTATTGTGTCCTGTTGGCGGATCCGAAAACGGAAATCGGCAAAGAACGCATGGCGACGATGACTGAAACCAATGACGGCTTTGTGCTTGCAGAGAAAGATCTGCAGCTGAGGGGACCGGGAGACTTTTTCGGCCGCAAACAAAGCGGTATTCCCGAATTTAAAATGGCAGACCTTGTGCATGATTACCGGGCACTGGAGACAGCCAGAAAAGACGCGGAACAACTGATCGGCAGCGAAGAATTCTGGCAAGCGGATGAAATGCGCTGTCTGCGCCGCCAAATAGAACAGTCGGGTGTATTATCCGGTGGAAGATTGGATTAAGAATGCAGGGAGCATAATTTTCCTTGCATTCTTTTTTTGTTATTTATATACTGATATTAGTACCAAGTGCTAATAGCGGGCGGTGACACAGTGAGAAGACCAAAAAAAGAGCGGCAACAAGCATTAAAAGATACCATCAGAGACAATCCGTTTGTAACGGACGAAGAACTGTCGGTAGAATTTGATGTCAGTGTGCAGACAATCCGTTTGGACCGGATGGAACTAGCCATACCGGAGTTGCGGGAGCGCATTAAACATGTCGCTGTAAAGACCTTTGAAGACGAAGTGAAATCTCTCCCGATAGATGAAGTGATCGGAGAGATTATTGATATTGAATTGGATAAAAAAGCAATTTCGATTTTTGATGTAAAACCGGAACATGTTTTTCAGCGCAATCAGATTGCCAGAGGACATCACCTGTTCGCTCAGGCCAATTCCTTGGCAGTTGCGGTGATGAACGAAGAGCTGGCATTGACTGTGAAATCGGAACTGCAGTTTTTGCGTCCGGTAACAGCGGGTCAGCGTGTCGTTGCGAAAGCGGAAGTGATCGACAGCCATCCTGAAAAAAATCGGGCGTTCGTGAAAGTCGTTTCGGCAGTCGATCAGGTGACGGTTTTCATCGGAACATTTGAAATGTATCGAATGACAGAGCAAAGTGAAGGTGACGAGAAATGAAAATAGCGGTTGACGCAATGGGTGGAGATAATGCCCCAAAAGAAATTATCGCAGGAGTATACAAAGCATTGGATGAATTCAGTGATATTGAAATCCAACTATACGGCCATCAGGAAAAAATGCAGGAATTTCTTAAGGAACATGAACGCCTGACAATCGTCCATTGTGAAGAGGTCATCGAGTCGGAAGATGATCCGGTCCGTTCAGTCAGACGCAAGAAAGACGCTTCTATGGTCCGTATGGCTCAAGCTGTAAAAGACGGCCAGGCAGACGCATGCGTATCAGCGGGAAATACAGGAGCACTCATGTCAGCAGGCTTGTTTGTTGTAGGCCGAATTGACGGTGTGGACCGGCCTGCATTGGCACCAACCTTGCCGACTATTGATGGAAAAGGGTTTGTTATGCTGGACATGGGCGCCAATGCAGAAGCCCGGCCGGAGCACCTTGTGCAATACGCCATCATGGGAAGCATCTATGCGGAAAAAGTCCGGGGTATTAAAAATCCGACGGTCGGATTACTGAATATCGGAACGGAAGAGAAAAAAGGCAATGATTTGACCAAAGCAGCTTTTCCTTTATTAAAAGAAGCGCCTGTCAATTTTATCGGCAACGTGGAATCGCGTGATCTGTTGAATGGTGTTGCGGATGTTGTGGTCACCGATGGGTTTACAGGCAATATGGTGTTGAAAACAATAGAAGGTACGGCAATGAATGTCTTTTCCATGATTAAAGATGTGTTCATGAGTTCTGCTAAAACAAAAGTTGCCGCTTTCTTGGTGAAAGACAATATCAAAGGCTTGAAAGGCATGCTGGATTACAGCGAATACGGCGGTGCTGGCCTGTTTGGTTTGAAGGCGCCGGTCATCAAAGCTCATGGTTCGTCGAACGCTACAGCATTGTTCAATGCGATACGCCAGACACGCACGATGGTGGAATACGATGTAACCGGCACAATTTACAGTACGCTGAAAAAGGAGACTGTCCATGAAGACTAAAATTGCATTTATCTATCCAGGCCAAGGATCTCAGGCGGTCGGAATGGGCGAAAGCTTTTTAACTGATGATACAAGCCGGAAGTTCTTTGAAAACGCGGATCAGTCCCTAGGCCTGAACTTATCCAAACTGATGCTTGAAGGGCCGCAGGAAGAATTGACGCTGACTTATCATGCTCAACCTGCCTTGCTGACAGTCAGTTCAATGATTACAGAACGGTTGATCCGTGCTGGTATCCGGCCTGACTATACAGCCGGCCATAGCCTTGGTGAATACAGCGCGCTGGTTACTTCCAATGTGATGGAATTTCCGACAGCTGTCGACATCGTACATAAACGTGGTTTGTTCATGAATACCGCTTTTCCTGCAGGAGAAGGCACGATGGCGGCTATTCTGGGTATGGACAGTGCAGAGCTGGAAAAAGTGACGAATGAAGTCACTGATACCACAGGTGTTGTTCAATTGGCCAACTTAAATTGCCCAGGACAAATCGTTATCTCTGGAACAAAAGCAGGAGTGGAGCAGGCTTGTCTGCTGGCCAAAGAACGCGGTGCTAAAAGAGCGATTCCGCTTGATGTCAGCGGACCCTTCCATTCGGAATTGATGCGTTCGGCATCGCAGGACCTGGCAAAAGAATTGAGTGCTGCTTTCCTATTGGATGCTAAAGTACCGGTGGTTTCGAATGTTACGGCCAAATCGGAAACGAATGCTGCTCAAATACAGGATCTATTGGTACGCCAATTGTATTCACCGGTGCTATGGGAGCAATCTGTCCGTGAAATGATCGATTTGGACGTTACGGTCTTCATCGAAATCGGCCCAGGAAAAGTATTGAGCGGACTTGTGAAAAAAATTGACCGTTCGGTTAAAACCTTGCCGGTCTATGACCTGGAGTCATTTGAAAAAGCGGTAGAGGAGTTGGCGAAATGAGCAAATTAGCTGGGAAAACAGCAATCATTACCGGAGCGTCCCGCGGGATCGGAGCGGAAATCGCTCGGCAATTCGCAGCAAACGGAGCTAAAGTGGTTGTCAATTACAGCGGCAGCCAAGAAAAAGCGGAAGCGGTTGTAGCAGATATCCAAGCGAACGGCGGAGAAGCGATTGCAGTCAAAGCCAATGTCTCAGATTCAGAATCAGTCAAGGCAATGGTGGATGGAGCCATGAAAACTTTCGGGTCTGTGGATATTTTAGTCAATAACGCCGGAATTACCCGTGATAACCTGATGATGCGCATGAAAGACGATGAATGGGATGACGTCATCAACACCAATTTAAAAGGCGTCTTTGTTTGCACCAAAGCAGTGACCCGCCAAATGATGAAACAACGTGCTGGCCGGATCATCAACATCGCTTCAATCGTGGGTGTCATGGGCAATGCGGGACAGGCAAACTATGTCGCATCAAAAGCGGGTGTCATCGGACTGACTAAAACAACAGCCCGTGAATTGGCAAGCCGTGGCATCACAGCCAATGCTGTAGCGCCCGGATTCATCACGACCGATATGACCGACCAATTGACCGAAGATGTCCAAAAAGCAATGTTGGGACAAATTCCGTTGGGCCGGTTCGGTGCGCCTGAAGATGTCGCGAAAGCTGCGCTTTTCCTGGCTTCTGATGATGCTTCCTATATGACGGGCCAAACGCTTCACCTTGATGGCGGAATGGTCATGTAAGAAAGTTTTTTGTATACTGATTTGAGGGGAGGTGACGACATTGTCAACAGTATTAGAGAGAGTAACTAAAGTAATCGTGGATCGTCTAGGTGTAGAAGAAAGCGAAGTGAAACTTGAAGCTTCATTTACCGGTGACCTAGGTGCAGATTCATTGGACGTAGTGGAATTGGTTATGGAACTTGAAGATGAATTCGATATGGAAATTTCTGACGAAGATGCTGAAAGCATGGCTACAGTAGGCGACGCAGTAACGTACATCGAGAAGAAGCAAGCTTAAGGCCGAAATGCTGAAGCGATCGTTAAGACCCGACAGGCATAAGGCGCGTTGACGAAGCGGCGTGTTTTTGCCGCACAGTCGACGTGACTTATGACCCCGAGGGTCTGATCGCTGAAGCTGGACACCAAGAAATGCAGAAGCGACCAAGCGGTCCTTTCGAAAAAGATACTTAAACACCCATTGACGCACAATTGCTGTTATACTAAGCAGTTGTGCGTCAATTCTCTTTTTGCACAATAGCTGAAAAAAAGGTAAAATTGATGGAAGTCTACAAAGGAAGGCAGATAAAAAATGGCAATGAATAGAAAAGCGAATCATCAAAAGCCGGGCGTTATAAAAGAAAGTGCCAAAGTGGCGTTTGAACAACTGCAAAAAGAGCTGAACGTTTCATTTAATAAACCCGCCCTGCTGTATCAGGCATTTACGCATTCATCTTATGTGAATGAGCATCGGAGAAAACAATTTACCGATAACGAACGATTGGAATTTTTGGGAGATGCAGTGCTGGAACTATCGGTTTCGCATTACCTCTATATGAAATATCCTGAAATGAGCGAAGGTGAATTGACGAAGCTGCGTGCAGCCATCGTTTGTGAACCGTCACTTGTTTTATTTGCCAATGAACTTGGGTTCGGCAAATACATCCTGTTAGGAAAAGGGGAAGAGCTGACAGGGGGGCGGACGCGTCCAGCTTTGCTTGCAGATGTATTTGAATCCTATATCGGCGCTCTGTACCTGGATCAGGGAATGGACCCAGTTGTCGCGTTTTTGGAGAAGATATTGTTTCCAAAAGTAGAAATCGGTGCTTTTTCGCATGTGATGGATTATAAAAGCCAATTGCAGGAATTAATACAGCAGAAGAATAATGGGGCATTGAGTTATGAAATTATCGATGAAACCGGACCTGCACACAGCCGTGTGTTCGTGACGCGAGTGTCTCTGGCAGACCAGGAGCTCGGAGTCGGCAACGGCCGGTCCAAAAAAGAGGCGGAACAGCAGGCAGCTCAGCTGGCAATCCGTAAATTGCAAGAAGCAGCGGAGGATTAACGATGTTTTTGAAGAGATTGGAAGTCATGGGGTTCAAATCGTTTGCTGATCGCATTGGCATTGATTTTGTACCTGGAGTAACAGCCGTCGTCGGACCGAACGGCAGCGGCAAAAGCAATGTCACCGATGCCATCCGTTGGGTGCTCGGTGAACAATCCGCGAAATCACTGCGCGGAGCCAAAATGGAAGATGTGATCTTTTCAGGAAGCGATTCCCGAAAACCGCTGAATTTTGCGGAAGTCACGTTAATTTTAGATAATGCAGATGGCCGTGTCCCTCTCGATTACAGCGAAGTCAGCGTAACGAGAAGGGTTTTTCGCAGTGGCGAAAGTGCCTATTTGCTGAACAAGCAAAATTGCCGGCTAAAGGATATCACCGACCTGTTTATGGATTCAGGGCTTGGAAAAGAAGCCTTTTCCATCATTTCACAGGGGCGTGTAGACGAGATCCTGAATTCCAAAGCAGAAGAGCGCCGGTCGATTTTTGAAGAAGCCGCCGGTGTCCTGAAATACAAACAGCGCAAGAAAAAAGCTGAAGTGAAATTAAACGAAACCGATGAAAACCTGAATCGGGTGCTGGATATCCTGCATGAATTGGATGGCCGGATGGAACCGCTTCAGATCCAAGCTTCTACAGCGCGCGATTATTTGGATATGAACGAACAACTGAAAGATGCCGATATCGCTTTATTGGCATTTGATGCGGGCAACTTGGAGCAGGAATTGGAACAGCTGACGTTCGATGCTGCAGCACATACGGAAAAAGAACAGCAATTATCAGCTGATATCCATCTGAAAGAACGTGCAGTTGCAAAAATCCGCCGTACTTTGGCTGATCTGGATAATAAAATAGATCAGGCGCAGAATTCTCTTGTGGAAGCGAGTGCGGAGACCGAGAAATGGCAAGGGCGCAAATTGCTCATGTCCGAGAAAAAGAGCAATGCCCATCGGCAAGCCAAGCAATTGCAGGAAAATGTGGATGCTGAAAAAATAGAAAATGTTTTTTTGGAAAAGAAGCATACCGAGCAATTAGTTTTGCTGGAAGAGCGCAAAGTGGAGCTGCAGACAATTAGAGCGGCAATCAAACAACTTGAAGAACAATTGAACCGCAGCCCGGCTGACATCGAAAATGAAATTGAAAACTGCAAGTCTATTTATATTGAATTGATGAATGAACAGGCAACAGTTAAAAATGAATTGAAGAATATCGGTTTGCAGGCACAGCAATTATCCGAGTCGACAGGACGCATCGAATCACAGCGCACGGACTTTACGGCAGAGTTGTCCAAGCTGGAAAGTGAAAAAACGAAAGCGGAGCAGAACGCTCAAGAAATCCGAACGTTATTGGATGACAAACGCCAGCAATACAAAGACAGCGAAGCTGCCTACCAACAGCAGAAGCAAAACTTCGAACAAAAACAGTCGATGCTGTTCCAGGCGTATCAATCGCAGAAGCAATTAGCTGCACGGATTGGCACACTTCAAGAATTGGAAGCTGATTTTTCAGGGTTTTTCCAAGGGGTACGTGAAGTGTTGGTAGCGCGTGAAAAAGGTCATCTAGCAGGAATTAGAGGGGCTGTCGCTGAGCTTGCGCAAGTGGAGAAAACCCACGCCAAAGCCATCGAAACGGCTTTGGGCGCTTCCAGCCAGCACATTGTCACGGAAAATGAACAGCATGCCCGTGAAGCCATCAATTTTCTTCGGAAGAAAAGAGCAGGCCGTTCTACGTTCCTGCCGATGACTGTCATGAAGGCCAGAAAGATTCCAGAACATACACTGGCCACGGTCCGTGAACATCCTTCCTATATCAGCATGGCTTTTGAATTGGTCAGCTACGATCCACAATACAGCATGATCATTGAAAACTTATTGGGCAATGTCATCATTGCGACTGATTTAAAAGGTGCCACGGCTATTGCAAGAGCAACCGGCAACCGTTTCCGTGTTGTGACACTAGAAGGCGATATCGTCAATGCCGGTGGATCGATGACAGGCGGAGCCAGCAAAATGCAAGCCTCTTTCTTTACGCGAAAAGCGGAGCTTGAACAATTGCTGGTACAGGCTTCGGAATTGAAAGAAACGATCCTGAATGCAGAGAAAACCGTTCAGAAAGAGCAGGCGGATGTCAAAGCAGCTGAAGAATCGATTCAAATTCTGCGGGCCGAAGGCGAAAAATACCGCGATATGGAAGCCGAAAGTGCCATTATCCTGCGTGAAATTGAGGCGGTACTAAAAACCACCATTGAGCGTTTCCGCCTTTTCGAAGCGCAACAGAAAAACAGGGAATACGATTTGACGGCCATTACCGGGCGTCAGGAAACAGCCGCCAGCCGCCTTGAGAGCATCGTTAAAGAATTGCACGCCATTACTGTGAAAATCGACGAATTGACGCTGTTCAAGCAGCAAAATGAATCAGCACGCGATCAGGTTCTGGAGAAATTAGCTGAACAGAAGTCCTTATATGCGGTGACAAAAGAACGTGTCACGCAATTGACTGCCAGCGAAGCTGAACTTTCTGAACGCTTGGAGAAAAGTAACCGCAAGCTGCAGGAACATCAAAAAGAACTGCAGTGGATCCAGTCGGAAGAAGCGGCAAAAGTCTATTCGGATGAGGAAATCCTTCGTGAAATCGAGTCTTGGTCAGCGAAGAAAGTGCAGATTCAGCAAACTGTCAACCAGACGAAAGAACAGCGGGCAGAGCAGCAAAATGGCCTGAATGAGCTTGAAGAAAACCTAAAGGAACAACAGCGCATCTACAAAGGCTATGTAGAGGCCATCCGAATCTGTGAAGTCAAATCGACGCGATTGGATGTCCAGATCCAAAGCCTTATTGCGCAGCTTGAAGCCAGTTACCAGCTGACACTGGAGCAGGCGAAACAATTTGAAATGATGGACGAAGAAACAGTTGTCCGCAGAAAGGTCAAGTTGCTGAAGCAGTCGATTGAGGAACTCGGGCCGGTGCATCTTGGCGCCATCGAGGAATTCGATCATGTTTCTGACCGCCATGCATTTTTGACGGAGCAGCGCAATGACTTGAATGAAGCAAAAG
The DNA here is from genome assembly GCF_016820615.1 of Planococcus beijingensis. NCBI lineage: Bacteria > Bacillati > Bacillota > Bacilli > Caryophanales > Caryophanaceae > Planococcus > Planococcus beijingensis. The sequence continues at coordinate 875,740 of NZ_JADHDZ010000001.1, forward strand.
ATACTTTGCGTACATTGATTCGTGAAATGGATGGGGAAATGACCAGCCGTTTCGATGAAACCTTCCACGCAATCCGCAAACAGTTCCAACGTGTCTTCAAAGAGCTTTTTGGTGGAGGTTCGGCGGATCTCGTACTGACCGATCCGCAGGACTTGCTTATGACCGGTGTGGAAATAATCGCTCAGCCGCCAGGCAAAAAACTGCAGAACCTGACCCTTTTATCGGGAGGGGAACGTGCACTGACTGCCATCGCTTTATTGTTTGCGATTTTGAATGTGCGCCCTGTGCCATTCTGTGTCCTTGACGAAGTAGAAGCGGCACTTGATGAATCGAATGTCGTGCGTTACAGTCAATACCTGAAGAAATTCAGCGAAGACACACAGTTCATCGTCATTACGCATCGTAAAGGAACGATGGAAGGCGCGGATGTTTTGTATGGCATAACCATGCAGGAATCTGGAATTTCGAAATTGGTGTCCGTTAAACTTGAAGAGAAAATTTAAAAGAGGAGTGGTCACGTGAGTTTCTTTAAAAAATTAAAAGAAAAATTTGCTGGGAACGCCGAGGCTGAAGAATCAACTGAAAAATACAAGGAAGGCTTAGCCAAAACCCGTACAGGCTTTACTTCAAAAATCAATGATTTGGTGGCGAAATACCGCAAAGTCGACGAAGACTTTTTTGAGGAACTGGAAGAAATCCTGTTGCAGGCGGACGTTGGATTTGAAACAGTCCTTGAGTTGATGGACGACTTGCGTTTTGAAGTCCAGAGGAAAAACGTCAAGGACACATCAAACGTTCAATCTGTCATCTCTGAAAAATTGGTTGAAATCTATCAGGCTGGCGAAGCCGAAATCAACGAAATCAATTTCGTTGAGGGTCTGACGGTTATTTTAATGGTCGGCGTCAATGGGGTCGGAAAAACTACCACAATCGGTAAATTAGCGCATCGTTTCAAAAACGAAGGCAAAACCGTCATGTTGGCCGCAGGTGATACATTCCGTGCGGGAGCAATCGAACAATTGGATGTTTGGGGCCAGCGTGTAGGCGTTGACGTCATCAAGCAAAGCGAAGGTTCAGATCCTGCGGCCGTCATGTATGACGCTGTCCGTTCGGCTAAATCCCGCGGAGTGGATGTTTTGATCTGTGATACGGCTGGCCGTCTCCAGAACAAAGTCAATCTGATGAATGAACTGCAGAAAGTGCACCGTGTCATATCACGTGAAGTTCCAGGCGCGCCCCATGAAGTGCTGTTGGCACTTGATGCCACAACCGGACAAAATGCCATGATCCAAGCGCAGACGTTCAAAGAAGTAACGGATGTTACAGGCATTGTCCTGACCAAATTGGATGGAACGGCAAAAGGCGGTATTGTCTTGGCGATCCGCAACAAGCTGAAGATTCCTGTGAAATACGTAGGCTTGGGTGAAAAATTGGATGATCTCCAACCGTTTGACGCCCAAAAATATGTCTATGGTCTATTTGCTGAAGGCTTGGATAAAGAGCAGCAATTGGAAGATGCACAGACAGACAAGTAAAATTACTTGACAGCACTATTAAAATTCAGTATTCTAAGCAGTAGAATGAGTGGGGTGAGCATCAATGATGGGATTGGAAAAAACAACACGCATGAACTATTTGTTTGATTTCTATCAGGAGCTCCTGACGCCTAAACAGCGCAGCTATATGATGCTGTATTATTTAGATGACCATTCACTGGGCGAAATTGCGGAAGAATACGACATCACCCGCCAGGCAGTTTATGATAATATCCGCCGAACGGAAGCGATGCTCGAAGAATATGAACGCAAATTGCAGCTGTTCGAGAAATTTCAGAAACGGCAGCAATTGGTTTCGTCATTTGAAAAACAGCCATTCACAGAAGAACACGTCCAGCAATTTCTGGACGAACTGAAGGAATGGGACTAGGAGGCGGAAAGAATGGCATTTGAAGGATTATCCGAACGCCTGCAAGGCACCATGACAAAGATCAAAGGCAAAGGAAAAGTCAACGAAGCAGACGTTAAGGAAATGATGCGGGAAGTCCGTTTCGCCTTAATCGAAGCGGATGTCAACTTGAAGGTCGTCAAAGAATTCGTCAAGAAAGTCAGCGAACGTGCGGTTGGTGAGGATGTCATGGAAAGCCTGACTCCTGGCCAGCAAGTCGTCAAAATCGTTAAAGATGAACTGACTGAATTGATGGGCGGCGAAGAACGGAAAATCGAATTTTCCACAAAACAGCCAACCGTCATTATGATGGTCGGGCTGCAAGGAGCCGGTAAAACGACCACTACCGGAAAACTGGCCAATCTGTTGCGCAGAAAACACAACCGTAAACCGCTGCTGGTAGCAGCCGATGTTTACCGTCCGGCTGCAATTCAGCAGCTTGAGACAATCGGTAAACAACTGTCTCTTCCAGTCTTTTCGAAAGGGACAGAACTGTCTCCTGTTGAAATTGCCCGCCAGGCGATTGAACATGCAAAAACAGAACATTTGGATACAGTCATCATCGATACGGCAGGCCGTCTGCATGTCGATGAAGCCTTGATGCAGGAATTGAAGGATATTCGTGCCCTTAAAGAGCCGGATGAGATTTTCCTGGTCGTTGATGCTATGACTGGTCAGGATGCCGTAAACGTGGCGCAGAACTTCGATGAAGCTGTCGGCATTTCAGGTGTCGTCTTAACGAAACTGGATGGCGATACGCGAGGCGGTGCAGCTCTGTCAATCCGTTCTGTTACCCAGAAACCGATCAAGTTTGTCGGGATGGGCGAAAAAATGGATGCGCTGGAAGCTTTCCATCCGGAACGTATGGCATCGCGTATCCTTGGGATGGGCGATATGCTGTCGCTGATCGAAAAGGCGCAGTCAAGCGTGGATGAAACAAAAGCCAAAGAACTGGAAGAGAAGTTCAGAACTTCCACGTTCACTTTTGATGATTTCCTTGAACAAATGTCTCAGGTCAAGCAAATGGGGCCATTGGATGAAATTCTGAAGATGCTTCCAGGGGCCAATAAAATTAAAGGCCTTGAAAACGCTAAAGTTGATGAAAGCCAAATGGATCGTGTGGAAGCCATCATCTATTCGATGACGACGAAGGAAAAAACCACACCCGAAATCATCAACGCAAACCGGAAAAAACGAATTGCCAAAGGTTCGGGAACGAGCATTCAAGATGTCAACCGGCTCTTGAAACAGTTTGAAGACATGAAGAAAATGATGAAACAAATGTCCGGCATGACCAATAAAAAAGGCAAAAAGAAAATGGGAATGCCAGGCCTGGACTCACTTTTCAAGTAAAAATTTAAGGTGTTAAGAAAAAATACTTTACAAACTATTTAAAGCTTGCTAATATAATATCTTGTGTGAAACTATTCGGAGGTGCTTTAAGAAATGGCAGTAAAAATTCGCTTGAAACGTATGGGAGCTAAGAAATCTCCTTTTTACCGTATTGTAGTAGCTGACTCACGTGCTCCACGTGACGGCCGTCAAATCCAGACAGTAGGTACTTACAACCCGCTGACAGTTCCAGCTGAAGTTAAGATCGACGAAGAACTAGTGTTGAAATGGCTTCATGATGGCGCTAAACCATCTGACACTGTACGCAACTTGTTTTCTCAAAAAGGCATTATGGAGAAATTCCATAACGAAAAATTAAGCAAGTAAGGGAGATTTTCTTATGAAGCAGCTGATTGAGACCATTGTGAAACCGTTAGTTGATTATCCGGAACATGTTCATGTCGAAACCGACGAAAACGCAAGCCGAATCGTCTACAAGCTTTCCGTGCATCCTGAGGATACAGGGAAAGTGATCGGGAAACAGGGACGTGTAGCGAAAGCTGTCCGTTCAATTGTGTACTCATCAGCAGGTGGTTATCATAAGAAGAAAACTTACCTCGATATTGTGGATTAAGAAGAAGGAAGGAGCCCTGGTTCCTTCCTTTTTTTTCAGAAAAAACGAAAGGATGTCTGCTTGTGCAATGGTTTAATGTAGGGAAAATTGTCAATACCCATGGAATCCGTGGCGAAGTACGCGTTTTGTCGCGCACCGATTTTCCGGAAGAACGATTTGCGGTAGGAACGAAACTGGGGCTTTTCACGCCGGATGCAAAAAAACCGATCATGGTGAAAATCGCCAGCCATCGCCAGCATAAGAATTTTGAATTGGTGACGTTTGAAGGCTACCCAAACATCAATGATGTAGAACCGTTTAAGGAATCCTATTTAAAGATCGCTGAACACGATTTGTCGGAGCTCGAAGACAATGCGTTCTACCATCATGAAATTTTAGGCTGTACAGTTTTTTCAACTGATGGAGAGGAAATCGGAACTATCAGTGAAATTTTGGAGACAGGCGCCAATGATGTTTGGGAAGTGACCCCGAAAACAGGGAAGAAACACTACATTCCTTATATTGAAGATATCGTCAAAGAAGTGGATGTAGATGAAAAGAAAGTGATCATCGAAGTGATGGAAGGTTTGTTGTCTTGATGAACATTAACGTCTTATCGCTGTTTCCTCCGATGTTTGAAGGTGTCTTTCAACATTCGATCATGAAAAAAGCGCAGGAAAAAAATGCGGTCAGCTTGAATGTCGTGGATATCCGTGAATTTGCCGATAACAAGCGGCAAGTTGATGACTATCCATTCGGCGGAGGTGCTGGCATGGTATTGAAACCTGAGCCCATTTTCAATGCCGTTGAAAGTCTGACTCAAGAAAGCACGCCAAGGGTCATTTTGATGTGTCCGCAAGGCGAGCGTTTTACGCAGCAAAAGGCAGAAGAGCTGGCAGCTGAGAAGGAACTGGTATTCATCTGCGGCCATTATGAAGGCTATGATGAACGCATCCGCGAACACTTGGTGACGGATGAGATTTCGATTGGGGATTTTGTGTTGACTGGCGGGGAGCTGGCAGCCATGACAGTCATCGACAGTATCGTCAGACTGCTTCCAGGGGTATTAGGGAACGCAGACTCGCCGGTTCGCGACTCATTCTCTACCGGGCTCTTAGAACACCCACAATACACACGCCCAGCCGAATTCAGAGGGTGGAAGGTGCCGGAAGTCTTGACTTCCGGGAATCATGGCAAAGTCGATCAGTGGCGTGAAGAACAAACCTTGAAACGGACTTTGGAGCGCCGGCCGGATTTGCTTGATAAAATCGAATTGAACGACAAGCAACAGAAAATAATCGCTCAGCTGAAAAAACAAAAATAGATCGCAGTATGCTCTTGCACTGGAATATGTTTAGTGGTAGTATGGATACTGTACTTTTATGTGAAGTACAGGATCACGATGTTCCGCTGCAACAGTCCATTTGGGTGTAAGAGCATCTGTAGAAGGAGAGAAAAATAATGCAAAACATTATTACAGAAATCACTAAAGAACAGCTTCGTACGGATCTTCCAACGTTCCGTCCTGGAGATACTGTCCGCGTCCACGTTAAAGTTGTAGAGGGTACACGCGAACGTATTCAGGTATACGAAGGAGTAGTTATCGGTCGTCGTGGAGGCGGAATCAGTGAATCATTCACTGTTCGCAAAATCTCATACGGTGTTGGTGTTGAGCGTACATTCCCTGTACACACACCAAAAATTGCACAGCTTGAAGTTACCCGCCGTGGTAAAGTACGTCGTGCGAAATTGTACTACTTGCGTGATCTACGCGGTAAAGCAGCTCGTATCAAAGAAATTCGATAAGATTGCATTAATGAAAGAGGGCGCTTGCGCCCTCTTTCTTTTTGCTAAAAAGTTTATTTCCTTGTACAATTAAAGCAGTACGCATGGGGAGGAACACGCATGGAGACTGAAGTGAAGAAGAAGAATGAACTGTGGGAATGGTCCAAAGCTCTGTTGATCGCCTTCGGTTTGGCAGCAATTATCCGTTTCTTTTTATTCACGCCGATTGTAGTGGATGGAGAATCGATGATGCCGACTCTAGAACATGGAGATCGGATGATCGTCAACAAGATCGGTTATTCTGTCGGAGAACCTGACCGTTTCGATATCATCGTTTTTCATGCACCGGAACAAAAAGATTATATCAAGCGTATAATCGGATTGCCGGGAGATCATGTCGCCTATGAAAACGATCAGTTATATATAAATGGTGAAGCAGTTGAAGAGCCCTATCTGGATATCTACAAGCAAGGAATAACCGGTACATTGACAGAAGATTTTGCTCTGGAGGATGTAACGGGAGAAAGCACCATACCCGAAGGATCTGTTTTTGTGATGGGCGATAATCGCCGCCAAAGCAAAGACAGCCGCCATATCGGATTGGTCCCGACCGACGAAGTGATCGGGGATACAAGTTTTGTTTTTTGGCCGTTGGCTGAAGCGGGAGTTGTCAAATAAGGAGTGGTTTTATGACGATACAATGGTTTCCTGGACATATGGCAAAAGCACGGAGACAAGTTACTGAAAAATTAAAGTTGGTTGATATCATTTTTGAACTTGTGGATGCCAGGTTACCTTTATCTTCACGAAATCCGATGATCGATCAAGTGATTCAGCAAAAACCCCGTCTCATTATCTTGAATAAAATGGACATGGCAGATGAAGTTGAAACGAAAAAGTGGATTCGTTATTTTGAGGATCAAGGTACCCGGGCGGTAGCCATCAATTCCCTTGAGGGAAGAGGGCTCCAGCTCGTGACAAAAGCGTCGAAAGAAATACTGTCAGACAAATGGGATCGCATGATTGCCAAAGGCATCAAGCCCCGTGCCATTCGTGCGATGATTGTCGGCATTCCAAACGTCGGAAAATCGACGCTCATTAACCGTTTGTCGAAGAAGAGTCTTGCGAAGACCGGTAATATGCCGGGGGTGACAAAAGCACAGCAATGGATTAAAGTCGGCAAGGAAATTGAGTTGTTGGATACACCTGGTATTTTATGGCCGAAGTTTGAGGATCCGGAGACCGGCTTGAAATTAGCGGTAACGGGTGCCATCAAAGATTCAGTCATCCAAATGCAGGAATTGGCGATTTACTCTTTGAAATTCCTGGAAGAGCGCTATCCGGAACGCATGATGGAGCGCTATGGCATTGACCATGTTGACGAGGAAATCGTCAATACCTTTGATCACATCGGCAAAAAACGCGGTTGTTACGACCAACACGGCGATATCGATTATGAAACGACGGCAGAAGTAGTGGTTCGGGATATCCGCAACCAGCATTTAGGTAAAGTGACGTTCGATTACAGAGATGAAATGATTGAAGAAGAGTGAGGATTCGCTCCATTCGGTAACTGGCTGTTCCTCAGGTTTGAGGAACAGCTTTTTATGTTGAAGCGAAGAATAATGGGCTTTTAGATCTTGGCAAGGTATGCGGCAAACGAGAAAAATTGCAAAAGAAAGAAGTTGGCGAAATGCAAAAAACAAATGAAATAAAAATCAGGCTGAACGCGACCACAGAATGGCAGCTGTGGATGGATGAACTCCAAGATGATCCGCGCAAAAGCGTACAGGCTTTATTGGCCTCATGGCATAGAAAAAGAATGCAGCAGGAAAAATTGCTGGAAAACCATAATGCTAAATTGCATTTCGACAGTTTGTTTAGAAAGCAAGGCTCTGACTTAGTGGCAGGCATCGATGAAGCAGGCAGAGGTCCGCTTGCTGGCCCGGTTGTCACGGCTGCAGTCATTCTGCCTGAGGATTGTTCCAGCCTTATAGGGTTAAATGATTCCAAACAATTAAGCAAACTTAAACGCGATCAGTTTGCCGAAATCATCAAACAAATTGCTGTCAGCTACTCAGTGCACGTTCAGCCGCCGGCAGAGATCGATCGTCTTAATATTTACCAGGCGACTAGGAATTCCATGACCAGAGCAGCTCTGGCACTTTCACCTGCGCCTTCTGTAGTGCTGGCAGATGCCATGATGCTTGAATTGCCGATGCCTTGTGAATCCATCATCAAAGGCGATGCCAAGAGTTTGAGCATTGCAGCGGCTTCAATTTTGGCAAAGACCGGAAGAGACGCCATCATGGAAAAGTATGCAGTTCAATATCCACAATATGGTTTTGAGAAACATGCCGGATACGGCACCAAAGATCATGTTGCTGCACTTGAAATGCATGGTCCATGTGAGATCCATCGCAGCACGTTTGAGCCTGTTAAATCTCTTTTAACGCAAAGTTCTCTGTTTTAAGCATAGGAAGTTTCATCCATACAGCTAACTTCGGTGGACATTTTGTGTCAACTTTAATACAATGGTAAAGGTAGTGAAATAACGATACAGATGTTTGATTGGAGGATGACAGATGAATATCCATGAATATCAGGGAAAACAAATCCTAAAGCAATATGGAGTAGCAGTTCCTGAAGGTTATGTAGCTTTTTCTCCTGAAGAAGCCGTAAAAGCCGCTAAAGAACTTGGTACAGATGTTGTTGTGGTGAAAGCCCAAATCCATGCAGGTGGCCGAGGTAAAGCTGGCGGAGTAAAACTTGCAAAAAATTTAGACGAAGTGCGTACATATGCTAAAGAGCTTCTTGGCAAAGTGCTTGTTACGCATCAGACAGGTCCAGAAGGTAAAGAAGTGAAACGCTTGTACATTGAAGCGGGTAGCGACATTCAAAAAGAATATTACCTTGGATTGGTTCTAGACCGCGAAACTTCACGTGTAACTCTTATGGGTTCTGAAGAAGGCGGAATGGACATTGAAGAAGTAGCGGCAAACACACCGGAACGCCTTTTCTATGAAGAAATCGATCCGGTTGTCGGATTGACTGGCTTCCAGGCACGCCGTATGGCTTTCAACATGAACATTCCTGCAAAATTGGTCAATAAAGCAGCTAAATTGATGCTTGGCTTGTATCAAGCTTATGTTGACAAAGATGCGGCAATCGTTGAAATCAACCCATTGGTTGTCACTGGAGATGGACAAGTTGTAGCGTTGGATGCGAAATTCAATTTTGACGCCAACTCTCTTTACCGTCACCAAGACATTATGGAGATGCGCGACTATGACGAAGAAGATCCAAAAGAAATTGAAGCTTCCAAGTACGACTTGAGCTACGTTTCTTTAGATGGGAATATCGGCTGTATGGTTAACGGCGCCGGACTTGCTATGGCAACGATGGACACGATCAACTATTACGGCGGAACACCCGCTAACTTCCTTGACGTTGGGGGCGGTGCCACTGCTGAGAAAGTAACAGAAGCTTTCAAAATCATTCTGTCTGATAAGAATGTAAAAGGAATCTTCGTTAACATTTTCGGTGGTATCATGAAGTGTGACATCATTGCGGAAGGTGTTATTCAAGCTGCTAAAGAAGTAAGTTTGGAAGTGCCGTTAGTTGTCCGTCTTGAAGGAACTAATGTTGATTTAGGTAAAAAACTGCTAAACGAATCAGGTCTTAATATTATCGCTGCTGGCACAATGGCAGATGGCGCTAAACAGATCGTAGAACTTGTAGGCTAAAGAAGGGCAGGGACAAAAATGAGTGTATACATTAACAAAGACACAAAAGTGTTAGTACAGGGAATTACAGGGTCAACTGCCCTTTTCCATACGAAGCAAATGCTTGAATACGGAACGAAAATCGTTGCGGGTGTAACACCGGGTAAAGGCGGAACTGAAGCTGAAGGCGTGCCTGTTTTCAACACAGTTGAAGACGCAGTTAAAGCTACAGGTGCCAATGTATCTGTAATTTATGTGCCGGCTCCTTTTGCAGCTGACGCAATTCTTGAAGCTGTTGATGCTGATCTTGATATGGCCATCTGCATCACTGAACATATTCCTGTATTGGATATGGTCAAAGTGAAGCGTTACATGGAAGGCAAGAAAACACGTCTTGTCGGACCAAACTGCCCGGGCGTAATTACTCCGGACGAATGTAAAATCGGCATCATGCCGGGCTACATTCACAAAAAAGGACATGTTGGCGTTGTTTCGCGTTCAGGTACTTTGACGTATGAAGCGACTCACCAATTGTCAGAAGAGGGAATTGGCCAGTCGACAGCTGTCGGCATCGGTGGTGACCCTGTCAATGGCACGAACTTTATCGACGTATTGAAGGAATTCAATGAAGATGAAGATACTTACGCAGTCGTAATGATCGGTGAGATTGGCGGAACAGCTGAAGAAGAAGCTGCTGCGTGGATTAAAGCGAACATGACGAAACCTGTAGTAGGATTTATCGGTGGACAAACTGCACCTGAAGGAAAACGTATGGGCCATGCCGGTGCGATCATTTCTGGCGGTAAAGGAACAGCTGCCGATAAAATCAAAGCGATGAACGAAGCAGGCATCGAAGTTGCAGACACTCCATCCGTTATCGGAGAAACTTTGATCAAAGTCATCAGAGAAAAAGGGTTGTACGACAAGTGTAAAACCCATTAATAATAAAGGCTCAAAACGCTGCTTATATAGCGTTTTGAGCCTTTTTCTTTGTATGTGTATTGATGAAGCGGAAAAGTCTTGCGCAGCTTCCAGTGGGCGTTTTTTGAAGGCAATGAAACTTTATGAAACCTTCGATAACTTTCCGTACATTCATTACTTTTTGCTTGTAAAAGCCCCGGAACTGCCAAAAGCAATTCCAATCCCTATGCCAAGTGCGATGCCAATAGCCAAATTATCCATAGCCACCCCGATAGCGGATCCAATAGATACCCCAAGTGCAATGCCGACGCCCATGTTGATAGCGTTGTATTTGTTTCGTTTTTCTTCTTGAACATCTTTATTTTCACCCATACTGGCACCTCCATCATTTTATTCTGGAGAAGTTCGAATATCTATATATACGGACAAAGTTAACGATGGTTTCAAGAATTCAACAAGTGAATTTCAGGGTGAGCTTTTTAAACTGCAAATCAGAAAGGGATAAGTGTTCATCTAGCGTATTTCTATTATTATATAGAAGAAAAACGGATTTTTGTGGATGGAATTTAGAGATGATGGCAATGCCATCCCCTTGTCGGTCTACCTAAATGTCCCTGTTAAAGCTAAAAACAGATCTGCAGTAAACCAAATGGCGAATCCGATATAGAAAATGAAAATAAACAAATTCACTTTGTTGAAGCCCAACCGACTTATAATGACAATAAAATATAAAAACAAGCTGACGTACAACGGATTTTTCCAATACCCCGCATTCAAATAATAAATATAGACGAGATAAGCAGCAGAGAAAGACCAGAGGACTGCCGCTAAGCAATGAATGATGATTTTGATCTGCATTATATGGACTCCTTCCGATAATCAGCTCATAAAAAGCAGGAGGTTGTGTCTGATGGATAGCTATTTTTTTCAATGTGGTGTATGCGGAATGCCGGAAAACCAATTTTAAAAATCAAAAGGCAAGCCCACAAGCAATAATAATATTTTCCGGTTTACGGTTAGCCTAAAACCCATTAGTATAGAGACAAGGTGCTCTTTTGCTGAAGCAGTTTATTTTCATCCAAACTAGAACAGGAGGAACAAAATGGACAAAAAATTTACGAAGCGCTTATTGGCGTTGCACTATGTATTTCCGAAAAGCTTGCAGAAATTACTGCCGCTTTTGGCACAGGATCCGGATTTGACGAAGCTTGAACAAAAATCTCCATACGAACTGATGCTGTTATTGAACATAAAACTGGAACAGGCGACCAAGCTGAAGGCCTCTTACCGACAATCTTTGACATTCCCCTTGATTGAAACCTACGAAAAGTATAAGATAATCCCCGTATCTTATCAACATCCCCTGTATCCTCAGAACCTGTTTGAATTAATCGATCCACCCGCTGTGCTCTATGCTAAGGGGGACCTTACTTTATTGGCTGAACCGAAAAAGATGGCGATCATTGGTTCACGAAAAGCATCCTCCTACTCACGGGCAGCGTTGCAGAAGATTGTGCCGCCACTCGTTGAAAACGGCTTTGTCATAGTCAGTGGACTGGCAAGAGGCGCAGATGCGATGGCCCACCAAAAAACGATCGATCTTGGTGGCCGGACGATTGCTGTGACCGGCAGCGGCTTTCTTCACCCTTATCCAAAAGAGAATGCGTCATTGAATAATATAATAGAAGAAAAACATTTGGTTATAACGGAATACCCACCGTATATGGAACCGAGAAAATGGAATTTTCCGATGAGGAACCGCATTATCAGTGGATTATCTAAGGGCGTTGTTGTCACAGAAGCCTACGTGAAAAGTGGAACTTTGAGTACAATTGAACATGCCCTAGATCATGGCAGGGATATTTTTGCAGTGCCAGGGGACATTAGCTCTCCATTATCCGAAGGGCCGCATAAATTAATTTTAGAGGGTGCAAAACCAGTTTGGAATGGCTGGCAAGTGCTTGAAGAGTACCAACAAATGACAGCTGAAAAAGAATGAGGAAATGAAAAGCCTTGCATTAAGCGAAAATCTGTTATACATTTTGCAACAGGTAATTCTTTAAGCAGTTCTGAGAAACCTCTATGAGGAGGAAAATATTATGGCGGATTTTTTAGTGATTGTTGAGTCGCCTGCAAAGGCGAAAACAATCGAACGGTATTTGGGCAAGAAATATAAAGTCCGTGCATCACTTGGACATTTACGCGATTTGCCCCGCAGCCAAATGGCTGTAGATGTTGAAAACAATTATGAACCCCGTTACATTACAATCAGAGGCAAAGGGCCGATCTTGCAGGATCTGAAAAAAGAAGCGAAAAAAGCGAAGAAAGTCTTTCTCGCGGCTGACCCCGACAGAGAAGGGGAAGCGATTGCATGGCATTTGGCGACAGCGCTCGGCATTGACCAAACCTCGGATTGCCGAGTGGTATTTAACGAAATCACCAAGGATGCCATCAAGGAATCATTCAAGCATCCCCGCAAAATCGATATGGATTTAGTCGATGCGCAACAGGCGCGCCGAATATTGGATCGTCTCGTGGGCTACAGCATCAGCCCGTTGTTGTGGAAAAAAGTTAAAAAAGGCCTATCGGCTGGACGCGTGCAATCTGTTGCTCTTCGACTCGTCATTGACCGTGAAAACGAAATCAAAAACTTTGAACCAGAAGAATACTGGTCCATCACTGGTGATTTCGAGAAGGACAAGAAGAAATTTGAAGCGCAGTTTTACGGCAATGCAAAAGAAAAAATGAAATTACAGAATGAAGCTGACGTTAACGCCGTTATGGCCACCATGTCCGGCAAAGACTTTACAGTAAACCGCGTGGTGAAAAAAGAGAGAAAGAGAAACCCATCCCCCTCTTTTACAACCTCTTCACTCCAGCAGGAAGCTGCCCGCAAATTAAACTTCCGTGCTAAAAAAACAATGATGCTCGCGCAGCAATTGTATGAAGGTATTGCAGTGGGTAAAGAAGGCATCACCGGTTTGATTACGTATATGCGGACAGATTCCACACGGATCTCCGATACAGCGAAAAAAGATACAATCGATTTCATCGTTGATAATTACGGTGAACAATACGTCACGCAAAAAGCTGCTGCCAAGCAATCAGCGAAATCTCAGGATGCCCACGAAGCGGTGCGTCCGACAAGTGTGATGCGGACACCGGAATCGATGAAGAGTATTCTATCAAGAGATTTATATCGTTTGTATAAATTGATTTGGGATCGTTTCGTAGCGAGCCAGATGTCACCAGCAGTCCTGGACACGGTTATGGCTGAACTGCAGAACGGAGAAGCAGTATTCCGTGCGAATGGTTCCCAGGTCAAATTCCCGGGCTTCATGAAACTTTATATTGAAGGCACGGATGACCAAAAAGAAGAAAAAGACAATATTCTGCCGGAAATGGATGAAGGGGATATCGTGACAGCGCTTGAAGTTACGCCGAATCAGCATTTTACGCAGCCGCCTCCACGCTTTACGGAGGCCCGCTTGGTGCGGACACTCGAAGAACTGGGGATAGGGCGTCCGTCCACGTACGCGCCTACACTGGATACCATCCAAAAACGCGGCTATGTGACATTGGATGCCAAACGGTTTATCCCGACCGAATTGGGTGAGATTGTCCATCAGCTGGTGCTCGAATTTTTCCCGGACATTTTGAATATCGAGTTTACTGCCAAAATGGAACACGATCTGGATACCGTTGAAGATGGCGAAGTCGATTGGCGTGCTATTATTGACGCATTTTATCAAGACTTTGAAAAAAGTGTTGAAGTCGCGGAAAGTGAAATGGAAAAAGTCCAGATCAAAGATGAGCCTGTGGGAGAGGATTGTGAGTTATGCGGTTCGCCGATGGTCTATAAATTGGGGCGTTACGGCAAATTCATGGCTTGCAGCAATTTCCCGGAATGCCGGAATACAAAAGCGATCGTCAAACACATCGATGTCAAATGCCCGACCTGTAAAGAAGGCGAGATCGTTGAAAGAAAGAGCAAGAAGCGCCGGATATTCTACGGTTGCGAACGGTATCCGGAATGCGAATTCGTTTCATGGGATAAACCGATTGAACGGCCGTGTCCGAAGTGCAACGAATTGCTGGTAGAGAAAAAAGTGAAAAAAGGCGTTCAAATCAATTGCACGAGCTGTGATTACAAAGAAGAAGTTCAATAATAATTATAGAGGTGTTCGAAAATGACGAAATATGTAAACGTAATTGGCGCAGGACTGGCGGGCAGTGAAGCTGCTTGGCAAATCGCGAAACGGGGAGTAAACGTCCGTCTATACGAAATGCGTCCGGTAAAGCAGACAGCAGCCCATCATACGGACAAGTTTGCGGAACTGGTATGCAGCAATTCATTGCGCGCCAATTCCCTGACAAATGCAGTTGGTGTCATCAAAGAAGAAATGCGCAAATTGGATTCGGTGATCATTGAATCTGCAGACCGGGCATCTGTGCCAGCTGGTGGAGCACTTGCTGTGGATCGCCATGAGTTTGCCGGAGCTGTGACCGACAAAGTAAAAAATCACCCATTGGTGGAAGTGATCAACGAAGAAGTGACTGAAATTCCGGAAGGCATCACAATCATTGCCACTGGTCCATTGACTTCTCCGGCACTTGCGGAAAAAATTCGCGTTTTGACAGGCGAAGAATATTTGTATTTTTATGATGCAGCAGCGCCGATCGTCGAAAAAGACAGCATTGATATGGACAAAGTCTATCTGAAATCCCGTTATGACAAAGGGGAAGCGGCTTATCTGAACTGCCCGATGACAGAAGAAGAGTTCAAGCGTTTCCATACAGCTCTTGTCGAAGCAGAAGTGGTGCCATTGAAAGAATTCGAAAAAGAGATTTATTTTGAAGGCTGTATGCCAGTCGAAGTAATGGCAGCCAGAGGCGAGAAGACCTTGACGTTTGGACCGATGAAACCAGTTGGACTGGAAGATCCGAAAACGGGCAAAATCCCTTATGCAGTCGTTCAGCTTCGCCAGGATGATGCGGCTGGAACACTTTACAATATTGTTGGTTTCCAAACGCATTTGAAATGGGGACCTCAAAAAGAAGTGCTTAAATTGATTCCAGGACTTGAAAATGTCGAAATCGTCCGTTATGGCGTGATGCACCGCAATACATTCATCAACTCACCGCGCGTTCTTAAGCCGACTTACCAATTGAAGGCCGATGAAAACATTTTCTTCGCGGGTCAAATGACTGGAGTCGAGGGCTATGTTGAATCAGCAGGAAGCGGATTGCTGGCAGGAATCAACGCAGCTAAAATGGCTTTAGGTGAAGAATTGCTGGTATTCCCGGCTGAAACAGCCTTGGGCAGCATGGCGCGTTACATTACGGAAGCCGACAGCAAGAACTTCCAGCCGATGAACGTCAACTTCGGACTGTTCCCGGATTTGGGTGAACGTATCCGTTCGAAGCAGGAACGAGCTGAGAAACATGCCGATCGTGCATTGGCGGCAATTCAAAATTATATGAATACAGTGACTGTTTAATTGATAAAAGCCTCTAAATGTTGGTATAATTTAGAGGCTTTTGTATTTGGTGAAAGGTGGAGCATATATGGAAAAAGAAAAGATGCTTGAATCTTTTATGACCTATATTCAACTGGAGAAGAACTATTCTGAACACACCGTCCACCATTATGAACATGATTTGATGGATTTTTTTCTGTTTTTGAATGCGGAGGGCGTACCTGATATCAAAGAAGTCGAATATATACATGCACGAAATTACGTGACGAAATTATATGATGCCAAATTATCCAGAACGACGGTTTCCCGAAAGATTTCAGCGATCCGCTCATTTTTCCGTTATGGAAACCGTGAATTCGGATTGAATGAAGCAGCATTCAGGTCATTGTATCATCCGAAAAAAGAAGAGCGGCTACCGCAATTCTTTTATGAAGAAGAGCTGGCACAGCTGTTCAAATCGGTTGTGGGAGAAGATAAATTGTCGATCCGCAACACCGCGTTATTGGAATTGCTGTATGCTACGGGCATGCGTGTCAGTGAATGCGTATCGATTCGAATGGGAGATTTGGATCAAACGATGCAGATTGTCAAAGTGATGGGGAAAGGCCGGAAAGAGCGCTATATCCCATACGGACAGTTTGCCCAGGATGCCCTGGAACATTACATTGAGGATTCACGTCCTAAGTTGATGAAGAATCAAAAACATGATCATCTGTTTGTTAACAGCCGGGGAGAAGTTTTGACAGACCGGGGTGTTCGCCACATTTTAAGTGAATGCATGAAGAAGGCATCTGTCAATTCATCGATTTATCCGCATATGATCCGCCACACATTCGCTACTCACCTGATCAATAATGGTGCTGATATCCGGACTGTACAGGAACTGCTGGGCCATTCCCATTTAAGTTCAACACAGGTATACACCCATGTCACCAAAGAGCATTTACGGAATACCTATTTAAATTCACACCCGAGAGCTTAGAGAGGAGATTTTATCATGCAAGAATTCCATGCCACCACGATATTCGCGGTTCAGCATAACGGCAAATGCGCCATGTCAGGCGATGGCCAGGTAACATTCGGCAACGCCGTAGTCATGAAGCATACAGCCAGAAAAGTACGGAAATTATACAACGGACAAGTGCTAACCGGATTTGCGGGATCGGTTGCAGATGCTTTTACCTTGTTCGAGATGTTCGAAGGGAAGCTGACGGAGTACAACGGCAATCTTCAACGCGCTGCAGTTGAACTGGCTAAACAATGGCGTGGGGACAAAATGCTTCGCCAATTGGAAGCTATGCTCATCATCATGAACAAAGACGAATTGCTGCTGGTATCCGGAACAGGTGAAGTCATTGAACCGGATGATGGCATTTTGGCAATCGGTTCAGGTGGAAATTATGCATTGGCAGCAGGGCGTGCCTTGAAAAAATACGCAGGCGATAATCTGACTGCTGCACAAATCGCACAATCCGCTTTGGAAACAGCTGCGGACATCTGTGTCTACACCAATCATCAAATCGTTGTGGAGGAATTGTCCTAATGAAAAATCAATCTGATTTAACGCCAAGACAAATCACTGACCATTTGGATCGCTACATCGTCGGCCAAAAAGAAGCGAAACGTTCTATTGCCATCGCATTGCGCAACCGTTATCGCCGAAGCCGGCTGGATGAAGAAATGCGTGGGGAAGTCATTCCGAAAAACATTTTGATGATCGGGCCGACAGGTGTGGGCAAGACGGAAATCGCCCGCCGTATCGCTAAACTGACGGGAGCGCCTTTCATTAAAGTGGAAGCGACGAAGTTTACGGAAGTCGGCTATGTCGGCCGTGACGTCGAATCGATGGTACGCGACCTGGTTGAAGCTGCCGTAAGAATCGTCAAAGAAGAAAAATTCGAAGCTGTGAAGTTCCAGGCGGAAACCGCTGCCAATGAGCGGATCGTCAAGTTGCTGGCACCGTCCATGCGCAAGAAACAACCGAACCAAAACCCGCTGGAAATGCTTTTTGGCCAGAAGTTCGAGCAGGAAGAGGAAGAACCGACAGCGGAAGTGGAAGTTCGGGTGAAGAGAAGAGAAATTGCTGCAGACCTGAAAGCTGGAAAGCTGGAAGATGAATGGGTAACAGTGGAAGTGCTTGAAAACACATTGTCCATGTTTGATGCCATGCAAGGCTCAGGAATGGAACAAATGGGTGCGAACATGCAGGATGCGTTATCATCGCTGATGCCGAAGAAAAAGAAAAAACGGCGTTTGCAGGTGAAAGAAGCCCGCCGCATTTTAACGACTGAAGAAGCCGCTAAATTGGTGGATGATGAAGAAATTTCACAGGAAGCGATTGACCGCGCTGAGCAGCACGGCATCATCTTCATCGACGAAATGGACAAAATCGCCAGCAAGAGCAATTCTTCATCTGCTGATGTATCGCGTGAAGGTGTCCAGCGTGACATTTTGCCGATCGTTGAAGGTTCCACGGTTTCGACTAAGTACGGTGCAGTCCAAACGGATTATATGTTGTTTGTGGCTGCTGGGGCATTCCACATGTCGAAACCATCCGATCTGATCCCTGAGCTGCAAGGCCGATTCCCGATCCGTGTGGAATTGCAGAAGCTTGAAGTTGAAGATTTTGTCAAAATCTTGACGGAACCAAAACATTCTTTGATAAATCAGTATAAAGCCCTTCTCGAAACAGAGGGAATTGTGGTACACTTCAATGATGCCTCAATAGTCAGACTTGCAGAAATTGCATATGAAGTAAATCAGGACACAGATAACATCGGTGCTCGTAGGCTGCACACTATACTCGAGCGCCTGTTAGAGGATTTGTCTTTCGAAGCTTCCGAGATTTCACCAGCGCAAATTGACATTACCCCCCAATATGTGAATGAAAAGCTCGAAAATGTGGCAAAAAATAAAGACTTGTCACAATTTATTCTGTAAATCAAGGCGAATTAGTTTCAATAAAGAGTAAAAACCTTTAGAATATTGAATAAACAGGGTACGAATTATGTAGGAGGTTCATTTAAATGAATTTATTAGGAAAAACAAGACGAATTAACTCTATGCTGGAAGCAGCAGGCGGTAAAAAAGTAAACTTTAAAGACATGGCTGAGACATTGAGCGAAGTAATTGAATGTAACGCTTTCGTAGTTAGCCGCAAAGGTAAAGTATTAGGTTATGCAATTAACCAACAAATCGAAAACGAGCGTATGAAAGGGATGTTGGAAGAACGCCAATTTCCGATTGAATACACTCAAAAGCTTTCGAACATCACTGAAACAACTGAGAACTTGGATGTTAACAGTGAACACACGATCTTCCCGGTGGAAGAACGTGAATTGTTCAAAAATGGTTTAACAACAATCGTACCGATCAATGGCGGCGGAGAACGTTTAGGAACACTTCTTCTTGGACGTGTAGATGCAGAATTCCATGACGACGATTTAATTCTTGGAGAATACGGCGCTACTGTAGTAGGGATGGAAATCCTTCGTGAAAAAGGCGACCGCATCGAAGAGGAAGCACGCAGCAAAGCTGTTGTGCAGATGGCGATTTCTTCACTTTCATACAGTGAACTTGAAGCAATCGAACATATTTTCGAAGAACTTGACGGCAACGAAGGCTTGTTGGTAGCTTCGAAAATTGCTGACCGCGTGGGTATTACACGTTCAGTTATCGTAAACGCACTTCGCAAGCTTGAAAGTGCAGGCGTTATCGAATCACGCTCTCTAGGAATGAAAGGGACATACATCAAAGTATTGAACACGAAATTCCTAGCTGAACTTGAACAATTGAAAATGAACTAAGTAAACAAGAAACGATGCTGGGGATTTGCCTGGCATCGTTTTTTATTGGATTAAAACCGGTTTTTCTGTACTTAACGGATTGAAGCTCACAAGTTCTGCCTTAAGAGCTCGGATGACTTGAATGTATGGAGGGCGCTTCTGCGAGAGTATTCCCGTAAAACTGCCAAAGTGATGAAAGAAAAGGCATTTGATCATTTTAAATTTGTTTTAGTTTTTATGAGAGAAACTTGTTGCGGTCTTCGCGTAAAGCGTGGTATAATTTCAAATGGTGTTAAATACACACGCATTTCGATTTGAGTCGTAGGTGCCCATGCGGGTAACGGTTCAGAGAAGAAAAATGCGGAGGGAAAAAATAACCTATCAGGAGGAAACAAATCATGGCAGTAATCTCAATGAAACAATTGTTAGAAGCTGGTGTACACTTCGGTCACCAAACTCGTCGTTGGAACCCGAAAATGAAAAAATATATTTTCGTGGAACGTAACGGTATCTACATCATCGATCTTCAAAAAACAGTCCGCAAATTGGAGGAAGCTTATAGCTTCATGAAACAAGTGGGCGAAGAAGGCGGTAAAGTACTTTTCGTTGGTACGAAAAAACAAGCTCAGGACGCAATCAAAGAAGAAGCAGAACGTTCTGGCAACTACTACATCAACCAACGTTGGTTGGGTGGAACACTTACTAACTTCGGTACAATCCAAAAACGTGTGAACCGTTTGAAACAAATCGAGCGCATGGAAGAAGATGGAACTTTCGAAGTTCTACCGAAAAAAGAAGTTGTTCAATTGAAGAAACAACACGAACGCCTTGTTAAATTCCTTGGCGGTATCCGTGATATGAGTTCACTACCGGACGTTATGTTCGTAGTTGACCCACGCAAAGAACGCATTGCAGTTGCAGAAGCAATGAAATTGAACATTCCAATCGTTGGTATCGTTGATACGAACTGTGATCCGGATGAAATCGATTATGTTATTCCTGCAAACGACGATGCTATTCGCGCAGTTAAATTGTTGACTGGTAAAATGGCGGATGCTTTGCTTGAATCAAAACCGGAAGAAGAAGAAGAAACTCAAGCTGAATCTGCTGAGTAATTCGTAATTTACACAGGTGATAAGCGGCCAACCCCTCTTATCACCTTTTTTTGAGAAAATGATAGCAAGCAAATACAGAGGAGGAATTTAATCATGGCAGTTACAGCACAAATGGTAAAAGAATTGCGTGCAAAAACAGGCGCAGGTATGATGGATTGCAAAAAAGCATTAGTAGAAACAGACGGTAATATGGAAGCAGCTCTTGATTTCCTACGCGAAAAAGGCCTTTCAAGCGCTTCTAAAAAAGCAGACCGTATCGCAGCTGAAGGAACAACTTCTATTCTTGTAAAAGAAAACGAAGCAGTAATCTTCGAAGTGAATGCGGAAACTGACTTTGTTGCGAAAAACGAAGGGTTCCAAACATTAGTAAAAGAATTAGGCGAGCACTTAATTACAACTAAACCAGCTACAGTAGAAGAAGCTAATGCTTCAACTATGTCTAATGGTTTGACAGTTGCTGACCACATCTCTAACGCTATCGCTAAAATCGGTGAAAAAATTACTTTGCGCCGCTTTGAAGTACGCACAAAATCAGATGCAGATGCTTTCGGTCCTTACCTGCACATGGGCGGAAGAATTTCAGTACTAGTTGTTCTTGAAAACTCTACTGATTCAGATGCTGCACGCGATATCGCTATGCACATTGCTGCATTGAACCCTAAATATGTATCACGCGATGAAGTTTCTGCTGAAGAAGTAGAACACGAGCGCAAAATCTTGACTGAGCAAGCATTGAATGAAGGCAAACCTGAAAAAATCGTTGCTAAAATGGTCGAAGGCCGCCTTGGCAAATATTTCGAAGACATCTGCTTGCTTGACCAAGCATTCGTTAAGAACTCAGATCAAAAAGTTCGTGATTTTGCAGCTTCAACAGGTGGATCTGTTAAAGAATTCATCCGTTACGAAGTTGGAGAAGGCATCGAAAAACGCGAAGATAACTTTGCTGATGAAGTTATGAGCCAAGTTAACAAAAAATAAGATCATTTATCATATGATTCATTTCGGGGAACACGAGAATGTGTTCCCTATTTTTCAATAAATTATGTAATGGAGGGTACCGATGAGTGTTCAGCAATATAAACGCATTGTATTAAAACTAAGTGGTGAAGCAATGGCAGGAGGGCAAGGTTTCGGATTGTCCCCTGAAATTATCAAATCAGTAGCAAGCCAAGTTAAAGAAGTGGTTGAACTCGGAGTGGAAGTGGCAGTCGTTGTAGGCGGCGGCAATATCTGGAGAGGCAAAGTCGGTTCTGAAATGGGAATGGACCGTGCGACAGCTGATTACATGGGCATGCTGGCAACAGTTATGAACTCATTGGCTTTACAGGATTCATTGGAAAAGCAGGACGTGGAAACCCGCGTATTGTCCTCCATTGAAATGCGCCAAGTAGCTGAACCTTATATCCGCAGAAGAGCGATTCGCCATTTGGAGAAAAAGCGTGTCGTCATTTTTGCAGCCGGTACCGGAAATCCTTACTTCTCAACTGATACAACAGCAGCATTGCGTGCGGCAGAAATTGAAGCCGATGTCATCTTGATGGCGAAAAACAATGTTGATGGTGTTTATTCAGCTGATCCGAAGACGGATTCTGAAGCTGTGAAATACGAAGAGCTTTCTTATTTCGATGTGATCCAACAAGGCTTGCAAGTGATGGATTCTACAGCTTCCACACTTTGTATGGACAATGATATCCCACTCGTAGTATTCTCAATTATGGAAAACGGAAATATAAAACGGGCTGTTCTCGGAGAGAAAATCGGGACAGTAGTGAGGAGAACAATATAATGCCGAAAACAGTGATGAGTGAAACTAAATCTAAAATGACTAATGCAATTCAGGCTTTCTCGCGCGATTTGTCTTCAATCCGTGCCGGCCGTGCAACGCCGTCGATTTTGGATAAATTGACGATCGATTATTACGGTTCTCCAACACCGGTTAACCAGGTTGCTGGAATCTCGATTCCAGAAGCGCGTCTAATCATGATTCAGCCATACGACAAATCAGTTCTGGGCGATATTGAAAAAGCGATTCTTAAATCTGATCTGGGATTAAGCCCATCAAATGATGGTTCAGTGATTCGCTTGGCAGTTCCTGCTTTAACGGAAGAGCGCCGCAAAGACCTTGTGAAGCAAGTGAAAAAAGAAGCAGAAGAAGCGAAAGTCGGAATCCGTAATATTCGCCGTGATGCGAATGACGAGTTCAAGAAGCTGGAGAAGAAAAGTGAAATTACAGTGGATGACTTGCGTGGCTATACCGATGATGTCCAGAAATTGACGGATGACAACATCGCGAAGATCGACGAAATGGCTAAAGATAAAGAAAAAGAGATTATGGAAGTTTAAATCGAACTTCATTTCATGTCAGGCGTCCTGTTAAGCAGGACGCTTTTTCATGCCAAAAATAAATGCTGTATTGGGAAAGAAGCGCACAATGCCGTTTTTTTTGATATGATAAGCAATAGACATGCCGATTTGTAATAGGTGGAGGACTAACTATGTTTAATAAACTACTAAAGCGAAATACTGATTTGGTCTTGGAAAGTGGA
The DNA here is from genome assembly GCF_016820615.1 of Planococcus beijingensis. Classification (NCBI taxonomy): domain Bacteria; kingdom Bacillati; phylum Bacillota; class Bacilli; order Caryophanales; family Caryophanaceae; genus Planococcus; species Planococcus beijingensis. The sequence goes on from NZ_JADHDZ010000001.1 coordinate 898,986, forward strand.
GATCGCTCAGTTTTGATTTCGAATGAAGCCGTTCCGGCCCATATAGCAATTATTATGGACGGTAATGGACGCTGGGCAAAAAAACGTTCGTTGCCAAGAGTCGCTGGACATCACGAAGGAATGAAAACGGTCCGAAAAGTGACCAAACTGGCCAATGAACTTGGGGTTGGCGTATTGACCTTATATGCATTTTCCACTGAAAACTGGAAACGCCCAAAAATCGAAGTGGATTTTTTGATGCGTTTGCCTGAAGAGTTTTTGACAACCTTCCTTCCAGAACTCATTGAAGAAAATGTTCGTGTGGAAATGATGGGGTATCATCATAATTTGCCTTTGCATACATTGAGAGCCATCAAAAAGGCAAAAGAGGCGACCAAGGAAAATACGGGGCTTGTTTTGAACTTTGCTTTGAACTACGGCAGCCGCGCAGAAATAGTCGATGCCGTCAAAGACATTGCTGCACAGGTTGCTGCGGGAACGTTGGATGTCAGTGATATCAACGAAGACCTTATTTCGGGGGGCTTAATGACAAAAGGGCTGCCTGAGCCGGATTTATTGATCCGCACAAGTGGTGAGGTTCGTTTAAGCAATTTTATGCTTTGGCAATTAGCCTATACCGAGTTTTGGTTCACGGAAACCTTATGGCCCGATTTTAATGAAGATTCCTTACTGGAAGCGATTGAGAATTACCAAAAACGCAATCGCCGGTACGGGGGGTTGAAAGGAGACGAAGTGAAATGAAACAGCGTATTATAACAGGGGTTATTGCGGCTGCCCTTTTTATCCCTTTTGTCATTTATGGAGGAGTGCCATTTATCCTCTTGGTCTATTTGTTGGGGACAATCGCATTGCAAGAGCTGTTGAAAATGAAAGGCCGGAGTTTATGGAGTATTCCCGGCCTTATTTCTTTGTTGGCGCTATACGCCTTTATGCTGCCCGATCAATGGGCAGACAATGTGCTTGAATGGACAGGCTATGAAAAAGTCGAATTTGCCTTTTTAGCTGTTATTCTTTTATTGATACATACGGTTATTGTGAAAAACAGCTTCACCTTTGATGATGCGGCTTTCGCTATTATGGGTACTTTATATGTCGGCATCGGGTTCTTTTATTTTATTGAGACACGTGAAGCCAGTTTGAGCTTTTTGATTTTTGCTTTGTTGGTTGTGTGGTTCACAGATTCAGGTGCTTATTTTACAGGCCGGAAAATCGGCAAGCGGAAGCTATGGCCGGAAATTTCCCCAAACAAAACAATAGAAGGTTTTGTGGGTGGCATCATCTGGGCGATTGGAATTGCTTTGATCTTCAATTATTTTATTCCTTTAAACCATTCAATATTCCTGATTATCATTGTGACGATCATCGCCTCGATTTTTGGGCAAATGGGTGATTTGGTGGAATCTGCATTAAAACGCCACTTCAATGTGAAGGATTCAGGTTCGATTCTGCCGGGGCATGGCGGGATTCTGGATCGTTTCGACAGTATTTTATTTGTAATGCCTTTGCTTCATTTTTTACATTTCATCTAAGAGAGGAAATTGCTGAATGGTTAAGAAAATTACGTTGCTGGGTGCTACGGGTTCAATTGGTGTGCAGACAGCTGACATCATCCGTGAACATCCACATGAATTTAAATTGGTCGGTTTTTCTGCCGGAAAAAATATGGACATCACACGTAACCTGATTGCTGAATTCGAACCTGAAATCGTCTGTGTGCAACGGAAAGAAGATGCTAAGGACTTAGCGGCTGAATATCCGGCTGTGGCAATCGTATCAGGCGCTGAAGGGCTTATCGACATTGCTGTTTATGATGCTGACATTTTGGTTAATGCGGTTCTTGGCAGTGTGGGACTGGAACCGACCCTTGAAGCCATCAAACTTGGACGAACTATTGCGATTGCCAATAAAGAAACCTTGGTGACAGCAGGACATCTTGTGATGGAAAGCGCCAAACAATTCGGTGCGGCCATCCTGCCTGTTGACAGTGAACACTCAGCCTTATTCCAAGCCTTGAATGGAGAAAAGAAAGACCAGGCAAGCCGTTTGATTCTAACGGCTTCAGGCGGCAGTTTCCGTGACTTGACGCGTGAACAGTTGAAAAACGTCACCGTCCAAGATGCGTTAAACCATCCGAATTGGTCAATGGGATCGAAAATCACTATTGATTCAGCCACTATGGTCAATAAAGGGCTTGAAGTGATCGAAGCACACATTTTGTTTGATTTCGCATATGCGGATATAGATGTGGTGCTTCACCGGGAAAGCATCATCCATTCCATGGTCGAGTTCCAGGACACCAGTGTTATGGCACAGCTCGGCACGCCGGATATGCGTGTGCCGATTCAATATGCTTTGTCGTATCCTGACCGCCTTCCACGCGAGCAGGCGAAACGGTTGAATTTGGCTGAAATCGGAAAACTGAATTTCCAGGAGATGGACTACACGCGGTTTCGGGCATTGCAGCTTGCGTTTGATGCCGGTGTTGCCGGGGGCACGATGACCACTGTCCTCAATGCCGCAAACGAACAGGCTGTTGCGCTATTCCTGAATGAGGAAATTAAATTCCTGGAGATTGAGGAAATGATCGAGCGGGCGATGGATCAGCATGAAGTTATTGCAACACCTGACTTGGAAACGATTTTGTATGTCGATGCTGAAACGAGAAAATCTGTAAAAAACATGCTAAAATAGCTAAAGATCAAAACCGAATAACTTTATAAGGATGGGTTCAAAATGGAGACAGTTATCTCGTTTATAATAATTTTCGGTGCTTTAGTGTTTTTCCATGAATTTGGCCATTTCCTGTTCGCCAAACGCTCCGGCATTTTAGTGCGCGAATTTGCGATCGGAATGGGCCCGAAAATTTTAGGGATCACCAAAGGGGAAACGCTTTATACACTGCGTTTATTGCCGATTGGTGGATATGTACGCATGGCCGGGGAAGATATGGATACCATTCATCTTCAAGCAGGCCATCGCATCGGCGTTCTGTTGAACAAAGAAGGCCAGGCTAAAAAAATCATCATGAACCAAAAGCATGTTTATCCGGAGATCTTATTTCTTGAAGTAGAAGAAGCGGACCTAGAAAAAGAATTGTGGATCAAAGGATATGATGAAGAGGAAAAGCTGATCCGTATCGAAGTGGCACGAGATGCGGTTGTAGAGGAAAATGGCAGAGAAACCATTTTGGCCCCTTACGACCGTCAGTTTGATTCGAAGTCAGTCGGAAAACGGTTTATGACGATTTTCGCAGGTCCGTTATTCAACTTCATCCTGGCGTTTCTGATTTTCACGGCGCTTGGCATGATGCAAGGAATTCCGACCTTTGAACCTGTCATTACCGAAGTGACAGAAGACAGTCCGGCAGCAGAAGCCGGGATGCAAAACGGCGATTTGGTGACTGAAATTGAAGGGAATCCGATTGGCACTTGGGATGAACTGGTTGAATCAGTTCAGAACAATGCCGGCAATGCTCTTGAGTTCGAAGTTGAACGTAACGGAGAGCCATTGAATTTCACCATCACTCCTGAGGTATCCGAACAATCGCCTGAAGAAATCGGCGTAATCGGCGTACTGTATCAAAGTCCTGTCGAAAAAGACTTTTTTGGGTCTTTTGTGTACGGTGCTGAACAAACCGTCTTCTGGTTCAAAGAGATCTTCCGTTTGCTAGGAATGCTTGTAACCGGCCAATTTACGATTGATGCTTTATCAGGTCCGGTTGGAATTTACAAGACGACTGAAGAAGTAGCCAAATACGGTTTCTTCACATTGATGAGCTGGGCAGGTATGCTCAGCATCAACTTGGGAATCATGAACCTGCTTCCGCTTCCGGCATTGGACGGCGGACGTCTCATGTTCTTCATTCTTGAAGCGGTGCGCGGCAAGCCGGTTGATCGGCAAAAAGAAGGAATGGTTCATTTTGTCGGGATCATGCTTCTCATGCTGTTGATGATCGTCGTCACGTGGAACGATATCCAAAAATATTTCTTTTAATAATTGATTGAGCATTACCGGACAGGCGATTATTATTGCCTGTCCTGAACTTTTAATCCCTTTATAAAAATTCTATAGTCAGTTGAGGTGTATTCTGGAATGAAACAAACAGCAACTTTTATCCCAACATTACGTGAAACTCCAGCCGATGCCGAAGTAAAATCGCATCAGCTTTTATTGCGCGCAGGCTTTATCCGCCAAAACACAAGCGGCATTTACTCATTCCTGCCGCTCGGCAAACGTGTACTGCAAAAAGTGGAAACCGTTATCCGAGAAGAAATGGAAGCCGCTAACAGTGTTGAAATCTTTATGCCAGCACTTCAGCAAGCTGAATTGTGGCAGGAATCAGGGCGTTGGTATTCTTACGGTGATGAATTAATGCGTTTGAAAGACCGGAATGATCGTGAATTCGCTCTAGGTGCGACACACGAAGAAGTCATCACCAGCTTGCTGCGGGATGAAATCAAATCCTATAAGAAACTGCCTTTAAATCTGTTCCAAATACAGTCAAAGTTCAGAGACGAAAAACGTCCGCGTTTCGGATTATTGCGTGGCCGCGAGTTCCTGATGAAAGATGCTTATTCATTCCATGCCACTCCTGAGAGCCTGGACGAAACTTATGACGTCATGATGAAAGCTTATACCAATATCTTCACACGCCTTGGTCTTGATTTCCGTGCTGTAATTGCGGATTCAGGTGCTATCGGAGGAAAAGATAACCACGAATTCATGGTGCTGTCGGAAATCGGTGAAGATACGATTGCGTATTCCGATAGTTCTTCTTATGCAGCGAACATCGAAATGGCAGCAGTCAATGTTTCATATCCGGTTTCAGACGAAACACCAGGAGAAATGGAAAAAGTGGCAACGCCAGGCAAGAATACCATTGCTGAGGTAGCAGAATTCATGGGGACGACTGCTGAAAAATGCATCAAAACATTGGTTTTTAAAGCAGATGAAGAACTGGTAATCGTTTTGGCGAGAGGCGATCACGATATCAATGACGTCAAAGTCAAACATGCCACAGGTGCTAAAGTTGTTGAGATGGCAACACCTGAAGAAGTACAGCAATTACTGGCGTGTGACATCGGCTCTCTTGGACCAATTAATCTTCCTGCTGAAGTCCGCTTGTTTGCTGATCATGCGGTAGAAAACATGGTCAATGGTGTAACTGGCGCGAACGAAAGCGGCTATCACTACAAAAATGTTACGCCTGGAAATGACTTTACGGTCGCTGCTTACCACGACCTTCGTTTTATCCAGGAAGGGGATGCATCGCCAGACGGCCAAGGTACAATTCAATTTGCCAAAGGCATTGAAGTCGGACATATCTTTAAATTGGGCACGACATACAGCATTCCGCTTAAAGGCACATTCCTGAACGATCAAGGAAAAGCGATGCCTTATATCATGGGATGCTATGGAATCGGCGTATCACGTGTGATGGCTGCCGTTGCTGAACAATTCCAGGACGACAATGGCTTTACATGGCCGGACATTGTTGCTCCTTACGAAGTTCATCTTGTGCCTGTAAACGTCAAAGACGATGCACAGCGCGAGTTGGGTGAAGAGTTGTATTCCCTATTGAAATCAAATCGCTACGAAGTGCTGCTTGATGACCGCAAAGAACGGGCAGGCGTGAAATTCACAGACGCTGATCTGATTGGGTTGCCGATTCGCATCACCATCGGCAAAAAAGCGGCTGAAGGAATTTTGGAAGTCAAAATACGTCGGACAGGTGAAACATTCGAATGGACGCGTGACGAATTGCTTGATCAATTGCAGCAGTTTTTTAAAAAATAACAGGAAAATCTGATATGATGAAAGGAAAGTACAAATTGTACTTTCCTTTCTTTTTCTGCTTGTTCGAGAAAAATGTAAATGTGAGTTTGCACTTTTTTAAGGTGAACGAAAGAAATGGTTTTAGCAAAATAGTTAAATGTGTAAAGTGTAAAGGAATCGTTGCGGGAAAGCAGATCAGTGATACAGCTCTCATTTTGTATCAGAGCTATCTCAGCTGTGCAGATGCTAAAGCTTGGGGTTTAGTGGAACTGGATGGCGAAAAATCCATACCAGCAAATGTTTAGTATGTTCAAATGTTAAATTGCCCTAATCCAACGCCGCCAGACAAAATGCACGTACGCTTTCTTAAATCACTACTACGAAGGGGATAATTATGACAAACCAGCAAGATCCTAAGATGCGGTTTAAAATGCTGCTTCAGCATCTCGACTTAACGGACGATGTACATATGCCCTTTTTCGAAGAGGCTGAACTGACACGGATGACTGTCCATAAAAAAGAACGATCGTGGAAATTCCTTGTAAAAGTAAAGAATATCCTGCCGATCGATTTGTACCTATTACTTAAAGAACGACTATATAGCACATTTTCTCCAATTGCTTCGGTTCAATTGAACATCGAATTTACACAGGAGACAGCACAGGAAAACCTCGTCTTATCCTACTGGAGATACGCGGTTGAAGAATTGGCTGACATGGCGCCGCCGCTGCGTGAACGATTGCTGTCACAGGCGCCGGTTTGGAACGGCAATAAGCTTCTGCTGCAATGCAATCATGAACACGAAATGATGGCACTAAAGTCAAAATACAGCGATAAACTGGCTGGGGTATACCGCCAGTTTGGATTCCCGCATGTCTCCATCGATTTTCAGTTGTCGAACGAAGACCAGGAAGCGGCGCATGCGGCTTTCATGGCAGAACGTCTGCGTGAAGAAGAGGAGATGGCGAGTAAAGCCTTGTCCGATATGAAAAAACGGGAGACGAACCGAAAAGAGAACGGTACGCCTTCTGGGCCTTTCCAGATGGGTACGGCTATCAAACCGGATGAAAATATTGTGGAAATCCAATCGATTGTTGATGAGGAACGTCGAGTGACCATTGAAGGCTACGTCTTTGATGCGGAAGTCAGAGAACTTCGGAGCGGCCGTTCATTATTGACCGTCAAGATTACAGACTATACCGATTCGATCCTCGTGAAGATGTTCTCACGTGACAAAGAAGACGCTGAATTGATGGCCAATGCTAAAAAAGGCATGTGGCTAAGAGCTCGCGGTTCGATTCAAACCGATACCTTTGTGCGGGATCTAGTGATGATGGCACAGGATATGGTTGAGATCAAACCGGTTCTTCGCCAAGATACAGCTGAAGAAAAACGCGTCGAGTTGCATCTGCATACACCGATGAGCCAAATGGACGCCGTTTCGTCTGTTGAATCATTGGTCAGCCAAGCTGCCAGATGGGGCCATCCGGCGATTGCCATTACGGATCATGCCGGCGTACAGTCATTCCCGGACGCATATGCAGCCAGCAAAAAACATGGCATTAAAGCGATTTTTGGCCTGGAAGCGAATTTAGTGGATGACGGTGTACCGATCGCTTACGAAGAGCGCCATGCTTTATTGGAAGATGAAACGTTCGTTGTGTTTGACTTAGAGACCACGGGCTTGTCAGCTGTTTACGATACCATCATTGAATTAGCTGCTGTTAAAATCAAAGGCGGCCAGATCATCGATAAATTCGAGAGCTTTGCGAATCCTCATCATGAGCTGTCATCGACAACGATTGATTTGACTGGCATCACCGATGATATGGTCAAAAACGCACCGGAAGTGGAAGAAGTGATCCGCAAATACCACGAATGGGCAGGAGACCACATTATGGTCGCCCATAACGCTTCATTCGATATGGGCTTCTTGTATGTCTGCTATAAGAAATACGGTATTGAAACAAAGCATGCTACGATCGATACACTGGAATTGGCGCGTATGCTTCATCCAGAACTGAAAAACCACCGATTGAACACATTGGCCAAAAAGTTCGGCATCGAGCTGACACAGCATCACCGAGCCATTTACGATACGGAAGCGACATCTTATTTATTGACGCATCTCTTAAAAGAAGCCGATCAAAAAGGCATTCTTTATCATGATCAATTGAACGATTATGTGGGAAGTGGAGACGCTTATAAACGTTCACGGCCGACCCATTGCACACTGTTGGCGCAGAACGATGAGGGGCTGAAAAATCTCTTCAAACTGGTGTCTGCATCTCATATCGATTATTTCTACCGGGTGCCTCGCATTCCGCGTTCATTGCTCCAACGACATCGGAAAGGCCTGCTGGTCGGTTCCGGTTGTGACAAAGGCGAAGTTTTCGAAGCGGTCATGCAAAAATCAATGGAAGAAGTTGAACAGACTGCGCAATTCTACGATTATCTGGAAGTTCATCCAAAAGAGGTTTATTCCCATTTGATTGAGCGGGAAATGATCCGTGATGAATGGAACTTGGAAGACATTATCCGGAAATTGGTGAAAATCAGCCGTAAGTTGGAAATACCTTTGGTTGCGACGGGCAATGTCCATTACTTGGATGAGACAGATGCCATTTTCAGACAAGTACTTATCGGATCCCAAGGCGGTGCGAATCCATTGAATCGCCACAAGCTGCCGAAAGTGCATTTTAGAACAACCAACGAAATGCTCGATGCGTTTGATTTCCTTGGTGCTGAAACAGCCCATGAACTGGTTGTGGAAAACTCGGTTAAAATCTCCGAGATGATCGACGTTGTCAAACCGATTAAAGATGAATTGTATACACCGAAAATTGAAGGCGCTGATGAAGAGGTTCGGGAATTGAGTTACAACATGGCCCGACAAATTTACGGAGATACTTTGCCTGAAATCGTAGAAGCGCGGATTGAAAAAGAATTGAAATCCATCATTGGACATGGTTTTGCGGTCATCTATCTGATCTCCCATAAGCTGGTTAAAAAATCATTGGATGACGGTTATTTGGTTGGTTCCCGTGGATCGGTCGGTTCTTCGCTTGTAGCGACGCTGACTGAAATAACGGAAGTCAATCCGTTGCCGCCGCATTATATTTGCCGGAAATGCAAGAAATCGGAGTTTTTTGATGACGGTTCTGTCAGCTCAGGATTCGATTTAAAAGACAAGAACTGTCCGGATTGTGATGTTCCTTATCAAAAAGAAGGACAGGATATTCCGTTCGAAACGTTCTTAGGATTTAAAGGGGATAAAGTTCCCGATATCGATTTGAACTTCAGTGGAGAATACCAGGCAGTTGCCCATAACTATACGAAGGAACTGTTTGGAGAAGACAATGTTTTCCGTGCAGGCACCATCGGCACAGTAGCGGAAAAGACGGCTTATGGCTATGTTCGCGGCTACGCGAACGATCGAGACATGACATTGCGCGGGGCGGAAATTGACCGGCTTGTACAAGGATGTTCGGGCGTTAAGCGCAGTACTGGACAGCATCCGGGGGGGATCATCGTTGTTCCGGACTATATGGACATCTATGATTTCTCGCCAATCCAATTCCCGGCAGATGCGCAGGATTCAGAATGGAAGACTACACATTTCGATTTCCACTCTATCCACGATAATCTATTGAAGCTCGATATACTTGGTCACGATGATCCGACAGTGATCCGCATGCTCCAGGATTTGTCCGGCATCGATCCGAAGACCATCCCAACTGACGATCCGGAAGTCATGAAAATCTTCGCCGGACCTGAATCACTCGGTGTGACGAAAGAGCAGATTGGCTGTAAAACAGGCACGCTCGGCATTCCTGAATTCGGTACGCGTTTTGTGCGCCAGATGTTGGAAGAAACAAAACCGAACACGTTCTCGGAACTTGTCCAGATTTCCGGATTGTCCCACGGGACGGATGTATGGTTGAGCAATGCGCAGGAATTGATCCAAAATGGAACCTGCCAGCTGTCTGATGTAATCGGCTGCCGCGATGACATCATGGTCTATTTGATTTACCAGGGACTTGAATCTTCCTTGGCATTTAAAATCATGGAGTCTGTCCGTAAAGGTAAAGGATTGACGCCTGAATTTGAAGAAGCCATGAAAAAAGAAGGCGTGCCGAACTGGTACATCGAGTCCTGCAAAAAAATCAAGTACATGTTCCCGAAAGCGCACGCCGCCGCCTATGTTTTGATGGCTGTCCGCATCGCCTACTTTAAAGTGCATTTCCCTGTTCTTTACTATGCGGCTTATTTTACAGTGCGTGCAGAAGATTTTGATGTTAACGCTATGGCCAAAGGATCACATTCGATTCGTGCTGTAATTGATGAAATCAACAGTAAAGGCCTGGAAGCATCGACAAAAGAGAAGAACTTGCTGACGGTTATGGAATTGACGCTGGAAATGGTGGAGCGGGGCTACAGCTTCCAAAAGGTTGATTTATACAAATCATCTGCTGATCAGTTCATCATAGATGGCAACAGCCTGATTCCGCCATTCAATGCCATTCCTGGATTAGGGACCAACGCCGCAAAATCCATCGTGGCTGCACGCGAACATGGAGAATTCCTATCCAAGGAAGACCTTCAGCAACGTGGCCGCGTTTCAAAAACGATCATCGAATACATGGATGATCATGGCTGTTTAGAAGGGATGCCTGAAGCCAACCAGCTGTCTCTCTTCTAGCCAGTTGCACCACAGCGCGATTTGTGGTATTATTGTAGTAACATTTACTGATAGCTCTGTCGCAGAAGAGTGGGTTCTCCCGCTCTTTTCTGTTTGTTATGGCATAAAATTGGCGGGAGGCATGTATGAGCAAAATTACAGAACAAATCGAGAAGATAGCACAACCCATCACCAGTGAACTAGCCCTGGAACTTGTAGATGTGGAATTCCTTAAGGAAGGCCGCAACTGGTTTTTACGAGTGTATGTGGACAATCCGGAAGCACCGATTGATATTGATCAATGTGCTTTAGTAAGTGAAAAGCTCAGTGAGATTTTGGATCAACTCGATCCGATTGAACAAAATTATTTCTTGGAAGTTTCATCTCCGGGTGCAGAACGTCCGTTGAAGAAGGAAAAAGATTTCGAGAAAGCTATCGGTAAATTTATCTACATCAAAACTTATGAGCCGGTTGAAGATGCAAAAGAGTTTGAAGGCTATTTAAAGTCCTATGACGATGAACAAGTGGAAATTGAAATTAAAATCAAAACACGCAGAAAAATAATCAACATTCCGAAAGATAAGATTGCGATAATCCGTTTGGCCATTGATTTTTCTGTTAAACCTGATTGAAGAACCTGGGAGTGAATAAAATGAGCAGTGAGTTATTGGATGCTTTTGAAGTACTAGAGAAACAAAAAGGGATTTCCCGTGAAGTCCTGATTGAGGCAATTGAAGCTGCGTTGGTAACGGCATACAAACGGAATTTCAACCAGGCACAAAACGTCCGCGTGGATTTGAACTTGGACACCGGCACGATGCTGGTCTATTCCCGCAAGGATGTTGTAGAAGAAGTGGAAGACGAACGTCTTCACATTTCATTGGAAGATGCTAAAGTCATCAACCCTGCTTACGAGCTTGGAGATGTCGTGGAAGAAGAAGTGACGCCCCGTAATTTCGGACGCATTGCTGCACAGACAGCGAAACAAGTTGTAACTCAACGTGTTCGTGAAGCTGAGCGCGGCCTAATCTTCGAAGAGTTTGTTGACCGTGCTGACGATATCGTCAACGGCATCGTTGAACGCATGGACGTACGCAACTTGTATGTAGGACTTGGCAAAGTTGAAGCAGTGCTTCCGCAGACTGAGCAAATGCCGAATGAGCATTACAAGCCTCATGACCGCATCAAAGTGTATATCACAAAAGTGGAGCGCACAACTCGCGGGCCACAGGTATTTGTGTCGCGCACCCATCCGGGATTGCTTCGCCGTCTGTTTGAAAACGAAGTGCCTGAAATTTACGACGGCATCGTTGAAATCAAATCGATTGCACGCGAAGCAGGAGACCGTTCTAAAATTTCCGTATTCGCACACCGCGATGACATTGATCCAGTAGGGTCATGCGTCGGGTCTAAAGGCGGACGTGTCCAAACGATCGTCAATGAGTTGAGTGGAGAAAAAATCGATATTGTTGAATGGTCTGAAGAGCCAGTAGTCTTTGTAGCCAATGCACTTAGCCCATCCAAAGTATTGGATGTGCAAGTCAATGAAGAAGCAAAATCAACGACGGTTGTTGTTCCTGACTATCAATTATCTCTTGCGATCGGCAAACGTGGACAAAATGCCCGTTTGGCAGCAAAATTGACTGGCTGGAAAATTGACATTAAAAGCGAGACTGACGCTCGGGAAATGGGCATCTACCCGAACCCGAATGCCGATATCGAATTAGTGGAATCCGGTGAAGAACTGGACGATTTTGATTTTTACGAAGAAAAAGAATAATGTAGAAAAGGTGATGTCCGTTGGCTCTGCAAAAGAAAATTCCATTACGGAAGTGTGTAGCTACAGGCGAGATGCATCCTAAAAAGGAAATGATCCGCGTTGTCCGTTCAAAAGAAGGCGAAGTAGCCGTCGATTTGACTGGCAAAAAATCAGGACGCGGCGCATACCTTTCGAAATCGGAAGATGCCATCGCGACTGCCCGCAAAAAGAAAGTGCTGGACAAGCAATTGGAAGTCAAGATTCCAGACGAAATCTATGATGAGTTAATTCGCGTCGTTCTCAGAGAGCAGTTGAAATAATGACGAAACAAAAAATTCTTCAATTACTTGGATTGGCGACACGTGCAAGGATGACCATTTCCGGTGAAGAAATGACCGTGAACGAAGTTCGAAAAGGAAAAGCGAAATTAGTGATAATTTCAGAAGACGCTTCGGACAATACCAAAAAGAAATTGCAGGACAAATGCAAATCATTTGGAGTGGATCTGCATGTTTTAGGATCGCGGTTCGATTTGGGACATGCGATAGGCAAAGAAGAGCGGGTAGTGATTGCAATCACCGATAAAGGTTTTGCAAAAAAAATAACCAGCTTATTCGAAGAAATTAATCGGGGGCGAGCAGATGACCAAAATTCGAGTACATGAATACGCTAAGAAGGTAGACAAGCCAAGCAAAGAAATCATCAATGAATTGTCTAAACACAATATTAACGTGCAAAACCATATGGCTACATTAGAGGACAATGCTGTTTCGAAATTAGACAGCATCTACAAAAATGCGTCTGCAGGACAGCGTCCAGCAGCACAATCGCGTCCATCAGGACAAAGCCAATCCCGTCCGTCACAAGGCGGCCAGTCCCGTCCATCACAAGGCGGCCAGTCCCGTCCATCAGGACAAGGGCAATCACGTCCATCACAAGGCGGCCAGTCACGTCCATCAGGGCAAAGCCAATCACGTCCGGCAGCAGCTCCAAGCCAAGGGCAATCCCGTTCGCAAGGAAACGGCCAGCGTCCGACTACACCAGCAAAAACTGGTTCGAACTTCACACCCAAAGCAGCTAAACCGACGGCAGGTCCAGGCCAACGTTCTTCAGGACGTCCAGGAGGCGGAAACCGCAATGGCTTCCAAAACCGCAACCGTAAAGGGAAGCAGCAGCAACCGGTAAATCCGTTGCCGCCAATGCCTAAAAAAGAGAAAGAATTGCCGGCTAAAATTACGTTCAGCGAGTCATTGACAGTAGCTGAGCTGGCGAAGAAATTAGGGCGCGAGCCTTCTGAAATCATCAAAAAATTATTCATGCTTGGTGTAATGGCTACCATTAACCAAGAGTTGGATAAAGATGCAATTGAATTGATCTGTGCTGAGTATGAGGTTGAAGTGGAAGAAGAGATTCTTGTTGATAAAACAGATCTTGAAGTTTACTTTGAACCTGAAGACGAAAGCCTGAACGAAGAACGTCCACCGGTTGTGACAATCATGGGGCACGTTGACCATGGTAAAACAACGTTGCTTGATTCAATTCGCCACACGAAAGTGACGGCAGGAGAAGCCGGCGGAATTACGCAGCATATCGGTGCTTACCAAGTTGTAGACAACGGCAAAAAAATCACATTCCTTGATACTCCTGGACACGCAGCATTTACAACCATGCGGGCACGCGGAGCGAAAGTGACAGACCTTGCCATTATTGTTGTTGCAGCAGACGATGGCGTTATGCCACAAACAGTTGAAGCCATCAATCATGCTAAAGCTGCAGAAGTTCCGATCATCATCGCAGTCAACAAAATGGATAAGCCAAGCGCAAATCCTGACCGTGTTATGCAAGAACTGACTGAGCATGGCTTAGTTCCTGAAGCATGGGGCGGAGACACGATTTTTGTACCGATTTCCGCATTGACTGGAGACGGCATTGATTCGTTGCTTGAAATGATCTTGCTTGTTTCTGAAGTAGGGGAATTGAAAGCTAACCCGGCACGCCGTGCAATTGGTACGGTTATTGAGGCAGAGCTTGATAAAGGCCGTGGTTCAGTAGCTACACTTCTAGTACAGGACGGTACGTTAAACGTTGGAGATCCGATCGTTGTCGGCAACACATTTGGACGCGTCCGTGCAATGGTTTCGGATGTAGGCCGTCGCGTAAAAGAAGCGGGCCCATCAACTCCAGTTGAAATCACTGGGTTGAATGATGTACCACAAGCAGGAGATCGTTTTGTTGTCTTTGAAGATGAAAAAACAGCTCGTCAAGTGGGCGAAACACGTGCAACATCTGCGCTTCAAGTTCAGCGTTCAGAAAAAACACGCGTAACACTTGATAACTTGTTTGATCAGTTGAAACAAGGCGAAATGAAAGAGTTGAACCTGATCGTCAAAGCAGACGTTCAAGGAGCAGTTGAAGCTATGGCAGCATCACTTCTTAAAATCGATGTAGAAGGCGTCAACGTGAAAATCATCCACACAGGCGCTGGTGCGATTACAGAATCTGATATCTCATTGGCAGCTGCATCAAATGCCATCGTTATCGGCTTTAACGTTCGTCCGGATGCAAACGCGAAACGCGCTGCTGAAGCAGAAGGCGTAGATATCCGTTTGCACCGCATCATCTATAAAGTGATCGAAGAAATTGAATTCGCAATGAAAGGGTTGCTTGACCCAGAATTCGAAGAAAAAATCATCGGCCAAGCTGAAATCCGCAGCACATTCAAAGTATCTAAAGTCGGAACGATTGCCGGAAGCTATGTAACAGAAGGCAAAATTACACGTGACAGCGGCGTTCGCGTCATCCGTGAAGGCATCGTAGTATTTGAAGGCGAAATTGACACGTTGAAACGTTTCAAAGACGATGCAAAAGAAGTGGCTAAAGGCTATGAATGTGGTATTACAATCAAAAACTTCAACGATGTGAAGGAAATGGATATCATTGAAGCGTATATTATGGAAGAAATCGTACGCAAATGATCCTGTACATGGAATGCGAATTTTTCATTCCAACGGCACATTCGTTAAAAGATAAGCGGGCAGTCGTGAAAAGCATGCTGACCCGCAGCAGACAAAAATTCAATGTTTCCGCAGCGGAAATTGACCACCAAAATGTTTGGCAGCGGACCCGCATCGCTTTTGTTATCGTCTCTTCCTCAAAAGAAATGGCTGATAAGGAAATGGCGCAGGTTCTCTACTATTTGGAAAGCAACCCCGCTTGGGAATGTTTGGATATTGAGAAAGAATATTTGTAAGAACGAGGTGGATTAGCAATGACAATGCGCGCGAATCGTGTAGCCGAGCAGATGAAAAAAGAGCTCAGCGATATCATCAGCCGAAAACTGAAAGATCCACGTATCGGATTTGTCACTGTAACAGATGTTGAAGTTACAGGAGATCTCCAGCAGGCAACTGTATATATCAGCGTATTAGGTGAAGACCATGCAAAAGAACAGACATTGCTTGGGTTAACGAAGTCGAAAGGATTTATCCGCACCGAAATCGGACAGCGGATCCGTCTTCGCAAAACTCCTGAATTGTCTTTTGAAATCGATTCATCGGTTGCTTACGGCAATCGAATCGATACATTACTGCGTGATATTCAAGAACCAAAAGAAGATTAAAAAAAGCCTGCTGTCTATTTTAGATAGCAGGCTTTTTTTGCATCAAGCAAAGGAGTTAAGGCATATGGCGCTGAACGGAATTCTACCATTGTGGAAAGAAAAAGGGATGACCTCCCATGATTGTGTCTTTAAGTTAAGAAAGATCCTGCAAACGAAAAAAGTCGGACATACGGGGACTTTGGATCCTGAAGTGGATGGCGTACTGCCAATCTGCATCGGCAATACGACCAAAGTGGCAGAATATATCACCGACCAAGGAAAGACTTATGAAGCGGAAGTGACCATCGGCTATTCGACTGAAACAGAAGATGCAACAGGCGAAACGGTGGATACGGACCTCTCAGAAAAGCTCATTACCCGCCAGCAAATTGCTGAAGTCTTTTTGCAGCTTACCGGAAATATCAAACAGATTCCCCCAATGTATTCAGCCGTCAAAGTGAACGGCAAAAAGCTATATGAATATGCACGCCAAGGAATCGCCGTTGAACGGCCTGAGCGGACAGTCCGCATCGATTCGATTGAGTTATTGGATGATGATCTTCAATGGACTGGCCAGCAAATCAAATTCAATATCCGTATCCGCTGCGGCAAAGGAACTTATATCCGGACATTGGCTGTGCAAATCGGAGAAGCATTAGGCTTTCCTGCGCATATGTCCCGGCTGACTCGGACAGAATCCGGTAAATTCGCCAAAAAAGATTGCGTAACACTTGCCGAAGTGGCTGAACTTGCTCAAAATGGAGTTATCGGCGACATTTTGAAACCGCTCAGCTATGGTCTAGAGGCGTTTCCATTCATGGAAATCGAACCGAAACAGATATTTGCTGTAAAAAACGGGCAAGTACTGGCGCGTCATGCCATACTTGATCAAATGGGATTTGTAGTTTTGACCTATCAGGGACAACCCGTGGCACTCTATAAAAACCATCCTGAAAAAGCGGATAAGATGAAGCCTGAAAAAATGTTCGGTTTTCCGACAGCGGACGAGGTGTAGTATGGAAATTATTCATTTAAGTTATCCGATTCACGTTAAACCCGATAGTGAGACGGGACCATTGTCCTTGGCCCTCGGCTTTTTCGACGGTGTACATAAAGGACATCAGCGCGTGATAGGCGACGCCATCAAACAAGCTGAAAGCAAAGGCATTAAATCAGCGGTTATGACGTTCGATCCACATCCTTCATTGGTTTTGGGCGGCAGAAAAGAAGAAGTCTTTTATATTACGCCTATGCAGCAGAAGATGGAAATCCTTGAAGGAATGGGCGTCGATTATTGCTTTATCGTGCGCTTTACTTCAGAGTTTGCCAAATTGACGCCGCAACAGTTTATCGAGATATTCATTAAGGAACTGAATGTCAGCCATGTCACAGCCGGGTTCGATTTTTCGTTCGGCAGCAAAGGCAAAGGCGATATGACCTTGATGAAAGAGCTGGGTGACGGGCAGTATGGCGTCACTGTCATAGAAAAACAGGAAGATGGCAATGAAAAAATCAGTTCGACACGCATCCGTGAGCTATTGAAAAACGGTGCAGTCGAGCAGGTTTGCCATTTGTTGGGCCGGCCATTCCGTGTTTTAGGAACCGTGGTCAATGGTGATAAACGGGGACGCACCATCGGATTTCCGACGGCCAATATAGAGCCGGAACTGGGTGCTGTCGTGCCAAGCCGCGGCGTTTACGCGGTGAAAATTCAAGTGCAGGGGCAGACTTACAATGGTGTCTGCAATATTGGCTTCAAGCCGACGTTTAATAATCCCGATGTAAAAAAGCAAGTCATCGAAGTGCATATTCTTGATTTTGACAAGTCGATCTACGGGGAAATGGTGGAAGTCGAATGGCATGAACGGATCCGGGATGAGCAGAAGTTCTCCGGCATTGATGAGTTGAAAGCGCAAATTCAGCGTGACAAGATGACGGCTGAGCAGTTTTTCGCTGGCATTAATTAATCAGTGTGGTTGATTTCGGAAATGGCTTATGCTATTATTTATGAGTACTGAATGTACAAACCGTTGCTTGGCAAATCGAATCACCAACGTTTGCTCGGTAATTGGGGATATCAGAAATTAGGAGGTGGAAACAGTATGGCAATCACACAAGAACGTAAAAATGAATTGATCAATGAATACAAAGTGCATGACACTGATACTGGGTCTGCAGAAATTCAAATCGCCATTCTTACAGAAGACATCAACAACTTGAATGAGCACTTACGTACTCACAAAAAAGATCATCACTCACGTCGTGGTCTATTCAAAATGGTTGGACGCCGTCGTAACTTGCTAAAATACTTACGTGAAAACGAAGTTGCTCGCTACCGCGAGTTAATCGCAAGACTTGGCCTACGCCGTTAATAGCAAAAAGTAAAAGCGGGATTCGTCCCGCTTTTTCTTTATGGATAAAACTTTAAATTATCGCATCGCATACCGGATGCTTTTTTGATACACTACTATTGGATACATATAGTATAGAGAAACAAGGTAAGAGAGAGGAGCTCGATATTATGGGGCAAACAAAAAAAGTCTACACACTTGATTGGGCTGGCCGCGAATTACAGGTTGAGGTCGGCCAATTGGCAAAACAAGCAAACGGAGCAGCATTGATCCGTTATGGTGATACAGCAGTTCTTTCAACTGCAACCGCTTCAAAAACTCCGAAACCTTTGGATTTCTTCCCATTGACGGTCAACTACGAAGAGCGTCTTTACGCTGTCGGTAAAATCCCAGGCGGATTCATCAAACGTGAAGGACGCCCTTCTGAAAAAGCGACTTTGACAAGCCGTTTGATCGATCGCCCAATCCGCCCGTTATTCCCGGATGGTTTCCGCAACGAAGTTCAAGTCATCTCCATGGTTATGTCTGTAGATCAGGATTGTCCATCAGAAATGGCTGCAATGTTCGGTTCTTCTCTAGCCTTGATGATATCGGATATTCCTTTCGGCGGTCCGATCGCTGGAGTAATCGTCGGTTTGATCGACGGACAATTTATCATCAACCCGACAAACGATCAGCTTGAGCAAAGCTCGATCAACTTGACGGTTGCCGGTACTAAAGAAGCCATCAACATGGTGGAAGCCGGAGCGAAAGAAGTTTCTGAAGAAGTGATTTTGGAAGCCATCATGTTCGGACACGAAGAAATCAAGAAATTGATTGCCTTCCAAGAACAGATTGCTGCAGAAGTCGGCAAAGAAAAAACGGCAATCCAGCTTTACGAATTGGATGCAGAATTGACGGCGACACTTAAAGAAGCAGTAGAAGCTGAATTGAATGCAGCTGTCCAAATCAATGAAAAACAAGCACGAAATGAAGCGATTGACGAAGTCAAAGCCCGTGCAATGGCGGCATACGAAGAATCGGATGACGCTGTGAAAAAACAGGCTGGCCAGATCCTTGATAAAATGGTCAAAGACGAAGTACGCCGCTTGATCACAGATGAAAAAATCCGTCCGGACGGCCGTGGACCTTCTGAAATCCGTCCATTGTCATCAGAAGTCGGCATTCTTAACCGCACACACGGTTCAGGCTTGTTCACTCGCGGTCAAACGCAGGCGATGAGCATCTGTACGCTAGGCGCTTTAGGTGATGTTCAAATCATCGACGGCCTTGGCATCGAAGACACAAAACGTTTTATGCACCATTACAACTTCCCGTTGTTCTCAGTAGGTGAAACCGGATTCCTTCGTGGGCCTGGACGCCGCGAAATCGGACACGGAGCACTTGGTGAGCGCGCTCTTGAAGCAGTCATTCCAAATGAGAAAGATTTCCCTTACACGATCCGCCTTGTTGCAGAAGTATTGGAATCTAACGGTTCGACTTCACAGGCGAGTATCTGTGCTTCCACACTTGCGATGATGGATGCCGGTGTTCCGTTGACAGCTCCAGTTGCAGGTATTGCGATGGGCCTTGTCAAAAAAGGCGAAAACTACACAGTACTTTCTGATATCCAAGGCATGGAAGATCACCTTGGCGATATGGACTTTAAAGTAGCCGGTACTGCAAAAGGCATTACCGCTCTTCAAATGGACATCAAGATAGATGGCCTGTCACGTGAAATCTTGGAAGAAGCGTTGACGCAAGCTCAAATCGGACGTATCCACATCCTTGAATCGATGCTGGCGACGATTGCTGAACCAAGAACGACACTTTCCAAGTATGCACCGAAAATCATCATGGTGAAGATCAATCCTGACAAGATCCGTGATGTTATCGGACCTGGTGGAAAAGTGATCAACAAAATCATCGATGAAACAGGCGTTAAGATCGATACGGAGCAAGACGGTACGATCTTCATTTCTTCAGTAGACGAAGAAATGAATGCGAAAGCGAAAGCGATGATCGAAAATATCGTGCGTGAAGCGAAAGTCGGCGAATATTACGAAGGCAAAGTCAAACGCATTGAAAAGTTCGGCGCATTCGTTGAATTGTTCCCGGGCAAAGACGGACTCCTTCACATTTCGGAAATCCAGGAAGAACGGACGAAAGAAGTGGAAGATGTTCTGAAGATGGACCAGATCGTCCAAGTCAAAGTAATTGAAATTGACCGCCAAGGACGTGTAAACTTATCACGTAAGGTTGTTTTGAAAGAACAAAAAGAGGCAGCTGAAAAACAAAACCAAGAATAATCATCTATTCAAATTGCCGACTTTGTCGGCAATTTTTTACTATGAGGAGGAACATGCACATGGTGACTACACAGACTTGCAAAAATGGATTGCGCATTGTTTCCGAACACATTCCCCATTTTCATTCCGTAGCAGTTGGGGTTTTTGTCAATAACGGTTCACGGGATGAGTTGCCGGAAGAAAACGGCATTACGCATTTTATTGAACACATGCTGTTCAAAGGAACGGATTCGCGCACTGCGAAAGAAATCGCCCGGGAATTCGACCGCATCGGCGGCGATATCAATGCCTATACATCAAAAGAATATACCTGTTACTACGCAAAGGTTTTGGACCATCATGCGGAACATGCTGTAACGGTACTCGCGGATATGCTGTTCAATTCGCAGATGGATCCGGTGGAATTCGACAAGGAACGCCAAGTCATCCTTGAAGAAATCAGCATGACTGAAGACATGCCGGACGACGATGTGCATGAGCAATTATGGCGCGTCATGTATCCGCAGAACTCGATCGGCGCACCGATTCTTGGGACCGCTGAAACCTTGGCAAGCTTTACGCCTGAGAAAATCCGCGACTATATGGATCGCCATTATACACCTGCAAATACGGTCGTTTCGGTGGCAGGCAACATCACTCCAGCTTTACTGGAAAAGATTGAAGCGTTATTCGGCTCATTCGAGAAAAAAGAAAGTCCGAAAAAGTACGAACTTCCTGTTTTCACATCCGGCTATTCACTGAAAAATAAAGAAACGGAACAAGGGCATCTATGCCTTGGCTTTCCCGGCCTGTCTTTAAATGATCCGGATATCTACAGCTTCACGGTTCTGAACAACATCATCGGCGGCTCCATGTCTTCAAGGCTGTTCCAGGAAATTCGTGAGCAACGTGGATTGGCCTACTCGATTTTCTCCTATCATTCTGCTTATTCCGATCATGGAACATTGGCGATCTACGGTGGAACATCAGATGAACAAATGGCTGAAATGCAGCAAGTCATTATGACCTTGTTAAAGGAATTGAAAAATGGCGGTATTACGGAAGAGGAAGTGACCGACTCCAAAGAACAGCTGAAAGGCAGTTTGATGCTGGGTCTTGAAAGCACAAGTGCGCGTATGAGCCGTAACGGCCGTCACGAACTATTGCTGGGCAAACACCAGACTTACGATGAAGTGCTTTCTCAAATCGATCAGGTAACATTAGAAAAAGTTTATTCCTTATTGGAGATCCTGGTGGAATCGCCAGCGGTTTCCATCATACGTCCGAAAGAAGCTTCCTTAGTATAAAGGGAGCTTTTTTGCTGTTTTGCTCCTTTAGCAGGGTAAATTATGTTACAATAATTCAAATCAACATTGAAGGAGCGAATATTGTGAAAACATTCAACGTAGCGATAATGGGAGCAACAGGTGCAGTCGGCCAGCAAATGACAGAGCAATTGGAGAAACGGAATTTTCCTATAAAAGACATTGTCTTTTTGTCTTCAAGCCGATCTGCCGGAAAAGAGATTACATTCAATGGCCAGACTTTCACCGTTCAGGAAGCCAAACCTGAATCATTTGAAGGCATTGATATTGCTTTATTCAGCGCAGGAGGAAGTGTTTCAGAAAAATTCGCCCCTGAAGCGGTTAAACGTGGTGCCGTTGTTATAGATAATACCAGCGCGTTCCGTATGGACAAGGAAGTGCCTTTAGTTGTTCCTGAAGTGAATAAAAGCGATCTTTCTCTCCATAAAGGAATAATTGCCAATCCAAACTGTTCTACAATCCAGATGGTCTGTGCATTGCAGCCATTAAAAGAACTGTTTGGCATGACGAAAGTGGTGGTTTCCACTTATCAGGCAGTATCGGGAGCGGGAATTGATGCCATCAATGAATTGAAAGAACAAGCTGGCGACTTTGACAACGCAAAAACAGCTGATGCAAAAATGCTGCCGGTCAAATCGGCTGAACGCCATTACCCGATCGCTTTCAATGTAATTCCGCAAATTGATCAATTCACCGACAACGGTTATACATTCGAAGAAATGAAAATGATCAACGAAACGAAAAAAATCATGCACGATGATTCCCTGGCAGTCGCAGCGACATGCGTACGCTTGCCGGTGGTCACAGGGCATTCTGAATCGGTTTACGTGGAACTCAAAGAAGCGGCAACTGTTGGGCAGGTCAAGCAGGCAATTGCACAGGCACCAGGCGTGGAGCTGATGGACGACCCATCAAACCAACTGTACCCGATGCCTTTGATGACTGCAGGACTTGATGAAGTGTTTGTCGGCCGTATCCGCCAGGACTTGGACAACCCGAATGGCTTCCACCTGTGGGTCGTTTCAGATAACCTGGTAAAAGGCGCAGCACTGAACTCGGTTCAGATTGCAGAAGCCCTGATTGAAGAAAATATCATTTAATCCCGAACGGCAATCGAAAAAATGAACCGGCCTATGAGCCGGTTTATTTTTTTCTTTGGACTGTTTCCGGTGATTCCCGTATAATGAATTCTATGGATGTGTACGGGTGAATTTTAGGAGGAAATAAATTGAGCAAAATTAAAAATGAAGTAATAAGAGTTATCCCTTTAGGCGGAGTCGGTGAAATCGGCAAAGCAATGTACGTAATCGAAATTGACGAAGATCTATTCGTCGTGGACAGTGGATTGATGTTCCCAGAGGATGAAATGCTGGGTGTGGATATCGTCATTCCGGATATGACTTTCCTTGAAGAAAACAAAGACCGCGTCAAAGGAATCTTTTTGACACACGGGCACGAAGATGCGATTGGTTCAATTGCTTATTTACTGAAGAAAATCCAAGCGCCGGTCTACGGATCAAAATTGACGATTGCATTAGCTAAAGAACATATTAAAGAACAAGGTTCTTTAAAGCATGTCAAGTTCTTTGAAGTTACTAACAAGAGCCGCATGAACTTCGACAAAACACATGTGACGTTCTTCCATACGACACATAGTATTCCTGACGCATTTGGGATCGTCTTCCACACATCTGAAGGCGCAATCGTGCATACAGGCGAATTCAAATTTGATCAGTCAGCTAAAGGCAGTTACAAGCCCGATATCGCAAAAATGGCGAAATTGGGAGAAGACGGCGTATTGATGCTGCTGTCCGACTCTACTGAAGCTGAACGCCCAGGATATACAACTTCGGAAATTGTGGTTGCAGACCATATCCTGTCGGCATTCCTTGCTGCTGAAGGCCGTGTACTGGTATCCCTTTATTCATCAAACTTTATTCGTATCCAACAGGTATTCGATATCGCGGCAGCGACAGGCAAAAAAGTCGCTGTAGCCGGAAGAAGTCTGGAGAGCAGCTATGAAGTCGGCCTGCGCCTAGGCTACTTGACAGTCGACGAAGATACAGTCATTTCCCTGAAAGACCTGGAGAACTACCGTGATGACGAAGTGGTCATCATTGTTACCGGTAACCAAGGGGAGCCGCTTGAAGCTTTGGACAAAATGGTCCGCAAGCAGCACAAAGACGTAAAAATCAAAGAAACAGATACAGTATTAATTACATTCACACCATCACCCGGTATGGAAGTTCCAATGTTCCAAACAATGAATAAGTTGGCGAAAGCCGGCGCAAATGTTTTGACCGCCAGCAAAAAAGTCCACGTATCAGGACACGGCAGCCAAGAAGATCTTAAAATGATGCTGAACATGATGAAGCCGAAATATTTCATTCCGATACAGGGTGAATACAAAATGCTGATTGCGCATTCTAAATTGGCGCAGCAGGTCGGCTTGCATAAGTCTGAAATCTTTATCGCCGATAAAGGCGATATCGTGGAATACAAAGAAGGCAAAGTCCGGATGAGCGGGCGCGTTACTGCCGGCAATGTACTTATTGATGGAATCGGCATCGGCGACGTAGGCAATATCGTTCTGCGTGACCGTAAGCTATTGTCCCAGGATGGGATTTTCATCGTTGTGGTTACGCTGAACCGCAAAGAGAAGAAAATCGCTTCCGGCCCTGAAATGATTTCACGCGGTTTTGTCTATGTCCGTGAATCAGAAGAGCTGATGGATGAATCTACAAGACTTGTACGCAAGGTCGTTGAAAAATATGTCACCAGAGACGCATTCGAATGGAATAACATCAAGCAGGAAATTCGCGATACATTGAATTCCTACCTATTCCAGCAAACGAAGCGCCGTCCGATGATCATCCCGATAATTATGGAATACTAAGAAAAAAGCAAAAGGATTTCCATACCGATCTAATCGGAGGGAATCCTTTTTCGATTATGGAAGAAAAGAGGGATCGCTATGACCAGGGCTCGTACAACTACGAAAGCAAAACCAAAAGCGAGAGCAAAAGCAAAACCGCGGCAAAAGCCGAAAAATAAAAAAAAGCAGCCGATGCCGATGATCGCTTATGAAGTGATTGGTTTGGTACTGCTTGGAATCGCCGTGTTGATGGTGTTCCAGTTGGGCGTCATCGGCAAGATGTTCTACAATTTAGCTGAGTTTATCGGTGGCTATATGGCCTTCCTGATTCCACTGGCAATTGTCTATGTCGCTATCTATGTAATGGTTAAGCGGAAATGGCCAAAGCCAAGACTGAAAGTGGCAACAGGAGCCGGCTTTATCCTGATCGGCATTTTGTTGATTTGCCATTTAATCTGGGCGGCCGGATCCATCCTGCCGATTACATCAGCCAATGTCATTTCTGAAACCATTCGCCATACGCAAATGACCGGCACAATCTGGACTACGTATTTGGCGACAGGCGGCGGAATCGTCGGTGCCTTTTTATATGCGCTATTGCATGTGTTGTTTGATACAGCGGGAACTTGGATCGTCGCGATTATCCTGATGTCGATTGGTGCCATCATCTTGACAGGAAAAGCGGCCGCACCGTTTATTGCCGAAAAAATTCCAAGTGCACGTCCGGCAATCGATTCGCTGATGAATCGTTTCCAGCGGAATGAGCCGAAAAAACTGCGCGCTCCGCGCAAGAAATCAGCACCTGAACAAGTGCTGGAAATCAATGAATCCCTGGCTTATGAAGAAGAGGAAGAAGAAGACCTTCTGTACCGCCCACAGCCTGAAGAACCGATCATATCGGCATTTACTGAAAACGTGAAACCCAAACAGCCGGAAGTGCAGAACGTGCCTGCTGCGGAAACTGCTGCAGAACCGGACACCGGTGATATCCAGTTGATGTCGACTGCAGAAGAACTGGAAAACGAAGAATACCAGCTGCCGCCTCTCAGCTTGTTGACACTGCCGCCGCACCACGACCAAAGCGGCGAGTATTCAGGCATCCAGAAAAACGCCAAGAAACTTGAGAAAACGTTCCAGAGCTTCGGCGTCCGTGCGAAAGTGACGCAGGTCCATTTAGGGCCAGCTGTGACGAAGTACGAAGTGCTGCCCGATACCGGCGTCAAAGTCAGCAAAATCGTCAGCCTGCACGACGATTTGGCATTGGCCTTGGCTGCGCGCGATATCCGGATTGAAGCGCCGATTCCCGGAAAATCCGCAATCGGCATTGAAGTGCCAAACACGGAAGTCTCGATTGTTAGTCTTCGTGAAGTGCTGGAATCGGAAGAAAACAACCGGCCTGATGCCAAATTGCTGTTTGCCTTAGGCAGAGATGTTACAGGCCAAGCAGTGATGACAGAATTGAATAAAATGCCGCATCTGCTCGTTGCAGGATCAACAGGAAGCGGGAAGTCGGTGTGCATCAACGGCATCATCACCAGCATCATCATGCGGGCAAAGCCGCATGAAGTGAAAATGATGATGATCGATCCGAAAATGGTGGAGCTGAACGTCTATAATGGCATTCCACATTTGTTGGCACCGGTTGTCACAGATCCGCGGAAAGCGGCACAAGCGTTGAAGAAAATCGTTTCGGAAATGGAAAGAAGATACGAACTGTTTTCTCACACCGGAACTCGCAATATCGAAGGATACAATGAATACGTACGGGTCTTCAATGAGGAAAATGAAGACAAGCATCCAAAGCTGCCGTTTATCGTTGTCATTGTCGATGAGTTGGCTGATTTGATGATGGTTGCTTCAAACGAAGTGGAAGACGCCATTACTCGCCTGGCACAGATGGCGCGTGCAGCAGGGATCCATTTGATCATTGCGACACAGCGCCCGAGCGTCAACGTCATCACTGGCGTCATCAAGGCGAATATTCCATCACGCATCGCTTTTGCGGTGTCATCTTCCATCGATTCACGGACAATCCTGGATATGGGTGGAGCTGAAAAATTACTAGGACGCGGGGATATGTTATTCCTTGGAGCAGGCCAATCAAAACCGGTCCGTGTGCAAGGGGCATTCCTGTCGGATTCAGAAGTTGAAAAAATTGTTGACTTTGCAATTGAGCAACAAAAAGCTCAGTACCAGGAAGACATGATTCCAAGTGAAATCGACGAGACCAAAATCGATGAAGAAACAGATGAAATCTATGATGATGCGGTCCAGTTGGTGACAGAAATGCAGACAGCTTCGGTTTCCATGCTGCAACGACGCTTCCGTGTGGGCTACTCGCGTGCTGCCCGCATCATAGACCAAATGGAGCAGCGGGGAGTCGTCGGACCTTATGAAGGCAGTAAACCGCGGACCGTGTTAGTTCCAAAGCAGGAAGAATATTGAGTAATTTGGGTTTTTTTGTGACAAAATGATTAGTATCTTTGAATATAGGGAAATGAAAATTCGCTAAATTCGACAAATTACTATTTATTTCATTTCTAATAAGTGGTATAGTAATTTTGATTAGTAGGAATGTTTTACATCAGATGTCTGATCTCTGTCATGGGTGGTGAATCATATGACAATTAAATCGGATCATCGTGCTTTGTACCTTCAGGTTATTGACCGAATGAAGCAGGATATTGCTGCGGGCGTCTACAAAGAAAAAGAGAAGTTGCCGTCCGAATTCGAATTGTCAAAAACCCTGGGAGTCAGCCGGGCGACTTTGCGAGAAGCGCTCCGGCTGTTGGAAGAAGATAATATCATCGTCAGACGCCACGGAGTCGGCACATTCGTCAATTCAAAGCCTGTTTTCACATCTGGGATTGAACAATTGACGAGTGTGTCCGATATGATCCGTCAGGCAGGAATGGAACCCGGCGCTATCTACTTGAGCACGTCGGAGACCCTTTCTTCTGAGGAAGATATAAAACGCTTTCATTGCACCGCCGATGATACTGTCATTACAATTGAACGCGTTCGCACGGCAAACGGAGAGCCTGTCGTTTACTGCATCGACAAGGTGCCTTCGGACTATTTGCCTGCAGATTTTTTAGGGCGCAAGGAAAGTTCCATTTTTACAGCGATTGAAGAATCCGGCGATATTCATATTTCCTACGCGGTGACGTTCATTGATCCGACTGGGTATCATGAAGATGCTTCTCCAATCCTGGAATGTGAACCGGAAACGGCTTTACTGGTATTAAAACAGCTCCATTACGATGAAGACGATCGATTGGTGCTTTATTCAAAGAATTACTTCAGAGCTGATAAATTTAGCTTTCATGTGGTTCGCAAACGCGTGTAAAACATCAAATTCCTGCTAATATCAAAAAAACCTTGGGGGTTATTACATTGACAAAACGTAAATTTGGTCTAGGTTTATCATTAATGCTTGCTGCTGGTACGATGCTTGCTGCCTGCGGAAGCGAAGAAGATACTTCAACAGGTGAAACTGGCGGAGGAGAAGGCACGGAAGAAGCTGCTGATTTCTCGGTTGCCATGGTTACAGATGTTGGCGGTGTGGATGATAAATCCTTCAACCAATCTGCTTGGGAAGGGGTCCAGCAATTTGGTGAAGAAAATGGCCTTGAAAAGGGCGATGGCGGCTTTGACTACCTTCAATCTGCATCAGATGCGGATTACAACACCAACTTGAACAACTTGATCCGCCGTGATTTTGATGTCGTATTCGGTATCGGCTACCTTATGGAAGGTGCTGTAGCAGAAATTGCTGAGCAGCAGCCGGAAGCTCAAATCGCCATCATTGATGCGGTAGTAGAAGCTCCAAACGTTGCAAGTGTCCTGTTCAAAGAGCAGGAAGGCGCATTCCTTGCGGGTGTAGCAGCAGCTCTAATGACAGAAACGAAAAAAATCGGATTTGTCGGTGGGATGGAAATTCCAGTAATCGAACGTTTTGAAGCAGGATTCCTTGAAGGGGTTGCAGCTGTAGACGAAACAGTTGAAGTCGATGTTCAATATACAGGGGCTTTTGATAAAGCGGAATTAGGTAAAACAACTGCAAACCGTATGTACTCAGCTGGAGCTGATATCATTTTCCACGCAGCTGGCGGTACTGGGAATGGTGTATTCACTGAAGCAAAAGAACGCAAAGAAGCAGATCCGGATGCAAACATCTGGGTTATCGGCGTAGATGCTGACCAATACGATGAAGGCCAAACTGGCGATGCCAACGTAACTTTGACATCTGTATTGAAAGGTGTAGACAAAGCAGTAATCAACATTTCTGAACAGGCAATGGCGGGAGATTTCCCAGGTGGCGAAACAATCACTTACGGCCTTGCTGATGATGGTGTAGGCCTTGCGGATTCTCGTGGAGCAATTCCAGAAGATGTGATGACTAAAATCGAAGAATTTAAAAAACAAGTTATCGATGGCGAAATCACAGTACCAGAAAAAGTAGAGTAACAGTCACTCAGAAACACGGTCATCATAAAGACCGGGTCAACCGGTCTTTATGATTTTTTTTGTCTAAAGAAGGAAGTTAATAGATGAAAGGCTTTTGGCAACGGAAGCCTTTCCTGTATTAATTAAATAAAAGAAGTCAGCAGTTTCGAGGGAGTGACAACAGTGGAATATGTAATTGAAATGCTGAATATCCGTAAAGAGTTCGGTACGTTTGTCGCAAATGACAATATTACGCTGCAACTGCAAAAGGGAGAAATTCACGCATTATTAGGGGAGAACGGCGCAGGGAAATCGACGTTGATGAACGTCTTGTTCGGTTTGTACCAGCCGGAAGGCGGAGAAATCCGGGTTCGGGGCAAGAAAGTGGATATTGCCAATCCGAATGTCGCAAACGATCTGGGAATCGGAATGGTCCATCAGCATTTCATGCTGGTCGAAAACTTTTCGGTCACCGAGAACATCATCTTGGGCAGTGAGCCAACCAAATACGGCATCACCAATAAAAAAGACGCGGCCAAGAAAGTTCAAGCGTTATCTGAACAATATGGGTTGAACGTAGATCCGTATGCGATTATTCAAGACATTTCTGTAGGCATGCAACAACGGGTCGAAATATTGAAGACTTTGTACCGCGGAGCCGAAATTTTGATTTTTGATGAACCGACTGCTTCCCTGACACCTCAGGAAATCACGGAATTGATTCAAATCATGAAAAGATTGATTGCTGAAGGAAAATCAATTATTTTGATTACCCATAAACTAAAAGAAATCATGGATGTGTCGGACCGGGTTACGGTTATTCGCAAAGGCCAGGGAATTGGCACAGTCATCACTTCAGAAACAAATCCAAATGACCTTGCGTCGTTGATGGTTGGTCGGCAAGTGGAATTCACCACCGTTAAAGGGCAAGCTTTCCCAGGCGAAGAAGTCTTGGATATTAAAGATTTGGTCGTCCAGGATTATCGCGGGATCGATAAAGTGAAAAGCTTGAATCTGAACGTTCGCAAAGGTGAAATTGTCGGAATTGCGGGAATTGATGGGAATGGCCAATCCGAATTGATCGAAGCCATAACTGGCCTTCGAAAAGTGAAAAGCGGCACTATTTTTGTCAATGGCAAAGACGTCACGAATATGAAACCACGCAAAGTGACAGAAACGGGAGTCGGCCATATCCCCCAGGATCGCCATAAGCATGGCCTTGTACTGGATTTCCCGGTAGGCCATAACATTTCACTTCAAACGTACTATACAAAACCCATCTCTAAATCAGGAATTATTGATTACAATAAAATCAATGAGAAGGCGCTTCAAATTATCAAGGATTTTGATGTCCGGACGCAAGGACCGTCAGAATTAGCCCGTTCGCTATCGGGAGGAAATCAGCAAAAAGCCATTATCGGACGCGAAGTGGACCGCAATCCGGATCTATTGATTGCAGCGCTGCCGACACGGGGGTTGGATGTCGGTGCAATCGAGTTTATCCATAGCCGCTTGATTGAACAGCGTGACAACGGCAAAGCCGTTCTATTGATTTCGTTTGAACTCGACGAAGTCATGAACGTTTCAGACCGTATTGCTGTTATCCACGACGGAGAAATTGTGGATATTGTCACGCCTGAAACCACCACTGAGCAGGAATTGGGCTTGTTGATGGCAGGACACACCGGTCACAAAGATACACAGGATTTGACGAAGAAAGGTGAGGATCAGCATGTCGAATAGAGCGACCAATCTCCTGGTCCCCATCGTTTCCGTTATTTTAGGATTGCTAGTCGGTGCAGTGATCATGCTGGCCAGCGGCTATAATCCATTGGAGGGCTATGCCGCCCTTTGGAACGGAATTTTTGGAGACATGTATACGATCGGAGAAACGATTCGCCAAATCACTCCTTATTTACTGGCTGGTCTGGCAGTTGCTTTTGCGTTCCGCTCAGGACTTTTTAACATTGGTGTGGAAGGGCAACTGATCGTTGGCTGGTTTGCTGCGGCGTATGTGGGAGTAGCCGTCGAATTGCCGAAGATCATCCACTTGCCATTAGCCATTATCGCAGCAGCAGTAGCTGGAGCTTTATGGGGCTTTGTACCAGGTCTTTTGAAAGCGAAATTCCATGTCCATGAAGTAATTGTCACAATCATGATGAACTACATCGCTTTGCATGTTACAAATGCATTGATTCGGACCGTTTCTGATGGCGGTGACCGCACAGAAAGCATTTTTGCAAGTGCTTCCCTGCGCTCAGAGTTTTTAGAGAATCTGACGGAATTTTCGCGTCTGCATCTGGGAATTGTCATTGCTTTGCTTATGGTCGGTGTCATGTGGTTCATTTTGGAGAAAACAACGCTCGGCTTTGAGCTGAAAGCTGTTGGATTTAACCAGAATGCTTCTCAATATGCCGGCATGAATGTCAACAAAAACATCATTCTCGCCATGGTCATTTCAGGGGCGTTTGCTGGATTGGGTGGAGCGATGGAAGCACTTGGAACATTTGAGTATGTTTCTTCCAAGGGTGGGTTTACCGGAATCGGTTTTGATGGAATCGCTGTTGCCTTGCTCGGCATGAATACGCCGCTGGGTGTCATCTTCGGTGCAACCTTGTTCGGTTCCTTGAAATATGGGGCTTTGAATATGCCGAACGCTGCAGGTATTCCAATTGAGATTGTAGAGATTGTAATTGCGGTTATCATCTTCTTTGTAGCTTCAGGATACATCATTCGCTTGCTGCTGCTCCGTGCATCAGCTAAGAAGAAGGAGGCGAAGTAATATGAGTTTCCTTGACGTTCTATACTTCATCATTCCTTCAGCGATCTTCTATGCAGCGCCACTTATCTTGGTGGCGATCGGCGGTGTCTTCTCGGAAAGATCGGGTGTTGTCAACATCGGCCTTGAAGGGCTGATGGTCATCGGTGCGTTTGTCGGGATTTTGTTCAACTTATTGTTTGCCGATACGTTCGGCGCAGCCACACCTTGGATTTCATTGATCGCCGCCATGGTTGCCGCATTGCTGTTATCTTTATTGCATGCAGTTGCATCCATTTCATTCCGCGCAGATCAGGTAGTATCAGGTGTTGCCATCAACTTATTGGCAGTTGCGTTGTCTTTGTATCTGGTGAAAAGAATTTTCGATAAAGGGCAGACAGACTTTATCACTGAGCGCTTTTCGCGCTATAATGTTCCGTTCCTTTCGGACATACCGGTTATCGGTCCATTATTCTTTACTTCTGTTTACAATACATCGTTCTTCGCGATTGGGGTTGCCTTTGTAGCCTGGTTCATCATCTATAAAACGCCGTTCGGCTTACGCTTGCGTGCTGTAGGTGAGCATCCAATGGCAGCGGATACGATGGGAATCAATGTAGCGAAAATGCGTTATGTCGCGGTTATGATTTCCGGTGCGCTAGCGGGAATCGGTGGTGCAATCTATGCGCAGACCATCACCAATGATTTTGGCCATGCCACAATCAATGGCCAGGGCTTCATGGCGCTGGCAGCGATGATTTTCGGTAAATGGCATCCGCTTGGTGCAATGGGAGCTGCTTTGTTCTTCGGATTC
Organism: Planococcus beijingensis; assembly: GCF_016820615.1. Taxonomy (NCBI): domain Bacteria; kingdom Bacillati; phylum Bacillota; class Bacilli; order Caryophanales; family Caryophanaceae; genus Planococcus; species Planococcus beijingensis. The sequence continues at coordinate 931,638 of NZ_JADHDZ010000001.1, forward strand.
GCGCAATCCTTGAGTATCGTCGGATCATCTATACCGATAATCCAGGAAATTCCGAATGTGTTCCTATTGATTTTGCCGTACGTCTTGACGATCTTTGCACTAGCCGGATTTATCGGACGCGCCAATGCACCACTGGCGAACGGAAAACCATATATCAAAGGACAACGATAAAGTATTTTGAAAAGGGGCTGTCCCAAAAGGTCATGAAAAATGACTTTTGGTGACAGCCCTTTTGTCGTTCCCGAAAGACCTGGCTGATGTCCAATGCGGCGGACGCGTTCCGCGGGCACGTCTTCTGCCGCTTTCCTTTCCATCAGCCGGCTGCTCTCAGAAAAGGTATTCCTACATCCAAAAACAACCGGAGAGAAAGGCTTTTTTTCTCTCCGGCCATGTTATTTTAGAGACTTACGAAAAAGCCACTTTTTATTGTATGCCGATCCAGTCGCTTTCGCTTTTCTTATGATCCAGCTCCGACGCCCGGTCCCTCGAGGTCGCTTCAGACTTGCTGATGATGGCAAAAAGCGCCATTAACAGCAAATCCTTCAGCGCTTGTCAGGGCGAATACGGGCATCTTCGCTTTTCTTTATTTGCAATTAACGGAAAAGGTTCGGTATAGTTAGAACATGAACGACGAGAGGGGATTCAACATGTTTGAAACGATTAACATTGCTAAAGGCGTTAATGTGCACGTCAATGAAACTACACAGTTTAAAACGATAAATTTCTCGATTAAATTCAAAGATAAACTTACCAAGGAAAAAGCATCTGCCCGTTCGATTTTGGCAAATGTATTGCAGCACAGCAATGAGGTCTATCCCTCACACACGGCGCTGCGTATGGTTCTTGACGACCTGTACGGTACATCTCTTTACATAGATTCTTCAAAGCGGGGCAATGAGCATATTGTGACGCTGAACGTTGAAACGGTGAATGATCAATACCTGTCTGAAAAAGGGGTTTTGGAAAAAGTCCTGAATTTGATGTACATCGTTTTGTTCAAGCCGAATTTTGAGCATGGCTTATTTAAGGAAGCTATTTTTAAACGTGAGAAAAATGCCATTATCCAACGCATTGAATCCGTTTTTGATGAAAAGACGCGTTATGCGCAGCAGCGTATGATGGAATTGGCATTGCCCAATCATCCGGCTTCAATCACATCGAATGGTACTATTGAGGATGTAGAAAATGTCACCAACGAACAATTGGTTGCCGAATACAAAGAAATGTTGACTGAAAATGAAATTGAAATATATGCAGTGGGTGACGTTAAACCGGAAATGATTGCGTCTCATATCCGTGAATTTTTTCACTTCAAGGATCGGGAAAAAGCGATAGCTGCACCGCCTTTGGAATTGGTTAAACCGGAACAGTCACGCGTGCTTGAATATGAAGACATGAAACAAGGGAAATTGCATATGGCATTCTTTACACCGATTACGTTCCGCGACGAAAAATTCCCCGTCATGCAATTGATGAATGGCGTCTTTGGCGGTTATGCACATTCGAAGCTGTTTGTTAATATTCGCGAAAAAGAAAGCATGGCTTACTATGTATCAAGTTCTTTCGCTTCGCAATTTGGCTTGATGTTCGTGCTGGCAGGGATTGATTCAAAGCTGGAAGAAAAAGCAGTGGCATTGATTCTGGAACAATTGGAAGAAGTCAAAAAAGGCAATATTTCTGATATTGAGCTTGAACAGACAAAGGCCTTGCTGACCAACCAATTGAAAGAGGCATTGGATTCAGCGCGTGGACAAATCGATATTTATGATCAATACATGGAATTGACGGATTCATTTGAACCGGAATTTATGATCAACAGATGGAAACACGTTACCAAAGACGACATTGCCGCTGTTGCTCAGGAACTGTCTTTGGAAATGACTTATTTCTTATCAGGCAAGGAGGATGAAAAAGATGCATAAAGTCGAATTTGAACAATTGGAAGAAACGCTTTTCCACGAGAAGTTGGATAATGGGCTGGACGTTTATATTCTGCCAAAAAAAGGATTTTCAAAGACTTTTGCGACTTTTACTACTAAATACGGTTCGATCGACAACCATTTTGTCCCTCAAGGTGGAATGGAACCGATTAAAGTGCCGGACGGCATCGCTCATTTCCTTGAGCATAAAATGTTCGAAAAAGAAGAAGGGGACGTTTTCCAGGAGTTCAGCAAACAGGGTGCTTCAGCAAACGCCTTTACTTCATTTACCCGGACCGCTTATCTGTTTTCGGCTACGGGCGAAATCGATAAAAACGTCAAAACACTTTTGGATTTTGTCCAAAGCCCTTATTTTACGGAAAAGACCGTAGAAAAGGAAAAAGGCATCATTGCGCAAGAAATTACGATGTACGATGACCAGCCTGATTGGCGCCTGTATTTTGGCATCATCGAAAACCTTTATAAAAACCATCCGGTGAAAATTGATATTGCGGGTACTGTGGAATCCATCCAGGACATCACGGCTGAACATTTATACACGTGCTACAACACGTTCTATCATCCGTCCAATATGTTGTTGTTCGTCGTCGGAAATGTCGATCCGGATCAGATGATGAAATTGGTGAAAGAAGATCAAGCGCAGAAAACATTTGAAGCGCCAACAGAAATCAAACGCATTTATCCGGAAGAACCGAAAGAAGTGGCAATCAAGGAACGCGTACTGGAAATGAGCGTTCAGAAGCCGAAAGTCTTTTACGGCATCAAACCGGAAAAGTTGGATTTGATTGGCCCTGATATGCTCAAGCATGAATTGGCAGCTCAATTGGCTTATGAATTGCTGTTCGGTCGGACATCGGATTTTTATCATCATGCTTACGAAAACGATTGGATCGATGAATCTTATTCTTTTGATTATTCATTAGAGCATGGTTTCGGATATGCTTTGATCGGTTCTGATACCCACAAACCCGAAGTGCTGATAAAGGAAATCAAACATACGCTTCAAAATGCAATTGAAAAATGGCCTTTTGGACAGGAAGACCTTGACCGTGTTCGCCGCAAGAAAATCGGTTTTTTCCTGAGAGCGTTGAATTCGCCTGAATATATCGCGAACCAGTTTACTCATTATGCGTTCAATGAAATGAACTTATTCGATGTTGTGCCCGTTCTGGAGAGCCTGGAAGTGGTTGACCTTCAAAATGCTTTTGCTTTAGTCAGCCATGAATCCCAGCAATCGATCTTCACTATTATGCCGACTGCGAAAGAAGCAGAGTGAAACGGTTTGCCGTCTTATTAGGAGCTTCTGGAGAAATCGGTGAAAGCATCGCTCATCAATTGGCAAAGAGCGGATGGTCGCTGTACTTGCATTGGAATTCGAATCCAGCAAGTGGGCTTGCGGCCCGGTTAACGGAACAGTATCCTGCACAGGAGTTTGTTCCGATACAGGCTGACTTTGCTGATGAAGCAGGAGCCGGGCAGTTGGCTGGAAATGTTTATGATGCAAGCTGCGTTATTGTGGCGAGTGGGCATTCCTTACAGAAAATGCTCATTGATACAACAGAACAGGACATGGAGTCACTTTGGCGTGTGCATGTGAAAAATCCGATTTCGGCGATCCGTTCGATTTCACCTTTTTTTCATCGTTACAATAAATCTTATGTTGTCTTTATCTCTTCAATCTGGGGTGAGACCGGTGCCTCTATGGAAACGGTGTATTCAGCTGTGAAAGGTGCCCAACTGGCATTTGTTAAAGCCTATGCCAAAGAAATGGCGCCGTCTGGAACACGTGTCAATGCAGTGGCACCAGGGTTCATCATGACGAAAATGAATGATTCCTTTTCTGCAGAAGAATTGCAGGAAATCGAGGACGATATCCCATTGGGGTTGGGGTCCCCTCAGGATATAGCGGATGCCGTCGAATTTCTGGTCGGCGGAACAGCGGATTATATGACTGGGCAAACCCTCCGAATTAATGGCGGATGGCTGATATAATCGCATTTCCTGTAACTATATGCCCCTTTCCCCATAGCAGTAAATCCGCTATCATATTAACTAGAGATTCCTGTAGAGAAAGGTCTGGTATTGCATGAAAGAATGGTATTTTGAATACGAAATTCAAGTGAACCGTCCTGGTCTGCTTGGCGATATCGCTTCTCTTCTGGGAATGCTGCGCGTCAATATCGTAACCATCAATGGTGTCGACCAAGGCCGGCGTGGAATGCTGCTGCGTGCTGAGCATGATGTTCAGCTGGAGCGCTTTGAACAGATACTGTCGACCATCGAAACTATCAAAGTGACGAAATTCCGCGAACCGAAGCTGCGTGACATCCTGGCAGTGCGCCATGGGCGTTATATCCAGCGTGACGCGGATGATCGGAAAACCTTCCGCTTTGTGCGTGATGAATTGGGTCTGCTGGTTGATTTTATGGCTGAAATCTTCAAGCAGGAAGGCCATAAGTTGGTGGGGTTAAGAGGGATGCCACGAGTCGGAAAAACCGAGTCGATTGTCGCAGCCAGTGTCAGCGCCAATAAAAAATGGATATTTTTATCTTCCACAATGATCAAGCAAACCGTCCGCAATCAATTGATGGGCGACGAACACAACGCCAATAATATATTTATCTTGGATGGCATTGTCACTCGCCGTTCATCCGATGAACGCCATATGCAATTGGTGCGTGAAATGATGCGTATGCCCACCATTAAAGTAGTGGAGCATCCGGATAAGTTTGTTGAGCAATCAGATTACAGCATTGAAGATTTTGATTATATTATCGAATTGCGCCATCATCCAGAAGAAAAAATCACCTATGAAGTGTTGGAAAAAAACACTTTTATGAACGAAAAATCACAAGGCGATATGTTTGGTGACGGATTCAACTTCTAAGTAGGCAGGTGATTGTATTGAGTGAATTGGGTACGCGGCTTAAAGAGGCCAGAATCGCCAAAGGGTATAGTTTGGAAGACCTGCAGGATTTGACCAAAATACAAAAACGTTATTTGGCTGGTATAGAAGACGGCAACCATAGTATGATGCCTGGCGCTTTCTATATACGTGCGTTTATCAGGCAATATGCTGCAGCTGTTGGGCTGAACGGGGAAGAATTGCTCGAGCAGCATAAATTGGAAATGCCGGCCGATCAACCTGCTGCTCAACCACAAATGCCAAATACCTTTTCTTCCAGAAGCCGCTCAGTCACAAGGACAGCGCCCAATGAAGCATATGCCGAATTTATCCCTAAAGTGTTAGTGGCGCTGTTTATAGTCCTGATCCTTGCGGTTGCCTGGTATTTTTACAGCGCATCAACAAACAGGGATTCTACGGGTACGCCTGTGGAGGAGGGCAACGGTGTTCCTTATGAGACTCCGGCTCCTGCTGTGCCGGAGGAGACGGAAGAACCTATTGAGGAAGAGCCCGCCGACGAGCCTGCTGCAGAACCTGAAGAGCCGGAAGCAGTATTGACTGTTGAAGGAACGCAAGGGGAAACAACGACTTACTCGTGGCAGGGGCCCGCTGAACGTGAGTTGGAAATAACGGCAAGCGGCCCGTCGTGGATTGCAGTTACTGATGAAAATCAGCAGGAATTGACTTCTGAAGCCCGTGTCATGCAAGCTGAGGAAACAGAAAAAATCGATTTATCAGAAGTGGAAAGCGTTCGTTTGCGTATTGGCGATTATTCAAATATTACCTTGACGCTCAATGGTGAACCGATTGAGTATTCCCAAAACATTCAACCCCAAAATATCGTTATTCAATTTATGAACGCCGAATAGCCATCTTGGATGGCTATTTTTCTTGACAGTTTGAAAGGAGAAACAATATGAACATACCAAATCAGATCACCATTTCGAGGATTTTATTGATTCCAGTATTTATGGTGGTCATGCTAGCAGGTTTCGACTGGGGAAACATAACGCTTTTCGGAGCTGAAATGCCCGTCACTCATTTTGTAGGAGGACTTATTTTTATCTTTGCTTCATTGACGGATTGGGTGGACGGCTATTATGCCCGTAAATATAACCTCGTCACGACTTTCGGGAAGTTTTTGGATCCGTTGGCCGACAAACTATTGGTTTCAGCTGCATTGATCATTCTTGTAGAACTGGGCTTTGCCGCATCATGGATTGTCATCATCATCATCAGCCGTGAATTTGCAGTGACGGGCCTCCGATTGGTGCTTGCTGGAGAAGGCGAAGTGGTCGCTGCTGGCAGCCTGGGGAAAATCAAGACAACCGCGCAAATCTTGGCGATTGCGGCCTTGTTGCTGCATAATACTATTTTCACATTGGTTGGCTTGCCGTTCGGTGAAATTATGCTCTATATTGCTTTGATCTTCACGGTGTGGTCGGGCTGGGATTATTTCTATGCCAACCGCCGCGCATTGATGGCTTCAAAATAACTCAAAAAAATTGTAGGCAGTGGAGTTGTTTTTCTTCACTGGCTTTAACTGCAGGATAAACGCATGCAAAGGGGATTGAACAGATGAACGCTGAAATTATTGCGGTAGGTTCAGAATTATTATTAGGCCAGATCACCAATACAAATGCCCGTTTCCTGTCTAATCATTTAGCGGAACTGGGCATCAATGTTTATTATCATACCGTGGTGGGAGACAACTCAGACCGTTTGGAAGATGCAATTAAAATTGCAGAAAGCCGCGCTGATTTGATCTTGTTCACTGGAGGGCTGGGACCGACTAAAGATGATTTGACGAAAGAGTCGATCGCCCGACACTTGGACACGACGCTCGAAATGAACCAGGAAGCATTGGACTCCATCGTTGCTTTTTTTCAGCGAGCAGGCAGACCCATGACCGAGAACAATAAAAAGCAGGCGCTGGTATTGAAAGATAGCGATGTGCTCGTCAACCATAACGGAATGGCGCCGGGCATGATGTACGAAAAAGACGGACGCGTCTATATTCTGCTACCCGGACCACCAAAAGAAATGGAGCCCATGTTCCAGTTCGAAGCAAAACCGAAGCTGGCCAGACTGCTGAATAAGGCGGATGTCATTTTGTCGCATGTTCTGCGTTTTTATGGCATTGGCGAAGCTGAACTTGAAGACCGGCTGCAGCACATTTTAGATAAACAGTCGAATCCGACCATTGCGCCTTTGGCTGCAGATGGGGAAGTGACTCTTCGCATTACGGCCAAAACCAATACGGTTGAAGAAGCATGGCAATTGATCAATAGCACCAAGAACGAAATATTGGATTTGGTGGGTGACTATCTCTACGGCTATGACGACGATTCGCTGGCTTCAAAGACGGTGGAACTTTTGAAAGGGCAGGGAAGAACGATTTCCGCCGCTGAAAGTTTAACCGCGGGTCTTTTTCAGTCTGAATTAGCATCGGTCGCAGGAGCAAGCGCTGTGCTTGCAGGCGGTGTCATCACTTATAATGAGGAAATGAAAATACAACAGCTTGGCCTGTCTTCTGAGCTTCTTGCTGAACACGGTGTGGTCAGTGAACAGACAGCGCTAGCGATGGCTGAAGCTGTGCGCAGCAAATTTAAGACTGATATCAGCGTTTCACTGACAGGCGCAGCAGGTCCCGATGCCCATGGCGATCAGCCGGCAGGTACGGTTTGGATCGGCATCGCTACAGAAAAGGGTTCGCAGTCTTTCCGGCTCCAGTTATCTGGCATGCGGAATACAAACCGCTTGCGGGCTGTTAAACTGGCGCTGCATTATGTGATTCGAACGTTAACCAATGAAGATGCACGCAAAATTTAATTTTGCGTGTTTTTTTCTGCCCATAAATGGGAATTGCACTTTATAAGGCGTTTAAATTTCGCTTTTAAATAAATAAAGCGAATAAACGTTCGCTTTTTTCTTGTGTATTTCTCAATAAGCTAGTATACTAGAAACAGGTAGAAAATTAGGTTTTCATTTAGAGGAGGATTTCTTTTGAGCGATCGTAAAGCAGCGTTAGACATGGCGTTAAAACAAATAGAAAAGCAATTCGGTAAAGGTTCTGTCATGAAATTGGGGGAAAAAACCGACCGTAATATCTCATCAGTTTCCAGTGGATCTTTGGCATTGGATACAGCGTTGGGAATAGGCGGATATCCGCGCGGACGTGTGATTGAGATATATGGTCCTGAAAGTTCAGGTAAAACGACTGTCTCGCTTCATGCGATTGCAGAAGTGCAGGCAACCGGCGGAACAGCAGCATTTATCGATGCGGAACACGCATTGGATCCGGTTTACGCAAAAAACCTTGGCGTTAATATCGATGAATTGCTATTGTCTCAGCCGGATACTGGCGAGCAGGCATTGGAAATCGCAGAAGCGCTTGTCCGTAGTGGAGCAGTTGATATCGTAGTTGTCGACTCGGTAGCAGCATTGGTGCCAAAAGCGGAAATCGAAGGCGAGATGGGCGATTCTCATATGGGATTGCAAGCGCGTTTAATGTCTCAAGCTCTACGCAAACTTTCTGGCGTCATCAACAAATCGAACACGATTGTGATTTTCATCAACCAAATCCGTGAAAAAATCGGCGTTATGTTCGGTAACCCGGAAACGACTCCTGGTGGCCGTGCGTTGAAATTCTATTCTTCCGTACGCTTGGAAGTGCGCCGTGCAGAAGCCTTGAAATCAGGTACTGAAATCATCGGTAACAGAACGAAGATCAAGATTGTGAAAAACAAGGTTGCACCACCATTCCGTACAGCTGAAGTTGATATCATGTACGGAAAAGGGATTTCTCGTGAAGGTGAAATCGTTGATATCGGTTCAGAATTGGAGATTATCCAGAAGAGCGGTTCATGGTATTCATACAACGACGAACGCATTGGCCAAGGCCGTGAAAATGTTAAACAGTTCTTGTTGAATAACCCTGAAGTCCGCAATGAAATTTCTGGGAAAATCCGTGAGTCTTACGGTATGGCGGCAGCATCCTACACAATTGCCGGCAATAAAGAAGACCCAGAAGATTTCAACCTTTTACTGGATGAAGACGACGAATAAAATCACTTGAATAAGCAGGGAAAAGCCGCCAAGCACATGCTAAGCGGCTTTTCTGCGATTTCAGGAATGAATTATTAGGTTCGATTTGTATAAGAACCAGGAAAGCGTTTGTCTGATGTCTATCAGAATTCCACAGACTCTGAATCAGGTAACTGGTGATACAGGAAGTCTCATACTTAGGCTACTTCCCTTATATGATCGCTTGCGCTTTTCTCTAGTCCAGCTCCAGCGATCAGCCCCTCGGGGTCATAAGTCCCTCTGTCCATGCGGCTGAAGAGACGCCGCACAGCCAAAGTGCCTTATGCCTGTCAGGGCCAGACGATCGCTTGCGCTTTTCTCTAGTCCAGCTCCAGCGATCAGCCCCTCGGGGTCATAAGTCCCTCTGTCCATGCGGCTGAAGAGACGCCGCACAGCCAAAGTGCCTTATGCCTGTCAGGGCTAGACGATCGCTTGCGCTTTTCTTGGTTGACACGACATAAGTCCATCTATACAATTAAAATTGTATAATTTACTAATTCTTAAATAGTTGCAGTTGAAAAAATTTTTACTTATTCATCTTTTAAACTGAAAAAAATCAATAGCAAGAGGAGGTGTCCGAATGGGTATTAACGAGTTCATCTTCGCTTTGCTTGGTATCATCGTCGGTGTGGTTGTTGGATATTTTGCATTGAAAAAAGCTAACGATTCCAATATTGCAGGCGCTAAAAACTCTGCGGAGCAAATAGTCGAAGATGCAAAACGAGAAGCTGAAGCGCTGAAAAAAGAAGCCTTATTGGAAGCGAAAGACGAAAATCATAAATTGCGTACTGAAACAGAATCTGAAATTCGGGAACGCCGATCTGAGTTACAAAGACAAGAGAATCGGTTGTTGCAGAGAGAAGAAAATTTAGATCGCAAGGATGATGCTTTAAACAAAAGAGAAGCGAGTCTGGAACGCAAAGACGAAGCGCTCGCAGAAAAACAACAGCATATTGAACAGATGGAAAGCAAAGCTGAGGAGTTAGTCCGACAGCAGCAGTCCGAAATGGAACGCATTTCATCTTTGACACGCGAAGAAGCGAAATCAATCATCTTGCAGGACGTTGAAAAAGAACTTTCAACTGATATTGCTGTAATGATGAAAGAATCGGAAGCCCGCGCCAAAGAAGAATCGGACAAAAAAGCGAAAAACATTTTGTCATTGGCGATGCAGCGTTTCGCAGCAGACCATGTAGCAGAAACTACCGTATCGGTAGTCAACTTGCCGAATGATGAAATGAAAGGTCGTATCATCGGGCGTGAAGGACGTAATATCCGTACGCTTGAAACCTTAACAGGAATCGATTTAATCATCGATGATACGCCGGAAGCGGTTATTCTATCAGGATTCGACCCGATCCGCCGTGAAACGGCGCGATTGGCACTTGAAAAACTTGTATCAGATGGCCGTATCCATCCTGCACGCATCGAAGAAATGGTCGAGAAGTCAAGACGCGAAGTGGATGAACAAATTCGTGAAATTGGTGAACAAACCACATTTGACGTAGGTGTACATAACCTGCATCCTGACTTGATCAAAATTCTTGGGCGCCTTCGCTACCGCACAAGTTACGGACAAAATGTACTGAAGCATTCTGTGGAAGTTGCATTCCTGTCAGGCTTGATGGCAGCAGAACTTGGAGAAGATGTTACACTTGCCAGACGTGCTGGCCTTCTGCATGATATCGGTAAAGCGATTGATCATGAAGTGGAAGGAAGCCACGTGGAAATCGGTGTGGAACTTGGAACCAAGTACAAGGAACATCCGGTTGTCATTAACAGTATTGCCTCTCACCATGGCGACACCGAAGCGACTTCAATCATTTCGGTCATCGTTGCAGCAGCAGATGCATTGTCTGCCGCTCGTCCAGGTGCACGAAGCGAAACACTGGAAAATTACATCCGCCGCTTAGAGAAGCTTGAAGAAATTTCCGAATCGTATGAAGGTGTTGAGAAATCATTCGCCATTCAAGCGGGACGCGAAATTCGCATAATGGTTCGCCCTGAACAGATCGATGACATGACGGCGCATCGTCTGGCCCGTGATATCCGGAAACGGATTGAAGAAGAGCTGGATTATCCAGGTCATATCAAAGTGACGGTCATCAGAGAAACCAGAGCAGTTGAATACGCAAAATAATAAGGGTGAGGCTTCGATGAATGTCTATTCAAAGAAGCCTTTTTCTTATGGAAAAAGGTGAGTTTGTGAAAATTTTATTTATTGGAGATATTGTAGGATCAATCGGAAGAGATGCATTGGAGTCATATTTGCCGAGATTGAAAAGAAAGTATTCGCCGGATGTCATCATCGCCAATGGCGAGAACGCCGCAGCAGGCCGCGGCATCACTAAAGCTATCTATCAGGATTTACTGTTCATGGGAGTGGACATGGTGACGATGGGCAACCATACATGGGACCAGAAAGAGATTTTTGATTTTATTGATGAAGTGGATTACTTGATCCGTCCCGCCAATTTTTCGGACGAAGCACCTGGCCGTGGCATGGCGACTGTGACGAAAAATGGCCAGACTTTGTCTGTCATCAACTTGCATGGCCGCGTCTTCCTGCCGCCGCATGAAGATCCCTTCCAAAAAGCAGACGAGCTGATAGAGGAAGCCAAAGCAATTTCTCCGTTAGTGTTTGTGGACTTCCATGCAGAAGCAACCAGTGAAAAAATCGCCATGGGCTGGCATTTAGATGGCCGTGCCTCCGTTGTAGTGGGAACCCATACGCATGTTCAGACTGCCGATGCACGTATTTTGCCAAATGGCACAGCGTATATCTCGGATGTCGGGATGACAGGTCCATATGATGAAATACTCGGCATGAATAAAGATGCCGTACTTTACCGTTTCAAAACCAATATGCCGACGCGTTTTGAAGTGCCGAAACGCGGCCGGTCAGTGGTCAGCGGATTCTTTACGGAAGTGGACGACCAATCGGGCAAGGCAAAATCATTTGAACGTGTATATATCAATGAAGATTATCCGTTCCAAGGCTAAATCTGCAGCTTCTTGACGAAACACCGACAATTCGAGCAGACGCCTTGTAGAACATGCGTGATTTTCAGTATAATAAGGTATCGAATGAAAGTTTTTATGCAATAGAAGTCAAGGCAATACTTTCAACTTGTCCATGCATTGTCTTCTTTTCATCGTGCGACTAAAACTTTCAGCGAATAATTGAAGGCATTGCTTGTATAAGGCGGAAATCTTGTCTGCCATATCCATTTACCTGTACAATCAGATTCAGTGGCAATAGTGAAGAATGCAGTATGCAACTATTCACGTCCGCACTGCATGGCGCATCAAGAATTACTAAAACTAAAACATGGTCATTGAACGGTGAACTTATGGAAGTCGTATCAGACCAAGAAGTGGGTGTCTATAAATGACGTATACAAAGCAGGAAATCATCGACAAAGCACGTGAAGTAGCAGATATGATCGCAGCAACAGAAGAAGTGGATTTCTTTAAACGCGCGGAAGCACAAATTAACGAGAACCAACAAATCCGCGAAAAAATCGCCAGCTTGAAGAGCTTGCAGAAACAAGCAGTCAACTTCCAAGCATACGGTAAAGAACGCGCATTGACTTTGATTGAAGGCAAAATCACTAAAATCGAAGAAGAAATCGACGCTGTGCCGATTGTCCAGGAATTCAAACAATCGCAAAGTGACGTCAACTCTTTATTGCAGATGGTCTCAACAGCCATCGCTAACCAAGTGACAAACAACATCATCACAGAAACAGGTGGCGACTTGTTGCGTGGCGAAACTGGATCAAAAGTCCGCAACGACACACCAGGAAGCTGCGATTAAAAGAAAAGCGGAAGCGATCGTGTAGTCCTGACAGGCATAAGGCACTTTGGCTGTGCGGCATCTCTTCTGCCGCATTGCCAGAGGGACTTATGACCCCGAGGGGCTGATCGCTGGAGCTGGACAAGAGAAAAGCGGAAACGGCCGTTCAGCTCCGACAGGCATAAGACGATTTGGCGAAGTGGCGTTTTTTCAGCCGCATAGCCAGAGGGACTTATGACCCGAGGAGCTGGCCGTTGGAGCTGGACAAAAAGAAAAGCGGAAACGATCATTTAAGGAAGGTAACCTAAGTACGCGACGTCCTGTCGCAACGGTTACCTGATCCACATCCTGTGGACCTCCGACAGGCACAAGACAGGCCAGCAGAGTGGCGCACTTTGCCACGCAGCTGAGTTGGCTTATGACCCCGAGGGGCTGATCGCTGGAGCTGGACAAAGAAAAGCGGAAACGGCTGTGTGTTGAATACCAACACTGACTTATAACTTTTTCCATCAGCATTAAACTGAAAGAGCCAAAGCTCTTTCAGTTTTTTCTTTTCCCCTTTGAATTTTGGTATAATAGAGAAACGACGAATCGATTTGAAAGAGGTTTTAAAATGGCACCGACACCAATGATGCAACAATATTTTCAAATAAAGTCCGAATACCTGGATGCGTTTTTATTTTTCCGTATGGGCGATTTCTATGAGTTGTTCTATGATGATGCCATCAACGCATCGCAGATTTTGGAAATTACGCTGACGAGCCGCGGAGGCACTGGAGATGACCGAATTCCCATGTGCGGCGTTCCCCATCATGCAGCGAAGAATTACATCGATCAATTAATACTGAAAGGCCATAAAGTGGCCATCTGTGAACAAGTGGAAGATCCGAAAACGGCCAAAGGAGTGGTCAAGCGTGAAGTGGTGCGCCTTGTTACCCCAGGTACGCATACAGAAGGGAAAAGCGTCGATTCCAAATCGAATGTATTCCTTGCAGCTGCTGACGAGTTATCGGATGGCTTCGGGCTATCGTATGTTGATATCAGTACAGGCGAAGCTACAGCTACATACATAATGGGGACGGAAAAAGCCCTTCTTCAGGAACTTCAATCGTTGAACATCCGTGAATTGGTGGTTTCCGAGCAGTTATTTGTCTTATTGACCGAAGAAGAGCAGGACCTGGTGCTGTCTATCGAAACGATGGAAGAAGCGGCTCCGTTAAGCCCTTCGCTTGTGGCTAACTGTCCGAATGACCTGCAGATGAGCTGCCACCGTCTTCTGGCGTATATTGCGCGGACTCAAAAGCAATCACTTGATCACATTCAAGCGTTTGCCTACAAAGAGAACAATCAATTATTGAGCATCGATTTCCACTCGAAGCGCAATCTGGAGTTGCTGCAGTCGATCCGTGGAGGTGAAACAAAAGGCACTTTGTTGTGGCTCTTGGATGAAACCGTTACAGCGATGGGCAGCCGAAAATTAAAGCAGTGGCTGCACCAGCCTTTAGCGAATAAACGGATGATTGAAGAACGCCAGCACATGGTGGCCGCATTGATCGATCAATATTTCGTGCGTGTAGAGCTTCAGGGGCTGTTGAAGGAAGTCTATGACTTGGAACGCCTATCCGGCCGTATCGCCTTTGGGAGCGCCAGTGGGCGCGATTTGGCGCAACTTCGGAGCTCGCTTGAGAAAGTGCCGGTGCTGATTGAAGAATTGGCCAATTCGGGAAATCCGGCATTGGTGGAGTTCAGTGAAAAACTGGATCGCTGCATCGAGGTCTGTGAATTGCTGCAGGCCATCAGTGAAAATCCACCCTTGTCTTCAAAAGAAGGCGGCGTCATCCGTGATGGCTTTAATCAGCAACTGGATGAATACCGGGATGCTTCACGCAACGGCAAAGACTGGATTGCAGAACTAGAACAGAAGGAACGTAAACTGACAGGCGTCAAATCCCTGAAAATCGGGTACAACCGCATATTCGGCTATTACATTGAAATGTCCAAAGCGAATATGCATTTGGCGGATTTGGAGCGTTATGACCGCAAACAGACGCTGGCGAACGCTGAACGCTATACAACGCCTGAACTGAAAGAAAAAGAAGCGTTGATTTTGACAGCTGAAGAAGAAAGTCTGTCACTTGAATATGATTTATTCGTAGCGATCAGGGATGAAGTCAAACAATACATTTCTCGTATTCAGCGATTGGCTTCCTCCTTGAGCGGGCTGGATGTCTTCCTGAGTTTCGCCAATGTAGCGGAAAAATATCGTTTTGTTAAACCTGATTTTAACGATGCCAATGAAATTTCCATCATCGAAGGACGGCATCCGGTTGTGGAAAAAATGCTCAACAAGCAGCATTATGTGCCGAACGATTGCGTGCTCGCAGAAGGCCAAAACATGTTGTTGATCACCGGACCGAACATGTCGGGTAAAAGTACGTATATGCGGCAAGTGGCACTGACGATTGTTTTGGCCCAGATCGGCAGTTATGTACCGGCTGAATCTGCAAATCTGCCGATCGTCGACCAAATCTTCACGCGCATCGGGGCAGCTGATGACTTGGTGTCCGGACAAAGTACATTCATGGTTGAAATGCTGGAATCGCAATATGCCATCACCCACGCGACCAAAAATAGCTTGCTGCTGTTTGATGAAATCGGCCGAGGCACCTCGACCTACGATGGCATGGCACTGGCACAATCGATGATCGAATACATCCACCGTGAAATCGGGGCTAATACGCTGTTTTCCACGCATTACCATGAGCTGACGGCGTTGGAAGGTACGCTTGATAAGCTTCACAATGTCCACGTGGCGGCAATGGAACAATCGGGCAAAGTGGTGTTTCTCCACAAAGTGAAAAAAGGCCCGGCGGATAAGAGTTACGGAATCCATGTCGCGGAGCTTGCGAACTTGCCGGAACCGATATTGGCACGCGCACGCGAGCTGCTGAAAACATTTGAACAAGATAAAAAGCAACAGCCAAAAAACATTGAACAGTTATCCTTCTTTGATGAGATGGATACCGAAAAAGATGAAATCCTTCAGACCATCACGGATGTGCAAATTGCCGCGATGACACCGCTTGAAGCGTTGCAACTCATTAACGAATTGCAGCAAAAACTGATTAATAAGGAGTGAAATCATGGGCGTCATTCGATTGATGGACGAACCTTTATCCAATAAAATAGCCGCTGGTGAAGTGGTCGAACGCCCGACTTCGGTCGTTAAGGAATTGGTGGAAAATGCCATCGATGCCGGCAGTACAGCAATTGAAGTGCTGCTGATCGAAGCCGGACTGACGTCCATCCAGATTATCGACAATGGTGTGGGGATGGATGCCGACGATGCATTGTTGTCGTTCTCCCGCCACGCTACCAGTAAAATTGCCAATGAACATGATTTGTTCCGGATCCGCACGCTTGGATTCCGCGGAGAGGCGCTGGCCAGTATCGCCTCGGTCTCCAAAGTGACTTTGCACACATCCAATGGAACAAGTGGGACGTTTGTACAAATGGAAGGCGGACGCCTGACAGAGCATCGTGCCGGTTCTTTGAGAAAAGGAACCGACATTAAAATCGATCAACTGTTCTTTAATACGCCGGCGCGCTTGAAATACATGAAGACGCTGCAAACGGAACTGGGCCATACCATCGACTTGCTGAACCGGTTTGCATTGAGTTATCCCGCCATCGCCTTCAAATTGACCCATGACGGCAGAACCATTCTGCAAACAGCCGGCAGCGGAGAAATTAAGCGTGTACTGGCAGATATCTACGGAGTGGTCATCGCCAAGAAAATGGTGCCCTTTGAGGGTCAATCGCATGATTATAAGATATCAGGTTACGCGTCACTACCCGAAATCACCCGTGCCAATAAAAACTATATTTCGTTGTTCGTCAATGGCCGTTGGGTAAAACATTACGCGATCACTAATACGGTACACCGCGCTTATCATACCTTTTTGCCGCTTGAGCGGCAGCCGATTGTGGTGATGAATATTGAAGGCGATCCTTATTTGACAGATGTCAATGTCCATCCGGCGAAACTGCAGATTCGGTTAAGCAAAGAAAAAGAATTGATGGAATTGATTCATGAAACGATCCGCCGGACGATCAGTACGGTCGTTCGTGCACCCGTCATCGATAAACCAAAACCAGTAAAGCAGGCGCCGACCAAACAACTGGATCTGTGGAAAAGTTCCTTTACAGTCCAGGAGCCGAAGCAGCCTTTGCCTGAGAGGGCCGCGGAGGACTGGAGCGAACTGCCGATTGAAAAAGAAGTGGAGCCGGTTCGCCGGCAATCCGAGGAAGCCGCACCGGTCAAGGAAGTGCTGCAGCCATTGCCGGAACGTGAAGAAGATGACAGCCCGCAATTCCCTGAGCTGGAAGTAGTGGGGCAGATCCACGGCACTTATATTGTGGCGCAAAGCAATGACGGATTTTATCTCATTGATCAACACGCGGCACAGGAGCGCATCAAATACGAATATTTTCGCGAAAAAGTGGGCGATATCGACAGCAATGAGCGCCAATCACTGCTCTTGCCGTTGACGTTCCATTACAGCCGCGATGAAGCTTTGCGGTTAAAGGATAATTTGAATGTGCTGGCAGACAGCGGGGTGTTTCTCGAGGAGTTTGGCGATACGTCATTCATTGTGCGTGAATACCCGACCTGGTTCCCGAAAGGCTTCGAACAGGAAGTCATCGAAGACTTAATTGAACAGGTCCTGACAGAACGCAAAGTCGATGTTAAAAAGTTGCGTGAAGACGCAGCCATCATGATGAGCTGCAAGCGGTCGATCAAAGCGAATCATTTTTTGCAGAAGCATGACATGGAGCGGCTGTTGGCGGATTTAAAGCAAGCGGAACAGCCGTTTACTTGTCCGCATGGACGTCCTGTAATCATTCATTTCAAAACCTATGATGTTGAAAAAATGTTCAAGCGAGTCATGAATTAGGTGTCTCAGTTTGGAGAGTTTTGGGTAAGTATAAAGAATAGGTGATATGACTCAGTGAGGAAGGGTGTGGAGAATGCAGGTACGCAAAGATTATATGCATGTGTCTGATGGACACGAACTTTATTATGTATGCTATGAACCGCCAAACCCAATCGGACATGTCCATATCATTCATGGAATGGCAGAACATATTGCCCGCTATGAAGAGTTTGCTGAGTATTTGGCATCGCGGGGGTTTATTGTTTCCGGCCATGATCAGCGCGGCCATGGGAAAACTGCGGAACGCAACGGTGTGCAAGGCTATTTTGCAGATCATGACGGTTTTAACGAAGTCGTTGAAGATGCCCGCTCAGTCATCAGTGAAGTCCAGCAGGCAACCGGCAACTTGCCGCTTATTTTATTCGGCCACAGTATGGGGTCATTTGTGGCCCGGCGTTATATGCAGCTGTACAGCGAAGACATCAGCCGAGTCGTCTTATCAGGCACAGGCGGCAACCCGGGGGCTTCCGGAAAAATGGGGTTGGCTGTGGCGTTGGCCTCTGCAAAAATGCAAGGCAAACAGCAGCCCAGTAAGACTCTTGGTAAAATGACATTCGGCAGTTTCAATAAACCTTTTGGCGACGAAGGTTCAGCGAGTGCTTGGCTATCGAGTGATAAAGAAGCGGTTGCAAAATACGAAGCGGATCCTTGGTGCGGTTTTGAATCGACCAATCAGTTTTATGTGGATTTGTTCTCAGGCTTGGCCCTCATCAACAAACCGTCCGAAATTGACCGCATCCGCAAAGACTTGCCGGTGCTGTTGATCAGCGGCGCAATGGATCCTGTTGGCGGCAATGGAAAAGGGGTTTTCAGTTCAGCAAAGCAATTCGATAAAGCAGGCATGAAGAACGTCAAAATTTATCTGGCGGAGCAAGGACGCCATGAATTGTTGAACGAAATTGATCGCCATTTTCATTTTGAGCTGATCGGTGATTGGATGTGCGGAAATGATTGATGTAATAGCCATCGTTGGCCCGACCGCATCCGGCAAGACGGCATTGAGCCTCGAACTGGCTAAGCGATTGGACGGGGAAGTCATTAATGGGGACTCGATGCAGATCTATCGGGACATGACGATAGGGACGGCGAAGATTTTGCCGGAAGAAATGCAGGGGATTCCTCACCATCTTCTGGATATTAAAAATCCGGACGAAAGTTTCTCTGTTGCTGAATACCAAACGCTGGTACGCGAAAAAATTGCAGATATTCAATCGCGCGGCAAGCTGCCGATTATTGTTGGCGGCACTGGACTTTACGTGCAGGCGGTTTTGTTTGATTACCGATTCTCAGAGGAAGCAGTGGACCAGGAACTTCGAGACAGTCTGCATCAGGAACTGGAAGAACTGGGTCCTGATAACATGCACCGGAAATTGCTGGCACTTGACCCAGATTCGGACATCCATCCCAATAATACACGCAGGGTTATTCGTGCTATTGAAATCCTGATGAGCGGCCAGAAAAAAGGTGACCGGGAGTTAGCTTTATCGCCTATGTACAATGAATTGATCATCGGCTTGGATATTTCGAGAGATATCCTTTATGAGCGCATCAATCAGCGTGTAGAGGTGATGCTTGGGCGAGGCCTGATTGCTGAGGTTGAGTCATTGCGAAACAGGGGCATACGGGATGTCCAATCCATTCAAGCCATTGGTTATAGAGAAATCTACGCTTATTTGGACGGGCAGGCTACCCGTGAAGAAGCGGTTCGAAAACTCAAACAAAACTCAAGGAAGTATGCCAAAAGGCAATTTACTTATTTCAAGAACAAATTACCGATATTCTGGATTGATGCATTGGCAGATCCCGAAAAGAATCTGCAGGAAATAATCGCCTTCATGCAGGAAAATGACAGAGACTGTCGAATTGATAAACTGACAACAAAATTTAATACAAGTAGAAAATTAGGGGGATTTTCATGAAACCGATCAATATCCAAGATGTCTATCTGAATCAGCTTCGTAAAAATAATATTTATGTAACTGTCTTTTTACTCAACGGCTTCCAATTAAAAGGAACCATTAAATCCTATGATAACTTTACGGTGCTGGTCGAAACGGAAGGCAAGCAGCAATTGATCTATAAACATGCTATCTCAACGTTTTCTCCAGCAAAAGCTGTAGCGATCGAACACGAAGAGTAAGGGAGATTCCGGACTGCCGTTGCAGTCCGGTTTTTTATTGGGCTTAGTTTCAGTGTTCTGTCGCTTTGCCAAAATGGCTTATGCCTGTCCAATCTAAACGGCTGTTTCAGCTTTTCTTGATGTTCAGCTTCAGCAGCCAGCCCCTCGGGGTCATAAGTCACTCCGGCAATGCAGCTGAAAAGATGCTGCACAGCCAAAGCGCCTTATGCCTGTCAGGTCTAGACGGCTGCTTTAGCTTTTCTGGTTGACAGGTGGCTTTTGACGGTATAGCATTTTCAGTGGAAAAGGAATTACATTCAGGAGGCGTATGTATGAAAACCATCACAGCAGATGAATTACAGCAACGAGTAGAAGCTGGAGAAGAACTGAACATCATTGACGTTCGCGAAGCGGACGAAGTGGCCGCGGGAATGATTCCTGGAGCTAAGCACATTCCTCTGGGGGAAGTGGCAGACCGCATCGAGGAACTGGATGCCGGGAAAGAATATCATATGGTGTGCCGTGCAGGCCGCCGCAGCGAAATGGCATGTGGTATTTTGGAATCAAACAACATCGATACAATCAACGTCGAAGGCGGCATGACTGCCTGGAACGGCGAGACAATCGCATAACATAAAAAATCAGACCGCCCGGGAAATTTAGCCGAGTGGTCTGTTTTCATGAAGTTTGGATTTTGCGGGCAGGCAATCTCCATTTGAATGTATAAGAGAGAATCCGCAAGGCTGTAATCAGCACAAACAAAGAATAGAGCATCAGGTCAGTTTGCACTAAATTAAAGCTGATAAACAATCCCGCCAAAGCAGCCCAGACTGCATAGATTTCCGCTTTTAAAACCAATGGCTTACGGCCTGCCAGCAAGTCGCGGATGATTCCTCCTCCGGATCCTGTCAGGACTGCTGCAACGATCACTGCAAAAAGCGGCAATTCCAAATCGACCGCATAAATGGCACCTTGTACGGCGAACGCCGACAATCCGATTGCATCAAAGAAATAGCCCCAGCGATTCCAATGGCCAAGCAATTTATGCGGGAATAAAAACACAATCGTGATAGAGATAAGGGCTAGCTGAAACATAAACTCCTGTTCCCACAGCGCCGAAACCGGCACGCCAATCAATAAATTCCGGACGGCACCGCCTCCAAAGGCAGTGACTACGCCAAGAAGGTACACGCCGAAAATATCGTATTCTTCTTCCATTGCAATAATGGCCCCGGAAATTGCAAAAGCAATCGTTCCAATGGCGCTCAGTACTTCCCAAGCCATAGCCTTTTATCCCCCTTCGCGTACAACTCTATGAATTGTATCAGAATTTGACGCTATTTCAAGTCGTGCCTCATAATAAGATGAGAAGTTTAACAGAATGGAGAATTGCATGCATACACAGATTAGAACAATAGAAGAAACTATCCAACTACAGCTTCAACTGGCTGATGAAATTGCATACGTTAATCAGAAGAAAGTGCTGGATGCTTTCCATAACCAGCGTGTCAGTGATCACCATTTCAACCCGTCAACGGGCTATGGCTACGATGATGAAGGGCGCGATACGCTGGAACGCGTTTACGCAGATGTCTTTAAAGCGGAAGCGGCACTCGTGCGGCCTCAAATTATCTCTGGCACTCATGCCATCACAATTGCATTATTCGGTATCTTGCGGCCGGGAGATGAGTTGCTTTACCTTACAGGAAAACCCTATGACACCTTGGATTCCATCGTTTCAGGAGGAGAAAAAGATACGGGTTCTTTGAGGGATTTCGGCATCAGCTACCAGCATACAGATCTGGATGCTGGCAATAAAATCGATTGGGAAGCTGCTCAAAATGCAATCGGTGACAAAACAAAAGTCATTGCCATCCAGCGGTCCAGAGGATATGATACACGCCCTTCATTTACAATAGAAGAAATTGAAGAGATGATAGTCCGGGTTCGTGAGATAAAACCGGATGCAGTTATTTTTGTCGATAATTGCTATGGCGAGTTTGTGGAGATGCAGGAGCCGATTGAAGTGGGTGCGGATCTGATCGCGGGCTCGTTAATCAAAAATCCAGGAGGTGGATTGGCGAAAATCGGCGGTTATATCGCAGGAAGAAAGGATTTAATCGAAAAATGCGGTTACCGGATGACGTCTCCGGGTATAGGGGGAGAGGCAGGTGCTTCTCTTAATGCACTGCCTGATATGTATCAAGGCTTTTTTATGGCACCGCATATTGTTTCGCAAGCGTTAAAAGGGGCCATTTTCACTTCAGCGCTTCTGGAACAGGCTGGCATGATGACGACGCCTCATTGGAGCGACAAACGGACCGACTTGATTCAATCAGTGTCGTTTCAGAATGCTGAACAGATGATTGCGTTTTGCCAAACCATTCAGGCGAGTTCACCGGTCAATGCGCAGTTTGCGCCTGAACCAGCTTACATGCCGGGCTATGAGGACGATGTCATCATGGCTGCCGGTACATTTGTGCAGGGATCCAGTATCGAGCTGACTGCGGACGGTCCGATTCGTCCACCTTATACGGCATTCGTTCAAGGCGGTCTTACGTATGAACACGTAAAAATTGCCGTATTGAATTCAGTAGATGCATTAACAAAATTGAAGTTAATTTAAATGATTTCCCGTATGGAGCATACGGGAAATTTTCATGTAAGAAAACATAACATGTTGTTGACAGGTAATCTGACATGATGTATACTTTAAGAGTAGTAATTATGTGAAATGGGTGAAACTTATGACGAACCGGGTGCGACGAACGATGCCGCTTCTTCCAATCAGCATAGTTATGCAATTGACGGAATTGACCGCTAGGCAAATTCGTTATTATGAAGAGCATGAGTTGATCAACCCTGCCCGTACCGAAGGCAACAAGCGTATGTTTTCCCTGAATGATGTGGATACACTTCTCGAAATCAAAGAATATTTGGATCAGGGACTGAATATTGCAGGCATCAAGAAATTATATGATACAAAAGAAATCCCTAAAAACGAAAAGGCAGAACCGAAAAACTTAAGCGATGCCGAGCTCCGCAAACTATTGCGCGAAGAATTGAAGCACCAAGCCCGCCCTTTTGAAAAAGGCGGTTTCAGACAAAGTGATTTAACCCGTTTCTTTAAATGAGATGGGGTTACATACAATATTTATAGGAGAGTGAAGAGAACATGGGCAAGTATTCAAAAGAAGACATTCAACGATTAGTAAAAGAAGAGAACGTTAATTTTATCCGTCTGCAATTTACAGATATTCTTGGGGTCATCAAAAACGTTGAAATACCGACATCCCAATTGGACAAAGCACTCGATAACAAAATGATGTTTGATGGATCTTCCATTGACGGTTTTGTACGCATTGAAGAATCTGATATGTACCTATACCCTGACTTGGATACATGGGTTGTATTCCCTTGGATCACAGGAAAAGGAAAAGTTGCACGTTTAATCTGTGACATCTACAGCCCAGATGGCACGCCATTTGCTGGAGATCCACGTACAAACTTAAAACGTGTATTAAAGGAAATGGAAGAGCTAGGATTTACGCATTTCAACCTTGGACCAGAGCCGGAATTCTTCCTGTTCAAACTTGATGAAAGAGGCGAACCATCTCTTGAATTGAATGACCACGGCGGCTATTTTGACTTGGCACCGATGGACCTGGGCGAAAACTGCAGACGCGACATCGTTCTTGAACTGGAAGAAATGGGCTTTGAAATCGAAGCTTCCCACCACGAAGTGGCACCAGGACAACACGAAATCGACTTTAAATATGCAGATGCCGTACAAGCATGTGATGAAATCCAAACCTTTAAGCTGGTTGTTAAGACCATTGCCCGTAAACATGGCCTTCATGCTACGTTCATGCCGAAACCACTATTTGGTGTCAGCGGTTCAGGAATGCACATGAACCTTTCCTTGTTTGATGGAAATCGCAACACATTCCTGGATGAAGACGGCGAAATGAAATTGAGTGAGACAGCTTACCAATTCATCGCTGGAATCATTGAACACGCGAAAGGCTTTACAGCTGTAACAAACCCGCTTGTAAACTCGTACAAACGTCTTGTGCCAGGTTATGAAGCGCCTTGTTACATTGCATGGTCAGGCCAGAACCGTAGCCCGTTAGTGCGTATTCCAGCATCACGCGGTTTGTCTACACGTGTAGAAGTGCGTTCAGTCGATCCGGCAGCTAATCCATACTTAGCGATGGCTGTTCTTCTTGGCGCAGGCCTTGATGGAATCAGAAGAAAACTGACTCCACCAAATGCTGTAGACCGCAATATCTATGCAATGAACCAAAAAGAGCGTGAAGCAGTTGGGATCGAAGATCTTCCAAGCACACTTTACAACGCTTTGCAGGAATTGCAAAAAGATGAAGTAATGACAAAAGCATTGGGAAGCCACATTTTGAACAATTTCGTCGAAGCGAAAGAAATCGAATGGGATATGTTCCGCACAAGCGTCCACCCGTGGGAACGCGAGCAATACTTGAAGATGTACTAAAAATTACCTTAAGCCGTTGGTGCTGCAAAGCGCCAACGGCTTTTTTCTGTTTTCCGTCGAGTCCAGAAAGAGAAAATGAAAAAAAATAATGGAAATTGAAAACTAATAGAAACTTATTCGTGCGCTAAAGCGACTAATTGGCAATGACCTGGCAGACTGAGATATTAAAAAGTTTTTAAAAAAAGAAAGTTAATATTTGACTATGTTGCTGATTAGTAAAAGAGGAGGAATCATTATGTTCATTGTCTTATACGCAATTCTAATTTCTCTCTGGATCACGTCTTTAGTCGCTTTCGGAAAATCATACATCCGTTACCACAAAGAAGAACGTGCTTATGAAGAAAGCCACCGCGTCGATTCTTGATCAGCAGAATGCTTCACGGTTGAGAATTGAGTGATTCTCGTTGATGGTGGAATATCTGTGTGTGTTTCCTGTTAAAGGGATTCCGGCTTCAATTGCTCCTCAAATAATTGGCGAAGAATTTCAACGGAGTTTTTAAAAGAAGCAGGCCACAAGATTAAAGAACAGTATGCCGTTTGGAATTTAGTGAACAGGTCGGGTGTGATTCTTACTGTCTTGGAAGAAAGCGTGATAGAAATAGAGCCTAGGCTGATGGAAGTTAACGAGCAGGCTCTCTTCGATGGAATCATTAAAATAAGTGAACTGGAGCAAAGAACCTCGGATTTACTGAACTGTTTCGGTGATATTGAAAGAACCCTGCTGATTCGTCGTACAGACATCTATACTCTGCTCGAAAATGAATGGATAGGCATGGGTATTGAAGACCCCTTGAAACTGGCTAAACGGCCATTAGAAGATAAATTATTTAAACAATCAACATTGGAAAAGATACTGAAGAGACCGATAAATGAAATTTTTGTCGATTGGAGCTTCAAAGCCGATAAAGGTTATGCTGTTCTGACTCTGCAGAAAAAATAAACATGAAAACAGTTTCTCCTCGGAGATGCTGTTTTTTTATGTGCTGGCCAAGAAAGATTCCAGATGCAAGCGGATATCTCTTTGTCTTGCTGTTGCTTGAAAATATCCTGATTCTAACTAAACAGGCTTTGTGAAATTTATGATGAAAATATGCAGAGTATGCGAAGAATACCTTTTTATAGTTTACAGCCGGTCAATTAAGGTTATAATTAGTTGCAGCCTGAAAAGTTAATAACTCATACTGAATTTTTCTTTCTCTTGAAAGAAGAAAGATTCTGTGGGAGGCGATTAATTTGAGGAAAATCCAAGGACTTTCGAATCTTGTAGAATATTTGGAATCAGTGAATTATCCATTGGCTGCAGAGCAGATTACAGATTTAATGTCGAAAAGAAAGATTCCGCACCGCAAAGCATTCCAAGACACTGTGATCTTTAATTTAGAACACATTGACTGGTGGATTGCTGAGCAGCAGAAACGATGATTAATTGATGAACATGCTTGAGTAAAAGAAATAACCTTGTCGTCCGTTCTGCAAAGAACGAACTGCGAGGTTATTCTTTTTTGGTAACTTTATACACTTTTTTGTGTCTACTGTTATAATAGTCTAAAAACGGAGGGGGAATCGGCTATGCGCTTTTTAATGTCTATCATTGTTTTTTTAATCTTCTTTTCGTTTGCAGGCATTGGCACATATGTTATCGGACCCGATTTGTCGACCGACCGGCTGGTCGCCGAGGCGACAGAAGAGCTTCGGAACAACGGGCAAATGGAAAAAGTGGTGGAATATGTTGAAAGTGATCCACAAATGCTTGAATATGTAGAAGAAGCCAAAATTGCAGAGGAAGAGAGTATGCCTTTGCCATTTGAAACAACTGGAGATGCGGCGGGTACGGTCATCAAAAAGGTCGGCATTGCGGATCTGGCTAAAATGAAATCGGGAATTGAAGATGGCACGATGTCAGCAGACGAAGTGATTCAGAAGCTTGAAGAGGATTTGAATGAAGAAGAGCTGCTTGCCCTGAAAGTGATCGTATACAAGGAATTATACAAACAGCAATAATGAAGGATATATGCTAAACTGAGTCACGAAGATAAAGTAAAAGTTTAAAGGAGGCTATTGCATGAAACCGTTTCGCGTAGAGTTTTATTTTGATCAAGGCAATACCATCGTACACAATGTCCAGGCTGTAGATAAAGAATCGGCATTAAGCAAGATTCCTTCCAATGGCACTTATGAAATTTCAGATGAACAAACAGGCAATATTTATCGCATTACTATCAATTTAGTTAAATATATTATCGTCAGCGAACTGTAGAAGATTTTTTCTCGGCAAGCTGCACTTAAGGTGTTGCTTGCGCAACTCCTTTTTTTAAAAGATTTTTTGCATGACAATTCGATTGGGAGGCAAATGAATGGAATTCAGAGGATCGAGTGCTTACGAGGAAAAAGATTTTTTGAAGAACTTTCTGCAAAGAAGAAATCGGGCGGAGAGCCCTAATAACAGCATTGAAAAACCAATAATCTATGGGTTGCTTGGCAACTTTCAAAACCAGGAAATACTCGATTTAGGATGTGGAGATGCCTTATTCGGAAAAGAACTGTTGGAAGCAGGAGCGCATTATTATCATGGTGTAGAAGGGTCTGAAGAAATGATCGGCTTAGCGGCTGCAAATTTGGAGGGTGTCAATGCCGATCTGACATTGGCAATTATGGAGTCATTTGTCTTTCCTGAAAATACCTATGACATTGTCTCCTCTCGATTAGCCATCCATTATTTACTGGAAGTGGACGAACTATTCCGAAATGTATATGAATCCTTAAAAGCTGAGGGGAAATTTGTGTTTAGTGTGCAGCATCCACTGACGACCTCATCTTTTTCAAGTAAAATGTCAGGAGAAAAAAGAAGCAACTGGCTGGTGGACGATTACTTTAAAGAAGGGGAACGGCACGAACCGTGGATCGATAAAATTGTCGTCAAGCATCACCGGACCATTGAAAGCTATTTTACTTCTTTGACAAACGCGGGATTTAGCGTAACGAATGTTCGGGAAGGGAAGCCCGAACGTCAATATTTCAGTTCTGATGAAGAGTATAGTAGGAGAATGAGAATTCCTGTAATTTTAGCTTTCAGCTGTCATAAACGCTAAATCGAAATTGTTTACATAATATAAATATCCATTAAAAAAAACCGGGGATTTCCCCGGTTTTTTTTAATGGATTTGGCGGTAAACGCCTACAACTTTACCAAGAATTGATACTTGGTCTACAATGATCGGATCCATTGATGAATTTTCAGGCTGAAGACGGAAATAATTTTCTTCTCGGAAGAAGCGTTTGACTGTTGCTTCATCCTCAGTCGTCATTGCGACAACAATGTCCCCATTATCCGCGGTCTGCTGCTGCTTAACCACTACATAATCTCCGTTCAAAATTCCGGCTTCGATCATACTTTCACCCATGATCTCCAGCATGAAGATGTGATCATCTTCAGTGCCATAACTTTGCGGAAGCGGGAAATACTCTTCCACGTTCTCAATTGCTGTAATAGGAACACCGGCAGTTACTTTACCGATCAAAGGAACATGCAGTACCGGACTTTTATCGATTAACGCTTCATCAGTGCTTATTACTTCAATGGCTCTCGGCTTAGTGGGATCCCGTCTGATCAAGCCTTTGCTTTCAAGACGCGCTAAATGTCCATGTACAGTCGAACTGGATGCAAGACCGACTGCCTCACCGATTTCGCGTACGGATGGCGGATAGCCTTTCAGCCGAACTTCCTCTTTTATAAATGACAGAATGTCTTCCTGGCGTTTGGATACTTTTTTCAACAGTTTCACCTCATTTGAGTAATTCTACTTGATTTCTACCAATAGTATACCAACTCGGGCATTGAAATGCAAACATAGGTTCGAATTTTATTCTTGACAAAAACACCTGTTCGCATTAATATGAGAACATACATTCCGAACACAAATTATTAGGAGGCGGTTCAAATGACATTCATTCGACAAAATTCTTATCTTATCGCATTTTTCTCATTAATTGTGGTATTTACTTTTTACGCCATACTGTCCCATAATACAAACAGTACATCAATGAGCCAAGTTGAAATAGAAGAAGGCGATACGCTTTGGACTTTAGCTGAATCTTTCAGTGGCGCGACTCCCCATCATGAATGGATAGAGGAGATTATGAAAGAAAACAACCTTTCTACTCCAAAAATCATTGCAGGACAATCCCTTAAGATTCCAAGCGACCAATTGAAATTTGCTCCTGATGAGACCATTAAATTTGCAGGTGATGCTGAATGAAGAAAAATGCATTAATTTATTGCCGTGTCAGCACGACCAAAGATACGCAGGAATCCTCCCTTGAGAGACAGGAAGAAGAACTGATGAAATTCGCGTTTGAACAATCTTATAAAGTGGATGGTGTATACACCGATCAGCACAGTGGATACGAAATGGATCGTGACGGTCTGCTTGAAATGCTTAATTGCATTAAGGGAGACAAAATCGATGCCGTTTTTATTCAGGATGAAACGCGTTTGGGCAGAGGGCACGCACGTATTGCTCTTTTGCATGTCATGAAGAAATATGGCGTGGAAGTTTATACCTTATCGGATATGGGGCCAATAGCCCTTAATGATATGGATGACATGGTGCTTGAAATTCTGGCAATCGTTGAAGAATATCAGCGCAAAATACATAATGCCAAAATCAAGCGGGGCATGAAACGCGCTGTGGAAAATGGCTATAAACCGGAAAAAAATCTAAAAGGCAAAGGCAATCCTGATGGGCGTGAACGCTTGGATCTGCCTATCGATCAAATTGTCAGCCTGAAAACTAATGGGCTGACTTTCAGTGAAATTGCTGTAACCTTGCAAGGATTCGGCTACCAAGCGAGCAAGGCGACGGTTCATCGGCGATATAAGGAATACGAAAAGCTGATGAAAGACTAAAACATTGCAGAAACCTTACTTTTTTTGTACCATATGAAAAGAAGAAAGGTGGATGTCTATGTTATCACCAGACAAATTAACTAGAATTAATGAACTATCACGTAAATCGAAAACGACTGGATTATCCAAAGAAGAAGCAAAAGAACAATCTTCTTTGCGCCAGGAATATTTGCAAACGTTCCGTAAAACGATGCGTGGAACAATTGAAAATGTAAAAGTAATTGACCCGAATGGGAACGACGTAACGCCAGAAAAGGTCAAAAATATTCGAGAGAATAAGTATTTGAATTAAATACTTATTCTCTTTTTCATTGTATTCTTTTCTATTGTTGACTAAACTAGAAAGGGATTATATTTTTGTTTGAGAGAGGATGTTACTATGTCAACCCACGCAGATCAACTTGCAGTGACAACAATTCGTACACTTTCCATCGATGCAATCGAAAAAGCAAATTCTGGTCATCCAGGATTGCCAATGGGCGCAGCTCCAATGGCATATACTTTGTGGACTAAGCATATGAACCACAATCCAAAAAATCCGGATTGGTTTAACCGTGACCGTTTTGTGTTATCCGCTGGACATGGTTCCATGCTTCTATACAGTTTGCTTCATTTAAGCGGCTATGGTTTAGAAATGGATGAAATCAAAAACTTCCGTCAATGGGATTCAAAAACACCTGGACATCCCGAATATGGCCACACTACAGGCGTTGAAGCAACGACCGGTCCACTAGGACAGGGAATTGGTATGGCCGTCGGTATGGCAATGGCTGAGCGTCATTTAGCGGCTACTTACAATAAAGAAGGAATGAATATCGTCGATCACAACACTTTCGCTTTATGCGGTGATGGAGATTTGATGGAAGGCGTTGCCGGAGAAGCTATTTCTCTTGCGGGCCACTTGAAATTAAACAAATTGGTTGTTCTATATGATAGCAACGACATTTCGTTGGACGGTCCACTTGGCAAGAGTTTCTCTGAAAATGTTCAAAAACGTTTTGAATCATACGGCTGGAACTATTTGCGCGTAGACGATGGCAATGTATTGGACGACTTATCAGAAAAAATCGCACAAGCCAAAGAATCTTCAGACAAACCGACATTAATCGAAGTCAAAACCGTTATCGGTTACGGAGCTCCGAACAAATCAGGTAAAGCAGATGCACACGGCGCGCCGCTTGGTGAAGATGAAATGAAATTGGTTAAAGAATACTACGAGTGGACTTTCGAGCAAGATTTCCATGTGCCGGAGGAAGTATATGAAACTTTCCAACAGGCAACTGAAGAGCTTGGGGCAAAAGCTGAGTCACAATGGAACGAATTGTATTCACAATACGAATCAGCACATCCGGAATTGGCGGAACAATTGCAGATGGCGATCCGTGGTGATCTTCCAGAGAACTTTGATGCAGAGTTCCCGACATATGAATTCGGTAAGAAACAAGCAACTCGTTCTTCTTCAGGAGATATGATCAATGCAATCGCTAAAACAGTTCCTTCCTTCTTCGGAGGCAGTGCTGACCTTGCTGGATCCAACAAAACGAACATCAAAGGCGCTGGCGATTTTGACGCTGAACATCCTGAAGGACGCAATATCTGGTTTGGTGTGCGTGAATTTGCAATGGGTGCAGCCTTAAACGGTATGGCTCTTCATGGCGGACTTCATGTCTTCGGCGGAACGTTCTTCGTCTTCAGTGATTATGTCCGTCCAGCAATCCGTCTGGCTGCATTAATGGGGCTTCCTGTCACTTATGTCTTCACACATGATAGCGTAGCTGTAGGCGAAGATGGCCCAACACATGAACCGGTTGAACATTTGGCTTCTCTTCGTGCAATGCCGAACTTGAGCGTTGTTCGTCCCGCTGATGCTAACGAAACAAAAGCGGCATGGCGTTTGGCGTTGACGGCGAAAACTACACCGACTTTATTGGTTCTTTCTCGTCAGGACTTGCCAATTTTGGAAAATAGCGCAGAACTTGCAGAAGCTGGCGTGGAGAAGGGTGCATACGTTGTGTCCCCTGCTGAAAATCCACAAGCGCTATTGCTTGCGACTGGATCGGAAGTTAGCTTGGCTGTAGCTGCACAAAAGCAATTGGCTGAAGAAGGAATTGCAGTTTCTGTCGTTTCAATGCCATCATGGGATCGTTTTGAAAAACAGGATAAAGAATACAAGCAATCCGTCATTCCAAGAACTGTCAAGAAACGCCTGGCTATTGAAGTCGGTACTTCATTCGGTTGGGATCGCTATACAGGCGACGAAGGCGATATTCTTGCAATCGACCGTTTCGGTGCAAGTGCACCGGGAGATCGCATCATGGAAGAGTTCGGCTTCACAGCTGACAATGTTGCAAACAAAGTGAAAAACTTAATCAACGAAAACTAATATGGAAGGGCTGTCCCAAAAGGTCATGAAAAATGACTTTTAGTGGGCAGCCCCTTTTCTATTTGATGAGCAGTAAAAAAGGTGATGTTTCGTTTATCCCGCTTTAACGGGCAATAAGATCTCCCGCTTTTCGATCTGTAAGGGGGAGAGACCCCTACTGATTGAAGTTTCACTTTATCCCGCTTTAACGGGCAGTATGGTCTCCTGCTTTGACAAGCAGGAGATCCACTGACCGTAAAAGTCCGATTGGTTCAACTAACAATCAGTAAGGGGGGGAGACCCCTACTGTTTGAAGTTTCACTTTATCCCGCTTTAACGGGCAGTAAGATCTCCCGCTTTTCGATCAGTAAGGGGGTGAAGACCCCTACTGATTGAAGTTTCACTTTATTATTTTCCTCCTTATGGTCACAATTCCTTTTTTATAGTATAATCCATTGTGGTGCACTACTTATTTACGCAACACGAAGGAGGTAACAAGAATGGATACATGGATCTGGATCGTAATCGTTATCGTGGCTTTACTCGCAGGTGTTGCACTTGGATTCTTTATCGCACGTCGATATATGATGAAATATTTGCAAGATAACCCACCAATCAATGAAGAAATGCTGCGAATCATGATGATGCAAATGGGACAAAAACCGTCTCAGAAAAAAATCAATCAAATGATGACTCAAATGAATAAAGCGTCAACCAAACCTAGCAAAACTGCTAAAAAATAAAAAGTACTCTTCGGAGTGCTTTTTTTATTTTGTTCGAATCTGCTATTAGAATTTCGGATTTCGGGTATTGAGCCAGTAAGATGCCAATTTTTGATGGCGGCTTGTATGCAGAAATCAAAGGAGGAATTCAGGATGGCGGAAAATGAAGAACTGCTGTTTTATTTACCGGTCATTGAAGAAGATGCCAAGGAAGCAGGGAAGTTTCATCTTGAAAGCAATCAATTGAAAAAGGCTTTTCCCGTCTCATTGGATAAGATCGATGATTTGGTGAAAGATATGACAGATTATAGCTTAGATACAATCGAACTCCACGTTACCGGTATTGTAAAAAGTGGACCGATTACGGAATTGTTCATTGGCGCTGAAGGGCAGGCAGGCATGAAGTTGGTCCTCAACAAAAAGAAGAAACCATAATAAAAAGCACTCCGCGGAGTGCTTTTGTCATTTTACGATAGACACGGCCGAATTTGCTGAGATAGTGTGTAGGTCCTGTTGTTTAGGCGTCAGTAAATCATACTTCATCAGGAAATTTGCAACTGCCTCTTCGTATTGATCAGGGTTGCTGTTGAAAGATTGCGCATGTGCGCCTTCTTCAAACATTTTCAATTGTTTTGGTCCTTCTTTTAATGCATAAAGTTCCTCGCTCATTTTCGCCAGGACAAAATCATCATGAATACTGTGTATGAAGAGCACAGGTTTTTTTATATTGGCTACTGTTTCCCTCGGAGAAACAGTAGAAATGGAATAGCCATCACGCATTTTCATGAACAAACTGGCGAGTCGCAGAGCCAAAGTTGTGCGCAGGGGTGTCGTGGTTTTCATGACATGCAGAATCTGTTCATAAATGTCGGAATAAGCGCAATCAGAGATATAGAAATCTGCGGTGTCTTCCATACCGGCGTAAAGCAAAGTTGTAGCAGCCCCCATGGATTCACCGTGGATGCCATAAAAAAGCTCATCACCAACATGCAGTTTTAATGCAGCTACGACAGCTTTCAAATCGATTTTTTCAAAATGTCCGAAACTGGTTGTTTTTCCTCCGGAATCTCCATGGCGCCGATGGTCATAAACCACCGAATTAAACCCTAAACGCTCAAACATCCGTGCGTACTTAAAAGAATTGACTTTCGTTTCGGTCACGCCATGGCAAATGATGACATAGCGATTAGTATCGTGAGGTTCGAGAAAAATAGCTTTTATCGGGTAGCCATTCTCGGATTCGATCCATTGCTCGCTTTTAGGGACATTGGCATACCAGACTTCATCATAGCGTTTAGCGCTCGTTTCCCTTTCTAGAATCAGCTTTTCATCTTTTTTCTTTACATACATCAGCCGGTTGCTGGCGATAAATCCCGCAACTGTAGCTGTTGCTGTAAGGACGCTTGATATAATGGCGGAAGTCCAAAGCAATCTTTTTTTCATGGCATAAGCTCCTTAAGGTTGGTTTTTATATAAGGTATACATGCCTGTGGCAACTGGATTGGTTACGTGGGGCTCGATTTTTTCGATGGCTTGATATAAAAGATTCTCATCAATTCCTGTATTGATGCCCATCCGGTGGAGCATATTGACGACATCCTCTGTGGCGACATTTCCGGTTGCGCCTGGTGCGAATGGACAGCCTCCGAGGCCGCCTGCAGAAGCATCAAACCGAGTGACGCCAGCCTGCAACGAAGCCAGTATGTTGGCAAGGGCCATTCTGCGGGTGTCATGGAAATGGGCTGTCATCAAGACATCTGGAAACGCTTCGATTAGTTTAGTAAACAGTTCATAGCTTTCCTTCGGATTCGCCATGCCGATGGTATCGGCGACGCTCAGTTCGTCGACTCCCCATTCCACGAACTGGCGGCATAAATCCAGTGTTGCTTCCGGTGATACCGCTCCTTCAAATGGGCAGTAAAAGGCAGTCGATATACAGGCGCGGACAAAAGTGCCTTGTGCTTTCAAGTTAAGAATCAACGGTTTTAAAGTTTCCATGCTTTCAGCGGTAGTTTTATTGATATTTTTTTTATTGAAGGTATTGGAAACGCCAACAAAGACGGCGAGTGATTGAGCTCCAGCTTCGAGAGCTGCATTGATGCCGCGTTCATTTGGTGTCAACACGAATTGGCGCCCGGTTTTTTTCGTCTGTGTGACGATATCCCGGGCATCACCCATTTGCGGCACCCATTTAGGAGACACAAAGGATGTCAACTCCATTTCCTGAACTCCGGCGTCCTGCAAAGCAGCTATAAATTGAAGTTTATTTTCAGTAGTAACAAGTTTTCCTTCATTTTGGAGACCATCCCTTGGTCCGACCTCGATAATTGTTGCATTTTTTGGTAAACTGAACATAATATCCCCCCTGCTTTCCATTGTATATAGGGAAGGGATAAAAGAGCAACTAACAGACAATCACTCAAGGGGGAAAAGTACATGTCACAGGAAATCGTTATTGTAAGCGCTGTCCGTACAGCGGTAGGTTCATTTCAAGGGTCATTAAAAGACGTGCCGGCTACACAATTAGGAGCGATCGTCATCAAAGAGGCGATCGGACGCGCCGGGATTCAGCCGGAGCAAGTTTCTGAAGTCATTATGGGGAATGTTCTTCAGGCCGGGTTAGGCCAAAATCCAGCACGCCAGGCATCCATCCATGCGGGGCTGCCGGAAACTGTGCCCGCTATGACCATCAACAAAGTCTGTGGATCTGGATTGAAATCTATTCAGCTCGCTTACCAGGCGATTTATGCTGGGGATGCAGACATTGTCGTTGCAGGTGGAATGGAAAACATGAGCCGTGCACCGTATCTCATGGAAAATGCCCGCAGTGGATTCCGCATGGGGGATCAGAAAGTAGTCGACAGCATGCTCGTTGACGGCTTGACCTGTGCATTCAATGATTACCATATGGGAGTCACTGCAGAGAATTTATGTGATCGTTACGACATCACACGTGAAGAACAAGATCAATTCGCTGCCCGCTCACAAGCACGTGCCACCGCTGCAGTCGAATCTGGCAGATTTGATGACGAAATTGTGCCAGTGGAAATTCCCCAGCGCAAAGGAGATCCAGTTATCTTCAAGGCAGATGAATACATTAAGAGTGATTCCAATGAAGCGCGTTTAGGAAAGCTGCGTCCGGCTTTCAAAAAAGACGGTAGTGTGACAGCGGGCAATGCATCAGGCATTAACGATGGTGCAGCTGCAGTTGTGGTCATGTCCAAAGCGAAAGCGGATGAACTTGGACTGACGCCGCTGGCAACTGTAGTAGCAAACGGCAGTGCAGGAGTTGATCCCGCTGTAATGGGAATCGGTCCCGTGCAAGCTGTGAAAAATGCCTTGAAAAAAGCCGATATGGCATTAGAAGACATTGAACTGATCGAGGCAAATGAAGCGTTTGCTGCGCAGTCGATTGCGGTTGACCGTGAGCTGAAGTTTAATCATGATATACTGAATGTCAATGGAGGAGCCATTGCGATTGGTCACCCGATCGGCGCAAGCGGCACACGCATTTTTGTCACTTTGCTGCACGAAATGATCAAACGTGACGCTAAGACGGGATTGGCGACTCTTTGCATCGGCGGCGGCCAAGGGATCGCAACGGTTATTAAACGTCCTTAAGGAGAGAGAGCAATGGCTAAAAGAAAAGAAGAATCCAACAGTATGTTGTCTGACGATGTGTTGGCAAAACTGAAGGAAACGAAAAAAGAATTGTTGAAACACGAACAGAAGTTGGAAGAAGAAAAAGAAGCACAGCGTTTATTCGAACGCAAAGAACGCGAGAAGAATCTATCATTTGCTGAACTTCTGGAGCGCCATGGAGATAAAGGGAATAAATTTTAGTTTTAAAAAGGAACACAATAGTTCTTATATGAAAAGGCAACGAATCTACTCATCACAGCAGCCAACCTCGAAAATTGAGGTTGGCTGTTTCTGTTTCAAGAAATCGGGTGGTTTGAACTATTTCTGTTGAGGGCAGTGAAGATAACGTGATTTGAGAACCAGAGATAGAACGAAAATGATAAACGCCAATATTGCAGAAACAACAAGCGCTGTTTGTTCTCCGTATTTATCGATGATAAAAGTGTAAAAAATGGGTGAAATCGCAGACAACAAGAAGCCAGGTACTAATAATTTTCCTACGGTGGCTCCGTAAGTATTGTGGTCAAACAGAATCAACGGCAGGGTTCCACGCGTAATCGTCATCAATCCGTTGCCGGCTCCGAAAAGAAATGCAAACAATAAAGCAGCTATAAGGAACCGGCCGCTGAGAAGTCCGCTGAAAAAACCAAGGGGCAATATACCTGAAGCTAAAATTGTCAATGAAATAGGATGGAGGCGGGCGCCGAACAGAACTTCGCAGACACGCGCAAAGGATTGTCCTATTCCCCGGAGAGTTGAAATCCATACTGAAAGAGCGGCGGTCAAACCGAGGCCGGCAAGAATAGTAATCATGTAAGTCGACATGGCAGAGTTCAAAATATTTAACAGCGTGAATATCAATGCATAGAGGCTGCCTGCGACCCATCGTTCTTTGTCTGCAGTAATGACAGGAAGGAGAGAAGGCGGCAGCTCCTTTTTATTATTGAACCGCTGTTTAGGAAGAGATAGATGCAAAGGGATGGTTAAAAGGGCAAATCCCGCATAAATTAGAAGAGCTGCTCTCCATCCGAAAGCTTCAGCTAACATGAAACCGACAGGCCAAAAGACGCTGGAAGCCAATCCGCCCAAAAGAGTGATTTGTGAAATGGGGCGTTTTGCATGTATGCCACCTATACGCGCTAATGCTGCAAATGCCGCATCATAGAGAGTCAAGCGCATAGCAAACCCGAGCAGCACCCACGACACATAATAAATCCCAATAGAATAGGATAAAGCAATGCCGCTGCAGCCTAATGACAATAGGGCAGATCCCCCCGACATAACGAAGCTTCCGCCATAGCGGTCGATTAATCTTCCCGTCAGTGGAGATGTAATTGCCATAATCACTAAGGCTGTTGAAAATCCACCATAGACAGTCGTTTCGCTCCAGTCCAAATCAGCAGCGATCCGTGTCCCGAATACAGCGATCGAATAATAGGAAATTCCCCAGCAGATAAGTTGAGAGATACCGAGTGAAATAACAGTTCGGCGAGTGATCATTGTTTCACTTCCTTACTATTCCTTATCGATAAAGCCATTATAGAATTTTTTAAGGGGCTATGGTTAATTTATAAGGAATATCTCGGATGCTATTCGGACGAAAAAAAAGGAACCCGCGGCTGCAGGTTCCTTTTTGAAAATTAATGTGTTTCATCATATTTCAATGCTCTGTCCATGAAGACAGCAAACTCTGCTCTCGTGACGTCGGCTTTTGGATTGAATTTTCCATTAGTTGAACCGATGGTGATCCCAGCAGCGTACAAAGTATCGATATACTTATCTGACCATCCGCCCTTTTTAACATCTGGGAAGTTATGGGAGCCTTTTGCTTCGATATCAAACGCTGTTACTAGCACCTTAGCCATCTCTTCGCGTGTCAGCTTGCTTTTCGGTTGGAATAGGTTGTTATATCCTTCGAAAATTCCGGCACGTTGTGTTGCTGTGATTGCATCGAAATTCGGATGCGATTTCGGAACATCTTTGAACGCTTTATATGGCAGTTCATTTTCTAAGTCCACTGCGCGATCGAACATTAGTGATACATGTTGACGTTGAATTCCATCTCTCCATTTGAAAGTTCCATCTGGATGTCCTTTAATAATGCCTTCTGCTGCCATGCGCTCAATTGCTTCGTAAGCCCAAGCAGGCTTTTCAGGCGTTACATCCGGGAAAGTTGGTTTTGTCGGTTCTGGTTTTGGATCTGGTTTTGGATCCGGTGCAGTTGAACCAGTCGTAAATTGATAAATTGGTGATTTTTCACTCTCGCCTGCCGCATTGGTTATATTCATGTACCAATGATAAACGGTGTTTTTGCTTAAGCCTTTCCACTCGGCAGAAGCCACTTCGCCTGATTTCAAGTCTTTATCCTGGCCGATAGCCTGGTCGGTATAGATGTTGACGGCCATATAATCCGTTTCGATTTGTCTAGGGTTGTCTTTTGCTTTTACATCCGCCAAATCGAATTGGGCTGTAAAGCTTTCTTTTGCAGGGTCGAATTGTTCGAAATCGTAATCATTTTCGAAAGGAGAGTATGACACAAAATCCAATGTTTCATCCGTTGGATCGAACGTCAGCTTCTTCAAATAGCCTTGTCCACGGTCAGGAGCAGTATTGCCCTGATGATTTGCCAACACTTCCAGCACTTCACGTGTTGAGCCATCTTCATTTTCAATCTGTTTGACACGGTAGTTAGCGCCGTGATGATGGCCACTGAGGACCATTTTAACATTTTCATTAGGGACGACAATTTCTCTGTTGACCACTCGTGCTTGTTCGGTTACGTATTGTGCCAACGAATTGATATTCTCATGCATGCCGACAATGGCATTGCGGTCTGCATGCTGCTTAAGAACTTTGTTTGCCCAGGCGACGGTTTCAGCTGATCCATCTCTTCCGTAGCCAAGATATAGAAAAATGAAATCATGATCGCCGAAAGAAAACAAATCGTAATGGTTTTGATTTTCTTCGTTCATTGCTTCACCAAACCACGATTTGTCTTTAAAGCGATCGATTCCAGCGTATCTCGCGAAAATGGAATAATCATAAGTTTTGTTGAGGGTGTCGATTCCTACATCATGGTTACCGGCTAGTACCCCATACGGAATGTTGGCAGCATCGAGCCGATCCAAGTTTTCCTCTGCAACTTTCCATTGTTCCTCATCGATTACATTATTGACAAGGTCTCCGGTATGCATGGCGTACTCATAAGTTCCTTTTTTGTATTCGTCGATCATCCAGTCTGTCATGGATGTCCAGACTTCAGGGAAATCCTGTGCATAGTATTGGGTATCCGTAAACCAGACCATAGAGAAGTCTTCATCTTTGGAATCTGTCAGCGTTCCGGAATCGTGGACCATGGCCTGAACTTTTCCATCTTTGACGAATCTCTCTTTATCAATTTCAGCTTTCAGGACAATTTCTTCGCCCTTTGCATTTCCTTCCGCCTGGTTCAAAGCGACCCAGTTGCCCGCTTTATAATCCCATGCTGAAAGATTGGCTAAACCACTTGCCAAAGTTTTTCCTTCCCAATACAGCTGGATCGCGTTGCCGGCTGCCAAGTCCTTGGAGACGTCAACTACAAAACGTTGAGAAGGAAAGCCGTTGCTGCTTTTGGTGACGGCTGTTTTTCTGTCGTCAGCTGCCATCGCTTTTATTTGTTCACCCGTTAAAGGAGCGGCATTTGTTTGGATCGGCACAGTAATCGGGTTGTCGGCTGAATCATTTGCAAAGCCGGTTATCCCTTTGCCTGCAAAATCATATTTGAATCCTTTTTTGAAATCGACGGTTTTGATGCCTGCCCCTGTTGAATCTTTTACAATAGCCTCTAAGGTGGGGGTAAGGCTGACATCTTTTGAGTAATTAGCAGGCTTTACCTGTTCTGGTTTTTGCGGGGCTGCCAGTGGAGTTAACGAAACACTGGT
The DNA here is from genome assembly GCF_016820615.1 of Planococcus beijingensis. Taxonomy (NCBI): domain Bacteria; kingdom Bacillati; phylum Bacillota; class Bacilli; order Caryophanales; family Caryophanaceae; genus Planococcus; species Planococcus beijingensis. The sequence continues at coordinate 971,546 of NZ_JADHDZ010000001.1, forward strand.
TAGCACTAAAGCTACTGCCGCTGTGGTGGTGAAAAACTTTTTAATCATCTGTTGTCCTCCTTTAATGGGTGTTGCGTGTTTAGTAGGTAAAAAAGACTTAAATAAACAAAATTAATTATAAAAAAATAGTTTACCAGGGATATATATCCTTTCTTTTATTTTTTAGTGAACCTATTTATTCATAATAACAAATAAAAAATAAAAAACAACTTAATTTTCCATATTTTTAGAATATTTAATTATCTGAAGCATTACCTTCAGCTTACATGGGATAAAACAAGGCAGGATTACCTGCTTTATAGTTGGATAACATTGTCATAAAAAAAGGCAAAATTTTTGAACCTATTTAGAGGGAAGAGTACAATGACTGGAGATTTATCAATAAATATTCATAAGATTGAAAGGGCGGCGAAGTAAAGTGAGTAAAGATAAGATGAATGTATTGGGCTTTTATAATCCAGGATCGAAAACAGCAGCGCCGAATTTTGAGAAGGTTGAAATTGACCGTCCAAAAGCGGCAGGAAGAAATTTGCTTGTTGAAGTCCGTGCGGTATCGGTCAATCCGACGGATCTGCGGACTCGTGACGCCAAAGGGGAAGATGATCAGACATTAACGGTCGTTGGACGTGATGCATCAGGAATTGTTGTAGAAACAGGGGATGACTGCAGGTTGTTTCAGGTGGGAGAAGAAGTGTTTTATGCCGGTACAAGCATTGCGCAGGGAAGCCTTAGCGAAGTCCAGCTGGTAGATGAGCGGATTGTTGGAAAGAAGCCGAAAAGCATCGGTTTTGCGGAAGCTGCAGCACTGCCTCTGACCAGCGTCACAGCCAGCGAAGCGCTTTTTGATCGGCTTGGTGTATCACGGAATCCGACTGATAACAAAGAAAAAGTAATCTTGATTATCGGTGCAGCAGGCGGGGTGGGATCTGTGGCCACTCAAATGGCTAAATTAGCCGGATTGACTGTCGTAGGAACTGCTTCCCGTCCAGAATCAAAAGAGTGGGCGTTGAATCATAAAACAGACTTTATCATCAATCATCACGAAGCTTTTGAACCGCAATTGGAAGCTTTGGGTATTTCGGGGTTTCATTATATATTCTGTTTAACCAATATCGATGACCACATGGAGAGCATGGCTAATGCTATCCTTCCACAAGGTAAAATCTGTTCGATCTTACCGGCAATGAAGCCGCTTCATCCAGCTTTTTTTTCAAAATCGGTCAGCTTTTCCTATGAGTTGATGTATACGCGCTCAGTGTATCAAACAGAGGATATGATTTCACAGCATCATATTCTGAACCAGTTAGCAGATTGGGTGGATGAAGGGGAAATTCGTTCGACAATGTCCAAAAAACTTGCGCCTCTCTATCCAGAGACATTAAAAGAAGCCTATGAGATCCTGCTCACAGGGCGAACTATCGGAAAAATTGTTGTTGAGGGTCCGATTTATCCCTAAAATGCCAAAAGAAAACTGAGTCAAAATTATTCCATAAATTTTCTTCTGTTTTGAATAATCAGAAAAATGATGTTATGGTGAATATGTATCCACCCACACTTCTGCTTGATGGAAAATTAGTTGACAATCATTAAAAGGAGGAACTTCAATGGCTGATGAAAAAAAACCGGAAGAAACTTATTCAAGCAGGGCTGAAAGAGAACGGATTGGCCGTGAAACGAATGCAGGTTTTGCGCGAGTGGAACGTGCGGAAAGAGAGAATAGTTCCACTGATATTCCGACAGGACCCATCGGAAGAAAGTTAACTGAAGATGAAATTCGCCAAAGGGTTGGTCAAGGGAATTTTGATTCTGCAAAAGACGACAATCAAACAAGTTCAATCAATAGCTGAATAAATTAAGAGGCTGCATCTTCTATTAAAGAAGAACAGCCTCTTTTTTGATTTATTCAGTTATTCTGCTGATTCGAATCTTGCTTACAGATTCTCGAGAGTAGGTGCCAAAAACGTCCAGATTAGCCCTGCTTCTTCAGGAGAACGTGGGGTGATGACAGACGATTTCGGATAAGGCAAAGCGGCAATCCGTTGTTCGACATATTTCTTTACGTATGGATTTTGATCGATGGCTTCTATATAAGTCGTTTGAGCAGTTTGGGAAAGTATTCCTTTCTGCCGCTCCATAGACCACCTCAACCAAGCATAGAATGCATTATCGTTGAGTTCTTCTTCGTAATGGCTGATCAGACTCTCGGCTTCTTTAAGGCGGCCCAAGGCGATTAACGCCGAAACCGCTAAATATCTTACCCCCTGATGATCTCCTGGGTTCAAACGCAGCACCTCATAATAAATAGGGAAAGCCTCTTCGAAGCGGGCTTGCTCCCAATAGAAATTTCCAAGCAAAAATAGGGATCTCAAATACGGCCGGTTTGGAACGTACAACCAAGCTACATCCATTTCCGGTTCAAAGCGTTCTTTTCCGCTGGAAACCGCTTTTTGAAGCAATTGTTCTTTTAAGGACAAATTCTCTTCCATTTCAGCTGCCAGTAGGAAGGCATCTGTATTTTGGGGATCCAACCTCTGAATCTGCTCCACTTGGCTGGTCCGATTTATAGTTGTATAGGCACTGTAGGCAAGAAGTTGAGCTTTTTCAGCTTTGGTTTTCGGTTCATAGGATTTGCTGTGGTAGTACTCCATCTGGCGTTTCAATTCATTTTCACTTGTAATGGTCGCATTTTTCAAATGCATATATAATTGCCAATTCTGCAGTTCATTGCCTTTGGGATCCGTTCCGACTTCAAATGCATAAACGGCTCCTTTCTCTGGGTCTTCTTTGCTTTTGGCGGTGTGATAAAAAGAACCGAGGTCATTTTTGAAAAGTGTCAGTCCTTCTGTATCCACGCCAAAATGCTGTGCGGTTTCTTCAGTCTTCCAGTCGAGCTTCACCAATTGGTGATCGATGGCAAATTGGACTGCGCCGGCGACCGCTTCTTTAGGAATTATTGCTAAGGGTTCTGCGTAATGAAAGAAGGCTTCGATTAATTCGTCACTCTTCAAATCATGGGCAATTAGGAAATTCTCCAATTCCTCCACAGTTTCAAGAACAGCATAAGCGACTTTTTCGGTGCTCAGAAGGCCACTGCTTAGGAGCTGGTAAACAGCCAAAATGTTCCGGCTGTAGAATTCCTTTGCGTTTGCCGTTTCGGATGACTGATACATCTCCTGAAGCTTTCGGACACTTTCCGGTTTCACTTTAACAGCAACCGTCAGGCTGTTCAACACCATCATGAAATGCTCGCCTATCCGGACATCGGGCAAATAGAAACCGGTGGCTATGTTTCCAGCTTCAACCGGAAAAGACTCATTAACTTCAATTTCCATAATATCTTTAGTCAGCAAATCACGGACTTGAGCTTGGTAATTGGAAACGGAAAGAACTTCGCCGGCCATAAACAGTGGGTTAAGCCAGGATTCAAGGATCAGTTTGATTTGCATTCTTTCTTCCTTGATGATCTTCCGTTCAATAAAACTATTCCATACATCGACGCGTTCAGAAAAGAAAAAGATATCTCCGATAATGCCATTCGATTTATCTTCTCCGTAAAGTGGGACGAGAAGGTTTTCGACTTTATCTTTCCATTTCACCAATTCTTTCTGTTCTGACCGACGGGGATTATTTTCAAAAAAATCCCGAAGCGTCCCTTGCAGTACTTTGTTTTGTTCTTCAATCATCAGCTTGGAGGATCCGCCCGTCCCACAGCATTTTTTATATTTTTTGCCGCTTTCACAATGGCAAAGCTCGTTTCTGCCAATCGCCTTTATCATATAGAAGGCTCCTGAAGCAGCAGACGTTCTTCATCGCGGCTATGGATGGCGTTCACTACCAAAAGTGCATGAAACTGTTTCATGACCTCATAGCTGAGGCCTTCTTCTGCAAGCAATATTTTGATGTCAGCCACAATGATGCGCAAGATATCATGATCGCGTGTCAAATCAGCCACTGTTTGCTTGAGTTCTGGTTTCTGGTCGATCATTTCCTGATAAAATCCTTCTTCCTCTGCATCCGCATGGCTGATGATCCGTGTTTCCCAATACTCCAGCAAATGATCCGCCGCTTGATGGGCAACTTCGTATTCTTTAGCTCTCAATAAATCTTCAACTTCTTCTGTTTTAGTTACTGCTCCAGATAAGGCGCCTTCATGGATGGCATGATGGGCATGCAGCTGGCGCAAAGATGGTCCTGACATAGTCATTCATTCCCCTCATTTTTTTTCAGTATAACATGCCAAAAACCGCTGATTTTCCAGCTAGGGCATTTCCTTTGGTGAAAGAGGGAACTCCCTTATCCGATGAGAAACGGGGAGTTTTGAAGCTGGAAAAATAGATGGAAATCGGCATTTTTTTTCGGTTTTTCATTGGAGAAAATAAGAATCTGCTGGAATTCACTGTCTTGAGGCATATCTCAATGAAAAACAACCTGATTTTATTGGACAGCTTATCGGAAACCCTCGATAAATAATGGAATATGGAAATTTTGGGCTAAACAGTATTTTTGCAGTTTTCAATGAACAAGGGAATTCCAGTGCTTCTGTAGGACATTCCCTAATGGGAACTTGTATGGGGGACTAACATAATAAAAGCATACGAATGAATTTGTAATTGATTCCCTTCAATAGTTTTCATTCATGAGAAGGAGTGGGTATACGCGATGAAGAAAAAATTTGGATTGAATTTCTTTAAACCAGTCGAAAGTTATTCGGGCAGTTGGTCCATCCTGGAGGAAAAAAGCCGGGATTGGGAAAATATGTACCGCCAAAGATGGTCGCACGATAAAGTAGTCCGCACCACACACGGAGTAAACTGTACAGGATCATGCAGTTGGAAAGTATTCGTGAAGAATGGAATCATCACGTGGGAAAATCAGCAGATCGATTATCCTTCCTGCGGACCTGATATGCCTGAATTTGAACCGCGCGGCTGTCCAAGGGGTGCTACATTTTCCTGGTATGAATACAGTCCGCTGCGAGTGAAATACCCTTATATGCGCGGTAAACTTTGGCGTCTTTGGAAAGTGGCGCGAGCCAGCCACCCGAACCCGGTGGATGCATGGGCAAGTATTGTAGAAGATCCTGAGAAAGCGATGTTCTATAAATCTGCCCGTGGAAAAGGCGGACACATCCGCGTCAATTGGGAAGATGCTTTGGAATTGATCGCAGCACAATTGATCTACACCATACAGAAATACGGACCAGACCGCGTGGCTGGCTTTACGCCAATTCCAGCGATGTCGATGGTCAGCTACGCTTCAGGAGCAAGATTTATTTCACTTCTTGGTGGTGAAATGCTTAGTTTTTATGATTGGTATGCGGATCTCCCACCTGCATCTCCACAAATATGGGGAGAACAGACAGATGTACCGGAGTCATCGGATTGGTATAACGCCGGGTATTTGATGATGTGGGGATCGAATGTTCCAATGACCAGAACACCGGATGCGCATTTCATGACAGAAGTCCGCTATAAAGGAACAAAAGTGGTATCGGTAGCTCCTGATTATGCAGAGAATGTTAAATTCGCCGATAATTGGCTGGCTCCTCACCCTGGAACGGATGCAGCACTAGCTCAAGCCATGACGCACGTTATTCTGGATGAATTCTATCAAAAGCGCCAAGAGCCGATGTTCATCAATTATGCGAAACAATATACGGATATGCCATTTATGATTTTATTGGATCCGCATGAAGATACATTAAAAGGTGGACGATTCTTGCGCGCCAGCGATTTGGGAGATACATCAGAGCATGCAGAATGGAAACCGGTCATTTTCGACGAAGCTGCGGATAAATTGATGGTGCCGAATGGCACGATGGGGCAGCGGTGGGAAGAAGAGAAAAAATGGAACCTGATTCTCGAAAATGAAGATGGCTCCAAAGTGGACCCGGCTATGAGTGTTGTTGGCCACCAGGAAGAATGGAAGGAAATCGTCTTCCCGTATTTCGATAATCAGGGAAATGGCGTCTTCAAGCGGGTTATTCCTGCAAGAAAAGTAATATTGGCAGATGGTACAGAACGCTACGCGGCAACTGTTTATGATCTGATGATGAGCCAATACGGAATTATTCGTACGGAAAGTGAATATAATGCAAAAGGCTACGACGATGAAACCTCATTTTATACTCCTGCATGGCAGGAAAAAGTGACATCCGTCAAAGCATCAATCGTTACGCAGATTGCACGTGAATTTGCACAAAACTCGATCGATACAGGCGGACGCTCGATGATCATCATGGGCGCTGGCATCAACCATTGGTTTAACAGCGACACGATTTACCGCGCAATTTTGAACCTGGTCATTCTGACAGCTTCCCAGGGCGTCAATGGTGGTGGATGGGCGCATTATGTCGGACAGGAAAAATGCCGTCCGATTGAAGGATGGTCGACTGTGGCTTTCGCGAAAGATTGGCAAGGCCCTGCAAGACTGCAGAATGCAACTTCCTTCTTCTATTTTGCAACAGAACAATGGAGATATGAGGAAAGTGGCGTAGATGTGTTGACGTCCCCTCTGGCAGAAGATGTCGCCTATCAGCACCCGGCTGACTATAATGTGCTGGCAGCACGATTAGGATGGCTTCCTTCATATCCACAATTCAATAAAAATAGCTTGCTGTTTGCAGAAGAAGCTGCTGAAAAAGGTGCAAAGACCAATAAAGAGATTATCGATTACGCAGTGGAAGAAGTTATTTCCCGTAAAACGAAATTTGCGGTGGAAGATCCAGGTGCACCGGAGAACTTTCCGAGAACACTGTTCATCTGGCGTTCCAACTTAATTTCGAGTTCTGCTAAAGGCCAGGAATACTTTATGAAGCATCTGTTAGGTGCCAAAGATGGCTTGTTGGCTGAACCGAACGTCGATGAAAAACCAGAAGAAATCGTTTGGAGGGAAGATGTTGAAGGCAAACTGGATCTTATGGTTGCACTTGATTTCCGGATGACTTCGACTCCTCTATACGCAGATATTGTCTTGCCTGCAGCGACTTGGTACGAAAAGACCGATCTGTCTTCAACTGATATGCATCCTTTTGTACATCCATTTAATCCGGCAGTCAACCCCCTGTGGGAATCCCGTTCTGATTGGGATATCTACGCTAAATTAGCTGAAAGATTCTCAGAGATGGCGAAAACACATTTGCCTGGCGTCTATAAAGATGTGGTCATCACCCCTCTTGCACATGATACAAAAAGTGAAATTTCACAGCCGATGGGTGTCGTTAAAGATTGGACTAAAGGGGAAATCGAAGCAATTCCTGGCAAAACAATGCCGAATTTCAGTATTGTAGAGCGGGATTACACCAAAATACATGACAAATACATTACCTTGGGACCTAATTTAGCTGTCGGCAAAACCGGTGCGCATGGTGTCAGCTTCTCTGTAGCGGATGAGTATGAGGAATTGAAGCACATCAACGGTACGTTCTTTGATGAAACCATCAAAAATGGTTTGCCAAAAATCCAAACGGCTCGACAAGTGGCGGATGCCATGCTGAACCTTTCATCGGCAACAAACGGACGTGTTTCACAAAAAGCATATATTGAAGCAGAAAAAGATACAGGCGTAGAGTTGAAGGATATTTCAGCAGACCGCGCAGCAGAAAAAATCACGTTCCAAAGTATCACTGTCCAACCGCGTGAAGTTATTCCGACGCCGGTGTTCAGTGGATCCAATAAAATGGGGCGACGGTATTCTCCATTCACAACAAATATTGAGCGTTTAGTGCCATTCCGGACATTGACAGGCCGACAGCATTTCTATATCGACCATGAAATTTTCCAGCAGTTCGGCGAAGCTTTGCCAATCTATAAACCGACATTACCGCCGATGGTATTCGGCAAGAATGATAAAAAGATAAGAGGCGGCGTTGATTCGCTGGTGCTGCGTTATTTGACGCCTCACGGCAAATGGAATATCCACTCCACCTATCAGGATAATCAGCATATGCTGACGCTATTCCGCGGCGGTCCGACTGTCTGGATCAACAACGAAGATGCAAAAGCACACGATATCGACGATAATGCATGGCTCGAAGTGTATAACCGAAACGGCGTTGTCACAGCGCGCGCTGTCGTCAGCCACCGGATGCCGAGGGGTACGATGTTCATGTACCACGCTCAAGACAAACACATTCAAGTGCCTGGTTCTGAAATTACGGATACCCGTGGCGGCAGCCATAACGCGCCGACCCGCATTCACCTCAAACCGACTCAAATGGTCGGCGGATATGCTCAGCTCAGTTACGGCTTCAATTACTACGGCCCTATCGGTAATCAGCGCGATGAATACGTGGCAGTTCGGAAAATGAAGGAGGTTGACTGGCTTGAAGATTAAAGCGCAAGTAGCGATGGTGATGAATTTGGATAAATGTATCGGTTGCCATACCTGCAGTGTCACGTGTAAGACCACGTGGACCAACCGTAAAGGTGCAGAGTATATGTGGTTCAACAACGTGGAAACAAAACCTGGCATCGGGTATCCGAAGCGCTGGGAAGATCAGGAACTTTATAAAGGCGGCTGGCAGCTCCGCAAAGGGAAACTGGAATTGAAGTCAGGGAATAAATTATCAAAAGTCGCGTTGGGGAAAATCTTTTACAACCCGGATATGCCGGAAATGAAGGATTATTATGAGCCTTGGACATATAATTATGAGCATTTGACCAACGCTGGAGAATTGGAACACTCACCGGTTGCACGTGCACATTCAGCCATCACTGGGAAGAAGATGGACCTTGAATGGGGTCCGAACTGGGAAGATGATCTGGCAGGAGCGCATATTACGGGACCGTTGGATCCGAATATCCAAAAAATCGAAGAAGAAATCAAATTCAATTTCGATAAAGCGTTTATGGTGTATTTACCAAGACTTTGTGAACACTGCCTGAATCCGAGCTGTGTAGCATCATGTCCCTCTGGCGCGATTTACAAACGCGAAGAAGATGGTATCGTCCTGGTCGACCAGGAAGCTTGCCGAGGCTGGCGCTATTGTATGACAGGCTGCCCTTACAAAAAAGTTTACTTTAACTGGCAAACCAATAAAGCCGAGAAATGCACATTCTGCTTTCCGCGGATCGAAGCGGGGCTGCCAACCGTTTGCTCAGAAACCTGTACGGGCCGCATCCGTTATTTAGGGGTGCTTTTGTATGATGCAGATCGCGTGCTGGAAGTGGCTTCCACACCAGACGAAAAAGATTTATACAAAGCGCAATGTGACTTATTTATTGACCCGTTTGATCCTGAAATGATTGCGATGGCCAGAAAAGATGGCATATCAGAAGACTGGATAGAAGCAGCGCAGAACTCGCCGGTTTACAAACTGGCGATTGAACATCAACTCGCTTTCCCGTTACATCCGGAGTACCGGACTTTGCCGATGGTTTGGTATGTGCCGCCGCTTAGTCCAATCATGAACTATTTTGAAGGCAAAGATTCTATTAAAAATCCGGATATGATTTTCCCGGCAATCGAAGAAATGCGGACCCCGATTCAGTATTTGGCGAATATGCTGACGGCCGGCGATACGGAAACAGTTAAGAAATCGCTGCAGCGCATGGCAATGATGCGCTCGTATATGCGTGCCAAGACAACTGGCAAGGAATTCGATGAAAGCCGCCTGGAACGGATCGGCATGACAGCCCATCAGACTGAGAAAATGTACCGCCTTCTGGCAATCGCCAAATATGAGGATCGTTTCGTCATTCCAAGTACGCATAGAGAAGGACGTGTCAATCCGTACCGTGCGCAGGGGATGGAAGGGTTTGATACAGAAGGCATGGGAGGATGGGGAACTGACTCCGGTGGATCCTGTGACAGTTGTGGCCCGGCAACGCCAAGCCCAACTGGAACAGCTACGAAAACCGGTAAAGAAATTTATGAAGAAAACTTCTACGGAGGTATATGGCGTGATTAATTTAGAGAAACTATATCGTTATAAATCGTCATTCGGTTTTTTTGCCCATCACTTGACCTATCCGCAGAAGCTTGATTTTCATCCATCGTTGATTGAGGAATCATTCGATGCGGATCATCCGGCGTATAAGTATGTTCAGCAATATTGGGAACTGATGCATGAATTGAGCTTGGATGAAATCCAGGAAATGTATACCGATATTTTTGATTTTGACAAAGACAGCACGCTGTTCATGACGTATTTCAAGTTTGAAGATGCCAAAGAACGGGGCCAGATGCTTGCTAAACTGAAAGTCTCGTATGAAATGTTCGGTCTTGAAATGCCGGATTCGGAATTATCCGATTTCCTGCCACTCATTTGCGAATTTCTTTATGCAGCTGAGTGGCTGGGGGATCCACGGGCGCCTCAGAGTTTCCAGATGCTGATTGCCGTTTTGGAGGATGGAACCTATCATCTGTTGAAATCACTTGAGAAAAAAGACAGCCCCTATTTCCATCTTGTCAAAGGATTGCGTGAAACGTTTAAAGTCTGTATCGAGCAGGAGGTGCCTGTCGATGGAAACGCTTGATAGATTAATTTGGGTGGTCTTTCCTTACCTCTGCATGGCCATCTTCGTTTTTGGGCACATCTATCGCTACCGAGTTGATAAATTTCATTGGACAGCCAAATCCAGTGAATTTATTGAAAAAAAACAATTAATGATTGGCAGCTTGATGTTTCACCTTGGCATTATTCCTGTCATTTTTGGCCATATCGGAGGGTTGGCAATTCCGATTGCCTGGATGAATGCTATTGGCGTCAATGATCATTTGTATCATATCGGTGCTATCTATATCGGTGGGATTTTTGGTTTCATGACGTTGATCGGCATGATTATTCTCACTTTTCGACGCTTTTCGCTGTCCAGTGTCCGCAAATTAAGTTCTTTTTCTGATCTTGCAGTAAACTCACTGCTTTTGTTCATTGTGTTCGTCGGAATGTATGCCACGTTGGTCACGAATGTAGTGCAGCCCGACTTCGATTATCGCATGACGATTTCAGTCTGGTTCAGGGATTTGTTCTTGTTTAGAGCAAATCCGGCTATCATGGCAGACGTGCCTTGGTCGTTTAAAATTCATGTTTTAACAGGCTTTGCCATATTTGCTTTTTGGCCGTTTACCCGTCTTGTGCATGTTTGGAGTGTACCGTTGAATTATGTAGGCAGAAGTTATATCCTGTACAGGAGACATAAACCAACAAATTAAAGAGATGTTCTCTTTTTAGTTTAATAGGAGACAAAAGCATGGATTATACAGAAGAATATCAATTGCAAATTGAAAAAATCCGGGAAGCTCTTGGTTGTGATATTATTGCGCTTGCTTTAGTCGAACCGGCGGAAAACTTGCATGTATTAAAATGGCAATACATTTCAGGCAACATAAGTGAACGCATAAAAAAAGTAGTGCTGCAATCAGGCAAAGGAATAGCGGGAGGCGTTTTTAAGAATGGCAAACCTATTCTGGTGGCTGATGTGGAAAAATTTGCAGCAAAGGAAGATTTATTCAACTATCCTATTTTAAAACTTGAAAACCTAAAGAGTATTGGCGCTGCTCCGTTATGGCATAGCGGAAGAGTGGTAGGGGTGCTGTTGGGCGGCTTTAGAGAACCCCATTTGATGACACCGGAAAGATTGCAGATGCTGATCAGCATGTCTAAATCCGACATAGGAACGCTGGACGGGAAGGAATTGATGTGGAATTGATTTCGGGGAAAAAAGATCAATTGATTGATCTCATGCTGAAGATGTACGAAAACAGCACAGAAGCAATTTTCTTTTTTACGAGCGAAGGCAGTACCATTTCAATGAACCCGGCAGCAGAAAATATAATGGATGACCATGTGCTGGAACAGCTGAAAAAAGGAGCCGAAAACGCCTTATGCAATGTCTGCAGAGGGTATACCAGCGAAAGCGATCTGACAACCTGCAAAGACTGTTATTTCACAAGTTCCAATCATGAGGACTTCACCTCTTTTCAGGTTTTTTTGGAAACAGTCGGAAAAGGCATTGTTCCGTACGCAGCAACCTTCCATGTTATCGATGCGGAAAAAGGCACGAGGGTCTTCATCTTAAGGGATTTGTCGATGCAATTTGAAACGCAAAACAAACTGCAGCAAAACAAAATGATGAAAAATGTCATTAAAGCCCAGGAAAATGAACGCAAGCGGATTTCAAGAGAGCTGCATGACAGCGTTGCGCAAGAACTTTTAAGTGCGGTCGTGGATTTGCGTGCACTTAAATACATGACAGATGACACAGAAGTCTTGAAGAAAACCAATGAAAGTACGTCAACATTAATCCGGTTGATGGACGATATCCGTAATCTGTCTGTAGAACTGCGTCCCTCAGCGCTTGATGACTTTGGGCTGGAGGCGGCTTTCCGTTCCCACTTTAAACGGGTGGAGGAAAGTTTCGGTTTAACCATTGATTTTAAGTCGACAGTCAAAAAGACCCGTTATGAAAATGAAGTCGAAACCGTATTGTATCGGATCTGCCAGGAAGCTGTTTTGAATGCGATAAAATATGCGCAAGTGGAGACTATCCAAGTTCATTTATTCGAAGAAGGGGATAGCTTGCAGTTGAGCGTAAAAGACAAAGGTGCAGGTTTTATCGTTGGAGACCATCCGATGGGCACAGGGCTTGGCCTTTATGGCATGAACGAACGAGCTGAATTGGTATCGGGAAATGTAACCATCGATTCTGAAGTCGGTAAAGGAACGACCGTGCATTTGCGTGTGCCTTTAGACGAAAAGCGGGAGGTGGCGAAATGAAGATAGTCATAGCGGATGACCACGCGATTGTGCGCAGTGGGTTTTCAATGATCCTCAATTTCCAAGAGGATATGGAAGTGATCGCCATGGCAGCTGATGGAATTGAAGCTTACCAGATGGTAGCCAAGCATCAGCCGGATGTGCTGCTGCTGGATTTGAGCATGCCGCCTGGCGAGAGCGGATTAGTGGCGACAGGGAAGATCAAGGAAGATTTTCCTGAAACCAAGATTCTTGTGCTGACGATGCATGATGATGAAGAGTATTTGTTTCATGTATTAAAAAATGGCGCTTCGGGTTATATGTTGAAAAGTGCGCCGGATGAAGAATTGCTTCAGGCCATTCGCGTCATCTACAATGGTGGAACCTACATCCATCCCAAAATGGCTACTTCATTGGTACGCGAATTAGTCAATAAAGACCACAAAGTAAAAGAATCGGATCCTTTTGAATTATTGTCCAAAAGGGAGATCGAAGTTCTGCCATTGGTTGCGAAGGGTTATGGCAATAAGGAAATTGCCCAAAAGCTCTTCATTTCTGTAAAAACGGTCGAAGCCCATAAAGCAAAAATTATGGAAAAGCTCCAGTTGAAGAGCAGGCCTGAATTAGTGGAATACGTATTAAAGAAAAAACTATTGAATTTTTGACGAAAAGCTGGGAGTTGGTCTTTTGATGACAGAAAAATCAGAGCTTCGTTTTAAGGAACCTGGTATGAGGCTATTGGAAAATGAACATGCTTATTTAACGTTCTTAATGAATGAATGGCATGCGCTGGTCCTGTCTTTTGAAGATGAAGGGCTTAGCCTGGAAGCTGGCCGTGAAAACATGAAGATTTTACGCCAAAAACTTTTTGAGTTTATTGAGCCTTTTAAAAATCATACGGACAAAGAAGAAGAATTCTTTTTTCCCGCATTAGGAAATTATATCGGATTCGAGCAGGGCCCGCTCGTCGGTATTCAAGACGAGCATCAGGAGATCGATGCGTATATCGGTCATTTCTTTCACCATACCCGTGACAATATCGACTTATTGACATTGGAACAGATGAAGACAGTCGCTCAGGATGCGGCAGAGGCATTTGAAGTCTTGACGGTCCATTTCATGAAAGAGGAAACCGTGCTGTTTCCGATGGCTGAAAAAGCCATGAAAGCAGCCGATCAGGATGAATTATACAAAAAACTGAATACCCTTATCACCTGAAAAGCTTGAGGGGCTGTCCCAAAATCATAAAAAATGATTTTGGGACAGCCTTTTTTTATTGGTCAAGAGATTAGGCGCTTGCGCTTTTCTTATTTTTTCAGACTCCAGCGCCCAGTCCCTCGAGTCGCTTCGGCAATACCGACAATGGCAAGAAACGCCATTACCGGCATTTCCTCCAGCGCTGGTCGGGACTAAACGGGCGCTTGCGCTTTTCTTAATTTAAGGGTTTCCCCTCCCAGTAGAAGGGCTCTCCCTTATTAAAATGCAGGTACTCTCGGGATACAATGAAGGCAGGGAATCAATATGAAAAAATCGTACAGAAAATTCAGTGGAAAAGGTGATTTTGATGATCAAGAAACTGCAATTGCCCCTTCAAACAATGAATCTCGTGGTCGGTTTTATGGTGTGGGTGATTATATCTTCCCTGATTCCATTTATCAGCGAAGATATAACCATAGCTCCAGAAAGACTGGCTATCGTAACGGCTGTGCCGGTTGTTCTGGGCTCAATTCTGCGGATTCCACTTGGCTATTACGCCAATGTCTTTGGAGCGCGAATTATTTTTCTAGTAAGTTTTATCCTGCTTTTGTTTCCGGTCTTTTACTTAAGTGAAGCCTCCAGTTTTACAGACCTCATCATCAGTGGATTATTCCTGGGAATCGGCGGAGCAGTCTTTTCAGTAGGGGTAACCTCGCTTCCGAAATACTATCCGAAGGAGAAACACGGACTCGTCAACGGAATTTATGGTGCCGGTAACATCGGTACAGCCGTCACTACATTTTCTGCTCCACTGATTGCCACACAGATTGGCTGGTCAAACACTGTCAAGATCTACCTGATCCTGTTGCTGATTTTTGCAGCATTGAATTTCTTCTTTGGTGACCGCCATGAACCGAAAGTGAAAACCCCTATTATTGAGCAGATTAAGGGTGTTTATAAAAATGAAAAAATTTGGTTCTTTTCCTTGTTCTATTTCATCACATTCGGCTCTTTTGTAGCATTTACGATTTATCTGCCCAACTTCCTTGTCAGCAATTTCGGACTGGAAAAAGTGGACGCGGGCATGCGGACTGCCGGCTTTATCGCACTTGCGACTTTTCTTCGGCCGGTAGGCGGATGGCTTGCCGATAAACTGCAGCCTTTGCTGCTGTTGATGGGGACGTTCTTCATCTATACCATCGCTGCGATCGTGTTGGCTTTTTCTCCAACAATCGGAATTTACACAGTCGGTACGCTGGCTATTGCAGTAAGTGCGGGTATTGGCAACGGCGTAATCTTTAAACTAGTGCCGTTTTACTTCAATAAGCAGGCCGGTATTGCAAACGGAATCGTATCCATGATGGGTGGCCTCGGTGGATTTTTCCCACCGATTATGCTGTCGATTATCTTTTCAGTTACGGGCCAATATTCAATCGGATTCATGCTCCTCTCCCAAGTAGCATTGGCGAGTCTCGTGCTGGTTGTCTGGATGTACTACCAGGACCGTCTGCAGCTGGCGGCCGAAGTTTTCAAGTCAACCGGACAAGGCATTTTGGTGACAGACATTTCCGGAAAAATAAAAACGGTGAATCCGGCTTTCACTAAATTGACCGGCTTTGAAGAATCGGATGTCATCGGCCAAAACCCAAACATCATGAAATCCGACAGACAGCCAAAAGACTTCTATAAAGAAATGTGGCAGGAAATTGAGCAGAAGGGAATGTGGCAAGGCGAAATTTGGAACCGCCGCAAAAATGGCGAGGAGTACCTTCAATGGTTGAATATCAGTGCAGTAAAGGATGATACGGGTGAAGTCGTCCGATATGTCGGTACATTCACTGATATCACTTCTGAATACAAGAAAAAAACCGGCACCATTCCAGTGATGACTACATGAACAAGAGACCAAAAAATCTCTTTTATACGAATGAAGTGTTTAAGAAAGGTGGATAAGATGATGGAACCATTGACCGATCAACTGGGGCGTCCAATGAGGGATTTGCGCATTTCTGTTACAGACCGCTGCAACTTCCGGTGTTCTTACTGCATGCCAAAAGAGGTGTTCGGTGACGACTATGCATTTTTGCCTAAACAGGAATTGCTGACTTTTGAGGAAATCCAAAGGCTTACCAGATTATTTGTGTCGATGGGGGTTAAAAAAATCCGATTAACGGGCGGAGAACCTTTATTGCGCAGGGGGTTGCCGGAATTGATCAAAATGATCTTTTCAGTTGAAGGAGTAGAAGATGTCGGATTGACCACTAATGGCTTGCTGCTTAAACGGCATGGCCAGGCTTTGTACGATGCGGGACTCAGAAGGCTGAACATCAGCCTCGACGCACTGGATCCGGAATTATTCGGAAGCTTGAACGGTCGAGGGGTCAGCTCAGAAAATATTTTGGAACAAATAGACTACGCAAAAGCTCTTGGATTTGAAATCAAAGTGAATATGGTGGTCCAAAAAAATGTCAATGATTCTGAAATCCTTCCTATGGCGGCATATTTCAAGGAACGGGAAATCACATTGCGTTTTATTGAGTTTATGGATGTCGGAAATGACAATAATTGGAGCTTTGAAAAAGTCGTAACCAAACAGGAAATCCTCCGGAAGCTCGAATCGGTTTATACATTAACGGCTGTCGACGAAGATTATTTTGGGGAAGTGGCTAAACGGTACCGTTATGAAGGCAGCGAAGCCCAAGTTGGTTTTATTACTTCCGTTTCAGAATCGTTCTGTTCTTCGTGTACAAGGTCCAGATTATCGTCAGATGGTAAATTCTACACGTGCCTTTTCGCTACGGAAGGATTCGATATCCGCAAACTTCTACGGGATGATTGGGATGATCTACAGCTACTTGATGCAATCGGTGCAGTTTGGAGCGGGAGAAGAGATCGTTATTCCGATGAACGGACTGAAGAAAGTGCCAAAAGCCGGAAGAAAATCGGCATGTCTTATATAGGCGGTTGATCTTTCGGGTATAGTTAAAGGAGAGATTTAAATATATGGATCAATACAGGAGGGAAAGTATGGAGAGCAATGGGTTAAAGCAACCATCTTCGCCACATGAGCATCTATGTGTATCCATCGTTCCAATTTTTAACCATCTTGAACAAGCCGAACTGAAAGAAGTCGCTGCTACGACCAAAGGGCGAAAGTTGCCAAAAGGCGAAATTCTCTACAGGGCTGGCGAAAAATCCAATTCCTTGTACATTATCCATAAAGGAAAATTGAAAGTATACCGTTTGACTGAAAGTGGCAAAGAACAGGTGATCCGGATTTTGCAGCCGGGTGATTTCACAGGAGAACTAGCTCTTTTTACAGACAATGTCCACGATTCTTATGCAGAAGCGATGGAAGCTACAGAATTGTGTATGATCAGCAGTGGAGACATAAACGACTTGTTTTTGAAATATCCGCAAATATCTTTGAAAATCATCAAGGAATTTTCATTGAGACTGGATCAGGCAGAACATCAAGTGATCAGTTTTACAACAGAAGATACGGAGACGAGAGTTGCGTTGTATTTGATCCAGCAAGCTGAATCCAGCCAAAGCAAAGAGATCCGATTGCCGATGTCGCGAAAAGATCTTGCTTCTTATCTCGGAACTACGCCGGAAACGATCAGCCGGAAATTGGCCAAGTTTGAAGATGAAGGATGGATCCAGCAATTCGACCAACGGGCCATCCGGATCGTGGATATGGAAAACTTGTCGCTTTATAAATAGAAAACCAGCAGCAATCCCGTCGGTTAACAACGGATTGCTGCTGGTTTTTTTTGTTAGGTTTAGCTTATTCTCGATGATCCTGATAGAGATCTTGGCGAGTCAGTGTTTTAGCCTCTGTGATTTGCTCGGTGGAAACCGGTGTTTTGTATGCTTGGATAGTCGTTTTGAGCTGATCGGCTGAACTGGCTCCAGCGACGACAGAACTGACCGTGTCGTGCTGCAATACGCTCTGTAATGCCAAGGCATGCAGGTTGTCATGGACTGCCGATAATTTCTGAAGAGTGGTTTTCAATTCCTCTGCCGCATACCCCATATAGCTGCCCATTTTTTCTGCACGCTGAAGTCCTTCACCAGTCAATAGACCTTTCGCAAGCGACCCGCGTGTAACGACTGATTTTCCAGCTTGTCCAATGCTGTCGAGAAGTTCTTCCGGCCGGCGGTCCAGTAGGCTGTATTGCATCATGATTGAAGAAATATTACTTTTTTCGAGAAAGCGTTTGATGACGTTAGGCCGGATGGAGGAAATGCCATACGCACGAATGAGCCCTTCTTCTTTTAATTCTTCAAAAGCCTCAATGGTTTCTTCGGAATCATCCGTGATCATGCCGCCATGCAATTGATACAAGTCGATGTAATCTGTCTGCAGGCGTTTTAAACTCGCGTGAATCTGTTCTTTGATATACGCTTTTGTCGGATTCCACTTGACCTCATCAGAATGCGTATTCCATTGGTTGCCCACTTTAGTGGCTAGGACAATATCTTTTCGGTGGCGCTTTAAAGATTGCCCAACTACCTCCTCATTGATGCCTTTGTTATACAAATCCGCCGTGTCGAAATAATTGATGCCATGGGCAATTGCGGCATCTACAATGATGCCTGCTTCTTTTTTTTCTGTTGGCAGGGACATGCAGCCCAAGCCGATTTCACTTACCTCAATTCCGCTATTTCCCAAAAAACGTTTCTTCATTTCTGCACCTCATTTAGTCTGTCGTATCTTATATGGTATACTTTTCCTCAGAGAAACAACAAATGAAAAGAGGATTCCAATGAAAAAGTTTGAAGAAAAGACGATCTCTTCCAATCGTATATATGAAGGGAAAATTATTAACTTGAAAGTTGACGATGTGTCTCTTCCGAATGGCCATACGTCAAAACGTGAATTGATTGAGCATCCTGGAGCGGTCGCAATCATCGTTATTACGCCCGAAAACAAAATTGTTTTAGTGGAACAATACCGTAAAGCGCTTGAACGGTCCTTGGTGGAAATTCCTGCAGGAAAGCTGGAGCCGGGAGAGGCACCTGAATATACGGCAATGCGTGAATTGGAAGAAGAAACAGGGTACACAGCAGAGAAATTGGTTAAAATACAAACTTTTGCCACATCTCCCGGATTTGCGGACGAAGTGGTTCATTTGTTTGCGGCAGAAGGTTTAAGCAAAGCAACAAACGGCGCTGTGTTGGACGAAGATGAATTTGTGGAATTAATGGAAGTAACGATTGAAGAAGCAGAACAAATGGTTTTGGACGAACGAATTTATGATGCCAAAACAGCATTTGCGGTCCTGTGGGCAAAGCAACGATTATCAATTGAGAATTGAAACAATTATCACTTTGTAACGATTCTAATTAAACTACAGATAGTATGGTTGTAATTGAGAACTCCCTTTTGATATAATAGAGGCAGTTTAAGGGAGGGCGTCGCATGGAAACCAGAATCGATCGGATTAAAAAGCAATTACACGCTGCGAGTTACAAATTGACGCCACAGCGTGAAGCGACAGTTCGAGTTTTGCTAGACCATGAAGAAGACCATCTGAGTGCTGAAGACGTCTATCTTTTAGTGAAAGACATTGCACCGGAGATTGGATTGGCAACTGTTTACCGAACGTTGGAGCTTTTAACGGAATTAAAAATTGTCGACAAAATAAATTTTGGTGACGGCGTGTCGCGTTATGATTTGCGTCAGGAAGGCGCAGCACATTTTCATCATCACCTTGTCTGCTTGGAATGTGGAGCAGTCGATGAAATACAGGAAGATCTATTGGAAGATGTCGAGAATATAGTAGAGAAACGCTGGAATTTTCAAATTAAAGACCACCGTCTTACTTTTCATGGCATCTGCTGGCGCTGCAATGACAGCAATTCTCAAAATCCATCAGAATAACTGATGCCAAAAGGACGGCCCATACTGGCCGTCCTTTTTGAATGGGAAAACTGTGAGATGTCTACGAAGACTAGGATTTACCTACCGGGCAATAGATAAAGGAGGCAGACAGATGAACTTTGGCAAAGATGCACTCGACGATTATGTGCATTTTCTCCGTGTTGAAAGACAGCTTGCCGACAACACATTATCGTCTTACGAACGCGATTTAAAAGCTTATTTACAGTATTTAAAAGAAGTGGAGCAGCTGGAATCCTTGAGCAAGGTCGAACGGGTACATATCTTAAATCATTTGCTCCATTTGAAAGAATCGACCAAAACTCCGCGGACAGTCGCACGCCATATATCGTCCATTCGGTCATTCCATCAATTTCTGATTCGGGAACGGATCGTTGAAACGGATCCGACCGTCCATCTTGAGATGCCTCAAATGGACAAAAAGCTGCCGAACATCCTGTCAATTGAAGAAGTGGACGCTTTAATTCTGGCGCCCGCCACCAACAAAGCAAATGGGTTGCGGGATCAGGCAATGCTGGAATTATTATATGCCAGTGGAATGCGTGTCAGTGAATGCATCAATTTGGATATAGAAGACATCCATCTAACAATGGGATTTGTCCGATGTACTGGTAAAGGCGGAAAAGAACGAATCATTCCCTTAGGCAAATCCGCATTGAAATCATGCCAGACATATTTAGAGGTGGGACGCATGGAGTTGCTTAAGAGTGGAGAAAAAACAGACGCCATGTTCATCAATCAACGCGGCAAACGGCTGACGCGCCAAGGCTTCTGGAAACTGCTGAAGCAGCATGCCCAAAAAGCGGGAATCCAAAAAGAATTGACGCCGCATACGCTGCGTCATTCTTTTGCGACGCATTTATTGGAAAACGGAGCAGACATTCGTGCCGTCCAAGAAATGCTTGGACATGCAGATATCTCGACTACACAAATTTATACACACGTCAGCAAAACCCGTTTAAAGGATGTCTATTCTCAATTTCATCCTCGTGCTTAAAAGAGGTCTGACTTCCGACGAGAGACGGATGTGTGGTAAAATTAAATGAAAATAAGGAGGAACATATATGACAATCAAACCATTTAAACGCGTTCATTTAGTAGTGCTGGATTCAGTGGGCATCGGCGAAGCGCCAGACGCTGAAGCTTTTGGAGATACAGGTTCAGATACATTAGGCCATATTGCGGAAGCGGTAGGCGGACTTAATATGCCGAACATGGAGAAGCTGGGTCTTGCAAACATCGTTCCCGTGAAAGGGCTTGCATCTTCGGACTCACCGGCAGCTTATTATGGTAAATTGCAGGAAGCTTCTGTCGGCAAAGATACCATGACTGGCCACTGGGAAATCATGGGTTTGAACATTGATACACCTTTTAAAGTATATCCGGATGGTTTTCCTGAAGAATTGATCCAACAACTGGAAGAAAAAACAGGCCGGAAAGTTCTCGGCAACAAGCCGGCGAGCGGAACCGAAATACTGGACGAGCTTGGCCAACAGCATATGGAAACAGGCGCAATCATTGTTTATACATCTGCTGATCCGGTCTTGCAGATTGCAGCTCATGAAGAAATCATTCCACTCGAAGAGCTTTATCGCATCTGTGAAATTGCACGCGAACTGACGTTGGAACCTGAATACCTGGTTGGCCGCGTCATTGCACGCCCATTCTTGGGACAGCCTGGAGCTTTCAAACGGACATCGAATCGTCATGACTATGCGTTGGCGCCTTTTGAACGCAGTGTAATGAACGAATTGAAAGATGGCGGCAAAGACGTGATCGCTATCGGAAAAATAGATGATATTTATAACGGAGCAGGCGTCACGAAAGCTTTGCGTACGAAAGACAATATGGACGGCATGGATAAACTTGTGCAAGTCGTAGGTGAAGAATTTAATGGATTGAGCTTCCTGAACTTAGTAGATTTCGATGCGCTTTACGGCCATCGCAGAGATCCGCAAGGTTATGGCGATGCGCTTGAGGCATTTGATGCCCGCTTACCGGAAGTGCTGGAAAAAATGCAGCAGGACGACTTATTGATTATTACAGCCGACCACGGCAACGATCCAACCTTCCCAGGGACAGATCATACGCGTGAATATGTTCCGTTATTGGCTTATTCTCCGCGCTTCACAGGCGGCGAACAGCTGGAAACCGGCAAAACATTTTCGGATATCGGCGCGACGATCGCTGAAAACTTTTCAGTGGCAATGCCGAAATTTGGCAAAAGCTTTTTGGCCCGGTTAAACGGATAGTCCAATAAACGTTGATTCACCTGATTTAAAACAAAACCAAGAAGGTGGTAAAATTCATGAGAATGGTAGATTTGATTGAAAAGAAAAGAGACGGCCACGAGCTGTCGACTGAAGAAATTAAGTTCGTTATCACGGGCTATACAAGTGGCGACATCGCAGATTATCAAATGAGTGCTTTTCTGATGGCTGTTTATTTCCAAAACATGACTGAGCGCGAACGGGCTGACCTGACATTGGCGATGGCTGAATCAGGCGACCAGATCGATCTTTCTGCAATTGACGGAATCAAAGTCGACAAGCATTCCACGGGCGGTGTCGGCGATACAACGACTCTTGTTCTGGGTCCATTAGTGGCAGCTTGCGGCGTTCCTGTTGCAAAAATGAGCGGACGCGGCCTTGGCCATACCGGCGGTACAATCGATAAATTAGAGGCGATTGATGGATTCCACGTTGAATTGTCAACAGAGGATTTCATCAAACAAGTGAACGACCATAAATTGGCGGTTATCGGACAAAGCGGCAACTTGACTCCTGCCGATAAAAAAATGTATGCATTGCGTGATGTAACTGGAACTGTCAACAGCATCCCGTTGATTGCGAGCTCCATCATGAGCAAAAAAATCGCTGCAGGAGCCGACGCCATTGTCTTGGACGTGAAAACAGGTGAAGGAGCGTTTATGAAGACGCCTGAAGATGCTAAGGAATTGGCTCATGCCATGGTCGGAATCGGCAACGCGACCGGCAGAAAAACAATGGCCATCATTTCTGATATGAGCCAACCGCTTGGCTTTGCAATCGGCAACGCTTTGGAAGTCAAAGAAGCAATTGAAACCCTGCAAGGAAAAGGTCCGGAAGATTTGACGGAATTATGCATGGTCCTCGGCAGTCAGATGGTTGTAGTCGGCGGAAAAGCGGAAACTTTGGAGGAAGCCCGCACCATGTTGGAACAAGTGATTGAAAATGGACAAGCGTTGGAAGTTTTCAAGCAGTTTATAAAAGACCAAGGCGGAAATCCAGCAGTAGTGGATGATGTCACATTATTGCCACAAGCTGAATTCGTTACAGAAGTTCATTCTAAAGAAGAAGGTTACATTTCCTTCATGGAAGCGGATGAAATCGGTACAGCAGCTATGGTGCTGGGTGCAGGCAGAGCAACAAAAGAATCAGAAATCGATTTGGCTGTCGGCATCGTCCTCCACAAGAAAGTGGGAGACTTCGTTAAGGCCGGAGAATCGATTGCAACTATTTATTCCAATGCAAAAGAAGTCGCAGAATGTTCTAAAATGATATATAATAGTATCGAATATACAAGTGAACCGGTTGATAAAATCAAGCTGATCTCAGCTTTGATCACCGATTGACAAAAATCTTGCTGGGTAGTTGCTCAGCAAGATTTTTCGCATATAGACATAATCAGGAGGGGCTTTTATTGCATTTATACGGCACACAAACGATTAATGAGCAGGGCCATTTGACGATTGGCGGAACCGATTCAGTTGAATTGGCGAACACCTACGGCACACCACTTTACGTCTACGACATCCAATTGTTCCGGGACCGGGCAAGAGCATTCCAGCAAACTTTCGAAGAGGCAGGAATCGGCTATCAGGTTGCATATGCCAGTAAGGCATTTTCAACGATCGCCATTTATCAAGTGGCTGCAGAAGAGAGCCTATCGTTGGACGTGGTTTCTGCAGGTGAATTGTACACCGCCATCAAAGCCGGATACCCGGTTGAAAAAATTCACTTCCATGGCAACAACAAAAGTCTGGAAGAACTCCAAATGGCTTTCGAGGCAGGGATTGGCTGCATCGTTGTGGATAATTTTCACGAAATCGATTTATTGAAGAAACTTTCAGAACAATTGAAACGACCAATGAATATTCTATTGCGTGTAACACCGGGAATTGAAGCCCATACACACGATTACATCACGACAGGACAAGAAGATTCGAAATTCGGTTTTGACTTGAAAAATGGACAGGCTGACAAAGCATTCCAGCAAACCTATGATCATGGCTATCTAAAACTGATGGGCCTTCACTGCCATATCGGATCGCAAATTTTCGATACAGCGGCATTCCAGCTGGCTTCAGAAAAACTGCTCCAGAAAATGGCTGCGTGGAAAGAAGAGACGGGCTATACGTGTCCGGTCTTAAACCTTGGCGGAGGATTCGGCATTCGTTATACAGAAGAAGACCAGCCGTTGGAACCGGCTGTCTATGTAAAACAAATGATTGAAACCGTCAAACAGACTTCCGAAGCATCGGGTTATCCAATTCCGGAAATTTGGATTGAGCCGGGCCGTTCTTTGATCGGTGATGCGGGGACGACACTGTACACCATCGGCTCGATGAAGGAAGTACCGGGCACCCGCAAGTATGCGGCAGTAGACGGCGGCATGTCGGACAATATCCGTCCGGCACTGTATGGAGCGAAATACAGTTCTCTATTGGCCAATAAAGCAAATGCTGTATTGGACGAAACCTATACCATTGCAGGGAAATGCTGCGAGTCGGGGGATAAGCTGATTGAAGAGGCTAAATTGCCGGCAGCCGAACCTGGTGATATTTTAAGTGTTTTCTGTACGGGAGCTTATGGCTATTCGATGGCCAGCAATTACAACCGTATTGCAAGACCGGCAGTTGTTTTCGCAGAAAACGGCAATCATCAGCTGGTAGTAAAACGCGAAACGAATGAGGACCTGATTAAACAAGATCTCTCGTATTCGCAGCAGGCATTGAAGAAATGAGAAAAGGAAACGTAGTTTTATTGCTTTTCATCTTGGCAATGGCAGTGGCTTGGGGAATTGTTTATTGGATCTTTTTTGCAGAAAATGTCATAACCGGCTAAGCGATGCTCTCTTGAGTTATCGGAAGATCTATAGTAGTATGGTAAAAGCCGCTTATAGACGAAAATGAGGGATTTGACTATGCTGTACAGATATAAGAAATCATTCGAGAAAATCGCTATGGGCCTGTTGTCGTTTATGCCGAAAGAGCGAGAGTTGAAAAAACTTCAGCAAACCATGCACATCTATGAAGAGAATCCCGATTGGCAATTATTCCTTTGGAAAAAAGGGGATGATTTTGTCGGGTTATTAGGAGTGGAAGTCGGCGAAGAAACTTATACGATTCACCATTTATCGGTAAATCCATCGCATCGCGGATATGGAATCGGCCATGAAATGGTGGACAAGATCCAAGATATCATGCAGAATCGTAGAATGCTTGCAACAGAAGAAACCGAAGCATTTCTAAAAAAATGCCCAGTAAAAAAAGGCGGCCTTTAAGTTAAAGGTTCCGTCTTTTTTTTTGTTCCCGCAAACTTATGATGGACGTGCGGTCACGAAGTCTGTGTTTGTGCATCAGAAAGTAGGGATCCTGCTGTGCAAGCGGATGTTCTGAATGATAGGCATCCACTGCTTTTTTCAGCTCTTCTGAAACAATCGGGATTTCCTGCACAAAAAATGGGCGGCGGTCAGTGACAGCTTCAATCGAATCGGTTAAAATGCTGATCAGCTTTTCGTGGTCGAAACCCTCGACCCAAACGCCTCCTGCAGCCAATTTTACTTTGGCGCGGATGAACGAGCGCAAAGCACCCGGGTAATTGCTTCTTCTCCAATGATACATGCCGACCGCCAGTTGGATCCAGCCGGTAAGCGGGTGCATTTTGTCTTTAGGGGCCACGGCTTTCCAGTATTCTTCGCCAACTTCGTGGCATTCGAAAAAGTCTTTCTCTTCATTGAAATTGATGATGTATTGAATAAACAGCGGATGTTGAAGTGGATGCATTTTGATCCCCTTTCTACTATAATAAAGGTTAACTGCCCATTAATTGGGATGGATGAGTATTTTAACAGTCAGGTGGTAAAGTCATGTCGTACGAAGTAAAAGTGGAGGCTTTTGAAGGCCCTCTAGATTTATTATTGCATTTAATCCACCGTTTGGAAATTGATATTTACGATATTCCTGTTTCACAGATTACTTCACAGTATATGGAACACATACGGGCGATGCAAGTCCTGGAATTGAACGAGGCAAGTGAATACCTTGTGATGGCCGCTACTTTATTGGCAATCAAAAGCAAAACGCTGCTGCCGGTCCATGAAGGAGAACTGGATGAAATTGAATTTGAATTCGATGAACAGGACCCCCGGGAAGAGTTGGTATCACGGCTGGTCGAATATCGGAAATTCAAGGAAGCTTCTGAAAATCTAAAGGACTTGGAAAGCCAGCGCTCCTTTATATACACGAAAGCACCGATGGATCTATCGGAAATACAAGCAGCCATTCCTCACGATCAAGTTGATCTTGAAGTGAACGCATACGATATGCTAGGCGCGTTTCAGAAAATGCTTCGGCGCAAACAGTTAAAAGCGCCATTATCGGCGCGTGTTGCCAGACAGGAAATTTCCATCAAGCATCAGATGACTGCCATCGTTGACCAATTAAAGATATCGAAAGGACGCACGACTTTCAGCAGTTTGTTCCCTTCAGATGATAAATCCGTACTGGTTGTGTCTTTCCTTTCGATTTTGGAATTGATGAAACGCCAAGTGGTTGCGGTAGAGCAGGAAATGAATTTCACCGATCTGATGGTGGAACTCAGAAAGGAAACGTGGGAATATGAAGACGAATCTTACGAGTAAAATAGAAGCTTTGCTTTTCGTTGCCGGAGATGATGGATTGACGCTCAAGCAGCTTCAATTTTTAACGGAAGCAGATAAAGAAGAAGTGCTGGAAGCTTTGAAAGAGCTGGAGACACGTTATCTAAACACAACCAGTGGCATTTGTTTAAAAGAATTGGCAGGCGTTTTTCAGCTTGTGACCAAACAAGAAGTGGCTGAGACGATTCAGAAACTGGTGGAAAACCCTACTGTTCAAGCACTTTCGCAGGCATCTCTGGAAGTATTGGCGATTATTGCATACAAACAGCCGATCACGCGTGTGGAAGTTGAGGATTTGCGCGGAGTAAAAAGTGAAAAAGCGCTGCATACATTAGCTGCAAAAGGCTTGGTTCAGGAAGCGGGCCGTGTTGAAGGGACAGGAAGAGCCATTTTATATGGAACGACCAAAGAATTTTTGAATTATTTTGGCTTGAAGAATTTGGATGAGCTTCCGCCATTGCCTGAAGAAGCGGCAAATGACCTTGACGAGGATGCCGATTTGTTCATGACCAATTTTCAAGAAACCTTTAAAGAAGAAGTGAAAGTATAAACGTGTTTCCGGAAGACTGAGCAATTGACAGTCTTCTTTTCTTTTGAGCTAAGCACTTTCGCTTTTCGGGGAAATGTGACATAATTCCGAGAGGAACGAACGGCATATCGAGTTATTGTAAAAAATTTGCAGTACTTGGCTAGGCAAGGCCGAAAGTGGGTTCTTGCACTTTTCGGCTTGTCTGGCTTCAGCCTCCTTCATTCTTTTGAATGGGAAGGTGCGTACGCTTTTCGAAAAAAATACTAATGAGGTGAACTTATTTATGGAAAGATTACAGAAAGTACTTGCACATGCAGGCGTGGCATCACGACGTAAGTCGGAACAATTGATTTTGGACGGCAAAGTGAGGGTCAACGGAAAAACGGTGAAAGAATTAGGGGTGAAAGTTTCCAGTTCAGATAAGATTGAAGTGGAAGGCGTTCAGCTTGAAAAAGAGCAGAAAGTCTATTATTTATTGTATAAACCACGGGGCGTTATTTCTGCGGTTTCTGATGACAAAAACCGCAAAGTCGTTACCGATTTCTTTGGCGATATTGAAAAACGGATTTATCCGGTCGGACGATTGGATTATGATACATCTGGCTTGCTGATAATGACCAATGATGGGGAATTTGCCAACATGCTGACTCATCCGAAGTTTGAAATCGAGAAAACCTATGTAGCCCGTTTAAAAGGGATTCCCGAAAGAGAAGACCTGAAGAAATTGGAGCGCGGCATCAAGCTGGAAGACGGCATGACGGCCCCTGCTAAAGTGAAGTTTCTGTCAGGCGATAAAAAGACGGGCAAAGCCATTGTCCAGATCACCATACACGAAGGAAGAAACCGTCAGGTCAGAAGAATGTTTGAAGCGATCGGCTATCCTGTCCAGAAATTGAGCCGGGAACAATTTGCATTCCTGACATTGCACGGACTGAATGCAGGCGAATCACGCGAGCTGTCTGCCCATGAGGTGAAGTTGCTGCGTGTTATGGCTGAAACAGGCAAGCGCATCTAACGTTCACAAACCCTTCAAAAGTCGTGATTTTTGACAGTTTAAACTTTGCTATAATTGAGTTTGCATAATATCCCTCGAAGGAGGATCATGTATGGGCGAACAAGTAAAACAGAAGAAGAAGAACAAGAAACAAAAAAGAGCTGTGATGAGAACGGTCATCCTGGCGGTTTTAGTAGCCGCTATCGGTTACACCATCTACAATAGCGCTACAGCTAAAGATGTCACGCTGCTGGAAGTCGGAGATAAAGCACCCGACTTTGCCTTAGTGGATCTTGAAGGCAATGACCATAAATTATCGGATTATGAAGGCCAAGGAGTCTTTTTGAATTTCTGGGGTACATGGTGCAAGCCGTGTGCAAAAGAGATGCCAGCTATGGACCGGCAATACGAAGCTTTCTCTAATGACGGCGTTCAAGTGCTTGCAGTAAACATTGCTCAATCAGATTTTGAAGTCCAATCTTTCGCTGATCAATATGGTTTGTCTTTTCCAGTAGTGATTGACAAAACGAAAAGTGTGATGACGGCCTACAACATCAGGCCATTACCAACTACCGTGCTTGTGAATCCGGAAGGGAACATCGAGCGCATCATTACGGGTGAAATGACGGAACAGGATATTGCAGGGTTTATGGAAGA
Source organism: Planococcus beijingensis (assembly GCF_016820615.1). NCBI lineage: Bacteria > Bacillati > Bacillota > Bacilli > Caryophanales > Caryophanaceae > Planococcus > Planococcus beijingensis. The sequence continues at coordinate 1,000,449 of NZ_JADHDZ010000001.1, forward strand.
AATCAAACCTGAATAAGGAGATTTTTTGGATGGAAAATTTACAATGTCAATGTGGTCATACGAATCCGCCTGGTACGAAGCTTTGTGAGTCGTGCGGGCGGTCTTTGACTGAAAAAGAGCAAAACAGCAAACTTGTCGATATGCGTTACGAAGGAACGGCCAGAAGGTCACAAACTTACAATAAATCCATCATCGACAAAATTTGGAATTTCTTTTCAAGCGTAAAAGTAGGCGTCAGCATTATCGTTATCTTGCTTGTAGCTGCAGCAATCGGTACGATTCTTCCTCAACAGGCCTTTGTGCCAGCTAGCACAGAAGCGACAATCAAGGATTACTATGCCGACACATATGGCAGTGTAGGGCGTGTCTACCATTTCCTCGGATTTCATGACTTATACAGTTCTTACTGGTTTATCGCGTTGGTCGGGATGCTTGCTATCTCGCTCGTCATTGCCAGTCTAGACCGTTTTGTGCCTCTTTATAAATCATTGAAAAACCAACGTGTTCTACGCCATCCGAGCTTTATGGACAAGCAGCGGATTTACGCTGAAGGTCCGGGAGCGGAAGATACGCTGTTAAAAGCGGAAGCTAAATTAAAGGAATTGAAATACAATGTCCGCACAGACAAGAATGGATTGCTGGCTGAAAAAGGCCGCTTTTCCAGATGGGGCCCGTATGTGAATCATATCGGCTTGATCATCTTCCTTTTCGGCGTGATGTTGCGTATGGTTCCTGGTTTCTATATTGATGAAAGCCTATGGCTGCGTGAAGGCGAAACAAGAGCGATTCCTGAAGTGCCAGGCTATTATCTGGAAAGCAAAAACTTTGAGCTTGAGAACTACACGGGTGAAGGCGGAGAAGAAGTGTTCGGCGAAGCTCTTGATCGTGTTGGTACTGTAGCGAAAAACTACCAGACAGACGTCGTGCTGTATCAGAAAGCAGAAGATGCACTGCCTGGGGCCGCTGACAGCCAGGAAGTCGTTAAAGAATATCCGATCCGCGTCAATCAGCCATTGAAGTTTGATGGCTATGCCGTCTACCAGATGGATTACCGATTGGACGAGCTGAAAGCGATGAAATTTGCTTTCACCAACAAAGAAACGGAAGAATCCTTGGGCGAATTGACCATCGATTTGATCGACCCGGAAAAAACGTATGAACTTGAAAGTGGTGCAAAAGTTGAATTGCTTGGGTATTATCCGGACTTTTCAGGATTTGAAGGCGGAGAACCCCAAACGGCAACACCGCTGCCAAATAATCCGGGCTTTCTTGTAAAACTGACTACTCCTGAAACGCCTGAAGGAGAGACCAGTTTTATCACCATTCAAAATACGGTTGAGCCTTTAGGGGAAAATGATTACAAATTAACTTTCCAAAGCGTAGAAACACGTGATGTTTCGGGGCTAACCGTACGGAAAGACAGCACTTTGCCGATTCTTGGACTTGGCGGTTTAATCTTCATGATCGGTGTAGCGCAAGGCATGTACTTCAACCATCGCCGTTTCTGGATTCAACAGAAGGCTGATGGTACGATCTTACTGGCTGGCCATACCAATAAAAACTGGTTTGGCTTGAAGAAAGACCTTGATCAAGTTGTTGACTATGCATCATTGCCTGCTTACACAGACCAGCAAGATGAAATCGACAAAAAAGAGAAAGCGGAAAAGGAAGGTGAAGCATTGTCATGACGTTAGCTGAAATGAGTTCAAATCTATTATACGTTGCCTTTATTGCTTACCTTATTGCGACATTCGTCTTTGGCGGAGCAGTAAAAGGAAATAAACAAGGTACGTTCAAGTCTGAAAAACGATGGGGCATTGCCGCAATTACCATCACTTTGATCGGTTTTGCAGCCAATCTTGGTTACTTCTTCACACGTTGGGGCGCGACTGGACATGCTCCTCTCAGCAATATGTTCGAATTTACTACAGCATTCGGTATGACCTTGGTCGGTGGATTCATTATTTTGTATTTCCTATACAAAACACCGGTTCTTGGAATGATTGTATTGCCTGTCGCTTTATTGATTATCGCATTTGCAAGTATGTTTCCAAGTGAAGTCAGCCCGCTTATTCCGGCTCTTCAAACAAACTGGTTGGCGATCCACGTCAGTACAGTAGTGATTGCAGAAGGAATCCTGGCCATCAGTGCGGCTGCGGGTCTGATTTATCTATTGAAAGTTGTGGATCTTACAAAGAAATCAAAACAGCGTTTTTGGCTTGAAGCCATCATGTATTCATTGGTATTGGTAGTTGGCTTTGTAGTAGCCAGTTCGTTCTTCTCGTTGACCGGTTATGAAGCTGAATTCAACTATGTGGATAAGGAAGACAATGAAGCGGCTATTACCTATGCTATGCCTCCTGTCTTTGGTATGAACGAATACGTGGCGTTGACAGATGACGCCATGACGCCATTAGTTGAAACACCGGCAATGGTTCATGCCGGAAAATTGACGACAGTGTTCTGGTCAGTGCTGTTCGGTACCGTTATTTATTGGCTGATCCGCTTGATTTTCAGAAAGCGCATTGCCGGCATATTGAAACCGTTCGTCAAGAACGTCAATCTGCAATTGATGGATGAAATCAATTACCGCGCCATTATTATCGGCTTCCCGATCTTTACTTTGGGTGCTTTGATCTTTGCTATGATTTGGGCGCAAATCGCTTGGTCACGCTTCTGGGGCTGGGACCCGAAAGAAGTATGGGCATTGATCACTTGGTTGTTCTATGCCGCTTACTTGCATTTACGATTGGGCAAAGGCTGGCAGGGCGAGAAATCCGCCTGGTTGGCTGTGATCGGTTTTGCCATCATCATGTTCAATCTGGTCGCAGTAAACTTAATAATCGCGGGATTGCATTCCTACGCATAAAGCTGGATGAACAAATGGGCCTTTTCCGGAAACGGAAAAGGCCTTTTATTGATTGTTCGGGCTTAGACGTTGAGATATGGCGTGGGTTAGCGCTTTTCTTTATTTTTGACAGGGTTATCGTTACAATAGAAATTAACAGAAGAAAGTTGGAGGGGTTAGCATGTCTGAAGAGATAACGGTATTGGTAGTAGACGATGAAGAACGGATTCGGCGCTTGCTGAAAATGTATCTGGAGCGTGAAGGATATTTAGTGGAAGAAGCCGAAAATGGCTTACAGGCATTGGATATGGCAATGGAAAAAGATTATCATTGCATCCTTCTCGATCTGATGATGCCTGAAAAAGATGGCGTCGAAGTGGCAACTGAACTTCGCGAAACGAAAATGACCCCGATAATTATGCTTACCGCTAAAGGGGAAGAAGCTAACCGTGTAGAAGGCTTTGAATCTGGAGCGGATGATTATATCGTCAAGCCGTTCAGCCCGAGAGAAGTCGTGTTGCGTGTTAAAGCAATCTTGCGCAGATCATCGGCCTATTCTCCGGTTTCCAATTCCACCGTTTCAAAAGATTTGGTCGTCTTTCCACATCTGACCATCGATCACGATGCACATCGCGTAACAGCTGATGGTGTGGAAGTAAATTTGACGCCAAAAGAATACGAACTCTTATACTTTTTGGCGAAGGCGCCGGATAAAGTATTCGACCGGGAACATTTGCTGAAAGAAGTTTGGCATTACGACTTTTTCGGTGATTTGCGGACTGTCGATACGCATGTTAAGCGCTTGCGCGAAAAATTGAATCGTGTGTCTGAATCTGCAGCGAAAATGATTGTCACTGTATGGGGCGTCGGTTATAAATTCGAGGTTGGCAATGAATAGAATATGGAATAGTGTCGTCGGGAAGCTTTGGATTACGATCCTGCTTCTCGTTTCCTTTGTCCTTTTTATTGTGACAGTCCTGCTTTTGGAGTTTCTTGGGAACTATCACAGTGAAACAGTGGAAGAAGCACTGAACAGTGAAGCGAACATGATTGCCAACATTTTTAACGAACATGACGAAGTGGAAACTTCACTCGAGGTCATTAAAGATGTATTAGGTCCGGAGACCAATGCGGTTATCGCTGAGGAGCCTTATGAAAGCAGCTATTACATTCATGATGGGTTGAATGGCGATGACACGAGAGAAAAAATATTAAATGAACCGTCCTTCCAAAAAGTTTTTGAAACCAGTGAAACGGTCATGAAGGAAATGCTGTTGCCTTCATTGACAGAAGAAAATCGCCTTGAGTCCTATATTGTTCTGGCAAACCCTCTAAAGACCAGTGAAGAGCAGCATGGCGTAGTATTTATCTATCAATCCCTTGAAGTGATGGACCGAACAGCAGAGCGGACTACAAATATCGTCTTTCTGTCCGCATTTATCGCTCTAGTATTAACGACCTTTTTTGCGTTCTTTTTGTCGTCGCGGATTACGTCGCCGCTCCGTAAAATCCGGGAAGGCGCATTCGAATTGGCGAAAGGGAACTTCGATACTAAGGTCACAGCCTCTTCAAGTGATGAAATCGGCCAATTGGCTACTGCTTTTAATCAGATGGGCCGCCAGTTGAAGCATCATGTCGAAGTGATCAATCAGGAGAAGGAGCAATTATCCAGTATTTTGACATCCATGGCCGACATCGTCATCACTTTTAATCAGGATCGAACTATTCTTTTAAGCAATCCGCCAGCAGAAAAATTACTGCAGCAATGGATTTTTAAGAACGGGTCTTCTGAAGCGCAACCATTGCCTTCCGAAATGCTCCATATGCTTGACCATGTGTTGGATTTTGAAGAAGAAATCGAGGAAGAGCTTGAAATCGAAGGGGCTTATTATGCCATCAATTTCAGTCCTTTATACAGCGGCGCGTCTATTCGGGGAGCGGTTGCTGTCCTGCACAATATGACGGAACAGCATCGCTTGGAGAAGCTTAGAGAAGACTTTATCGCTAATGTATCGCATGAATTGCGGACACCGATTGCCATGCTCCAAGGCTATAGCGAAGCGATTCTCGATGATGTTGGTGCAACGGAAGAAGAACGTCGTGAAATGACGAAGATCATCTATGAAGAATCACAGCGGATGGGCCGTCTGGTTACCGATTTATTGAATTTGGCACGGATGGAATCGGGCCATATGCGCCTTTACAAAGAAATCGTTCAGCTGAATACTGCCATTGAAAGAATGACGCTTAAATTCTCCCAAATCGCTAAAGAAAATGACATTCAGTTGTTGTTTGAAACCGAGATTGATGATTGGGCGGCTTGTGATATGGATGAAGACCGGATTGAACAGGTCATGACCAATTTGATCGATAATGCAATTCGCCATACGCCTAAAGGAGGGCAAGTGGTGGTCCGTGTCGAAAATCAAGAAGAGTACGCCAAAATCTCGATCAACGATAATGGTGTAGGAATTTCAGAAAAAGATCTGGAATTCGTTTTTGAGCGATTCTATAAAGCGGATAAAGCCCGTACGCTCGGCAAGGGCGGTACAGGTCTGGGTCTTGCAATCGCCAGCAATATCATCCAGGCGCATGAAGGGAAAATCTATGCAGAAAGCAGAATGGGGCAAGGAACTTCATTTGTCTTTTTGCTGCCTTTGAAGAAAATGTAACTTTCTTTTAGGCTGGACGACTAATCCTAAGAACGGGGGGAGTAGAGTGAATGACTCCGTTTTTCATCGGTTATATGAAGAATACCATCAGGATGTTTTTCAGTTCCTGATTTATCTTGTGAAAAACAGGCACTTATCAGAAGACTTGATGCATGAAGTTTATATTCGTGTATTTCGTGCATATGACCGGTTTGAAGGGAAGAGTTCTGAGAAAACATGGCTTTTTTCGATTGCAAAAAATGTAGCAATCGATCATTTTCGGAAAACAGCTGTGCGAAAAAAACATTCCATGGAGTTTTTTGATTGGGAAACCCAGCAATTGGTGTCGACCGAAAGGATTCCTGAAGAAGTCTCCATGTTGAACGAAGATAAGATTTTACTCTATAAAACATTGGATACCTGCACAGGCGATCAGAAAATGGTGATCATCATGCGTTTTTTTCAGGATTTGTCGATAGCCGAAACGGCCGATATTTTAGGCTGGACGGAAGGCAAAGTAAAAACCACTCAACATCGTGCAATCAAAGCCTTGCGTGAAAAATTAATAGCCAAGGAAGGGGGAGATGAAAATGCCGAATAACAAATGGACCGATGATTCCATCGAAGATTTGTTGAAGGATTTCCCCGCAATAAAAGACCATCGGCCAAAAGAAGAAGTTTACAATCGGTTGGTTCAGAAAGAGAAAAGTCCAAAACGGCCGAAAAAATGGTTGCCTTTGCTGGCAGCTGCATTGGCGTTTATTACTATCGGCATTTTGGTTGCTGCAATCATCAATCACAATGGTATTGATTCTGCCCAAAACCCCAAAAATCCGGTCGAAGAACCTCAAGAACCTTCTGCTACCCAAGATGGTGCAGCAGAGGAAACAGGCGAGGTTCCTGAAGCGGAAGGAGCAGGAGGGTTTACCACAGCGCAGGTGGACGAGCCGTCACGGACTGCTGCCTATGAAGAACTGATCGGTGACCAAACACTGATGACGATCGGCCTCACTGAAAATGCATTTGTCGTGCCGGTATCGTTTTTGGTTCCTGAAGAACAGATAAATGCGGTTTTTGGAAATGCCGCTCCGTCTTCACTTGAGCTTTATCAGGAATTTGCAGATGACATCGATGAGACACTTCTCGGCTTTGACGAATACCATCCGTACGCTGGAAGCTTTGAAGAAACATCCATGGGTATTCGGCACCTATTGCCGCCTGACCATGCATACGACTTGGCTTCTGCAAGCATCGGTGTCTACTTCAATACCTTGGCAGCGACATTCCCGGATGCAAATGAAATTGAAATTGCCAATGAAGATGGATCGCCAGCAGAATTCGGTGAAATCGGTCCAGTAGAACCAATGAAACCTAAAGTGGAAAACCTCGCTTATTATTCTTATTCTGCTGCTAACGGTGAAGTTTACCTCGTTCCTGGATACGATATGCCGTTTGATACAGCAAATGACGCAATTGAGGCGTTGGCGAAAAATCCAAATGATTTTTATCAGGCAACCATACCAGTTGATACGGACTTTGAAATTACGGAAGCGGAAGGCATAATGCAAGTTGAATTTAAAGAGACAGTTGATTTGGACTCGCTAGATCAGCGGGAAGCGGTTCGGATGATTGAAAGTCTGGCCTTGACCGCTGCGGCTTTTGATAAAGAACTGGCTATAACGGGCGTTCAGCCGGAAAAGTGGAACAGCTTCGACTTTAGCCGACCTTTGCCGGTTCCGTTAGCGCCGAACTTGATGGACTGGCCGATACCTTAATAAAAGGAGCGTTGTAAAACAAATATGTTTACAACGCTTCTTTTTTATACTAAGATTAGGCCATAACAAAATATCGATTCATCTTCGGGGCAGGGTGCAATTCCCTACCGGCGGTAATTGAACTCTGTTCATAAGCCCGCGAGCCGTAAAACGCAGGATTTGGTGAGACTCCAAAGCCGACAGTATAGTCTGGATGGGAGAAGGTGAAGGTGCGGACGTTTGTCGTTTACATGTAGACGGAACGCTTATTAAGTGTGCCTTTTCTCCCTTAAGTGTTTGTTGCTTAAGGGTTTTTATATGTAAATGCAGTGTCCAAGCCTTTCTTCTGGTGAATCACGACAAGGAGAGAGGAATATGAAGAACAAGAAGTTGCAAACGATGATCGTAATTGGGATGTTGAGTAGTATTTCATTTATTTTAATGCTTTTCAACTTTCCGCTGCCAGCTTTACCTGCATTTTTGAAAGTTGATTTCAGTGACGTTCCTGCTTTGATCGCAGCCGTTACGATGGGGCCAGTTGCCGGAATATTAGTGGCATTTTTCAAAAATGTATTGGATTGGCTATTTGCTGGAAGCCCGACAGGCGTTCCCGTCGGCCATATGGCCAATTTTGTGACAAGCCTGCTATTCATCTTGCCGGTTTATGCCATCTACCACAAAGTAGCGACAAAGAAAGGCATGGCATTCGGATTGGCGATCGGTACATTATCGATGGCGATCGGGATGAGTGTATTGAATTACTTGGTCTTTCTGCCAATGTACACTTACTTCCTTAATATGCCAGCAGAAACAGGCAATGCCCTATTTGGCACCATCGTTTTAGGGATCCTACCATTCAATTTAATCAAAGGCGTACTTTTGACTGCGGTCGTTCTGTTGATGTTCAGCAGTATGCACACGTGGATCGAAAAGCAGCGTTCCTATTATTTATCATAGATAGAAAAGCGCAAGCAGCCGTTAAGCTCCGACAAGCGCTGAAAGCTTTACCGGGAAAGGTGTTCTTTGCCATACAGCTGGGTTGACTTATGACCCTAGGACCTGGGCCGCTGGAATGTGGCCATAAAAGAAAAGTGAAGCTGACATAACGCAATAAAAAGAAGGCGTTCGGGAGTATTTACTCCCGAACGCCTTTTCAATTTAAATCAGTCTTCGTATTTTAAAGGGTCGCCTTCGAATGATGAATCTGCAACTTTAATGGAGTCTGTTGGACATCCTTCAAATGCATCTTCCATGTCTTCCTCGAGTTCGTCTGGAACTTGTTCTGTCCCCATGTTATTATCTAAAATAACAAATGCGATTCCTTCGTCGTCATAATCATAAATATCAGGTGCCGCTGCACCACAAGCACCACAAGCGATACAAGTATCCTTGTCGACAATGGTATACTTAGCCATATTGTTTTCCTCTCCTTTATCTCCGAACAAGTTCAGTTATACTATCGTTTTTATTCTAAAGGTGTTTGAGTAGTTTTTCAACCCAAAACCGCTAGGGGGCGCAAGCTTGTTATTCACCGAACTGATTATGGCCATTATGAAAGCCGTCGACAGGCAGCGGACGCTCACTTCCCCATTCCATTTGATTAAAGGAAAGAAGTCCGGCCAGACCATCCAGGATATCGGTTATTTCAACCTATATCCCTATTTCGGCGTGTTACCTAAACTGGATAAGAAAGCCTATGACCAAGCGGTTCAGCGCTTGTTTATGGAGGGGTACTTACTGGAAAATGAACAGGTTATTGAACTGACTCCGAAAGCGCTGGATGCTGAGGTCGCTCCATCCCCGTTAAATGGCTGGAAATACCGTGGAAATGAGATTATTTTCTTTCAACGGTTGTCACTAATTGTTCAAACTTTGTCTAATACCAGCCAAGGCATTAAAATATTTGATCCCATTGTCAATAAGGAAGAAGTACAGGCATGGGTCAAAATGTATTTGAAGCGAATCGGATTTCGGGATTTAACAGTCGTACAAACGTTTAAAGAGCAACTATTGGCTACCTTAACCAATACGGAAATATCAGAAATACATAAAATGATCCTGATGGAGCGTTTATCAGGACATGAATTGAGTGGGTTAACATGGCAGCAGATCGCCGATTCCAAGGAGTTGGCGATTCTGGATGCCCAATTGATGTTCGTGGAAGCACTGCATGGATGGATGGCTGCCATTGAACACGCAAAACCATCCCTGCTCATTGGATTAATGGAAGGAATCATTCAGCAGTCTTCTTTGACAGAAACCGCTAAACGCACAGAAAAATTATTTGAAAGAGGATTTTCATTGGAACAAATAGCTTCCCTGCGGCAATTGAAAACCAGCACAATAGAAGATCACTTCGTGGAATTGGCGATGAACGATCCCTATTTCAATTTTACGCCGTTTGTAGATCCGCAGTTGTATGAAGCCATCATTGCTGAAAGCCGGCAACGAAAAACGAAAAGATTGCGTGATATCAAAGAGCATTTGCCTCAAGCCAGTTATTTTCAAATCCGTTTGGCTTTAGCCATTAGGGAGGAACAAGGATGAATCTAGAGAAATTATTGTATTCTGCCTACGGTTTTTCTTCATTCCGTCCAGGTCAACGGGAGATCATCGAGCAGGTATTGGCTGGAAAAGATGTCATTGCACTGCTGCCGACAGGAATGGGGAAATCCATCTGTTACCAGCTTCCAGCAAAGATTCTGCCTAACAGTGTATTGATTATTTCCCCATTATTGTCTTTAATGCAAGATCAAGTGGCGCAGTTGAAGAAGATGGGGGAAAAATCAGTAGTTGCCATCAATTCTTTTCTGAAGCCTGAGGACAAAGAAAAGGTATGGAGCAATCTCGGCTCCTATAAATTCATTTTTGTTTCACCGGAAATGCTGGTTCAGCCATATGTGAAACAAAAGCTTCAGCAAATACGAATTTCTTTACTGGTTGCTGATGAAGCCCATTGCATTTCTCAATGGGGATTTGATTTCCGGCCGGATTATTTGCGGATTTCAGAAATCCTGCCCGCTTTAAACTTTCCGCAAGTACTGGCATTGACGGCGACTGCTACAGATAAAGTAACGGAGGAAATAAGGGAATACTTATCCTTGAAAGAACCCTATATCTATAGGCATCCAATGGACAGGGAAAATATTGTCTATGATATCAAGAAATTCGATGACCAACGTGACAAGCTTGAATTTCTGAAGGGGTTTATTCGTAAGTTCAGCGGTCCGGGAATCATTTACGCAGGAACTAGAAAAAAGTCCCAAGAACTTTCTTCTCTTTTGGCAGAACAGGGAGTTTCTTCGGCATTTTACCATGGCGGTATGGAACATCAGGATCGTGTCTTTGTCCAACAGCAATTTCAAAACGGAGAGCTGCAGTGGATCTGCTCAACAAATGCTTTTGGCATGGGTGTCCATATACCGAATATCCGGCACGTCATCCACTTTCAATTGCCGACTTCGATAGAAGGTTATGTTCAAGAAGTGGGAAGGGCCGGACGGGACGGACAGCCGGCATTGGCTACCCTGCTTTATGCGCAAGGAGATGAAGCCTTGCTGGAAAGTTTGGTGATGGACGACTTGCCGACACAGCATGAAATCGAAGCTGTTTATCGAAACGGCACGGCTGCAACTCATTTAATCGACCAAGGAATCGTCCGGGAGACGGCTTTTCGGGTTGCTTCTTATTGGATCACCAAATTGCCATTGGAAGGCGTAAACAAGCAAATGGAGCTTCTGAGAAGAGGGAAATGGGAGCAGGCGGCAAAAATCCGTGAATTGCTGTCATTGGAAAGTTGTTTGCGGAGCTATATCATCAGCTGTTTTGATCAACAGCTTGCCGATAAGCCTTCGAATTGCTGTATCAACGATGGAATCGATTATGAAGTGTTTGCGGAATTTTTGCCTTCGGCAGAAAAGCAGCAACCGCTTGATTGGCAAGATCGATTGCGTGTAATATTACCTATATAAGATTCTCGTTAACTGTCATTTACAAATGAGTCTTTTTTCGTCATAATAGATATATTAGTACAGATAGGGGTCGTCATGAATGGGAAATAACAGTTATTATGAGTCGGTTGAAAAAAACCGGCAGGAAATATCGATAGACAAAAATTCTGCTTTGTCGAGAGCAGCTCAGCGGCAGGCACAAAAGCCTAGGCCAAACCCTAAAAAGAACAAAAGCCTATTGATGCCTGCGTTATTCTTTATTTTTATCTTAATACCCGTTACTTTACTGATTTATGTAGCTTTCTTATATGAACCCGATGATTCATTGACAGCTAAACCTGCAGAAAATGAAGTGAGTTTTGAGATGAATTCCCAACCATCCAATTCTGCTGTAGTGGCGGCCGAGGAAGAAGAAAAAGAAAAAGAAAAAGAAAAAGAAAAAGCGAAAAAAGCAGCTGAAGAAAAAGAGAAAGCTGCTGCAGAAAAAAAACAAGCTGAGAAAAAAGCTGCTGCAGAAGCCGATGCCGCTGAGAAAGCTGAAGCTGAAGCAAAGGCGAATGCTGAAGCTAAAGCAATAGCCGATGCACAGGCGAAGGAAAAAGCTGAAGCAGAGGCCAAAGCGAAGGCGGATGCAGAAGCGAAAGCCGTTGCTGAAGCTCAAGCGAAAAAAGAGGCAGAAGCGAAAGCCGCTGCTGAAGCCCAGACGAAAAAAGAAGCGGAAGCAAAAGCTGAAGCGGATAAAAAAGAAGAAGTGCCAAGCGCAAACGGCAAAACCTACGTGGTCCAGTCCAGTGAAACGCTTTACCGCATCGCCGTCAATAATTACGGTGCAGCAGGAGCCGCTGCGGCAGTCGAAAAGATCAAACAGGCTAATGGCTTGAGTTCAAACAGCATCAGCCCTGGCCAGACATTGATTCTGCCATAAGCAAATTCGGCTGATTAATAAACTTCCGAAAAGGGAATAGATGTTTATAGATTATAGAAGTGAGGCGAGCAGATGTTTGTAAAAAGCGTAATGGTCAAAAGAGAAAAATGCCATACTGTGCAGTTGGATGATTCCGTACAAGTAGGTTTTGAGTTGCTGGAAAAATACACAATTGATGCGTTGCCTGTAGTGGAGGGAACCGAGTACAAAGGGATTTTCACTTGGTATTATGCCTATCGCGCATTTTTCCATTCCGGAAAAACAAAAGAAGAGTTTGCCAAAACCACTAAGGTCCGTGACGTTATTGTAAATGAAGATGTGTATTTGAATATCAATGATGTTTATGAAAAAGCGTTGGTGGAATTGAATGATTTTCCGATCATCGCAGTTGTTGAAGACCATCAATTTTTGGGGATTGTAACCAGGTTTGATGTTGTCAATCAATTGCAAAGTGCTTTTGGCATGGACAGACCGGGCTATCGCATCACATTTACATCCGTAGAATCAGAAGGCCGTATCGGCCGCCTTGGTGAGATCATCGAAAAGTTCAAGGAATCGGTTGTTTCCCTTGTGACATTTGATGAGACCAATAAAATGGTTCGCCGCATTGTCCTGAAAATTGAAAAGAAAGACAACATTGACCGTTTTGTAAAAGAACTGGAGAAATCCGGCTTCCGCGTCTTGGATATCGCAGAAGATTAATTTTAAACTAAAGTGAAAAAGCATAAGCCTCGCTTATGTTTTTTTCGTTTTTTGGAAGGACGCATCCCCTGATGAAATATTTTATCCGATTAGCTCTAGCAGCTTTTGCGCTGCTTCTTTTTATGGTGCGAAGCGCATTTGCGGAAAAGCTGAATAAGCAAACTATCCATCTGGCTTCAGAAAAGCCATTTGATCCATTTCAACTTTTTTTCATAGCAGATATCCATAGACGAACCATTAAAGCTGATCTTATTGATTTTCCGGTCGATCTTATTGTCATCGGAGGCGATCTAGTGGAAAAGGGAGTGCCTTTGAAGCGAGTCGCTGAAAATATCAAAAACCTGACAGCTATCGCACCTGTTTATTTTGTATGGGGAAACAATGATCGGGAAGTGGATGAAACTTCACTCAGAAAAATTTTCGCGCATTACGGTGTGACTGTGTTGGATGACGAATCGGTGTCGCTATTCGGCAATAGCCGGTTGAAACTGGTTGGGCTGGATCATTTCGCTTACAAACCTGATGGCTTTGACAATGCGTTTAAAGCTGTTGAAGTCGGTGATACCGTATTGTTTATATCCCATACCCCTTTTGATTTTTGGAAAATCAAAGGGCCTTATTCAGCCGACTTGCTGCTGGCTGGCCATACTCACGGCGGCCAGATACGCATTGGCCCTTTCGGACTGTTTAAAAAAGGCTCACTGAAAGTGAAAGAGGACCGGGTGGAGTTAATCAGCAATGGATTTGGTACCACAACACTCCACTTGCGGCTGGGAGCTCCAGCCGAATTTCATGTGTTGACCATAAAGCCAAAATTGAAATAAAATTTGTCACAAAGTGGATCCATCCATTATGCTTAAACAAGAATCAAGTACAGGAGATGTTTTGGAATGGAATATGTAGATGCTCTTATTATTGGAGGCGGCCCATGCGGATTGTCGGCCGCCATTGAATTGAAAGAAATCGGACTGCAGCCGGTTGTGATTGAAAAAGGCAATATCGTTAATGCGATTTTCAACTACCCGACGCATCAAACCTTTTTCAGCACAAGTGAAAAGCTGTCTATAGGCGATGTCCCGTTCATCATTGAAGGACGCAAGCCGAAGCGCAATCAGGCACTGGTCTATTATCGTGAAGTGGTAAAACGGAGCGGCATAAAAGTGCAGCCGTTTGAGACTGTGGAGCACGTGGAACGGAACGAGCAGGACGGTTCGTTCAGCGTCAAGACTTCAAAAGGCTATTATCAAGCAAAATATGTCATAGCGGCAACGGGCTATTACGATCAGCCCAATGCCTTGAATGTAGAAGGTGCAAAACTGCCGAAAGTGATGCATTATTTCAAAGAAGGCCATCCTTATTTTGATCAGGATGTGTTAATCATAGGGGGCAAGAACTCTGCTGTCGATGCTGCTCTGGAATTACATAAAGCAGGCAGCCGCGTCACGGTCTCCTATCATGGAACGAGCTACTCAAAAAGTATAAAACCATGGATTCTTCCGGAGTTTGACGGCTTGGTGAGAAAAGGTGAAATTACCATGCTGTTTGATTCGATGGTCGACAAAATAACGGATACCAGTGTGGAGCTGACTGTCAACGATCAAAAAGAAACGATTCCCAACCACTTCGTCTTTGCCATGATCGGCTATCATCCAGACCATGCTTTCTTAAAGTCGATGGGAATTTCCATTGATCCGGCTTCCGGTCGCCCGACTTTCAATGAGCAAACAATGGAAACCGAAGTGGAGAACCTTTATATCGCCGGCGTGATTGCGGCAGGCAATAATGCCAATGAAATCTTTATTGAAAATGGGCGCTTTCATGGACAGCAAATTGCGGAAGCTATTGCAAAAAAAGAAAGCACAGTTTAAATGTGCTTTCTTTTTTTGTTTTGATTTGAACGGATAGAAACCGTGAACAAGAAAGGGTGTTTATTTATGAAAAAGAAAGTTTCACTAATTACAACGGGCGGAACAATTGCCAGCAGACAAGTATCCAACGGACTTTTAAAATCCGGAGCGATTTCAGGAAAGGAATTGGCAGAACTTTGCCAACTTCCTGAAGAAATAGAAGTCAAAGTGATTGACGTATTTCAATTGCCGAGCATGCATATCGGATTCGATCAAATGCTGGAAATCAGAGAAGCCATCCTCCAGGAACTTCAGGATCCGGAAGTGGAAGGGGTTGTCGTTACACATGGCACAGATACATTGGAAGAAACCGCTTATTTTCTCGACCTGACGATTGGCGATGATCGGACAGTTGTCATTACGGGGTCTCAACGTTCACCTGAAGAAGTTGGAACCGATGTTTATTCAAACCTGCGCAATTCCATTTATGTGGCTGTAGATCATAATTTAAGAGGCATAGGGGCTGTGGCAGTCTTCAACGAACGGATTTACAGCGGCAAATACGTAAAAAAAGTCCATTCCAGCAATCTGCAGGGATTTGATTCGTTTGGGCATGGTTATTTAGGCATCATTGACAATGACACGGTACGTGTATACCAGAAACCTGTAATGCACGAAGTCCATTTGATTCAAAGTCCATTGCCAAGAGTGGATATCATAAAATGCCATTCCGGACAGGATGGTTACTTGATTGATATGTTGGTGGCGGGGCCAACTAAAGGGATTATTTTAGAAGCGGCAGGAAGAGGCCAGGTATCACCGCATATGGTGGAAGCGATTGACCATGCAATCAGACAAGGGATTCCTGTAGTAGTGACAACCAGTGCGGAGGAAGGAAATGCTTATCCGGCTTATAGCTATCCGGGAAGCGCGCATGATTTGCTGACTCGGGGTGTCATTCTTGGAAGTGACTATGACAGCAAAAAAGCGCGCATCAAACTTGCGGTCTTATTATCTGCCGATGGGGACATTCCAGCGAATGCTTTTGAAAGATAGGAAATCTTAAAAGACAGCTCAGGAAATCTGAAAATCATGGCATTAAACGTGATACAATTAAGGTAATACAAACAAAGGGGTATAGCGTATGATTATTTTATTAACTGTAGCAATAGCCCCGAGTTTAGCCCTGTTCAGTTACTTGTATTTGCGTGATCAATTTGCCAGTGAACCTTCGAAACTGCTGTTTCAAAGTTTTTTATACGGAGCTATTTTGACTTTTCCAATCCTATTTGTCCAATATGTATTCGATGCTGAAGGCGTTTTTACCAGCGGCTTTGCCCAAAATGTCATTTTTTCCAGTATAATCGAAGAATTTTTCAAATGGTTGGTTTTATTGATAGCTGTATACCGCCATGTCGATTTTGAAGATCCTTATGACGGAATTCTTTATGGAGCCAGTGTTTCTCTGGGATTTGCGACGGTGGAAAACATTTTATATTTACTGGAATTTGGATTGCAGACCGCATTTCTGCGGGCATTTTTGCCGGTATCCAGCCATGCTTTGTTCGGGGTTGTCATGGGTTATTATTTCGGGAAAGCAAAATTCTCGAAAAGCAGCCAGCGCAGGCGTTGGCTTGGCTGGGCATTCCTCAGCTCAGTGATTCTGCACATGGCTTATAATACCAGTCTATATGTCTACGATAATATCATGTATGGAGCGATTCCATTTATGCTGTTTCTCTGGTGGTTTGGCCTTAAAAAAGTCAAGCAGGCGCATTTGCTTTCTTTATCGCATTACCATGACCGCAATTCATCGATGCAATCCAGCGAACTGAAATAAATACCCGAAGAAAAGCCTCGATCTTAAAGGCTTTTTTTTGTTGGATAAATTTTGCTTTCAGCCGATCATTTTATGTTTGGAGTTAAGTTCAGCCCGGGCGCTGGTGCATTTCTTATGGTAAAATATGATGAATACATATGATGAGGTGACTATTTTGACGAAACCGATACAAATAGCAATTGATGGACCGGCAGCTGCGGGCAAAAGCACGATTGCAAAAATCGTGGCCGAAAAGCTGGGTTATGTTTACATCGATACGGGTGCAATGTACCGAGCTATCACATTAAAAGCATTAAATGAAGGCATTAATATGGCCAGCAATACAGAGGCCGGCAAATTATTGGCAGAAACGGAAATTGATCTGCAACCGTCAGAAGATGGCCAATTGGTTTTTTTGGATAAAGAAGATGTAACAGAAGCAATCCGTTCTCAGCATGTGACAAAGGCTGTTTCAGAGATGGCTGCACATGAATTGGTCCGGTTGCGTATGGTGGAGCTCCAACAGCAATTGGCTGAAGCGCGCGGAGTGGTTATGGATGGCCGGGATATCGGAACACATGTCCTTCCACACGCTGCGCTGAAAGTGTTTATGTCGGCATCTGTAGAAGAACGTGCGAGAAGAAGATTTGAAGAAAATAAGAAAAGAGATATCCTGACTCCGCTAGAAGAGCTTCAGGCTGAAATCGCCAAACGGGATAAAATGGACAGCGAACGTGAAGTTGCTCCGCTTCGTCAGGCGGATGACGCCATTTATCTCGATACAACCGCTTTGACGATTGATCAGGCGGCACAGAAAATATTGAAACTGGCTGAAGAGAGGTTGGTGTAAAGTGAATTTATATGCAGTTGGCAAAGGTTTGGTCAAAACCGTATTAAGCCCTTTATATCGTTTCGAAGTCATCGGAGCTGAAAATTTTCCGAAAGAAGGTGGCATTCTTCTATGTTCCAATCATATTCACGCGCTCGATCCGCCTGTTGTCGGAATGACAGCACCAAGAACCGTGCATTTTATGGCAAAAGAGGAACTATTCAAAGCGCCAATCCTCGGACCGATCCTTCCGAAAGTTAATGCCTTTCCTGTAAAACGTGGGATGAGTGACCGCGAAGCGCTCCGGACTGCTTTAAAGATCCTAAAAAGTGGCGAAGTTGTCGGACTGTTTCCTGAAGGAACCCGTTCAACTGACGGCGTCCTAAAAAAAGGGCTGAGCGGTGCAGGTTTTTTTGCGCTGCGAGGCAATGCGGATGTAATGCCTTGTGCAATCATCGGACCTTATAAAGCGTTTCGCAAAGTAAGAGTGGTGTACGGTGAGCCGATTCTAATGCAGCCGTTCCGTGAACGAAAAGCATCGGTAGATGAGGTAACCGAAGCCATAATGGCAAGCATCCAGAAGATTCTGGACAACTATGCTGAGAATAAGTGATAATTTTTGTTTTTATTAGAGAATTCGAATAAAATAGAAGGTGGATAGTTTGTGAAGGAGGGCTACTTATGTCAGAGGAAACGAACATGATGGAAAACCGTGACTTCCAAACAGGAGATCGCGTGAAGGGGATAGTGGCAAAAATTGAAGAAAAGGCAGTAACCGTAACAATTGAAGGGGCACCTTTTGATGGCATTATACCCATTAGTGAGTTATCGAGCCTGCATATTGAAAAAGCGTCGGATTCTGTACAAGTCGGTGATGAACTGAATCTGATCATCACAAAAGTGGAAGATGAAAATTTTGTTTTATCCAAACGCAAAGTCGATGCCGAACAGGCATGGGACGAATTGGAGAAAAAGTTTGAATCTGGTGAGATTATCGAAGCTGAAGTGAAAGACGTTGTGAAAGGCGGTTTGGTAGTCGATTTGGGCGTACGCGGATTCGTACCGGCTTCTTTAGTGGAAGACTATTTTGTTGAGTCTTTCGAGGACTACAAAGGCAAAGTGCTGACTTTCAAGATTGTAGAAATGGAAAAAGAAAACAATCGCCTGATTCTTTCTCACCGAGCGGTGGTCGAGAAGGAAAAAGAATCCCAGAAAGAGCAGGTAATGGAACACATTCACGCTGGAGACGAGCTGAAAGGGAAAGTTCAACGGATTGCTTCTTTCGGTGCTTTTGTCGATATCGGAGGAGTGGACGGTTTGGTCCATATCTCGCAGCTGTCGCATGAGCATGTAGAAAAGGTATCTGATGTTGTTACGGAAGGGCAGGAAGTGACTGTCAAAGTGCTGTCTGTCGACCGTGATTCAGAACGCATTTCCTTGTCCATTAAAGATACCTTGCCAGGTCCATGGGATTCCATCGATGAAAAAGCGCCGAAAGGTTCTGTTCATGCCGGAACAGTTAAGCGCTTGGTCAGCTATGGTGCATTTGTGGAAGTATTGCCCGGAGTTGAAGGGCTGGTCCATATTTCTCAAATCGCCCACAAGCATATCGCGACACCGAATGAGGTGCTGACAGAAGGCCAAGAAGTTCAGGTCAAAGTGTTGGAAGTCAACAAAGCAGACAAACGCTTGTCCCTCAGCATCAAAGAATTGCTGGAAAAAGAAAGCGGCCAGGATTTTTCTGAGTACGAGATGCCTGAAGAATCGACCGGATTCTCGATCAGTGATGTAATCGGTGATAAACTGAAAGGCTTTAAATCCGAATAATATGTCGAGAGCTCAGCGTAAAATGGATCATATACAATATGCTTTATCCACAGGACAAAGCAAAAAAAACATGTTCAATGATATTCGTTTCGTGCATCAGGCTTTACCGGATAGCGCGGTATCAAGTATCAGCATAAAACCGAAAACAGGTGATTTGAACTTGAAATCACCTGTTTTTATTAATGCCATGACAGGTGGCGGAGGCAGAGATACTGAACAGTTGAATGGCCTGCTTGCGCGAGTTGCCAAAGAGACGGGAGCAGCCATGGCGGTCGGATCACAAATGTCGGCACTTAAAGACCGTAATGAGCGGCAATCTTATGCTATCGTGCGAAAAGAAAATCCGCATGGCATCCTATTTGCCAATCTGGGAAGCGAAGCTACGGTCCAGCAGGCACAGGAAGCAGTCGAAATGATCGAAGCCAATGCTCTGCAAATCCACTTGAATGTGGTGCAGGAATTGACGATGCCCGAAGGGGATCGTGATTTCCGTGGGGCATTCGACCGCATACAGGCAATCGCTGAACAGCTCCAAGTCCCGGTGATTGTTAAGGAAACAGGTTTTGGAATGTCACGGGAAGCGGCTGGAAAATTAGCTGGAACTGAAGTCGCAGCTATTGATGTCAGTGGCTTTGGCGGCACGAATTTCGCCTCGATTGAAAACGAACGCCGCAGAAGAAAGCTGGCCTATTTTGAAGATTGGGGAATTCCGACAGCCGCAGCAATTGTGGAAGTGAAGAGCGTCTTTAAAAAGATGGTTCTCGCATCTGGTGGCATACAGGGTGCCCAGGACATGATCAAAGCCTTTTTATTGGGTGCGGATGCTGTCGGCTTGGCAGGCTCTTTTTTGAAGACAGCCATGCAAGAAGGCGAAAAGCAGCTGATTGAAGAGATAGAAGCGCTGCATGAAGACTTAGCGATGATGATGACGGCTCTCGGAGCTGAAAACCTGACGGATCTGCAGAAACGTCCTGCGGTCATTTCGGGAGAATTGGCGCAGTATCTCAGTGCCAGAGGCTTTAGTCCGGCTTCATATGCAAACCCGAAGAAAAACTGAATATTACACATTTAAAGGGGATGGACATTTAACTGATGCCATCGCCTTTTTCGTGTATAATAGGCATATCAGAAGTGGAAGGATGAATTTTATATGTCAAAACCGGTAGTAGCAATAGTTGGCCGGCCGAACGTTGGTAAGTCCACGATTTTTAATCGCGTGGTAGGAGAACGGGTTTCCATAGTGGAAGATATTCCAGGAGTAACGCGTGACCGTATTTACAGCTCGGCAGATTGGCTGACACATGAATTTAATATTATAGATACGGGAGGCATCGATCTTCGTGACGAGCCATTCCTTGAACAAATCCGTCAACAGGCAGAAATTGCCATGGACGAAGCGGATGTCATCATTTTCCTTGTCAACGGGCGTGATGGTGTCACAACGCAAGATGAACAAGTAGCCAAAATTCTTTATCGTACAAAAAAACCGGTCATTCTGGCCGTCAATAAAATCGACAATCCCGATATGCGCCACCTGATCTATGATTTTTACACATTGGGAATGGGCGAGCCTTTTCCTCTTTCAGGATCTCACGGATTGGGTCTAGGGGATCTTTTGGACGAAGTGGCCAAAAACTTTCCGACCGAAGACGATGAGGAGTATCCGGATGATGTCATCAAATTCTCATTGATCGGCCGTCCAAACGTCGGCAAATCTTCTCTTGTAAACTCATTTTTAGGGGAAGAACGCGTTATTGTGAGCGAAGTCGCGGGAACGACACGCGACGCTATCGATACGCAATATGAATACAATGATCAGCCGTATGTCATTATCGACACGGCAGGAATGCGCAAAAAAGGGAAAGTTTATGAAACAACTGAGAAGTACAGTGTATTGCGCGCTTTGCGTGCCATCGAACGCTCAGACGTTGTTTTAGTGGTCTTGAACGCAGAAGAGGGCATTCAGGAGCAGGACAAAAAAATTGCCGGTTATGCACATGAAGCTGGCAAAGCAGTCATTATCATTGTCAACAAATGGGATGCTGTTGAAAAAGATGAAAAAACCATGAATGTCATGACACGCAAAATCCGTGAGCATTTCCTGTTCTTGGATTATGCACCGATTATGTTTGTGTCGGCAATCAGCGGCAAGCGCGTCCACAATATTTTGGAAATTGTCAATAAAGTCAATGACAACCATTCAAGACGAATCCAATCGAGTATTTTGAACGAAGTGATCGAAGACGCAGTAGCCATGAACCCGGCACCATCAGACAAAGGCCGTCGTCTGCGTGTTTATTATGCAACCCAAGTGGCCATCAAGCCTCCGACATTCGTTGTCTTTGTCAACGAGCCGGAGATGATGCACTTCAGTTATGAACGCTTCTTGCAAAACCGGATTCGTGAGAGTTTCGATTTTGAAGGAACTCCGCTTCGTCTTATCACGAGAGCGCGTACTTAAGGTAAAAAGGTGGTTTAATCTTATGGAAAAAGTTTCTGTTTTTGGAGCAGGAAGCTGGGGAACTGCGTTGAGTTATGTACTTGCTCAAAACAACCACGATCTATTGCTTTGGACACATCGTCAGGAGCAAGCAGACGAAATTAACCAGCATACCAATAAACGCTATTTGAAAGATACACAGCTGCCGGAAAATCTGAAAGCAACCAGCGATTTATCAGAAGCTGTTGAGCATGGAGATATCTATGTAATGGCTGTTCCGACCAAAGCCATCCGTGAAGTCTGCCAGGACATTAAAAAAAGTCTGAATCGGAAAATTTTGTTCGTCCATGTTTCTAAAGGAATCGAACCGGATTCACTAAAGCGGATCAGCGAAATGATCCGTGAAGAAATTCCGGAGCAATGGATTGAAGATGTTGTCGTCCTGTCCGGACCAAGCCATGCGGAAGAAGTGGTGCAAGAGCATCCAACGACTGTTACGGCTGCCTGTGAGAACACAGCAGCAGCCAACCGCATTCAGGATCTGTTCATGAACCATTATTTCCGTGTGTATACGAATACCGATGTAATCGGTGTGGAAATCGGCGGAGCCTTGAAGAACATCATTGCTCTGGCTGTTGGAATCACAGACGGCTTGGGCTACGGCGACAACGCCAAAGCTGCTATCATGACGCGGGGGCTGGCTGAAATTGCACGCCTCGGTGTAAAGATGGGTGCAACTCCGTTAACTTTCTCCGGTTTGACCGGTGTGGGTGATTTGATCGTGACTTGCACCAGTGTGCATTCACGTAACTGGCGGGCAGGAAACATGCTTGGCAAAGGAAAATCATTGGACGAAGTGCTGGAAGAAATGGGCATGGTTGTCGAAGGGATACGGACGACGAAAGCAGCGTATCAATTATCAAAAGCTTATGACGTTCCGATGCCGATTACGTCTGCACTTTATGCCGTTCTATTCGATAATGTGTCGACCGATGACGCTGTTGAAAAGCTGATGGGCCGCATGAAGAAGAACGAAATGGAAGATTTGATCAACTTGCTTTAATTGTCACAAAAGAAGAGGGTGCAAGCTGCAGCCTCTTCTTTTTTTATGCTATACTATTGACTGAAACAGTATGAAAGGCGGGCATTTATGAGTGCGTTAGATAAAATGTGGGTATCGTTTGCCGGAATTGCTTTTTTGATGATTTCGATGGGTTTTATCTACTTGAGCAGATACAAGTTAAAAAATGGCATCCTTAAATTTATTTTTGCGCTAGTTGCTTACATTTTGCTGATTCTTGGATTCTTTATCATGATATTCATAGTATTCAGCGGCCCTACAGGCGGCGCTTGAGGTGAGGAAAATGAAAAAACCGACAATGTTTATTCTGCTTTTGCTCATTACCGTCTTTTTGACGGCCTGCGGATATCCGCAAAGTGAGAGAGCGGAGAACCAGATTCCTTATGAGAATCAATTGATTACCGTACAAAATGCAGTAAATCAATACAGAGGTGCATCAGGCGGCTTGTTGCCGATCAAAACCCGGGACATGGAAGTGGACCAATATATCAAGTACCCGATCGATTTTTCGAAAATCGTACCGGATTATACAGCAGAGGTCCCGACTAACGCATTTGAAACGGGCGGCATTTTTCAATATGTCCTGATGGATGTAGAAGAGAACCCAACCGTAAAACTTGTGGACTTGCAGGCGGCAGAAGCAATCAGATCCGTGAATGTGCGGAAAAGTGCAAACGGCGGAAAAGCGCCGATTTCTGAAATCCTTGCAGACAATGTATATAAGTTCAATCACGATGCGATGGGGTTCTCGGAAGAACCGACAGTAGTCAGCCCATACAGTGGCCGTAATTTGCCGATGGTCATTACAGGCAGTGGAGATGTCTATATTGATTACTCGATGGATCTCTATTCAGCTCTTCAGGAATATGAAGGAGAGCTGGAAGCCGGTCAAGACATTCGCTTTATTCTGTACGAAGACCATGCAGTGGTGCCTGCTTATTCACTTCCCTACACTATAAATGAAGACAACGAACCGGTATTCTTAACCGAGTAAAAAACATTGATATGACGCGTTTTTAATAGAAATGACCCCTTTTTAGAAAATTTTGTTAGTATTTGGGGGTTTTATTGAAAAAGCAAGCTGTTTGTTGTTGCTATGCGATTTTCGATGTGATACTCTTTTTACAGGATTGATGGTTGCATCCCCTTTGAGAGGAGGTGAATAGCATGAACAAAACAGAATTAGTGAACTCTGTTGCTGAAGCAGCTGAACTTTCTCGTAAAGACGCTGCCAAAGCAGTTGACGCTGCATTTGAGACGATTCAAGACGCTCTTACTAAGGGTGAAAAAGTACAGTTGATCGGATTCGGTAACTTTGAAGTACGCGAACGCGCGGCCCGCAAAGGACGTAACCCACAAACTGGTGCTGAAATTGAGATCGCTGCAAGCAAAGTTCCTGCATTTAAGCCAGGTAAAGCGCTTAAAGACGCAGTGAAGTAAGCTTTAGCCTCTGTACATAGGATGACTTTTGCGAGACACAATCTTGCAAAAGTCATTCTTTTTTTGAGTCAACAATTTTGCGAAACACCTGTGCGTATGCTACGATTCATGTGAGAAAAGCGGAAGGAGCCGTTAAGACCCGACAGGCATAAGGCAGACCGGCAGAGTGGCGTTTTTTGCCGCACAGCTGGGCTGACTTATGACCCCGAGGGTCTGGCTCCTGACGCTAGACAGTGAGAAAAGCGGAGGCGATCGAGCAAAACCCGACGGGCATAAGACGGGCCGCCGAAGTGGCGCACTTTGCCACACAGGCGGAACGGCTTATGACCCGAGGGGCAGGCCGCCGGAGCTAGACAATGAGAAAAGCGGAGGCGGCTAAGGAAGGTAACCTAAAACCGCGGCTTCCTGCCGCAACGGTTACCTGACCCACATCCTGTGGGCCGCCGAAGCTGTACAATGAGAAATATGCACATACAAGTGGAGATCGCTGACATACAAAGAAAATCCACCGGTTAGCCATCCTGCTGCCAAAAAAATAACCGATTCGTCTTCAACAGGAGGAAACAGAATGATAGATGTGAAAGCACAAACAGTAGACCTAGATAAAATTGAAAAAGCTGTCTCGATGATTTTGGAAGCAGTTGGGGAAGACGTAAGCCGAGAAGGATTACAGGATACGCCTAAAAGGGTAGCTAAGATGTACGCCGAAGTATTTTCTGGATTAAAAGAAGATCCAAGAGAATATTTTAAAACAGTTTTTCATGAAGGCCACGAAGAACTCGTGCTCGTTAAAGATATTCCTTTCTACTCGATGTGCGAACATCATCTTGTTCCGTTTTTCGGAAAGGCACATATCGCCTATATTCCTCGCGACGGAATCGTGACAGGATTAAGCAAACTGGCTCGTGCTGTGGAGACGGTCGCTAAACGCCCGCAGCTGCAGGAGCGCATTACTTCGACGATTGCAGACTCTCTGATGGAAACCTTAAACCCGCATGGCGTATACGTCATGATTGAAGCAGAACATATGTGCATGACTATGAGAGGCATTAAGAAGCCGGGATCCAAGACGGTAACCGCTGTTGCACGCGGCATTTTAGAAACGGACGACATAAAGCGTTCAGAAGTAATCACATACATTAATATGAATTAAATTGGAAAAGCAGGTGCAGACATGGCTCAAACGGAATACATTGTAATTCGCGCCCAAGAAGATGGCGTGAACGTAA
Source organism: Planococcus beijingensis (assembly GCF_016820615.1). Lineage (NCBI taxonomy): Bacteria > Bacillati > Bacillota > Bacilli > Caryophanales > Caryophanaceae > Planococcus > Planococcus beijingensis. The sequence goes on from NZ_JADHDZ010000001.1 coordinate 1,025,791, forward strand.
TCGGACTGACACGCGGTAATGACACAAAATTTCACCATACTGAAAAATTGGATAAAGGCGAAGTGATGATTGCTCAATTTACGGAGCATACTTCAGCTATGAAAATCCGCGGCAAAGCGGAAATTCATTCTGCCCATGGTATCGTTGAAAGTGACGCTAAAAAATAAACGATATTGGATGAAGGCAAGGCTTTGCCTGTGATATACTATTGTAGTATGGCTAAATCATGAATGGAGCAAGCAGTATGAATGGACACCAAATACAATCGAAAATTATTTCCATGGGGATTGAAGTCTTGGACGCTGTGCGCCAGCGGACACTCGATCAATATACAGAAGGTCCATCGGTAAAAGAATCGCGTTTGTTTTTTTTGCTACTGCCTTTTTTTGACGGGAAAGAGTGGTCGCCTGAAATTGAAGCCTCAGCAAAGACAGTTTCCATCGTTTATGCCGCTTTGCATGCCCATGATCAAGTAAGGGAAGATGCTCCAATTATCAAAGAGCAGCAGCTAACGGTGTTGGCTGGAGATTTATACAGCGGCATTTATTACCAGATGCTGGTCAATACGAAAAATATTGCGATGGTCCAGCGATTGGCTTCAGCTATCATCCAAGTGAGCGAAAAGAAAACATCCTTTTTTGAAGGAGTTGTTCGTCCGCTGGAGGAAGTGGAAGATGCCATCAGCATTATTGAAACAGAACTTTTAATGTCATTTTATCGATTTTATGGTTTTACCGAATACGAAACGCTTGCTAAGCAAGCAATGCTTTATATCCGCTACGCTGATGAATTGCAGCGGCTGCAGTCTAAAAACTATTCGCATGCATTGCGCGAATTGAATACCAGTTTTGTTGACGAAATCTATACAGAGCATTGGCTGCTGGAAAAACTGGACAGTCTCCATGGGAAAATTTTGACGTCCATTGCTGACTGTTCGTTGGATTATGAACTGGAAAAATATTTGCTCCATCAAATAACCCCGCACCAGCATAGAGCTGAGCAGCTGACCCGAGAAGGATGACTGATATGCCTAAAACGAAAGAACAAAGAGTCCACGAAGTATTTGAAAAAATATCCGAGAACTATGACCAAATGAATTCGGTCATCAGCTTTCAACAACACAACAAATGGCGTGAAGATACCATGTACAAAATGCAGGTTCCTAAAGGTGCCGCTGCCATTGACGTATGTTGCGGAACGGCTGATTGGACTATTGCACTTGGTAAAGCAGTCGGTGAAACAGGACAAGTGGTAGGGCTGGATTTCAGCCAGAATATGCTGAATGTCGGACATGAGAAGACCAAGGATATGCCTCAGATCAAGTTGATCCAAGGAAATGCGATGTCTTTGCCATATCCTGATAATTCATTTGATTTTGCGACAATCGGCTTTGGTTTGCGGAATGTTCCGGATTACCGACAAGTCCTTTCCGAAATGCACCGTGTGCTGAAACCGGGTGGGATGATTGCATGCCTAGAAACATCGCAACCGCAAAACATCGTGTTCAAACCGTTTTTCAGAATTTATTTCCGGTTCATCATGCCGGTTTTCGGTAAGCTTTTTGCTAAAAGTTACAAAGAGTATTCATGGTTGCAGGAATCGGCAAAAACATTCCCAGGCATGAAACAATTGGCGAAGTTGTTTACAGAAGTCGGGTTTGAAAAAGTGAAATACAAGCCTTACACCGGAGGCGCCGCAGCCCTCCACCTAGGTATAAAAAAGTAAATTAGCGGGAGAAGGATTTTAGTGGAAAAGATGAAGTTGAAATTGCTCTATTCCGACCTTGGACCGGAACTGGAAATGATCGAAAAGGAATTGGAACAGGCAGTGGATTCCGAGTCTCTCCTATTAAATGATGCATCTCTTCATTTATTGCAGGCCGGAGGGAAAAGAATCCGACCTGTTTTTGTTTTGCTTGCAGGAAAATTTGGCGATTACAATATAGACGTCATGAAACGCGTAGCTGTGCCGCTCGAGCTGATTCACATGGCTTCTTTGGTCCATGATGACGTTATAGACGAATCGGAGATCCGAAGAGGGCGCCCGACCGTCAAGGCACAGTGGAACAACAGTGTTGCGATGTATACAGGTGATTTCATACTGGCACGTGCATTGGAACGAATTACGGAAATTGAATCGCCTCGCATCCATGAAATTCTTTCTAAAACGCTCATTGAAGTTTGCCGGGGTGAGATTATTCAGATCAAGGATAAGTACAAGCTTGATCAAAACTTGCGGGATTATTTTCGGCGTATCAAACGGAAGACGGCCCTACTCATTTCATCAAGCTGTGAATTAGGGGCATTGGTGTCAGGTACGGATGAAAAGACCGCAGCGCATTTGCGCCGCTTTGGTTACTTTATTGGCATGTCGTTCCAGATTATCGATGATATCCTTGATTTCACTTCAACGGATGAAGAGTTGGGGAAACCGGCTGGCAGTGACTTTATACAAGGCAATATCACCTTGCCGATTTTATGCGCACGAAAAGATACGGAAATCTATGCCATGCTGAAAGCTAACCTCAATAAGGAGCTCAGCAATGAAGATCGGCTGATGATTGTCGATACGATTCGCAGCAGCTCTGCCATTGAAGAAGCGAAGGCCATGAGTGACCGTTATTTGGAGAAAGCCTTGCGGGAACTTTCCTTTTTGCCTAAAGGGAAAGCGGTGAAGACCATGCGCAAAATCGCGTATTTCATCGGCAAGCGCAATTTTTAAGTTGCTGGTTGACAAATGAGCCGACAATGATAGTATTTTTTAAGGTGGGCAAAAAGCCCGAGCTTTTAATAGAGGAGTGTTTACATTGGAAAAAACATTTTTAATGGTTAAACCGGATGGCGTTCAACGCAACGTAATCGGAGAAATCGTCGCACGTTTCGAGAAAAAAGGATATCATTTGGCTGGTGCTAAATTGATGCAGATCCCTACTGAATTGGCTGAAGAGCATTACGGCGAACACAAAGAACGTCCATTCTTCGGAGAATTGGTTGAATTCATCACTTCAGGTCCTGTATTCGCAATGGTTTGGGAAGGCGAAAACGTGATTTTGACTGCACGTCAGATGATGGGCGCTACAAACCCTAAAGATGCGGCTCCAGGAACAATCCGCGGAGACTTCGCAGTCACTGTCGGCAAAAACATGATTCACGGTTCAGATTCTGCTGAAAGCGCAGAACGTGAAATCGGCTTGTTCTTCAAAGAAGAAGAATTGGTTTCATACGAAAAAACAATCAACAGCTGGGTTAACTAATCCAACCTGTTAAAAGCAGCCTAGCTGCTTTTTTTTATTTGATGATAGAGCCGTCCTGGTTTGGGGTTGGCTCTATTTTTTTAATTGGTTGAAATGAACAATTCATGAAGGTAAAAATTCTCAATTGATTGAAGTTTCACTTTATCTGAATTTCATATAGAATTGAAGAAATGCCTTATGGTATAGTGATACATAAATACTTTAGCACGTTGAAGGGAGAAAGCGTAAATGCGTTATTTAACAGCAGGAGAATCACACGGTCCGCAATTGACTGCCATCATAGAGGGGTTGCCGGCGCAATTGCCTTTGACGGCGGAGATGGTCAATAAAGAATTGAAAAGACGCCAAGGCGGACATGGCCGCGGAAGACGGATGCAGATCGAGAAGGATACGGTGGAGATCGTTTCCGGCGTTCGACACGGCAAGACATTGGGCTCTCCTGTCGCTTTAGTCGTCAAAAATGACGATTGGAAACATTGGACTTCCATCATGGGGATTGAACCAATTGAAGATACAGAAGAAGTAAAGCGCCAAATCACGCGCCCACGTCCCGGCCACGCTGATTTAAACGGTGGTATGAAGTATGGCCATCGGGATCTCCGGAACGTCCTGGAGCGGTCGTCAGCGCGCGAAACGACTGTCCGTGTGGCAGTTGGTGCAGTAGCGAAGCAATTGCTTGCTGAACTGGGCATTAAAATCGTCTCGCACGTAACAGAAATTGGCGGAATCAAAGTGAATCCGGAAAGCTATCTTGGAAAGTCTGCAGATGAAATCCGTGACATCGTTGAAAATGATGCGGTGTATTGTGCGGATCCTTCCGTTACAAAACAGATGACGGATTTGATTGACCAAACCAAAAAGAATGGCGATTCCATCGGCGGGACAGTAGAAGTGATTGTAGAAGGCATGCCGGCCGGAATCGGCAGCTATGTGCATTACGACCGCAAGCTGGATGCGAAGCTGGCCGCGGCCATCATGAGCATCAATGCTTTTAAAGGGGTGGAATTCGGCTTAGGCTTTGAAATGGCCAGAAAACCCGGCAGCGAAGTGCATGACGAAATCCTGTGGGATGAAGAAAATGGCTATACGCGTAAAACCAATAACTTGGGTGGATTCGAAGGCGGTATGACGACCGGGATGCCGATTATCGTCAGAGGCGTCATGAAACCGATCCCGACTTTATACAAACCATTGAATAGTGTCGATATCGAAACAAAAGAACCGTTCCAGGCAAGCATTGAACGCTCGGACAGCTGTGCCGTTCCGGCAGCTTCCATCGTTGCTGAACACGTTGTAGCGTGGGAAGTGGCGAACGCTTTACTGGATCAATTTGATGCAGACCAAATGCCGCGCCTGATCGATAACTTGAAAAATTACATGAATTACACGAAGGAGTTTTAAGCATGAAGCAATTGCGGGTCGAAGCTGACCATCCTTATACAGTCCATATCGGAGCAGGAGCATTCGGGTTGTTTGCCGATGAATACCGCTCTTTGCTGGATGCAGCAGACCGCATTGTGGTCATAGCGGATGAACAGGTGGCGGAACTGCATTTGCAGTATCTATTGGATTTTTTGGAAGAGTGGGATGTCCGTGTGTTGACGGTGCCGTCCGGTGAAGCCGCAAAATCCGTCGAAACCTTCATGGCTTGCCATAGTTTCCTCTTATCCGAAAATTGTTCGAGAAATTCATTGCTCTTGGCATTTGGAGGAGGCGCAACAGGCGACGTGGCCGGGTTTGTCGCTTCGACGTTCATGCGGGGTATTCCATTCATCCAACTCCCCACCACCATTTTGGCCCATGACAGTGCGGTAGGCGGAAAAACAGCCATCAACCATGAACTCGGCAAAAACATGATCGGGACGTTCTACCAGCCGAAAGCTGTTTTATACGACAGCAAGCTGCTCGAAACCTTGCCTCCCGGTGAAGTGCGGTCCGGCATGGCTGAAGTGATCAAACATGCTTTTATTTCCAATGCCACATGGTTGGAGGAGCTTTTGGCTATCCGTGACTTCAAAGATATGGCTCAGGAAGAATTGAACCAACACCTGGAAAAAGGCATTGCTGTGAAAGCGGCTATTGTCGAAGAAGATGAATTTGAAGGCGGCGTCCGGAAATACCTCAACTTCGGCCATACGCTGGCACATGCTCTAGAAGGCCATTTGGGTTATGGCAATATCACCCACGGAGAAGCTGTGGTTCTTGGCATGTCCTATGCCTTGTTATTGTCCGAGCACGAAAAATTGGATGACTACATCCGATGGGCACATGAAAACGGCTATCCGCTTCACATAGTAAAGGACATCCGATTTGATGCGTTATTGCCTTACATGAAAAAAGACAAAAAGTCTTCACAGGGAATATTGAATTTTGTTCTCCTCAAACAGACGGGAATGCCGTTTGTGGAAAAAGTGGAGGAGCAGTGGGCAAGATCCGCCTATGAAGAATTAATCCTACAGATAGAAGAGGTGATTTGATGATACGTGGAGTAAGAGGAGCAATCACAGTTTCGGCAGACCAGCCGGAGGAAGTTCTGCAAGAAACCAGACGCCTGGTGCTGGAAATGGCGCGGGAAAACAAAATCGAACCTGACCACGTTGCTTCTGTGATCATTTCGACTACGACAGATATTTCATCTGCTTTTCCTGCTAAAGCTGTACGCACCATTGATGAGTGGAATTTTGTGCCGGTCATGTGCACACATGAAATGGATGTTCCAGGCAGCATGCCTTTATGCATCCGAGTCATGATGCATGTCAATACAGAGTTAAGCCAAAAGGAAATCCATCATGTTTATTTAAATGAAGCAACAAAATTGCGTCCGGATTTGACGGCTAAAAGCCAGGTGAGTTCCACGTGACAACACATATTTTGATCATCGGCCTGGGCTTGATTGGCGGATCGTTGGCTAAAGCACTGCAGCGCAACAGCGATGTCCATGTGGCAGGATACGATGCCGACGCTTTAACGGCTAGAAAAGCTTTTAAAATGGGCATTATACATAGTTCTCCGCCATCTCTTGAACAGGCTGCTTCTGAAGCGGACGTTATTGTTTTTGCTACGCCGGTCGGTGCCACAATCAAGTTGATGGAACAAAGCAAATACTGGGATTTGAAAAAAGACGTTATTTTGACAGATACTGGCAGCACGAAAATCCAAATCATGGAATCAGCTAAAAATCTGGATCATGTCTTTATTGGCGGCCATCCAATGGCGGGTTCGCATAAAAGCGGTGTAGAATCAGCCAAGGATGTCTTATTTGAAAATGCCTTCTACATCCTGACGCCCGGGGATAAAGCTGATGGCAAGAGCCTCCAGCTATTGAAAGGCCTATTGGTTGCCACAAAAGCAAAAATCGAAGTGCTGTCAGCAGAAGAACACGACCACATGACAGCCATTGTCAGCCACTTCCCCCATTTGATTGCTGCTTCTTTAGTGCATCAATTGGATCAAGAGGAGAAATTTCCTTTTGCACGGCAATTGGCTGCCGGTGGGTTCCGTGATACAACACGGATTGCTTCATCGAACCCGGAAATGTGGCGCGATATCACCACACAAAACAACACCATGATCGTCCAGCAATTGAACAATTGGATGGAACAGATGGATCAACTAAAGGATATGCTCGTGAAAAACGATCCTGAACCGATTCAACAATTCTTTTCGCATGCCAAAACGGTTCGTGATGAATTGCCGATAGCGGGGCATGGTGCCATGTTTTCTGTATTTGATTTGTATATTGATATCCCCGATGTTCCGGGAAGCATTTCAGAATTGACGGGTTACCTGGCTGAAGAACAGATCAGCATCGTCAATCTGCGGATTTTGGAAACACGCGAAGACGTATTCGGTATTCTCGTCATCAGTTTCCAGACAGCGGAAGACCGTGCCCGTGCACAAAAATGCATTTCGGCACGGACAGTTTACGATTCGTATATTTCCTGAAAGGACGGATACGCCCATGGCATTATCGTTAGCATATAAAAAACCTTCCCTGACAGGCAGCATTCAAGTGCCCGGGGACAAATCCATCTCCCACCGCGCCATCATGTTCGGTTCTATGGCTTCGGGTACCACCACAGTGAAAGGCTTCCTGATGGGAGATGATTGTTTAAGCACCATATCCTGCTTTCAAAAGCTGGGAGTGAAAATTGACATTTCGGATGAAGTCGTGACAATCCAGAGTGAAGGAGAAGATTCGTGGAAAGAGCCTTCTGAAGTGCTGGATACCGGGAACTCTGGAACTACGACGCGCTTGATGCTTGGACTGTTGGCTGGAACTTCATTTCATTCTGTGCTCGCCGGTGATGAGTCGATCGCCAAACGCCCGATGAAACGCATTATTAATCCACTGCGTGAAATGGGTGCAGACATTCGCGGTCGTATGGATGGCCAGTATACGCCTCTAGCGGTACAAGGAACGGCTCTTAAAGCGATTGACTACACGTTGCCAGTTGCCAGTGCGCAAGTGAAATCCGCTATCTTGCTGGCTGCATTGAAGGCAGAAGGAAAAACGGTCATTCACGAGCCGATCGCTTCACGTGATCACACTGAAATTATGCTGGAACATTTCGGAGCGACGATTACACGTGAAAACCAGCTGATCAAGTTGGAGGGCGGCCAAAAGTTGACGGCTGCCCATGTTCAAGTGCCTGGCGACATTTCGTCCGCTGCGTTCATGATCGGGGCTGCCTTGGTTACAGAAAACAGCAAAGTGACGTTGAAGAATGTCGGAATCAATCCGACACGCACCGGCATTCTGGATGTAATCGAAAAAATGGGCGCCTCTTTCGAGCTGGTGGAAAACGATACGGAGGGAGAACGTTCTGCGGACGTAACCGTCTATTCCAGCAAGTTAAAAGGTACAGAAATCGGTGGAGAGCTGATTCCTCGATTGATTGACGAGATTCCGTTGATTGCTCTGATTGCGACGCAGGCAGAAGGAACGACGGTCATTAAAGATGCAGAAGAACTCCGGGTTAAAGAAACCGACCGCATCGCTGCAGTCGTCAAGGAATTGTCAAAAATGGGAGCGGATATCGAAGCGACAGAAGATGGCATGATCATTCAAGGGCCGACTGCTCTAACTGGAGCAGAAATGACTTCCTACGGAGACCACCGCCTTGGCATGATGGCTGCAATCGGTGCTTTGGCTGCATCTGGAGAAGTCGTAATCGATGATCCGGAATGCATATCGATTTCTTACCCTAATTTCTTTGAACATTTGAATTTACTGACAAAATGACTCTCCTGTTGGAGAGTTTTTTTATTATGATAAAGCAGGTATTTCGTGTAGGATGAGAGTAAGAACGTGAAGGAAAAGGTGATAGGATGTCTAATATTGAAGAGATACAGAATGCCGTTAAGCAAGGAGATCCCAATCTCCTGAACACATTGCTGGATAAATATTTGCTGCAGGGAGATCCAGATGAGCAATATGGTTTGTCGGAATGGCTGGCAGAAATCGGTTTTGTGGAAGAAGCGATCAAAGTGTTGGAACATCTGCAGTACATTTTCCCGGAAGAAGCCCAGCTCATCATTGATCGTGCGAACCTTTTGATCGACGCTGACCGTGAAGACGATGCGTTGAATGCATTGATGGAAGTGCCGAAAGACGACGAGCTTTATGCTCAGGCGCTGGTGACACTGGCGGATTTGTTCCAGTTGCAGGGCTTGCTGGAAGCCGCTGAAAACCGTTTAAACGAAGCGATAGAGCTTATGCCGGACGAACCGCTCCTGCAACAGGCGAAAGCCGAGTTGCTGCTGGATTCGGGGCGATACCTGGAATCGGCAAAAATCTATCAGGAATTGGAAGGGCGCAATATTGAGATTGAAGGCGTCAACTTTTCCGAAAGGCTTGCTGAAGTATACAGTGCAGGAGCTGCTTATGAAGAAGCTTTGCCTCATTATGAAAAAGCCTTGGAAGACCAAACAACTCCGGATGTCCTGTTCGGGGCAGCATTTGCTGCCTTCCAGACACGCCAGTATGAAATGGCTGTCCGGCGTTTGGATGAATTGATCGATATCGATCCGGATTATTTTTCCGCTTACTTGCTGAAGGCGCAAAGCCTGAATATGTCAGAAGACTATGATGCTGCATACAAAGCAATAATTGAAGGCATAAGCCGTGATGAATTCGATAAGGAACTATACTTGTTCGCCGGCAAACTGGCGATGAAACTCGGCAAACCCGAAGAAGGAGTCAACCATCTGCGCCAGGCAATCGCATTGGATCCCGAATACATGGAAGCCATCTACACCTTGGTGTCTTACTTCCATGGCGAAGAGATGGATGAAGATGTTCTGGAACTTGCAGAAATGGTGATTGAAAGCGGCGATGACTGGGCTGGTCTTTACCCGATGATCGCGGAAGCTTACGAGCGCTCTGAAAATTACAAGCAGGCGACAGTTTATTACGAGAAAGCTTACCCGTCATTTAAAGACGATGCGGCTTTCCTTAAAAACTACGCTTTATTTCTCATAGAAGAAGGAAAAAGAGGGGCGGCCCTCGAAATGATTAAAGAGCTGCAGGCCCTGGAACCGGAAAATCCGGAATGGTTCGACTGGCAGCAATCGTTTGAATGAAAGGAGGAAATTTCATGACCGCTTCAGTATCGATAGGGGAAAAAAAGCAATTCGTCCGTTGGTTTCTGCAATCGTACAAAATGAAAAGACGCGAGTGCATTTGGATTCTGAATTATATGTTGAGCAACGAAGAACTGCTTGAAAAAACCCATTTTGTTGAAGAAGCGCATTATTGTCCACGTGCAATGGTCATGTCCTCAACAGAATCAAAAGAAATCCCGTTCCGCTTCTACAAAGGGAACCTAATGACAGCAGATGCAGAAAAATCGTTCCACGATCTGCGTCTGAATCCAGATGATGATTTATACGTTCAGTTGAATTTCCCGAACATTCCTCCACCGTCCTTGTATTTATCGGTTTTGGAAGAAAATCCGTATATCCCTAAAAATGTCTCCGTCAGTGAGCAGGACCAATTAATCGCTGAAAAGATTCTGGAAGAGAGTATGCAGATTTTCCAGGAGGAAACGATTCATAAGCAAATTGATGAAGCACTGGATGCCAACGACCGCGAAAAGTTCTTTGAACTATCGGCTATGCTCCAGGCATTTAAAACCTTAAAAAAAGACGGAGTGTGAAATAGCTTTATGCATTTTTTCGGAAAAGAGATCGATCAATATTTGAACCAGCAGGATTATGTCGATACGGCTGTAATTCCGCTTCTTCCGTTGGACATGAGTGCTGCCGGAATGAAGTCGAGTGCCGGTGCTTCTGAATACCTGCAATCTTTGACTGCTTTATTGGAGAAACAATTCAAAGGGCGGATACTTTTGCTTCCGCCTATTTCTTATGCCAAAATAGCAAATCGCCAGCGGATAGCAGAAGAATTGACGGAAGAATTAAAGCAGACAAAGTTCAAACATGTGTTTTATTTGACCACTGATGCCGAATGGCGGACCATCGACAGTTTAAAGAATGTATTATGGCTGCCGGCGATTCCAATCGAAGATATGGACCAATCTTTTAAGAAATCCGTAATGGAAGACCAGTTGAGACAAGTATTGCCGCTATTTATGAAAGAATGGTCACATCATTCATGAAATGTTCACAATCTGCAGGAATAGGCTCTTTGCGATATTGACCTAAAGATTTGATTGATATATTATTAGGTTGTCCTAGTAATTATATTTGAATGAGTATGTCCATTGGACTGACCTTGAATGTTAGAGGGGGGAAAAGGATGAGTAACAATCGTGTATCACGACGTCAATTTTTAGGCTACACATTAACTGGTGTAGGTGGCTTTATGGCAGCAGGAATGTTGATGCCAATGGTTCGTTTTGCGGTAGACCCGATACTTCAGCAACATGAAGGCGGAGATTTCGTTTTAACTGATCAAGCTGTAGCTGATATTACGGAAGAGCCAGTACGTGTCGACTTTGCATTTGAACAAGTTGATGCATGGTATACATCTGAAGTAACGAATTCAGCTTGGGTGTATAAAGAAGGCGATAAGTTAATCGCGCTTTCACCTGTCTGCAAACATTTAGGTTGTACAGTGAACTGGGCGGGCGACACAGAAAACCCGACACAATTCTTCTGTCCATGCCACGCAGGCCGTTATGAGAAAAACGGACAGAACATCGCAGGAACACCGCCGCTTGGGCCACTGGATGAGTACGAAGTACGAGACCAGGATGGCTTTGTTGCAATCGGTGCAGTAAGAGACAACACATTAGTTTAATAGTTAGGGGGTACGACACCAGTGCTAAACAAGTTATATGATTGGGTTGATGAGCGATTAGACATTACGCCTATCTGGCGTGATATTGCTGACCATGAAGTACCTGAGCACGTAAACCCCGCACACCACTTCTCAGCATTTGTTTATTGTTTTGGGGGACTTACATTTTTCATTACAGTGATTCAGATCTTATCCGGTATGTTCTTAACGATGTATTATGTACCAGATATTGAAAATGCTTGGCAGTCGGTTTATTATCTTCAAAACGAAGTTGCTTTTGGAGAAATTGTGCGTGGTATGCACCACTGGGGAGCTTCACTTGTAGTTGTTATGATCTTCCTTCATACACTGCGGGTATTCTTTACAGGTTCTTATAAGAAACCTCGTGAATTGAACTGGGTCGTAGGGGTTATGCTATTCGGCGTTATCCTTGGATTGAGTTTCACAGGTTACTTGCTTCCATGGGATATGAAAGCTCTATTTGCAACAAAAGTTGGGATTGAAATTGCAGCATCTGTACCGGTTATCGGTGAATCAATCAAGATTCTATTGGCTGGGGATTCAACAATCCTTGGTGCACAGACTTTGACACGATTCTTCGCTATCCACGTCTTCTTCTTGCCTGCGGCTTTGCTTGGGTTGCTAGCTGCTCACTTTATCATGATCAGAAGACAGGGTATTTCAGGACCGCTATAATTTAGTCTGCAACAAGGATTTATTAAGGAGGGAACACTTATGCATCGCGGAAAAGGGATGAAATTTGTAGGGGATTCGCGTGTTCCGAGTATGGAATTCCGTAAGCCGAATGTTCCTAAAGATTACTCCGAATACCCTGGTAAAACAGAAGCTTTCTGGCCGAACTTCCTTTTGAAAGAATGGATGATCGGTGCAGTCTTCTTGATCGGTTATCTGCTTTTGACCGTCGCACATCCGTCGCCTCTTGAAGGCCAGGCAGATCCGACTGATACAGCTTATATTCCTTTGCCAGACTGGTATTTCTTGTTCTTATATCAATTACTGAAATACGAATTCGCTTCCGGCCCATACAACGTGGTTGGTGCCATCATCGTTCCAGGACTTGCTTTTGGAGCTTTGGCATTAGCACCATTCTTGGATCGCGGACCGGAAAGACGTCCTTCGAAACGTCCTTTGCCAACTGGCTTCATGCTTCTTGCCGTAGCTTCTATCATCTTCCTTACTTGGGAGTCGGTAGCAAACCACGACTGGGAAGCTGCAGCAGCGCAAGGTGAAATTACGGAGGAAGTAGAAATTGATACAGCGGACCCGGGATATGAAATTTATTCTGGAGCTGCATGTATCAGTTGCCATGGCGACAATTTAGAAGGCGCAGTCGGACCGACACTTATCGGAACTGGCTTGTCTCCTGAAGAAATCGCTGACATTGCTGTCAACGGTATTGAAAAAGACGGGGCTCAAGTAATGCCTCCTTCATGGGACGGAACAGATGAAGATCTGCAAGTCCTATCGGAATTCATTTCAGGCCTTGAAGCTGAATAATAAAAATAAAAAAAGAGCCGGGAAACCGGCTCTTTTTTTCTACCTTGAAAGGAAGAAAAACGATGCTTTCCTTCGCGATTAAGATTTCCACGTGGCTGATGTACCGACCTTTTCTAATTCTTCTGTTCCTCATCAATTTGGGCGGTACGATATATGGATACATATGGTACGGTTGGCAATTGAAGATTACAGAGCCGATCTTTTTGATTTTCGTTCCAGACAGTCCGACAGCCAGTCTCTTTTTTACGATTGTGTTGGGACTCTGGATTATTGGAAAACGGAGCCGTTTGTTTGAGGCTTTGGCTTTTGTGACCTTAATTAAATATGGTCTGTGGGCAGTCGTCATGAACTTGCTGACGCTGTGGGAAACAGGGTCCATCGGTTGGATGGGCTGGATGCTTATCGCATCCCATTTTGCAATGGCGCTTCAGGCAGTGCTGTATATTGAGCATTTCCGCTTTGGCTGGCTGGCAGTGGCCTTGACCGCCGTTTGGACTTTGCATAACGACGTCATCGATTATGTCTTTGGACAGATGCCGATCTACAGCACTTTAAGTGAATACAGCAGCCAAATCGGCTACTTTACTTTCTGGTTATCGATTGCTTGTGTCAGTTTTGCCTTATATGTTGCTCATCTGAATCGATCTCAATCCATATCAGTTGACCAATATTGACTAACACAAGTAAAATAAAGGTATCAAGCAGAAAGAAAGAGGTGCGATTTACACATGGGTATGAGCTATATCTTCTATTTTATCCTTTTGCTGATCATTCCAATTTGGGCACAATTTAAATTAAAAAGAACGTATGGAAAATATTCGAAAGTCCGGTCGACATCCGGCCATACAGGTGCACAGGTAGCACGTACCATCCTCGATGCCAATGGACTCCAGAACATCAAAGTCGTTGAAAGCCGTGGGATGTTGAGTGACCATTACAATCCATTAACGAAAACAGTGGCACTCAGCAGCCACAACTACCATGAAGCTTCTGTTGCGGGAACCGCAGTAGCAGCTCACGAAGTGGGACATGCGATTCAAGATGCTGAGGACTATTCCTTCTTGCGCCTTCGCCATCGCATGGTGCCGATCGTTAATATTTCATCGAATATGTCTTGGGTTTTCATCATGATCGGTTTCTTCTCGGCTTGGAGTGGTGCATTATTGATCGGAATCATCCTGCTTGCTGCTAGTGTGGTATTCCAATTGGTGACATTACCGGTCGAGTTTAATGCCTCTAGCCGGGCAATGGACCAATTGCTGTCGAATAACATTATCCGAAACGAAGAGGAACGCCATGCAAAAAAAGTATTGAGCGCAGCCGCGATGACCTATGTTGCAGCTACTGCAGTGGCAGTTCTTGAATTGGCTCGATTGATTTTGATCTATACAAGCATGAATCGTTCGTAAAAAAAACGGCCCTGTAAAAGGGCCGTTCAGCTTGTAGACAAAAGAATATTTATGTCGTTCAAAGGGTGAATATGCAATTTATTGTCTTTCTATTGGATCCTGCACTCCAGGCGGACGCTTTCCTGCGGGCTTGCGCCGAACTAACTCGGACTGACGCCCGAGTGGATTTCGGCACTTCGCTATCCCGCTGGAAGCGAGTCAGGCTGTGCCTGACTCGTTTGCGACGAAGCTAGCGAAGCGATGCAGGAGCATATCTTTGCCCTTCGCCGCCTTGCGCTACGGATCTTTGTATGAAGGAGTTACCAAGTTTATTGGGACGATGGTTTCCGGATCCTGACTAGCAGGCCATTTCCTTTGGTTGAAGCTACACGCCCCCGATCGGGCCGGCCACGGAGACTCCTGTGGGAGCAGCGCAGCGATGAAAGCTGAAGCCCCCGCAGGAACGCAGTGACGAGGAGACTGAAGCTGAGCCCACGGAACGCGAAGTGGCCGGACCGGTTGGGGTATGCACTGCTATTCATTTTGGAAAGACTTTGTCTATAGTCTAAACGGCCCTGTAAAAGGGCCGTTTTTTCTATGCTTTTTAACCGATCGGCTGTTTTTCCTCATCAAGCGTAAACCCTTCGCCCATGACATCATGGACTTCCATTAAGGAAACAAAGGCGTGGGGGTCGACGGAGTTGATGATGTTCTTTAAACGGACAATTTCATTTCTCGCGACGACGCAATACAATACTTCACGTTCTTCTTTTGTGAAATGGCCATAGCCACGTAGGATGGTAATTCCGCGGTCCATCTCAACAGCAATGCGGCTGGCGATTTCTTCCTGAGAATTTGAAATGATCAAGGCGCCTCTGCCGGCGTATGCACCTTCCTGCACGAAATCAATGACACGTGCCCCGACAAAAACTGCGACCAGTGTATACATCATAGAGCGATGATCCAGGAACGTCAGCCAGGAAAGCATAATGACGCAGGCATCGAACAGGAACATCGTTTTCCCCATGCTCCAGCCGATGTATTTCTGCGCCAAACGCGCCAAAATGTCGACGCCTCCAGTAGTGCCGCCAAAACGGAAAATGATCCCGAGACCGACTCCGACGAAGACCCCAGCGAACAAAGCCGCAAGGAATAAATCATTCTGCAAGTTGATCTGGATTTCGTAGATCAGAAAAATCTTCAGAAACACCGAAACAGCTACTGTGCCGATAATCGTGTAAAGAAAAACTTTTCTTCCGAGAAGCTTCCAGCCAATAAAAAACAAAGGAATGTTCAATAGCAAGTTCATCAATGCCGGGTCCCAATGGAAAATAAAGTACAAAATCAATGTAATACCGGCAAATCCGCCCTCGCCCAATTCATTTTGAATATTGAAGTGGACAAATCCGAAACTGTAGATGGCAGCTCCGAGCAGGATGAAAAAGATATTTTTCATTTTCAATTCTTTCAATTTACTCAAACCCCTTTCGTGAATATCAACTTCTGTATTATCGTTTAATTAATGTATTTTGACAACATCATCAGTTTTCTTTACGATTGACTGAGGAGTGTGATGATATGAGCGGAGATAAAACGATGAAACAGCTTCAGCTGGACGTGGACCAATACATAGGACAGTACAAAGAAGGCTATTTTCAGCCGATGGAAATGATGGCTCGCATGACCGAAGAACTGGGCGAACTGTCCAGAGAAGTGATGCACCAATACGGTCCGAAGAAAAAGAAAAGCTCGGAAGCTGAAAACAGTATTGAGGAAGAGATGGGAGATGTCCTGTTCGTCTTAATTTGTATGGCGAATTCAATGGATATCGATTTGGCGCATGCTCATGACCGGGTGATGGAGAAGTTTGCGAGCAGAGACAAAGACCGCTGGACAAGAAAGGATGGAGACAAATGACGATTCGCGTGTCAATTGCAGGAGCAAGAGGGAAAATGGGCAAAGAGGCTGTACATACAGTCATGAACAATCCGGATATGGAATTGGTTTCTGTTCTGGATTACAAAGAAGTTGGGAATACATTGGCAGATACGAACTTGTTTCCTTCTTCCTATACCGCACCGGTCTTTACAGATTTGCAGGAACTGCACTCGAAAACCAAACCGGATGTATTGGTTGACTTAACGACGCCTGAATTTGTTTACGAGCATACGAAACAGGCTTTGGAATTGAAAATCCGTCCGGTGGTCGGTACAACCGGTTTTTCAGATGAACAGCTTGAAGAGTTGACTACACTTTCAAAAGAATCGAAAATTGGCTGCATCATTGCACCGAACTTTGCAGTAGGAGCAGTTCTTATGATGAAGTTCGCTGAACAGGCGGCCAAATATTTGCCCGATATCGAAATCATCGAAATGCATCATGACCAAAAATTGGATGCCCCTTCCGGAACCGCAATGAAGACGGCCCATTTGATTTCACAAGAACGCCCAATCCATGAACAGGGGCATGCCCGTGAAAAAGAAACGCTTCCAGGGGCACGCGGAGCCAATTACGACGGCATGCGCATCCACAGTGTGCGTTTGCCGGGTCTTGTTGCGCATCAGCAGGTGCTGCTTGGAGGAGACGGCCAATTATTGACGCTTCGCCACGACTCGTTTAACCGCGGCTCATTTATGTCAGGCGTGGTTTTGTCCATCAACACTGTTATGGAAAAAGAAGAGTTGATCTATGGTTTGGAACACATAATCGTTTAAAGGGGAAGATGATATGAAAATTGCCTTGATTGCCCATGATCGAAAGAAAGACGATCTAATCCAATTTGTTACAGCATATCAGCCGATATTGGCTAAGCACACGCTTTATGCGACTGGGACGACCGGCCAACGGGTCATTGATGGAACAGGATTGCCAGTCATCCGTTTTCAATCCGGCCCCCTTGGCGGCGACCAGCAGATTGGTGCCATGATAGCCAAAAATGAGATGGATATGGTCATTTTCTTCCGGGATCCATTGACTGCACAGCCTCATGAACCTGATGTAACAGCATTGATTCGCCTGTGTGATGTCTACGGAATCCCATTAGCCACCAATATGGGAACCGCTGAAGTGCTTTTGAAAGGGTTGCAGGAAGGCTTTATTGACTGGCGGCTGCTCGGAGAAAGAAGAGGATAGGAGAGAACATTGTGCGAAAAATGAAAATTGGCATCACCTGCTATCCAACGGTTGGAGGATCAGGTGTAATTGCCACGGAATTAGGGAAAATGCTGGCAGAAAAAGGGCACGAGGTGCATTTTATCACGTCCAGTACGCCTTTTCGCTTGAATAAAACATATGCAAATATCTACAGCCACCAAGTGGAAGTCAATACGTATTCCGTTTTCCAGTACGCACCTTATGACATTGCGTTGGCGACGAAAATCGCGGAAGTCATCAAAAATGAAAAACTGGATCTGATGCATGTGCATTATGCAATTCCACATGCCGTCTGTGCCATTCTTGGGCGGGACATGGCAGGCTCCAACATCGGCATTGTGACGACTCTGCACGGTACGGACATTACAGTATTGGGGTCAGATTCTTCTTTGAAAGAAGCGATTCGCTACGGCATCGAGAAGTCCGATATCGTCACAGCCGTTTCAGATTCGTTAAGAGATCAGACTTACGATCTTATTAACCCGGATAAAAAGATAGAAACAGTCTATAATTTTGTTGATGAAAGGGAGTATTTCCCGCAGGACTCTAAAGAACTGAAAGCTGAATTAGGAATAGAACCCGATCAGAAAGTGATGATCCATGTTTCGAATTTCCGGAACGTCAAGCGTGTCCAGGATGTTGTAGAGACATTTTCACAGGCACGTCAACAACTGGATTGTAAATTATTGCTGGTCGGGGATGGACCTGAAATGGGACGGATCATTCAGCAAGTGCAGGATCTTGGATTGGAAGATGACGTGTTGTTCCTTGGAAAACGGGACAGCCTGGCAGAATTCTATAATATCAGTGACATCAAAATTCTTCTTTCTGAAAAAGAAGCGTTCGGCTTAGTGTTGCTGGAGGCGATGGCATGCGGGGTGCCGGTGATCGGCTCCAATATCGGAGGAATGCCCGAAATTATCGAACCGGGCGTGAATGGCTACCTGGTCGAATTGGGTGACACAAAACAGGCCGCTGAATACGCAATCGAAATGATGAGCGATGAGAAGAAGCTGGAGGAATTGCGGCAAGGTGCTTTGAAAACAGTGGCTGAACGTTTCCATTCCTCTAAAATCCTGAAACATTATGAAGGCTTGTATGAACGCTTGCTGGCAAAGGATGACACACAATGAAGACGGCCATCAAAGTGATCGGCATCTTGCAGAAAGCAGGTTTCGAAGCTTACATGGTCGGTGGAGCAGTGCGCGATTTTCTGCTCGGCCAGGCGCCTCACGATATCGATGTGGCTTCTTCCGCATCACCGCAGCAAGTGAAAACCCTGTTCAAGCGAACGGTCGATACGGGAATTGAGCATGGCACTGTGTTGGTGCTGATTGACGGTGAAGGCATAGAAGTGACGACATTTCGGACGGAAGGCAGTTATTCCGATAACCGCCGGCCTGATTCGGTGGAGTTTGTCCAATCGTTAGAAGAGGATTTAAAGCGCCGCGATTTCACCATCAATGCGATGGCGATGACGGAAACCTTGAAAATCATCGATCCGTTTGGCGGGACAGAAGATCTCCGAAAGCATATTATTCGTGCGGTGGGAGAACCAGATCAGCGCTTTCAAGAAGACGCACTGCGCATGCTGCGAGCGGTGCGTTTTTCGGGGCAGCTGGATTTTTCAATCGAGCAACACACACTTGAGTCAATCCGCCGCCATGCGTCGTTGATCCAATCCATCGCGGTCGAACGTTTAAAGTCGGAAATCGATAAGATATTCGCCAATCCTCGTACGGCCCGCAGCATGGAGTATCTGGGGAAAACGGATTTAACGGCTTTTCTTCCCGCCGGCAAGCTTTTCGAAATGGATTGGAGCCGTTACGAATCCAGCGGCAAAGCGGTATTTGGCTGGTTTTATTTATTGCATAAAAACAATCGGCCATTTTCAGAAATAAAGGATTACCGTTTTTCAAATGAAGACAAGCGGCTCATAGAGAAAAGCCTGGAGTTGGCCAAGCTGGAATTTTGGGATCAATGGACGTTCTACTATTATGCCGTTGACCAATTGGAGATGGCAGCTAAAGCAAGCGGGAAATTGCTTGACCCGGCAGCCGCCAAAGCCGAATTGCCCATTCAATCAAAATCCGATCTCGCAGCAAGCGGACGGGAGTTTATGGAATGGAGCGGAGAGCGTTCCGGCCCATGGCTGAAAGTGTGGATAGAAAAGTTGGAAAAACTGATTGTCTATGGTGAATTGAAGAATGACAAAGAACTCATAAAGGACTGGTTTGTGAATGAATATCACCGTCACGCATAAGTTAGCGAAGCGATTAATCGAATCGAACGGTGAAGCCGTGTCGGGCCAACAATTGGCAGAAGAATTCGGAATTTCCCGGACAGCAATCTGGAAGCACATCAAGGAGCTTGAAGAAAAAGGCTATGCCATTGAGTCAGTCAAGAAAAAAGGCTACCGCATCGTTTCCATTCCGGATACATTAGAGCCCTTGGCCATTCAAACAGGATTGAAGACGAAACACATCGGACAGAACATCGAATATGTGGAAAGCTGCTCTTCGACTCAAATCATCGCCCATAAACTCGCACAGGAAGGGGCGCCAGGCGGCACTGTCGTGCTGACAGAGACGCAGACAGCCGGACGTGGGAGAATGGCCCGGAAATGGGATTCAGCGGCAGGAAAAGGCGTCTGGATGAGCGTTATCCTCCGGCCGGATGTCGTGCCGCAAAAAGCGCCTCAGTTTACGCTGGTCACTGCTGTCGCAGTGGTAAGAGCGATTGAAGAAGTCACCAAATTGCAGCCGAAAATCAAATGGCCGAATGACATTCTCCTGAACGGCAAAAAGTGTACGGGCATATTGACAGAGCTGCAGTCAGATGCAGATGGCATTCAGGCATTGATCATCGGCATCGGCTTGAACATCAATCAAGAGAAAACGGATTTCGATCCGGAAATCCAAGCTATTGCGACTTCTCTGAAGATGGAGAGCGGGGACACGGTAAGCCGCCAAAAACTGGTCCAGTCCCTGCTGAATTACTTGGAAATTTATACACAGATGTACATTGAAGAAGGCTTCGGCCTGCTTAAAGTCATGTGGGAAAGCTACTCGACGACCATCGGACACCCGATCCGGGCGCGTATGACGAACCAGACACTTGAAGGCATCGCTGAAGGCATCACCGAAGACGGAGTTCTGCAATTGCGGACAGCGGACGGCAAACTCCACGGCATCTATTCAGCTGATATCGAAATGACCAACTAGAGGGTGCAGGATTCATTCCTAGCATATTGCCTCCAACTTGCATAACCCTTAAGCATGGAATATGTTTTTTTCTGAATTTCTGGTATAGTGTTTTTAACGGGCAGTATCGCTTGCGAACTGCACCGAACAACCGCAACACACCCAAAAATTCATAGTAATCTAGTTCTGCCTTGATCACTTATACGACAGGGACGGAGGAAACCAAACGTACATTTACTGTCCTTCTGTCTTTTTTTCGGCGGAAGGGCTTTTTATATGGTTTTCTTCCCGAGAGGAGAGAAAAAATTGTTGATTTTACAGACGGTGGACGAACTTAAAAAATGGATTCGGGAAACCAAAAAAGCAGGCGAGACCATTGGTTTAGTGCCGACGATGGGTTTTTTGCATGAAGGGCATTTATCTTTAGTGGAAAAGGCCAAATCAGAAAACGACAGGGTGGTCATGAGCATTTTCGTCAACCCTGCGCAATTTGGGCCGAATGAAGATTTCGACCGCTACCCGAGAGACCTGGATCGCGACCGGCAGCTGGCTGAAGGAGCAGGGACGGATGCAATTTTTGTACCGGGTGTAGAAGAGATGTATCCACGGGAAAGCCAAATCAAAATTACAGCCGGTGCACAGGCGGATGTCCTGTGCGGCGCTAAAAGACCCGGACATTTTGATGGCGTACTGAAAGTAGTCACCAAGCTGTTTCATTTAACTGAGGCGGATATGGCGTATTTCGGCCAAAAAGATGCCCAGCAGTTGGCGATCATCGAGTCGTTGGTTGCAGATTTCAATTTTCCGATGGCGATCCGCCGTGGGGAGACTGTCCGCGAAGAAGATGGATTGGCAAAAAGCTCACGCAATGTTTATTTGAGTGCTGCTGAACGCGATGAAGCGCCTCATTTGAAAAAAGCATTAGAGATGGGCAAGACCCTATTTTTGCAGGGGCAGGATCCGATTGCGCCAATGACTGGCTATCTCACCGAAAACACGTCCGGAAAAATCGATTACATTGAATTGCTCGATTATCCGACTTTGACCGCGGATATTCAAAACGATGCTATATTGGCTTTGGCTGTGCAATTCGAAAAAGCACGATTAATCGATAATATCATTTTTAACCCAAAGGAGAATTGACTCATGCTTAGAATGATGCTGAATTCAAAAATCCACCGTGCAACGGTGACAGAAGCTGACTTGAATTATGTAGGAAGCATTACCATCGATCAGGATTTGCTGGATGCTGTGAGGATGCTGCCAAATGAAAAAGTGCATATCGTCAATAATAATAATGGCGCCCGTTTTGAAACGTACATCATTGCCGGAGAACGCGGCAGTGGCGTGATTTGTGTGAATGGAGCGGCAGCGCGCCTGGTACAGCGTGGGGACATCGTCATTATCCTTTCCTATGCCTATGTCATGAACGAAAATGCCCGTGACCACAAACCAACTGTTGCCATTATGGATGCCGACAATCAAATCAAGGAAATCATCCATTACGAACCTGAAGCAACCGTCATGTAAATTGTGCAGCCTCCGATATGATTCGGGGCTGTTTTTCTTTTGCCTGAAGTAAAGCAAGAAGATTGAATTTTCATCTTGAAAGCGGAAAGCCGCTGGATATGTTACAATTTTTTTAGGCTAACACCTAAGAAAGAGGGGCTAAGATGAACACGCAAAAGTATGTCGTTGTCGATATTGAAACAACGGGCCATTCCCCTGCAAAAGGTGACCGGATTATTCAACTCGCAATGGTAACGATTGAAAACGGTGTAATTACCGATACATATACAAAATTCATCCATCCGGGACGCACGATTCCATTATTTATACAGGATCTGACGAATATTACAGACGAAGATGTGAAGGATGCTAAAGCTTTTGAGTATTATGCTGAAACGGTTTTCGAAAAAATGCAGGATGCGATTTTTGTTGCACACAACACCAATTTTGATCTGCCTTTCCTGCAGGCCGAACTAAAACGCAGCGGTTTGCCGAAATGGCATGGCATTACGATGGATACGGTTGAATTGGTGCGGTTGATGTACCCGACGGCATTCAGCTATAAGTTGCAGGACATCACTTCAGAGCTGGGGATTCCGCTCGAAAGTGCCCATCGTGCAGATGATGATGCGATGGCGACAGCCTTGTTGTTTTTGCGTGCCAAAAATGACTTGGAATCCTTGCCGTACGATACTTTGGCATTTCTACACAAACGTTCTTTCCAATTGAAGTCGGATCTGTCCCGTCTGTTTTTTGAATTGACGCAGAAAAAAAGAAATGCACAGGCAGACGAGTTCGACCGTTTTCAGGGAGTTCCCCTGAAGCCCCGAAAATCATTTTCGGCTGATCCGGAACAGCAAAATTCATTGCCGCGCGATTGGCGGGAGGGGCTTGAAACAGTCTTTCCGAATTTTGAGAAGCGGCCGAGCCAGTATGGCATGATGGCTTCTATTGAAGATGCATTGCTGCATAAAAAAGAACTGGTCATCGAAGCATCGACGGGAATGGGGAAAACGATTGCCTATTTGCTTCCCGCGGTCAACTATGCCCTGGACACAGGCAGGCAAGTCATGATCAGCACCTATACGACACACCTTCAGGATCAGCTGGTCCTGAAGGAAGGCCGGATGGTCGAGCAATTCATTGGAGCGCCTGTGCGCATTTCGTTGATCAAAGGGTTATCGCATTACATCGATTTGGGGCGTTTTGTCGAGTTGCTGCACGGAGATGACGAATCCTATGACGAGACGTTCACCATCATGCAGGTCCTGGTCTGGCTGACAGCCACCGAAACCGGTGACTTAAACGAACTCAATTCATCGAGCGGCGGACAATTTGTACTCGACAAAATACGGCGTTCCCATATACGGAAACTGTCGAAGCAAGAAAAGAAAGCCGACTTTTACGAATTTGCCTTGAATCAGGCGAAGCATGCCCATGTCATCGTCACCAACCACGCGTTTCTGCTCAATCAGCATTTGAGCAAAAAATCAATACTGGCCAGTGTCGATGCCTATATTTGGGATGAAGCCCATCAGGTTGTCCAGGCAGCTGTTTCCCAGCATGAGAAAACCTTTGTCTATACCCAATGGAAATACATTTTCGGCCAGCTCGGCAGTTTTGATGATCAGCAATTATTCCGTGCTTTATACGATGCGGCCAACCGGACCGGCTTTTCGACTGTGCCGGAATTGCTCAAGCTGGAATCGCTGTTTTTAAAATTCACCACGCTGTTCGATGAGGTTTCGAATTTATTGGCTGATGAGTTCGCCGCTAAATTCGCCTCGAGCCGACATAAGAAAAATGCCTCGCTTTTAAGCGAACTGTATCTTGAAGACAGCCGTTTTTTGGAACTGCTGCGCTATTTGAACGAATGGATCGATTTGTCACAACTTATCCTGCAAAAAGCAGAGCGCCTGACGGAAAAAACCATTCAAGACCAGCTGACGATCGCCGACTGGCGCTATTGGACGGAAGAAATGATGGTTAAAGCCGTTGAATTCAGTGAAATCTTCGTGTTCCCTCTGACGGACGAAGTAAGTTGGATTGAAGGGGATATGAGAAGTCTGCCGACCAGCTTATCGCTCTATAAACGGCCCTTTGCAGTGGCTTCATTAGTGGATAAGGTCGTGGCTGATGCACGTCAGGATAAAGCGGTCATCTGGTTGTCCGGCACAATGACTGTACCTGCCAACGAACGTTTTATCGTCAACCAAATCGGCATTCCGCAGCATGTGCCTATCCTGAAATTTGAACCGCCAAAAGATTTTTATCAAGGTGCGCATGTATATATTGTGGAAGACATGCCGGATATCCAGCAAGTTTCCCAGCATGAATACATTGAATCCGTAGCGGATGCCGTCATTCAGACGGTGATTGTGACAGAAGGACGGTGTTTTGTGCTATTTACGTCACAGGATATGCTCCGGAAAACAGTGGATTTGATTCAGGACACAGGTTTGCTCGATGATTATATGCTGTTTGCTCAAGGCATTTCATCCGGCAGCCGTATGAAGTTATTGAAATCGTTCCAGCGCTTCCAGAAATCTGTGTTGTTTGGCACAAACAGTTTTTGGGAAGGGGTCGATGTACCAGGGGATGCACTTCGTGCGGTCGTCGTGGTGCGTTTGCCTTTCACCTCGCCGGATGAACCAATCTTCAAAGCGCGTTCTGAAGTTATTACACGTGAAGGCGTTAATCCATTTTTGCAATATGCACTGCCTGAAGCGGTGCTTCGCCTGCGTCAAGGATTCGGCAGGCTGATCCGTTCCAAAAACGACAAAGGCCTGTTCATCGTGCTGGATCGCCGGATCGAGACGAAATCCTATGGACGGGAATTCATAAGTGCTTTGCCGAAAGTCAAAGTATCGAAAGTGTCTTTAGAAAAGATGGTAACGGATATTGAAGCTTGGTATAATAAGCAGTGATATAACGAAAGGAAGGGCGCATGCATGGAATCCAAAATTGAAGTGATCTCTACAGTAGAGCTTACGTATCAGTCAGATTTATATAAAGTGGTGGACGCCTTGAACCGCACTTTAAAAGACAAGAATTTAATGTTCGGCCTGGCGCTTGACAAAGAAGACTCTGAAAAAGCAATTTTTACAATATATAAAACATAGGTGATGAAATGAAACAATGGATCACATTCATACTCGGTTTTCTGTCTTTTTTGGCCGTTGCCATCATCATCCTAATATTGTTTCTTGGCAATAAACCCTATTCCGAAACCGAAGAGTTGGCAATTGACCGCGCTAAAAGCGAGCAATTGATTGAAGAAGTGGAACGGGCTTATGTCTATACCAATACGACCGCTTCTGTGACGGTGCTCGGCACTAACAGCAAGGGTGAACTCGTTGCAGTCTTTGTTCCGACAGGAGAAGGCAAGCTGCAGGCAATTCCGTTGGAAGATAAGATAACGGCGCAGCAAGCCAGAGAAATTGCTCTTGCTGAAATGGATGTCAAAGAAATACTGCATACCAGACTTGGGATGGAAAAAGACGGACCGGTCTGGGAGATCGCTTTTCTCAATGAAAAAGACAGCTTGAATTATGTTTATTTATCAGCAGGCGATGGAACCTGGTGGAAACGCATATTGAATTTGTGAAAGGGCGGAAAAAATTTGATCAACTTAGCGAATCGTGTACAAACTTTAACACCTTCAACAACCTTGGCAATCACTGCAAAGGCAAATGAACTTAAGGCACAAGGAGTCAATATCATCGGCCTCGGTGCCGGGGAACCGGATTACAATACGCCAGAGAACATCCTGGAAGCTGCTTATCAGTCAATGAAAGACGGCAAGACCAAGTATACGCCAGCAGGCGGATTGCCTGCTTTAAAAGAAGCCATCATCAATAAATTACAGCGCGATCAGCAGCTGAGCTATCAGCCGAAAGAAGTTATGGTCGGAATCGGTGCTAAGCATGTACTTTATACATTATTTCAAGTGCTGTTGAATGAAGGTGACGAAGTAATTATTCCGATTCCTTATTGGGTCAGCTATCCTGAACAGGTGAAATTGGCGCAGGGTGTTCCGGTATACATAGAAGCGACAGCCAGCCAGGAATACAAAATTTCTCCTCAGCAATTAAGAGAAGCCATTACTGACCGGACAAAAGCGGTTATCATCAACACGCCTAGCAATCCGACAGGGATGATTTATTCGAAAGAGGAGTTGGAAGCACTGGCGGAAGTTTGCCGTGAATTTGATATCCTCATCGTTTCAGATGAAATCTATGAAAAGCTGATCTACGGAGACGTTGGACATACGTCCATCGCGACTCTTTCAGAAGATGCAAAGAACCGCACGATTCTGATCAACGGCGTTTCGAAATCGCATTCAATGACAGGTTGGCGCATCGGTTACGCAGCCGGAGATGCCCAACTGATCAAAGCGATGACGGATTTGGCGAGCCATTCAACATCCAATCCGACAACAACTTCGCAATATGCGGCAATCGAAGCCTATAATGGGCCACAGGATGCAGTAGAGGAAATGCGGCAGGCATTTGAAAGCCGATTGGAAGCCATATTCCCGAAACTGCAGGCAATTCCAGGCTTCCAAGTGATTCGCCCTCAAGGCGCGTTCTACTTATTGCCGGATGTTTCAGAAGCTGCAGAAAAAACAGGCTTCACATCGGTTGATGATTTTGTTGCGGCTTTATTGACAGAAGCAAATGTTGCGGTGATTCCGGGTTCTGGATTCGGTGCACATTCAACAATTCGTCTGTCCTATGCGACTTCGCTTGAAACGTTGACGGAAGCCGTGGAACGGATCCATCAATTTGTTACATCAAAATGGAAAGACTAAGACAACCTAATTCTTTGGAGGCTATCGCTGGATGAAAAAAATTACTATTGCCGAAATGGCTAAATATAATGGGGAAACAGTTAAGTTAGGGGCTTGGATCGCCAATAAGCGTTCGAGTGGAAAAATTGCATTTTTGCAGCTGCGTGACGGTTCTGGATTTGTGCAAGGTGTTGTCGTAAAAGCTGAAGTGGGAGAGGAATTATTCGCAACAGCTAAGGGATTGACGCAAGAAACATCTCTTTATGTAACAGGGGAAGTAAAAGAGGACGAACGTTCTGCGTTCGGCTATGAGCTTGCTGTTACAGGCATTGAAGTGATTCATGAAGCAAAGGATTTCCCGATTACACCAAAAGAGCATGGTACGGAATTTCTGATGGACAACCGCCATTTATGGCTTCGTTCGCGCAGACAGCATGCCATCATGAAAATCCGCAACGAAATCATTCGTGCGACTTATGAATTCTTCAACGAAAACGGCTTTGTAAAAGTAGATCCACCGATTTTGACGGGTTCATCACCAGAAGGGACATCTGAGTTGTTCGCAACGAAATATTTCGATGAAGATGCTTACCTGTCACAGTCAGGGCAGCTTTACATGGAAGCCGCTGCAATGGCACTTGGAAAAGTATTCTCGTTCGGACCTACTTTCCGCGCAGAGAAATCCAAAACTCGCCGCCATTTGATCGAGTTCTGGATGATCGAGCCTGAAATGGCATTTATGGAACACGAAGAAAGCCTGGAAGTGCAGGAGCAATACGTCTCCCACATCGTCCAATCTGTCTTGAAAAACTGCAAATTGGAATTGGAACGTCTTGAAAGAGATGTATCGAAACTTGAAAAAATAAAAGCACCATTCCCGCGCGTTTCTTATGATGATGCCATCAAATGGTTGAACGAAAATGGCTTTGATGACATCAAATGGGGCGAAGATTTCGGGGCTCCACACGAAACGGCTTTGGCAGAAAGCTACGATATGCCGATTTTTATCACCAATTACCCGATTGGCATCAAGCCGTTCTATATGCAGCCGCATCCGGACCGTGATGATGTGGTCTTGTGTGCAGATATGATCGCACCTGAAGGCTATGGGGAAATCATCGGAGGATCAGAACGTATCCACGATTACGACTTAATGAAACAACGCATCCAGGAACATGGACTGGATGAAGAAGCTTATGCATGGTACTTGGACTTGAGCAAATTCGGGGCTGTGCCTCATTCTGGTTTCGGCTTAGGCCTTGAACGGACGGTTGCATGGATCAGCGGCGTTGAACACGTCAGAGAATCGATTCCATTCCCGCGTCTATTGAACAGATTGTATCCTTAAAAATAAATAAATGGAAAGGTGGTTGGGATATGAAACAACCTAATCGGCTGCAAACGTGGATCGAGCAGGGGAATGTTAACATTTCCCAGCTTTTTTTTCAGTTTTATAAAGAACTGAAGATTACAGACGAAGAAGCTATGCTGCTCATACACATTCAGGCATTCCAACAAACTGGGAACCAATTTCCAACGCCTGATGAAATTGGAGCACGTATGATGACTTCGCAAAAAAGCGTAACGACGATGTTGCAAAAGTTGATGCAGCAAGGATATCTAGCAATTGAACAAACGACAGAAAATGATGTGCTGACGGAAATCATTTCTTTGCAGCCTTTATGGGACCGACTGCTGGATTGTGTGTTCAAAGAACAACACGAAGTGAAAGAAAACACCCAGAAGGAATTGGAAGGAGAGATATTCCAATTGTTCGAACAAGAATTCGGACGTTTTCTTTCTCCGATGGAAATCGAAACCATCTCGATGTGGATGGACCAGGATGGCCATACGCCGGAAGTGATTCGGATGGCATTGAAAGAAGCGGTCATTTCACAAAAAATCAGTCTCCGTTATGTGGACCGGATTTTATTCGAATGGAAAAAGAAAAACATCAAAACTTCCACGCAAGTCACCAAACACGCAAGCTCTTTCAGAGAGAAAAATATCCGGATTCAGCCGACAGAAAACGTTGCGAAAAAAGTTCAGTTTTACAATTGGCTGGAAGACCGCAATTAGAAGGTGAAGTAGATGATGTCCAAAAAAGAATGGCTTGCCTGTCTCGAAGAAATGGATCGGATGTTTCCGGATGCCCATTGTGAGTTGGTTCACCGGAACCCGTTCGATTTGCTGATTGCCACCCTGCTGTCTGCGCAATGTACTGATAAGTTGGTGAACAGGGTGACGGCTGACTTATTCCAGAAA
The DNA here is from genome assembly GCF_016820615.1 of Planococcus beijingensis. NCBI lineage: Bacteria > Bacillati > Bacillota > Bacilli > Caryophanales > Caryophanaceae > Planococcus > Planococcus beijingensis. The sequence continues at coordinate 1,055,138 of NZ_JADHDZ010000001.1, forward strand.
TACCATACGCCTGAAGATTATGTATCGGTTTCTTTAGAAGAATTGCAGCAGGATATCCGTTCGATCGGCCTGTTCCGGAACAAAGCCAAAAATATTCAGGCGCTGAGCCGAATCCTGATCGATGAATACGGCAGCATCGTGCCTGCCGATCGCGATCTTTTGATGACACTTCCCGGAGTTGGACGCAAAACAGCCAATGTGGTTGTTTCCGTGGCTTTTGGCATACCGGCTTTAGCAGTAGATACCCATGTGGAACGTGTGGCCAAACGCCTCGGATTGAACCGTTGGAAAGACAATCCGCTGCAGGTGGAAGAGACGATCATGAAAAAGACGCCAGCGGACGATTGGTCCAAGACACATCACCAAATCATCTTTTTCGGCCGCTACCATTGCAAATCACAGAACCCGGGCTGCCACATCTGTCCGCTGTTTGACCGTTGCCGTGAAGGGCAGAAACGCGAGAAAAAAGGACTTGTCAAACGTGAAATCGTTACAGAAGTTAACTAAAGAACAACTCGATCCGTACTTTCTGGAATGGGACAGAATTTCAGTGGAACTGGCCGTTTTGCATAGGCAGCGCGATAAACGCGCGAAAATGGTTCTAGAAGTTGGAATCGAGCTATATAAACGACTGTTGTCCCATTGCCGTGAAGCACTTGGAGAGCCGGATTTTGAGCCGTTGAATGGTTCGGAGCGCCTGTCCTTTATGGAAGGTTCTCCAGGTACATATGCGGCCTATCGACAGCTTGCGGAACTGTTCGCTGAAATGAAAAAGACAGTTGCCAGAAAACGCATTGAATTGAAGCGTTCACTTGAATGACAACACAAAACCCCCGAATGCAGATGCATTCGGGGGTTTTGTTATTCAGTTATTATTTTCGTCTTCTTGTCCATTGCCATTATTGGCATTTCCGTTGCCATTGTTGCCATTGTTGCCGTTGCCGTTATTATTGCTTTCGGCATTGCCATTTCCACTGCTGTTGACAGAAGGCGTTTCGCTTTCCTCTTCTTCAGTTGGATCTGTCGGCTCTTCAATCGGTGCTTCTTCGGCTGGCTCTTCTTCAGCCGGTTCTTCTTCAGCCGGTTCTTCCTCAGCTGGTTCTTCCTCAGCCGGTTCTTCTTCAGCTGGCTCTTCTTCAGCTGGTTCTTCTTCGACTGGTTCTTCTTCGACTGGCTCTTCTTCAACGGGCTCTTCTTCGACCGGTTCTTCTTCAACCGGCTCTTCGGCTGGTTCTTCTTCCGGTTCTTCAGGAGCAGCAGCAACTTCCACTACTGTTGAAGCAGGGTCGCTGCGTTGTGTACTGTTGACTGCTACGACACGGAATGTGTAAGTTTTTCCTTCTTCAAGTCCATTGAATGTGTAGGACTTGCTTGATGAAGTGGTAAGGACCGAGCGTGATCCGTCCACTTCAACGGAGACTTCAAAGGATACGTCATCGTCTCCATGATTCCACGACAATTGGGCTGAGCTTCCACTGACATTTGCGCGCAATCCGCTTGGTGTAGCCAAATCTTCTACAACGTAGCGCTGAGATACGGAATTCGGTTCGGTTCCGCGAGCGAAAAGCTCAGTGCTTCTCATGCTGTAGGGTGTAAATGCACTTGCCAGTTTCAGTGGAACAGATCCTACTTCGACAACTTTCTCGGTAACTGAATCCGGCTGTTCAAAACGGGCCGTTTCAGGAGAAGAAATCTCAGACATTACACTTTTGAATAAACGCTGAGCTAGCAAACGTTCATCCGATGCTGTGTCAATTGGTGTTTTTCGAGTAGGGTAGCCGCTCCAGACGGAAACTGCATAGTCCGTCGTATAACCCGCAAACCAGACATCTGGTGCTGAGCTGGAGTCTAAATTATAATCTTGCATTTCTTTGGCTGTATAATTGGTGGTACCTGTTTTTCCTGCCAGGTCCAATCCGCTGATAGCCGCTTCTTTACCGGTAGCACCGGCGCGGTTGGGATCCATGACATCTCTCAAAATGTCCGTCACCATATAGGCAGTACTGTCTTTCATGGCTTGTACCGGCTCTGGTTCAACGATTTGCTCGGTCGAACCATCACGGAATACAATTTTCTTGATGGTGTGCGGTTTAATGAATTCCCCTTTATTCCCGAATGCTGCAAAAGCACCCGCCATATCGACTGTCGAAAACTCTGCTGATCCTAAAGCTGTTGATTCATAGATATTCTCCATATTGAGTCCAACATTCTTCATGAATTCGCCGGCGTTTTCAGTGCCTACTTCGGCCAAGGTTTTTACCGCCGGGATATTACGTGAACGGTAAAGTGCTTCACGGATCGTCATGCTTCCAAGGAATCGTCCATCTACATTTCGGACTTCCTGGCCATTGTCATCATAGGAGTAAGGTTCATCCACAACGGTTTGCCCAGTAGACCAGTCCAAGTATTCGATAGCTGGACCATAATCCAGAATAGGTTTGATAATTGATCCTACTTGGCGACTGCCGTCAATTGCATAATTATGGCGTACATCACCTGTATACTCGCGAGCCGCTCCGACTGCGCTGATTCCGCCTGTTTTCGTGTCTACGACGGTCATAGCCGATTGGACATTATCATCAAAGAACAAATCAGAAGCCATCGCTTCGTTTACTTTAGTTTGGACATATGGTTCCAATGTCGTGTAGATGGTGAGGCCTTCGTCCAGCGAGTAGTCGCCTTCCAATGATTCAAGCTCATCCTCCACCATTTCCATGAATGCAGTGTGTTCGCTGCTAGCCGTTTGAGGCTGGCGCTCACCTTCAGGAACCAGTGAATCGGCAACAGGTGCTGCCTGCGCTTGTTCTTTTTCTTCTGTGCTAATTTTTTCGTGCTGATCCATCAAGCTTAAGACGACATTTCGGCGTTCTTCAGCACGTTCTATATTTGTGAACGGGTTATAGCCGTTCGGGCTCTGCGGCATTCCTGCAAGCAATGCAGCTTCAGCAAGCGTCAATTCGCCCAATGGTTTGCCATAGAAATATTCTGAAGCTGTTCCGAAACCGTAAATGTTTCCAGACATCAGGATTTTATTGAAATACATCTCGAAAATTTCTTCTTTTTCATATTCCTGCTCCAACTTAAAGGCCAGATAAGCTTCCTGTGCTTTTCGCTTTAAGGTCTTATCATTGGTCAGGAACGAGTTTTTAATGACCTGCTGAGTGATTGTGCTGGCTCCTTGAGATCCGAAGCCACCAGTGATATTAGCGATGACAGCTCCGCCTAAACGGATGACATCGATGCCGGAGTGTTTGTAAAAACGGTTATCTTCTGTAGCCAGAATGGCATCTTCCATTACTTTCGGGATGTCTTCGTAGTTAACATATTCCCGATTCTCTGCGGTAATATACGGAATTTCCGTTTCGCCGTCAGCTGCATAGAAGGTCGGGCTGATCGGGTCGCGCAGAAGTTCCTCATCAATCTCGGGTGCGCTGCTTGCGTAGTAGGCAAACAGGGATGCTCCGAATACCAGTCCCGCAATGCCGATGGCGAAGATCGCCATTAGGATCCGTTTCATCCATAAAACTACTGGGGATTTCTTTTTCTTTTTGTTGTTTGCTTTCTTTTGGCGTTCGATTGCTTTTCGGCGTTCTTCACGCGAAATTTGTTTGTCGCTCAAGATCGGTTCCTCACTTTCATATATATGATGGTGCTTAAAGCTTATTCAGAAGAGGCAAATAGTCGATGCGGGGGAATGCTCCAGGTGTAATTTCAAATGAAGTTTCTTCAATTTCCTGCAAAGTAACCGATTTTCTTCCGCCTGTTATCATCCGGTTCCAAAAAACTTCGAGTTCTGCAAAAGGCATGATGAAATAGCGCTGCCAGGAAGAGAATCGGATGATCATGAACGCCGTTCCATTTTGTTTGACCACTTGAGACATATGATGTATCTGGTGGTCGTGAATGTTCTTCAATGGAAATGAAGTTTTGTTTTCCGTTTCCTTGGCTTCAAAGTCAATATAACGGCCATTCCAGACACCGTTATAGTCAGTTGTGGAAGGAGCTTGAAAATAGGCTTCCCGAATCACAGCTGCGCTTCTGGAAGGGTATTCTACTTTAACAATCTGCAGAGGTACCGGCTTCTTATGAATGACCGCCAATCCCAATTGAAGGTAATAATCATTGGTTTCATTCAGTTCATCCTCTAAAGTTTTGCCGCGGTTGCTGAAGGAAAAATCCTTCTTCTTTTTTTTGGCCGCTTGCTCTTTGGCAGGTTGAGCAGTTGAGGGAATGAATTTTTTCCCGTTCGGATAATTTATTGCCATTACGATACACCTCGCTTACTCTATCATATCACAAGCTCTTAGACGACTGATATGCTGAAAGGTTTCAACTTTATGTTCTAATAATAGCGGATTTCACCGGATGCTCCAACCCGAAAGAATGTCTGTTCGATAAAAGTCGTGTCACATTAGTGAATATGATAAACTAATGGCAATGGAGGGGTTGCACAATGACAGTTAGAGAACTCTCTTCCGCATTATACGATGAATGTGGAAAATGCCTGGACCGTTTTTATGAAATGCGTGAAAAAGACGCGGTCCCTGACTTTTATAAAGATGTTAAACCATATGCCGATTACTGGCATGGAAAAATAAATGAATGGCAAAAAGAATCGCTGCTATATATCCAGCAGCAGCGTCCGAAGTATGTACACAAGCCGACAATCGACACTGCGGCAGAAGGCATGACGCAGTTTTTTGTTCAAAGCTTTTACAAGGAAACGAGCAAGAAACGTTTTATCCAAACGATTCAAGCGGCTCAATATACATTGCAGACATTCATTTTGGCCATCGATGAAAAGAGTGCTGAAAATGATTAAGCGAAAAAAACTGCCTGAATTGATGAACGAATGGAAAACGGAACCGGACATGATGGAACGGATTGTCCATTGGCATACTAGACAGGAAAAACCGCCTCAATATGCTGAATTTCCACCGGAGATGCATGACAGCCTAAAAGCGGCACTCCGCAAAAAAGGCATTGAACAATTATATACCCACCAGCGCGAAGCGTTCGATTTGGCCACAGCGGGCAAATCGTTTACAGCAGTAACCCCTACAGCGTCAGGCAAATCGTATTGCTACCATTTGCCTGTCCTGCACAAGATTCTAAATGATCCAGGGGCGCGTGCGCTGTACTTGTTCCCGACGAAAGCGTTGGCACAAGACCAAAAAAGTGATCTGCATGACTTGATCGAAAAAACGGAAGAAGCGATTTTATCTTATACGTATGATGGAGATACTTCTCCTGCAATCCGGACAAAGGTACGCAAAGCGGGACAAATCGTCATGACCAACCCGGATATGCTGCATTCCGCGATTTTGCCGCATCATACAAAATGGGTCTCTCTTTTCGAGAATCTTCATTATATAGTGATCGATGAACTGCATACGTATAAAGGCATATTCGGGACACATGTAGCGCATGTCATCCGCAGACTGAAGCGGATCTGTGAGTTTTACGGAAGCGACCCAGTCTTTATTTGCACATCCGCCACCATCGCTAATCCGAAAGAACTGGCGGAAAACCTGACCAATAGCACCCATCAACTGATTGACCAGAACGGTGCACCCTCCGGCAAAAAGCATATTGTCTTCTACAACCCGCCGATTATCCATCCGACATTTGGCGTCCGCAGAAGCGCAATCCTGGAAGTACGAGATCTCGCCACCCATCTGATCAAAAACGGCATCCAGACCATCGTTTTTGCCAAGAGCCGCGTCCGCGTCGAAATGCTGGTGACGTATCTTCAAGCCATCACCAAAATGAAACTGCAGGACGACTCGATCAAAGGATACCGCGGCGGTTATTTGCCGACAGAGCGGCGAGCCATTGAAAAAGGGCTGCGCGATGGTTCGATACAATGCGTTGTGTCCACCAATGCCTTGGAGCTTGGTGTCGATATCGGCCAATTGCAGGCGTGCATCATGACAGGATATCCCGGCAATATTGCCAGCGCCTGGCAACAGGCGGGGCGTGCAGGGCGTCGGCAGGACGAATCCCTGGTCATTTACGTGGCACAGTCGACTGCACTGGACCAATACATCATCAACCATCCGGAATATTTGCTGGACCAGTCTCCGGAAGAAGCGCGCATCCATCCGGAAAACATCATCATTCTGATGGACCATTTGAAATGCGCTTCTTTTGAGCTGCCATTCCGCATTGATGATCAATACGGCGAGTTCGAAGTGCAGGAGTTGCTTGAGTACCTGCAGGAAGAAGGGGTGCTTGTCCGGACCTCGGACCGCTGGCATTGGATGAGCGACCGTTTCCCGGCGCATGATATTTCGCTCCGCTCCGCTTCACAGGAAAATGTCGTCATCATCGACCAGTCTGTGCCCGCGGATACACGGGTGATAGGTGAGATGGACCGTTTCAGTGCAATGACGCTTTTACATGAAGAAGCCATCTACCTGCACCAAGGCACACAGTTCCAAGTGGAAATTTTGGATTGGGAAGAAAAGAAAGCCTATGTCCGGGAAGTCGATGTCGATTATTTCACCGATGCCAATTTGGCGGTCGAGCTGAAAGTGATGAGTGAAGACAAAGACAAGAAAATGAACAAATCGGAAGTGTTCTATGGAGACATCGCTGTTCTGGCAATGCCAACAATCTTCAAGAAAATCCGTTTCGATTCGCATGACAATATCGGTTCCGGTCCGATTTCGCTTCCTGCGGAAGAGCTGCATACTTCGTCGACTTGGCTGAGCTTCACCAAGCCGGAGGACTTCTCGGAATCGGAATTGTCGGATACGATGACCGGAGCGGCCTATGCCATCGAGTCGTTCATTCCGGTATTTGTCCAATGCGACCGCCGGGATGTCCATGTTGTGCCGCAAGTGAAGTCGCCGCATAACGACATGCCATCCTTTTTCATCCATGATTCCTATCCGGGTGGCATCGGCATCAGTGAACGGATCTACGATTTGTGGATGCCTTTGCTGGATAAGGCACAGCAGCATGTTTCAGAATGCCCATGCCTCGATGGATGTCCGTCATGCATTGGTGCACAGGATGCTGCCATCAGCATGAAAGGCCATGTCATCCGCTTGTTGGATGATCTCCGTAAAGAGGGGTGAAGAAAGATGTCGTTTGAAAATAAACTTCTTCAGATGAAAGGCATGCTGAAAAAACAGCCGCCTAAAAAGCAGCAGCCGAAAGCGGCAGAGCGGCCGCTCCATGAAGGCAAATGGAATAACATCGGGCTTGAGCTCGTAGAAAATAAATTCGGTTTTGTGTACCGGAAAAAAATCATTTACCCGCTCGATACCCGCCATGGTTCAGTGGTTCTGAATGAACTCGATCCTGTGCTGAAAGCTTGGGGGAATGTGGATTTCGATCATCCGTTTAAACTGAGCGAGCAGGACCCTTTGGTGTTTTTCGATACGGAAACCACTGGCCTTAGCGGAACCGGCGCCTATATTTTTTTGATCGGCTTGCTGGTGAAACGCAGTGACCATTTTGAGATGATGCAATACATCATGCCGGACCCTTCACATGAAGCTGCGTTTTTGTATGAAACCGGTTTGTGGAAAAACGAGGATCCGATCATCTTTTCCTATAACGGAAAAAGTTTCGACTGGCCACAGCTGACATCCCGTTGGACCATGCACCGGCATATTCTGCCGAAATTACCAGTTCCACGGCAAATTGACTTATTTCATGGCACCAAACGGATCTGGAAAAATGAATTGGCCCGGATGAAACTTAGTACCATCGAGGAAGAAAAGCTTGGTTTTATGCGTCAAGGGGATGTGCCGGGTTATTTGATCCCAGCCATTTATCTGGATGCGGTGAAAAGCGGCTTTCCAGAAGGTTTGGCAAAAGTGTTATACCACAATGAACTGGATATCTTGTCATTGGTGTCACTGTACGTGCTGTCGTCCAATCTTTTGATGGAGGATATGGAATCGGAAACAAGCGGCGCCTATACGAATATTGGGAAATGGTATGCGGATTTAAAGCAGTTTGATCAAAGTGCTGCGTATCTTGAGCACGTCACCGCAGAAAGAGGCGCTTCTTCAGCATTGGCCCGTTATTTGCTCGCCATCCAAAAGAAGCGGGCGGGCCACCATGAGGAAGCCGTCAAATTGTTCAAGGAAGCGGCGCCTCATCTGCGCGGCAGCATCGAAGTGGAAGCGTGGATCCATGCGGCTAAACTGTATGAGCACCAATTGCACAATCTGGACCAGGCATTGATTATGGCCGGCTTTGCAAAAGAAGCCAGCGAGCATACGAAAGTACGCCAGTCATTGATTTCGGATATCCACAAAAGGATAACGCGGCTGGAAGAGAAAAAGCGAAAAAAACGCCCGGAACTTGATGAGAACTAAACACGAAAAATCCACCTTATGCTATACTTAGCGTAAGGTAGTTTTTTTATGGAAGGACGATTAAAATGGAAAATAAATTCACATCTAAAGATATACTGGAAAAAGATTTTAAAACAGGTATGCGCGGCTATAATCAGGATGAAGTAGATCATTTCCTCGATGAAATCATCCAGGATTACGAAGCCTTTTCAAAACGGATTGAACAATTGCAAAATGAAAACAAACGCTTGCGTATGGAATTGGAAGATACTCCAAGAAAACAGGCAACCCCGGCTCCAGGCACAACGAATTTTGATATTCTGCGCCGCCTATCCCATTTGGAGAACCACGTATTCGGCAACAAGCTGGATAATAAGTAAAACCATTGTTTTATTGCGCCAAATGACGTATACTGGTAAAGCCATTTGAAATTCTGGCAATCGCTCCGGCTTTTTAGCTGGAGAGGAAAGTCCATGCTCGCACGGTTCTGAGATGACCGTAGTGATCGCGCTCAGTGAAACAATAAGCTGAGGCAGCTAGCAATAGCTGACGGCGGGTAGAACGCCTAAGTCTTCGGATATGGCCGAAATACCCTGAAGGTGCCACAGTGACGGAGCTGTATAAGAAATTATACAGGTGGAACGAGGTAAACCCCGTGAGCGAGAAACCCAAATTACGGTAGGGGCACTTTTCTGAGGGAAATGAACCGATGAAGAGGCAGACGCAAGTTTGCAGATAGATGGTTGCTGTCCACTAGTACGAGGTGCAAACCGTTTGAGTACGTGGAAACAAAACATGGCTTATAGAATTTCACATGGTCTTAAAATGCTTATCAAAGGCTCTCCTGTCGGGGGAGCTTTTCTTCATATTATCAGACAAACTTTTGAGCAGGGCTGGTTAGATCCTACTAATTTAACTGTGTGCTTGTGCTGAAATATAAAAATTTCTATAATCGCTTCGGCCGCTTTCGGCATGGCGCCCGCCTGGCGCGATTTCTTCATACGTATTTTTCTTGCGATTGATGAAAAATAGAACAAACACCGAAAACTGAAATAGTGAACAACTGGAGAGGGAGTCGTTATGACAACATTTAAATTGCTCGCAACAGCCGCAATGGGCCTAGAGTCGATTGTAGCCAACGAAGTTAAAGAATTAGGATATGAAACACAGACAGAAAACGGCAAAGTATTTTTCGAAGGCAACGAACGCGATATCGCCAAAACAAATCTATGGCTGCGGACAGCTGACCGCGTCAAGATCATCGCCGGTGAATTCAACGCTTATACTTTTGATGAATTGTTTGAACAGACAAAAGCCATCGAGTGGGAAAAATTCCTGCCGGTGGACGCTGAATTCCCGGTACAAGGGAAATCGGTCAAATCGACGTTGCACAGTGTGCCAAACTGTCAGTCGATCGTCAAGAAAGCGATTGTTGAGCGTTTGAAAAAAGCGTATCACCGCAATTCATTCTTGGATGAAACAGGACCGCGCTTTAAAATTGAAGTCTCGATCCTGAAAGACAAAGTTCAATTGTCCATCGACACAAGCGGCGCTGGACTGCATAAACGTGGGTACCGTCTGGATCAAGGGGAAGCGCCGTTGAAGGAAACCTTGGCTGCAGCTCTGGTGAAGTTATCAAGATGGACGCCGGACCGTCCGTTTGTAGATCCATTCTGTGGTTCCGGTACAATCGCCATTGAAGCGGCGATGATCGGGCAAAACCTTGCACCAGGCTACAACCGCGAATTCGATAGCGAAGAATGGCCTTGGATCGGCCAGGAGATTTGGGATGAAGTCCGCGAAGAAGCGGAAGAGTTGGCGAACTATGACCAACCCCTTAATATTCTGGGCACAGACATCGACCACCGCATGCTGAAAGTCGCGGAAGAGAATGCTCGGGAAGCCGGTTTTGGCGACTTGATCCGCTTCGAACAGCGGCAAGTGAAGGATTTTGTCGCAACGGAAGAAAACGGCGTAGTCGTCGGCAACCCGCCATACGGCGAACGTATCGGTGAAATTGAAATCATTGAAGAAATGATTGCTGACATGGGCCGTGTGTTTGCACAACATCCGACATGGTCCGTGTATATGCTGTCATCTATGGGACGTTTCGAAACCCTATACGGGCAGCCGGCAACCAAAAAACGTAAATTGTTCAACGGGTTTATCCGTACGGATCTTTTCCAATTCTGGGGAGAACGTTCTAAAAAATAAATGAGACGAAACGGAAGGGCAGCGGCTCTTCCGTTTCTCTGTGAGGAGAGTTTATGAGACAACCACTACCATTTCCTTTAACAAAGGACAAAACTTTCTTTGAATCACTCAATGATTGGATCGGCGATGTGTTTTACGATGAGCTGCCTGAAAAAGGCTATGATTTGCGCGATGAGCAGATTTTCATGTCTTTCCAAATTGAACAGGCTTTGAAAGAAAAAGCGGTGCTGTTTGCGGAAGCCGGAGTAGGGACTGGGAAAACCATGGCTTATTTGCTTCCTGCAATCGCTTATGCACGCTATACCGGAAAACCGGCTCTCATTTCATGTGCGGACGAAACGTTGATCGAGCAATTGGTCAAAAAAGGCGGGGACGTCGACCGTTTGAATGACCTGTTCGATTTGAACCTGGATGTCCGCCTGGCGAAATCACGTGACCAATATCTATGCCTCCAGCGTTTTGAAGGCGCAAAAAAACGCAGTGATGCTGATTTTCTGGACGATATCGAATTCAGCCTGCCGGAATTCGTCAACAAAACCTATTCCATGCAAAATACCTATCCTTACGGTGAACGCTCAAGCTATCCGGAAGTTACGGATGAAGAGTGGCAGCAGGTCAATTACCATCCGATCCAAAACTGCAATGCCTGCGATCTGCGCAATAAATGCGGGCAGACCATCCACCGCAACCATTACCGTCAGGCGACAGACCTTGTCATCTGCTCTCATGATTTCCTGATGGAGCATATTTGGACAAAAGAAGCACGCAAACGGGAAGGGCAGACGCCTTTGCTTCCGGAATTCTCGCAAATTGTTCTTGATGAAGGCCATTTGCTCGAATTCTCCGCACAGCGCGCACTGACTTACGAAGTGCAGGAAAGTACACTTCAAGATGTGACAGAAAGCATTCTTTCCGATGGCATGCGTGAAAAAACATTGAACATGATCGAGCAGACCATAGATCTCCACAATGAGTTTTTCCGTCTATTGCGCATCCATACCGTCGCAAGTACTGAAGACCGCAAAGCCATCGCGAAAGCTCCGGAATTAGTCGAAGTCGGCAAATTGCTGATTCGCCACATTGATTTGATGATGGAAGAATTCGTCTTTGAAGGCGAGCTTTTCACCATTCCTGAATACGAGCTGCGCTTGGCTGAAGAATATTTTGAGCAATACACCTTCTCGATGCGTTTGTTTGTAGAAGAAGGCGACGCGGTAACATGGCTGGAAATAAAAGATGAGATCGAGACATTGGTCATCATGCCGCGCCTCGTTACCGATATTTTGGACGAAAAACTGTTTGACGGAAAAATTCCGATCATTTTTTCTTCCGCTACCTTATCGATTCAAAAAGATTTCACTTATCTGTCTGATAGTCTCGGAATCGATAAATACCAATCATTTTCTGTTTCGTCTCCATTTGATTATGAAGACGTCATGAAAATCTTTAAACATCCACTGGAGCAGCAGCAGAAATTTGAACGTGTCTATGACCTGTTCAGCGCGGGTGACCAGTCGCTTGTTTTGTTCACATCAAAAATGGAGATGGACAATTTCAAGAAATCCTTGCCGCTGGATCATCAATACACCATTGAATTCGAAGGAGATCGTGAGCTGTCGACGGTCGTCAAAGAATTTCAGGAAGGCAAATTCCAGATTTTGTGTTCGTATCATTTATGGGAAGGTTTGGATCTGCCTGGTGAAGCTTTGACGAAAGTCATCATCGTGGATCTGCCGTTCCCTCCGAAGGATCCTGTTTTTGATGCCAAACGCAAGTTCAGCAACAACCCGTTGGAAGAGATCGATTTGCCGTTCATGCAGCTGCGTATCCAGCAAGGAATAGGCCGCCTGATCCGTACTTCGAAGGATTACGGCGAAATTCATCTATTGCTGAATGAAGACGAACTGCGCGTAGAACATTTATGGGAAACAATTCTGCCGGTCCCTGCTGAAAACTTTTAAGCTGTTGGTTTTGTTGTGATACAATAGTCTCATCAAGCATTGGGGGGATTTAAGTGTCACTCGAAAAACAGTTTACCGAGCATTTCAGCAAGATCAAAGGCTATGAAGAAGCAATTGCATTATTGTATTGGGATTTGCGGACAGGTGCACCCAAAAAAGGCGTAGAACTACGCTCTGAGAGCATCGGTACGTTGTCTGCAGAAGTATTCAATTTATCGACTTCAGATGAGTTTGGCGAACTGCTTTCTTCTTTAGAAGAAAATCAGGCAACACTGGATCCTTATATCCGCCGTTCCGTAGAAGAAGCGCGCAAAGAATACGATTTGAGCAAAAAAGTCCCTCCTGAAGAATACAAGAAATTCATCATTTTGAAGTCCAAAGCGGAATCGGTCTGGGAAACTGCCAAAGATGCTTCGGATTTCTCAATGTTCCTTCCTTATTTAGAGGACTTGGTGAGCAGCACGAAAAAAATGATCGGCTATTGGGGCGAGAAAAATGGCAGCCCTTATAATACGTTGCTCGATCAGTATGAACCGGGCATGACGACAGAGATTTTAGATGAAGTCTTCGGCAAATTGCGTAACCGCATCGTGCCGTTGGTGCAAAAAATTGCCGCTTCACCGAATAAACCCGAAACGGCATTTCTCTATGAGCATTTCCCGAAAGAAGCACAGGAGGATTTCAGCCGTCAAATGCTGGAACAGCTAGGCTACGATTTCGAAGCAGGCAGATTGGATGAAACGGTTCACCCATTCATGATTTCGATCAACCGCCAGGATATCCGGGTAACGACCAAGTACGACGAAGGCGATTTCCGCAATGCGGTATTCGGCACCATTCATGAAGGCGGACATGCCATGTATGAACAGAACTTGGGCGAAGCGTTGGCTGGCTTGCCGATTGAAACGGGCGCATCAATGGGGATCCATGAATCACAGTCTTTGTTCTGTGAGAATTTTATCGGCCGCAACGAACATTTCTGGCAAAACAACTTTAATTTATTGAAGGAGTACGCACCTAAGCAGTTTGCTGATGTGGAACTGGCGGATTACGTGCGGGCCATCAATGAATCAAAACCATCATTGATCCGCATCGAAGCAGACGAATTGTCGTACGCATTGCATATCATGGTGCGCTACGAGCTCGAAAAAGGTTTGTTTGATGGAGATTTACAGGTTCGTGACTTGCCGCAGCTATGGAACGATAAATACGAAGAGTATTTGGGTGTCCGGCCTTCGAATGACGCAGAAGGTGTACTGCAGGATGTCCATTGGGCTGGCGCGAGCTTCGGCTACTTCCCTTCTTATGCACTTGGCTATATGTACGCAGCCCAGTTCAAGGATGCCATGCTGAAAGACTTGCCGAATTTTGATGAGTTATTGGCAGAGCGGAACGTCAAACCGATCCGTGAATGGTTAAGCAAAAACATCCATCATCATGGGGCGTTTAAAAAACCATTGGAAATCCTCAAGGAAGTTACGGGAGAAGGATTAAACCCGGATTACTTGGCAGATTACCTGGAAGAGAAGTATTCGAAGATTTACCAATTGGATAAATAACCAACGAGCTACCGTGAAATTCACGGTGGCTTTGTTTAATTTATAAGACAATTGCCGAATTGTTTGATTATAATAGGAGCGGAGGCGATAAAAGATGTTGAAATCATTCAGTTTAGACGGCAAGACAGCAATTGTCACAGGTGCAGGCAAAGGCATCGGAAAAGCGATCGCCATGGCGCTGGCAGAAGCTGGAGCTAATGTTATGCTGGTGGCACGCACCGAATCGGACCTGCAACAGACCCAGCAGGAAATCGGCAACGGCCGCACCGCATACATTCGTACAGATATTACTAAGCGCAGTGACATCCAGGCAGCGGTAGAGAAAACGATGGATCAGTTTGGAGCGATTGACATTCTGGTGAATAATGCCGGAATGAATATCCGTTCTTCTCTGACGGATGCAACCGATGGGGAATGGCATCAAATTATGGACACAAACGCACAAAGCGTCTTTATGTTTTCACAGGAAGCGGTCAAAAAGATGGAAAGCGGCAGTTCCATCATCAATATCAGTTCAGTCGGCGGAGACCGTGCCTTGAAGACCGGCGTAATTTACGCTGCGTCAAAAGCAGCCATCATCCAAATGACCAAAGTGATGGCGATGGAATGGGGACCGAAGAATATCCGTGTCAACGCAATCGGGCCCTGGTATTTCAAAACGCCTTTAACGGAGAAGATTTTAAACGATCCCGAATACCTGGATACGATACTGGCAGTGACGCCGATGAAACGTGTCGGGGAATTGCCCGAAGTGGCTTCGCCCGTCGTATTTCTGGCTTCAGACGCAGCGAGTTATATTACAGGGCAGACGCTTTTCGTCGATGGCGGCATGTCCATACACGGGTTTTCATAAGAATACGGACTTCCTTCCCAATTTCGGGAAGGAAGTTTTTCGTTCTCCATTAAAAATGATATGATAGAGAACAGTAAGCGGAGAAGGAGATTTCTAAATGACAGTTCTGGATCATAAAAAAGAATTACTTGAAACGGCGCATCTCTATAAGATCTTCAAAGACAATGAAGATACTGAGCGTGAAGCGAAAGCCCATTTATTTGCGAAGAAAATTCTGAAGAACAATTTCATCATCGGTTTTGCCGGACATTTTTCATCCGGTAAGTCATCCATGATCAACGCGCTGACTGGAGAGACTCTTTTGCCGTCGAGTCCGATACCAACCAGTGCCAATATCGTCAATGTCCAGAAAGCGGATACGGATTTCGCCATCGTCAATATGCGCAACGAAAAGCCTGTCTACTTTCCCGAGAATTATGATTTTAACGCCGTCAAGGAGTTCTGCAAAAGCGGGGATGTTACTCAAATCGATATTGGCCACCAAGCATCGGTCTTGCCTAAAGGCATCACTGTAATGGACACGCCAGGTGTCGATTCAACGGATGACGCCCACCGCCTGTCGACAGAGTCGGCACTGCACGTTGCGGATATGGTCTTTTATGTCATGGATTATAACCATGTTCAGTCCGAATTGAATTTCAATTTCACGAAAGAATTGCAGAAATACACGGAGCTGTATTTGATTGTCAATCAAATCGATAAACACCAAAGCAGTGAAATGAGCTTTGCGGATTTCCAGCAATCGGTCTATGACTCGTTTGCGGCATGGGGAGTCGTTCCAAAAGGCATCTTCTTCACGTCCTTGAAGGATTTCGATTTTCCGGGCAATGATTTTGAGAAGGTCAAGGGCTTGGTGTCTTCGACTATGCAGGATTGGAAAGGCCATATCGGCGAAGCTTCTGATTCAGCTTTGAGCCAATTGAAGGATGAACACATCAAGTTTTTGGAAGATGAAAAAGCAGAGCGTCTTCAGGCGTTTTCCGATACACTCGATCCGGAAGAATGGGAAATGCGTGAAGACCTAAAAAATGAAAATGCATTGGTGTCCCGCCGGATGTCTGTTCAGGACTTCGAAAACTGGCAAGCCAAGTTCGAGAAGAGCCGCAAAGAACTGCTGGAAAACTCGAATATCATGCCTTATGAATTGCGCAGCGCCTTGACCAGCTACTTGGAGTCGGTGCAGCCGAATTTTAAAGTCGGCATGCTGTTCAGCGGAAAAAAGACAGAAGAAGAACGGCAGAAGCGGAAACTGGATGTGGCTGAACGGCTGGAACTGACTGTTTCCTCTCAGATCACCAACCATTTGAAAAAGTTGATGAAGTCTTCATTGAAGGATGCCGGAATATTGACCGATACTGAATCACTGGCAATTGATGATATGGTGTTTGAAGTGCCGGTTTCAGTCGTTGAAGAACAAACGCCAAAAGGTGCTTCCACAACTGGAGATGCCGTATTGAACTTTGCCAACAGCATTTCGACGGCTGTGCAGCGCTGGTTTATCCGTGAAACGGATGGCTGGAAAAAAGCACAGGAAGAAAAGTTCGAAGGTTTGACGGATGATGCCAATACAGAAATCGATATGAAATCACAAATCCTGTCTCGGAAAATATTGGCCATTGAAACGCTCGAAGAGATGGACAGCAAAATCGAAAAAGTGAAAAAATCTTATTCAGCCATATTGCCGAAGCAAAAAACGGCAGCCGAAGAAAAAGTGGATCAATGGTTGGAAGAATTTGAAGTCTCTATTGAAGAAATGACGGAATTCGATCCGGCTATGCTTGAAAAGAATGAGCAGCAGCAGGAAGTACAAGAGCAGCAGGAAGAAACGCTTGAAGTGGCGTCATTCGATGAAATGGCCGTACTGGAGCGTGCCAACCGGACTGCGGAAGTAATCGACCCGATCAAAGGTTTTGCTGAAACGGCTGCCTATTTGAAACGGAAAGCGGGACGTCTGGAAGGACAGGAATTCACGATCGCTTTATTCGGTGCGTTCAGTGCCGGAAAATCTTCGTTTTCAAATGCCCTGATGGGAGAAACGGTCTTGCCGGTATCACCAAACCCGACAACAGCCACCATCAACCGCATCCGGCCGGTTACGGAACAGCATCCGCACGAAACAGCGGATGTACGTTTGAAGACGCGTGCACAGATGACAGAAGATGTGAAAAACTCTTTCCATGTCCTGGGAGTGGAAATTTCCACATTGGAAGATGCGTATGCCAAGTCTTTAAAACTGCCGGAAAATACACCAACCGAGCAACAGGTTCATAAATCATTCATTACGGCTTTCAACAAAGGCTATCCTGTGTTTAAAGACCGCTTGGGCGAAACCATCCGTACAGACCGTGAAGAGTTTGGCTTGTATGTAGCAAAAGAAGAGAAAAGTTGTTTCGTTGATGAAATCGACTTTTACTATGATTGCGAACTGACGCGCAATGGTGTGACGCTCGTGGATACACCGGGAGCGGATTCCATCAATGCGCGGCATACCAATGTGGCGTTCGAATATATCCGCAATGCCGATGCCATCCTGTTCATCACGTACTATAACCATGCGTTTGCTCGAGCCGACCGGGAATTCCTGATTCAGCTTGGACGCGTCAAAGACGCTTTTGAAATGGATAAGATGTTCTTTGTCGTCAACGCTATCGACCTGGCTAACAACGAGCAGGAAAAAGATGCGGTCGTTACGTATGTAAAAGACGAGTTGCAGCGTTTTGGCATCCGTTTCCCACGATTGTTCGGCGTGTCCAGCCTTTTGGCACTGCGTGACCGGGAACATTCGGGAATGCCGGAGTTTGAGGAAGCGTTCCAGCATTTCCTGAAAGAAGAACTGAAAGGCATGGCGGTCCAGTCGCTTGCAGAAGAAGAGCAAAAAGCAGTGGACCGCTTCCGCAGCTTGATTGAACATACGGAAAAGAACCTGCTGCGTAAAGATGAACGCTTGGAGGAACTCAAGCAGTTGGAACAGCAGTTGCGCATCCTTTTCGGTGCATCGATCGCCAAACTATTGGAGCGTGAAGCTCTGCAGGAATTGGATGAATTGCTGTACTACGTCAACCAACGCGTCTTTTACCGTTTTAATGACTTTTTCAAGGAAGCATTCAATCCTTCTGTGTTTTCGAATAAATCCGCACAGCAGGCATTGGATACGGCTTTACAGGATATGAATGAAATGACCGGTTTTGATTTCCAGCAGGAATTGCGTGTCACCAATTTCCGGCTTGGCCAGTTTATCGAAAAGAGGTTGGAATCGCGCTTCAAGGAAGATGCTGCCAAATTGAAAGAATTGAATCCCGACTTTTCATTTACTCCATATGAAGTTCAGGAAGCCGGGACCCTGGAAATTGCCAAACCATTCATGGAGGCCGATTATTCTTCGGTCAAATCGTATTACAAGAACAATAAGAGCTTCTTCGAGAAGAATGAAAAAGAGAAGCTGCGTGATGCACTGCAGGCCATGATGGAGCCGGATGCGTTGCGTTACTTGGAAAAAGAGAAAAAAGAACTGGGCAACTGGGCTGAATTTTGGATCGAGCAGGAAGCGGAAGGTTTGCGCCAGCATATCCTACGCCAGGCAGTCGACCAAATTGATTCAGAGCGTATTTTACTGCAGCAATCCGAACGATTGGCACAATGGAAAGAGCTGTATTCAAATTTGATGGACGGAAGGGTGTAGACGATGTCAGTGTTTATTGAAACGACCGATACCGAAAACCATAAATGGATAGATGCACGATTCGATTTAAAAGATCCATCAGCAGGCAGAAAGCTTTATGAGCAAGAGCATGTGGCAGGAGCAGTCTTTTGGGATCTGGAAAAAGACATGTCCGATATGTCTTCTTCTAATGGGCGGCACCCAATGCCGTCAACTGAGCAATTGGCTGAATTGATTCGGTCAAGTGGCTTGGACCCCAAGGATTCCGTTGTCGTTTACGATCAGGGGGGCTCGCCATATGCGGCGCGTGCCTGGTGGCTCTTGAAATATGCAGGTTTTGATCAGGTTTACATCAGCCAAAAAGGCTTTGATAAACTGAAAGAGCAGGGAATCGCCGTTTCTGTTGAAATGCCGAATCCCCAGCCGACTGAGGCAAAAATCGAGTTCAATGATGAACTTTTTGCTGACCAGACATACGTGAAGAATGTCATCAGCGGCGATGAGCTGGGTGTGCTGGTGGATGCACGTTCCGCCGCACGCTATGCAGGGCTGGAAGAACCGATCGATCCAGTGGCCGGGCGGATTCCAGGAGCACGGAATTTGGACTGGGCTCAATTTGTTTCCAAAGGAGAATTCCAGCTAAGCGATGACATCAGCCACATCGTCCAGCAGCATGAGCCTGCAGTAGTTTATTGCGGCAGCGGTGTAACGGCAGCCGCTCTTTATGCCATCATGGCTGAAAAAGGCTATGACCAGCTGAAACTCTACATGGGCAGTTTTTCGGATTGGATTACAGACGCGGATAACGTTGTCGAATTCGACCGGGGCGAGCACCCTGAAGCAGCAGATGAGCAAACAAAAGCGATCTTGGCAAAATTGATCGAAGAGGGTTATTCGGGTGAGATGCTGATGAAAAAGTTTGAGTACGAAAAATCATTATTGGATAGCAAATAAGAAAATCCCCGACAGCTGTTTTAGCTGTCGGGGATTTTTTCAGACTGTAGACAAAGTCTTTCCAAAATGAATAGCGGTGCATACCCCAACCGGTCCGGCCACTTCGCGTTCCGTGGGCTCAGCTTCAGCCTCCTCGTCACTGCGTTCCTGCGGGGTCTTCAGCTTTCGCTGTCCCACAGGAGTCTCCGTGGCCGGCCCGATCGGGGGCGTGTAGCTTCAATCCAAGGAAATGGCCTGCTAGTCAGGATCCGGAAACCATCGTCCCAATAAACTTGGTAACTCCTTCATACAAAGATCCGTAGCGCAAGGCGGCGAAGGGCAAAGATATGCTCCTGCATCGCTTCGCTAGCTTCGTCGCAAACGAGTCAGGCACAGCCTGACTCGCTTCCGGCGCAAGCCCGCAGGAAAGCGTCCGCCTGGAGTGCAGGATCCAATAGAAAGACAATAAATTGCATATTCACCCTTTGAACGACATAAATATTCTTTTGTCTACAAGCTGGAAAATCCCCGACAGCTGTTTTAGCTGTCGGGGATTTTTGAATCATTCTTTCCGCTCTGCAGTACGTGTCAACAGTACACGGATAATCTGATGGTTTTCCATCTCGCGTACAGTGATGGTGTGGGTCGGCAAGTAAACCGATTCGCCTTCGGTGATGTCCGTGTTCTTTAATTGGATCCAGCCGCCTATAGTATCGACGTCTTCGCTGTCATCGAACTCGATGGCGAAGCGCTCTTCCAGGTCTGATAACAGCACGCGTCCATTCAGTAAATAATTATTGATGTCGATGGCTTTGATCTCGTCACGTTCGTCTTCATCAAATTCGTCGCGGATTTCTCCGACGATTTCTTCCAGAATATCTTCCATCGTGATGACACCGGCAGTTCCGCCGTATTCGTCAACGACAATCGCCATATGGACATGCTCTTTCTGCATTTTCAGCAAGACATCCTGTATGGGGGCCATGTCATGCACGAAGGGGATATCGTGGACCACAAGACTGTCGTTCAAGTCCTGTTTATAAGTATAATTGGTCAGCATTTCCTTAACGTTGATGAAACCCAGAATGTCATCCTTGTCCCCGTGTTCGGTGACTGGGTAACGGGTGTACTGATGGTCACGCACAATCTCCATCAAATCGTCATGGCTCATCTCAAGTGAAATGGTCTCCATTTGTGTCCGCGGCAGCATGATGTCTTTTGCCAACCGTTCGTCGAAAGAAAAAATGTTCTGCATGTACGATAATTCCGTTTGATTGATTTCACCGCTTTGATAACTTTGCGTCATGATGATCTTCAGCTCTTCTTCCGAATGGGCCTGTTCATGCTCTGCCGGCTCAATGCCGAAAGCACGCAGCAACAAACGGGCAGAACCGTTCATCAGCCAGATGAACGGGGACAAGATGATGCCGAACAGAAAGAGCGGGCGGGCGAAGATAAAGGCCATTTTCTCGGCGTATTGAATCGCCAGAGTTTTCGGAGCCAATTCGCCGATCACCACATGCAAAAATGTAATAACGGTAAACGCGATGATAAAGGAAAAGATCGACGCAGTGGGCTCTTCGATTCCAAAGTTTTCAAAAACCGGATGCAGGATCCGTTCGACAGTCGGCTCACCCAACCAACCAAGGCCGAGTGCCGTCACTGTAATTCCCAATTGGCAAGCGGATAAATAATAATCCAGGTTGCTGGTGATTTTCTTCGTCAAGATGGCGTTTTTATTGCCTTCTGATACAAGTTGATCGATGCGGGACATCCTGACGCGAATAATCGAAAACTCCGATCCAACAAATAAAGCGGTCAGTCCGATTAAAAGAGCGACCAAAAACAAATTGAGAATGAGTATACTGTCCAATTCGTCCCTCCGACTGGGAGGGTTCACCTCTGCTTTCTATAAGTAAAAACAGTATACCATAAATGAACGGCATCATGCTTTACGGAAAGTTGAGTGAAAAATTCAAATCAAACGTATTGAATGCCGAGGCGAATAAACTTATGATGGGAAGAGAGAAAAGGAGTGGTTAGATGAAAGTGTTATGGCATGGGGGAACGATTTATACAATGGAAACTGAAGGCGCGACTGCAGAAGCAGTACTGGTGTCGGATGATCGCATAGAGAAAATTGGTACATACAAGGAATTGAAGCAATTTGCAGAACGGGAAGTCGATTTGGGCGAGAAGGTTATGTACCCTGGATTTGTCGATAGCCACATGCATATGATCGGACACGGGGAAAAACTGATGCGTGTCGACTTGTCGAAAATCGGAAGTTCGGAGGAAATGCGTGAGCAATTGATCGAATCCACAAAAGGTTTAAGCAAAAAGGAATGGTTTATTGGAGAAGGCTGGAATGAAAATAATTTTGCAGACCGCAAAATTTTCCATCGCTCTGAGCTTGATGAAATCAGTGAATCACCAATGCTGTTGAAGCGGGTTTGCCGCCATGCCATCCTGGCCAATTCCAGTGCGCTGGCTCTTGCAGGCATCACTAAAAACAGTCCGGATCCAGAAGGCGGTGTGATCGTCCGTGATACAGACGGCGAACCCACGGGGTACTTGCTGGATGCAGCTCAGGACCTTGTCGCCAACCAGGTTCCGGAAGTCAGCGTCGAATACTTGACGCGTGCCCTGCAAACATCAGTGGACAATTTGCTGTCGCTTGGCTTAACAGGTGCCCATACAGAAGACATGGGGTATTACGGCCATTACTCACGTCCATTGCAGGCCTTTAAAAATGTCATCGGCAACGAAGTGAAATTCCGTGCGCATCTGCTTAGAGCCCATAGTGCTTTTGAAGAGATGATGGAAAACGCCACATACGCAGAGCCGTTTGTCGACCCAGGCCCAATGAAAATCTTTTCGGATGGTTCGATCGGCGGCCGTACGGCATTGTTGAGCAAGCCGTATAATGATGATCCATCAACGGTCGGTGTTGCAATCCAGTCTGATGAAGAGTTCAAACGCTTGGTGTCGATTGCGCGGAAACACGGTGAAGCGGTAGCCATTCATGTTATCGGAGACCTGGGCCTGGAAATGGCATTGGATGCCATCGAAGCGCATCCGGTGCCTGCAGGCAAGCGGGATCGCCTGATCCATGCAATGGTGGTGCGAGAAGATCTAGTGGAGCGCATGAAGAAAATCGATGTGGCTTTGGATCTTCAGCCAAGCTTTGTGACATCCGACTTTCCTTGGGTCGTGGAGCGTCTTGGTGAAAGCCGTTTGGAATGGGCTTATGCTTGGAAAAAGCTTCTCAATCAAGGCTTGATTTGTGCTGGTGGATCAGATGCGCCGATTGAAGAAGTGGATCCGTGTCTGGGCATCTATGCGGCAGTTACGCGCAGAAAGCCTTATGATTTGCATGAAGGCTATCAGCCGGAAGAAAAACTGTCACGTTTTGAAGCCATTCAGCTTTATACAAGCGGCAGTGCGGCAGCGATTTACAAAGAAGACGTACGCGGAATCATCCGGGAAGGCTTCGACGCCGATTTCACCGTTTTCGATCGAGACCTGTTCTTAGGAAATGAAGAACAGATTCTGGAGGCTCAGGCAGTCATGACTGTCGTTGCAGGAGAAATCATGTTCCAAAAGGGTGAAGAGAAATAATGGCAAAAGAAGCCTATATCATTACTGGTGCATCTAAAGGAATCGGTTTTGAATGGAGTCGCCAGCTCAACGCTGCGGGTCATGTAGTTATTGGAATTGCACGTACCGAGCCGGACAATTGGCCGGGAGGACATTTTTTGCCGTTTGACCTGACAAGGCTGGACGCGATCGAAGAAATTATTGCGCAAGCGTTGAACTTGATTCCTGGAGAAACGGAAACCATTGTCTTGGTGAATAACGCTGGAACGATTGAACCGATTGGGCTCGCACATACTAACGACGCCACTCAGGTCAGCCAAAGCATCGTCCTTAATTTGACAGCGCCAATGCTGCTATGCGGTGCTTTTATAAGGCAGCTGAAAAGCAATTCAGCTGATAAGAAAATCGTCAACACGTCTTCAGGAGCGGGGCGTAAAGTCTATGAAGGCTGGAGTGCTTATTGTGCCGGAAAAGCTGGACTCGATCATTTCAGTTCTTGTCTGGATGCGGAAAATGATGATGTAAAAGTGGTGTCGGTGGCACCTGGAATCATCGATACTGCCATGCAGCAGACCATTCGCCAAAGTGAAGCTGCCGACTTTCCATTGATCGACAAGTTTCTTGACTACAAGGAAAGCGGACTGCTCAGCAGTCCGGAAGAAACGGCGCGTCTCTTGATGGAAATGACCCGCCGTCCGGATTTCAACGAATTGCCGACCATTTTGGACATCCGCAATCTACCGCAACCAGGAAAGGGGAGCTTGAATTGAGCAAAACACCGGAACACATCCTGATGAAGCTGGCTGATGCCAACCAAGCGGGAATTGACATGACAAGCCCAAAAGCCGTCGTTACGTTCTTGCTGGCACAGGGCGAAAAAGACTCCATCCTTTTCTTCTACAAACCGAACAGCGTTGAATTCGATTTCGACAAATTCAATGCAGCTGTAGCGGAAATGAATGAGCGGAAAAATTAATAGAGCCTTTAGCTGTTCGTCAAGGTATAAGAAATCAAATAGGACGTCCGTAAAGTGTTTTGGCACTTTACGGACGTTTTTTGCTCTGAATATAAAATGTCTTTTATTCTCTTACTGTTATCTGAAAATTGTTGACAAAATTCAACTAATTATATAAAGTAAAACAACAGGTCATCAGATGACCTGTTTTGACTAAATGAAAGCGTTTTACTGAAATGTCTAAAAGAAAGGGGAGAACAAAATTTATGTTGTTACTTGTAGCTTTGAGCGCCATTATAGCGCCATTCATTTTTGTCGTTATGTTAAGGATGTCTGCATTAAAGGGGATGTTTTTCAGCGCTATTATCGTTATTGTATTGGCTTTTACAACATGGGGAATGGAATCAACTGTTATTTTGGCTTCCGTTTTACAAGGGACGCATAAAGCGTTCACCATTTTATTGATTTTATTTGGCGCAATTGTCTTGTTGAACACGCTAAAACATACAGGGGCTGTGAAACGGATCAATCAAGGATTTCAAAGTATTTCTGGGGACATGCGTGTTCAGGTGGTCCTGGTGGCATTCTTATTCGGCTCGTTAATCGAAGGGGCGGCTGGATTCGGTACCCCTGCTGCCGTGACAGGCCCGTTGATGCTGGCATTGGGTTTTAATCCGCTTGCAGCAGCCGTCTTAGCGTTGGTCGCTGACAGTTCAGCGGTTTCCTATGGAGCTGTCGGTACGCCTATTCAAGTCGGACTGAGCAATATCCCCAATGCGGACCTGTCTTTTTTCCAGGAAATCGGCGTGACAGTAGCGACAATTGACATGTTTGCCGGTACATTTATTCCTTCCATTCTTGTTATTATGTTGACGCTGATTTTCGGTAAAAGAAAAGGGTTATCGGAAGTCTTCGGATTGCTGCCTTGGACATTGTTTGTTGGCATCATCTATACATCATCAGCACTTCTTTATGCAACACTATTCGGCCATGAGTTTGTGGCGATCCTGGCTTCGCTGACAGGTTTGGCTTTTGCGGCATTCACCGCAAAAAAAGGCTGGCTATTGCCGAAAGAACAGTGGAAAGATGCGTTACAGGATGATTTTGAAGTGGAAACGGAAAAGTCGAATATGGGGCTGTTGACGGCATGGTCTCCTTATTTCGTGGTAGTTGGATTGTTATTGATTACACGGATCCTCCCAGCAGTGAAAGAATTCACATTAACCGCCATTGATCTGACTTGGAACAATATACTGGGTATAGAAGGCATTACATCGAAATGGGAAATTTTATATTCTCCAGGAACAATTCTTGTTTTAGCTGCTGTACTTGCTGTCTTTTTTCAGCGGCAACCATTCTCGAATTTTACAAAGGCTGCAAAAGAATCGCTTTTCTCTATCAAAAATGCTGGATTAGCGTTGATATCTACACTGGCATTGGTACAGGTTTTCACCAATTCCAGTATAAACATCAACGATCTAGTCAGCATGCCGAATTATATCGCACAGGCTTTAGCGATGTCCATCGGTCCAGCCTGGTTATTTGCGGCACCATTTTTAGGGGAATTGGGGGCATTTATCACGGGCAGTGCAACAGTTTCCACATTGACATTTTCACCAGTCCAATACAGCATTGCAGAACAGACCGGTCTGGACACGAATATCATTTTAGCGCTTCAAGTTATCGGTGGAGCTGCCGGAAATATGATTTGTGTCCATAACGTAGTTGCGGCTTCCGCAGTCGTAGGATTATCGGGGAAAGAAGGAACCATTATAAGAAAAACACTGATTCCAGCTTTACTGTACGGTATATTAGCTGGAATTGGCGGGTTTGTTTTAAGTACCTTCCTGTAATTTGTCTCTTTCTTTTAAATTCTGTCTGTTTCTATTAAAGTAAGGATAGGTATATATTAGCGGGGAGAGAAAATAGTTGGAATTCAAACAAATTCGAACGAGAAAAATATACGAAGAAGTAACCGATTCTATTTTGGAAATGATTAAGACTGGTCAATTTAAGGCTGGAGATAAATTGGATTCTGTCGAACAATTAGCGAAAAATTTCAACGTGGGACGTTCAGCAATCCGGGAAGCTTTAAGCGGCTTGCGAGCCATGGGCTTAGTGGAAATGCGCCAAGGTGAAGGGACTTACATCACAACATTCGATGCGACAACATTTTCACTTCCCTTATCTTCGGCACTTCTAATGAAGCGCGAAGACATCAAAGAACTCTCGGAAGTACGGAAAATTTTAGAAGTCGGAGCGGTAGCATCAGCTTCTATCAATTATGAAGCTGAAGATTTATTGCCCATGGAAGAAGCTTTACAAGCTATGAAAGAAGCTAAAGGGCAAGGCGAGATAGGGGAAAAAGCAGATTTGGATTTCCATTTAGCCATCGCCCATGCTACGCATAATAAAATGCTGATCAACTTAATGACGAGTGTCTCTGAAATTATGGTTGAATCGATGAAAGAAACACGGTTGCTTCTTCTATACTCACAGGAAATGATGGGTTCGTTATATGAAGAGCACCAGTTAATCTATGAGTCAATAAAAGCACGCAGGAATGAAGAGGCTCAAAAAAATATGTTAACTCATTTAATTGGAGTCGAAAAAGTCCTGTCAAAATACATTGATTAAATAGCTCGTTCACAGTAAACGAATTTTATTGATCAAGTCATATGATGACCTGCTTTATTCATTGCGATAGTTGAACATTTTCTTGTGAATTAAAAATAATTTATAAAGGGTGATTAGTTATGAAAGTATCATTGTTTGTTACTTGCCTGTCAGAAATGTTTTATCAAAACGTTGCAAAAGATGTGGTCGAAGTTTTGGAGCGGCTGGGATGCGATGTTGATCTTCCTGGAGGACAAATTTGTTGTGGCCAGCCTGCTTACAACAGCGGCTACCGGAAAGATGCCCAAAAAGCGGCAAAGCAAATGATAGCGAGCTTCGAAAACTCGGAATTCGTGGTTACACCGTCCGGTTCCTGTGCGGCAATGTTCAAGGAATATCCCGAGCTGTTCAAAGATGAACCGGAATGGCATAAGCGGGCGGAAGCTCTCTCAGGCAAAACCTACGAATTTACTCAGTTCATCGTCAATGTATTGAATATCGAAGACGTAGGCGCGGTGTATCCGGCTCGGGCAACGTACCATACGTCGTGCCACATGACACGTTTATTGAAGGAAACAGAAGCGCCTTTCAAATTGCTGGCGAATGTCAAAGGGCTTGAAATGCTGCCGCTTGCGAATAATTATGATTGCTGCGGATTCGGTGGAACATTCGCCGTCAAGATGGCACCGATTTCCGAGCAGATGGTCGATGAAAAAGTGCGCCATGTCGAAGAGTCTAACGCTGAGCTGTTAATCGCGGCGGATAATGGCTGTATGATGAACATTAAAGGACGTATTGACCGGAAAGGCAAACCGATTGAAGTGAAGCATATCGCCCAAATCCTGAATTCACGGACAGCTGAAGGGAGGAAGTAACAATGGCAATGAAAATTGGAGACAAATCCTTCTTCGGACGTGTAGATGACGCGTTGGAAGATGATTTCATGAGACAAGCGATGAGTTCTGCACAAGACCGCCTGCGCGGCAAAAAACAGGTAGCAACAGTGGAAGATGAGCTGGTTGGGGATTGGGAAGAGTGGCGCAGTGCAGGTGAGGAAATCCGCCAGCATACACTCGACAACTTGGACTACTATTTGGAGCAGCTAAGTGAAAACTTCACCAAGCGAGGCGGCCACATCTATTTCGCCAAAACGGCGGAAGACGCGACACGGTACGTCCAAGAAGTAGCGAAGCGCAAGAATGCCAAAAACGTCACCAAAGCAAAATCGATGGTGACCGAAGAAATCGGACTCAACGAAGCGCTCGAAGAAATCGGCTGCAACGTATATGAAACAGACCTTGCAGAATACATCTTGCAGATTGATGACCATGACCGGCCATCTCACATTGTTGTGCCATCCTTGCATAAAAACAAAGAGCAGATTCGCGACACGTTTCGGGATAAAGCCAATTACACCGGAACGGAAGAGCCGAAGGAGCTGACAGCATTTGCGCGTGCCCAGCTTCGGGAGACATTCATGGAGGCGGATATCGGAGTGACCGGCTGCAATTTCGCCGTTGCTGACTCCGGTTCGATTTCATTGGTGACAAATGAAGGGAATGCCAATATGGTCACTACGTTTCCCAAAACACAGATCAGCATTATGGGAATGGAGCGCCTAGTCCCATCATGGGAAGAACTTGATGTCATGACCAATTTATTGTGCCGCAGCGCGGTAGGGCAAAAAATCACAACGTATGTAACAAACCTCACGCCGCAAGTGGAAGAAGACAGCATTGATGCGCCGAAAGAATTTCACTTGGTCATTTTGGATGCAGGACGCTCAAATGCCCTCGGCACCGAATTCCAATCGGCGCTCCAGTGCATTCGGTGCGCAGCTTGCGTCAATGTATGCCCTGTATACCGACATATCGGAGGCCATGCATATGGATCAATCTATCAAGGGCCAATCGGGGCTGTATTGTCTCCAATATTAGGCGGCTACGAGGAATACGGCGAGCTGCCATATGCATCGAGCCTGTGCGCGGCTTGCACAGAAGCTTGTCCGGTTAAAATCCCGCTCCATGAATTATTGATCCGTCATCGGGAAAATTATGTGGAGGATTACGGAAAAACGGCTGAGAAGATGGCGATGAGAACATTCGGCGTCGGAGCGAGTTCGCCTTTGCTGTTTAAAATGGCTGTAAAAGGCATGCCGGCAGCGATGAAGCCATTTGTCAAAGGCGACCATATAGAAAATGGACCGGGTCCGATGAAGTTATGGACCGAAGTGCGCGATTTCCCAGCACCTGGCAAAGAAAATTTCAGGAAATGGTTCGATAACCGTAAAAAAGGAGGCGAGGTTCATGACTGAAAGTTTGCTGAGTAATCAGGAAGAATTCTTGAACAATATTTCCGAACGCCTTGGCAGGGAACGAAAAAAGCAAGTAGTGAAGCCGAAGTGGAAATATCGCCCGCAATGGGAAATTCTAAAAGATGCGACTCCAACAGAACTGGCGTCTGAATTTAAAAAGAGCAGCCTGGAAAAAACGACGGCAGTGATTGAAACGACTGCTTCCGAGCTTGCAGAAAAGTTGCAAGGCGCAATTAGTCAATATAGCGGTGGGCGTATCGTCACCACGAAAGACAGACGCTTTGCCGAATATGGATTGGAGCCGTTACTTGTGGAAAGTGAAGCACATGTATGGAATACCGAGGTGGGTGAAGAAAACATCACCATTGCAAAGGAGGCTGCGGTTGGCGTCTTCTTCAGTGATATCAGTCTAGCAGAGTCCGGTACAGTCGTGCAGTTCAATGATAAGGATATCGCGCGTTCAGTCAGCTTGTTGCCTATAGCATATATAGCCATTGTGCCGCAGTCGACAATCGTGCCGCGCATGACGCAAGCGACACAACAGATCCAGCAATCGGTGGATGCAGGAGATCTTCTTCCAACTTGCATCAATTTCATTTCAGGGCCGAGCAATAGCGCGGATATCGAAATGAATATCGTCATCGGGGTCCATGGTCCGATCGAGGCGATCCATGTCGTGGTAACAGACAGATGAAGGGCCGTCTCCAGCTATAAGAATTTGATTTGCAAACGAGAAAACTAAACAATCATGCACATGTTGCCGCTCCCAAAATCTTGATTTTTGGGAGCGGCAATTTTTAATGACGTTAGAAAATTGATTAACTCACTTGAGCCATGACCGGCGATTGAAAATCTCTAAAGGGCAGTGTCTTTATATTTATTTGAAGAAAAAATGGTCTGAACCAATTTATAAGCTGTTCGACTAGTTCAGAGAGGGAGATGGTCTTCGCTGTTTTACTCCATATCTTTAGAGATCTCTCTCAGCGATGGCGCGGCTCCGGACTGAGCGGGAGCTTTGTTCAAAGTGCCAAGCATTTTTTATATTATTTTTCTAGCTCAACTAATATAGTTAGAGCGGATGAGCCGTTTCCCAACATTTCGCGAGGAATTCTTTCGTTTCCATCGAAGCCCGCATGGCACGGGGTTCTTGAAGCTCTTGGACTATTTTTATCATTGCATGGCCAATCCCTTCATTTCGATAGGAGGAGTTCACGGAAGCATGAAGGACCGTGAATGTGAGTTCAGCCACTTCAATCCCAATCACCCCGACAACATCATCTTCCTGTTTCCACAGGTATAATTGCCAAGCTGAATTTTCTTCGTTCTTCTGCATGGTTTGTTGCAAAGCTTTCAATTGATGTTCATCGGACATAAAAGACAATAGATCCATTGCCGCTTTTTCATACGCGTTGTTGTATTCAATTAACACAGTCAACATCCCCTTTCCATACGAAGTTTCTAACCATTCTCTTATCGGAAACGGATCTCCTGTAGCAGAAAGCGTGTAAATCGACGAAGAAGCAGAAATGTACTGAGCTTTTTTGGTTGGTGTACAGTTCAAGCGTCTCCTTTGTCGCGAAAGGAACATCTTTTGCGACGCTTAAAGCATATCCGATTCTTCAACTAGAAGAAAGAGAAACACGGCTCATTTTTCTGTAAATTTAGATTTTTTGTTTTTAGCCATTATCTCATGAGCAAGACAGGTTTTATTCGTCCTCTTTCATTATGAATGGAATGATAGGCAAAGAATCCCATTCGCCGCTAGAAAATTTGATGATGGGATACTTTTTGGGAAACAATTTATCTCGAATGGCTTCAGTAATGCGTTTTCAAGATCTTGCACTTCATGTTACAATCCTTCGTATATAGAAATTTCCGTTATCTTTATAGGCAGCGATTATGCGTTGCAACCATTTCTGGAAATAAAAAATATTCATTGAGAAAAGGATTGAAAGAAATGAAAACAACACAAGCATTTCCAAATACAGTGAAGACGATAGAAGAACTTCGCGAAATTACAGGAAACCCGAGTGAACTTGTGAACAATAAAGTCATTTCATACTTGGATGAACATTGCAGAGACTTTATCAACAAGTCGCCATTTCTGACAATTTCAACGGCCGATGAATTCGGAGCTTGCGACGTGTCTCCACGTGGTGACAATGCCGGTTTTGTATACGTGTTAAATGACAAGCAGTTGATCATTCCTGAAAGGCCCGGCAATAAGCGGATGGATTCCATGCGGAATATCTTGTCGAATCCGAATGTTGGTTTGCTGTTTCTAATCCCGGGGCTTGGGGAGACCTTGCGCATCAACGGAAAAGCCAGCGTGATCCATGATGAAGAATTGCTGGGAAAAATGGCGGTAAACGGAAAAAGGCCGCTTCTGGGCATCGGTGTCGACGTGGAAGAATGCTTTATTCATTGTGCCAAGGCGTTCAGGCGGTCAGAACTGTGGAACCCGGAGATGTGGGCGAATAAAGAGGAACTTCCAAAAGGTGCAAAGATATTGGCGGCTCATGCGAAATTGCCGAATGTGGATGAAGAGGCGATTGGGAAAATTCTGGATAAGAGCTACCGGGAAACATTGTATTAAATTTGATGGGCATAGGGGTTATTTGAGTTTTATAGAGAAAGAACGAGATAGGTGCTGGGACCTTAAAGTGTTTAAGGTTAAGGATATTTCCTTAGATAGTAAGTAGCTGACTGGGGTTGAGCTTTCTTTCAGATGACGCAGCTGAAAAAATAGCTATTGACCAAACAGCTATTCACCATGAAAGCAATCCAGCCACTCTCTTAACAGCCGGTTAAATTCCGGCGCTTTTTGCACCGGCCAGGCATGTTGGGCGCCAGGAACCAAACGCCCCACAGAATTCGGTATGAGTTTTGGAGCTAAGTCGACCGCTTCCAGAATGCCGCGTGATTCCTGATCCCCAGCCGCAAACATGCACGGTGCTGCAATCTTTCCATAGGACTGATCCAGATGAAACTGCATAATTTCTTTCCAAATGGTTTCATAGGTTTCGCTGGTTAGAAGTTGGTAATTCGTGATAAAGTCAGCTGTTTTATCGGCAGGCAAGCGGTAATATTCACGCGCTATTTTATGGAGATAGCGATCGTTGTGGATTCCTCTTTGGACGATTCGCGATTGCAGTTTAAGGAAAAATTGAAAATGCATAAGTGTGACGGTAATGCCGCTGATAAATGCACTGAGAACCTTTTCAGGATATTGTTTCGCCAATTCCAAAGCGATATGGCCGCCCAATGATATCCCGACCACATGAGCGGCCCGGTTTTTAAGTACATCTTTTGCAATCAAATCAGTGGTACCCATTAAACTGATCCATGGAGTTGAAACACTTTTTCCGTGACCTGGTAAATCTACGAGGATGATTGGATAATCCGAGAATGCTTTTTCTTGCTGCCACCACATCCAACGACTCGCACCAATTCCGTGAATAAAGAGAATGGGTTCGTTTTCATTAGCTTCTGTTTCCGAAAAATTAAGCATGGGTTTCATCCTTTCCAAGAAAATAAGTCACTTTATACTTTTGCGGATTGAGTGAGAGGAAGGGAACTGACTATTTGAAGAGAATCTGGAGGCTAGAGATTATTTATCTGTGCACAAATAAAGCTTGTCTTTCTTTATTTCAGTAATGGTTTTACTGACTTCGTCGGTAGCTTGATGCTAAATATCCTTAGAATTTTCATCTGGGCTGGCCACAGTATGGGTTGCTGTGTCACTTTGATAAGCGCTCAATAATAAGGCCATAGCAAAAAAAACATATTGCCTTCATCCGGGTCACTCTCTCAACGTCTAAACTATGTTGGTTCTTTAAATTTTAGACGAGAAGAATGTCTTATAGTTTCAAACGAATAAAGAACGATAATAGTCGCTCTTTTATTTATCCTTTTTCAGCTTTGAAATTGGATATAATGAAAATAAAGACTAAATGATGTAACTGCCACGTTTATGAGCTATTTAGGTAGATGTATTTTTTATATCGAATAACAATTTGGAACTCAACTTGGAAACGCTATTAGAGCTGAAAAGGGGGTAGCTACATGAAGGACTTTGATTATACAAATTTTTATGACAAGATAGGCAAAATCAATGGTTGGGACTTCAGTCAATTGCGGGTTTCGGCTGATAAAGCAGCTTGGGAGTTCACCGCAGAAGTAAGTAGGCGCTGCAATAAAGACGATTTCCTATTGGATATTGGAACTGGGAGCGGAGAAACTCTTTTGAAAATTGCGCCGTTCGTGCAAATTGCTGTTGGAATAGATTTGTCGATTGAGATGATCCAATCAGCAAAAGAAAATTTGAGAGGATCAACACAAACGAATACGCGTTTTGCCCAAATGTCCTCTAAGGCTTTATCATTTCCTAAACACTTCTTTGATATTGTGGTCAGTCGACACGCTCCATTTAATTCAGCCGAAGTGGAAAAAGTGTTGAAGTCAGATGGGATTTTTATAACTCAACAAGTCAGTGAAGACGATAAGTTAAATATCAAACGCAGTTTTGGCCGTGGACAAACTTACAATTTACAAGATGGTACGTTGAAAGAAAAGTATCGACGAGAATTAATCGATGCTGGATTTTCAAAAGTGGAAATATACGATGACAATGTTCTGGAATACTATGAAAGACCTGAAGATCTCTTGTTTCTGCTTCAACATACACCAATCATTCCGAACTTCGGTCAAGAGGAAAATGATTATCGCCTATGGAATATTTTTATTGAAAAAAACCAGACATCAAAAGGTATTTGTACAAATTCGAAACGTTTTTTGATAGTGGCAATAAAATAAGAGGCAAATTCATAAAAGGGAAGGAGGAGCAGCATATGGTTTCATCCTACGTAAAATGGGGAGACGCTGAAGTGAAACTGACCTGGCAAGCTAATAAATGGCTGCCGTCTGATAAGCTCGTGACCAGTGCGCATGGCTTTTGCTTCTATAAAGAAAAAATGCTTTTGGTTGATTTAAAACATCGAGGCTGGGATTTTCCGGGAGGGCATATCGAAGTCGGGGAAACCCCTGAAGAAAGTATACATAGAGAAGCACTCGAAGAAGGGTACGTCTCAGGAAATTGCCAGCTGGTCGGATATATAATGGTCGATCATAGTGACAATCCGATTTGGGACGAAAAAGGGAGGTATCCAAAGATTGGCTATCAGGCATTCTATAAAATGGACATCAATATGTTGCATCCTTTTAAAGCAGGATATGAATCGTCACGAAGAGTCTTGCTGACATCGGATGAGGTGCCGAATACTCACCATGATTGGAATAAACTGTACCAGGAGATTCTTTCTGAGGCCATTAATTTGAAATGATCTGAAGCAGGTTAAAAACAAGGAACCTATATAAAGACAGAATCCGGTGGTTTAAAACTATCGATGCAATAAGGGGAATTGCGGATGATAATTAGCGAGAGTGATATTATAGAACTGATTGAACAAGATGAATGGATGTTGGAAGTGTTGGTAGAGGTGAAGACTCTAAGCCTTCCAGACTGGTGGATCTGTGCAGGATTTGTGCGCTCAAAGGTTTGGGACAGGTTGCATGGATACAAAGTAAGAACGCTTTTGCCTGATGTCGATGTTATTTATTATGATGATACAATCGATAGTGAAGAAGTGGACAAGCGGATAGAAGGAATCCTTATAGAAAAGATACCAGGAATTCCATGGTCTGTGAAGAATCAGGCAAGAATGCATATACAGAATCAAATACCACCTTATATTTCAGCTGTGGATGCGATATCGAAATTCCCAGAGACAGCTACCGCATTGGGCGTTAAATTGGATGCACGAAATCAATTGGTTTTAGCTGCTCCGCATGGTGTAGAAGATTTAGTTAAATTGCACGTAACCCCAACGCTTTATTTTATTGCGAGTAAAGAAAATCTTAAGATTTACAAGGAACGGATGGAAAAGAAGAAGTGGACACAATATTGGCCAATGCTCAGTTTGGATACGATAAAACCATGACTCGGTATTAATGAAATGCTTTATACTTACTAAAGTACACAGCAGTTCTTCTGCGAGAGGATGGAATAAGATGGATTTCGAAACAGTAATGCAGGAACTTGAAGCGCTGGGCAAAGAGCGGATGAAGAAAATGTACGTATCCAATGGTGCACACGAACCGGTTTATGGAGTGGCTACGGGGGCGATGAAACCGATAGTGAAGCAAATCAAAAGAGACCAGCAATTAGCAGACCAGCTTTACGCGACCGGCAACTATGATGCCATGTATTTTGCAGGCATTATCGCAGATCCGAAAGCCATGGCCGCAACAGATTTTGAGCGGTGGATCGATGGCGCATATTTTTACATGCTGTCGGATTATGTTGTAGCCGTAACGCTGTCGGAATCGGATATTGCACAGGAAGTAGCCGACAAATGGATAGACAGCGGCGAAGAGCTGAAGATGTCTGCAGGTTGGAGCTGTTACTGCTGGCTTCTGGGGAGCCGGAAGGACCAGGAATTTTCCGAAAGCAAAATCGCCTCAATGTTGGATCGAGTTAAACATACGATATACGATTCGCCTGAACGAACGAAATCTGCAATGAATAATTTTTTATACACGGTTGGTGTCTCTTATAGACCACTTACTGAAAAAGCGGTTGAAGTTTCAAAAGAAGTGGGAGTAATCGAAATGAAGAGGGACAATAAAAAGAGCAGTTTTTTGAATGCCCATGAAAGCATTCAAAAGGATCTGGATAAAGGCAGAATCGGATTTAAACGGAGATATGTAAGATGTTAATAGAAAAGGACAATCTTCTGTGGATTGTCCTTTTTGAGTTGTTTCGGGCTTTCTTTATTCCTCACGCAGTTTTTTGGATGCATAGCCAATATACAAGAATGCCAATCCATTAACCAATGTAGCAACAGCAAAAATAAAGCCGAAAAAGCTGACACCGATTCCGGCCTGTACGATAGGCGCGATGACTCCCATAAAAATGGCGTAAACCAAAAAAGGGAGCAGGAAAGCTGTCATGTATCCGGAATGAATCCATCGGTGCCGCTTGTTTCCGGCAAACTTGCTTACCGAAAAGCTTAACAGAGCAATGTATATAGCCAAAATAAGGATCATCTCCAGACCTCCAATTCATTTGATTTTAAGTGAAAGATAACACACAAGTATT
Organism: Planococcus beijingensis; assembly: GCF_016820615.1. Taxonomy (NCBI): domain Bacteria; kingdom Bacillati; phylum Bacillota; class Bacilli; order Caryophanales; family Caryophanaceae; genus Planococcus; species Planococcus beijingensis. Next base: position 1,091,278 of record NZ_JADHDZ010000001.1, read on the forward strand.
TCAACTATATCCACGTACTGGTAAGATAATGGAAAGTGTTGATGTATGTAAAAGGTAATCCTAAGCAGGCAATGAATCATCTTTCACCTAGTAGTGGATATAAACCAGTAGAGGAGCATTTCAATGAACGCTAAAAACATACTGAATAAATTCGGATTCCATGCGGAAGATGAGCCGATCAGCATTTATGCTTTTTCTCCTGTGTACCGGGTCACTCAACCTGGAGGAGAATATATCATCAAAAAAACCCAAAGTCCGATGCTTAAAGCAAATCGTCTGATGGCCTACACCACAAGTTTGAAAGAGTCGGGAATTGACGTAGTCGTGCCTGTTTCCATGACCACGGATAATCCGATGGCTATTGATGGCGCAATATATGTCGTGTATCCGTTTATTGAGGGAAGCACTTATTCAGGACTGGACAGTGAAATCCAGGAAGCTGGTAAACTGTTCGGCCGGATCCACGCTCTTTCTTCCAATGAAAATGAATTTAATTTAAGTCCCTATGATGTATATGATTTTAATGAACAAGAAGCTGAAGACGGTATTCAAAAAATCACACAGAATTCATCAGCATACGATATCGAAATATCTCCTAAGCTGGAAGACAGGCTTATGCAAGCTGTCCACAATCAAGAAGACTTAAATCAAGCTGGATTGCCCCACGTTGCCACGCCTTATGATTATAAAGCGAACAACCTGATCTATACTCCCGATCCTTATTTGATTGACCCGGATAATGCAGGCTGGGTCCCACGGATTTTCGATTTGGCGTTGGTTCTTTTACTGTTTCACAATGAACTGGAAACTGCACCAGATCAGCCATTTACTTCGCGCCAATGGAAATTGTTTTTAATAGGCTATGAAGAATCGGTGGCCCTGTCACCGCTAGAAAAATCCTATTGGCCGAAAGCCATTGAACATGTATTTCTTGATGAAGTGATGTGGCTGATGGCCGATACCCCGGAAGATTGGCACAATCCTGCACAGCGGAAATTGTTCGAGAAGCTTGTCCAATTGCTGATGAATAGTGAAGAATATAATTTTATGTAACCTGATCAGGAAAGTATATTGAGTGCTTTGAATCAGGGAGATGAGTTATCACTTATAATTTTCCAAAAAGGAGCGTTTTTATGAAAGATCGAATCATTTTAGCAATCATCTTATTTTGTGTACTCGGAGCAGCCGCAGTGAGCAACATAGATTTTTTAAGCCAAACTGCCAAGTCCGCTTTTTATATCGTCAGCATGGGAATCCTTCTTATAATAGGGATCGTCAGTCTGTTTGCTTTAATAAAAAAAGGAAGAAATAAAGAAGGGATGTAGCCCTGATGCATTCTTTGGACACTCTATTGTTTTAATGACATCACTAGTTCTTTAAAATGAACAGATACATAAGCAGGGTTGGTAATCGGTAAAAGGTGATGGCTTTTCGGGATGACCTCGATGATCGCCTCTGACTGCGAAAGACGGAAGGCCACTCTTTTCTCTGACTCAGACTCGTCTTTTTCCTTATCAGCCAGCAACAACAAAAGAGGAACGCCAGATTCTTCCTTTAGACAATAGTTAGTTTTGGTGACGGCTTTAGACAGTGCATTTACTGCAACTGCATCGCTATGATGGACATATACTCCATCTCTGTTGATAAAGTTGCCGAGCAGATACGCGGTAAATTTCTCTTTCATAAAAGCTGGCATATCCATTGCCTCGGCTTGTTCCTGGATGGCTCGTTGTAAATCTTCGAGCTTTTCAACGGCAGGAAGTTCAATTTCTTCATCTTCACCGTCGCTATAATCGCCTATGAAATAATGACCTCCATCCAACAAAGTGATGCTGAGGACTATTTCAGGAAAGTTTTTATAGAAATGTTGGATGATCCAAGCGCCGATTGAATTGCCGATAAGATGGACTTCGGAAATTGATAATTCAGCTAAAAGTCTCTTAAGCTCTTCTATGTAGGTTTCAATTGAAAAGTCTTTGCTTGCCTCATCATTATGGCCCGGCAAATCGATAGCCAACAATTGGAATTCCTTCAGGTTTTCAGCTAAGGATTCATAGATTTCTTTCCGTTCCCCAAGTGCGGGAATGGCGGCGATTGTGGGTTTATTGTTTCTTTGATTGTATAGAACAGACTGCAGCATTCGAGTATCCCCCAATTATTCCTAGATAAAGTACTATTTCGTCAACCGCAAAATAATACCTGCAAATTCATTTGTTTTATTCGAAAAGGGGACAGGACATGACAAAGTTGACTGCATGGGTGATCGGCAGTTTTGTATCGGCCACCATCTTATGTGTTTTCGGGCAAGGGATCGCATATTTTTTGAATGGCAATGTTATCGATATCTCGCCAGTTTATTATTTGACGGCTTTAACTGTTTTGGGTATTTCATTATATGCAGTGGCTGCGATCTTAATTTTTTTCCTGTTCAAAAAGAAAAAGTATGTTTCTGAAAATCGGGAAATCTATTTAATGATCCTGTGCATAACTGCTCCAAGTGCATCTGTCTGGGCATTTTTTGTAACGGTAATGTGGTGGGGATAGGAACGAAGTTTCACAGAAAAGCGAATTATAAACGGTCCTAAAGCTTTTGATTTCATGAGAATAAAAACAAATTTTATATTTATACGACAGCACGTGCTATAATGTAGAACTTAGGGCAAAATCAACTTTTGCCGTAATTGAACGGATGCCAAAAAGCCTCCGCTTCCCGAAAGAATATGGAGGTGTAAGAAAATGAATAAACGATGGAACTTTAAAGAAATTAAAGCATTTGTTGAAAAAAACTCAGACAGCAAATTATTGTCTACAGAATACCACGGATTTTCTCAAAAGCTGCTGTTTAAATGTGCATGCGGCAATAATTTCGAGAAAACATTTACGAAATTCAATACGAAAAACCAGCGTAAATGTGATGTATGCCAGCCGCCAAAAGCACCGCGAGGCCAATAATAACTAACGAAAGCACTGATTTCTGCATTGAGAAATCAGTGCTTTTTTATGTCTGGGCGCAAGTTCAATACTTCTCATTGTTTACTGCAGGCATTTATTTGTTTCGAATGCTGAATTGGTATTGAGTGTTGGTGATGGCCAAAATACCAACAATGATAAAAATGCTGAACAGCTGTGATGAATCTGACGCAATCGAGTAAAACAGAAGCAGGACAATCGCTCCCAGCAACAGGGAATTCATAGTGATATGTGTTTTATATAAACCGCCAAGCATTATATGCTTTTCGCCATCATCTGAAACATTCAACAGTTTTTCGGCATATTTCTTATCAGTAATGGAAGGCAAATCTCTTTCTGGATACATATTTTTCATCAATCCTGGCAGAATGCCGGAAATGATAAAACTGAAGACGATCAGCACAAGACCGAAAATCAGCAGCCAAAGCGGCTGGGTCGTCAAAAGGCTTAAGCTCATTGATGCCAAACTGAACAAGATCGCCAACGTGGAAGCAAGGCTTGCGTCCGTATATTGTCTGTACATTCGCCCTTCAGCTGCATCTTCTTCGTCTCCGGTTAAATCCTGTTTGGCTAGATAGCGGATACTGACATAACGGTAAGCGGAAAAGACAACTAACACTGCAGCGGCTGCGAGAATGACCAGGTTTCCAGGGTAGGCGTAAGGCGATAAGTCGATACGGAAATCTCCATCCAAAACAGCGAGCATACCGAAAAATCCAATCAATGCACCGATCACCAATTGACCGATTAAACTTCCGTATTTTTTCATTTCAGTTCCTCCTCTTCAAATTGAAAAATCTCTTCGACGGGTTCTTTAAAGACACGGGCGATTTTCGTAGCAATCAGCAGAGAAGGCATAAATTCTCCCCGTTCAATCAAACTTACCGTTTGCCGGGAAATCTTTGCCCGTTTCGCTAATTCTGTTTGATTGATGCCCAATCGAGCCCGTAATTCCTTTAATCTTGTCTTCATGTCTTCACCTCACTATAGGTAAAGTGTAAACGATGTATTTCAAAATGACAAGTATATTAGTCATATTGAAAATTATTGTTGTCTTTCTCCAATAATTTATAAGGATGAATAAAAATTGACTCCGCATGGCATGGGTGTTATATTTTATTTGATTAGAGACAACAAGAGTCTGTAATATCTCTAAAAGGAAAGGAAGGCCATTATGAAATATTCAAACGCGACGAACTATGCTTTGCACACGATGGTGCATCTTATCCGGTTGCCGCAAAACAGTACGATAGGTGTTCAGGAACTGGCGGAATTTCAAAAGCTGTCGCCAACTTATCTTTCGAAAATATTAACCAAGCTTACCAAGGGTGGACTGATTGAATCAACTCCGGGTGCCAAAGGCGGGTACAAAATCTCCAAGTCTCCAAATGAAATCTCATTTTTAGATGTCATTATTGCCATTGAAGGAGACAGCAAGCTGTTCAATTGCTCGCTTCATCACAATGAAGGCTGCCTGATAGAAGAAGTCATGCGACAATCTGAAGAAAATATGAAATCTGAACTTGAAAGCCGGTTATTGATTGATATCGTGAAGAAAATGGAGAGCAGAGCCGAAACAGCCACCGGCAACTAAATTTATAAAGAAGGAAGATGATAGCATGATAATGGATTGCGCAGTAATCGGCGGAGGGCCTGCTGGATTGAATGCTTCACTGGTTTTGGGCAGGGCAAGAAAGAAAACGGTTTTGTTTGATGACAATAAACCAAGGAATATTGTCACATCGGAAGCCCATGGATTTATAACACGCGACGGGATAGATCCTCAGGAATTGAAACGAATTGCCCAAGACGAACTGGCTGAATATCCGAATATCCAAATTGAAAAACAGCGGGTGCAAAGCATAGTAAAAGTACAAGAGCTGTTCCATATTGAAACCGAGCAAGGTGATCACTTCCAAGCCCGAAAAGTGATTTTAGCGACGGGCTTTAAAGAAGTTCTTCCGGCTATCGACCGCTTGAACGAATTTTATGGAAAGAGCCTTTTCAGTTGCCCATTTTGTGATGGATGGGAGCTCAGAGACCGTCCGCTCGTTGTGCTTGCAGAAATCCCAGGGGCTTTTCATATGGCTAAAGTGGCTTCCAATTGGACGGATGATTTGATTGTCTGTACGAATGGAAAACCGGTCCTGTCTATAGAGGAAAAAGAGATTTTGGAAAAGAACAGCATCAAAGTCAACGAGAAAAAGATCCGCTCATTGATTGGGACAAACGGTAAATTGGAAGCCATTGAGTTTGAGGATGGCGAAAGTCTTTCCCGTACAGGCGGGTTTGTAGCATCCGAATGGATACAGGCTTCTGGGTTTGGCACATCACTCGGCTGTGAGTTGAATGAACGGGGCGGTGTGGAAACCGATCGTTTTCAACGGACCAATGTCGAGGGAGTCTTTGCTTGCGGAGATACGGTGATGGATGGGCCATCACAATTGATCATCGCTGCTGCAGAAGGCAGTATGGCTGGGATTAGCGTCAATGGAGAACTGCTTGAAGAAAAGTTAAAAAAACAGGACAGGTTGAATTCGATTCAAAATTAAAGAGAATGAGGAGAGTTGCAAATGCCAAACAACCACAGCAAGCCCCACGAAAAAACACATGGCCATCACCATGGGAAAATCTCTTATCTGGAAAACCCGGAAAGAAGAAAGGCATTTTCTCCCGAAACCTTGTTGAAAAGAATTCCATTGAAAAACACTGACTCTGTTTTAGACTTTGGTGCTGGAACCGGTTATTTCACGATCCCTGCAGCTAAACAAGTCGATGGCGATGTCTATGCATTGGATACTGATTTGAGTATGCTGGAAATGATCAAAACAAAAGCCGCGAAAGAAGAGCTTACTAATATTGTGCCAATCCAAGGCGGTGAAGGAGAGCTTTCAATCCCGAAAGAATCCATCGATGTGGTCATTGCATCATTGGTTTTACATGAAATTGATCCTTTGGCAGAAACGTTAATGAAGATAAAAGAGTTGCTCAAAGCAGGTGGCCATTTGGCCGTCGTTGAATTGGAGTCTAAAAAAAAGCCGGACCAAAAAGCGCCGAGAGTTTCATTGGCCGGCATGGAAAAGGAAATTGAAGATGCAGGGTTGTGTATTACCGATAAGTTCTTTCCAGCTGACTCCTTGTATGTTCTCATTGCCCGGAAGCAAGAGTAGGCAAAAGGTTTACTGACTGATATACAGAATGGAAATTTAGCTCTGGATGATTGGTAAAACAGAAAGTCAAAATCACAAGATATCGGCGATAATGAACTGTGCGTTAGCTGCAGAAATGGGAGATGAACCATGAAGCTCAAAATAGGGATGGCGATTATAGCCATTGGGATTATCATATTTTTTATTTTGCAGGCTCTAGTGTTTTGTGAAGAATGCGGCAGCGATAAAGCGGAGAGTCAGCAAGATGCTGCAAATGCGGTTTATGAGATAGATGTTCAGATGAGTGAAGACGGGGGCTTTCAGGTTGGAGCTTCAATTGAAGTGACGAATGATTCAACGGATACCTGGTCTGAAATCGGCTTTTATCTGGTGCCGAATGCCATGAATTCGGAAGAAACTTCAAACTACGAAGATGAAGATCTTGAGATGGAAGTTTCTTCAGTCTCCATTAACGGTGCAGAAACCGATTATAAACTGGACAACAATGAACTGCTAGTGGAATTGGAAAACAAGCTGGAGCCTGATTCCGCAGCTACTGTGGCCGTTGAGTATTCGATGATCTTGCCGGAAGGCGGCATGCGATTATCTCAAGTGGGAGATAATTATTACTTGGCCCATTGGTACCCGATGCTCGGCATTTACAAAGATGGCTGGGATATTATCGATTATGATTCAAAAGGGGAATCCTACGATACGGATTACGGCGACTATACTGTCAGCTACGAGTTGCCCAAAGAATACCTGGTAGCCAGTTCAGGTGAAGATGGACCGATTGAAGCGACACAGAACGGTCTGGTGGAAGGTCAAAACATCAAAGATTTTTACCTGGCAATCATGGACCCAGATGAGTGGGAAACCGAAACCGTCCAAGCCAACGACACCGAATTGCGGGTGTTCACGCCCGTTTCGGCAAACATGCTGGAGGAAACCTCAGAATTGGCTGCTGAAGCTTATGTGTATTTTGAAGAAAATATTGGAGACAATCCCTTTGGTGAATTGGATATCATCGGGAACGACGGCTATATGGAATACCCGAACATCATAGAAGTAGCCGCAGATGAGGAATCGCAGGAGTCGGTTTTGGTACATGAAATCGCCCATCAATGGTTTTATTACTTGGTGGCGAATGATCCGTATCAGGAAGCGTGGCTTGACGAAGGCTTGACGGAATTCGCGAGTTCCATTTTCATCAGCGAACGCTATGACGATGACGAATATGGATTTTGGAGCGCTGCAGCAGCTGAAGATTACTATCCGACAGAAACTTATGTGAACATCCCGCTCGATAAATTTGTGGATGAATCGTATTACTCAACCATTTATGGCAAGGTTCCAATGTTGCTTAAAGAATATTTTGACAGCCTGAATGGAAATGAAACAGCGCTGGAGTTCCTCGCTGCCTATTACGCAGAATTTCAATTCAAACAAGTCGGCACCGAAGAGTTTAAAGCATTTTTTGAAATGTATTTTGAAGGGGATCAAAGCGAATTTCTGGATAGCTGGTTAAAGTAGGAAAATTGTAGGAAGGAAAAGGGAAACTGCAACAATACTCACTCTTTCCCTTCCTTTGATGAAAAGACCATAGACAAAACCCGATAAGCTGAATCGCCAGTCTGACTCTACATCTAAAGTCTTAGTCTTAAGCACCCCTGAGCCCGATGGTTTAAATGGTAAAGCCGGTTATGCTGGTATTATTAAAGATTTACCAAAATTCAGGAGGTGCTTTATGCAGTTGAATCAAAAATTGGTTTTATCATCTATTCTTTTATTGGTTGCTCTATTGGCCGGCTCTGGATTATTCCTGAATTCATTGGAAAGGAATCAATGGGTCTACGAAACCTTGATCGAAGTGTTTCAAAACGATGCGAAAGTAAAACAGGATATGAGCAGAGGAGAAGTCACGGTTTCCGCAGATGAATTTGCGGATAATATGGTTATTTTTGTAGAAGACGTCCTAATGTATCCTTTTTACATGTTGGTCTTTGCCGTATTCCTAGGCTTGTTCGGATTTCTGATGATGGCGACCCATCCTTCGATTGCGTCAGCTTTTCTTGCGCTGGCCGGTGTATTATCCCTGTTCACTTTAGTTCCACCTGTTTTATTGTTTTTTGCTGCAAACAGTTTAGTGAAGTCGGGTGGGACTTTAACGGCGGTGCCCCACAGGAACGCATTTTGATCACTGGGTAGATCGGCAGAAAAGGAGCTTTAAAAAGGCTTCTTTTTTTATGCGTATATGGCTAAAGCATAAGGGAAAAGAAGGAGTTTTCAATGAAATGGAGAATATAACCAACTAGCTTGAAATGGTGCATTTGTGAGGGAGGAACAATATGTACAAATTGCTTATGTTGTTGTATTGGCTTTCTGCATTCCTTACGCTTGCTGTTTTCTATGGCATGAATAGTTTGAGTGAACCGGTAAAAAATGATGATTTCGGAGGAGGAAATGGCAACCCGACTCTGGTTATTCCATTTTTCCTCATGTCGTTCATTTTGTATTTCTTATATGGAACGATTGAATTATCGATGAGAGCAACCAGCAGGTGGTTCAGTCCTAAAGGCATTTGGACTGGAATTGCAATCAGTTTCATTTATGTGGCTGTATCCTCTGCTTATACATTGAAAAAAGCAAAAGACTTTCGGATCTATATCGTTGAGACAAAAGATGCTTTTGACAACCCCAAAGACTTTTCCTTATTCACTATTTTTTCCAATCATATTTTCTTTAACCCACTGACTTTTGGTCTGCTGGTGATGGGGTGTTTTCTGATAGGATCGGTTTGGAGTTTAATTAGACAAGCACCTGAGAAATAAAGAGAAGATACATATTGCCGTTCGCATAAGAAAGGACATAAAAGGCATGTTAACTTACGGGTATTACGTTGTATTGCTGGTTTTAATTCTGCTAGCGGCATGGAGTACGTGGGGGGAAACCCATAAAACGATTATGTATGGAATTGCCATAGCCGGACTTTTAGGTTTAGTCGTCCTAAAAGTATTAGAAAAAAGCCGATGTAAAAACTGAAAAGACTAACAACTATGTTAAACTTAACCAATAAATACTGGAGGTGTTATAGATGTCCAATGAAGTACTTGGAATCATTGCTTTGTTGTCCATAATCATCTGGATCGCGGTTTCCAAAGAAGCGGTAAAACCGACGAAAGAACTCCAGTGGCCGAAGATGTTAACTTTGCTGTCTGCAGGAACTGCATCAGCATTCGTCATCACTTTGTCGCTTTTTCAAAGCCTGCCGTTCTAAAACAGGCTCAGTGAGTTGAGTCTGTTTTTTTCTTTCTGTACTGAAAACGCCAAGCATAATAAATAATCCAGGCACTTAAAAGAACCAATGAGGAAAGATATTGGTAAGCATAGTCTGCAAAAATCAGAATGGAAAATCCGATAATCGCTGTGGGAATCATGATATAAAGAGAAACTTCAATCAGTGGGGGGTTCTACATCCCCCGCTGATTGTTAGTTGATCCAGTCGGACTTTTACGGGCAGTAAGACTCCCGCTTATAAAAGCGGGAGTCTTACTGCCCGTTAAAGCGGGATATATCCACATTCTTACTTCTTTGTTTTTCAAACTCAATTCGAATCGATTCGTCATGGGCATCTCCTCGTTTCTGACAAGTTAATAAACAATAGATTTGTTTAATCATACCTTTTTTTGGCAACAGGAACAAAAAAACCTTTTGTTTTCAAAATCTTTTGACTCTGCAAGCATTGTAAGCTATGATATTCCAAAACTATACAAAAATTCTGCGACGAAGAGAGTAGTTGCATATGGATACGTCAGCGAGCCGGGGACAGTGAAAGCCTAGTGATGTCTGCTGCAATGAACCGCACTTCCGAGAAACTGCCTGAACCTTCCAGTAGGGCATGTCGGTGAAACCCGTTATCATGTTTAAGTTGGTCTGTTTAATTATGGACAATGAGAGTGGTACCGCGGGAAAGCCCGTCTCTGTATGAATGCATACAGAGATGGGCTTTTTTATTTTTAGTTAAAAGAGGGGGCTATGAAATGGAATTAAAACAAACGTATGCTGAGGAAATTGCTTTAGAGCTGAATGGGCTTGTGGAGCTTGATGAAATCGTGAATTTAATTGAACAGCCGAAATTCGACACACAAGGAGATCTGGCTTTTCCTTGCTTCATATTGGCCAAAGCATTAAAGAAGTCACCTGTTGAAATTGCGAAAGAGCTGGCACAGGCAATTTCCCACCCGTATTTTGAAAAGGTGGTAGCGGAAGGGCCTTATGTGAATTGTTTTTACGACAAGCTGGACGTCAGCTTAATGGTCATGAAAGAAATTTTGCATAAGCAGGAAAATTACGGCTCTTCAGAGCTTGGGCAAACCAAAACGGTAACGCTGGATTTTTCATCTCCAAACATTGCGAAGCCGTTTTCCATGGGACATCTGCGCTCGACGGTTATCGGCAATTCTTTGGCAAACATCTCTGAGAAATGTGGCTATAAAACCGTTCGAATCAACCATCTTGGAGACTGGGGAACGCAATTCGGCAAATTGATTACCGCGTATAAGCTGTGGGGAAATGAACAGCAAGTGAAAGAGGCCCCTATCAGTGAATTGCTGAAGCTTTATGTAAAATTCCACGATGAAGCTGAAAAGAATGCGGAGTTGGCGAACGAAGCCAGACTGTGGTTCAAGAAACTTGAAGATGGAAATGAAGAAGCCCAGCACTTATGGAAATGGTTCCGTGATGAGTCGCTCCAGGAATTCGCTAAAATCTATCAACTATTGGATGTTGAGTTTGATTCCTATGACGGAGAAGCTTTTTATAACGACAAGATGGATGAAGTGGTGGAGCTTCTGGTAGAAAAACATTTGCTGATCCAATCGGAAGGGGCGGATGTCGTTGATTTGAGTGATTACAGCCTGCCGCCCCTATTAATCAGAAAATCGGATGGCGCCACACTATACGGCACCCGCGATTTGGCGGCAGCTTTGTTCAGAAAAAGAAGTTACCAATTTGATCAATCATTTTACGTCGTGGGGCAAGAACAAACGCTTCATTTTAAGCAATTGTTTTTGGTGTTGGAAAAGATGGGATATGAATGGCCAAAAGACATGGTCCATGTGCCGTTCGGCTTTATCTTGAAAGACGGCAAAAAGATGTCGACTCGTAAAGGCGGCGTGATTTTGCTAGAACAAGTCATCAAAGAAGCAATCGCTCTTGCGGAAAATAACATTGCAGAAAAAAATCCAGCGTTGCCGGATAAAGAAGAAGTAGCCAAAATGGTGGGCGTAGGGGCGATCATTTTCCATGATTTAAAAAATGACCGCCAAAGCAATATAGAATTCTCCCTTTCGGACATGCTGAAGTTTGAAGGCGCTACAGGTCCTTACGTCCAGTATACGCATGCGAGAGCCCGTTCCATTTTATCGAAGTCTGCAATCGATCTTACACTGCTCAATCCGGCAGGACTGAATGACCCTTACAGTTGGCCGATTATAAAAAGATTGCTGGCGTTTCCTGAAGTGGTTATCAAGAGTTTCGATTACGCCGAGCCGTCTCAAATTGCCAAGTACCTGATATCGCTGGCCCAGGAATTCAATACCTATTATGCTCATGTGAAAATACTGAGCGAAGACATCGGTTTGGAAGGAAGAGTAGCATTGGTGCAATCCGTAGCTATCGTTTTAGCAGAAGGCTTAAAATTACTCGGGATCAAAGCGCCAGAACGAATGTAAAGGAATTTTGGAGACCATCCAAGCCTATACCAGAATAAGAAATAGCTGGGTTCCCAGGACTTTAACGTATTCAAAGCTGAAAATTTTTACTGATTATTACTTATTATGGAATTAAATAATGCTATACTTTCAATATATCAGACAAAGTAAAATAATCTGTCAGTTTTGTGAGGATGGGTCTAAGTTAAGGGGGAAGCGTAGTGAAACAGCATTTAAACGAATGGAAAACGCCTTCCATCCTGCTGGGTTCTTTGGGCATCGCCAGTCTGGGTGATTTCATCTACTTGGTGGCAATTAACATCATCGTTTACCAAATGACCGGTTCGGCAGCTGCTGTGGCAGGGCTTTGGGTGATCGGTCCGTTGACCAATATTGTGACGAAATTCTGGACAGGCAGCTTTATCGATTACCGAAGCAAGAAAAATATCGTAATGGTGACTTTGGTCGCACGGGCATTGTTTATCGTTTTCATCCCCTTGGCGCCGAATCTTCTGGCGGTGTATGCGATTCTCGTTGTTCTCAGCGTTGCCAAGTCCTTTTTCGGTCCCGCTTCAATGACTTATATCACCATGCTGGTGTCTCCGCATAAGAGAAAGCGATTTAACTCGCTTCGGTCATTCAGCTCATCGAGTGCATTCATCATTGGTCCAGCTATTGGTGGAACGCTTATCCTCACAACCAATATTTCGGTCACTTTGTGGCTGACGGCTGTGTTCTATCTGCTGGCCTCGTTGTTGCTGGCTCTGTTGACTGAAACCGAAAAAATCGAACCAACAGAAATTCCTGCTCTGACGTTTGCTCAAGTCGCAAGAGATTTTACAGTCGTCTATGCTTTTATGACTGAAAGAAAATATGTATCTGCGATTTACCTGGGTTTTCTTGCGGTGATGTTGTTTTCTTTTGCCATGGATGCCCAGGAAGTGGTCTTTACCCAGCAGGTGATTGGTCTGACGGAAGTGGAGTACAGCCTCCTGATCAGCATCACGGGCATCGGTTCAGTGAGCGGGGCGATGTTGCTGTCCATCTTTTCGAATAAAGTATCTATCCGTTATATGATTGTCATCGGTTTGTTGATGATGACTTTCGGCTATGTCATATACGCATTTTCCTGGTCTTTTGCATCGGTTACTGTCGGCTTTATCATACTTGGATTCTTTAATGTCTTTTTGAATGCGGGAATTGCGACTTTTTATCAAAACAATGTACCGGTGTCTGTCATGGGGAGAGTGACAAGCATCTTCCAATTGATCCAAAGTATTTTTCAAATCTTTTTCATCCTGGGCATTGGCTTGCTGGCCGATCTAGTTTCATTGAAACTGACGATTGGGGCTCTTGCAGTGATTATGCTAGTGGCCGCTTTCTTGTATGCAATAGCGGTGCTGCACCCGAAGTATTCCGGCTGGTATGAGGAAGCGGAAGAAGAACTGGAAGAAGAGCTGGCTTAAAAAATATAAATGCCAGATAGATGGGAGTAAATATAGATGTTGATCGACCAGAAAAACTTTTCATCAAGTAATGTAATTTTTAGCATACGGACGGCATCTGAAGAAGATGCCAGTCATTTATCTGAACTAAGGCTGAAAATAGATGGCGAAACCGAAAACTTAGACAGGGAAAAAGGAGAAGCCTACATAGATGAAGCCGGGTTCAGAAAAATAATTGAAGAAGATAAACTTAGTGGAAATAGCTTGTTTCTAGTAGCCGAAACAAATGGAAAACTTGTAGCATTTTCAAGGTGTGCAGGAAATGGACTGAAAAGAACTTATCACCAGACAGAATTTGGTATCGGCGTCTTGCGTGAGTATTGGGGATATGGCATTGGGAAAAACATGCTGAATGAATCAATCCAATGGGCAGACGCGAATGGCATCCAAAAACTAACCTTAAAAGTGTTGGAAACCAATAGCAAGGCCATTGCTTTGTATAAGAAATTTGATTTTGAAGTAGAAGGCATATTAAGGAAAGACAAACTTCTTTCGGATGGGGATTATTATAATACGGTCTTGATGGGCAGGTTCAACATACATGATTAATTTAACGCAGAAACACCCTCGCACGAGACATCATGTCTTGTCTTATGCGGGGGTATTTGTGTGAATGGATTCTGTGCAACTTCAGGATTTGTATGATACCGCCCTTTTGGCACTGCAAAAGGAGATCCGGAAACGAGATCTTTGATTACGACGCAGTCAAGGTCAAAATGGCTTTGGCCGATGGACTGTTGTTACCTCGAATGGCGGTCTATCAGTTCGAATAAAACGATTAAAATCAATAAACTCAAATGATCAGACTGATCATCATCACTTAGTTAAATTGTTGGTTATTTTAGTGCGATTTCAACAAATACTTTTGGACTTTTTTCAGTTCTCTGTTATGCATATATATTGAAAGGTGAAAACTAGTATTTTTTTATAAAGAATTAACGAGATAAGCTTGCGTAATTTAACTAAAGTTAGGAGAATTAATAATTGCGTTCGTTATTACTGCAGAGACGGTAGACTTCCTTTGTCAAACCTATCCTGGCTTCTAATGATTACGGACATATCCGGCAAGGTATTTATAAGCTTTTATGCAGTTCAACAGATCTAAATCGGGACTTTAAACGTTAATTCAATAAAGCAGCTGCATGCAAAAGAAAAGAGGAAGTTCAATTGAAAGACAATAGAGAGAAAGGGGATTCCGATAAAATCCCCAAAAAGACGATAGGCAGAAATACATATAAAACAATATGGAGATGGCATTTGTATGCAGGTGTTCTTTTTGCACCGCTCCTTTTACTTTTAGCAGTAACAGGCTCTGTTTATTTGTTTAAAAGTGAAATTGAAAGTGTACTTTACCAGGAATATTATCAAGTTGATCCACAGAAAGAAAAAGTGGCTGTTTCTGAACAGCTGGAAGAAGTGAAACGGTTATATCCCGAAGCCATCGTCACGAAATATCGGCCAGGTGAAGACAATGAGCGTTCGAGTGAAGTAACCATAAGTACAAACGAAGAATCTCTGACGCTTTTTATAGATCCTTATACAGGGAAGTCCGTTGGAGAACTGAATAATGAAGATCGGATTATGGATAAAATTGAAGAAATACACGGCGAACTTATGGCTGGAACGCTGGGTGATCGGATTGTCGAATTGGCTGCTTGCTGGGCCATTGTACTATTGGTGACGGGTTTCTTTTTATGGTTTCCCAAGAAACCAAAAGGTATGGGAGGGGTTTTGTTTCCCCGATTGAAAAAAGGCGGAAAGATTTTAAGGCGCGATTTGCACGCAGTTCCTGCTTTTTGGGTTTCTGGAGGGTTATTATTTTTAATCCTGACAGGTTTGCCGTGGTCAGGATTCTGGGGAGCAAATTTTCAAGCAATCACAACAAATACTGGGGAAGGTTACCCGCCTTCGGTATGGATAGGTGAGGCACCTGTTTCAGGAGTTGAAACACAGGATATTGCAGAAGTTCCCTGGGCTGCTGGAACCTTGGATGTTCCCATATCGAGTTTGCAGGGTCTGGTACCGCAAACACTGGATCAAGTGGTTAAAATTGCAGAGCAAACAGGCATTTACCCAACCTACTCCATTATCATTCCTCAGGAACCGGAAGGCGTCTATACACTTTCCGTGTTCCCGCCTAAAGCCCAGGATGAAGCGACTATTCATATTGATCAATATTCGGGTGCGGTTCTGGCGGATTACCGTTACGATAATTACGGAATAATCGGTAAGGTGGTAGCGTGGGGGATTACGTTGCACAAAGGAACTCAATTTGGTTTGGCCAACCAACTTGCTAGCCTGATTATTTGCTTAGGCGTTATATTGACAGCGATAAGCGGCGTTTATTTATGGTGGAAGCGAAAACCGAAAAAAGGGATGGGTGGACCAACTGCACCAGCTCTTTTTAAAACGAAAATGTTTCTTTGGCTGATGATCGGATTGGGGATTCTATTTCCACTGGTCGGTTTGTCGATATTGATTGTCTGGTTATTTGATTGGCTGATCATCCAGCGCATCCCAGTTGTTAAGCGGTGGTTTAACGCCTAAACGAAGAAAGGCGGACAGAAAAATGAAAAGGAAATACTTATTGGTTCTATTCATCGGTGGTATGCTTCTCCTTAGCGCTTGCTCCCTTCGAAACGATGCGGCGGATTTGTACAAGAAAGAGAACGCTCTTCAAGTTAAAGTAGCTGTCCCCGATGTTATTGCTGCTGATGAGCCATTTAAAGTGCAAGCAATTTTGTCGCGAGATGGTGAGAAGCTTGAAAAAGCTGATTTTGTTCATTTTGAAATTTTAAAACATGACGGTTCGTTTCGTTTGCCGATGGAAGAAGCAGCATTCATAAAAGAGGGGCTGTATGAAATGGAGCTTTATCTTGAAGAAGATGGACTTTATTATTTGGATGTCCACGCCGGATTTAAAGGTTCCATCGTCAATCCCCGCCAGCAATTCATCGTCGGTGAGCTGTCGGAGGCAGAGTTGGATGCGCTAAAAAAAGGGACAGTTGCAGATCAAGAAATACCTAGTAAACACCATTAGTATTTAGTAAATGAATAGGAGCAACGAAAATGAAAAGCGAAACTGCACGATTAATACTGCTTCCATGTGACAGCCAGTCAGCTCAAGTCATAGAAGCTCAACACTATGAGAACGGTCCTCAAATCGCCGATCACGTCAAAGAATTGAAAAACGATCCGACATTATATGGTTGGGGAAGTTGGCTGGTGCTGCGGAAATCCAATGGGTTGATCATTGGTGATGCGGGATTTAAAGGGAAACCGGATTCGAATCGGCAAGTGGAAGTAGGATATGGTTTTCTAGAATCTGAGTGGGGAAAAGGCTATGCTACAGAAGCTGTCGAATGCCTTTTGGATTGGGCGTTTCATAAAAAGGATGTTATAAAAGTAATCGCAGAAACGGATTTGGACAATATCGGATCAATCCGCGTCCTCGAAAAGCTGGGGATGAAGAGAACTCAGGCCACATACGATATGATTTACTGGGAAAAGAATAAAGAAAACATCTAGAACGATAAAGTTGGAGACCAAAATCTTTTGGCTTTAGTTTTTAATCAGTTTTTCAAGCACGACGTCTACATGGTCCCACTCATAGATCAATTCATTTAAAACGGTCCCGGATATTTTTATCGCTACAGACTTTGTAAGCCTAGCCCCGTAGTATTCATAAAAATACCGGGTTTTATTCTCCTCGAGTACTTCCACAAATACGCTTTTGTAACCCGATTGCGTGAAATGAAGAAACAATTCCGCCAGCAGTAATTTTCCGATTCCTTGCGATTGATAGTCCTTCAGCAAATAGATGGAAGTTAAATCAGCCGCCCCTTCAACGGTGTTGGTTCTTCTTTTTGCTGCAGTACCGAAGCCGATGATGGTGCCATCAGCATTCTCAGCTACCACGATATAATTTGTTTGATCTGAAATATTGCAATCCCATAATGTTGTCCGCTGCTCATAGGATAAGTTTTCCAGAAATTCAGCTGGCAGTATGTTCTTGTACGTCGTTCTCCAGCTGTCTACATGCACTTTTGCGATGCCTGCTGCATCTTTTGCTTGTGCTTGCCTGATCTGCATTATTATCCCCCTTTTTTCTGTCATTGTAGTATGAAAAATTTTCATCTAAACAAACATAGCATAGCGAAAGACGATTCTGTACGATATACAGCAGGCATTGCTTGATTTTAAAAATTGCTTACTGCCAAATGAATGAAAGCAGAAGGTCATCAAAAGCAAAGTGAGTCCGCTTTGGAAATTCGAGGGGAGATTTCTTTACGCAACTCAAGAATGGCAATAAACTTTAAGTAATGAGGAAGCTGATATTAAAATTCAAGCTATAAGAGACAAGTATTTTAGACCATAGAGCTGGCAATAACGCCAAAATGAATGCGTTATTCTTTTGGCTTATTTTATGGATGAATGAAGTTTGAATCATTGCAAAAAACTGGGAAATAAAAAAAGCAGGCTTACTTGAATAGATCAAGTAGGCCTGCTTTGTGTTTCTTTATTTATTCTTTTCTTCCATTCACGGCACCACACGGCATCAAGAAATTTCAACAGGTTTGCTGGTTTCTTTTCCTTGTCCCAACGAAGGGCTTTTCCATACATACGTTAAGGCGATGCCGACTCCAAGTACGATGGTCGCAAAATAGAACGGGTAGTTCAAATCGATATCGAACAGGATCCCGCCGATAATCGGACCAAAAATATTGCCGATGCTCGTAAACATGGAGTTCATTCCCCCAGCAAATCCTTGCTCGTTTCCGGCAATCCGGGACAGATATGTAGTGACGGCAGGGCGCATCAGGTCAAAACCGACAAACACCACCATCGTCACCAGCAGGATTGACCAATAGCTGTTGACGAAAGTCATAATGAACACCAAGATGGTCGACACCAATAGGCTGTAACGGATCAACCGGATTTCGCCGAGCCATTGAGTCAGCCGATTGAACAAGCCAACCTGGAAAATTACGCCGACTATAGCGCCGAGTGAAATGATGATGGCGATGTCCATCGCGGTAAAGCCGAACTTATGGTCGACAAACAGCGCAAACAGCGATTCGAATGCGGCCAGACCAAATGACGAAATGAGGATGACCATGAACGCAATGAAGTACATGGGTGAAAAGATCTTTTTAAATCCTGATTTCGGAATCGCCTGATGTTTTTCCTCCACTTCGTATATCCGTTCCGGCTCTTTTAATGTAATCAACGATAGAATGGTCGCAAATAAACCGAAGCCAGCTGCAAAGAAGAAAGGAAGCCGTGTACTGATATCAGCCAGGAAGCCGCCGATCCCCGGGCCGATGATGAAGCCGGTGGAAATGGCCGCAGACATATAGCCTAAAGCTTTCGGGCGCGTACTGCTGGTCGTGATGTCTGCAATGAAGGCGGTCACAGCCGGCATGATGAATGCGGCACTGACGCCTCCGAGAATCCGGGAAAGAAACAGGACTTCAACTGTTTCACCGATGCCGAACAGAAATTCCGAAATGCTGAAGATAAGCAATCCGATAATAATCATGGGCTTGCGTCCGATATTATCGACCCATCGCCCAGCGATCGGCGAAACAATCAGCTGGGCTAAAGCAAAAGCAGAAACCATGTAACCGACGACGGTTCCTGAAATGTCCAATTCATTCATAATGGTCGGTGTAACCGGGATGACCAGGCCAATTCCTAAAAAAGCGATAAATAGATTAAGCAATAAAGTGGATAAAACTAATTTATTTGTTTTCATGTGGTGATCTCCTTAGTATATTCGTGCCTGATGAGTCGTAATGGTTTGGATTAGAAGGAAACCACTCAGTTTAATGAATGAAAGATTCAAATCAAGAGTCTGCATGACGAGAATCTGGTGATTTACTTGCGCAAGCCGCGCCAAAAGATCGGCCAAACAGCCTGTAGGCGGCTTTCATAGCGGTCCATGCCGCTATAGACCAATTCAGTCATCGTTCCTTCTGTTACCGTCAAATAGGCTAATGCCGCATTTGAAAAATCCTCTGAATGTAAAACTTTTTCTTGTCGGTCCCGCTCACGCAATAGACGGGTTAAGTGGCGGTGCATGCTGTCAAAGAAAGGGTTGAAAAGTTCGCCAACCTCCTTTTCCAGTCTGAGTGGCGGGAAATAAGCAACTCGCAAGATGAAGTTCATTCGTTCGTTGTCCTGGCTTTCTTTGGCGAACCAATTGAAATAACCATATAGGATGGATTCCAATGGTTCATCTCTCACGGAATTAAAATAGGCAGCCAAGTGGCTTTTTTGTGTATTTAACGAATACTGAAGTGCAGAAAGGAATAAATCGTCTTTTCCTTTGTAATGAGCATAAATCGATGGCTTCTTGATGCCAACTTCCTCGGCAATTTTGCTGAGCGAAGCGCCTTCAAAGCCTTCTTTTGCAAAATGGCCGACGGCAGTTTGAAGAATATGGTCAGCTTTCATTTTTTCACCTTCCTAACGGTCGTTAGGATATAATCTCATGTGCTCTTTCTTTTGTCAAACCTTCTTTCTTGGCACTTTTATGTCCATTCCATCTTCCTTGAGAAGCTTGATGGGGGTCAAGGCGAAGAAACTGCCCTAGAGCTATGCTGAAGGGAGAGGTGAGTTTATGAAAAAGATACTGTGCTTGGTGTTTCTTCTGGCAATGATGACAGCCTGTGGCAGAGAACCGTTGATGAAGACATTGGCCGATCCGTCTCCTGATCAACTGCTGCATTCGAGTGAGGCGGGATTATCCATGCATCTTGAAAAGGCGCGATACCAAAAATCGTCCATTGTTATTGGAATGGAACTCGAAAACGACAGTGGACAGGATTTTGGGTATGGTGACTATGTATATATCGAGTTGAAACAGCAGGACGGCTGGCATCTCCTGACCCATTCAGACGCTGTATTCATCAACAATCCCGACTTCAATGATTTTGGCCATGTACTGCAGGCGGGAACTAAAACGGAGATGGAATTTTCGATAGAAGGATTGGGGATTGAACTGGCTCCTGGTGAGTACCGGATCGTTAAAACGTTCTTATCGCAAGATGTACCTTATTTCGAGATTTCCTTGGCGTCACCATTTCGTGTCGAATAGTTCCTCGCAATAAAACGTCTATTCAGCGCCTGCAAAGGCATAGAATAGACGTTTTCTATGATGTGCTGCGACCGAACACCGTGTCATCAATACAGAAGATGGCCTGTTCCTGCATTGCCGCCTTTGGTGATGTCATGCGGCCGTAGATGTGTTTTTTCAGAATGCCGATAAAAACTAGTGTCGACGGCAGCTTTGACTTTCCAAATCATCCAGATTCCGAACAGTACCTGCAGAATGACCAGTACCAGGTAAAGCGGATTGGATAAGGTTTCTGTGATGACAAAGAAGAGGGCCAGCAGGACAGCCTGAGCAATAACGAATCTTCCTGCCCTTAACACCACCGAGACAAAGAGGATCAGAAGCCCGATAATCAAAATTGCTTGATGTTCCTGCATTAGAGAGCTGAAGGTGAAGTCTGTAGAGAAAGGTGAAATCCACTGAACTGTATTCATTTTATGTCTCCTCCTTGTTCGGATATTTCAATTGGCTGGACTGAAGGGGTGGGCTGGTATTTTTCTTTCAGCTTCAGATGAGCTTCCGTATACTTTGGATCGACTGTGCCTCCGCTTAATCCTTCGTCAATCATACGATCTATTTCCTGGATGCAATCACAATTTACGGGGTGTTGAGTTTTCATTTTTACTTCCTCCTCATATTATCTAAATTGACTTTCCTTAAATAGTGCCATAAATCAAAAATTCCCGGCTTTTCTGGTTGCGGCGGAATTTGTTGTCAGATCCTGAAACTCCTCAGCCAGTTTTTTGATGGATTGCAGATCTTCTTCATCGGGTGACAGGTCCACTTTGACGGAATGCTGGATGACCCGGGCGTTCTGCTGTTTAAATTCCGCTTTCATCAAGTCAACCGCTGCACAGAATTCGTCATAAGCCGTATCTCCTGAACCGAAAACCCCAACGACTTTCCCGGTAAGGTCGACAGTCCGCAGAGTATCGCAAAAGATATCCGTTTCAAAGGGAAGGTCCCCGTCATCATACGTATAGGTGCCGAAAAGAATGCCGTCATACTGAAGAAGGCGCTGGGGATCCATGTCTCCCATTTCGATATTTTCCATGGTCGTTTCACAGACTGTCGGGTCCAGGTACTTTTCTATTAAATCGGCTATTTCTTCTGTATTCCCGGTAGAACTAGCATGAAGGATAAGAACTTGAATCATAGCGAACACTCCTGTTCGTAACTTTCTTTCTACATTCAGCTTACAGGAAAACCCGATAAAAAAACTTGATGCACATCAAGTCGATTGATTTGTCTGGCGTTTTTTTCAAAAATCAACCAAATAAAAAAGCCAAGAAAAATGATTGCTGTTTCTTGGCTTTTGTTCTGCTGTTTCTTAGTGAAGGATGAAGAAAACTCTATAGATGGATGCGTCTCTTTAACGGAATGCCAGCTGTTAAGCGACAACTGGGTAGCCTAGTTTCTCAATGACTGCCTTCAAGTCTTCCGGTGCTACTTTGTCTTCGTCATAAACGGCTTTTACTTTACTGGAATTGAACAACACCTTCACTTCCTCAACGCCATTTATTTTCCCTACTTTTCCTTCGATTTTTTTGATGCAGGAAGGGCAAGTCAGCGGTTCTAATTGGAATTTAACCGTGGTCATTTCAATCACTCCTTTGTTTTTCTAATTTCAGTATAATGTCTCCAGTCAGTTCATTCCTTGACCTGCATCAAGATGTGAAATGAAAAACGGGTTAAAGAGACGTTGAGAATAATAGGTGGAAAAGCCCTTGTTCGAATCGTTGCAGTCTATTCTCTATTGAATGTGATTTCATTTACCAAACCCCATTTCTATAGAAGATCCACTCACCAAATGTATGAGAAAACAAAAAAGGCATTAATTTTCAATCGTAAACTGCAATTGCTTGACGGGGGTCAAGTACTAAGAAAATAATCCGGTTTATTATAGAAGTATAAAGAAAAGCATCACGCACGAGGAATATATTTGTAATTTCGAAACTAATGAAAGAGGAGTTGAAGAGCGATGTTTGCATTTATTCACAAGCACAAAAAAACGATGACATTCGGAGCCGGTTTCTTGCTGATGCTCGCCTTGGCTTTGAATAGTGGAGGTTTTCATGAGTTGCGCCAGCTCACATTGATCCTCGCGACGGTCATTGCGGGAATTCCAATTGCCATCAAAGCGTTTCAGGCATTAAGGATGAAAGCCTTCAGCATCGAGCTGCTGGTGACAATCGCTGTTATCGGGGCGTTGTTTATCGGGGAATACGTGGAATCCGCAGTTGTGACATTCCTGTTCCTGTTCGGAGATTATCTGGAAGCCCGTACATTGGAAAAAACGCGGTCTTCTTTAA
Organism: Planococcus beijingensis; assembly: GCF_016820615.1. NCBI lineage: Bacteria > Bacillati > Bacillota > Bacilli > Caryophanales > Caryophanaceae > Planococcus > Planococcus beijingensis. The sequence goes on from NZ_JADHDZ010000001.1 coordinate 1,114,045, forward strand.
AAGGTTTAGTGGATATGGCACCACAGGAAGCGAATATCATCCGGAATGGCGTCAATGTAACTGTGCCGGTAGAAGAAGTGGCCAAAGGAGATCATGTCATCATCCGGACCGGCGGCAAAGTGCCGGTGGACGGCAAAATCCTCACTGGACATGCGTTATTGAATGAAGCGGCCATTACAGGAGAATCAGTCCCGGCATCCAAAAAAATAGGGGACAAAGTGTTCAGCAGTACAGTCATCGATACTGGCTACATCGAAATTATCGCCGAAAAAGTGGGAGATGACACCACATTCGCGAAAATCATCGAATTGGTGGAAGAAGCGCAGGAATCAAAATCGAAAACCGAAAAATTCCTGAACAAATTTGCGAATATCTATACACCTGCAGTAGTGCTGTTATCGATAGTTGTTTATATACTGACCAGAGATCTTCATCTCGCCATTACGTTTCTCGTCATTGCCTGTCCCGGTGCATTGATCATCGGCGCACCGGTCTCCAGTGTAGCGGGCATCGGCAACGGAGCGAAGAACGGTGTTTTGGTCAAAGGCGGGGAAGTGATGGATCGGTTTTCAAAAGTTGATGCACTGGTCTTCGATAAAACCGGTACATTGACGAAAGGGAAACCGGAAGTGACAGAGATCAAAGTCTTTCATTCTTATAATGAACAGGAATTGCTTCAATGGGTGGCGCAGGCGGAAATGGTGTCTGAACACCATCTTGGCCAAACAATTGTCAAAGAAGCGAAAGCACGGAATATGGACCTTGGCCAAGAACCGGAAAACGTAGAAGTCATCAAAGGTAACGGGTTGGTGGCTAAAGTAGGAGAGCGGGTTTTGGCGATTGGGAACCGGAAACTGATGAAAGCGAAAAACATCTCCATCCCGGCGGAAACAGAAAGTTATGCGGTAGGGCGTGAAAAATCCGGAAATACTGCCATCTTTGCAGCAGTAGACGGGAAAGTGGCCGGCATCTTTTCGATTGCCGACCAAATCCGCGAAGACGCAGCGCCAGCGCTCGCTCAAATGAGAAAAAACGGCGTCAAGAAAATCGTCATGCTGACGGGTGATAATCAGCATACGGCCGAGCTGGTCGCCACAGCTTTAGGGCTGGATGAATTCCATGCCGAGTTGCTTCCGGAAGACAAAGTGGCTTTCGTAAACCAATTAAAAAAACAAGGTTATGTAGTCGCAATGGCAGGAGATGGGGTCAACGATGCCCCGGCGATCGCTACAGCGGATATCGGACTGGCGATGGGAGAAGGCGGCACCGATATTTCAATGGAAACCGCGGATGTCGTGTTGATGGCTGACAAACTGATGCAGTTCTCGCATGCCTATTCATTGTCAAAAGCAACGATCCGCAACATGAAACAAAATACTTTCTTTGCAGTCGGGGTTGTGGCGGTCCTGTTGGCCGGTGTGCTGACGGGATCCATCCACTTGGCTTCCGGCATGTTCATCCATGAAGCGAGCGTTCTCATCGTCATCTTGAACGCCATGAGACTGATGGGCTTTAACTACAAAAAAATAAAAACTGGGAAATCTTTGAAACCGGCCAATGCCGGGATTTAAAACACAGATTCACCGGTAGGAAAGCCTATGGCAAATTGAATTTTAGACAGGAAAAAGCCGACTGTTTCCAATTGGACAGTCGGCTTTGAATTAGTATGATTATCTTCCGCCCAACAAATCGAACAACCCGCCTGCAGCACTGCCTTCACCTTGCGAGCGGCCGGCAGGATTTTGAGGAGCGGCTGCGAATACGCGGCTGGCCAAACGGCTGAATGGCATCGATTGGATCCAGACGCTGCCCGGTCCGCGAAGCGTAGCGAAGAACAAACCTTCGCCGCCGAACAAAGCAGTTTTGATGCCGGGAACGGTTTCGATATTATAGTCGACGTCGCCCGTCATCGCGACCAGGCAGCCGGTATCGACGCGCAGCACTTCGCCTTTTTGGAGATTTTTTCGGTAAATGGTGCCGCCTGCATGGACGAACGCTAAGCCGTCGCCTTCAAGTTTCTGCATGATGAATCCTTCTCCGCCAAAAAAGCCGGCACCGAGTTTGCGCTGAAATTCAACGCCGATGGACACGCCTTTTGCCGCTGCCAGGAAGGAATCTTTTTGGCAGATGATTTTGCCGTTCAGTACGCTCAAGTCCATCGGAATGATTTTGCCGGGATAAGGGGCCGCAAAAGACACATGGCGTTTTCCGGTCCCGTTATTGGTGAAGGCCGTCATAAAAAGGCTCTCACCGGTGATGATGCGTTTTCCTGCACCCATCAGTTTGCCCATCAAGCCCAAGCCGCTGCCGCCGGAACTTTTGGAGCCGTCCCCAAAAATCGTTTCCATGGCGATGCCATCTTCCATCATCATCAAGGCACCCGCTTCTGCAATGACGGTTTCGGATGGATCCAGTTCCACTTCTACGAACTGCATATCGTCCCCATGAAGCTTAAAATCGATTTCATGATTATTCATTTTTTATTCCTCCTCGGTTTATTATATAAGTTGAACTAAGAATCATCGCCTGCTGATATTCCTCAAACCAGCTCCGCTTTCCTACGGGCTTGCGCCGAAATCCACTCGGGCTAAACGCCCGAGTGGATTTCGGCACTTCGCTATCCCGCGAGAGTCTCCGCTGGTTTGCTCCATACCTTTTATGTATACAGTGATAATTTGAAAGCTGGTTTCTATCGTTCAACTTATATGGATATGTTATATAATGAATACGTCTAAAGAGCTGGAAAGTTTCATTAATTTGGGGCAGGAAAAAATAATAAGGAATGGAGCTGGATATGATGAATGCAGAGGATTGGATCACCCATTTGGATATGGCTGCGCACCCGGAGGGCGGATATTTCAAACAGTCTTTCGTCTCGCCTGAAAAAATCAGCCTGGATACGCATCCCGCCGAACGGAATTTGTATACCAGCATTTACTTTCTGCTAAGGTCGCAGGATGTTTCCCATTTCCACCGGCTGAAGTCTGATGAACTGTGGTATTTCCACGCGGGGCAGACCACTACGGTGCATATTCTCGATGTTCAAGGGAATTACCGGGCAGAAAAATTAGGCTTGGATATAGCAGCGGGGGAACGGCCGCAGGTTTTAGTCGAGAAGGGCAGTATTTTCGGTTCGACTGTGGAGGCGGATGAGGCTTTTTCACTGGTAGGCTGCATGGTTTCGCCTGGATTTGACTTTGCAGACTTTGAATTGTTGCTGCAGGCGGAGCTGCTTGAACAGTTTCCGGACCAGGAACCCATCATCCGGAAATTGGCATATAAAAAATTGCCAGACACTCTATCAGGTCGGTAGGATAAATGCTAGACTTGTGGAAGACAAAGCAAAAGGGTGAGGGAGAACAATGGGGAGTAGTTTATTGATTTTAATTATTGCAGTGGCGATTTTTGTGGGCATCGCCTCCAAGAAATTCTATGACCGGCCGTATATTGTGAACTTCGGCATCGCGGTCATGATGGCACTTCTGGTCATCCAGACTTTCCAAATGACACCGATCGGCGGGCTTGGCTATGCCGCGATCATTCTCTGTTCGATCGCGTTTGTGTTCCAGCTGGTAATGGGGATTAAGAATTTAAAAACAGTCTCGCAATAGCAAAAAATACGTGTGTAATTAATTGGTTTAGTTTGGAGTCGCTAAATACGAAATGTCTTTTGAATGTATATTATTGAGCACCGCTTTTAGCGGTGTTTTTTTGATGCTATCTATTAGGGATTCACGGTGTACTGTAAACTGGCTGAAGTAATAAGGTCCTGAAATAAATTTGATATGTAACTTTTGGGATTAATAGCCGACTAAATGATATAGAGATAGTCAGTTATGCAATTGAAGTCGAGACTAAGTCTTTCTCCCATTAAATCTGTTGTTTATAGTTGACTGTCTAGGTACTGAAAAAAGGAGGGATTCTTTGAAGAAATTAATCTTTATTCTATTTATTATCTCTCTAATCTTAATGCCTAAACCCAGTTTTACTTTATCGTGTGTGGAGCCTTCTCCGCCAGATATTGCTTTCGATGAATACGATGCAGTGATAATAGGAATAGTAGTAAACATCAAAGAGAACCACAATGAAAAAATTTTAACAATAGCTGTTGATACAAGCTTTAAAGGTGTAGACGAAAACTTTATTACAGTAAAAGAAGATATCACTTGGGGGTCAAGTAAACTGAATAAAGGTTACTTGTATTATCTTAATAAAGAAGGAGAGAACTGGATACATCCACTTTGTTCTCCGACAACAGATCATACCTATATAGCAGAGGAATTTTTTGCTGATAAAGAAACAATCACTTTACAGAATGTCGAGGTTGACGAAAATGGGTCGGAATATGGGATCTTTGTTGCTCTTTTGGCAGTAATAGTTGTGATTGTATTAACACTTCTTTTGATAAAAAAAAGAAAAAAGAAATAATTTATTGAGTTGCTGCCTTAATTGGAAACCAGAATTTTGATTTCTAAATAAGAAAGAGAAATACAGAAAAAGCTAATTTATAAATAGAGATGCACAATCAAAAGTTTGATTGTGCATCTCTTTCAGGGTGACACTGCGTTTTTGTAAACCAAAACCAAATGATTATGAATGTGTTATTCAAATGGTTCTTCATTAGAGAAAGGGTAACTCATAACCGGTTTAATGCATCCTCGATGTCCTGCTCTCCAGAAATGATTTCAAATGTTTTATTGTAAGTATGTTCATTCGCCAAAGCATGCAAGAGGACACTAGCGACATCTTCCCGTGGAATTTCACCGGAATCCAAGTTCTCAGTCGCGAGAATTTTGCCGGTTCCCGGATCGTTTGTCAAAAGGCCGGGACGGATGATGGTATAGACCAACCCGCTCGCGCGCAGAATGTTATCGGCGTGGTGTTTGGCTACATAATAATGGGCCATATCTTCTTTCCACATTTCCCGTTTATCGGCATTGATGGCGCTGATCATCAGGAATCGCTCTGTGCCTGTTTGTTCAGCAGCTTCAATCGTTTTTGCAGCGCCGTCCAAATCGATCAGCAAAGTTTTGTCCGCGCCGGTTCCGCCGCCGCTGCCGGCAGTGAACACCACAGCGTCGCAATCTTTCATAGCGTCTGCAATCTCCTCAACACTGCCTTCTAAGCTCGTTAATACGGATTCAACACCGAGACTATTGAAAAAACTGATTTGCTCTTCTTTGCGGATCATCGCTTTCGGAGTGTGTTCTTCACTGTCCGCCAGCATTTTTACAAAATGCCTACCGATTTGTCCGTTTGCCCCGACTACCAACACTTTCATCCTGATCAACCCCTCTGCAATTTTCGTCTCTTTTCTATCATATATACCCTGGCAGATCTATTTCAAGCAAATGGGGCTCTTGTTAAGTCTGAAAAATGCCAATATGAAGAAAAGGGGACTTTATTCTCAAGTTAAGTTTAGTATAATGAAAGATATCGCAATGATTTTACTGCTACTGATTTTAGGAGGAAGACAATGAACCCGACCACAGAATCAAAGACGATAAAGATGAAGGAGACTGCTCGCAAAAGAGAAACACCACCGGATTTCTCCCAGTTTAAAGGGGAGAGATTGGACAAAGAACCGAGCCGTTTTCTCGAAATGATGGGACATGCGGTATGGTTTTGCGTAGGTGCTGCTGTTTTAATGGCAATGATTTTTTCCTTGTTTTATTTCGTTTAACTTGAAAAGGGGGACTATTGGATGATTCGTTATCCTGCTACTACTTTCAAAACAATCGGCATTACAGCACCATCATCAGGGGTGGGGAAAGAACAGCATCATCTGCTGGAGCAGGCCATTGCCCGCCAACAACAAAATGGCTTCGATATAAAAACCGGAGAGACGGCCTGGACACAGGAGTTTGCCAAATCGGCTCCTGCCAAAAAGCGGGCGGCTGAATTCATGGACATGATGAATGATCCGGGAATCGATTTCATTTTCCCGCCATGGGGCGGTGAATTGCTGATTGAAATGCTGGAGTATGTAGACTTCTCCCAAATCCAGCCGAAATGGGTGCTCGGGTACTCGGATCTCAGTGTCTTGCTGCTGGCCATTACTTTAAAAACGGGAATAGCCACAGCGCACGGAACGAACATCGTGGATCTGCGGGGCGAAAAAAGTGACGAAACGACGGGACAGTGGCTGACAGTTCTTCAAACCGAGGCGGGGAAATCCGTTTCTCAGCATTCTTCGGCGCTTTATCAGAAGGAATGGAATCATTCGAATCCATCGCCAGTCGTCTATCACCTGACGGAACCGACCGAATGGAAAACGGTTTCCGGCAACGAGGAAAACTTCGCAGGCCGCCTGTTGGGCGGGTGTATCGATGTCGTCCGGCACATCATCGGCACGCCATACGGGGGAGTACAAGCTTTTCGGGAACAGCATATTCCGGGAGAACAGGTTGTCTGGTTCCTGGAGAATTGTGAAATGTCCGTTGCGGACTTGAAACGTTCGCTGACACAAATGAAATATGCCGGCTGGTTCGACAATTGTGCGGGCATTTTATTTGGAAGAAGTGCAGCGAATGAGCCGGTCGAAGGCTATACCGCCGAAAAAATGTACCAGGATCTTGCAGAAGACCTCAATCTGCCGATTGCCTATGATATCGATTTAGGCCATATGCCCCCGCAAATCACTTTTCTTAACGGCGCTTATGCAGAAATCCGAGTCGCCGACGGCAAAGGAACAGTGGAGCAGGAATTCAGGTGAAAAGGATGTCTGTACATGGAGATAAGAAAGCTCAATGCCAATGACGCACAACTTTATTACGATTTACGGATTGAAGCATTAACAAACAGCCCGGATGTTTTCGCTACTAGGCTGGAAGATGCAGTGAAAAGACCGGTAGAACAGACGGCAGAGAGCTTGGCCTTGGAACATGCCGTCACTTTTGGTGCATTTGCAGATGGGGATTTATGCGCCAATGTCACTTTATTGCGCAACACCGCACCTAAGATGGACCACCGGGCATCGGTCGTGGCGGTCTATGTAACGCCTTCAGCAAGAGGCAAAGGCATAGCAAGCCGATTGATGCTGGAGCTTCTTGATTTTGCGGCTGGTTGGCAAGGGCTGGAGCGGCTGGACCTGATGGTTGCTAGTGAAAATCTGCAGGCGATCGAATTGTACGAGAAGCTTGGCTTTGAAAAATACGGAACAGAAATCCGTGCCATGAAAATCGGCGAGAAGTACATCGATGAAGACATGATGGTGAAGTTTATCTGATGGATTTTGGAGCTTGCTGTCAAGCCTGTCCATTTTTGTGATAAATCCGGCTGTATTTAAAGCATTCATTCGAAATAGAGCTGCTGGACACCAATCAGCACCGCCAATAAGTGCTGGAGAGATGAAAGAAGGGTATCGGCACAACGCCGATACCCTTCTTGCTATTCATTCAATTTGTAAAGCTTGTCATCGCCGTCTGCCGGAGTGCCGCGCCCATCGGTATTATTGGAAATGAAGTAAAGCGAGTCGCCATCCGAAAAGACATCCCGCACACGCCCGAAGCCTTCAATCGAATCCGTCACTTCGGCACTTTCCGGATCCAGCACGTTAATCGCGGTTCCGCGGAGGGCTGCTACGTAAAGAGAACCGTTGTGGATGTCGATGCCGCTCGGAGCCCATGTCTCATCGGAACCCGTTGTGAAGAACGGCGACACCATGCCTTCTTCAGACGCGTCACCTTCAATGGCCGGCCAACCGTAATTATGGCCTTCTTCGATGATATTGATTTCATCATTCGCTGATTGGCCATGTTCAGAAGCATACATGGTATCTCCGTCCCAAGTGATTCCCTGCGGATTGCGGTGGCCGTGCGAATAAATTTCGAATTCATCCGAGTTGTTGAGTTTCAATAGTTTGCCGTTGACGGAAGCAAGGTCCTGGGCAAGATCAGGTGTGGAAGCATCGCCGACCGTTGCGAAAAGAGTGCCATTTTCATCCAGCTCGAGTCTGCCGCCATGATGGACATTGCCTGTCGGAATACCTTCTAAAAGCACTTCGTTTTCCCGCCACTGTCCATTGTCCAACTGCATGGTGACGATTTTGTTGTAGTCATTGCCCTCGCGTTCGTAGACATAATAACCGTACGCTTCCTGGCTTTCATTAAAGTCCTGTTTTAACACAAAGCCCAGAAATCCGGCTTCGGCTGCGCTGGAAAGAGAGTCCGAAAAGCTGACTTCCTGGCGTGTCAGTTCGCCTTCTTCATCTATATAGGCAACAGTGCCTGCACGTTCGGAAATATAAAATTCATCACCGGTTTTATTGATTGCCCAAGGCGCTTCAAGTCCTGTCGCAATTTCATCGAAAGGAGCCGTTGCTTCTTCCGGGTTGGGTGCGGCATTGTTGCAGCCTGCCAGCAGCAATAGGATAATTGAGGGAGTCCATATTTTTTTCACGAAGAAAACCTCCTTTCTTTCATCATAATTGAATAGCGAACTGATAGGAAATAATTAAGCAAAGAAGGTGAGTCCATGCCGTTGTTGAAAGACGTCAAAGAACAAGAAGAAATCCGAAAGAAACAAAACCCGATCCGCATCATCACCTGGGTCATCGTCGCCATCGTTTTGGTGCTGGTCTGGTATTTCACGAAATAGTCTTCCGCCATAACAAATCCAGCGTATTTCTAAAGATTTTTTAAACAAAAAAACCTTAAACAGCTCAAGGCTGTTCAAGGTCAGTGCCAGCTTAGGCTGGCTTTTTTTTCGTCTGCAGCAATTCGATGATCACCAATCCGAGTGCAATACCCAATAGGATGTTGATGATTAACGGATCCAAATACTGGTCACGGAAAATCGTTGCCACAGTCAGTATGTAAAAAGCCGCTTGTGTGATTTTTGCAATGGGTGGAATGGCATCTTTCGGATAGCGGATGCGCGCCAGTTGGAACACAAGAAATGCTACCAGCAGCACCAAATAATACGGCCACGATAAGACCTCAACCACATTGTTGATCACCGCGAAAACCAGCAGCGGAATAAAATAAAACAAAACTGATTTCACCATGCAAGCCTCTTTTCCACTTATTTTTTCGTATTGTCCTGCTGTTTGCGTGCTACAAGCAAGTACAGGTTGTAGATGGAGAATATCACGGCAACCGTGACGATCAGGACCGAAATCACCGGATAGACAGAGACTCCGTTTTGCATCATTTCAATGATTCGTGTATAGACGATCCACGGACCGATGACCAAAATGAAAATATCGAGTGCAGTGCCAAGTTTAGTTCTCATAAAGTTCCTCCAATAAAAGATGATAGGTTAATCTTATCAGACTTTGCCGGCTGAGTATGCATAGAAACCAAAGCAGCCGCCCTCAAAAATGAGAACGGCCGCCACAAGATGGACAGATTATTTATGAGCGCGAAGTTCCGTACGGGCAAGGGCGTCCGCTGCCCGGTTCTGTGAGTCCGGAATCCATTTGATAAAGCAGAAATCGAAGTAGTCGCCGATTTCCAATGCTTGTGCCAACAATGGCTTGAACTTCGGATTTTTGATCGAGCCTCTTTCAAAAGCATCCACCGTCACCTGTGAATCGGACTTGATGGAGACCATGCCCGAAGTCAGGCCCTTCGCCAGTTCCAATCCTTTTACCAGTGCAGTGAATTCTGCCGTATGATTGTCCATTTCACCCACATATTCGCTCCAGTGGATCAAATGGCCTTCACCTCTAATGAAAACACCAACTGCGCTGACTTGCGGAGAACCTGCAGTCGCCGCATCCACAAAAACTTCCAGCATAGAATCACCTACTTTTCATCAATGGGTTTGATTGCTTTCGCAAGGTAGCCGAACGGCGTTGACATAATAGAGACGACAAATTTAAGGACGTACGTCGAAATGAAAATTTGAAGCCAGACATCGAACGGGAACACGCCCCAGAAAGCAATGGAAGTGAAAATTAAGGTATCCAGCAACTGACTGGTCAAAGTCGATCCATTGTTGCGGATCCAAAATTGGCTGTCTTTCGGGAACATTCTGCGCAGCGCGCTGAAAATGATGACATCCAAATGCTGGCTGGTGAGATAGGCCACCATGCTGCCGATGGCAATTTGCGGAATCAGTCCGAAGACGGTTTCCAGTGAACCTTGTGCAAAATCACTTTCAGCCGGTATGAACTTGATGCCGAACTGCATGACGAGCACCATGATAAGCAGGGAAGAAAAGCCGAGCCACACTGCTTTTTTGGCTTCTTTCTTGCCGTATTTTTCGTTCAGGATATCGGTTGCCAGAAAAGTCGAAGCATACAGGCTGTTGCCCAATGTAGCCGTCAAACCGATGATTTCAATGGTTTTGGTCACTTGGATATTGGCCAGCACCGTGGAAATAGCCACCCAGGCGAACAATCCTGTCTTTCCGAAAAATTTATACATGATCAATAAAAGTACAAAGTTGAACAAGGCAAAGCCCAGTCCCCAAAATTCATTAAACAAAAAACTTCCTCCTTAGTTTTGGTAAAGCGGGAATTTGCGAACCGCTTGGTACCGTAAAAAATGTCCTCAGTCAGTATAACTATTGTTGGAATAAAAGACAAATGCGTAGTAGAATGAGGAAATGACGATTTTCTAAGAGGTGACAAAGTGAAAAAAGTTTCGATTATCAATGAAATTGACGAAATGCTGACTACATATTGTGAAGGCTGCTTTGTGAAAACCCAACTTCGCAAAGATGAAGGGAAGACTGCTGCCCACCGTTTTTGTATCAGCAATTGCACGGTCGGAACGCAGCTGCAGTTTCTCGGAAACGAACTCAACAAAGTCGGTACCGGCGATAAATAAAAATAGGGGATTCGATTCTTTCCCAAAAATAAAAAGCAGAGACGGAATTTTCCGTCCCTGCTTTTGTTTATTTTTATTCTGATTCGATTTGAATAACATTTGCAGCCTGTGGTCCGCGGTTGCCGTCAATAATTTCAAATGACACGGGCTTGCCTTCCGTCAATGTCCGAAACCCATCGCCCTGAATGCCTGTAAAATGGACAAATACATCATCACCATCATTATACTCAATAAAACCGTAACCTTTTTCTGAGTTAAACCATTTCACTGTACCCTGGTGCATGCGAGTTCCCCCTATTATTGAGTATGCCATGGACCCATAGACGCCATGTTATGGATGGCTATACTATACATGAAGCCTATGGAAACGTCAATAATCGTTGGGAATACAGGCATTTTGAGGAGCTTTCAGGTTATAATAGAAGAAACAAGCGATTGGAGCGGAAGCATGGAACTGGAAAAAATAGAGCAATGCCAGAACGAAGTAAAGAAAATCTATGATTTGTTCGATGCGAGCCATGACTGGCAGCATATTGAGCGCGTCATGAAAAATGCCAAAACGATTCTGGAACAGGAGTCAGCAGATGCCTTCATTGTTGAACTGGCAGTGCTGCTGCACGATGTATCGGATCCGAAATACAAAAAACCTGAGGAAGATTTGGAAAGTGATATCCTGGATCGTCTGGAACTTCGGGATGATCAGCGCCATCACATTCAGGAAGTGATCGGTTCAGTGTCCTTTAAAGGCGGCAACGGCAAGCCGGCATCGAGCATTGAAGCGAAAATCGTCCAGGATGCGGACCGTTTGGATGCCATTGGGGCAATCGGCATTGCGCGTGCGTTTGCCTATGGCGGCGCAAAAGGACGGAAGTTGTACGATTGGCACGAAAAAGCACGCACCGAAATGACGGAACAGGAATACCGGGATGCACCAACCAGCAGCGTCACGCATTTCTATGAAAAGCTATTGCTGCTGAAAGATCAAATGACTACGGAAACTGGTAAGCAGATGGCTGAAGAACGCCATGAATTTATGCTATCCTTTTTAAAGCAACTTCAAACAGAAACGGATGGGAATAAATGAGCCACTTAAATATTTCGAAATTAACCAAAACAGTAGGAGCCAAAACATTATTCAAGGACGTCGAATTTTCATTGTATCCAGGAGAACGTGCCGGCTTGATCGGTGTCAACGGAACAGGGAAATCGACTTTGATGTCCATTTTGGCAGGAACGATGGATGCCGATAACGTTGTCATGGACCATCCGAAAAAGTACCGGATCACGTATTTGATGCAGGAGCCTGAATTCGATGAGTCGTTGACGGTACTCGAAACAGTGTTCTCGGGCGATTCGCCGTTATTGGCGTTAAACCGCGCTTATGAGAATGCCTTGAAAAATATGATGATTGATTCAAGTTCTACGCAATTGCAGGATGAATTGATGGAGATCCAGGAAAAAATGGAACAGGACAACGCATGGGATATCAACGCCTTGGCCAAAACAGCCTTGTCGAAACTGGGAATCGACATGTACGACCAAGTCGTCAGCGAACTGTCAGGCGGACAGCGGAAACGTGTAGCGCTTGCTAAAGCGTTGATCGAACCGGCTGACTTAATCCTGCTGGACGAGCCGACCAACCATTTGGACGCCGTTTCAACAGAATGGCTGCAGGAAACCTTGCTGCGCATGGATTCAGCGATGCTTTTCGTTACGCATGACCGCTACTTCCTGGATGCAGTCTCGACCCATATTTTTGAGATCGCTGACCAAACTATGTATACCCATAAAGGGAACTACGGCGATTACCTGGAAAACAAAGCCATACGCGATGAAATGAACGCATCGTCACAGCAGAAACTCGAAAACCGTTTCCGTTCAGAATTGAAATGGATTCGCCGTGGAGCAAAAGCACGCTCTACCAAGCAAAAGGCACGTATTCAGCGCTTTGATGAAATCAAGGAAAGCGTCCAAAAAGAAAACGACAATACATCGCTTGAACTATCGATGCAAAGCCAGCGTCTCGGCAAGAAAATCATTGAAGGCAAAAATATGGGCGTCGCATATGGCGACAAGCAGATTTTCAGCGGCTTTGATTTCCTTCTGCAGGGTGGAGACCGCATCGGAATCGTCGGGCCAAACGGCGCCGGCAAATCCACTTTGATGAAAATGCTGGCTGGCGAACTGGAACCGACCACTGGCCAGATGGAATACGGCAGCACTGTCAAAATTGCTCACTTTACGCAGCATCTGCCTGAGATGGACGAATCGCAGCGGATGATCGAATACATTCAGGAAACATCAAGTGATTTTGAAGCTGAAAAAGGAGTTCGCTTATCAGCGACTCAAATGCTCGAACGTTTCTTGTTCCCTTCAAACGGTCACGGCACGCAAATCGGCAAATTATCCGGCGGCGAACGCAAGCGCCTGTATTTATTGAAATTATTGATGGAACAACCGAATATCCTGTTCCTCGATGAGCCGACTAACGACCTGGACATCCAGACGCTTTCTGTTCTGGAAGATTTCCTTGAAAACTTCCCGGGTGTCGTCATCACCATTTCGCATGATCGCTTTTTCCTTGACCGCATTGCGCGGAAACTATGGACGACTGGCACTGGCCAAATAGAAGAATACCAAGGTTTGTATTCCGAATTTATTAAAGAGAAAAACAATCCGGTGGCTCTGGCGGAGCAGGAGCTTGTAGAAAAAATTGAAGCTGAACCTGTAGAACCAGCGAAGCCGAAAAAGAAGATGAGCTACAAAGAACAACAGGAGTACGATGGCATCCTGGACAAGATAGCAGAAGCGGAAGAAAAAATCGAAAAACGCGAAGAAGAAATGGCGGCGGCAGGAGCAGATTACGACAAATTGGCGAAACTGACTCAGGAAGTCAATGAACTGACAGCCGAATACGATACATTGATTGAACGCTGGACCTATCTTCAGGAAATTGCGGAAGCATGATCTACTAATTGCAGGAGGGATTTTTTGTGAAAATCATTACCATTGAACCGACACCAAGCCCGAATACGATGAAAGTGATCATCGATCAGGAATTGCCGTTTGGCAAAAGCCATAATTACCATAAAGACAATCTGGAAGGCGCTCCAAAAGAAGTTCAGGAGCTGCTGAAGATTGACGGGGTAAAAGGTGTTTATCACGTGGCCGACTTTTTGGCAGTCGAACGCATTTCAAAGTTTGACTGGGAATCGATTTTGGCACAAGTCCGCAATGTCTTCGGTGAAGATCGTGAACATTCGAGCGAAGAAATCGAGTTGGATGAGCATTACGGCGAGGTTTATGTGCATGTTCAGGAGTTCAAAGGAATTCCCCTTCAAGTAAAAGTCTTTGATAACAGCTCTGAAGAACGCTTTGGCATGCCGGATCGCTTTATCACTGCGATGAAGCTGGTCATGGACCCGACAGAGGAAAATTACCTGCTGCAGCGCAAATGGGCTGATTACGGTGTCCGTTACGGCGATAAAGGTGAAATCGGGAAGAGCATGGTGGAAGAACTAGAAGCCGCTTATCCACAGGAGCGTTTAGATGCGTTGACTGCAAAAGAAGACACGGAACAGGCCGAATCGGCACCGCGTGGACGGAGAATTACAGTTGACGAATTCAATGCCCCTGACTGGGAGACCCGTTTCCAGCTGCTTGATCAGATGATTGAAGCGGATATCGACGACCTGCCATTGCTGTCTTTGGCATTGGATGATGAAAAAATGTCCATTCGCCGCCAGGCTGCCATCTTCCTTGGCGATATCGATGATAAAGCTGTAGTGCCTTACGTTGAACGCGCCATGAAAGACAAGAGCTGGGCTGTCCGCAGAACGGCTGGCGACACCATCAGTGATCTGGGCTTTGAGGAATTTGAGCCGATCATGATGGAAACATTAGGCGATAAAAACAAATTGGTTCGCTGGAGAGCTGCCATGTTCCTTTACGAAACCGGCACAGAAGCCGCGTTGCCGGCCCTGAAACAGGCAGAGGAAGATCTTGAGTTTGAAGTGAAGCTTCAGATCAAGATGGCCATCGCACGAATCGAACAAGGCGAAGACGCCAAAGGTTCAGTTTGGAAACAAATGACTGAAGCCAGACAGGCAATGAAAGAAGAATAAAGTGAATGGCCGGTGACTGAAAAGTCGCCGGCCTTTTTTTGTTTTTCAGCTTGCTAGATAAAATTAATGTTTCCAAGAGTCCATTAAGAGGTAAAGTGCTGTTAACCGACAGAAACAAGGGAGTCATCATTTACTAGGAGGAATTGGAAATGGAAAACAGCGTCTATTCAATGGAGATTTTATATAGCGGAAAGTATGAATCGTGGGAGTTTGAAGACCGCCAGAAACGCGATGAATTTTATCAGAAAGTGGTCAAGCAATTCGATGGCCAGAAAGTGAAAGGACAGGAAGAGGATGTGGAAGATACGCAAATTGTCCAGTTGTCTTCCAACAACGTGGAAATCAAAGAAGATGGAAAATACGATCAGGATACATCCTATGAATGGTTTGAGTACGATATCTTCAGCCAGATGCTTGATTTCATCAATAAGGAATATGACAAGCTAGATAAGTTGAAGAAATAATGCAATATAGTTGATATTCCGCAAAACAGCTGCGCTTGCCGGGGGCTCGCGCTGAACTAACTCGGGCTAAATGCCCGAGTGGATTTCAGCACTTCGCTTGATCCCCAAGGCGTCTTCGCTGTTTTGCTCCATATCTTTAGAGATTTCTCTCCACGCAGGCGCGGCTCCTGAATGGGCGGGAGCTTTGTTCATAGTGCCAGAGATTTTATATGCTATCTCTCTAGTTCGACTTATATAGGATAAATTTTAAAAAAGAGGGAAGGTGGAAGAACATGAGACTGAACAAAGAACAACTGGAAATCATTGCGAAAACATTAAATGACAAAGGAGTCAGCAAGGTTTGTTCGGCTTGCGGAACAAAAGATCCGGTCATCGTCGATGAATTGCTGTTTCTGGGTAAATCAACGTCCGGAAAATTTCCGGTGATCGTCACAGGATGCGGCCATTTCGGCATGACGCAGAACTTCGCAGTCAATAGGTTGGTGCCAGAGCTATTCAACAATATTCTTCCTGAACAGCAAAATTGAGCTGGAAACTGAATGCTGCCTGAAAAGGCAGCATTTTTATGTTGAGAATAACTGGTATAGGTGTCTTGACTATTATTTGTTTAATCATTAATGGGTATTCAAAACTACTTTATACGACTAAATAGACAAAAACGGTACTTTAAGAGAAAAATATTAATAAATATTAGGTCCATGTATACGTTTAAAGATGATAAGTTTATGATATCTTTTAAGTATACATAGGAGGGTTTCAGTTGAATCTTACAGTCAATGGCATTGTATTAAATGAAAAAAGAAGCTCGTTGATTATTAAAGAGCTTTTACGGGAGACGAGTGCAGAGCATCCCCAGGATGTGGAAGAATATTTAAAAGAATACACGGTAGAAGAAAACGGGACTACCCTTACTCTTCGCCCACCTACTGCTGAAGGCATCCAAATCTCATTATTCAAGTCATCCTAAGGGATGGCTCTTTAATTTGACTACTATAGAGTAAATGGAAAGTAGCAGAACCGCCGCTTTAAAGGTTCTTTTCAAAGTTTCTTAAATACTGTATATTGGTTAGAGAAAAGAGTGATGATATGGGCAGTGCAGTATTTCCAGCGAAGAAGAAAAAAATAGAAGCAATGATCAAAAAATATGGCGAAGACATGACGTGGCATGTGTTCAAAACGAATTTTAAAGAAGATTATCCAGAAGATTGGGCACTGATTAATGCCGCTTTTGAAAGCTACCAAAAAAACACCAAACGAGGCAAAAATCATCCGATGCCGCATCCGGATAAATACTTAAAGAATTTATATGCCAGTTTTTCAACTAAATAATTTCCCGAAAGAGCGTCCTTATGGGCGCTCTTTTTCTTTTGAAAACTAGTTGGTGGAGTGAGAAAAAATGGTATAGTTGGGGTAATAAGTAACGAAGTCAGGAGGAGAACTGGTAGGCAAATGAAACGATATAAAATCTGGGAGGAATAGCCATGGCCATCAACGCTGCTGAATCAAAAACACAACGATTTTTGAAAGATTGGAGTTTATTCGAAAAGAGTTGGCTCCTCATTTTCACTGCCATTAATATCTATTTGTTTTTTGCTTGGGACGACACGCTCCTTGGACTTATCAGTTCTCTAAGCGGCATGTTATGCGTTCTGCTGGTTGCAAAAGGGAAAATCAGCAACTATTACTTTGGAATTATCCAGACCTCTACCTACGCGTATATTTCTTTCACTTACGGGTTATACGGGGAAGCGATGCTCAACGGACTTTTCTATTTCCCGATCCAATTTATCGGACTTTATTTATGGCATCGCAACACCATCAGGAACAAAGACAGTGTGCAGGGTGAAGACGTCATCGTCAAAACCATGAAGATGAGTTCTTGGCTTTATACCGTAATTGCGATTATTGTAGGAACGGTTTTATATGCGGTTTTGCTCCAGGCGATCGGCGGACGGTCTGTCGGATTGGATTCTGCAACGAATGTGTTGTCTGTTACAGCGCAGATTCTGATGCTGAAACGATTTGCTGAGCAATGGCTGTTCTGGATTTTGGTCAATATTCTTTCCATCGCCCTATGGGTCATTACGCTCGATTCAACAGGAGGCAACGATTATACATTGGTGGTAATGTGGACTGCCTTCTTGTTTAACTCCATGTACGGCTATTACAATTGGAGAAAGATGGCCAAAAAGCAAGGGCTGGAAGAAGGAGCTGTTTAACAAGTGATAGGAAAAGTTGGAATGTATGGCGGCAAGTTTTTGATTATCCACCAAGGGCATGTCAGTGCCATGATCCGTGCCAGTACGATGGTCGAGGAATTGCATATCATCCTGACGCATGACGAGGACTATGAGCGGGAATTTTATTTCAAGGGAACGACCATGAAGCCCATTCCCTTTCATCAGCGGCTTCGCTGGTGGAACGAACTCACAAAAGACCTGCCGCATGTCAAAGTGCATGCCGTTGCAGAAAAACAGACAGGCGAATTCTACGACTGGGAGAAGGGTGCTGTCGGCATCAAAGCGGCAATTGGAAAAGAAATCGATGTTGTCTTTAGTTCTGAACATGCCTATGGCGACCATTTCGAAAAGCTCTATCCAGGTGCGAAGCACGTCGTCCTGGATGCGGAGCGCCGGACCTACCCGATCTCGGCCACGCAAATACGCGAAGAAGGCGCAATGAAACATTGGGCGATTATCCCGCATGTGGTTCAGCCTTATTTTGTCCGGACCGTTGTCGTAGTGGGAACCGAGAGCGCCGGGAAGTCGACATTGGTCAAGAACCTGGCGAACCTGTATAACACCAGCTACGTGGAAGAATACGGGCGCAAATTCTATGACCATATCGGTGCCGAAATCGCCATCGAATCCGATTTCCCGAAAATTGCCTTTGAGCATAAATACCATGAAACAGAACAGGCTAAACGCGCCAACAAGCTGCTCTTTATCGACACAGAAGCGAACGTCACCCAGTATTTCTCCTGGGCCTACCTGGGTTATGAGCAACCGGTCTTAGACCAAGTCGCAGCCCTGCAAAATTATGACCTGTGGCTTTTCCTGGAGCCGGATGTGAAATGGGTGGATGACGGCACCCGGTTGTTCGGCGAACAGACGATTCGGGAGCGCAACAACGATTATTTAAAAGCCATACTGGACCGCCAAAACATCACTTACCACTCCATTAGCGGGAATTATCACGAACGTCTCGAGCAGGCGATCGAGCTGGTTGATGAAGTTCTGGAGGAGAAGCTTTATGGGGAAATAAGTGAATAAAGTCTATTGGATGCAGGCTGAGGGTGAGAGCTCTTGGCTTGTGTCTTTTTTTGTGAAGAGGGATATGGAGGCCATACAAAAGATATATAAGAAAAAAAGGCCAAAATAGTTAGACGTGTATGAAGTTGAGCTGAAAATCATTATTTAGGTAAACTCAAATACTGGTGTACATACGATAAATTCATCTTGGTATGGCCATCAAAGTATTCCATATTGCTAGAAATGCAGCTTCAACAATAATTAGAAGGCCAATTTCCTTAACCAAGCCTATAAAGCAATTTTCTTTTCTCTGCTTTTTCATCTCATAATCGACCTCTTATTCTTAAGGATTTTTTAAGTAGAGTTTCCAAACTTTTTTTAAAAAAAGAAAACAAAAAACCTCCCGGTTAAGAGAAGTCAATTATCATCAAGCACATGAATTTTTTCATTAATAAATTCAGCTGCTTCGTCAATGGAGGTAAAGTGCTTTGTTATTTCCTGTTCATTGGAAGTGATTTCAAGAATGAATGTTTCTTGAATGCAGATAACTGTTAGCGTCTCATCGCTTCCTTTAACTGCAAAGGTATGAGTGATGTTGGAGTTGTTGAAATTACAAATGATCTGCAACAGTTCTTTGATGTTTTCTAACTTCATGAAAATCAGGCTCTTCCTTTTCAGACGTAGTTTTAGACGGAGGAAATGAATCTCGTTGCCCGGGTCCACTTCTTGGTATGCCCAATACTGAGCAAAAGAAAACCCCTGAAAAAATCAGGAGCTGACTGGAAGTAGGTTAGCACTAAGATAGTTGTCGATAAACAAAGCAGTCTCGTCCATAGATGCATTTTCCCACAATTGATTTGTTGCAGCATCGGTAACAGAAAACATTTGAATTGCTGCTATGAATTGAACTGATAAGCTTCTTGTTTTGTCCTCAGAAGCAAAAGTCTGAGTGATATTAACCGATGAATAGTCGTGCATCGTTTGTAGAAAACTTTTGATGCTATTGAGTCTCAAATAGACCACGCCTTTCCTAATGGAAAGTGACTAAGAAAAGTCTTAAGAATCCATAAAATCATAAAAGTAACTATAACACAGGATGGAAACTTACGTCCTTGATGTTCAATGCTGTTGTTGTATTGCTTTGGATTACCATTCCTATTTTATTTCTGAGCAGCTACCGTGTTTTTTGAAAAAGAAACGCGTACAGGCTTCTGGAGTTGTGCGGAAGTTCAATACAATGCAGAAAACAAAATTTGGATAGGCCATATATCTAACAAACGTGCACAATTGACGAGCGCCCCTATAAATTTGAATCCATGCAGGCCGGCAGTGATAGAAAAAGTCCGAAATCGAAAAACTAAATTGCGATGATGACGAAGGTCCAATCTGATCATGGTCGATAGGTCGGTCGCTGAGAGTAATTATCCTGAAAGAAGTCGATCCTCATTTCAAGGATTTTTTGTTCGGCTAAAATCAAAATTTTCAGTTCCTGGTAGGTGGTTGCGGCAACTCGAAAAGAATCCAGATTAAATCTCGAGACTTCACGGCATAAAAGCCTGGTTTTCTTATTAAGAAAACTAAGGTGAGTCTACAAAAAAAACCTCCAAAACCCCACACTATGAAATCCCAAGCCATCTGGGTTACACTAAAGATATAATCCAAATGAAATGAGGCGAAAGCATGAACGCATATGATGAGTACATGAAAGGCATAGTTGTGCCTATGCGCCAGGAATTGACGGGTGCAGGATTTAAAGAGTTACTGACGGCAGAAGAGGTAAACGAACACATGAGCAGTTCTGAAGGAACAAGTCTTGTTGTGATCAACTCGGTTTGTGGTTGTGCAGCAGGATTGGCGCGTCCAGCGGTTCTGGAAGCATTGAATACGGCAGAAGCGAAACCGGATCACTTGGTGACGGTATTTGCCGGGCAGGATAAGGAAGCAACTGCGCAAATGCGCAATTATTTCGAGGAAGTTCCTCCGTCATCTCCGTCGATTGCGGTGCTGAAAGACGGCCAATTGGCATATTTCATTCCGCGTGAACAGATCGAGGGTTATCCAATGGAACAGATCCGCGACCATTTGGCGCAGGTTCTTGAACAGGTGGCTGCCCAGTGAAGACGGTAGTCACAACCGCGTACCGGCCGACCACAGCCACGCTGGAGTGGGCCGAACGTGTTTCGGCAGATCTTTCGCTTTTGCAGGTCCCGCGCAATAAACGTTCCATCGACAGAATGCATGCGGATGAAAGAGCGGATCTTGTGGTCTGTTTGAAGGAGCGGCTCGAGTTTTACCCGAGAGGTAGAAGCGAGCCGTTCTTTTTTCATCCGAATTCGGCAGCGTTCCGGACGAAGCGCCCGCTTGAACAGGATCCGTTGATCGACGTATCCGGCCTTCAGAGGGGTGATTCTTTTTTGGATTGCACTTTGGGCCTGGCGTCTGATGCGATTGTGGCTTCTCAGCGTGTCGGAGAGAAAGGCAAGGTGTATGGCTGCGAAAGCCATCCGATCCTCGCTTACGTCGTTCGGCAAGGACTCGGGCAATACAATGGTGTGCCGCATCTGGATGAGGCGATGAAGCGGATCGAGGTGATTTCTTCTGATGCTGTATCGTTCTTGCAGACGCTTGACTCTAATTCCATCGATGTGATTTACATGGACCCGATGTTCACAGAGGAAATTACGGAAGCGTCCAACTTCACGCCATTACGTGGACCGGCTGACCAAGGGCAGTTGACGGAGCGGTGGCTCACAGAAGCAAAGCGTGTAGCGCATAAATCCGTTGTGCTGAAAGCACATTTCCGTTCGGAGGATTTTGAACGCTTCGGCTTTACCCGTCGCGTACGACCCAATACGAAATTCCATTACGGCGTAATCCTGTGCCAAACACAAAAATAAGCAACAAAAAAACTTCCTGGCTTTCAGGAAGTTTTTTTGTTGCTTATTAATCCGTAATTGAAAGTGAAGTCAAGTATATAAGCATGAATAGAAGACCTAATCCGATCAATAATGATGCATCCACAAAAATTCCTCCTTTTCAAAAAAACAAGGCATTGTATATAACTTTATTGTACAATGAATCTCAAGAAGATGAAACCTTTACACAGGAAATTCGTATAAATAAGCAAACGCGTTACTAAAATGTTCATAAATGAAAAGGTGATGTTGATGAAAAATTGGTGGAAAAAGTCGCTGATGATTACAGTTGCCGTATTGACATTGGGCGCAATCTCCCCGAACCACTTGATCTGGGAGTCCCTTTTGGACGAAAAAGGCCAACCGAAATCACATGCAGCGCAAAGCGATAACAAACAATATGTCTATGATTGGATCGACCCGAGCGAATTTTACGATACCGGCGACTCCTTCATCCACTCCGTGCACCAGTCTGCCGAAGAACAGTCCTACATAAAATTCGGTTCGCGCATAGGACCGGTCATTCAGGATGAATTCCAAACTTCCATCTTGCCGAACATCCAACGGGCCATCGATCTTCATTTGGCGAACCTGGATACCGGCAAACTGAACAAATTGGCGATTTCCGAAAAACCATCAGGTGATTACTCTGAAAAGATTTTCCATGTATACGATACCGAAACCAATAATGACGAAATCCGTTTCCATGTAAGAACAGAGAAAAAACCGCAAGTCGGCTATTCCTTCAATTTCCATTACCACTTAGCCGAGGATAACTTCCAAAAACACATTACCTTGGGCGACATTTACTGGTCCAAAAATACACCGCCGAAATGGCTTTCCTGAAACCGTTCACTTTGTGACGGTTTTTTGTATGTCCAAAACCAATGATGTGGACGAATAAGCTATTACTGGTAAAATCCCATAAAAATAATGCCCACTGCGTCGGCTTTTCTTTTATTATTCATATCTTTATAATAGGAGACCAAAAAGTATAAGCTTCTTTTATGAACATTTAATGAAGCTGCGGCGCGTCCAAGGGCTAGGCGGAGCGATAAGACGGATGATCTTTCCGGCTTATCGTGTGAGCCATGCCCAAAGCGTCCGAAGCGGTTTCTGAAACAATGATTGTGATGTATAACTTATCTTTCTAAAATCTTTATAAACATTAAGAGTATTGTTATGATTAGACTTAACAACGGAGGCGATTTACATGAAGCAATATTTAGATTTATGCGAACATATTTTACATAACGGAGCACAAAAAGAAGATCGGACCGGAACCGGGACTTTGAGTGTTTTCGGCCATCAAATGAGATTTGACTTAAATGAAGGATTCCCACTAATGACCACGAAGAAAACGGCATTCCGCTTGATTGTCTCAGAGCTTCTTTGGTTTATCAAAGGCGATACCAATGTCCGGGCGTTGCTTGAAGACAATAACCATATTTGGGACGAATGGGCGTTTGCGCAATGGGTGGCAAGCGATGAATATACTGGCCCCGATATGACCGATTTCGGGCGCCGTGCCCAAAAAGATCCTGAGTTTGCGGAACTGTATAAGATCGAGATGCAAAGCTTTCAACGTAAAGTAATCGAAAATCCAGTATTTGCAGAGAAATACGGAGATTTAGGTCCGGTTTACGGCAAACAATGGAGATCATGGGCTACTACAGAAGGCGGAACCATTGACCAGTTGAAGAACGTCATTGAATCCATCAAGAAAAACCCGGATTCCCGCCGTCATCTTGTCACTGCCTGGAACCCGGAATTCATCGATGACATGGCTTTGCCGCCATGCCACATCATGTTCCAGTTTTACGTAGCGGACGGAAAACTGTCTTGCCAGCTTTATCAGCGAAGTGCAGATGTCTTTTTAGGCGTGCCGTTCAATATCGCTTCTTATGCATTACTGACGCATCTGATAGCCCGTGAATGCAATTTGGAAGTCGGTGACTTTGTCCATACGACAGGCGACACCCATCTGTACTCAAACCACCTGGAACAAGTGAAAGAACAATTGACGCGCGAACCAAAACCGCTGCCAACTTTGAAAATCAACGAAGAAGTTGAATCGATTTTCGACCTGACATTATCGGACATTACAATAGAAGGCTATGATCCACACCCACGGATCAAAGCGCCGGTTGCTGTATAACGAGTTATGCAAATAAACTAATTTGCGCTAGCTTCGTCGCAAAGACACTGGCTGAACTTACTCGGGCAAGACGCTCGAGTAGATTCCTCTTTCCTTTCTGCTCCCTAAGAAGTCTGCGCTGTTTTGCTTCATATCTTAATGGGCAAGCAGTAATTAGAACTTTCATTTATTAGCAAGGACCTGACTATTAGAAGAAAGAGCGGAAGGGGGCGACTCCTGCGGGAATAGCACGAGGTGGAGCCACTGGACTGAGCAAAGCGAGGGAAGCGGCAGAAGCCGTGCCCGCGGAAAGCGTCCGCCTGGAGCGATTTCTTCAACAACTACTAAAGTTCAACACCCGCCAAGCGCGGTTTAGGAGGAAAAATAAATGATTTCATTGATGGTAGCGCATGATCCGAACCGGGTCATCGGAATAGACAACGAATTGCCTTGGCATATCCCGGCCGATTTGGCTTATTTTAAAGAACACACGATTGGAAAAGGCATCGTCATGGGCCGCAACACCTTCGAATCCATTGGACGCCCGCTTCCAAAACGCCGCAACATCGTGGTGACACGCAGCGACGATTACCAGGCAGAAGGGGTGGATGTGGTCCATAACTTGCAGGATGCGGTGAAATTGGCAAGAGAAACCCATGAAGAAGTGATGATCATCGGAGGCGAGCAGATTTTCAACTCGATTTTGGATGAAGCAGACCGCCTGTACATCACATTGGTCCATCAGGAATTTGAAGGCGATACCTACTTCCCTGAATACGGCCGTGAATGGAAACTCGTTTCCGAGTCGGAACAGCAAATTTCAAATGATGTGCCTTTTTCGTATCAGGTATATGAACGGCGCAAAAAGAAAAAGAGCTATGCTTAATTCCATCCGCACATTCTCGTTTCTTTTCGGCTATTTGCCTCTCAGTGCAGTGAATCTGAAGAAATTCATCAAGCAGAAGCCGCAGTTGAGTGTACAGGAATACGATGAATTGATTCACACAGAACCTCAAAAATGGGCAATGGGCATCATGAAACGGACACAGAGCAAGATTACGATTACAGGATTGGAAAAGTTGCCTGAAGGGCCTGTCCTGTTTGTCAGCAATCACGAAGGAAATTTTGACATTCCGGTCCTGCTGTCAAAGATTCCGAAGCCCTTCGGTTTTATTTCCAAAAAAGAAGTCAAGAAACTGCCAATCATCCCTTTGTATATGGAACAGATGAATTGTGTCTTTTTGGATCGCACCGATCGCCGGAGCGCCTTAAAATCAATCACCGATACCGTGGAGAAGCTGAAGGAAGGCCACTCGATTTTGATTTTTCCTGAAGGCACCAGAAGCAAAGGTGAAGGGATGGGCGAATTCAAGTCCGGCTTTATGCGTATTGCGAAAGATGCTGGTGTACCGATCCTGCCGATTGCGATTCTCGGAACTTCCGACATCATGGAGAAAAACAACAATAAAGTGTTGCCGGCAGATGTAGCAGTTCAGCTTCTGGACCCTATTCCAGCTGACATAATCGAACAGTTGAATGCAAAAGAAGCAATCCATCTGGTTCGATCAAAAATTGAAGAAGCCATTGCCGGGCTGTCTCGTCAAAAAACCAATAAATGACGGCAAATAGAACTGTGCAAGATATCCTATCAGTTGTGTAAGGCCCGGCAATTCCTTAAACTAAGTGAATAAGAAGGAAGTGATTTCATGTCAAAGATTCATATCGTCACGGATTCGACCGCTGATCTAAAACCAGAGGTCATTGAAAAATATAATTTGCATGTGGTCCCGCTGACCATCCAAATCGGGGGCAAAACCTATTTGGACCGCGTTGATCTTGAACCGGAATCTTTCCTCGAATTGATGAAGAATTCCGATGAAATGCCAAAAAGCTCACAGCCTGCTCCAGGTGTATTCAAAGAGCTATACGATAAATTGGGAAAAGATGGCGACCAGATCCTGTCCATCCATATGACTGGGGGGATGAGCGGTACAGTGGAGTCGGCAAAAACAGCGGCACAGCTGACCGACTCGGATGTGACCGTAATCGATTCGCGTTACATTTCGCATGCGTTGACATTCCAGGTATTCGAGGCAGCCGATATGGGAAAAGCCGGCAAGTCAATGGAAGAGATTGTGGAGCGGATGGAAAAAATCCGTCTGAATACAAAATTATTCGTAGTCGTTGACACCCTTGATAATCTCGTCAAAGGGGGACGCATCGGTAAAGGGCGTGCCTTGCTTGGTTCCTTGATGAAGATCAAACCGATTGCTTCATTGGACGATGGTTCTTATACACCGGTGGCGAAAGTCAGAAGCCACAAACAGGTGGTCGAGTATCTATTCAACGATTTTAAAGAGCGGACTGCCGGGAAAATCGTTAAAGGCGTCGGGCTTGCCCACGCTGGTGGACTTGCCATGGCTGAACCGTTGCGTGAAAAAATTAAAGAAACGGGTTTTACGGATATTAAATTCGATTTTACAACACCGGTCATCTCGACCCATACAGGAGTCGGAGCCATTGGTTTTATGTACTACACGGATTAAAGAAAGCTGTAAGGCCATTTTCAAAAAGGAGAGACGAATTTGAAGCGCATCCTGTTGATTATCGTCGTTTTGTCCATAGCTATAGTAGCGGGGTGCAGTCCAACTTTTATCTTCAATAACGAAGAAGCGGAACCGCGCAACGAACCGTCTATCGGCCGGTATACGGTACCGCCGAATTTCATCCCCCAGGCATTGGTCATCACTGCACTTGGGGATTCCTTGTCTCAAGGCGTGGGAGATGAAGAAAATCTGGGTGGCTACACGGGAAGAGTAGCCGCTGAAATCCGGACATGGCCGGGCGTTGAAGGAGTCGCAGTTGAAAATACGGCAAAACGTGGACGCCGCAGCGACCAATTGCTGGCGATGTTCCAGCAGGGAGAACTGACCGGCCCGGTAGCCGAAGCGGATTACCTGTCTCTGACCATCGGCGGCAATGATGTGATGCGGATCGTCAAACGCGATTTGTTTTCACTGAATATGCAAGCTTTTGAAGATGAACTCATTTTGTATGAAAACCGATTTGAAAATATCTTTACCGCTATCCGCAGCATCAACCCGACTGTTCCCATCATCGTCATGGGCATCTATAACCCTTTCTCGCTCATAACGGATGAAGTGGAGGAATTCGATCAAATCATCGCTTCCTATAACGAGGCCATGCAGGAAAGCGCTGAAGCGGATCCACAGGCCTGTTTTGTGCCTGTCAGTGATTTGTTTGAAGGGAATAAAAATCTGGTTTACCATACTGATTTCTTTCATCCGAACAGCAAAGGCTATGATTTGATGAGTGAGCGCATCCTGGAACGGATGGAAGAATGCGGGTTGAGCTACAAAGAGTAAGGGGTAATGAAAATGAAAAAATGGCGTTTTGCGTTTTTTATTTTGCTGGCAGTGAATGTACTGGCGCTGGTGGGCGTTGTTCTCTATATGACGACGCCTCCAAAGGACTACACGTCCTATCAGGCATTGAAAAATGCACCGGCAGCCGGCAATACGGTAGTCGTCAATACGACGAAAGCTGACTTTGAAGGAATTGCCAACACATATATACAGGATGCGATGAAAGACCAGCCGATTCCGTTGGCGTTGTCCGTTAACGACGATGTCAGCTTATCGACGGAGTTGACTATTTTTTCGGTGACATTGCCGATTTTGATGAAATTCGAGCCACTTGTTCAAGAAGATGGCAATTTATTGCTCGAACAGAAATCTGTGGAAGTCGGTATGCTGGATATTCCGCCTGAATCTGCGTTAAAGTTGCTAAGAGACTCAGTTGAACTTCCGGATTTCATGGAAGTGATGCCTGCTGAAGAGGAAGTGCTGCTGAAGCTGACGGAAATTCCGTTGGATGACGGCATCTCGGTCCGGGCGGCATCGTTCAACCTGCAAGAGGATGATATCCGCTTGTTGGTGACAATTGAACCATAAGGAACGGAGTGAGCACATGAAGACAGAAAAAGCGACATTTGCAGGGGGCTGTTTTTGGTGTATGGTCAAGCCCTTTGATTCATTGGACGGCATTGAAGAAGTAGTGAGTGGCTATACGGGCGGCGAATTGCCGAATCCGACATATGAACAAGTATGCTCCAACGCAACCGGACATGTGGAAGCCGTACAAATTACGTTCCAGCCGGACATTTTCCCATATGAAAAGTTATTGGAAGTGTTCTGGACACAAATTGATCCGACAGATGCAGGCGGCCAATTTTTTGACCGCGGCGAATCCTACCAAACAGCGATTTTCTATCATTCTGAAGAACAGCGGATCGCTGCAGAAAAATCCAAGCAGGAGCTGGACAATTCAGGCAGATTCGAAAAACCTGTAGCCACGCCTATTTTGGAAGCGAAACCGTTTTATTTGGCAGAAGCATACCATCAGGATTATTATAAGAAAAACCCTGCCCATTACAACCGTTATTCGGTTGGTTCGGGTCGGACAGCGTTTATTGAAAAGAACTGGGGTGGACAAGCATGAAAGAAGAACTAAAAGCGAAATTAACACCGATGCAATATCATGTAACCCAGGAAAGCGGCACTGAGCCTCCTTTCCAGGGAGAATACGATCAGCATTTCGAAGACGGCATCTACGTGGATATCGTTTCCGGCAAACCGCTGTTCAGCTCTAAAGACAAGTTTGACGCCCATTGCGGTTGGCCGAGTTTTGCTAAGCCGCTTGAAGACACAGAAGTGAAAGAAAACCTGGATACAAGCCATGGCATGAGAAGAACGGAAGTTCGTTCAGCTACAGCTGATTCACATTTGGGCCACTTGTTCCCGGATGGCCCTTCGTCTCTTGGCGGATTGCGCTACTGCATCAACTCTGCAGCTCTCCGTTTTGTTCCGAAAGAACAATTGGATGCTGAAGGCTTATCCGAATACAAGAAACTGTTTGAATAACGGGTTGCCCGGACAACTGTCCGGGTTTTTTTTGCCCTAAATAAGGAAGGAGACCTTCATGGACCGTTCATTCTATCAATTTGCATTAAAATACCGCGGAAAACTGGTGGCCGATGATTTTTCGCGTTTTGCGGAGTCGATGTTCTTGGATCATTCGTTTCCTAAGAATTCCAGAGACTTTGACCACTTGTCAAAGTACATTGAAGAAAAAGCGCATCCGGTCATGAAAGCATCCACCTTCGATGAAATGTGGGAAGAATATACAGCGAGTTAAGGCTCGTCATTGCACTATAAGGAAAAAAACAGTATGATTAAATCGACTATATTAAAGTGAGGTTTTTAGATGAGTGTTCATATTAACGCAAAAAAAGGCGATATTGCCGATACGATTTTACTGCCGGGTGACCCGCTTCGCGCAAAATACATAGCGGAAACGTTTTTGGAAGATGTGACTTTATACAACGAAGTCCGTAATATGTTCGGATATACAGGAACATACAAAGGCAAACGCATCTCTGTTCAAGGAACAGGAATGGGTGTACCATCGATTTCAATCTACGTGACTGAATTGATGCAGGAATATGACGTACAGAAATTGATCCGCGTTGGTACATGTGGGTCTATCCATAAAGACGTTAAAGTACGCGACGTTATTTTGGCTCAAAGTGCCTCAACTGACTCAAAAATGAACGAAATCATTTTCAAAGGCGTCAACTATGCACCAACAGCAAATTTCGATCTATTGCTGAAAGCATATAATGCAGGCCAGGAAAAAGGATTGAATTTACGTGTCGGGAACGTCTTTACTGAAGATGTTTTCTACAACGAATTTGCAGAACATGAAAAATGGGCTCAATACGGTGTACTTGCACTAGAAATGGAATCTTCAGCTCTTTATACATTGGCAGCGAAATTCGGCCGCCAGGCGCTATCGATCCTGACAGTGAGCGATCACTTGTTGACAGGTGAAGTGACAACTTCTGAGGAACGCCAAACAACGTTCAACGACATGATCGTTGTCGCGTTGGATGCTGCAATTCAGGAGTAGTATATAAGAAAAGCGCAAGCGCCCGTGTAGCTCTGCCGGGCATAAGATAGACCAGCAGAGTGGCGTTCTTTGCCGCGGCAGCTGGGTTGGCTTATGACCCAAAGAGCTGGGCGCTGGAGTCTGGACAAGGAAAAGCGCAAGCGCCCGTTTAGCTCTGACAGGTGTAAGGCGATTTGGCGAAGCGGCATGTTTTCAGCCGCACAGCCAGAGCGACTTACATCCCGAAGAGCTGGGCACTGGAGTCTGGACAATCAGAAAAGCGCAAGCGCCTTTATAAAAGGAAAAAGACTGTCTTGACAGTCTTTTTCTTTACATTTCCTCCTGTTCTAAAGGCAATTATGAAAGTGGTGAAATATAGATGGATGACAAACGTCCGGGGGAAGAGCAGGAACAAATTCCGCCAACAGAGGAATCGCCGTCACACGTTATTAAAATGAAGACATTCAGCTTTATTATGCTGGTATTCCTTTTAATCATTGCAACGGCAGGCTTGACCGTTTTTGCGTTGACCTTTGGTGACGATAAAGCCGTGGAAGTCAATTCGCCGGAGCGTCGTGAATTCGACAAGCTCTACACAGCCTATGATAAAATACAGAATAATTATTTCGAAGATGTGGATAGAAATGTCCTGATCAACGGGGCAATCAACGGAATGGTTGATTCGCTTGAAGATCCTTACTCCGATTACATGAATGAAGAAGAAGCTTCACAGTTCCTGGAAGGGATTTCGTCCAGTTTCCAGGGCATTGGTGCAGAAGTACAAGAGCGAGGCGGCTATGTAACAGTCGTATCACCGATTAAAAACTCACCTGCTGAAAAAGCAGGCATTCTGCCGAATGACCAGATTTTAGCGGTTGATGGAGAAAGCATTCAAGGCTTCACTACCACTGAAGCTGTTATGTTGATCCGTGGTGAAAAAGGAACGGAAGTTACATTGACCATTCAACGCGGTGAAAACACAGAGCCGATTGAAATTACAATCGTCCGTGATGAAATACCGATTGAAACCGTTTATGCGGAAATGGTCGGCGATAACGTGGCCCATATCCAAATCACGAGTTTCTCTGAAAACACGTACCAGGAGTTGCTTGATGCCATTGATGAAATGGAAGCTGAAGGAATGGAAGCGGCCGTAATGGACGTTCGCCAGAATCCGGGCGGCTTATTGGATGTAGCGCTTAAAATATCCGATTTGTTTATTGAAGACGGGAAACCGTTGTTCGAAGTCCAGGCAAAAGGTGCTGAACCTGAAGTTTATATGTCTTCACCGGGTACGAAACTCGAAGTGCCTGTCACTTTATTGATTGATGGCGGCAGCGCCTCGGCATCTGAAATTTTGGCCGGAGCGATGAACGAGTCGGCTGATATCAAATTGGTTGGTGAGAAGACATTCGGCAAAGGAACGGTCCAAACAGCCAATGACCTTCAAGATGGCTCGAACCTGAAATTTACGACGGCTAAATGGCTGACACCTGACGGCAACTGGATTCATGAAAAAGGAATCGAACCGGATGTGAAAGTTGCTTATCCGGCATATGCCTCTCTTCCGGTCCTGGATACTTCTCAGGAGCTAAAAGACGGTGTGATTTCAGAACAAGTGAAAACTGCTGAGCAGATGCTCGAAGCACTTGGCTACGAAGTTGGAGATGTGGATGGTGTATTTGAAGAGCAGATGACGGAAGCTGTTGAAACTTTCCAGGAAGAAAACGAACTAGAAGTGAACGGTATTCTTACTGGAGACAGTACATTTGCGGTGATGGATGCGTTGCGCAAGAAAATCGAAAGCGATGATCCGCAATTGCAGGAAGCCAAAAAGATTCTGATGGAAGAAGCGGGAATTGAAGCTTCTGCAGCAGAAGAAACTGAAGAGTAATTCTCGAGGTCCGCTTAGGCGGGCCTTTTCTTAATCAGTAACCGAAAGGATGAGACGATGAAAGACGTATATTTGTTTAGTGGATTTTTGGGAAGCGGAAAGACGACGCTTTTGAAAGGCATGATCACCCAAATGAAAGATAAAGGACTGAAACCTGCAGTCTTCATGAATGAACTCGGCAAAATGAACATGGATTCCGATTCAGTGGAAAACGGCGTGCCGCTGAAGGAAATTCTCGACGGCTGCATTTGCTGCTCGGGTTCCGAAAAATCAGAAGCGCAGATCCAGACGCTATTGGCAGAAGAAGATTTTGATGTCTTGTTGATTGAAACGACAGGGGCGGCGCACCCAGTGGAAGCGCTTGACGCTATTTTTTCTCCGTTGTTTGCCGACCAATTAAACTTTAAAGGAATCGTTACGGTAGCGGACAGCAAACGCTGGATGGACCGCAACAGCTTGTCGCCGCAGATCCGTTCGCTGTTTTTGGAACAAATCCGCCATGCCGACTTGATTTTGGCCAATAAAATGGATTTATTGACGGATGGCGAACAGGGAACGGTCGTCTACGAAATCCAGTCATTGAACCCGACAGCGCAGATCATTCAGACCGTGCATGCCAAAGTGCCGTTTTCTGCACTTGACAAAATGACGCCTTCAAGATCAGAAGACGTCACCAAAACCCCTGTTTCAAAGTTAAACCTAAACGCCAAAGTGCTGCAGTTTGATGCACCTGTGCAACGGGAGAAATTTGAAGACTGGCTGCGCGCGTTGCCGGATACGGTATTCCGCATCAAAGGCTATGTGCCGTTGGAAGGTGATAAGTATCCGCATGCGTTTCAGTTTGCTTATGGGATGGCCCAATGGCTTCCTGAGTACATCAAGATGCAGAATCAGATTGTTGTGATCGGTGAAGGATTAGAAGGAGTCGAGCTTCCATGATTGGATCGTACCGGAAACTGTGGCCGCAGCGTGCATCTGCTGAAAACATCACGACGCAGGCAGAGCTTGAAAAGTACATCCTGATCGAACTCAACGACGAATTGACGCATCCGCGTGTCCGGAAATCCAAACAGCAGAAATTGGAACTGGCGTTGGAACGGATCGGACAGTCGGATCTGTCGGAATCAGAAAAAAACGGCTTGGCTGCTTTATATAAAAACCTGGCCGATGAAAAGAGTAAAGCTGTTTTGGAAAAGGACAAAACGAAAGCAGGAAGAGAAAATCTTTAATTTTCTCTTCCTGCTTTTTTGATGTGTATTCATAAGGTTCATCGATTTTGAATCATCGGCGACCGGGCGGCGATTTTTTTCTGGATCAACAGCAGACGGATGGACAACGTGATGGCACCTGCTGTGAGGCCGGCAATAAGGCCGATCCAATAACCGAAAGCACCGAAATCAGTGAAATTGGCAAGCAGGTATCCGACAGGCAAGCCGATTACCCAATAAGAGACCAATGCCATAACGAACGTGATGTTGACGTCTTTGTAGCCGCGAAGAGCTCCTTGCACCGGAGCCTGTATGGCATCTGATAATTGGAACAGTGCGGCAAACAACAAGAATTGGACAGCCAGTTCGACAACTACTGGGTCTGAGGAATACAAGGCCGCAATGTCGCTGCGCAAGAAAAACAGAAGGCAGGCGGACACGAAACTTAAGGTGACGGCAGTGCCGACGCTCAGCCAACTGTACTGTTTGGCATCATGGAAACGCTTGGCTCCGACTTCGTAGCCAACCAATATGGTGGCGCCCATGGAAATGCTGAGCGGCAGCATATATAACAGGGAAGCAAAATTCAAGGCGATTTGGTGGGCTGCAATGGTGACAGTGCCGTAAACGGCCAGCATGAACGTCACCGCAGAGAAAATACTGGTTTCCACAAAAATCGAAATGCCGATCGGGACACCGATGCGGCTGATTTCATTCCAGCGGCTAAAGGATAATTTGGGCCATTTGCGGAAAATGCCATAAGAGTTGAATGGATTTCGTGTATGGATAATCCATATCGCAATCGCTAAAATCAGCCAGTAGGTGATAGCCGATGCCAGTCCGGCACCAGCTCCACCAAGCTCCGGAAAGCCGAACTTGCCGAAAATCAGCAAGTAGTTGAAGAAAATATTGATGGGTGCGGACAATAGTGAAATGACCATTGTGACTCGAGTAGCTCCAAGTGCATCGATATACGAACGCAATGCATTGTAGACGAATAACGGGATCAGCCCTATAGACATCGCAAAAATATAGCGGCTCGCCACATCAGCAACAACCGGTTCAAGGTCCATAAATGTCAACAAGTAGTCGAGTCCGAAATAAAAGAAGGCGAAGACGATCACAGCCAGCAGAATGGCCAAATAAATCCCTTGCTGCACGGCTTCTTTTACCTGTTCTTTTTTCTTAGCGCCCATCAATTGTGCTACAATTGGAGTGATGGACATCAGGATTCCTGCAAGCCCGATATAGACGGGCACCCAAAAGGAAGACCCGATGGACACGCCGGCAAGATCTTCTGTACCATAGCGGGCAGTCATGTAAATATCGAAAAAAGTCACCATATACATCGCAATTTGAGTCACGAGAATCGGAAAAACAATTTTTACTAACAATAATAATTTCTCTTTCATGGTTCTGGTTTGGTGCATATTTCTTTCCTCCCGCAATCAACTTCTGTAAATAAAAAAATGAACGATTACATTTAATGCCGATCAAGCATTGCTTGGTTATCGGCATTGATGGCCAATTCAAGAACAAGTTAATCTACCCGATTACAATTTAGCAAATAAAATCCAGTATAGCATAAATGGGTCTTCTAAAAAGCCTTGCCTGCTATACCAAATTATATAGATGAGAGTAGGACACGCAATGGACAACAAAACGATTTTATTGACCGGGGGCGGAACAGCAGGTCACGTCTCCCTAAACCAGGCATTGATTCCGGAACTGAAGAATTTAGGCTTCAACGTCGAATACATCGGTTCCAAAGATGGGATTGAAAATGAACTCATCCGGGATTCGTTTCCATCAGTTCCCTACCATGCCATTTCCAGCGGCAAGTTAAGACGCTATTTTTCAACGAAAAATTTCTCGGATCCATTCCGTGTGGGTGCAGGCTTGACACAAGCACTCAATATCATCCGCAAAACCAAACCGGTCGCCATTTTTTCAAAAGGCGGATTCGTATCGGTTCCTGTGGTTATGGCAGGCCGCATGATGTCGGTGCCGGTCATCATCCATGAGTCCGATGTGACTCCCGGACTCGCCAATAAATTGGCATTGCCTTTTGCCGACCACATTTTCACGGTCTTTAAAGAAACGTTGGCGCACGTGCCAAGCACTAAATCGACATGTACAGGATCTGTGATCCGCAGTGAATTGATGGAAGGTTCTGCTGAAAAAGGGCAGGAAATCTGCCCATTCAATAATGATTTGCCCGTATTGATGGTTATGGGCGGAAGCCAAGGCTCAGCCATGATCAACTCGGCTGTCCGCAATAACCTGGAGCGACTGCTGGAGCAATTCAACATCATCCATTTGTGCGGAAAAGGCAACAGCATGCCCGAACTGGATGTTCATTTGAATTACCGCCAATTTGAATACGTTACCCATGAATTGCCGCATCTATTGCATATGACCGATTTTGTTGTGTCCCGGGCAGGATCGAATTCCATATTCGAATTCCTGGCATTGAAAAAGCCGATGCTGCTTGTGCCGCTGTCTATCCAAAAAAGCCGCGGCGATCAGATACTGAATGCCAATCTATTCGAAAAACAGGGCTTTGCCCATGTCGTGGAAGAAGAAGAGCTTTCTGCCGACCGTTTTATGGAAGAACTGGAGCGCCTGCAACAAGATAAAGACCAGCTGATCGAAACGATGACTCAAACTGAATCTCCAATTACCGCTGCTGAAATGGCCAAATTGGTCACTTCGTACGCTAAATAATTCCCATTACTTTCAAGAGGTGACGAAAATGGAAATGACATTGATAAAAGTTCATGGTTCAATGAATACCTTCTATATGTTTGAATCGGCTGAGCGTGAAGATTTTGCGCAAATAGCTGTCCAGCTGTCGGAATTAGATCCGGAAATCGACGGAATTCTGGTGATTTTGCCTTCTTCTGTTGCGCATGCGAAAATGCGCGTCTTCAATAATGATGGTTCAGAAGCTTCCATGTGCGGCAATGGCCTTCGCTGTGTCGCGCGTTATGTTTGTGAACGCGACGGGGTGCAGGAGGCGGTCGTAGAGACGATGAAAGCTTCACTGCGCGTGAAAAAAGAAGAAACCTTGAACGAAGGCATCGAAACCTATGCCGTGGAAATATCACCCGTTTCTTTTTCATTGAGCAGTCTGCCGATGAAGCTGGCTAACCATACCGAGTGGATAGCGAAACCTTTGCCATTCGTATCGGAAGAGATTCCGTTTTCTGCAGTAGCGGTACCTAATCCGCATTTGATCGGCATCGTGCCGCCTGAATTGCAGAAAGATACCAGCCACCAGCAGAAGTGGGCGCAGTATTTCAACGGCCCCAATGATTATTTTTCTGATGGCGTCAACGTCAGTTACGTAACGCCTATGGATGATGGTATTTTTGTCCGGACCTATGAACGCGGAGTCGGCTTCACCAATGCCTGCGGAACAGCGATGACAGCTTCGGCGCTGATCAGCTGCATGGCAGGCCTGGTGCCGTATGGCGATGTGGCTGTTTACAATCCTGGAGGAATGGTCAAATGTGCGGTGGCTGTCGAAGGAGATGACATCCGCCTTCAATTGACAGGCAATGCGACTTATTTGTCGACAGCCAAATTCGACTGGCAAGGAGCCGGAACTGACAGTCGAATCCTTTCAAGCGAATCTTTAGAAGAACAGCGACGTTATAATGAATTTATTGAAGAGGTATCAACTGTCTCTAAACAATTCGTATGATGGAAAGCGGTGAAACGGATGCCCAACCCTTTTACAATAGAACAGCTGGATCTGCTCTACAGAAAATCAAAAGATCCGGTCTATTTTATGAAACAGATCGATGAGACGTTTGAGTATGTCTACGTCAATCCGGTATGTTTCAATATTTTCAAGAAAGAATTGGTGGGCACGACGCTGGAAGACAGCATGCCGCCTGAGCTGACAAGGGAGATCAAAAAACAGTACCTGATCGCATTGAAAGCGGGCAAGAACCATATATACCGCGATTACAGTTTATTCAGCGACCGTGAGACCGCGATGGAAACCGAATTGACGCCCATTGATTTCAAAGGGCAGCGATTTGTGCTGGCGGTAACGAGAAATGTAGCAGCGCAGAAGAAAATAGAAGAGGATTATTTATTCTACGAGTCACTGGTTCAAAACTCTGTGGATCCCATGATTATGATATCGGCCGAGTATATGGTCATTGACTTGAATCCGGCTTATGAAAAAGCATTTGGAGTGAAGAAGGATGAATGGGTCAACCGTTATTACGATGAGCTGTCTGATGACCATAAGGAGCTGTTCAGACCCGGCAAACTTTTGCTGGAACAGTTTAAACCGGGCGCAAAAAGCACTTCGCTGATTATGAAACGACGAAAGCAGGATGGTACGGTAGCGAAGTTTTCAGCCAGCTATTCACCCATCAATGAAAATGGCATCATTCGGGCATTTCATGTCGTATTAAGGGAATTGACCAGTGAACTGCTTTTGAGGAATGAACTCAAAAAAACCGAGAATATTCTGGAGAGCTACAAGGATGCACTTAATTACGCAGCACTTGTCGCGATGTGGAGTGTATCTGGTAACATAGAATTCGTTAATGAAAATTTTAGTGAACTCACAGGATACCAGCCGGAAGAATTGATCGGCGTCAACATCTCTACCATAGGAAAAGCGGTCATATCAACGGAAGAATATGAAAATATCCGCGCGGTTGTCTGGAAAGGGCAAATTTGGCGCGGGCAGATCCGCAGCCTGAAGAAAAATGGCGTTCTGTTCTGGGTAGATGCCACAATCATTCCGTTGATTGATGTGGAGGGACAAATTTATCAAGTCTTGTCGATTCTTTTTGACGTGACGGAACGCAAACAGCTGGAAGAGCAACTCCGTTATATGGCCTATCATGACGGCTTGACGAAATTGCCGAACCGGCGAATGATGGTTCAGCAATTTGAAAAGCTGAAACAAGAAGCGGCTGAAAAAGGAGAATACATTGCCCTTCTGTACATTGATGGAGACGATTTTAAATCCATCAATGACCAATTTGGCCATGACGTCGGCGACGATTTCATCTACCATTTCGGCCAGGCGATAAAAAACAGCATCCGCAAAGAAGATTTGGTTGCACGTGTGGGAGGCGATGAATTTCTGGTCGCACTGTTCGGCATGGCACCGGAAGAAAGCCAAGTGCTGATTGAAAAAGTCATCAGCCGCATCAATCACTCACTTTCAGAAGGCTGGAAAATCAATGGCCATTGGTTCACCCCGACTTCATCGGCCGGCATTTCCATTTTTCCGATGCATGGCAATAATTTTGAAGAATTGGTCAAAAAAGCAGATGCCGCCCTCTACTTAGCGAAAAGCAGCGGAAAAGGGAGTTTCTTCCTGTATTCATCCCTTTAACGGCAAGGTTCGGACGCAAAAAGGAACCTATAAAATGGATAAAAACAATTTAAATCAGACTGTGTGAAAATTTTCACGAAAAGCCTTGTTTTTTATTGGGGAAGTAGTAAGATTGATAGGGAATTTTAAACTTTTCTTGCTAAAACGCCTTCTGCTTTATGTCTAGTGGGATGCGTGATAATATAGACAAGACATATACAAATTAAGTGACTGCCGTCAAACAAATAGTTGGAGGTTTTTTTAATGTCTAGCAATTATTCAGATGCAAAATCCCCATGGAGTTCCATTACTGGTCCTAACTTAGGGTACATAATGGAAATGTATGACCTGTATCAAGAATCACCGGAATTACTTGATCCAGAATACGTTGAGCTTTTCAAACAGTATGGGCCACCTGTTGAAGCAACCATAGGTCAACAAACTGCAGTTGCAGAAACTGTTGAACCTAATAATTTCCCAAAAGTCTTGGCTGCTGTTCAATTGGCTGAAGCAATCCGCGCTCATGGCCATCTGGCATCGGATATCTATCCGCTGAAAGATCAGCCCAAAGATACTTCACGTCTGGAGCCTTCTACATACGGCTTGACTGAACAGGATTTAAAAGAAGTACCGGTATCATTACTTCTGACTAATGCACCAAACGGCATTGCAAACGGTCTGGAAGCGGTTAATTATTTGAAATCGCTTTATACGGATAAAGTCGCTTTTGAATTTTCCCATGTAATCCAGCCGCAGGAACGCAGCTGGCTGCAAGAAAAAATTGAAGCTGGGGAAGTCAAACCCAAGTTGGATGCAGACAAAAAGAAACAAGTCTTGGACTTGTTGACGCGTGTAGAAGGCTTCGAGAAGTTTGTACATCGCACGTTTGTCGGCCAAAAACGCTTTTCTATTGAGGGCGTGGATTCACTTGTTGTGTTGATGGATGAACTGGTCCGACTTTCTGAGTCTGCGGGCACTCAAGACATCATGATCGGAATGGCGCATCGCGGCCGTTTAAATGTGCTTACGCATATCTTGAACAAACCGTATGAAATGATGTTTGCTGGTTTTGCGCATGTTGGAGATGACGCATTCCTTCCAGAAGACGGCTCACTTCAAATCACCAAAGGCTGGTTTGGGGATGTAAAATACCATATGGGCGCAGCCTTTAAATCGGAAAAAGGGACAAGTATCAAACTTGCCTATAATCCTTCACACCTTGAAATCGTCAGCCCGATCGTTGCAGGACAGACACGTGCGGCGCAAGAGCTTACGGATAAACCTGGTGTAGCAGCTATGGATCCTAATAAATCCTACTCGATTCTTGTTCACGGGGATGCGGCATTCCCTGGCCAAGGCATCGTGACTGAAACGTTGAACTTCAGCCGTGTTAAAGGCTACCAGACAGGTGGATCAATCCACATCATCGCCAATAACCTGATCGGCTTTACGACAGAGCAGTTTGATTCAAGATCGACGCATTATTCTTCAGATCCTGCAAAAGGCTATGAAGTTCCTGTTATCCACGTCAATGCAGATGAGCCTGAAGCGGTTGTCGCTGTGGCACGGTTGGCGTTTGAATACCGTGAGAAGTTCGGCAAAGACATTCTGATTGATTTGATCGGTTACCGCCGTTATGGCCATAACGAAATGGATGAGCCGTTGGTGACAAACCCAACGATGTACCATGGCATCCACCAGCATGATACAGTCCGTGAACTTTACGGAAAACAGCTGTCAGCAGAAAACGTATTAGCTGAAGACGATGTTAAACAGCTTGATGCAGATATACAGAAAGAAATGCAGGAAGCTTACGATAGAGTCAAAGAAAATAAATCTGCGGATTTCCCGAAAGTCGAGATTCCTGACGGCGTCTTGAATGGCTATCCTGAAGTTCCGACAGGCATCGACAAAGATGTTCTGACGAAGATGAACGAAGAATTGCTGTCTTGGCCAAGTGATTTCTCTGCATTCGGCAAGTTGGCGCGCATTCTGAAACGCCGTGAAGATCCGTTCAACGGCAAAGGCAAGATTGACTGGGCACATGCTGAAACGCTTGCATTCGGTACGATCCTGCAAGAAGGCAATCCGATTCGTTTGACTGGCCAGGATGCGCAGCGCGGAACATTCGCTCATCGCCATCTTGTACTGCATGATGAAAAGAACGGCAATGAACTTGTGCCGTTGCATCACATCTCAGATGCTAAAGCATCGTTTGTCGTCTACAACAGCCCGTTGAGTGAAGCATCTGTACTTGGCTTCGAATATGGCTACAATGTTGAAAACGACAAAGCGCTTGTCATCTGGGAAGCCCAATACGGCGATTTCGCCAACATGGCACAGATGATGTTCGATCAGTTCATTTCAGCGGGACGCGCAAAATGGGGACAAAAATCCGGATTGGTCATGCTATTGCCGCACGGCTATGAAGGACAAGGACCTGAGCACTCGAGTGCCCGCTTGGAAAGACACCTCCAAATGGCTGCTGAAAACAACTGGACGGTTGCAAACCTTTCAAGTGCAGCAAACTATTTCCACATTTTACGCCGTCAGGCTAAAATGCTTGGAGAAGAGTCGATTCGCCCATTAATCATCGTTTCACCGAAATCGTTGCTTCGCCACCCTCTAGTTGGTGCGGATGTAGCTGATTTGACAGAAGGCAACTTCCAGACAATCATCGAACAACCGAACATGGGCAAAGATGCTAAAAAAGTGAAACGTATTCTATTTGCGAGCGGGAAAATGGCGATTGATTTAGCAGAACGGGTAAAAGATGGAAAAGGCTACGAGTGGGCGCATATTGTCCGCGTCGAGCAGCTGTATCCATTCCCATCCGAAAAAATCAAAGCCATCGTTGACCGTTACCCGAATGCCAAGGAATTGGCTTGGGTACAGGAAGAGCCTCAAAACATGGGTTCATGGACATTTGCGGATCCATACCTGCGTGAAGCGGCAGACGGCAAAGAAGTGAAATATTACGGACGTATTCAGCGCCAAAGCCCTGCAGAAGGCGATGGAGAAGCGCATAAAGTTGAACAAGCACGCATCATTGATGAAGCATTAGCTAAATTGTAAGGATAATCTAAGGAGGAATTTTTTGTGGCAGAGATCAAAGTACCAGAATTAGCAGAATCGATTACAGAAGGAACAATCGCTCAGTGGCTTAAACAGCCGGGCGAAACAGTTGAAAAAGGAGAATTCATCGTTGAGTTGGAAACAGATAAAGTCAACGTTGAAGTTATTTCCGAAGAAGCTGGAGTCGTTCAAGAACATTTAGCGCAAGAAGGCGATACAGTTGAAGTTGGACAAGTAATCGCAATCGTTGGCGAAGGTTCTGGCGAAGCTGCAGCACCTAAAGCTGAAGAAGCTCCACAAAAATCCGAAGAACCAGCTAAAACAGAAGCTCCTGCAACTCAAGAGCCTGTTGAAAAAGATCCAGCAGCTGAAGAGCAATCTTCTTCTGACCGGACAATCGCAAGCCCTGCTGCACGCAAATTAGCACGCGAAAAAGGAATCGACCTGGCTGCTATCACGCCAGTTGACCCAATGGGCCGTGTACGCGTTCAGGACGTAGAAGCTCACGGATCAAAACCGGCTGCAAGCGCTCCTGCTGCAAAAGCGGAAGCACCAAAAGCTGCAGCTCCTTCTTCTGATGAAGAAAATGGCCGCATCATCCGTGAAAAAATGACAAGACGCCGTCAAACGATTGCAAAACGTCTGCTTGAAGTAAGACAATCAACTGCCATGTTGACTACATTCAACGAAATTGACATGACAAACGTTATGGCATTGCGCAGCCGCAAAAAAGACCAATTCCTTAAAAACAACGACGTGAAACTTGGCTTCATGTCATTCTTCACTAAAGCCGTTACAGCTGCATTGAAAAAATACCCATATGTCAACGCTGAATTGGACGGGACAGATGTCCTTCTAAAACAGTTCTATGATGTCGGGATTGCTGTTTCAACTGAAGAAGGCCTTGTTGTACCGATCGTTCGCGACACGGACAAAAAGAACTTCGCTGAAATTGAAGCAACTATCGGTGAACTTGCGACTAAAGCACGCGATAAAAAGCTTTCAATTGCTGATATGTCAGGTGGTTCATTCACGATCACTAATGGTGGGGTATTCGGATCATTGATGTCTACACCAATTTTGAACGGAACACAGGTTGGTATTCTTGGAATGCACACAAT
Organism: Planococcus beijingensis; assembly: GCF_016820615.1. NCBI lineage: Bacteria > Bacillati > Bacillota > Bacilli > Caryophanales > Caryophanaceae > Planococcus > Planococcus beijingensis. Next base: position 1,156,335 of record NZ_JADHDZ010000001.1, read on the forward strand.
CCAAAAACGTCCTGTTGCTATCGGCGACGAAGTCCAAATCCGTCCGATGATGTACGTTGCACTTTCTTATGATCACCGTGTCATTGACGGAAGCGATTCTGTAGGCTTCTTGAAAATGGTTAAAGATATGATCGAAAACCCTGAAGATTTGTTGCTTGAATCTTAAGAATTGATCACTCTGATAGTCCTGCATTGCAGGACTATCTTTTTTTTGTCATCATAAGGATAAGAACAGCCTAAAGGCGGTAGAAATCCATGGATATCTCATTTTTTATTGAATTAGTGAAGGAATACGGTTATTTCAGCATGTTCGTCTTTAATTGGCTGTTGCTGTTCGGACTGCCGATTCCCAATGAAGTGGCTGCGGCATTTTCAGGCGTGTTGACGGAAATCAGTTATTTTAAGCCGGTCTATGCTTTTCTCTCCGCTTATTTGGGATTGGTCACCAGTAATACGTTTGCCTACTTTATCGGCCGCAGTTTGGGGCACCGGCTGTTGAACCGGTTGAACAAGACGCCCCTGAATGGCCCAATCAGCCGCTTTAGTGCCTTTCTTGAAAAGAATGGGGAATGGGCGATCGCTTTCAGTTTTTTCCTGCCGGGAATCCGTTGGGCTATGCCATATGTCGTCGGAGCCAACCGCTTTCCTTTTATGCGCTATTTGATGTTTGCTTATACAGCCGGCTTTGTCTGGATGTTCATCTACTTTAATATTGGCAGGATGTTCCCTTATGCTTATCAGACCATTCTTGAACACCTCCAGGGTTTTCTGGTCTTGGTATCGGTCCTTATTGTAGCAGCGGCCCTGCTGCGCTATTTGTATAGCGCAAAGTTTACGAAAAAGTGAAACGTCTCGAAAATTAAGGTGTTTTATCTTTTAGGTATATCGGTGGTGCAGGAACAATAGATTTTCAGGAGCCGGTTTGAAATTAACCGGGGTTTTCCTTATACTGAAGGATAGACAGATAGAAAAGGATGAGGACGATGATTCACAACGAATGGCTGGAAAAAGAAACAATCAAAACGGTCACATGCAAACATACCGACGCAGCTAAGTTTTTGGTTTCCAATGTGCTGACTGTAGGCAAAGAATACGAAGTGAAAAACGAAACCGAAGAATTCATTTTTGTCGTGGATAACACGGGCAAAATTGGCGGATTCTACAAAACATATTTCGAGTGATCAAAAGAAATCTTCAGCAATAGAGAGGATTTTTTCCATTGCTGCCCGTTAATGCGGGACAACCGAATAGCGGCGACTTTTGCCGGTACAATTGGCTGCTGCCAGCCATAAAGAATGTCAAAAAGCCGATGGATTCACATCGGCTTTTTCTGTGGAAAGAAGGAATAGGAATGTCATTGATTGAACAGGATATCACGAAGCGTAAAGAACGGAGACATGAAGATTACACTAAATTAATCGGAAAGCCGGGTTATATTGCTCCCGATAACCATCTCTGGCAGGATATTCTATCAGCAGTGGTATTGCGCAAGCCTGTATTGCTGAAAGGACCGACCGGAGCAGGCAAGACCAAGCTGGCTGAAAGCATATCGGCTCTTTTCGGCCAGCCGATGCAAAGCATCAACTGTTCGGTTGACCTCGATGCTGAAGCGCTATTGGGCTTTAAGACTTTGGTGCAGCGGGATGGCCAAAGCGTCATCGAGTTTGTAGAAGGTCCTGTCGTAACTGCCATGAAAAAAGGCCATTTCCTATATATTGATGAAATCAATATGGCCAAAGCCGAAACGCTGCCGATTCTGCACAGCGCGCTGGATCATCGCCGCATGATGACCAATCCGTTTACCGGAGAAGTGATTGAAGCCCATCCGGATTTCGGCGTCATTTCAGCGATCAATGAAGGCTATATCGGCACGGCACCGATGAACGAAGCGTTGAAGAACCGCTTCATTGCGTATCCGATTCCTTATTTGACCGGCCAGCAGCTTGCAGAGCTTTGGAACCGTGAATTCCCGGATGCAGACGGAACTCTGAAATCGTTTATGCTGAATCTGGCGGAAGACTTGATGAAGCAAGTGAAGAATGGTTTGTTGTCGGAAGAAGCCGCTTCGATCCGCAGTTTGCTGGATGCTACGGCGCTGGCCCAATACATGGATCCGCTGCGCGCCGTGCGATACGCGATTGCCGAAAAGTTGGAAGATGAAAGTGAACGCGATTTGTTCATGGACTTGGCTCATACTTGGAAAAAGTAGGTGGAAAAGATGGCATCAGTCAATCGCTTTATCCAATTCAATAACGAAACCATCGATACGAAAATGCTTCATCAAATGGAGTTGCTTGCCGGTGCGTTGGCGGATGCCCCTTATTTGAAGGTGACGACACGCAAATTGGTGGAACTGCGGCCATCTGAATCCGCCATGTCCATCAGTGTGTTTTGGCGGCATCGCACAAAACGGATCGAGCGCAACGGTTACTTGTCGGATATCTATTTGATGGCAGCAGGCTATTGGCGCGATTTCAGCTTGGCTGCATGGCGCCGTTTCAAACAAGTGGATACCGCTTTGCCGAGTTTAAGGGAACAATTATTATTATGTGCAGAAGAGTTTCGGCTGTCCGAGAAGATAAAAGCGGCACGTCCTGGTACGGCTGCAGCTTTCGATACGCGGGAAGCTGTTTACACCGATTACCACGAAGATCAATTCCAGCAGAATCTGAAAAAAGGCTTTACAAGCGATTTGTTGATCAATGCGGCTTATTTGAGTTTGCGCGGTGTCGAAGTGAATGCTGGAGAGCGTTTTAATGCTTTATCATTCATCTGGACCGAGTTATTTGATGCAAGAACGACGATGGACTCCGTAAAAGTAGTGAATCGGATTATGGACCGGATTGAATTTCTGCTGGAGTCGGATGCTTTGCATACGTACTACACATTTGGCGAAGCAGTCGATAAAGCTCCGCCGTTTCATTATCACGAAGGCATTGATGCCGAAGAGTCAGATGAACCTGAAGAAATTGAGACCATTGAGGAATGGTTCCAAGCCTGGCACAGGGAAACTGAAAAGAGCGAGGCGCCAGCAATGGAGTTTGAGCTCGAACGTGGAGATTCCCAATTGGCAGAAGGCGGCAGGGAAGAAGAAGGCACAGCAGACGTCCAACAGACCGCCAAAGGAGATTCAAGCGGAGAACATTTGGAAGACAGTGATGCAGAAGATCGGCAGATGGCAAGCAAGCCGAAAAAAGCGGAAGGTCGATTCGGATCTGCCAATGATCAGGTCGTATACCACGAGTCCAGGTTGCTGGCAGAAAGGGACCATCGTCTGGAAATCGAAGCCTGGCGAAACAAACAAGCACCGTATGTGCGGGCTTTGCTGAAAGAATTGAAAAAGCGCATGACGCAAAGGCAGGAAGGCGTCCGCAGCAATTTGAACGCAGGCCGGCTGTCGAAAAAACTGATGCCGTTGGTGATTGAAGAACGGCCTAAACCTTTCTACCGGAAAACAGCGCCTTCCAAAGAACTGGATGCGGTTTTCTGTCTCTTGATTGATGGCTCGGCTTCCATGATCGACAAGCTGGATGAGACCAAGCAGGCTGTCCTGCTTTTCCACGATGTGTTACGAGGCTTGGATGTGCCTCATGAAATCGTCCTATTCTATGAAGATGCGTACGAGGCAAGTGATACTGAACAGCCGAATTATTTTCAGTGGATGCATAAATTCGAAGACCGGGGCAGAGACCATGCACAGGAAATTGCCTCATTGGATGCGCATGAAGACAATCGGGACGGTTTTGCCATACGCTGGATGAACAGCCGGCTGAAACGGCGGACCGAAAAACACCGCTTTTTACTGGTCTTTTCCGATGGGGAGCCATCTGCCTACAACTACGCTGAAAACGGCGTAGTAGATACGGCAAACGCTGTTTCGGAGGCGAAAAAGCAAGGCATTGAAGTGTTGCATCTGTTTTTGAGCGGAGATTCCATTACAGAAGAACAAGCGGCGTTTTACCGGATGATGTATGGCAATAAATCCGTCAGTGCCGATTCTCTCGAGCAGTTTGTCGAACAGACGCTGCGCCTGTTGAAAAGGAGTTTGCATCTGGTGATCCAGGCGGGATGATTTTTCATTATGTGCGGCTAATACGGGCCTTTTCGAAGATTGACTTCCAATATAAGGATTTACTTTCCGGCAAGCATAAAATACTTTCCAAAATGGCCGGAATACTTTCCATTGGCCCTCAAATACTTGCTGAAGCCGATGAAATACTTTCCATACAAATAAAACACAGAAAAAAATCCCCGGAAGCGATGGAGCTTCCGGGGATTTGCTGTTATTGATTGTTTTCATTGCCATCGTGGATCGCCAGAAGGCGCTGTTTCAAGTCTTCTTCCATGCGGCCGATTTCGAGCTCGGCGGCTTTGCGGTTTCTGCGGCCTTCCGCTTGGATCTTCAGTGTTTCTTCGATGGTTTCGAGCAGGTTTTCCTGCGTTTTCTTCAACGTATCGATTTCAACGATGCCGCGCTCATTTTCACGTGCAGTTTCAATCGAATTCATCTTCAGCATCTCAGAGTTTTTCAAAAGCAGGTCATTGGTGGTAGACGTAACTTGTTTTTGCGCTTCGACAGCTTTCATCTGTTTATTCAATGTCAACGCGATGGCAATCTGGTTTTTCCATAATGGAATCGATGTCATGATGGATGACTGGATCTTTTCCGCCAAGGTTTGGTTGGTCTGTTGAATCATGCGGATCTGCGGTGCGCTTTGGATGGTGATTTGGCGCGACAGCTGCAGGTCATACAGCCGTTTTTCCAGACGGTCGACATATTGCATCATGTCGTTGACTTCCTGATAAACCATTTGATCCTGTGAACTCTCTGCTTTTTTGCGGAGGGCGGGGATTGTTTCGCTCATAATTTCATCGCGCTTCAATTCAGCGGCAGCGATATAGACATTCAATGCCTGAAAATACGTTTTGTTCTGGTCATAAAGTTGCTCAAGCATCTGGACATCATCAAGCAGTCCGCGTTTGGAATGGTCGAGCTGGATGCTGATGCGGTCGACTTGTGTGCTGAGCTTCTGGTATTTGGTCATCATTTCCTGGACTGAATACTTGGCTTTCGAAAAAAGCTTGCGGATGCCTGATTTTTTCCCTTGCGTCAATTCTTCAGGATTCAGTTCTTCCAGTTTCTTCATTAGATCGTGGAGCACGTCACCGACAGGGCCGATGTCTTTGCGCTGCACATGATCGAGCATTTTATGCGAAAACTGGCTCAGCTGATTTTGGGCATTGGCACCGTATGTGAGAATCGCTTCGTTATTGCCGACGGGAATTTGCTTGGCGAGCTCACGTGCTTTCGCTTGCTCATCTTTCGTTAAGCGATCCATTAAAGCGACAGGGCGCCCTTCTGCCTGTTCAGCTACAGACTGCTCCTGCTTTTCCAATTGCATGCCAAAAGGCGATTCCAATAAATCATCCAATTCACTTCGAGTTGATGGTTTTTCTGTCATCTTCCACGTCTCCCTCGTGTTCAGGCTCTGGCTGAACGAGTAATTTCTGTTGCTTGTTATTATGCTTATCGACAGCCAATTGGGCGTAATCCAATTCCATCCGGAGTCTTTCGACATCGCTGGATAGCACTTGCTTCAGATCTTGTTCCATCACTTTATTGAGCGACAAAAGCATTTCCCGGGTGTCCTGCAAAGCGACGCGCATGTCGCGGTCTTTGACAGGCTGCCCAACCAATAATGTGTATTTCTCCGTCAATTCAATCGCTGAATCCAGATGGGAATAGAAGAACGGCTCAGCCAAGTAGAATTTTCTGGGGTTTTGTTGGACTACTGTAATGATTTTATTCGCAATCTTTGTCATATCCATCAATTGCTTGAAAGATGAAATGGAACGGACTTTATAATAATTGCTTTGAAGCTGTTTGATTTTATCTTTGCCTTCTTTTATCTGGTTTCTGACATTTTTAAATTCACTGCGGGTCATCCCGAGATTTTTGGAGTCTGATGAAAGTTGAACTTGCTTGATGGTCGTGTTGCTGGCAAGATAGGTTCCAGCTGCCACAGCTCCAGATGCGATCAATCCGATCTCTGCACCCAAATAAAGGACCGGAAACATCACAGTCATGAGAGGCAGGCTGACGGATTGCCTTTTGATGAAATTTTCAATCGGCTTTAAGGGCTTCATGCAATGGACCTCCTTTATTGCTACTTAACTATACGTCCTGGACACCGAAAAGTTTCGTTTCGATGCTTGCTCTACCTTATATTTTACGTGAAACTGCATGTCAATACAAACTTTCGAATCTCTTGAAAATATCATGCAAAACGCTTTACAAGCTGTAAAATATTTGGCAAAATGCTAATTAGGAAGAAATGGGGCTGGAACTATGCATGAAATCGTCTACACTCGAGCAGATTATGAACCTTGGTGGATGTTCGATGATTGGGAAGAAAAAATCGTTTCTCTTCAACAATTCTCTTCTGACGAGGAAGCACAGCGTTATTTAGAAGAACAGAAGCAGGCTTTCGGTCTGCAATTTGCCAATCATGAAAAACGGGATTTAGCTTTTGATGCTTACTGGAATGAGGAGGAAATGGAATATTGCGAAAAGTGCGAAGAGGATCTGCAGATTTTTCATAGTCTTATATGGCTAGTTGATGGGGTTCCAAAGATAAGTTTTTAGATTTATTTGACTTTTGTAGTCAATTTGCTATACTGATAGTAACAACATGAAATCTTGACCAATTACCGCTATTCACGCATTCCCAAAAGTGATCAGCAAGTGATGGTACTTTTGGGAATATGTGAATTTTTTTATTTGAAAAGATTCCATATTGAAAATTTTTTTACCACAGGAGGTAATTTACATGCAAGAAGGAACAGTAAAATGGTTTAACTCAGAAAAAGGCTTCGGGTTTATCGAAGTTGAAGGCGGAGACGATGTATTCGTACACTTCTCAGCTATCCAAGGCGAAGGCTTTAAAACGCTTGACGAAGGACAACGCGTTGAATTCGAAGTTGAAGAAGGAAACCGCGGACCACAAGCTACTAACGTAACTAAAGTCTAATGTCCAAGAACCACTCTCTCCAGAGTGGTTCTTTTTTTGCATCAATTCAGCGAAAATCCTGTATGCTTTTCCTGCTCCCGGTTCTATATTTCATTCTACTCCTTTCTTTAAAGAAGTGAGAGACGTCCATTTGTTCCGGCTTCTTGCCGTGAAGGTTTTTATTCAGACTTGTCAGGGTATAAATAAAAGACTGGATAACGAGAATATGGGAGGTTTTAAGTATGGAAGGCAAAGTAAAATCGTTTGATGAAACCAAAGGTGTAGGCATGATTACTGGAGACAACGGCGAAGATTTCTTTTTCGAAGAGATCAATATCAATGTAGATGGCCTCCGGAAACTGAATCCTGGGCAACCGGTGAAATTCACCGTCTATCAAGGCGTAGCCGATAAAGAGCGTGTAGCGACAAATGTAACATTAGTATTCTGATGGTCAAGCCAAAAGTGATAGTTGCATAGAAGTAAGATGGAGGGGGGACATTCAAATGACGAATGAATACTTAAAAAAACCGATGCCAAGCGAAGAAAAACAACAGGATTTCTACCAGAAGCTCCGGGCGAAAGTCCAGAAATGGGTAGACAATAAACCCGGAGTGGTTGGAACAGTCAGCGGATATGTTCTTTTCGCTCCAGACCTTTTTCACTTGCTGACGAAGATGATGCTGGACGGACGGATTGATGCGAAGAGCAAAGCGGCAGTTGGTGCCGGTATTATGTATTTTATCGCACCGATTGATTTTATGCCGGAAATTCTTGTAGGGCCAGGCGGATTCCTCGACGATGTTGTCGTGGCCGTATTTGTCATCAATACGCTTTTAAATAAATTCCCGACAGAAGTCATCACCGAGCATTGGGCAGGAGATGAAGATTTATTGGCGCTTGTCAAAAAAGTCTCCAACTCAGGAAATAAATACGTTTCCAAATTGCCTGCAGGCCGTTTAGTGAAACGTTTCACCAAATAAAACCAACAGGCAAAGCCAGGGATGTGAAGACATCCGCGGCTTTGCCTGTTTTTCTGTATTAAAAAAGCAACAGCCCTGCTCGTTTAACCGAGCGGGCTGTTGCGGGTAGTTGGATTAGTTGGTGATGCCTTGTGTATCTTTCCATTCCAAAAATTCATCATAAGTCAATTGCTTGTCGAGGATCGTTCCGTCTTCACGGATTTCAATCACGCGGTTTGCAACTGTCTGGATAAACTGATGGTCATGGGAAGTGAAGACCATGGCGCCTTTGAAGGCGATCATGCCATTGTTCAATGCCTGGATCGATTCAAGATCCAAGTGGTTGGTCGGTTCATCCAATAACAGGACGTTAGCGTGCGACAGCATCATTTTTGAAAGCATGCAGCGTACTTTTTCGCCACCGGATAAAACAGAAGGTTTCTTTTTCACTTCTTCGCCGGAGAACAGCATTCTGCCGAGGAAGCCGCGAAGGAAGGTTTCGCTTTCGTCTTCTGGTGAGTACTGGCGAAGCCAGTCGACCAATGACGTTTCGCTTCCTTCAAAATAGGACGTGTTGTCGATCGGCAAGTAAGCGCGTGAAGTCGTAACTCCCCAGCGAGCCGAACCGGATTCCGGTTGGTCTTCTTCTGCGAGAATACGCAGAAGCGCTGATTTTGCAAGCGGATCACCGATCAAGACGATTTTGTCGTCTTTGTTTAAGTTAAAGCTGATATTGTTCAATAATTTATTGCCGTCAACAGTTTGGCTGACATCTTTGACAGTCAACACATCGTTGCCGATTTCGCGGCCGATGGTGAAGTTGACGAACGGATATTTACGTGAAGAAGGGCGGATATCATCCAGCTCGATTTTATCAAGCATTTTCTTCCGTGACGTCGCTTGCTTCGATTTCGAAGCGTTTGCGGAGAAGCGGGCGATAAAGGCCTGAAGCTCTTTGATCTTCTCCTCTTTCTTAGAGTTTTGATCCGATGCTAAACGTGTTGCCAATTGGCTTGATTCGTACCAGAAGTCGTAGTTTCCTACATACAATTGAATTTTTCCGAAGTCAAGGTCGGCAATATGCGTACATACTTTGTTGAGGAAGTGACGGTCATGCGAGACAACGATGACGGTGTTGTCAAAGTTGATCAGGAATTCTTCCAGCCATTGGATGGCTTTCAAGTCCAGATGGTTGGTAGGCTCATCCAGCAAGAGAACATCAGGTTTGCCGAACAAAGCTTGTGCCAAAAGCACTTTCACTTTATCGGAACCGGAAAGTTCGGACATTTTCTTGTCGTGGAGGTCTTCAGAAATGCCAAGGCCCTGCAACAAAATAGCCGCTTCAGATTCAGCTTCCCAACCGTTCAATTCAGCGAATTCGCCTTCGAGCTCGGCTGCACGCATCCCATCTTCATCAGAGAAATCCTCTTTCATGTAGATGGCGTTTTTCTCGGACATGACTTCATATAATTTCTTATGTCCCATAATGACGGTTTCCAGAACCGCGTACTCTTCGTATTCGAAATGGTTTTGCTTTAGAACAGCAAGGCGTTCGCCTGATCCCATATAGACATTTCCGGATTGCGCTTCAAGATCACCTGACAGAATTTTGATGAACGTCGATTTGCCGGCACCATTGGCACCAATCAATCCGTAGCAATTGCCGGGGTTGAATTGAATATTTACATCTTCGAATAGTTTGCGGTCACCAAAGCGAAGACTCACATCATTTACAGCTATCATTTATACGTACCTCCTAAATTTCACAATAAGAAGAGTATACCACGAAATCCACGGAAATCGATAGCAATCGCCCGTGGTCTCGGATAAACTAAAAATATAAGCTTATTTTACCTCGTTTTGCGTTCCAAATAAGCTTCCAACAAGCCAAGTTCCTTGTTAAGCAAATACTCCATCCGAACATATTCGCGCCGCCCGGGAATATGTTCGGGGGTTAGGCCTTTCATCGAATAGATAAAGTAGTAGCCGCCGATTTGGCGGAACAGGACAACGACATGCGGAAACTCATCGAAAATCGCTTTTATGTTATAGCGTTTTGCGTAACTCCAGTTTACGAGCTTCATTGACTACCCGCCTTTCACACCTCCATTTTAAATGATGCGAGGGTGAGAACACAAGTTTGGCGTAAGGCATTAATTTGAAAACCATTTAAACAGTAATATGCCCGTTTAGTATAGTTAGTTGAGCTAAAGGAATAATATTTGAGACACCGCCTCGCGCTGAGAAAAAACGCTAGAGATACAGAGCCAAACAGCGGAGACTCCTTAGACAAAGCTAGCGCTGCGATGCAGGAGCACCGGTTTTTACGTAGCAGGCGAGAGGATTGGGCGCGAGCCCGCTGGGGGAAGAAGGAGTGGAAGGCAGCGGCCTGCTCCATGGAACAAGCTATACATATTTGAGTTAGTTAACAGGAGGAAAAAACGTGGTTGAAAAGCAAAAGAAATCAACATTGGGATTGATGATAGTGGCCATATTGTTCGTTGCCTTGAACCTGCGGCCAGCCATTTCGTCCATCGGCCCGATGCTCGAGCCTATACGTGCAGATTTAAATCTAAGCAATAGCGAAGTCAGTTTGCTGACGGCGATTCCGGTTTTTTGCATGGGGTTATTTGCGCCACTGGCTGTATGTTTTGGCCGGAAGTTCGGCTTAAAGCGTTCAATCGCATTATTATTAATGGCAATCGGACTGTTTACGCTAGTCAGAGGCTTTTGGCCAACTTATCCGGTTCTGCTTGGCACCGCTTTTATCATTGGTTTGGCGATTGCTATTATTGGACCTTTGCTGTCTGCCATGATTAAACGTGATTTTCCATTGCGTACTGCTGCATTGATTGGAGTCTATTCGTTCGGAATGGGACTCGGGGCGACTTTGTCCGCGGGTTTGACCGGTGTCTTTTACACGATTGCTGATTGGCCGCTGGCAATTGCAAGTTGGAGCCTTTTGTCGATAGCTGCTATCATCGTTTGGCTGCAAGTGAAACAGCCGATTGAAGTGAAAGTGGAGAGTATAGCAGGGGACAGCGCTGTCGCTTTATCGCCATGGAAAAATAAACGGGCTTGGTATATGCTGATCTTTTTCGGCTGCCAATCGGCATTATTCTTTTCTATGCTGACCTGGCTAGCGCCGATTGCCATTGAAAAAGGAATGTCGATCCTGGCAGCCGGTGGTGTACTGACATTAATGACTGCCGTCCAGATTGCAGGAAGCATCAGCATTCCGCAATTTTTCAATCGATTTCCTAATCGTTTCATGTGGACGGTAATTATATTGGCTTCCGGCACAATCGGGATACTGCTGCTGCTGTTCGGAAGTCTCGCCACGATTTGGATCGCGGCTGCTTTTATCGGTGTTGCGCTGGGGGGGCTATTCCCGATTGCCTTATTGATGCCTCTTGATGAGACCGCTTCTGCTGATGAAGCCAATCGCTGGACGGCTATGACGCAATCAGGCGGCTATATCATTTCGGCTTTCATGCCGTTGACGATTGGCATCGTTTATGACCAGACAGGCAATCACACGATTACGTTGTTGATGCTGCTTAGTTTTATTGTGCTGATGTTCATTTTTGCTTTCCTGCTCACAAATAAGAAAGAGGCTATTTCTTGATATCCGGGAGGAAGAACTCTTTGATCGCTTTCGGCTGCAGGATAAAGAGCCAGGAAAGATACAGCGAGATCAACGGGAAAATGATGCACCAGGAAGAAACCATAGTGAATGACAGTTTTGAATTCGGAAAAAATGAAGAGAAATACCAAAAATTATAACTTAAGATCAATAACATCGTAGTAATCGGACCGACATAAATTCTTTTGGTCAAGATAGCGAGCACAATGCCGATTCCTATAACCATTGTCGGTAAAATCACTAATTGCATCACAATCGGGTCGATGGATTCTATAAGCTTCAATCGAGTTCCTCCCTAATTCGAATGTAAATAGGCGATTTGACGGAATAATCCGTTAATAAATGAGGGGAAAAAAAGTTGACGCTTCAAGCGTCAACTTTTTCCCAGGCATTGGACAGAAATGCATCCCGTCCGGATTCTTCACGGTCTTTTTTGTAATGCTCGGCATTTTTCTTATAAAAATCCTGATGGTACTCTTCCGCTCTGTAGAAAGGGACGGCATCCATGATTTCTGTCACAACAGGTTTGTCGAAACGCCCACTGGCATCAAGGTCCTGCTTTGTTTTTTCAGCCAGCGCCCGCTGCTGATCGTTGTGGACAAAAATAGCAGCCCGGTAGGAGGAGCCGCGATCCTGGAATTGGCCCTCGTTGTCAGTCGGGTCGATCTGCTGCCAAAAGATATCCAGCAATTGTTCATACGGGAAGATATCCGGTTGGAACGTGATTTCCACGGCTTCCATATGTCCGGTAGTACCCGATTTCACCTGTTCGTATGTAGGGTTTTCGATATGCCCGCCAATATAGCCGGAAACTACCTGCTCAATGCCGTCAAACTGATCAAACGGTTTGACCATGCACCAAAAGCAGCCGCCTGCGAATGTCGCTTTTTCTGTCATAATTATGTCTCCTCTCGAATTAGTGATAACCTGTTTTATACTTTGCGGATGAGATTTTGGGCTTTTCGGCATCTTGCTGTTTATATAGGAAGAAAAGCTAATTTCTACATCATCTTTTAGTAGGTAAGAAAAATCTTACCACTCCGCTTGATTCACGACAATTAAAATGTTTTATTTACAATGAATTTACCATTGGAAATCAAAAGGTGGGCTTTTAAACGGCAATGGGCATTAATTTTTTTGTGAATTCAATGGTTTCATATGAGAAAAAGCCTATATTCCTGATTCTTTTCATTTATTTAAAGAAAATCTTGAAACTTAATGCATACCCGCGCGTCATATTGACGTAAAAGTTTAGAAAGGAGTAGATCTGTTATGGAAGAAGAATTACAACCTGTCAGAAGAAAAAGACGCAGAAAAAGAAGAGTACGGCTGCGCGGCATCATCTTCCTGCTAATGGTCGCTCTTATTGCAGTTGGTGCTTATGCATTCATACAATTTAAAAGTGGAGTAAGTTTAGCAGAAGACAATACCGAGCAAGAACCAGTAGCATTTGATGGAGATGAAGCAAACGGTGATTACGAGAATATCCTGGTATTGGGTGTCGATTCCCGTGGAGAAGAATTTTCACGCACAGATACAATGATGCTCGCTACACATGATAAAGTAAATGGGGAAATCAAGCTGACGTCATTCATGCGCGACATATATGCGGATATTCCCGGTTATCAATCCTATAAATTAAATACGGCCTATTATTTAGGAGAAAAACACGGTGAAGGCGGTGTGGATCTGCTGGCGGATACGCTGAGAAACATGTTCGGTGTGGAAATTCATCATTACGCAGTGATTGATTTTGAGAGCTTTGAAAGTCTGGTTGATGTGGCAGCTCCAAACGGCGTAGAAATCGATGTGGAAAAAGCGATGTCGAAACGGATTGGGGTCTCATTGGAGCCAGGTGTCCAGAACCTGAACGGCAAAGAGCTTTTAGGGTATGCGCGTTTCCGCGCAGACGATGAAGGCGACTTTGGCCGTGTGCGCCGCCAACAACAAGTGATTGCGGGCATGAAAGACGAATTGATCAGCATTTCTGCGATTCCGAAATACCCGAAAATGGCAGGAGCTTTGCAAGGCTATGTCCAAACGGATATGCCTTTGACCGATCAAGTGAAACTGGCGACACAGTTGGCAACCGGCGGAAGCGGGGAAGTGGGCCGTCTGACTTTGCCTGTTGAAAACAGCTATAGTTACGGGAATTACTCCCATGCAGGATCGGTTCTCGATATTGATGTAGAACAGAATAAACAGGCCTTAAGTGAATATTTGTCACAACCCTTAGACTAAATTATCAGATGATATGATAATATGAAGGTATATAGTCTATTAAGAAAAGGGGAAGCTTATGCAGCCAGAGGACAAGCCATCGTTTTTTGCTACAAATTACATTCGATTTTTAGGCGGAAGAAATACCATATTCACGCTGATTACGCTATTGCTGCTTGGCTTGGTGGTTTTCATTTTCAAAGAGGTTTCGTTTATTTTCCACCCGCTTAGCGTATTCATGAAAACCGTAGTCTTACCGATTGTGTTGGCATTGATCTTCTTCTACTTGCTGCGGCCGGTGTTGCGCATGCTGGAGAATTTTAAAATCCCGCGCATTTGGGGGATCCTTATCATCTTTCTTGGCGTGGTCGGACTGATCACATTATTGATCGTCTTGGTATTTCCATTTTTAAAATCACAATTCCAAACACTCATTGAAGAGTTTCCGACGTATTTTATGCAATTGCTGACGGATGTGGATGCCTTTTTAAGAACCTCGTATATCGGTGATTACTACAGTGAATCCAACTTTACAATCGACACCTTGCTTGCAACGTTGCCTGGCAATATTGCAGATACACTGCAAAATACCGTGACCAGCATCATTACAGGGGTGACTGGTTTAATTTCCACGATTACTGGCGTTATTTTATCGGTGGTCATCGTTCCGTTTATCCTGTTTTACCTGTTGAAGGACGGCGAGAAATTGCCGGAGTATTTCCTCAAACTCTTGCCGCCCAGATTCCGCGACGATACGCGTGAAGTATTCACGGAAGCGGATAAGCAATTGGGGGCTTACATACAAGGGCAGCTGATTGTAGCATTTTGCATTGGTGTCATGGTTTATATCGGATTCCTGATCATTGGCATGGATTATGCCTTGCTGCTGGGGGTTTTAGCCATGGTGACCAGCATTGTGCCCTATATAGGGCCTGCTATTGCCATCACTCCTGCCGCCATTATTGCACTTGTTACATCCCCATTCATGCTGGTTAAGCTGGCAATTGTCTGGACGGTTGTGCAATTGGTGGAAGGAAATTTGATTTCTCCTCAAGTTATGGGAAAAACATTATTTATCCATCCGGTGACGATCATCTTTGTGCTTTTGACAGCGGGATCGCTATTCGGTGTTGTCGGCGTCATTTTAGGGATTCCGATGTATGCGTTGCTTCGGGTCTTGATTTCCCATTTTTATAGGCTCTTTAAACGCCGTTACAACAAACATGAAACCAATTTGGAAAATCAATACGATTATACAGAACTATAAGATTGTTTTAAAACAGCATAATAGTGGTATATAAGGATTAACAAAAGTTGGGGGTTTCTACGTTATGAAGTTCAAAGATTTTTTATCATCAATCGGCATCGGGTCTTTAAAAGTCGAAACGGTAGTTGAAATGCCGCATCTCGAAGAAGGCGAAACATTGAACGGCACCGTGTATCTGGATGGTGGGGATGGCGATCAAACGATTGATTTCATCGAGTTGAACGTCATTAAACTAGTCGAAGATACACGGGACGACAGCGATTTCGATTTTTATGAAACGGTCATCGGAAAACAATCGATGGAGTTTGCAGGATCGGTCAAATCAAAAGAAACGGTCATGCAGCAGTTTGAAATCGTCCCGGATGAACGCTGGATGCTCGACAATCCAAAAGCAAAATTGATTTTGCGTACTGTCGTCCACGTCAAAAATGGCGTCAATGCACAAGATGAAGACGAAATCACATATGGAACATTTGAGAGCTGAAATCAGCTCTCTTTTTTTATGCTTGCAGATGAGGGCGAAACTGGAATTAATTAAATGAATAGATACGATGCTGAGATTAGTGGAAATTTTTTCAACAAAGCGGCATTAGTGTGCGCCAACGAAAATTTAGAAAACTTTGTTCTATATTCATTGATGATATTGATAATCATTCTCACCTGTGGTAAGGTATGTGAGAACACGAATTAGAAATTAAACAAGGAGCACAAGCCATCGGAAAAAAGCGAAGCTTGTGCTTGGGTGTTGCAATAGCCAGCTGGTTAACCTGCAGCAACAGGCCGTGACCCTGTATTTGTGGAAGGAACCGGTTAGGAAAAACGGGAGAATGCTGACATGATCGCTTTCGTCCTTTGTTCGGAATAGTTTTCAGACATTCCGTCTGGACGTGAAATTATCGGTTAGCAGAAGTGTAGAAGAGGCTCAGGCGCAATTATTGTTCAAAGGTGCTCTGCTCAGCATCTGTGGAACAGCAAATGCTGCCAGGAAGCCTCTATTATTTTTTTTCCTGCTAATGGTGCATTGCAGCTGGAGAACAAAGGAGTCCAGCTTACGGCTGATAGGAGCGGAGGCAGATGAAGAAAGCAATGTTGTTGCTGTGCTTGAGCCTGTTTCTATCCAGTGATGTTCAGGCTCATGTGACGGGTGGACAACTGGAAAATCGCAATCATGTGAAAGGTGATGTACAAACGGCTATTCTGCTCGAGGCTGTGCCGGATGCTTACCCACAAAAAGCACATTTGCCGGCAATTCAATATACAAGGCTCGAAATAAAGCTCGCTGATATGTCGTCAGCCGAAATGAAACGAGAACTGGTGAAGGCAGACTTGGATGAAGAAGCAGGACAAGTCGATTGGAAAACAGCCATCATTGTATTATGCGTCGCTTTTCTGGTTTACTGGATCAACAAGAGCAAGCGGCAGGATATCGATTAGAGCCGAGTGGAGCAAGCAGATACTGATGTCCAGTCCCTACTCGTCAAAATAAAATACATAAATACCCATTGCCTAAGCTTGCCTTTTAAGGACAAGTGTAAACAATGGGTTTTTTATAATCAGTTGAAAGTGCAGTGGCTGATTATGGAAGTGGTCACTTCAAAGGGATATCGTAGATCATCTTGGCGCCGAGGGCTTTAATTTCGATGTTGGGGGATGCTGTTTTCAGGCTGGCTATTTGCTCGGTTGCTGCCTTTTGGGCATCTTCGAAGTTCCGATGATTCTCAATGCTTCGGGTAGGCTGAAGTTCAAAGGGAGCAGAAGGCGATTCTTTAATAAATAATAATATTATGTAACCTTCTTGTATAGAAGTATCCATAAATGTATTGGGCTCAATCAATAATTCATTGTCAGGGAAGTAGCTGATTTTATCTTCACAGATGATCGCAATTTTTTTCAAGATCCATATTTTCGAGTAGCCGGAAGAAATGGTGGATTCGACTCGCTCAAGTACGGTTTCCAGATGCTGTTCAAACAACGGAAACAAATGCGGATGGTGAGGGACAAAGGTAAAGTAAATCCGGCTGTCTTGTTCATCGAGCAGTTGAAAGCGATTCACAGTAATTCCTCCCCGTCGATTCGAAATATGTAACTGCTTTCATTATAATCGATAGCAGCCTCGGGAACAAATGGCTGTTATCCGTAATACATGTAAAAAACTACATAAGGTTATCTTAAAAAGTTCAAAACACGCAATAAGAAGAAAAAATAAAAAGCGAATAAAAGACAGAAGCAAAACAAAAAGACGATTCTCGAATTAGCAATCGTCTTTTTATCAATCAGCTCATTATACAGGAGGATTTTCCACACCAAGTTTAATCCAATCTTCTTTTGGGGGACCGTAAACACCAAAAGGCTTGAGGCCAGCTTGGCGAATCAGCACCGTCATCTGCCCGCGGTGATGGACCAAATGTTTAATGAATCCCATCAGAATTTGAGCGTTCGTTTCCTGACGGCCAAAAGCGTTTTGCACTTGCTTTAAGGTTTCATCCGTCCATTGTTCTTGAAGTGCTTTCGAAGCTTTTTGGCTGAGGTGTTTGAATGTCTCAGCAATTTCCTTAGCAGATGACGGAACGGTTTCATTGTTGTCGACCTGTTCGATCTCTAAACCGAAATGAGCCAAGTAGTCGGGAATGCCAGTCGTGATGTGCCAGGCGATTCGGCCCAAAGACCGTCCTTCAGGATAGACTTTTTGTTCCAGCGATTGATCTGTTAAACCTTCCAGGACCTGTTGAGTCAATTCGGCTTCTTTTTGCCATTCATTGATGAAATCCGTTAATGTCACGTACATGCTGAATCCCTCCATTAGCGATAAATTAGCAATCACTGCTTCCACTTAAATTAACATAGCCGGCAGCATAATGGAAATACGTTGCCGGCAAAGTGCTAGCAGTCAATCACCATTTTGAAGGATGGATTTTATCAAAGATGTTCAATGATACTGAAAACAGCTTGAACATTTCAGCTCAGCCAGCTGCCGCCAATGCAACTGGCGAGCAGAATGACCAAAAAAACTCCGGACATCCATATATCGGTGCGACCGACCCTGACCGGCCGATAATAGGCACTTCTTGGCTCTCCGGTGAAGCCTCTTGCTTCCATGGCAAATGCAGAACGTTCCGCTTTTCGGACAGCGCCTGCAAGCATTGGAATCAAGATGCGGCGCATCTCGAGCAAACGCTGCCAACTGTATTTTTTCATTTCGGCACCTCGCAGTCGTTGTGCCTGCTGAATCTGGGTAAATTCGTCTTTCATGACCGGCAGAAACTGATAGCCGACCATGATGCCATATGCCATTTTAGGCGACAGCTTTAGCTGCTGCATCAGGCTCATGATGAATTTCACGGGATCGGTGGTGAATGCAAACAGCAACGACAAAGTGGAAAACGCCATGACACGTAAAGCCAATGACAGCGCACGAGCCCATTGTTCATCCGTCACGTCAATTCCGGCAAATGACCAGATGACAGTCCCGCCTGTGTCTGCACCGAATACCACAGTGGTCCATAAATAGCCGAAAGCGCCGATTGAAAAGGGCAGCATGAACAACAGCCAGAGTTTCCATTTTGTGCGGCTCATCGTCAGCTGCAGGAGGAGAATACCTAACCAAAACAGCAGCGGCGTCCAAGGGTTAAAGAAGAATGCCAGTGCGAGCATCGACACGGTAACAAGGACAAACTTGACGGACGGATTCATGTCATGCAAAAGATTCCGCAAGACGGGACACTCCTTTCGGCGCCAGCAAATGATGCTGTTCCAGCAGCTTATCATTTTGCCAAACATCTTTTGCAGCAAATTTGCCGGTCATTTTGCCGTCTTTAATAAGCAGCACCGAATCAGCCAAGCTCGCTGCAAATCCCATATCATGCGTGATGATCAAAAAAGTTGCCCCTTCTTTTGAGCGCTGGTCAATCAAAGCAAATAGCTCAAGCAACGCAGCTGTATCCTGTCCGGAGGTCGGTTCATCCATCAACAGCACTGGCCGTTTATCCGCGAGCATGGCAGCTATCGCTACGCGCCGTTTTTGCCCATGGCTGATGGCAAATGGATGGGCTTTCTGTATTTCCTCAAGACGCAGACTATCCATCAATTGGGTTAACTCGAACGGAGTGGAGGCCCCAGAAAAAGCGACTTCCTGTTGGACACTTTGGGTCAGAAACAGGTACTCCGGCGATTGCGGCACATAGCCGATGCCATCCGATTCTACCTTTCCGCTCGTCCGTTTATAGATGCCGCACAGCGATTTTGCCAATGTCGATTTGCCGCAGCCGTTCGGTCCGGCAATGACCACCACTTCACCACGGCTGACGGAAAAAGACACCGGTGCAAGCAGTTGCCGATCTTTGATTGTGACAGAAAGCTTTTCTGTCTGTAAGGCCACTTCCGACTGGCAACTGGACTGCCGTTCAGGAAATGAAACCGGCTGCCGCGGGATGAATGGGAGGTCTGCGTGAATCGTGCCGTTCCCGCCCAATTGGATTTCCCGCCCGAAAAACGAGCCCCAACTGTCGAGTCGGTGTTCGACTGCCAGGATGGTCAAATTGGAACTTTGCTGAAGCTGTTCCAGCCAATGGACGAATTGCTTAGCGGTATAAGGGTCAAGGTGAGATAAAGGTTCATCGAGCAATAAAACCTCCGGATCCATGATCAGTGCACAAGCGGTTGCCACGCGCTGTTTCATTCCTCCAGACAGCGACTGGATGACCGTATGGCGAATATCCACCAATCCTGTCAATTCCAAAACACCCTCGATCCGCGCTTCCATATCAGCAATAGGAACATGCAGATTTTCCAGCGTGAATGCCAGTTCTTCTTCAACGGTCGGCATGCAGAACTGGGAATCAGGATCCTGAAAAACAGTCGCGATGCGGTGATTGATTTCACCTGCCGCATATTCAACCGCAGGTTTCCCGAACAAACGGATTTCTCCCCCTACCAGACCATCGCAGTTATCGGGATAGAGGCGATTGAGCAAATACAGCAATGTGCTTTTGCCGCAGCCGCTTGGACCGGTTAGGACCAGCCGTTCGCCTTGCTCAACTGAAAAGGAGATGGCGGTTAAGGTTTTTTCGTCATCTTCCGGAAATTGGAAAGAAAGGTCCGTTAAAGAAAAAATTTCTTCAGGCATTCACATCACCTTTTTTCGTGCGTGCAATGGCATAGCCGCGGAGCGAACCGGTCGCAAGCAAAGCGTCGCCGATATACTTGCCGCCGATTCCGGCGATAATAGCCCCGCTGAGGACACGGATGGTGAACATCAACGCGACGAATGATGGATCCAGTGCCGCATAGCCCGATACGAAATAACCGTAGACAAAGCTGAAGACAGCTGATCCGATGCCTGCAAGCATAAGGATAAGGATGTTAAAATGCTTATAGCCGGTCAATGCAAACGCGGCCTCAGCCCCAAGCCCTTGGATAACGCCTGATAAGATCAGACGGGGACCAACAGCATTGCCGATCAGCACTTCAATGGCAGCTGCCATGGTTTCGGACAAAACTGCAGCACCGGGTTTCCGGATGATGTACATGCAGATAATCGAGACGATGAACCAGATGCCGAACATCCATTCATAGGCGAGCGGCCCGATGATTGCTGCCCAAATATTCGCAGCGTGGACAAACAGCAAGTAAACGATGCCAAAAACTACCGCAAACAGGGACATCAAGACCACTTCTTTTAATTTCCATGATTTCAGCACCTTACGCACCTCCATGGGACGGACTGTTGATGCTCATCGATACCGTCATCACCAGATGGCGATGTTCGTCTGAGCGGGAATTGGTGAATGCTTCCTCGTAAAAAGCGAAGACATCATGGATATCGCCGTGTATGCCGCTTGCGTAATGCATGGAATCGTTGAAGACCCCTTGTTTTTTGGCACGGTCGACTTCCCGGTAGATGACGGCCATATAATCCGGATTGTTCATCGGATACAGCGCAAACTGGGAAGACACGTATTGTTTGGTGGCATCGGTGTTCAACAATTCATCGTCTTTTTCCAAGTAGACGTCCCCTGATGAATCGCCTGGGCAGCCGATCGAGAAGGTGCCGGACAATGCGACATGTTTACCAGTTTTTGCAGCATGCAAAGCTAATGCCTTTGCGACATTGAATACGTGATTCTGTTTGCCGCGAATGACTGTCGAAACGTCATCGGTGTGCATCCAGACGTTTGAAGTGTCCGTTTCGTTCAATGCTCCTTTAATGACTTTGATGAAATCGCCGGTCATCGGATGAAGCGAAAAGCGAAATCCGACAATCGGGCTGGTACCGCATTGCCATGGTTCCATATCAACATTCCTCCTAAAAATTTGCACAAAAAAGACCGCATCCGTGAAGATGCAGCCATAATCTACAAATAACCAAAAGGAATTATTTCAGAAATGCGCCGCACTTCCTCACGCAGGTATTATCCTGATCGAGTTATAAGGGATCGAAGCTTGCGCTTGCATCTCAGCCATAATGGGCACCCCTAGTGCAGTAAACGGTATGCGGTTTTTGTGTTCGGGTTGTTCCCGATGGGTTCAGTGTAGAGGAAGTGGTGGAGGATGTAAAGGGGAGATTAGAAAGATGTGCTCATTAGTCATTTATGTTGGGATTCTGAAATCGCTTCGGTCGCTTTGGGCATGGCTCCCGCGTTGAACCAGGAAGAGCACCTGTTTCATCGCTCCACCCATGGACGCGCCGGCGCTTGGAGAGTTTGTGCAATTGAACGTCCTACAGATTTTGGTGGAGTTGTTTTCCTAGCTTCCGAGTTTAAGTGATAAGTAGATTTGAACTATATAAGATGAACTAATGATTTGGAGTAGCCGATATTCCGCAAAACAGCTACGCTTTCCAGCGGGCTCGCGCCCAATCCTCCTCGTCCGCTGCGCTCCCTGCGGTGTATCGGTCGTCTCGCTAAGCCGCAGGAGTCTTCGCTGTTTTGCTCCATACCTTTAGCGTTTTCTCTCAGAGTCGAAGTGGTATATAAAATGCTATTTCTTTAGTTCAACTTAATATAGAGTCTTTTCGAGAATTTCATTTCCAATATTTTCTTTTTAAGTTTATGGATTTTCGTTATACTGGAGTCATTATGACTAGAGGAGGCCAATTGATGAGTACCATTTCCCTTAAAAAGAAAACAGCGAGCATTGTGCTGGAGAAAAAACAATTGATCGGTGTTACAGCTAAAGTCGGCATTGTCTTGGACATTACAGGATCGATGCGGAAGCTGTATCGTGACGGCATTGTGCAGGAAGTTGTGGAGCGGGTGCTGGCAGTAGCGAGCCAGTTTGATGATGACGGCGAGCTGGATGTCTGGGTGTATGACAACGAATTTTCCCGTTTGCCGGCAGCGACAGAAGAGATTTTCATGGGCTACGTAGAAAAAAACATCCTGTCCAATGACAGTGTCTACAAGTTCGGGCGAAACGACGAACCGAAAGTCATGAAAGATGTGATTCAGAAATACACGAAAGAAGAGCCAAGCGATGTGCCGGTTTTTCTGGTCTTCATCAACGATGGCGGATGCAAAGCCGGCATTAAGAAATTCATTGTGGAATCGTCCACTCAGCCGATCTTTTGGCAATTTATCGGAATCGGGGATTCGAACTTCGATGTGTTGAGAAAACTGGATACGATGGAAGGCCGCTTCGTGGATAACGCGAATTTTTTCCATGTCCCGGACATCGACCAAGTGACGGATGAAGAACTGTACAATCAAATGCTGAATGAATTTCCCGAGTGGCTGAAAGAAGCGAAGGAAAAAGGCATCTTGCGTAAAAAGCGAAAATCGCCTTTGGACTTTATTTTCCCGAATCGAAACAAATGAGTGAAGCAAAAAGATCCCCGGTGAAATCATTTGATTTCACCGGGGATCTTAGTTACTTAAGTTAATTTTGCTCATAACTGGCATTGAGTTTCCGGTTGTCAGCTTTTTTTGCATTGCGGTTGATTGCCGGGCGCGTAAGCGAAAAGACGGCACAGGCAAGGGCAATCAAGACGATCACAGCGCCAACCCAAGCGGTGCTTGAGACGGAGCCGGTTTGCGTCAAGGTGACGCCGCCGATGGCAGAACCCAACGCAATTCCGATCTGTAAGGCGGAGTTATTGAAGCTTTGCTGAATATCTGATGTGGCAGGGTCGGTTTCAATCAAATAGCTTTGTTGAGGCGGAGCCAAACTCCAGCTCAGTGCTGCCCAAATGACCATCACCGGCAGGAAAATGATGAGCGAGAACGTTGTCAGCGGAAGCAGAAATAAGACAACCGCAAACGCTGAAATAACGATGATGATGCTTTTCTTTGAGCCGATCGAATCGGACATGGTACCACCGATCGCACCGCCGCTCACAGCTGCGATTCCGAACAGCAAGTAGCAAAGGCTGACCCAGAACGAACCGAGCTGCAGGTTGGTCTCCAAAAACGGTGTGAAGTAGGCATAAACGGTATAATGTCCGGCAAGCATGAACATAGTCGCGAGATGAGCGGAGCCGATTTTAGCGCTCGCCACTGCTTTTAACTGCTGTTTGAGCGGGATGGCTGTGCCGCCAGGAATTGGCTGGATATAGCGGGCGATGAGCACCATCGAGCCGACGGACAATGCCGCGATGCCGAGGAAAATCACACGCCAGCCGAAGGCATCTGAAACAAGGATGCCGAGCGGAACCCCAAGAACGAGCGAAGAGCTGATGCCCATGAAAATCAGGCCGATTGCTTTTGCGCGGTAAGGCGGTTCAACGATTTTAGCCGCAATGGTCAACGACAAGACGACAATGAGTGCCGTACTTGCTGCAGTCAACACGCGCGCAATCATCATCCACGTAAAGTCTGGACTGAAAAACGTCAGGATATTTCCAAGGAAAAAGATGAACAAGGAAATCAAATAAACTTTCTTCCGTTCGAATCGGCTGGTCGCCACCAGCAAGACGGGACCAGCAATGGCATAGATTAATGCAAATAAGGTGATCAACTGTCCGGCTGAACTCAGCGAGACGCCGAACTCTTCGGCGATTGTCGGCAAGATGCCTCCGACAATCAGTTCCACGAGTCCGACTGCAACTGTGGATAATGCTAGGATGTATACTTTCAAATTCATAGGTTCGTACGCTTCCTTTCAAAAATAAAATAGAATAAAAAAATGGCTTAAAGGTCCCATTCAGAAAACACAAAAAAATCCTGATTACAAAAAACGAACAGATCGTTTTCTGTAATCAGGATTTTGCGGTTCCTGGTAGAGACCCTTAAGCCATATTCTTAAGGTTATACAGACGCTTATGAAGTATTTACTTTGAAAATCTTACTACAGACTGCAGGATTCCGCAAGCCATCCGGATAGAAAATCAAATCACAGACTTAAAATCCAAACGGAAAGCGGTTCTGTCTTTCTGCAAATTTCAGCCAGTCGCTAGTCATGGAATGCAAAAGCCTGTATCGTAGATTCGGAAGGATTTTTTTCATCCCGTGGATATAAAAACAATGAAAATCAGATGATAAGGGGAAAGCCTATGAACATTTTAGTGGTCGAAGACGATCGCACCATCGCATCTGGATTAACGTATTCCCTTCAGCAAGAAGGCTACGGGACCATCCTATGCCATACAGCGGCAGACGCAGAGAAGAAAATCAGAGAACAGCATGATGCCATTGGTTTGTGTTTGCTTGATTTGTCGTTGCCGGACGGCAGCGGCTATGATTTATGCGCACTCGTAAAAGAACAGGGCGACATACCGGTCATTTTTCTGACAGCGTTCGATGACGAAGTGAATGTGGTGATGGGGTTGGATATGGGGGCGGATGATTACATCACCAAGCCGTTCCGCGTTCGTGAACTTCAGTCACGCATCAATTCGGTGCTGCGCCGTTACCAGCGGGACAGCCAGCCGAAAACGGCCATTCGAATCGGAGACGTTCAAGTGGACACGGCAAATGGAAAAGTCCATAAAGGACCCGATGAAATATTATTAACGGCTTTGGAATACCGGTTATTGCTGATCTTCGCCAATCATCTCGGGCAGGTACTCACGAGAGCGCAGCTGCTGGACCGGATATGGGATGTCGGTGGGGATTTTGTCAACGACAATACCTTGACTGTCTACATCAAACGATTGCGTGAAAAACTGGAAGACGATCCCCAACAGCCAACCTTGATTAAGACAGTACGCGGCATGGGCTATAAGGCGGGTGACTGACGGTGCTGCGCAACCGGGAAATCCAATTATTCTTGACAGCACTCCTTGCCATCAGTATGGCCGCCGTGATTGTTGCTGCTGTTTTCATTTCCGAAGCGACAGCTTGGAGCATCGCAGCTGTGTCTTTTTTATTGGTGGTGACCGCCCTGGGTTTTACGTGGTGGCGCTACCGGGAAATCGACAAGCTGTCGGGCTACCTGCAGAAAATCAGCAACGGCGATTTTCAGCTGGACGTCCGTGACAATACGGAAGGCGAATTGAGCCTGCTGAAAAGCCAAATCTACAAAGTGACGAATATGCTCTCTGAGCACGGCATGCTTCTTCGTGAAGATAAAGAAAAACTGACAGACGCCATTTCGGATATTTCCCATCAATTGAAGACGCCGCTGACATCGATGACGGTCATGGCGGATTTATTGCGTGACAGCCGTCTCGATGAAGCCAAGCGCAGTGAATTCACCCGCAGCCTTCGTGTTCAGCTGGAACGGATGGACTGGCTGGTGTCGTCGCTGCTCAAGCTGTCGAAAATCGATGCCGGTACGATTGCGTTTAAAAAAGAACCCGTTTCCGTGCCGGTTCTGATCGATAAAGCGGTTGAACCGCTGTTGGTGCCGTTGGATATCAAAGAGCTGCAGCTGGAGATTGAAGGAGATTCCCAAGCCGCTTTTTCAGGAGACCTGAACTGGACCGCCGAAGCGCTGATCAATGTCCTCAAAAACTGTGTCGAACATACTCCAGAGGGAGGCCGGCTGTCGATCGGCTTTACAGAAAACGCACTTTATACCGAAATTCTCATTGCCGACAACGGCAGCGGCATCCTGAAACAAGACTTGCCCCATATTTTCAAACGCTTTTATAAAGGCCAGAATGCGGGAGACGACAGTGTCGGAATCGGACTTGCGATGGCCTACAGCATCATCACCAGCCAGCAAGGTGACATCGAAGTGAAAAGCGAGCCTGGCATGGGGACCTCATTCCACATCAAATTCTACAAGCAGGTGATTTAATCCGTCGCCTGCTTTTTCACCTGTTTTCTTAAGTGACTGGATTGTCACTTGCCAGTCACTGGGCAGTCATGTGGCTTATCTATACTAAGCTTAGACATCGAATTTACGGAGGTTATCCCATGACAATTGTTGAAGTGAAAAATTTATCAAAAGTATACGGAACAGACGAGACAGCAGTGACAGCGCTGGACAATGTCTCGTTTACGGTGAACAAAGGCGAATTCGTCTGCATCATCGGCCCGTCCGGTTCCGGCAAATCGACTTTGCTCCATATGCTGGGCGGCGTGGACCGGCCAACAACCGGAAGCGTCTCGATCGACCAAACGGACATTTATAAGTTGAATGAAACCCAGCTGGCCATTTTCAGGCGCCGGCAAATCGGCTTGATCTACCAATTCTATAATTTGATACCGATTTTGACGGTTGAAGAAAATGTCACTTTGCCGATGCTGTTGGACGAACAACAAGTGGATCCGGCCCATTTCAACAGAATCATCGGTGTGTTGGGTCTCGACAAGCGGCTGTCCCATTTGCCCAATCAGCTTTCCGGCGGACAACAACAACGTGTCTCGATTGGGCGTGCACTTATCAGCAACCCAGCAATTATGCTGGCAGACGAGCCGACCGGCAACCTCGACAGCAAAAACAGTGAAGAAATCATGGAATTGCTGAAGCTGTTCAATAAAATGCATAAGCAGACTTTGATTGTCATCACCCATGATGAACGCATCGCGTTGCAGGCAGATCGCATCATTTCCATAGAAGATGGAAAAATTGCAAAAGATGAGGTCATCCGGCCATGAATATCATCAACAAAGTAACCATCCGTCATCTCCGGCAGAACAAACGCCGCTCATTGGTAACCATCATCGGCGTCATCATTTCTGTGGCCATGATTACAGCAGTAATGACACTCAGCGTATCGTTTCTTGATCTCATGGTCAGGCAGGAAATTTCAAAAAACGGGGAGTGGCATGTCCAATATGAAAATGTGACAAAACAACAAGTCCAGGACATCGAACAGGATGAACAAACCGAGAAGATGATGCTTTCAAGCGGCGGCTATGCCTACTTGGAAGGTTCACAGAATGATTACAAGCCCTATCTGTATTTCCAAAGCTACGACGAACAGGGCCTAGCGCAATTTCCCATGACGGTTTCGGAAGGACGATTGCCCGCTTCTGAAGAAGAAGTCGCCATTTCTGCGGTAATTCAGGACAATATTGAAACACCTTTTCAAATCGGCGATCAATTGACGGTTGCGATAGGGCAGCGGATTCATGAAATTGACGAGAAGGTGTTAATGCAAACCGACTCCCTGCAGATCAGCGACGGCCAGTCCTTGGAAAAACTCGACAACCTGAAAACAAAAACGGTGACGATTACAGGCATACTCGATCGCCCGGATTGGGAACCGGCCTGGTCGCCAGGTTATACGGTTGTTGGTTTTATAGACAAAGATAAGCTTGAAACAAGCGAGACGTTGGACGCTTTCGTTGTCGTCTCCAAGCTCGAAACCGAACTGTTCGACCATGCAAAAAGCTTTGCAGACCGTAATGGCATTGAAAAGGTCGACTTCAATTCGGATCTGCTGCGCTACTATGGCATGACCGGCAATGACCGTTTGCGGCTAACGCTGTTTTCATTGGCAACGATTATTATGGCAGTTATTCTCATCGGTTCGGTGGCATTGATCTATAATGCTTTCGCCATCAGTGTTTCTGAGCGGGCAAGGCATCTGGGCATGCTGTCGAGTGTTGGGGCAACGAAAAAACAAAAACGCAATTCCGTCTTTTTTGAAGGAGCGGTGATTGGAGCTATCAGTATACCCATCGGATTGTTGGCTGGGTTTGGTGGCATTAGCCTGACTTTTGTCTTCATCAATACGTTCATTGAAGACGCACTCAATATCTCTGAAAAGCTCGAGTTGGTCGTCACGCCATCTTCAGTGCTGCTGGCTTGCGGCATTTCGATTCTGACCATTTTCATATCGACTTATGTCCCTGCAAAAAAGGCTTCCAAAATCTCCGCCATCGATGCCATCCGCCAAACGGAAGACATCAAATTATCCGGGAAAAATCTTAAAACATCCAAATGGGTGCGGAAAATTTTTGGTTTGGAAGCGGAAATCGGCTTGAAGAATGCCAAACGAAATCGCAAACGCTATTTAGCTCTTGTGTTTTCATTGGTCATCAGCATCGTTTTGTTTCTATCGGTGACCTATTTTACCGACGGATTGAAAAAATCCATGGAAATGGTTCAAAACAGCTCCCAGTTCGATTTGCAAATCAATGGCACTGGCGTGGGAGAAAATGATCTGCCCAAATATCGCCAATTGCCGCATGTTACCGAAGCCACAATGATCAAAAGCACATGGGCAGAAGCGTTGATTGAACCAGAACAGCTGCCTGAACGCTTAGCTAAGCAATTGGAAACCGGCGAGGTGGCACTTGAAGATGGAAAGTTCCGATACTACGTCGATATCCACGGTCTGGACGATGCAAGTTTTGAAGCTTACACAAAAAAGCTCGGGTTAAATGCGGAATCTTTCAGCCAGGGCAGCCTGAAAGCGATCGTCATTGATCAAGTGTCTTATGAAGATGCCGCTTCCGGCCAGTTCGTTCAAACCAAAACGATCCTGAGTGATCTCGGGGATGCAATTGACTTGTATAACCAACCTTCTGATGAAACAGGAGAGCCGGCTGAAAAAGAGCCGTTAGGCACTGTTGAAATCGCAGCCTTGACCGATGAAGTGCCGATGGGTGTAGAGACGGCGGTTCTAGGAGGGCTGAATATCATCTTCCCTGAAAAAGCCTTAAATCAATTAGAGCTCACGGAAGATCAATTCATGCATTCGATTTATGCGATGAGCACAGATCCAATCGCTACACAAGATGCGATTGAAAAGCAGAACGACATGACGATCCAAGTTCAAAACGTTTACCGGCAGCGCCAGCAGGAAGAGCAGATGATATTATTGATGTCCGTTTTCACCTACGGCTTTATCACGTTGATTTCGCTCATCTCCATCGCCAATATCTTTAATACCATCTCCACGAGCATTTCGCTCCGGAGAAGGGAATTTGCCATGTTGCGGTCGGTCGGGATGACGCCGAAAGGATTCACAAAGATGATCCGCTATGAAAGCCTTTTTTATGGGGTGAAAGCCTTGGCGATTGGATTGCCTGTCAGCGTCGTCGTCATGTTTGCCATGCACCGGTCACTCGGCTATACGTTCCAGTATGGCTTTACACTTCCTTGGATGAGCATTCTTTTTGTTGTCTTCATGATTTTCCTGATTGTTGGAGCAGCGATGCTTTATTCAACCGCCAAAATTAAGAACGACAACATCATCGAAAACTTAAAGCAGGAAAATGTTTAGCTAATGTGAGATAAGTTCGTCCACGAAACACGAAAACCCCTTTCAAGTCTGAAAGGGGTTTTCAGCTTTTCCAGCCTGTCACACGACAGTAAATTTGCTGAAGAAATAAATCAGATAATTAATGAAATACATCAACTATTACTGGGTACGATGTGCTATTATATGTAAGATATTCCAAAATGAGAGGGAGTAAATGATGGACAAGAGCATGATTCAATCGAAAAGGGAAAACGTCTATTTTTTCATCAGTTTGTTATTGAGCATTTTTATCTACGCGGCAGCCATTGTGTCCATTATCGGGATTGCAATTGCCATTACGATTTTCATCATCCTGCTTTTCACCAATGCCATCATGCTCGGTTCAATCCGCGGCAATGGCGTCCGGATTCACGAGCGGCAGTTTCCGGATGTCTATGAACGCGTTCAGGTGTTGGCAAAGGAAATGGAACTGAAGAAAGTACCGGATGTCTTTGTCATCCAATCTGAAGGGGCGCTGAATGCGTTCGCCACTCGTTTCTTCGGCCGCGATATGGTCGTTTTGTATTCGGAAGTGTTTGAAATGGCGCGCGAGCAGGGACAGGAAGAACTGGACTTTATCATTGCCCACGAACTGGCTCATGTGAAGCGCCGCCATATCTGGAAAAACCTTTTGATCTTGCCTGCTGGGTTTATTCCGTTTCTCAGCGAAGCATACAGCCGGTCGTGTGAATACACATGTGACCGCCACGCGGCCTACACGATTCAAAATGCACCAGCCGCAAAACGCGCATTGACGCTTCTTGGAATCGGCAAGAAGACGTATTTGGAAGTGAACGAAGATGCATACCGCGAACAGATCGCCACGGAAACCAACGCCGTTGTCTGGTTGAGTGAAGTACTGTCGACGCATCCGCGTCTGCCAAAACGCATCCAATCCATCGAACAATTCGCTCAAGGGGATTCGAAGTTTTACGAACC
This sequence comes from Planococcus beijingensis, assembly GCF_016820615.1. Taxonomy (NCBI): domain Bacteria; kingdom Bacillati; phylum Bacillota; class Bacilli; order Caryophanales; family Caryophanaceae; genus Planococcus; species Planococcus beijingensis. Next base: position 1,186,952 of record NZ_JADHDZ010000001.1, read on the forward strand.
GGACCACGGGAAAATCGTGCTCGGCGCGACATTGATGGTCGGAGTTATAGGAGCTGCCTACTTCCTGACCGTTGCTCTTTTTGCAGGAGGGGCATTGGCGTTTTCTCAGTTCCTGCCGGATGTAAATGAAACCTTTATTGAAGACGATTATTCGATTCAAGATGACTTTTCAATTGAAGGCGAGACGCCATTGATGGCTGCGGCATCGATGGGCGACCTCGCGGGTGTCCAAGAAGCGCTTGTGGATGGGGAAGATGTACTCGCCAAGGACTCTGAAGGCACAGATGCTTTGATGTACGCCGTCTATTCAGGTGACACGGCCATCATCAACGCTTTGATCGATGCAGGGGCTGATGTGAACTCGTCCGATAATTACTCAACGGCATTAGGTTCAGCCGTGATGTACGGGGAACATGAATCGGCCTTGCTGTTGCTTGAAAAAGGAGCGGATCCTGCCTTGCCGGGTCCCGATGGTCTGAGTGCAATGGATCATATGGGAGCAGAAAGTGAAGCGGAGTTAGTGGAGATGCTGGAATAAAGAAACCCGCCTTTGCGTGTCTCACGAAAAAGCGTCGATTACTTTAGTGGATCGACGCTTTTTAGCTGAATCCAACTAGATCAAAGGAGTGTTCCGATGTTCACAGTTCAAAATCTATTCATCGCTGTTTGGGTGATCGGGGGCATCTTATCAGTCATCGGTAACTTTCGAAAAGGCATTATATGGGTCGTTCCGACCTTGGTTTTAACCTTATTCATGCTATTCGGTTTCTGGTACGACTCGCAAGGGGACAGCCATTTCGCGCCAATCACCATGTTGGTCATCCTGTCTGTCAGCTTGTTGGATGATATCGTCTATTTCGCACTTGGCCGGATGCCTGCCGGGCTATTCAACCGGCCCGAGCCTGCAGAGCCGATTAAAGAATTGATCCGGAGGTTTCTGTCTTTTGCGGTGACCCTGGGACTCATTTTCCTCATCAGCTCATATTTAATGTAATTTCATCAAAAATGCCACCTTCGAAATCAAATGATTTCATAGAAGGTGGCGTTTTTTCGTAACGGGCCAATTGCCGATAATTATTTATAGAGTGTTGAACAGTTCCATCCGAATCCGTGATATATGCTTCTCCATCAGCTGCTTCGCTAAGTCGCTGTTGCCGTCGGCGATGGCAAGGTAGATTTCTTCGTGTTCTTTGAGTGTATCCTGATGCCGGTTTTTATCGGTGAACCGTTGGCTGCGGGTAGCCCTTATATTTTCTTCCATCCGTTTGGCGAGTGTTTCCATCAAATCGATCAAAAGTTGGTTCTTTGCAGCATAAGCGACCTGAAAGTGGAAATCCAAGTCTGCCTGGACGCCCATTTCCGGATCGTCTACGGCGTCAGCCATTTGCGACAGCACATGCCGAATGGCTTTTAGGTTCTGAGAAGTTGCCCGTTGTGCTGCCAGAGAAACCGCTTCCACTTCAAAAGCTCGGCGAAGTTCGAGCATGTCGTCGATCAATTGAGCTTGTGTCTCCTCTATGTGCGTGCGGAGTTCTTTGCCGAGCGTATCGCGTTTGGAAGCAGCGAGGAAACTTCCGCCCCCTTGGCGTATTTCGATAAATCCTTTGCTTTCCAGTCCCTTCAATGCTTCTCTCACTGAATTTCGGCTCACGCCGAACAGAACGGCGAGATCCCGTTCGGAAGGAAGCCGGTCACCGGGATGTAAATTTTGTTCCAAGCAGAGCATGTTTATCTGTTCGACAATCAATTCATAGGTTCGTTTCTTAGGATTCAAAAAGATTCTCTCCCCGCCAGCTTTATTCTACTTTTCATCATCATACAGAATATTTTTGTAAATGTCTGAACATTTCATTGTGATTTTCAGAGTATTATGTATAATTAGGTTAATTGGTTGGACCAATTCTTAAAGAAAGTATAAACCTTTCTTTTATTATAGTGAATTTTACTAAAGGAGCGATACAACATGGCAATCGACAATCAGGAAAAGATCCTTGAAAGCTTGAAGGAGCACTTGACACCAGAGCAGATCAGCGTCAATGAAACGGTAAAAGAATTACATGGAAAAGATGAATCCTATCACAAAATGGAATTGCCGGACATCGTCGTTTTCCCTGAAAACAAGGAGCAGGTTTCGGAAATTATGAAAATCTCGTCGCGGTACCGGATTCCCGTCATCCCGTTCGGACTCGGCTCCAGTTTAGAGGGCCATGTCATTCCGCAAAGCGGCGGCATCACCATCGATTTTTCATTGATGAACAAGGTCTTGGAAGTGTTTGAAGAGGATTTTCTTGTGACCGTACAGCCCGGCGTAACACGGACTCAGCTGAATAAGGAACTGAAGAAATACGGCTTGTTTTTCACAGTAGATCCAGGAGCGGATGCGACGCTTGGCGGTATGGCCGCCACCAACGCCAGCGGCACTACATCAGTGAAGTACGGAGTTATGCGTGATCAAGTAAGGGATTTGGAAGTGGTATTGGCGGATGGAACCTTTATCCATACCGGCAACAAAGCAGCAAAATCTTCCTCAGGCCTTCACTTGAATGGATTGTTTGTCGGTTCAGAAGGGACGCTCGGCTGCTTTACTGAAATGACGCTTCGTGTATACGGCATCCCGGAACACATCACAGCAGCCCGCGCGTCGTTCCCGACGGTTAAAGACGCCGTGGAAGCCGTCGTATCCATTTTACAGGCAGGCATCCCGATTGCCCGCGTCGAACTGGTGGATGAGCAATCCATGGTACAAGTCAACAAATACAACGAAACCGCTTATACAGAGGGGCCGACACTGTTTTTAGAGTTTCATGGCAATGAAGCGGGACTGCGTCAGGACGTGGAATTCATGCAGGAAATCGTCCAAGGGCATGCCTGCATCGAAGTGGCGTTTGAAACGGATACCGCAGCGCGCAACCGCTTATGGGAGGCACGCCATACCTTGGCTTATGCCTATATCCACGGGCATCCAGGCAAAAAAATGATGGTGACGGATGTCTGCCTGCCGATTTCTGAACTGGCAGGAGCGGTCAGCCATGCACGGGAAAATCTGATGGCACTTGAATTGCCAGGGGGCATCGTGGGGCACGTCGGCGACGGCAACTTCCATGCACTCATCATGATGGACATGGACAACCCGGAAGAAGTGGCCAAAGCGCAGGAATTCAATGAACGCATCGTCTTGTATGCACTTGAACGCGGCGGCACATGCACGGGAGAACACGGTGTCGGCATCGGCAAGAAAAAATACCAGCAACAAGAACACGGAGCTGCACTGGACGTCATGGCAAAAATCAAAGCAGCCCTGGATCCGAATAATTTGCTGAACCCTGGAAAAAATATCAATGTCGATCATAAGGAGCTGACCCAATGAAAGTTTTGCAGTCCATTAGTGCAGTCGCCGGAAAATACTTTGCCGTCTGGGTCATCCTGATTGCGTTGCTGGCCTTTTTCTTCCCAGCCGCGTTCCTGGGCTTCGGCAGCTACATCACCATTTTGCTGGGAGTCGTCATGTTCGGAATGGGCTTGACGCTGAAGCCAGTCGATTTCAAAATCATCTTCAAAAGTCCGCTCCCTGTCGTCATCGGAGTAGCGGCACAATTTTTAATCATGCCGTTTGCAGCATTCGCCATCGCTTATGTATTGAAATTGCCGCCTGAACTGGCTGCGGGACTCGTGCTCCTCGGCTGCGTTCCTGGAGGGACGGCATCGAATGTCATGGTCTACCTGGCTAAAGGAAATCTGGCGCTGTCCGTTGCGATGACGTCATTATCAACCTTGCTGGCACCGGTCATGACGCCACTGTTGTTATTGCTGCTGGCGGGCCAATGGCTTCCGGTAGATCCGTTATCGATGTTCCTGTCGATTGTTCAAGTAATCATTATCCCGATTGCGCTGGGCATTCTGGTTCAACGGTTTTTCCCGAAAGTAGTCGCAAAAAGCGTTACCATCGTACCGCTCATTTCCGTTGCCGCTATTTTGATCATTGTGTCAGCCGTCACAGCGGCCAATGCGCAGAATGTCATCAGCTCAGGTTTCATCGTGTTCCTGGCCGTCTTTTTGCATAACGGCTTTGGCTTACTGCTGGGCTATTTGACCGCTATGGCAATGGGGCTCAACGAAACAGACCGACGTGCCATTTCACTCGAAGTGGGCATGCAGAATTCCGGCTTGGGCGTCGCCTTGGCGACAGCGCATTTCAGTCCGCTTGCTGCACTTCCGAGTGTATGGGGTGCGATCTGGCATAATATTTCCGGACCGATTCTTGCGACGATTTGGTCGAAGAAATCGGCTGATAAGAAGGAAGTAGTTGGGGTGGATAGAGGGGTAGAGGTTAAGCCTTGGAAAGCTTGAGTCATATAGAAGTAATTTTTTTCTATAGGAATAAGTTGAACTAGTGTTTATGAATAAAAGTATTAGGGAGTGTCCATACTATCCTAAAATAAAACAGACGGAGAAAAAGGTCCTCTTTTTCTCCATCTGTTTTTTTCGTTTTAAGATGTTTTTTGAAAGCAACTACTGGAGGCAGGTTACTTTCAAGAGATTGTAAGCCGATGCTACAATCTCGAATTCCTTGAACACTTTTTCAAAAACCTGAAGATGAAATCTCAGATACAACCGAGTGCCATTGAGATGATCGAACGCACTTTCTACCTCAATTTTACAAAGCCGCTTTTACTGAAAGAATTCTGCGCAGAAAAAGAACCGACGAAATTAAAAAAAAATAAAAAATTGAATATTCTGTGTTATTATAATGAATACTTCGTAATACGTAATAAGTACGGTGTTAACGAATAATTCTAGATGCTTATTGAGTAGAATGAACACTAAGAAATCGGTATAAATTTATTGATTTACCTTACAAGATAGGTAGTTATTAAAGGAGGAGGTGAGGAAAGGAAAGAATTTTCCGAAGTGCAGGAAGGTAATCATATGATTTGTAATTCAGTCTGGAGGGAATTGAATGGACAAGAAGCCCGTGAATAGTTCTGAAGAAAAAGTAGTAGAATCGAAGGGGATAAATGCCTTTGTTCTCATTTTTGTTGTTATTATTATTGCTGCTATTTTAACTTATATTATGCCAGCAGGAACATATGAGAGATCAGAAATTGATGGAAGAACCGTTGTGGACCCTACAAGTTTCACTTTTACTGAATCATCACCTGTAAGTTTTATGGGAATTTTTAATAGTGTCCACTTGGGGATGATTGAAGGTGCGGGCATTATATTCTTTGTCTTTATGGTAGGCGGGGCATTTGGAATATTGAAAGCTACCGGAGCACTGGATGCCTTAGTAACATTTTTAACAATTAAACTGGCTAATAAAGCAGGTCTTTTAATTCCAATACTCATGTTGTTCTTTGCAGCTGCAGGTACCTTAATGGGGATGGCGGAAGAAACCTTAGTCTATATAGGTATTTTGGTTCCATTAGCGATTGCTTTGAGGTTTGATGCTATTACGGGATTTGCTATCGTATCTCTTGGTGCATCAGTAGGGTTTTCAGCAGCAGTTATGAATCCATTTACAGTCGGTGTAGCACAAGGAATAGCCGAATTGCCGACATTTTCAGGAATCGGTTTAAGGTTGGCACTTTTAGCTACTTTGTATATTACTGCTGTTTGGTATGTATGGCGATATGCGAAAAAAGTGAGAAATAATCCGAGTATCGGTTTCTATGGGAGTCATGATTCAAACACAAAAGTAGAAATGGATTCAACATACAAGATGCAAACTCACCATAAATTTGTATTGATTGTTTTTTTGATTAACTTTATCGTCCTCATCTTTGGAGTCTTAAATTATGGTTGGTATATTACAGAGATTGCTGGATTATTCTTGCTTTTCGGCATTTTAATAGGATTTATTGGAAAATTATCACCAAGTGAAATCGCAGATAGCTTTATAGAGGGAGCTAAACTTCTCGTTCCTGGAGCTTTAGTGATCGGATTCGCTCAAGCGATATTAGTTATTTTTCAAAGTGGAATGCTCATGGATACAATTTTATATTATGCCTCTGGAGTATTAGAGAACTTACCGGCAGCTTTAAGTGCTATTGGAATGTTTATTTTCCAGTTGTTTTTTAATTTCTTAATTCCTTCTGGCAGCGGTCAAGCAGCTCTGACGATGCCGATTATGGCTCCTTTGGGCGACTTAATCGGGGTTACTCGACAAACGACTGTATTAGCTTACCAATTAGGGGATGGAATCTCGAATATATTATTTCCGACCGTAGGTTTCTTTATGGCGGGTTTAGCCTTAGCGGGAATTCCGTGGGGCAAGTGGATAAAATGGGTATTTCCTTTTGCTTTAATGCAAGTGGGAATTGCTATCGTATTTTTACTAATTGCTCATTTCATTCAGTATGGACCATTTTAAGGAGGTGGCCTAATGAAATTGAATCAGCTCCGATCACTTTCAGAATGGAGTATCGTCCATAGACGGCTTCTTCACCAACAACCAGAAATATCAGGGAAAGAATATAAAACCCATGAATACATTAAAAAAATTATTAAAGATTTAAATTTGAAAATATTGGATTATCCTTATCCAAGTTTGATAGCGTATCTTCCGGGAACAGTTGGGAATAAAACTATCGCATTGCGTGCAGATATTGATGCTCTCCCTATTCAAGAAGAAGGGGATAAAGATGGGTATATGTCTCAAATTCCTGGAGTTTCTCATGTATGTGGTCATGACGGCCATATTGCGATTTTGCTGGCAGCAGCTAAATGGATGTCGGAGAATCGCGGCTTAATCGAACCTAACGTAAAATTCATCTTCCAGTCAGCTGAAGAAATTACGCCAAGCGGTGCGCAAGAGCTGATTCAGGCAGGAATTTTGAATGATGTAGATGCAATTTTCGGTATTCACCTGTGGCAAGGGTTGGAAAAAGGGAAGATTGGATTGAATTACGGACCAATGATGGCTTCAGTGGATGATTTTGAAGTAACAATCGAAGCGAATGGCGGGCACGGATCAATGCCTCACGAAACTATAGATCCAATCTATATTGCCTCTCATATAATCCAGTCGTTCCAGGCGATTACAAGCAGGCAAATCAATCCTATGGAACCTGCAGTTATTTCGATTGGAAAGATTATCGGTGGAACCAACTACAATATCATTCCTTCAACCGTGAAGATGTTGGGAACCATGCGAACAGTGACTCCTGAAACCCATAGGTTTATCCAAGAACGTATTGAGCAACAGGTTGCTGGAATATGTTCAACTTTTTCTGCTACACACAAAGTTGACATCATCAAAGGAACACCACCGCTAATCAATGATGAAGAGCAGAGCCGATATGTAGAGCAGGTCATAAAAAGCTATATGGGAGAGGAAGCTTTTGCGTTAATGGGAATTACTATGGCCGCAGAAGATTTTTCCTTTTATCTGCAAGAAAAGCCAGGAGCTTTCATTTTTGTTGGGATAAAAGGAGAGAAAAGCAGATTTCCTCACCATCATGCAAAATTTGATTTGGATGAAGAAGTTTTTGAATCTGCGATTCAATTATTCATCAACATTGTTTTAGACTATCCATCTAATTAACTTTTGAAATTAGGAGGAAACAGATGTTAAAAGCGACTTTTCAAGATGTATTGATGGCAGCCACCAGGCTGAAAGGCCGGATCAACGAGACTCCGCTTATTTATTCTGATCAACTTTCTAAAGACACGGGTGCAGATATTTTTATCAAAATGGAAGCTTTGCAAAAAACAGGTTCCTTTAAAGTTCGTGGCGCATTAAATAAAATGGATGCATTAACTGAAGAAGAACAGAAACGGGGTGTCGTAACTGCTTCAGCCGGAAACCATGCACAAGCTGTTGCATACGCCACTAAGCTCAAAGGGATTTCAGCAAAAATCGTTGTGCCGATGTCAACACCCGAGACAAAATTAGAAGGCATCAAACGCTATGGTGGAGATTTGGTGATTCATGGCGATCTATACGATGAGGCAGAAGAACATGCACTACAACTTGCTGAAGAAACTGGAAGAGTGTTTGTCAATGCATTTGAAGATGATTTAGTAGTGGCCGGACAGGGAACTGCAGGATTGGAAGCTCTGTTGGAGCAGCCTGACGCGGATATTTTATTGATTCCAGCAGGTGGGGGTGGCTTATTGTGTGGAGTAGCGCTGGTAGCTAAAGCCATTAATCCGAACATTAAAGTTATTGGTATTCAAACAGATACTTCCCCGCCCTGGTATTATTCCTTTCAAGCAGGGGAGTTGGTGGATGTCGAGTATTCGCCCTCTTATGCAGAAGGGTTGCACGGAGGTATTACCGAAGGGAACTTCAATCTTGCGAAAGGAATCGTTGATGATTTCGTGTTGGTTACAGAAGATGATGTCGCAAAAGCCATGTATTGGATGGCCAAACAGCATCATTATATGTTAGAAGGATCAGCGGTGGTGGGAATAGCAGCTTTGCAGAGAGGGCTCATACCGGATATTGCCGGCAAGAAAATTATCACTATCGCTACAGGCGGAAATGTGGATATCGGCAGGCTTGCACAATTTCATACTAAGTTTAAAGATCTTAGTATATAAAAAGGAAGAAAACAGAAAGTTGAAATCACCTTCTTTAACTCTACTAGCTTGTTAATTCAAGATAAGCCACCAGCTAAGCAAGTGGTCTGCGTATTAAAAGAAAATAGCGGAGAAATATCTATAAACTTAAGTTAAAGGAGTTGTGTTATGAAAATCGATAAAGTCGAATTATTTGGAATCAGATTGCCCTTACATGAACCGTTTATCGTTTCCTATGACAAATACGATGATATGCCTGCCATTTTAGTGAAAATAGAATTAGAGAATGGTGTCGTTGGGTGGGGAGAGGCAGTACCGGATCAACATGTGACGGGGGAGACATGGCATTCTGCTTTACAAGTTTTAGAACATGAGTTAGCCCCCTTACTTTCAGACTTAAGCCCTTTTCAGATTGAATTGATTCATCAAAAAATGAATAAAAAAATCCTGGGGAATCCCTCTGCTAAAGCAGCAATAGACTGTGCACTATACGATTTGATGGGGAAAATCACAGAGCAGCCGGTCTATCAGCTTATAGGGGGAAAAACCCATGATTTTCTCGTGATGCCTCAAGTCATCAGCATTAAATCTCCGGATGAAATGGCGTCTGATGCTCGACGGATGGTCAGGGAAGGTTTCAGGAATCTAAAGATAAAAGTAGGAACGGATATGGAGACGGATATTGAACGAATTCGTGCCGTTCGAAATGCTATTCCACCAGAAGTTAAGTTGCGTGTGGATGCCAACCAAGGATGGGATCGGACATCCGCCATCACTGTGATTGATCAGACAAAGGATTGTTTAGTAGAGTGGTACGAACAACCAGTTTTAGCAGATGATATTCTGTCACTTCAGGAGATTCGAAAGGTGTCCCCTGCAAAAATTATGATTGATGAAGGTATTCACAGCACTCATGATTTACTGAATGTCATAAAAACTCGTTCAGCAGATATGGTCAACATCAAATTGATGAAAGCAGGAGGGATTTATCCCTCATTGGCAATAGCAAATATGGCAGAAGCAGCTGGACTGCCATGCCAAGTGGGGTCAATGGTAGAGTCTGCAGTAGGAACAATGGCGGGGGCTCATCTCGCTATTTCCAGAGATATTATTCAATCCAATGAACTTGTGGGGCCGTTTATGATTTCAAAGGATATTGGGAAGGTCTCATTTGAGGGCGACGTATTGAAATTCCCTGAATTGCCAGGACTAGGTGTTGTAGTGGACGAATCGCTTGTGAAAGAGTTGTCTGAAGTCCATATTATTATTTCGTGAAGGAGCATATCTATGAAAATAAAACCGTTTGCGATAGAAGAGTGGATGAATGAGTATGAAAATGATGCTGTATATAACCTTGCAGAGACGTGTGTGGATTCCCTGAGTATTGAAGAATTAGTGACAATCGGAGGCCAGGATTACGATGCCTTCTTCCGAACAATTGCAGATAAGAAAATGACGTATGGCCATATCACCGGGTCTCCAAAGTTCAAGAAGAACGTAGCGAAATTATATGAAAAAATGGAACCCGAAAATATCCTTTCCATGAATGGAGCGATCGGCGCTAATTTTCTTGTACTTTATACATTGGTGGAACCGGGCGATGAAGTTATTTGTGTTGACCCAACGTACCAGCAACTGCATTCAGTGCCGGAATCTTTTGGAGCTGAAGTAAAACGATTACGTCTTACTCCGGAAAATAATTACTTGCCGGATTTGGGGGAGTTAAAGTCGCTGGTAAATCCTAAAACGAAATTGATTATCATCAACAACCCCAATAATCCTTCAGGCTCTGTTATGGATGCTGCTTATCTTTCTAAAATCGTGGAAATCGCACGCAAGCATGATGCTTATCTGTTATGCGACGAGGTATATAGAGGCTTGTGGCAAAATCCGGAGACGGACATTCCGGCGATGGCGGATCTATATGAAAAAGGCATCAGTACAGGCAGTATGTCCAAGGCACTTTCCTTGGCCGGTTTACGCCTAGGCTGGATTGCGGGACCGAAAGAGTTGATTGAGAGATGTTTGATTCGTCGTGACTACACAACCATCAGCAATGGACGTATCGATGATCTGTTAGCGGCTCATGCATTGGAAAACTACGATGCCATCATGTCACGTAATTTGAAAATCATTCGCGATAATCTGCAGATTTTGGATGAATGGGTGGAAACAGAAGAAAAAATCACATATTTTAAGCCGCAGGGCGGAACAACTGCAATTCTTCAATACAGTGTTGATATTCCTTCTGAGCAATTCTGCATCGATTTATTTAAAGCAAATGGCGTTTTTTTAGCTCCAGGGGATTGTTTTGATTTACCAGGTAGCGTACGTATCGGATATGCCTGTTCAACGAAAGTGCTACAGAACGGATTGGAGAAACTTTCGGAGTATTTAAAGACTATAAATTAAGCGAAAAAGCAGTGGGGCGGAAATTTGCCCCACTGCTTTTTATTTTTGTGATTCCAGATAAGTAGCTGCAAAAACCTTTGCGATCATTTCCATAGCCGGTTCGTGAAAGTCAAACTTTTCATGGTGGTGCGGAAACGAATTTTCACCGTTTGCTGGGTTTGCGCCAACAAAGAAAAAGGCGCCGGGAATTTTCTGAAGGTAATAAGAAAAATCTTCTACCGGCATGATGGGGGCGATGTCTTTAAAACTCTCTTCGCCAAAAGAATCATTGACGGCCTGTCGGACGATTTCCACTTGTTCCGCATGGTTCCATAGCGAGTCATATCCTTTGTCTATTTGAACATCGACTGTGCATCCGAGTGCTTGTCCAACTCCTGTGGCAACTTCTTTAATGCGTTTACCCGCTTTTATGCGCAAATTCTCATCGAATACCCGGATAGTTCCTTCCAATACTGCTTTTTCAGGAATGACATTGTCCGCGTCTCCAGCATGAAATTTGCCGATTGAGATGACGAGTTCCTTTAAAGGGTCCGCGTTGCGGCTCACAATCGACTGCAAAGCGACCATAATGTGGCTGGCAGCTAATATGGGGTCGATACCTGTATGTGGTTCAGCGCCATGAGTACCTGATCCATTTACGACGATTTTAATCGCATCTTCAGAAGCTTGGAGGTAACCTTCACGTCCGTATACATAACCACTGTCCATTTTCGATTGAAGATGAGCGCCATAAATAAAATCTACGCCTTCTAAACAATCGTCTTCTATCATAGCGGTGGCGCCGCCTGGTGATAGTTCTTCTCCAAATTGGTGGATCAGCACGATATTTCCTGCAAGTTCGTCTTTTATTTCATTCATGGCTTTTGCAAAGGCCAGCAATGCGGCGGTATGGCCATCGTGGCCACAGGCATGCATCACGCCGGGAACAGTGGACTTATAAGGTACGTCTTTGGCATCCTGGATGGGAAGAGCATCGAAATCGGCTCTGAAAGCGATGGTTTTACCAGGCTTGCCTCCTTCGATTTTCCCGACAACGCCTCGCCCACCGACGCCTCGACGAACCGGAATGTTTAGTTGTTCCAAATAATTTGCAATGAACTCAGGTGTTTCAACTTCTTGATGCGATAATTCGGGATGCATATGGAGATGGCGCCTTATATTTGTTATTTCAGATGAATCATTAGCAATGCTATTGAAAATTCGGTCTTTTAATGTCATTTCGGCATCTCCTTTTTACAAATTGTACTATAAAAAATTGTGAGATTGATATGGTTTTTCCAAATTAGTGATTAATGATGAAATTTTCTATTGGCCTTCGATACACTGATCGAATTCAGCTATAGTCTGGAACCAACTTGAAAGAAAAAATACAAAAAGGCTAGGAGAAGGATGTGAAATAAATAGAGTTTTGTGTTGTAGTTACTTTGATTTTAATTATTTTATAGTGATCTTGACAACGTCTCCATTTAAAAGTAGAGAAGCTGCATGTGATGCAAAGCACGGTGAAGTTTAGAACTCTTATTCAGTGGAGTTATTAGAGGCAGTAATAAATAAGTTAGATATGAATCTGTTCACTCCAATTTCCTCACTTTCAATAAACTAGCCGTAGCCTAATAAAAGTGTCATATTTGTGAGGAAATTGGTCAATCTTATTTGTGGAAACCTGCTCTGTCCTAATTGTGATAAATTGTTCTCTCTAGATTAGCGTTTACAAATAGCCATGCTATACGACTATAAGTATAAAATTATTTATAAAAGTAAAAAAGAACTTGATTTAGCAATCAAGCCAATTATTAGTGACAAACTTTTCGAAGTATTATACTTTGTTATTCCTGATGTCGAGGACGATAAAAGATAGTGTGGATTTATTAATGAAAGGGTGCGATTGAAGATATGAGAGATTTATTCTCGTGTCTTTTTTTATGTATAAAGGAAGAAAAAGAGGGCAATGTCAGCAGCAGTTAAATTGGTTAAATTAACATGCCATTAGATTACAATATTCTTTTACGAGTGTTTTCCATAAATATATCAATTGGTTATAATAATAGAGGATTGTCTAAACTTAAGAATCTAAACTAGCAAAGAAAATGATTTATGTTTTAAAAGTCTAGAAGTTTAAATTGCATTTAAAATTGTGTGATAAAAGATATAACACTTTCTCTACTAATTTATTTAAACCTTTGCGTAGAGAAATTGCTCGGGTAAGGTTAGTTCTCGAAGAATATTAAATTTTTTGTTCTTTAGCTTAACTGATAAAATCCCATTTTTATTTTCAGGTTCTACTGAAGTAGTATTAATGCAGTAAGATCTCAATTTTCTCAGACTTTCTCCCCTGTTGTGTATTTTATTTTCTAGCTGTTCAACTTAATATGAGAATCTACATAATAATTCTCTATAAATTTCTCGGTCATGCTTTCATCTCCCTAAATATAATAAATAGAAGATATACTATATAATTAATATAATGGAAAAAGATTCAAGTTATATAATGTTGGACGAGCTCCGTTTTATAGACTAAGAAGTAGAGGGAATCGATAATTGAAAAAGAAAGTAGGAGCTGTTATGAAACAAAAACTTTTTGATTTGAGTTATCAATTTAGATCTTCGATTGAACAAATGGGCATTGAAAAATTCCCTCAATCCTTATTTTTTGAGAGGTTTCCACAGGGCTGTTGTGGAGATACATCAGATTTGCTAGCTAAGTATTTAACAGAACATAATATTTATGCTGAATATGTGTGGGGTATTAACAGTAAAGGTCTATCACATGGTTGGTTAGAATATCAAGGTTGGATTGTCGATATAACAGCAGACCAATTTAATGAAATTCAACAATCAGTATTAGTTACAACAGATAAAACTTGGCATTCTAAATTCAAAGAAAGAGGTAGGGGAATAAGAGATTTTGAGCAATTCAATGAATACAATAAAGGGCGGCTATCTTTAATCTATAACTATATAAAAGAAAGTATGAGTACCGAAAATAGCTAGAAAACCAAGTAGATTCTTTTTAACACTTTACATTTCAAAATTTCTACTTGGTAATAGAAAGCTTTTTTTAAAAAAAAGAATAATTAATAAGACCATATTAATAAGAAAAACCATTTTAAAAGGTTAAAAAATATAATATACATCAAAGTTTGACTTTGTTGGATGAAGTGGAAAAGTAATTCAAAATGACAGAGTAGTAGGAGGAATACAATGACGACACCGGGTGGCGGAGATCCTTACTGGTATGAGTGGTATGTAGGTTTAGAACAATTGATAAGAATGATTAATCCAGATAACGAAATAACTTATGTAGTATTTCAATCTGATGTACATATTACTATAGATGATGTTGTAGTAGGTTACGGAGATAAGAAAGAAATATGTTACCAAGTAAAACATGAAGTTGGTGATAGCGGAAAAGGTAATCTAACTTTTTCAAAGTTAATTGAAACAACAACAAGAGCCAGCGGCAGTAAAAAAATGAGTCTGATTAGAGCATTAGCTTTAGGGTGGGAAGAAGCTAAAAAAAGAGACGAAAAGGTAATAACTCCGATTTTATATACTAATAGGAATTTAGGAAAGAACAAAACAACAAGAGATTTCGAAGGTGAAAATTATAAAGCTTTACCTTTAGACCAGTTTGTAGAAAAGATACAAAGCTATATTAAAAAATCAACTTCTGTTGAAAGTATTGAAAGTTTAATAGAAGACAAAGATTTAATGAATCAGTGGCAGGAATTAAAAGGAGCGATTGGGAATGATTCTATAGTAATTGATTTTCTAAAGGCTATTCAAATCAGAGCTAATGAAGGTTCTCTGGAAAATCTAGAAGATAGTATGATTCAATCTTTGCAAGATACTTTTAAATGTAATCAAATCGTCGCAAAAGGTTTATTTGATAAGCTTTGTTCAAGTTTAAGAATTTGGACCACAACTAGAAGAGGGAAATCAGCTAAAGTAGAAATTGAAGATGTGTTCGATGCCTTATCAATAAATAATGACAAAGAGCATGGCGAACATGAATTGCCCTATCCAATGCCTTTTTTTGAAAGCCGTCAAAAGTTTGCTGAGGACTTAATAATCGATATTAAAGAGAAAAATCAAAAAGTAATATGGATTTCAGGTGAGCCAGGGAGTGGGAAAACCAGTCTTATAAGTTATCTGCAGTTAAACTATGATTTTTTTTCTGCTAGATATCATACTTTCAAACCTATTTCGCCTATCCAAAGATTTTACAATTCAGATACAGGTCTATGTAAACAAGAATCATTGTGGAATGATTTGTTAATACAGTTAAGAAGGAAGTTCAGGGGAGAATTAAATAAATATGGAATACCTATAACTAATGCTTTATGCACAGTTGAACAAATGCGAAATGAAGTTCTCCGTTTAGCAAAGATACTTAATAAGAAAACGGGACAAAAAACGATTGTTTGTATAGATGGAATTGATCATGCTGCTAGAGCTAACAATGAAATTACGTTTTTAGGAAGTTTATTTAGTCCTGAAGAAATTCCGGAAGGTGTGGTTTTTGTAATTGTTGGACAGCCTGCGCAATTTTATGAACAATATCCTCTTTGGATAAAAACTCATACTGAATACGTGGAACATTTGCAAATGCCTTCCCTTTTAAAAAAAGATATTAGAGAACTACTTAGTCAGCAAGTGATTGATATAGATATAGAAGTATTAGTTGAATTTATTTTCGAAAAAACAAGTGGAAATAATTTATCAGTGGTCTTTTCAGTTGAAGAAGCTAAACAATGTAAAAATATTGAAGACCTTAAGAGGATTTTAGATAGTAAATATGTGAGTGCAGATATAACAAATTACTATAGTCATATATGGAGATATGTTTCAGAATATTTGAACCAAAAAGGTTTAGGTATTTCTTTCCCAGATAAGGTTATTGCAAGTGTGATTATTTTATTAAATGGAAGATTAAATACTGAAATGCTAAGTAAGGCAGTGAAAATAAATCTAATGAAAGAAGATTGGGATGAGGTATTGGAATTACTTTATCCACTAGTTCAAAAAATTCCTAATGAAAATGAATATACGCTGTTTCATAATGATTTTAGAGTTTTTCTAATTGCAAACAATAGCGAAAGTGCTAAATATAAGAGTATAGCTTTTCAATTAGCTAATTATTATATGGAAAATGAGTATAACTTAGAGAGTCTAACTAACTTAATACCACTATTGATAAGTGCCGATAAAAAAGATCTAATATCAAAATTTTTTAATGGAAGCTATATATTAAGTTCCTTAGCGCATGGAATATCTTTAAGAAATCTACAGGATTATGCAAAATTAGCTTACCAAGCTGCTCTTGAATCAAAAGATTGGAAACAATATCATAGTGTTTATTTTGCAATAAATACATTGCATCAACATCATCGTTATTATGAATATTATGAAAAAGAATATAAAACCCAGGACAAAACATATGCGAAAATGCTGAACAAGTTCGAATTAAGAGTAGAAGAATTGACTACAATCAATATAGGAATTTATTTAGATATGATAAATTTTTGCTTGGACTTACTGTCTTATGGAGATTCTATATCGATTCTACGAGCTCGTTCTACTTATATGCTGTGGATGAAAGACTTATCTCCATGTTCATTTATTAATACAATAATTTCTAAGGAAGGCAATACTATTCATGACCAGAATATGACTGATGAAATACTAAAAAAATGGGGAAGACTAGCAGCTATATTTGGAGAGCAATTTGTAGTAGTAGGTGATTCGGAATATTCGGATGAAGTTATTCGCGCAATATTGATATTTAATGATACTTATTTTGAGTATCTTCTAAAAGAAAATAAATCAGAAAAAGCTCTTGAAGTAGTCCATAACGGCGGGGTGTCGTATAGTTGTATTGAAAAAAATGTGCTGGAGATTTTATATAAGAAGCAAATTGATAAATATTACGATATATTAGAAAAAATAACTATTGAGAGAGAAATTTCAAATGACACGTTATTAGCAAATGTTTGTTTAATTTATGAAAAGAAAAAAATTTCAGATATTGAACTAGACAAAATAGAAAAGATTACTTACATAACAAGTGAAACTAGTCTACGAGCTATACTTTTTTCAATCATTATTGGATTTCAATATACTAACAAAGATTTTCTGATCGGTTTGAATGTAGTTAATGGATTTATAAATAAAATTGAAAGACAAGACAAAGATTTTCTATACTTAAAAAGTTTGGTGAAAAATGGATTCGTAATTGGAAGAACCATAGGAGAGCTAAACAATGGATTAGTAGATGGTAAGACTTCATATGGGTTGCCTAGTACTTATAAGGATTTGTTTACTTACAAAACTGCCGGAGTAAGAACCTATAATTTTCATGAGGGATTTAAAGTTCTTCTATTTCTATCATTAAATCAAAATGATCTTCTTAAGCAAGTTGATAATGAATTTATATCTGAGTTGTTAGAAATTCATTTATTTGAAAGAAGTCAATTAGGGATGCATTATAAAACGCATATTTTAGATTTTTTAGTAAAAAATCAGAAAGAGAATATATTAAACAAGTATTTGATTGAATTATATGGAGAAAATGGAAAAAAGCTTTTTTTAGAAAGTAACTACGAAGAAACCCATGAAATTTTTAAAAAATATGGAAAGCTAACAATACCGGAACTCATGGATGAAATTGACGAAAAAATGAAATGGGATGTTGTTAGCTATGTAGATCACAAGGAATATGCATTGTGGCCGCTACTAAATCACTTTAAAACTATAGGTAAGCAAGAACCAGGTGAATGGAAAACTAGAGGTTTAGACCTTTATAAATTATCAACATTGGTAAGTATAAAAGGTAGCAATAGAGCATCGAGTGAGATTCAAAGAGAAATTGGTACTGCTGCAATAAATAGTGGTATTCCAGACGTTTGGTTATTAAGGGAGCAAGACGAGGAGTTCCGTTTCTCATTAGATATACTGTATAGTCAGTTATTTGTTTTGATAGAAATTGCCAAAGATATAGAAGAAATTGTATCTATGTGGATATTTAGCTGTGGTGTATTATCTTGGTATCATAAAGACGATAGAGAAGGATTAAAGAATATCTACAATAAATGTGTAGAAAAAGGCAAAGAGATAGGAAACATAGAAATTGAAAGTCTTTTAGTAACACTAACTCCAGAGCATGCTAAGATTGCAATTCATAAGAGATCTAATGAATATTCAGAGTCACAACAAAATGAATTTACTCTCAAAAGAAAATCAGAAGAAACTGAATTGCAAATAGTCTTAAGTGAAATTGATACAAGAGAAATAGTTGAATTTTTAAAGTACGAACAGAATTTGATAATGAGATGGACCTCAGTGAATATTGCATGGGATATTATAGATAATCGAAATGAAATTTCAAATGATATTGCAAAAGAATTTAGTCAAATTGTATTAAAAAGGTTAGAGGACTATTCTTGGAATAATTCAGGATGCGAAAAAGTTATTGAAAAAATTTTAAATGTATTAGAAATAGACTTTTTGTGGGAATTAGCTGAATATAATTCAAAAAACATTAATCAACTTGATAATTATTATACTTTTAGCTCAAATATGGAATTTATACTACAATACGTAGGAAATTCACATTCTTTAGATTTCGTAAAAACTATGTTCGATGAAGAATTAAATGGTCACTATGGATGGATAACAGGAAATGGTCATCTGAAATTTGAATTTGAGGTTAGTCCATCGAGGAGTAATTTGATTAGTCCGAAGAATATTCAAGAGTTCATTTTTAATGTGTTAATGGAACAGATTTCTACTAGAAACATACACAGAATTGAAGTATCTCTACAAGGGCTAATGATATTTGTCAAAAAGTACCCTGAGATGTTTAATTTTATATCGGATTCATGGGAATTTTACAATATTGATCAGAAGGAATATTTGATTAAACTGTCTGAAAGATGGGCTCGCGAAAATACTCAAAACTTCAATACAATTTTTCCTCATATTTTAAAAGAATATGAAATAACCAATGAGTTAGATAAAAAATTTCAATTGTTTACAATTATAAAGACATACGAATATTTTTTAACAACCAAAAAGGAAAGACAAATTGAATATTCGGCTAAAGAAATAGAATATAACTTGTCAAAACACTACCCACCAATATTTGATAAATCAAAAATAACTTCTGTAACGAAAAATTTCTTGAGACTCATGGAGCGTTTAACTATGGAGACTCAGGATGATCTTGCCTATTATATTCAGAATGAGAAGTTAATTAAAAAAGATGAAACCTTGAAGAATACCTCAAGACCAGGGGATTCGATGCTGTATCCGAGGTCATATGCGGATTTAGAAATGCAAGTTTTGTATGGAGAAGAGAAAAAGAATAGATGGGATGACATTCCTCTGGCTTTAAAAGCGCAGTTTTTATTACAAACAGATGATGCTTGGATATTCACCAATGTACCTAAAGTAAGTTTTGAAAAAGAATGGCATATAGAAGAAGAGCTTAAATCTCATTTTGAAGAAAAGTCTTTGTTAAAATGTAAACCCTATTTAAAAACATTATTAGAAAAAGATGTGCCTGAAAACATGTATATAATAGGGGGAGGAATTTGGTATCCTATTGGCTCTAAAGATGGGATAGTATACACCGAAAGCTCTAAATTAATACAAGATGATGTATTAGTAAAAGATTTGGATATTAGCAGTTCAGTGAACCCGGGTATTATCGCGTCAAACTTATTAGAAGAAGATGAAGATATATTTATAATAAGTGAGGAATATCTTGATGAGAATGGAGTTTGTCTAACTAATGAGATAGTAGGAACATCAGTGTTTATTTACGGAAATACTCTAGTATATCCATCACTTTTCTTAAAAGAGGCTTTGAACCTTCATCCTTCTAAAGAAAATCCGTTAGTATGGTTAGATAATAAAGATAATGAAATTATGTATTTCGAAAGGTTTGTTAGTCCTTTTAGAGAAACTATTCAGGAAAATTACTTTAGACAGCCGTTAATGGGAAGATGGCTATGTAAAAAAACGGTTATAGATAAGTTAGTAGAAGAAGGCAGTTTTACATTTTATAAAGCAGATAAAATAGAAAAGATGCCAGTACTAGGATAATAATGGATAATATACTTTGTGCTACTGATGAAATTAAGATAACTTAACTTAGCTTAGTGCAGCAATAGATGTTTCTGGGTCAGAATATGCAACGGAGATAGGACGAGATATAAAACAAATTATTATTTGAATGATTGTCATTTAATGTCGAAAAAATAATGCGCGATTAATAGGAAAAACATTTAAATTAAAGAAACTCAATCTGAAGATACATGTTCTTCGGTTTGAGTTTCTTCTATTATATAGTCTTAACTGTTTCTTCTTCGAGCGCTTTTACTAATTTATAAAAACTGGTCTTTTTTACTCCAGCTTCCTGCATGGCTTCCACTGCTGTTAGTTCTTTAGCTTTCCATTTTCTATAAACCACTTTAAATTCCTCTGAAACAAAAACAGGGGTCCTGCCAAACTGAACGCCATTTTGCAATGCTAGGTCGATTCCTTCACGCTGCCGTTTCCGGATGCGTTCCCGTTCCTCTTCAGCCATCCAGGATAGAATCTGCAAAACCAAATCCGCAATAAAGGTCCCCATACTGTCTTTATATTGCGTCGTATCGAGTAACGGCATGTCCAGCACCACGATATCGGCTTCAATATTTTTGATGAGATCATTCCATTCCTGGAGAATCTCTTCTTTGTTCCGGCCAAACCGATCCAAGGAGTGGATATACAAAATGTCTCCTTTTCGGATAACCCGTTTCAATAATTGATAGTTTGCGCGCTCGAAATTCTTGCCGCTTTGCTTATCCAGATAAATGTCTCGTTCATTGATTCCCATTTTTCTCATGGCATCCAATTGCCGACCTTCATTTTGATCTTTGCTGCTGACGCGTATGTAACCAAATTTGCGATGTTCCATAATTCACCTCTATAAATGATTCTTTTCCTCTCATTATACCTAAAAAGCGTTCGTAAAAGTGTATGTAATTTTGCGAACGTTCGTAAAGTCGTTTGACACGTTTACGAACGCTCTTTTTGGCCATTTTTGGCCCTTTTTAAAGCGTTCGTAAAAGTGTACTTTTACGAACGCTTAAATTTAAACTGAATCGAGTGATTTTATATTGCTGTAAGAATATGTATTTTTAGAAATGAAAGTTCTTAGATTTATATGTGTATTAAAAAGACTATCAAAAATCTAAAAAACCAGTAACCTTAATTTCAGGCTATTGGTTCTTTAGATTCTGTATAAAATAAAGTTATAATTACTATTATTTTATCTCTGATAGGGATATAACTACCGGTAGTTATTTATTGGTTCATTAAAATTTAATCAATAAGGTACTGTTCAGTTCAAAACGTTCAGGTTAACTAGTGTGGACTCACTTATTATATTCTTATTTCTAAATATTCGCCTCAATATAATGAGCTACAAATTATAAAAATAAATGATTAGGTTTTTCAACCAATCTTACTTCTTGATTCTTTAGCAAATTGATATATTTTGCAATCGTCTTTATACCAAAAACTATTTGTGCTTCATCTACTTGTGAAATGCAGAGTCTGATCAAATTCTCTTTCTGAAATTCTGGCAAATACATTCGAGTTGCATCATCGACAAAGACATTTTCTTGCTGCAATGCAACCACTAATCGATTGGCTTGCACTTCTTTTGGCAAATAAATGCATAAATAGAAGCCCGTATCAGGCTTAGTGTAATTATAGCTTTGTGGCGAAAGATATAATTCACATGCAAGCTGCACCTTTTCCATTTTTGTGCTATATAATTTTCTAATTCTTTCTATGTGACCGTTAAACATGCCATTTTTCAGATAAAGTTCTAGCGCACCTTGAGAGATCGTTGCACTAAACAAATCACTGCTAAACTTATGACGAAGAAAGTTGTTTATTAACAATTCAGGTAACACGGTTACTCCGATTCTCAAACCAGGAAGCATAATTTTTGAGAAGCTTTTTATGTATATCACTCTTCCAGTTGGTTCATAGGTAAATATAGGGTCGGATTTGAAATTCGTATCTAGGTCGCCTAATATATCATCTTCCACAATATATACGTCGTACTTTATAGCTAATTCAACTATTTTCCTTTTTTCTTCATTAGAGTAACTATGGCCAAGGGGATTTTGAAATCTCGGTACTACGTAAAAAAATTTAATATCGTTATGACGGAATATGTATTCTAGTCGTTCCAAATTTATACCTTTCATAGTGAGCTCAATACCAAATGCTTTTACATTATGTAATCGAATGGATTCTACGATACCAAAGTAAGTAGGTTGTTCGATTAAAATATTCGATTTTCCATTAGGGAAAGGAAGAGGTACAAGTAAATGGATTGCTTGTTGCGATCCCGATAAGACAAATAATCTTTCTGGCGTAGTAAATACTTGCCTGTCTTGCAAGTGTTTTACAAGTTGCTTTCGTAATGAAAGAAAGCCTTGTTGGTGGGAATAAGAAAAAAGTTCTCCCTTATATAAATCTATTGCTTGATTTACGCAATGCTGAAAATCTTCATAAGGCATCGCTTCTTTATCTGGTCCTGCAGAATGAAAATCAACTCGTTGAGTAGTGGGGATATCTTGTGACGGAGTAACATCATTTACCACAAAAAATCCACTCTTTGGAATGGAATAGATGTAATGTTGTTTTTCTAATTCGTTATAAGCTTTAATTATTGTATTTTTACTGCAAGCGTATTTCTCTGATAAGTACCTAATTGAAGGAATTTTGGTTCCGGCTCTTAGTGTACCGTTCGTAATTTCCTCTTTTATCTCGTTCATTATTTGGCTGTACTTAGTATCCATTATTGCGAACCCTCCAGTTCTGTACCTATACAGATTACAAAAAAAGAAATTTATAAAAAGTAAAAATCCTTTATACTTTCACTATATCATGATTGTTCATAAACAGGAGGGTTATTAATGGAGTGGTACAGAGAAGGATATACGGTAAGTGATAACAAACTTAAAATGGATACAGATGTAATTTTTCAACTTTTATCAACTTGTTATTGGGCACAAGATCGCTCAAAAGAAATCATCGTAAAAAGTATGGATAATGCTATTTGTTTTGCTGTTTTTGAAGGAAAGCAACAGATTGGTTTTGCAAGAGTGATAACAGACAATATTACATTTTCGTGGATCTGTGATGTTATTATTAATCCAGATTATCGAGGTGAAGGAATAGGCACATGGTTGTTGCAATGCATAATGGAGCACCCTGATAATCAGGTACGGACACTTGGTCTGTCTACAAAAGATTCTCACCATCTTTACAGAAAATTTGGTTTTTCTGATGTAGAAACTATGCGGTGTAGGATAGATAATCCGGCTAGTTGGTGAGGAAAAACCTTAGTAATGCTGAGAAGTATCATGAATCTTTATTAAACTTCATTGTTCGAACAGTCAAAAGGCAATACTGCAATTCTAGTATCCAACTTTGGACAGTATATGTGACTCCAAGTTATCGGGCAAACAACGAATAGTATATTATATTGGACCTAACCAGTCAGAAGATACGTATAGAAATAAGGAAGAGAAGAGTCTGTAAGCAGAACCTCTTTTCTCCTTTTTTGTGCGGTAAACTGTATCTTTATTCTTCCAACTATGGTTTGTTCGTACCCTAAAAGAAGGTGCGAATAAATAAATCTTAATTACAGAAGTTTAGCTGAATCAAATATGTTCAATATCTTGAACTAATTAAACAGAAATTTGAATGCAATAGGGTACAACAGATTAGAGAGAATGAGGAAAAGACGATGAAAATCAAAGACTGGAACAGAAGTTTGAAAGTGCGCCTGGTAGGCGAGTTCTTTATGAATACAAGCTATTGGATGGTTTTTCCTTTCCTGGCCATCTATTTTGCCGAAGAATTCGGAAAAGGAATGGCGGGGTTGCTGCTTGTCATTTCGCAGGTATTTTCCGTAGCAGCCAATTTGGTGGGAGGCTATTTGGCCGACCGATATGGTAGAAGGCGTATGCTGATCATTGCCTCAATAGGACAGGGGTTTGCATTCCTCTTGTTTGCACTGGCTAATTCTCCGTGGTTTCAATCCCCAGAACTTGGATTTTTCGCCTTTACACTGGCGGGGATGGGCAGTTCACTGTATAAACCGGCGAGTCAAGCGATGATTGCAGACGTGGTTCCGGAAGAATACAGAAGCGATGTTTTTGCTATTTTCTATACGAACCTGAATATTGCTGTAGTAGTGGGTCCGCTGATTGGAGCAGTTCTATTCTTCTCCTTCCGTTTTGAATTATTGCTGGTCGTAGCGGTAATTTCCTTATTGCTTAGTTTGGTTCTTCGTCTGTTTACAGACGAAACGTTATCTCAAAAAATGGTCGATAAATGGGCTACTGCCGAAGCAACAGGCTGGGTGGGAGCAGTTTTAAAGCAATTTAAGGAATACGGCATCATTTTTAAAGACCGTGTCTTTTTATTGTTTATAATTGCTGGTGTTTTAGGTTCACTAGCATTATTGCAGATTAATTTATTATTTCCAATCTATCTTAAGGAAACAATCGACAGCCAAACTATTGCTGCATTTTTTGGCAATGTATGGGAAGTGACAGGTGAAACTTCATACGGCCTTTTGCTGGCTGAGAATGGCTTGTTGGTTGCCTTGTTTACCGTGTTTGTTGCACGCTGGATGAAAAGATATCCGGAGAAATGGGTGTTCTTTACTTCGTCCATGTTGTACGGAGTAATTATGCTGCTGTTTCCTTTAACTTCTTTTTTCTGGGTATTTGTCGCAGCAATGGGCATCTTTACTTTAGCGGAAATAATGGTTGTCGGCATACAACAAAGTTTCATTTCTAAGTTGGCACCGGAAGATATGCGCGGGCAGTATTTTGCTGCAGCTAGTATCCGTTATACAATTGGACGGATGATTGCGCCAGTGGCAATTCCAATGACTGCCTGGTTCGGATTTTCTTGGACCTTCACAATCCTTGGAATCTTGGTAATGCTGAGTGGCATTGTATACCTAGTCATGTTTCGGTTATTTGAAAAACAGTCGAGAACTTAAGGGTTGTTAGTTACAGATACCTTACTATTTTTCATTTGCTTTCAGTATCGAATCCATAACTTCATAAAGGACATGAATCACATAGAAAAATAAGAGATTAGAAAATAAAATATGATTAGTTTACATATCCGGAATTATCAGAAGCTGTGTGAATTGAAAGGGCGAGAAGCTAATGAACGAACACATCTTTTCTCCCCTTTGTCTGTAAAAATGTATTTTTACGAACGCTTTAAAAATAAATACAAAAGAATATATTAGAACTTTCCAAGTATCAGAAATATTATTTTGATTTATGCTAAAATTTGAGCAATAGATAAGCTTGAAAGGCGGTTGAGAATGAATAAAAAAGAGGCAAATACGACAAAGGTCTATAACACTTCGGTAGAAGCCACGTTGGAAGTGATCGGTGGCAAGTGGAAGCCGGTTATCTTATTTTATTTAACCTTTGGCAAGAAGAGGAACAATGAATTCAAGCGAATGCTGCCTCAGATAACGCAAAAAGTATTAACAGAACAATTGAGGGAATTAGAGGAGGCAGGAGTCATCTTGCGGATTGCCTACAATCAAGTGCCGCCAAAAGTTGAGTATGAACTAACCGACTATGGGTGGACACTTAAGGAAATTCTGCATTTAATGTGCCGTTGGGGTGACGACCATATTTCAAAGACTTATGGAGAAAATGCAAAAGTGCTTGATTATCCCCTGATCGAAGAAAAGAGAAGAGCTGAGTATTGATTCAGCATCTTCTCTTTAAATGATTAGTAGGGAAGAATCTTCCGTTCTTTAAAATCATCAAAAATTGTATAAAACATTTTCTCGGTATCTACGTATTCATGAAAACCCAGTCTGCGAGCTTTGGAGCTGTCCGCAAAGAAATCATAGTCCCACGCGAATACAAAGTCACCAAATTTCCAAGAAGACACATCAGAGTAGGGAAGCTCTTCCAATCCATGCTTCTTCACCATAGCGTTCCAAAGCTCCTCTTTATCGCTCATGACGACATCAAGCGACATAGGCAATGGCGGCGCTGTTCCCAAGCCGAAATAGTCAGCGATTTTCGGCCAAAGCTCTTCCCATCGGAACAAATCCCCGTTGGTAATATTGAAGGCTTGATTTTCGCATTGCTCACTAGTTGCTGCCCAAACAGTCGCTTTTGCCAGTAGACCGGCATCCGTCATTTCAAGAAGGCTGGAATAAGCACCGGGTTTCCCAGGGAAGCGCAAAGGAAGACCTAATTCTTTGGAAATAGACGCATAGATTCCAATCACCATTGCCAAGTTCATAGGATTTCCTAATGCAAAACCGCAAACGACCGAAGGACGGAGTGCAGACCAGGTCCAGGTTTTGCCTTTCTGGTGTTGCTCCAAAAAGTCCTGCTGATCAATGTTGAATTCCGGCGGCATATGATTCGCATCCGTTTCCCGGGCAGGTGTCTTGAAGGGGCCAAGGTGCGCACCGTACACCTTATATCCTTGCATCAGGGAGACATGTGTTAATTGTGGAGCGATGCTTTCCATGGCTTCTACCACATTCACCAGCATAGACAAGTTCGGTTCAACAAGCTCCGCCCAAGTCGGTCGATCCTGGAAAGCGGCATAGAATATATGGGTCACTTCCGTATAGTCCTGCAGCTTGTCACGTGTATTGGCTGCATCCAGTAGATCAACCGCTACATAGCGAACCTTTTCTGTATTTTCTCCCCCCCTTCGTGAAATGCCGATAACGTCCCAGTCCTCAAGCGTGACTAGATGATTAATCAAGTTGCTTCCAATCACTCCATTTGCGCCGACAACTAACGCAACTTTCCGGTTTTCTATAGGTTGATTGTTCAAAGTGCTTCAACTCCTCTAGGATTCTGTGTGCATTCCTAGTCTGCATCCGGAAATGACATTTGAGAAGTACGCACTTTGAAGTACCTAAGTCACTTTGAGGTAATACAACACTCGGTTACTCCATGCTATTTGGAATAATACTTGCCAATTGAATGCTTTCTTTCTCCTTATGATGACTACAGATTTTTCCATTCAACTCTAATCCTCTAGTAACGGCATACGTGTTTCCCCAATCACACATCACATTCAGCACAGGGATAAAAGATTCTCCTAATTCAGTTAAACGATACTCAACGCGTGGCGGGACTTCCCTAAACACTTCTCTCTGTACAATTCCGTCCTTTTCCAATTGCTTTAATTGTTCCGTTAATACTTTTTGTGTAATGGTCGGTATGGATAGATAAAATTCTTTTGTTCTCATCTTTTTCTGGCTAAGAAGAAACAGAATTAAGCATTTCCACTTTCCGCCCAAAGTATTCATGAAAATATTAATTCCAGTGTTTTGACTGCTCACTTTATACTCCTCCTCGATAGGCACTAAAAGGTGGCTATACCACATTAAAGTGCGTTATTTTTTCTTTTGTTAAAGACACTTATACTTTCATAGGTAAGAGTAAATGAAGAACTGGAGTGAAAAAGATGAGTGTAAAAGAAACACTGCTGAAAAGACGATCTGTCCGGCACTACGATGTGAACTACAAAGTGAGTATCGAAACGTTATCTGCTTTGATTGAATCCGCTGCGAAGTCCCCTAATGGAAATAATATTCAAGCGACGCGTTATTTAGTCATCGATGATTTCGATTTGCGGAAACAGGTGCTGCCCGTAGCTTTCAACCAGCAACAAGTAACAGAAGCTTCTGCCTTAGTTCTTATCTTGGGTGATTACAAAGCATTTGAAAAAGAAAATATCGTTCTGATACATGAGCAAGGATATCAGGCAGGCTACTTTACCGAACAGCTGAGGGATCAATTGGTAGGCGCTGCCATCAATTACTATGCCAATAAATCGCTGGAAGAATTGAAACTTGAACTGGTACGTGACGCCAGTTTAGCTGCGATGTCTTTTATTCTATTGGCAAATGAAGTAGGTCTTGAAACCATTACCATGTCCGGCTACGAGTCAGACCGTTTAAAGAAAGTATTAGAGATTCCTGACCGATTCCTGGATATCATGCTGATTGCCGTTGGAAAAGGCATTAAATCAGGTCATCAAACAGTTCGACATGAAGTGAATGAGATCATTTATTTAAATACTATTGAATATAAGCTGAAAGCTGGAGAGATGTCGCTTTAAGAATAATTTCTAACTCCATGTATACAGAGAAGAGCGAAGACCAATTCAAGCGAATTGTCTTGGCTCTTTTTCTATTCTATTCTCCATTCGAGAGATAAGGGATGATCGGCCGGTTCTCCATAGGTGTAGACAAGACCACCAATGTTGTCGAATCTCCAAAACGGCCTAAATCATTGATTTTTACCTCCAGCACTTCCAATGTCTCCGCCACCACTTTGACTAAAAAGTTATATTGGCCGCTGATACGGTGGATTTCCAGGACATCTTCGACAGTTTCACAATAGGATACAAAGTCCTCGCAATGGCGGGCTTGGAACAACAGGAAAGCAGAAACCGACTTGTTCACTTTTTTTCGGTCAATGAGCGCTTGGTAGCCAGTGATTACTCCCTTTTCCTCTAACTTTTTCACGCGCTCTGTTACAGCTGGCTGCGACAGGGAAATTTGCTTTCCCAACTTCGTCATAGAAGATTTACTGTCCTGCTGAAGGGCAAGCAAGAGTTGTTGGTCAATTTTATCCATTTGATAGCTCCTTATGATTTATTTGTTTTTTTACTAAACAACAAATGATTCCAAATTAATATGGTGTTTTTTAGAATGAAATGCCATTCTTTCACCTTCTTATTCCTATTAAACTAAACATACCAACAAAAAGGAAGAGGGATGGCAATGAAACTTTTAGAAACGGTAAAAATCAATCAATGGAATTTACAGTCAAGAGTGGTGATGGCGCCGATGACCCGTAGTTTTGCGGATCTGGAAACAGGTGTGATTCATCCAGATACAGTAGCCTATTACGCCAAGCGGGCAAAACATGGCGTTGGCATGATTATCACCGAAGGCATTGCAGTTAGTCCGGAAGCCCGCGGGACCATTGGAATTCCTGGGCTTTATACGGAAGACCAGACTGAAGCATGGAAAGAAGTGACGGCACAAGTCCATCAAGAAGGCGGCATTATCATTGCCCAGTTGTGGCATGTTGGCCGTCTCAGCCATTCAGCGATTACGGGCGGTCTGCAGCCGGTTGCTCCATCTGCTGTCCAAGCGAACGGCTTGACCCATCGGGTGGGACTTCCTTATGAAACGCCCAAGGCCATGAGCGAGGAGGATATTCAAAAAGTGATTCAGGATTTTACAAAGGCAGCAATCAATGCGCAGCTTGCTGGATTCGATGGCGTCGAAATCCATGCGGCGCATGGTTATTTGATCGATCAATTTCAATTTCCCTGGTGAACTTCAGAAAAGACGCGTATGGCCGGAATAAGTATCTCTTTCTCGAAGAGATTCTGCAGGCAGTCGCCAACTCGATAGGCGCTGAACGGGTCATCGTCCGATTTTCCGAGCATAAAGACGATACGCCCTTGTTTTTTTGGGAACAACCAGAAAAAGAAGTCATAGAAATCTTAGATGTGTTCCGACGTACAGGGATTCAGGTTATCCATCCTTCCGCTCAAACCTACCGTAAACCTTTGGCAGGACATGAACTGACCCTTCATGCGTTGGTCCGGAAACACTGGGAAGGAGTCGTAATTGGGGTGGGAGAGCTGACACCCGAAATTGCGGAAGAGTCGTTAGCGAAAGGGGAAATTCAATTGGCTGCCTTTGGTCGGTTATTGCTTTCAAATGCAGATCTCGTAAAACGGCTAAAGGAAGACAAAAGTATAAAAGATTACAATCCGAAATCAGACTTGCAACATTTAAGGTAAAAACAGTCCATGATCAAACGAACGTGTTGTTTACTGATTACATTTCGAATCATAAATGAAAGGTTCCGTCTTTGAGATTGATAATAATTATTTATACTTTGACAATTAAAGGTGATGAAATTATGGAAAAAAAAGCCGTGTTCCTTGTGCTTTTCGTAGGGTTCTTCATTCTAGCCACATCGTCTCTAACTCTTCAGAATATAGTCTAAAGAAATGGTTTCCTGTAGGATCTATAGAAAGAATAGAAATTGACCAGCAGTCTCTTAAAAAAACACCGACCATCACTTCCTCTAGTTTACAAATTAAACTCCGCATTGCTGGTGCAGAACCACAGAATCGCTACTGGGGAAGGTTATACGAAGTAGATGGTTCAGAGGAACGAGCGCTCTCTCATAGTGAGAAATGGGGGATGGGTGAGGATGAAATCACTTGGGATATATCTAATTATATAGATAGGAGCAACCCGAAATTGGAAAGAGAAATTTTTGCTAGGATTGGTTATGCTTCGTCTAATGATTCAATAAACATGCAATTCTACGAACAGGATTGGAGGTAAATAGGATAGCGTTTATTGAAAGAAAGCAAGTGGCAGAGTGGAAATCAAAAAAGGTAAAAGCAATAGAACCACCCTTTAGATAAACTCATAATAATTTAAATTTCTCTTTATACAAGTTTACATATCATTTGTTATCGGTAGGGAAGAAGCTAAATAAGCTTTTTCCCTTTTTTTGGGGGTGTGTAAGTATATTTTTAGGAACGGATTGAAAAGGTCAAAAACATTTGAATACAATAATACAAAAAACGCTACCTAAAGGCAGCGTCAATAAATATCTTCATTCATAGCTGTAAGCAAGTCATCCTTATCCAGAAATTGCAGCTTCTCAATTTTTCCTTCTTCAGAAGCCATGGCTTCACCTTCGAACAAATACGGTTGGATTTCGCCGTTTGCGTTTTTATAGTCCACTTGGAAAGTAAATTGATACATTTTCAGATTGTTTTCGTTCTGGCTGATCTTAATATCCGACGCTGTCAGGTCATAGTCGCCATCAAAACCACTGTACATAAAAGCAGGTGTGGCATTTAAAAAATTGTCATAGCCATTTTCTGTGAAAGATGCAGCATAGGTCTCCGCCATATAGTTCATGTAATTTTGCCATACCGGTGTTTGCTGTAAGGCATCGAACTCTTCTTGAGTTGTCACATTGTTTTGGGCTTCCATGGCAGCTTCCCATACTTCTTTGTACTTCTCGTCTGGCCCGTTGAATTCTTCTTCAATGACAGCTTGAATGGTTTCTTTGCTTTTTTCAGCATCTACCTCTTCGCTTCCTGACAAGGTAGGTTCTTCCTCTGTGGTATTTCCTGTTCCTGTTGTTAACCCACTATCTTCTTGAAGGATGTTTTGCGAAAGGAAAATAATTCCGGCTACTAAAAGGAGCGAGCACAGCACTAAACTGGAGGTGAATTTAAAGCCATTAAAAAACCGGGTTTTGGATTCCTGTTTATCCAATTTCGATAAAATCCGAGAGTGCAGCCTTGCTTTATGGTTCTGGCTCCAAATGATATCCTGATCCAATTGTTTCAACTGATTATCTAATGCCGTATGAGTACCATCAGTTTTTTTCATGGATAATTCCCTCCTTGTTTAACTGTTTCTCCAATGCGGAAAGGGCTCGGGAAAGGGTGTTTTTCACTTTGCTATCGGACCAACTTAAAATTTCACCGGTTTCTTGAATACTAAACTCCCTTATTTTCCTCAAAACAATGACTTCACGATATGAACCTTTTAGCTGGCTTAATGCCTGGTAAAGTTCTGTGGAATTCTCTCTAATCTCCACTATTCCTTCAGGTACACTGCTTGTACTTTTTCCGAGTAATACCAGT
Organism: Planococcus beijingensis; assembly: GCF_016820615.1. NCBI lineage: Bacteria > Bacillati > Bacillota > Bacilli > Caryophanales > Caryophanaceae > Planococcus > Planococcus beijingensis. Next base: position 1,218,689 of record NZ_JADHDZ010000001.1, read on the forward strand.
TCCTTTAACAGCTCCAGGGGCTTTTGCTTACGAATAAAATCAATGGTGAGATTGTGGGCAATGCGAAAAAGCCAGGTTTTCGGATTTGCCTTTCGTTCAAAGCTGTCATAATACCGGAATGCTTTAATAAACGTCTCTTGTGTTAAATCCTCCGCTTGTTGATGATCACGGACCATCAGCAATATGTATCTGAAGATCGAATCACCATGCTGGTGATACCACTCAGTGATTTCGCTTTTTCTCTCGCTGGTCAAGGAATCTCGCCCCCTAATTTATGGTTTCTACTTGTTAGACGTAATCAAAAAACAAAAGTCGTGTTTTTTGGAATTTATTTTCATTTTTCTCGCCTGTAAGAAAAGTATACAAGAAGAATAGGTTTACATATGAGGGGTTATCGGGAGGGAAGCGACTTAATAACAAGTTACTTCCTTTTTTCGTTCGTGAAATTGTACTTTTACGAACGCTTTGAAAAACTATCTTTAGTTTGAGAAAAATCTGTTACCTCAAAAAATGTAAAATGATACACTTACTTATGAATAATTAGAAGGTTTTGTTTTCTTCGCCTTACTGAATAGGCAAGAGAAGACAAAAAAACTTAGCAGAAGGGAACTATGGACATATGAAGACAGATGTAATATTAGATGGGAATGCAGTTTGCCTTTTTCCTCTTGAAATCTCACATACCGAAACTTTATATGAGGCTTTAAAAAGTCCAGAAGTCTGGGAATATACATGGCGAAAAGTTGAATCTCTAGAAGATATTAAAGAAATTGTAAGTGCAGCTATTTCGAGTAAAAAGAAGGGGCTGCATCTGCCATTCTTAATAAAAGATAAGATTACTGGAAAGGTCGTCGGTTCTACTCGAATTGGCGATATTGATCATGTAAATAAAAATGTTGAAATTGGTTGGACTTGGATCGCTCCTGAATATTGGGGAACTAAAGCCAACACGGAATGTAAATTCCTTTTGCTTCAATATTGTTTTGAAGAGATGAAAGTAAATCGTGTTCAATTTTCTGTCAGTGGACAAAATTTCCGATCGCAAAAAGCGGTAGAGAGAATAGGCGCAGTAAAAGAAGGGACATTTCGTAAGCATCGGGTAAAGGCAGATGGAACTATACATGATAATGTGTTTTACAGCATCATCGATACAGAGTGGAGTACTGTAAAACAGCAATTAATTTGTTTGCTGGAGAAGAAATACTAATTTCTTTTACATTGATAAAATTTTAAAGAGAAGAATTAAAAGTGAAACGTTATATTAAATAATTTAGTTTACATATCATAATTTATCAGAGGCTATTCAAATACAGAAGGAGAGTAAAGATGCATTGACTAGCATCCACCTCTCATTTTGTCTTTAAAAGTGTAATTTTACGAATGGTTGTGCTTAATTCTCTAGGTATACCTTAAGAAAGAGAAAGGAATTATGATTTTAATATACCAAGAGAGTTATGAGAAGCAAATGAAATATGAGTTTGAATATTGGTTGAAAAAACTAAACAAAAAAGACATTCTTTGCAGAATGCCCAGCTTTTAAAAAAATATTTTTTATAGGTTTTAAAAATATTAACTTTTATGTTTTCTTGTTTTTTGAATATGATAGGAGACTCTAAGACTCAATTATGCCATCATATCGATTCTTTTAATTTCATTTAGTTTGTGAAATTGTATTAATAAGTTGGTTCAATGATTCATTGATCGGCAGTGTGCGACCAAGAATTTTCTCGAAATCGTTGCTTTCCACTTCAAGTGAACCGTTCCGGATGCTTTCTTGGATTCCTACAACAATCGGAATCACAAAATCGGGTAAACCTAAGCCTTTCATGATCTCTGCATATTTTTCGTCACTCACTTGTTGTACAGGCACTTCTTTACCCAGTATATCCCCAAGAGCAGATGCCAATTCTTCTTGAGTTAAAAGAGGGCCAGAAAGTTCGTACACTGTATTTTCGTGGCCGTTCCCAACCAGAACCGCTGCCGCTGCATCTGCGTAATCTTGTTGCAATGCCCAACCAACTTTTCCTTCACCGGCAGAAGTAACCCATGGTGCTCCTGCTAGGACACCTTGAATGCTTCCGATTTCGTTTTCAAAATACCAGTTGTTGCGCAAGAAAGAGTAGGGGATACCAGTCTTCATAATGGATTCTTCTGTCGCGACATGAGGGGGCGCCATAAGATTTTCGCTTTCTTTAGCATTGGCTAAGCTTGTGTAGGCAATGAATTTTACTCCTGCACGTTCCGCTGCTTGGACAGCATTAGTATGTTGGTGGATTCTCGTTTCATTGTCGCCATCCGCAGAGATGATCAATAAGCGGTCAATTCCTTCAAATGCTTTATCCAAAGTTTCTGGATGGTCAAAATCTGCTTGACGAACTTCCACTCCACGAGCACGAAGCCCTTCTGCTTTCTCGGCGTTCCGGACACTCACCGCCAGCTTACTTGCAGGCAGGGTTTTCAATAATGCTTCTACAACCTTCGAACCTAATTTTCCTGTTGCCCCTGTAACTAATATTTTCATTTTCCAATCCCCCTAGTTCGCTTTTGATGTAACAATAGTGATTACATGTATTCATATTAGTTACTTGTAACTGTATTGTCAACAGGGATAGCGATATTTGTTTTTTGTTTGCTATTTGATACAATAAACTTGTAACTAAATTAATTACATGATATTAGATATAGAAATAGAAATTTATAAAGGGGTGAAGGTAAATGTCCATTAGCAGCCGATTTGCTGTCGGAATTCATATATTAACTCTAATTGAATTTAATAAAGATGGAATAACATCTTCTGAGTTTTTAGCTTCGAGCGTTAACACAAATCCAGCAGTGATACGGAAACTTATGGGCATGCTTAAAAAAGCTGGTTTGATCGAAGTACACCCAGGTATTGCAGGAGCAAAACTTACAATGAAACTATCTGATATTACCTTGTTCGATGTCTATAAAGCGGTAAATGTTGTTCAAGATAAAGAATTATTCAGTATACACGAAAATCCACAGCTTAATTGTCCCGTTGGCCGGAATATCCAAAATACTATAGAACCAATATTTGCGACCGCACAGGGGGCAATGGAGAAAGTTTTAAAAAATGTAACATTAGAAGATGTGATGAATGATATTGTTGCTGGAGAAAATATTGGATAGATAGGATTTCTTAAAGAAATGTTCTATACTCGTTTATTTAAGTATATTTTTATTAAAATAATCGTTTATTTTATGATGTGTAAAATTATTAGTTAACATATGAGGGATTATCGGAAGGAATGAAGAGGAGCTTTTGTTTCTTTCCTTCCTTTTTTTTTTCGTATAAATGTACTTTTACGAAAGGTAATAATTAATTAACAATATTTAGAATGAACTGGATAAATCACGCGAGAGGTGATACGCTTACTTTAGATATTCCGAAAACTGAATATAAAAACACTAGGGGAGTCTTTTAAGACTGAGATGGAGCAATCCGGACCCTTTGAACCTGATCTAGTTGAAACTAGCGTAGGGAAGTGGTTGCTATGTATTTTATCTATTCCTAAAATATGATCAAAACCACTCCATCGCTGGAGTGGTTTTTTTATTTGGCAGGTATTTTTTATGCACTAGGGAGGGAGTGAAGGAAAAAAACATGAAAACTAAAAAGTTGCATATTATCTCTACAGGAAGTCAAGAGCCGGAACAATTAGCAGATATCATCGGCAGGATTCATTTTGACATCGATTTCATCCATCTTCGTGAAAAAACGAAAACAGCAAAAGAAGTATATGAAATGGTGGAGCTTTTAAAAAACAAAAAAGTTCCTCTTTCAAAAATAATAATTAATGACCGGGCGGATGTTGCCTGTGTTTCAAATGTGAAAGGAGTTCACTTAGCCTATCATTCGCTGCCTGTTGAAATTGTAAAACGAAAATTTGAGGATTTGACAGTTGGCTGTTCCGTCCATTCCCTTGAAGAAGCTCAAATTGCCGAGCAGCAAGGTGCTGATTATGTGATATTCGGCCATGTATATTCAACTCAATCAAAACCAGGACTCATTCCGAAAGGGTTAGAACAGTTGAGGTTCATTTCTGAATCAATTTCTATCCCAGTTATCGCGATTGGGGGGATAAAACCGGCAAATAGTAGGGATGTTATCGAAGCGGGAGCACAAGGAGTCGCTGTAATGTCAGGGATATTGGAAGCAGAAGACCCTTTGCAGGCGGTACAGCAATATCGTTCCTATTTATCTATATAATATTTTCTTGCAATGATAAGGAGGGATTCAATGAATAAAACGTATGATGCCATAATAGTCGGCGGCGGAGTCAACGGCGGGGCAATAGCTTTTAATTTGGCGAAAAGAGGAATGAAGGTTTTGTTGCTGGAAAAAGACCGGCTTGCAAGTAAAGCATCTGGAGCGGCAGCTGGGATGCTGGGCGCCCAAGCCGAGTTGGATGGAGAAGGTCCGCTTTTTCAATTAGCCAGGACCAGCAGGGCGTTATTTAGCGACTTAGCAGATGAACTGAAAATGACCAGCGGAGTTGATATTGAACTTGTGAATAAGGGAATGCTAAGGCTTGCCTTAACTGATCGGGAGCAGCAGGAACACCATCGAATCAGTGAAATCCATAAACAGAACGGGGAACTAGCCGAGTTGCTTACAGGTAAAGAAGCGAGAAGAAGAGAGCCGGCATTGTCCAATAAGGTAATTGGCGCCATGTATCTTGAAAAAGATGGACAAGTAGCAGCTCCACAGCTGGCTTTAGGATTTTTAAAATCTGCCTCAGCACTTGGCTGCGTGATTAAAGAATATATAGAAGTTCATTCCTTTCATTTCTCAAATGGAAAAGTCACAGGCGTTACTACGAATGAAGGAGATTATATGAGCAGCAACGTTGTAGTAACAGGAGGGGCTTGGAGCGAGAAGCTGTTGATGAAGATAGGCTTACAGCTCAAAATGTATCCTGTGAAAGGCGAGTGTTTTTCTGTACGGACAGAGTTTCCCTTATTATCAAGCACAATTTTCACGCCAGGCTGCTATCTTGTTCCGAAAAAAGACGGAAGAATCATTATAGGAGCAACCCTCATACCGAATACATTTAATCAGCAAGTCACTTTAGAGGGAATTTTTTCGTTAATGGAGAATGCAAAAAGATTGGTGCCTTCCATATTACAGGGCGAGTGGGAAAGAGCATGGACTGGAATTCGTCCGCAAACCGCTGATGGCTTGCCTTATTTAGGTGAACATCCCGATTACAAAGGGCTGTTTATAGCAACTGGCCATTTTAGAAATGGCATTTTATTGTCACCGATTACTGGGGAGGTGATGGCTGATTTGATTGAAGGAAAATCTCCTTCAATTGATATCTCCTCTTTTCGTATTGATCGGTCAACCAGAAAAAACAATCCAATAATGAGGTGAAGAAATTGATATTGACGGTAAATGGAGATCAAATAGAAGTACCCAACACAGTGAAAACGATAGCCGGACTGCTGCAGCATTTTGAATTGCATCAAAAAGTGGTCATTGTCGAAAAAAATGCTGAAATACTGGAAAAAGCAGAACATGCAGAAACCTCAATTTCTGATAAAGATAAAATTGAGTTAGTGCATTTTGTAGGAGGCGGATGAACATGTTGAAAATAGGAAATCATGAATTCTCTTCAAGATTGTTATTGGGTACTGGTAAATATCCAGATTTTGATATCCAAAAAGAAGCGGTAGATGTGTCAGGTACGGAGATTCTAACGTTCTCAGTCCGACGGATGGATATATTTGAAGCAAGCCAGCCGAATTTCCTTGAAAATCTGGATGTTTCAAAGTACACCCTACTCCCGAATACAGCCGGTGCCAAGACTGCCGAAGAAGCGGTACGGATTGCAAGACTTGCTAAGTCATCGGGGCTTTGTGACATGATTAAAGTGGAAGTGATCGGTTGCCCCAAAACCTTGCTGCCTGATCCAATTGAAACATTGAAAGCATCAGAAGAGCTATTAAAAGAAGGCTTTACCGTCTTGCCGTATACTTCAGACGATGTTCTGCTGGCAAGACGCCTCGAAGAATTAGGTTGCCACGCTATTATGCCCGGAGCCTCTCCCATAGGCTCTGGCCAAGGAATCATTAACCCATTGAATCTTTCTTTCATCATTGAACAGACAAGTGTTCCTGTTATTGTCGATGCTGGAATCGGAACACCTTCTGATGCTGTTATGGCAATGGAAATGGGAGCTGCTGGAGTCTTGCTGAATACAGCTGTAGCTGGAGCGAAAAATCCGGTGAAAATGGCCAGAGCTATGAGGCTAGCCATCGAAGCAGGAAGACTTGGGTTTGAAGCAGGGCGAATTCCCAAAAAACGGTATGCCACTGCCAGCAGTCCGCTTGAAGGGATGAGTATCGGTTGAATGGACGATACTCACGACAGGAGCTTTTTGCGCCAATCGGGATAGAGGGACAAGAGAAATTGCAGAACAAGCATGTCTTGATAATCGGTGCTGGGGCATTGGGGACTGGAAGTGCCGAAATGTTAGTGCGGGCAGGGATAGGCAAAATCACCATCGCAGATCGGGACTATGTGGAGTGGAGCAATCTTCAGCGCCAGCAGCTTTATACAGAAGAGGAGGCGGAACAGCGGATTCCAAAAGCAGTGGCGGCTAAAAAACGACTAACGGCTATTAATTCTGAAGTGGAAATTTGCTGTCATGTCATGGATGTCTCTGTCGAAGAAATGGAGCAATTGGTGGAAGGCGTTGATCTGATTCTTGATGCCAGCGATAATTTCGATATTCGGATGATTATCAATGATATTTCCCAAAAATATCGGATCCCTTGGATTTACAGTGCGTGTGTTGGAAGTTATGGAATCAGTTATACAATTCTTCCTGGTGAAACTCCGTGTCTGAATTGCTTGTTAGAGAAGATGCCAATGGAAGGCATTACCTGTGATACGGTCGGGATCATCAGCCCTGCTGTCCAAATGGTCCTGTCTTTCCAAATTTCCGAGGCATTAAAAATTCTAGTCGAAGATAGACTTCATTTAAGGAATAAGCTGGTCTCCTTCGATTTATGGGAAAATCAACAATCATCGATCAACGTCGATAAGATGAAAAAAGAGGATTGCCCTTCTTGTGGAGTGGAGCGTTCTTATCCGTACCTTTCTTTCTCAAACCAAACAAAAACTGCCGTTTTATGCGGTAGGGATACGGTTCAGATCCGTCCCTCTCAACCGATAGAAAGAGACTTGGAAAGCTTGGATAAAACCTTGTCCAGACAGCCAGGAAAGATTGCACGTAATCCATTTCTACTTTCTTTCTCAACTGCAGCACATCGTCTTGTTATTTTTAGGGATGGCCGTGTTTTGATTCATGGAACGAAAAGCATTTCTGAAGCTAAAACTTTATACCACCGGTATTTAGGTTAAGGTGCTTTTATCGTACTGTTGATTGAGCCGTGTATTTTTTTATCTATCAGTTTATTATTCCAGTTTAGGAAAATTAAAAATGAGGAGTGGTTGCAATGAACAGAATCGTATTGGTCACAGGTAGCAGCAGAGGGCTGGGAGCCTCTATTGTAAAAACATTAGTACAACGAGGTTTTAAAGTGGTCATCAATTATTACAAGAGCAAAGATGCAGCTGAAGAGCTTGTTTTTGAGCTAGGGAAGAATAATGCGATTGCGATTTGTGCTGATGTTACAAATCGTCAGGAAGTCGAGGCGATGGTAAAAATAGCAACAGAGTATTTTGGTCAAATAGATGTTGTCGTGAATAATGCATTGGTAGATTTTAAATTTGATCCCAACAAACAAAAACCCTTTACTGAACTTGCTTGGGAGGATTATCAAAAACAGTTGGATGGCACTTTAAAGGCGGCATTTAATATAGTACAAAGCGTTATGCCGCAATTTATGGAGCGGCGAAATGGAAGTATTATCAGTATCGGCACCAATTTATATCAAAATCCGGTCGTACCTTACCATGAATATACAACAGCTAAAGCTGGATTGATCGGTTTTACACGCAATATCGCTTCGGAACTGGGACAATACGGCATAAAAGCGAATGTCGTTTCAGGGGGCTTATTGAAAACGACGGATGCCAGTTCTGTCACAACCCCGGAAGTATTCGATTTGATTGCTCAATCAACGCCATTGAAGAAAGTGACGACGCCTGAAGATGTAGCCAATATGGTCGCTTATTTATCTTCAGAAAATGCTGACGGAATTACAGGTCAAAACTTCACAGTAGATGGTGGTTTGACGATGAACTGATAACTTCATATGCACTAGTTAGTTTTGTGAAAAAGACTATTTACATAGTCATTTATGATATAGGAAGGGAAGTGACTAGTTGAAAAAAACTCAAAGGAAACAACTTCATTTAGGTGTTTTATTATATGGATGCGGACACCATCAGGCTGCTTGGTTAATGCCAGATTCAAGTGTTGAACGCATTGGGGACATTTCTTATTACCAATCTCTAGCGCAATTAGCCGAAAAAGGCTGCTTTGATGCCGTGTTCTTTGCTGACAACCATTCATTCCAGGCCAGCGATCCAAATGAAATGCCAGCCTTTTGGCTGGATCCAGTGGTGAATCTAACTGCTATTTCTCAAGTAACACATTATGTGGGATTGGTTTCAACGATTTCAAGCACCTTTTCAAATCCTTTCACTGCTTCAAGGCAATTGTTGAGCCTGGACCATATTACGAAGGGACGGGTTGGATGGAATCTCGTTACCTCGATGAGGGATGAGGAAGCGTTAAACCACAGTATGAGCGAATTGCCTCCCCATGATGAACGGTATGAAAGAGCTGACGAATTCGCCGCTGTCATGCATAAGCTATTTTTATCATGGGACAGTCACGAGGTTTTATACAATCGGGCAGATAAACAATTGATCAATCCTGTAAATATAAATCCTATTAATTTCAAGGGCACCTATTTTAAAGTAAAAGGTCCTTCCACGACACCGAAAAGCCCTCAAGGCAGGCCAGTTGCCATGCAAGCAGGAGCATCTAAACAAGGCATTGCATTGGCTGCGAAATATGCAGATGCCGTCTATTCCGTGTCATGGAACTTAAACCAAGCAAAAAAGTACCGTAAAAAGCTAGATGAACAAATTAAGCAAAACGGAGCCTGTGATCGGCACATTAAGGTATTCCCCGGCTTAGTCACTTATGTAGGGCGTACTCACGAGGAAGCACTGGCCAAAAAAGCTGCGTTAGATGAAAAATTACCTGTAGAAACAGCTTTGAAACAGCTAAGTTTCTTTCTTCAGCAAGATTGTTCACATTGGGAAATTGATCTAAAAGTGCCTGCATTGCCTTCTATAGCAGAATTTAAGGGTCCGGTTGGCCGATACGAAACGGTACTTGAAATCATTAAGGATACCCGGCCTACCGTAAAAGAACTATTAGGATACCTTAATGCAGGCGGCGGCCATTTTACACTGATTGGCACTCCTGAAGAAATTGTTGATCAGATGGAGGTTTGGTTCGAGACAGGTGTGGCTGATGGGTTCAATTTGATGCCTCCTACATTACCAGGCAGTTTAAAAGATTTTGTTGAACTCATTGTTCCTGAAATGCAAAAAAGAGAGATTTTCAGAAAGCAATATAAAGGGCATACCTTACGCGACCATTTAGGATTATCATAGTTAACAGAGCTTAAAAACAAATGGGAGGCCAATTATGGAAGTAATCTATTTAGCAGGTGGATGTTTATGGGGAGTTGAGGCTTTTATAAAAACTATACCTGGCGTCAACTAAGACTTTATAATTGGGAACCAGCAGGAATCTCAGTGGGATTTTTTCAAAAAATAGAAGGGGCTATCAATATTGAAAATGCTATTGAATGTGGCATTCCAATTGTGCGCAGGCAAACGGGGGGGGGGAAGGCAGTTCTTCATGATAAAGAACTTACCTACAGTATCCTTATCTCAGAAGCACATCCAGCCATGTCGAAATCGGTAAAAGATGCTTATTTAACCCTTTCTCAAGGATTACTTGAAGGATACCGCAATTTAGGGATCGAAGCGAAATTCGCGTTACCGAAAAGCAAGAGTATTTCTAAATCAGCCGTTTGTTTTGAAGAGCCATCCTGGTATGAACTAACGGTAGATGAGAAGAAAGCAGCTGGTAGTGTTCAAATGCGAAAAAGGGGTGTAATTCTCCAACATGGTTCAGTTCCGTTAACTATAGACAAAGAATTGCTATTTGATTTATTTGTCTACCCAAATGAACACTCAAAAGAAAAGGCTCGCAATGCATTTCAAAACAGAGCTATCGCCATTAACGACATATTACCAAATCCGATTGGTATGGAAAAGGCGAAAACTGCTTTCCAAGCTGGTTTTGAAAAGGGATTGGACATTCATTTAGAGAAGTTTGATCCGCCGAGTGACCTTTTGAATGAAGTCTTTGAATTGGAGAAAAAATACACGAGCAAGGAATGGAATTTCCTGCGAGAAGAAAAGAGAGGATTTTTACTATGACGAAATCGAAAGAGCATATTCGAAAACCTGAATGGTTAAAGGTTAAGCTGAATACTAATAAGACCTATAATGATTTAAAAAAGTTAATGCGAGAGAAAAAACTGAATACTGTTTGTGAGGAAGCGAAGTGTCCTAATATACATGAATGCTGGAGCGAACGACGGACCGCTACTTTTATGATTTTAGGCGATACTTGTACACGAGCGTGTCGCTTCTGTGCAGTAAAAACAGGACTTCCAAATGAACTCGATTGGGGAGAGCCGGAACGAGTTGCAGAGTCGACCGAAATTATGGAATTAAAGCATGTAGTTGTAACAGCCGTTGCACGAGATGATTTAAATGACGGCGGGGCAGCTGTATTTGCAGAAACAGTACGAGCTATTCGAAGAAGAATGCCTGGCACAACCATTGAGGTCTTGCCTTCAGATATGAAAGGGGACTATGAGAGTTTACATACACTGATGGATAGTCAACCTGATATTTTTAATCATAATATTGAAACTGTACGTCGGCTTACCAAACGTGTACGAGCCAAAGCTACTTATGACCGTTCATTAGAGTTATTGGCCCGGGTAAAAGAAATCGCTCCACATGTACCAACCAAATCTAGCTTGATGGTTGGCCTGGGAGAAACAAAAGAAGAAATTTTACAAGCAATGGATGATCTTTTAAAGCACAATGTGGATATAATGACAATCGGCCAATATCTACAACCCACTCGAAAACATTTGAATGTAGAGCGGTACTATCATCCGGATGAATTCGAAGAATTAAAGAAAGTTGCGCTTGATAAAGGCTTTAAACACTGTGAAGCTGGTCCCATGGTACGTTCATCTTACCATGCAGATGAACAAGTCAGTGAAACTGCTATACAACGCCGGATTAAGTATTTAAAAGGTTATGAGTCGCAAGGGGACAAGCTTGAATACGTAAAGTTCTAATCTTTACCGTAACAAGAGGAGAATATTCAGATTTTGTCAATCATGAATTGTTTAAAGAATTTGATTCCCCATTTGATTAGTCAGTAAATATTTATTTTGTATTTATATTAGGTAGGGGTAATAGAAAATCCTAAACCATAAATAATAAGTAAAGGCTCACTATAGACTATAGTGAGCCTTTACAGTTGCCAAGAACCAATCTCCGCGATGTAAAATATTTTGGGAATGCTACCAAGGACTCGAGTATGCCAGTTAGATTGCATTATAAGGGCGTATGTCAAAGAAGTTTATAGGAAGACAATCAGGCAATTAAAAGCAAAATAACCACTAAGTAAACACTGCTTAGTGGTTAGAAGTCAATTTTGTTCAAGTCTAGATTTATCCTTTAATCCTATCAATACTATAGCCAATAACGGCAGACAGTAATGAGGGGATAGCCCAACCTAGTCCCAGATCAAAAAATGGAGATACCTCAAGCAACCTAGCTAAAAATTCAAGTTGATAGCCGAGGCTGGTTAAGACTTGATATAACGCATAAACGGAGGTCGCGGCTACCGAAAGCCGGAACATCATCTGGCTTTTTCCTGCAATATATTCGAATAAAGAAAGAATGATCAGGACAATGGCAATTGGATAGATAAAAACCAATAAAGGAATTGCCAATTCCAAAATCATATTCAATCCCAAATTAGATACCAGCAAGCCGATCAAAACGAAAATAGCAACGTAGGAAGAATAAGATAACTTCGGATAAATCTCGTTGAAGAATCTCGAACAGGCATTGATCAAACCGACACAGGTCGTGAAACATGCGAGGATGACAATCGAACCGAACAGAAAACCGCCGCCGGTTGCGAACAAGAGGCTAGCTGCTGAAGTTAAAATCTCGGCGCCATTTTCGAAGCCGTTCTCGTTTGGAATGACCCGTCCAATCCAGCCCAGAGAAAAGTAAACCACGGCCAGCCCAAGACCAGCGATGAGAGCAGCTCCAAATGTGCCTTTTACAAGTTCCCTTTTGGAAGTTGCTCCTTTATCTTTCAGGGCATTGATTACGACGATTCCAAACGCCAGAGCTGCGACCGCATCCATCGTGAAATATCCTTCCAGGATTCCAGTGATCAAGGGAGATGATGCATACTTTCCAGCAGCGGACGAAGCGACATTATCGAATGTAAAGAAAGCTCGGATGACAAGCACAGCTAAAACAAGCAATAAAAGTGGCGTCAGATATTGTCCAATGCGGTCCACGATTTTTTTTGGATTTAAACTGATTAAATAAGTAATACCGAAAAATACCAGAGAGAATGCAGCGAGCGCAAATCCGCCATCAACATGAAAGACTTGTTTGAAGCCCAATTCATAAGCGACGCTGGCAGCTCGAGGTATCCCGTAGAAAGCGCCAATCGAGAGATAGATGATAATGGCAAAGACCATTCCGAAGACAGGATGCACCCGGTTCCCCATGGAGATTAATCCATTATCAGACAAGGCCACGGCCATAATGGCCATAAATGGCAGTAGGACACCTGTAATGATAAAGCCCATAATTGCTGGTCCAAAGCTGCTTCCGGATTCCAAACCGAGAAGAGGGGGGAAGATCAGATTTCCAGCCCCGAAAAATAAAGAAAAAAGCATAAATCCTGCAAATACGACATTGGTTCGATTCATCATAATTCCTCCTGAATTTTAGTTGCATATTTGTAGCTGTTACAGCCTCAAAACAACTGTGACTGCTGCTTTTTTATCGCCATACTCAATTTTTCGCATAAAAAAACCCGTCCCTTAAAAAAGGGACGAGTCTAGCTCGCGATACCACCCATATTCCGCAAGTTCCATACAAAAGAAACATTCCGGCGCTTAGTCGACGTACAATCATACGTCTTCCCGATAACGGAGGAAATCCGGCAAATCTTACTGTTTTCAGCTTTGCATCTCGGAGATGATTTTCGGATAAGGTCTGTCCATCGGTTTTCACCAAGCGCCGACTCTCTGAGGAACAGTTATCTTTTCTTACTCTTTCTCGTCATTGATTCTTATTTATACAACTTAACTTAACAAATGCTAATCGGAAAAGTCAATCTACTTTATTGGTTCGAGATGGATTAGTTTCTAATCTTTTGGTTCTCCTACTATACTGTTGCAACTGCTTAAGTGGGAAATTAAAAGAATAGCGCTTCACGTCACTCGGCCAAACCATCTTTCATTGTAATGACGTGGTCGGCATACGCCAGCATCTCCTCGTCATGCGTTACCATCAACGTGGTGATGTTCAAGGTTTTCGTTAAATTGCGGATCAGTTCCATGACATCTTTTGACCGTTTTGAATCCAGGCTGGCCGTCGGTTCGTCCGCAAAAAGCATTTGAGGCTTGTGGATGATGGCCCGGGCAATCGCTACCCGTTGTCTTTCACCGCCGGATAAGGACGCGGGATACGCCGATTGTCGGTGTTCCATGCCGATCAGTTTCAGGATATCGGCAATTTCCTTTTTTTGCTGCACTTTTTTTAATGTCGATTCCGATACTTCGAGCATCAGAGCCAGCTGTTCTTCTACAGTAAGAAAAGGGACGAGGTGCGCTGACTGAAAGACAAAGCCAAAGTCATGAGCCCTGATTCTTCGAATTTGCTCCTGGTTCATACCAGTCATATTCTGTCCATTGAACAAAATCTTCCCGTCTGAAGCCGGCTGGAGCCCAGCTGCGATTGTCAACAACGTGCTTTTACCGGATCCGGAAGCGCCGACAAGTGCGGTAATCTCGCCTTGCTGCAACGTCAGGTCAATCCCTTTTAATATTTCTTCTTCCACTTCTCCGGTTGTAAATGTTTTTCTCAGCTTATTGATCGTGAAAATGGTCATGTTACACCTCTCCTTGTTGAATCGCCTGAAGCGGTTCGACTTTTTTAATTTGGATGCCTGACAGGGTAGCGCCGACAAAGCCGATGACGAGGAATACGATGGACAATTGGACCGTGGTCACTGCGGTTAAGCTGAACGGCATGCCGTCCGGTGCGATAAAGTTGAAACTTTGGCTGAGCGCAATCGACAACGCCAGTGCAATGACGGTGATAAAGAGCATCTGCGTCCACATCATTTGGAACAAGGTACTCGTCTTCACGCCGATTGCTTTAAGAATTCCATACAAGCCGATTTTTTGGACGTTCATCATGTAGAAGAATATGGCGAACAACAATCCGCTGATCACAACGAGAAACCAGACAATCATGTTGAGAGATAATTGTTCTGCACTGTAGCTGGGAATCGTATTGAGGAACTCGCTGTTGGAAAACGATTGCAGCTCTTCGATGACTGGAGGTTCGTCTCCATCTGGAATAAATATCAATTGCATTTCATTTACCCGGTACATCTCTTTGTAGTTTTCCATATTGATGAAAGCGACTGGGGCGTGGCTGTACTTTTGCTGATCGACGAATCCCTTCACGACAAATTCGCCGCTGAATTGATTGTTGGTCAACGTATCACCGACTTTTAATCCTTCATCTTCCAAAGAACGGTCCAGGATAATTTCGCCTGCTTGGACGTTTTCAAACAACTCCGAGTCCGTTGAAGTGACAAACGCGACACTGCGCTGTTTGTCTGCTTCGTCATTCAAGAACCCCATTTGAATGGACAGCGCTGCAGCACCCTCCTGTTCCTTTAAGACCGCTTCCTGGGTATTAGGGTCGATCAGCGAAAGATTATACGTTTCTTCCGCGTCTT
Source organism: Planococcus beijingensis (assembly GCF_016820615.1). Lineage (NCBI taxonomy): Bacteria > Bacillati > Bacillota > Bacilli > Caryophanales > Caryophanaceae > Planococcus > Planococcus beijingensis. The sequence goes on from NZ_JADHDZ010000001.1 coordinate 1,233,811, forward strand.
TATCCATATAGAATTGCCCTTCCGGCAAATCTTTGATTAATGCGGCATTGTCCTGGGACAACCCGTTCGCAAGACCCGAAATAATGAATGTCAAAAAACTGACGAGGAATACGATTGAGCCCAGAATCATAAATTTTACTTTGCTTTTTTTAATTTCTTTCCATGCAATGTTCATCTGTAAGCCTCCAATTTCTTTAATAACCTCAGTTTAAAGGGCTTAGATGAACGGAAGATGAACGAGCGGTTACAATTCGAAAAAAATCAAAAAAGAAAACGGCTCATGACTGGAAAACGATAGAAGTGATAGACAAAAGAAACCAACCGCACATGATTTCTGCGCGGTTGGCTTCTACTTAGTTTTCTTCTTTTGTTTGTATCCAGAATGTCGTAAAGAAAAACAGGATGAAACTGAGCAGCAAGATGGAACCGCCGATAATGTAAACCAGCAAAGTCACCATGTCAGGCAAAGGGAAGGGCTTCAAAAACTCCAACCACATGCCACTGGTCAACCCGATTGTTCCAATAAGTGCCGTGTACATATGAAGCGCGGCCAGTTTCTGGGCGCGGATGTAGAAGAGGCGATAATAAACACCCCAAGAAAATAAGCTGAGCCAACCCACCACTAAAATATGTGCGTGAATCGGACGCTGGTGATAAGAACCGGCACCTGCCATGTGTGCACCCATGGCAGCACCGATCAAACAGAATATGGCAGCTGCCCGGATCAGCCACAAACTCCAGGTCAATTGTTGTTTCATCATTCATCCCCCTAACTGAAATCTATTCGTATGTTTTCAGTTTAGGGGGACTGCATGAACAGAAGGTGAACGGCATATTACAAGAGAGGGAGATGTACCTGTACGGTTGTGCCAATTTTAGGCGTGCTTTTAATGTCAATTGTTCCTTTGTGCAATTCGACAATCTCCTTTACGATGGCCAATCCCAAACCCGATCCTTTTAGTGAACGCACCCGTGCCTGATCTGCCCGGTAAAAGCGATCAAATACAAGGGCCGCTTCGTCCGCAGTCATGCCGATCCCTTCATCGCGTATTTCCAGTGTCATTTCGCATTGGGTAGAACTTAAACGGATTTCAATGGCGCCTCCCGGCTCGCTGTATTTGATCGCATTGGTCATTAAATTCTCCCAGACTGTTTGAAGAAGGACGGCATTTCCCTTCACCTTTACAGATGCCAATTGGGCTGAAATACCAAGCTCTTTTTCGTCAAACGCGTAGCGCAAATGGGACAGGATGTCCCGTACTTGCTGGTCGATGGAAATCTCTTCAGTGAGCTCCTGCACTTCTTTATCAAAGGATGCCAACGTGAGCAGTTGATTGGTCAATAGCGATAAATGCGTCGTTTCTTCCTGGATGATTTCCGCATATTTCTTCTTCTCTTCTTCGCTGTTTCCGCTCTGTTGGAGAAGGGATAAATAGCTTTGAATGGTATGAAGAGGGGATTGGATGTCATGTGACACATTGTGCACGAACTCTTTGCGTTTTAATATGGATTGTTCAACTCGCATACGCATGGTAACAAACTGATCGGCCAACCGCCCAATTTCATCTTTTCGATGGATGGAAAGGGGGACGTCAAAGGTTTCCGTGCCCATCTTTTCCGTTGCTTCCGTTAATTTGGTAATCGGCTGGATCAATAAGCGTGCCACCAGCAGCATGCCGATAAAACTCAAAATAATGATGCCGACGGCCAATCCGCCGAATAAGAGATGAAGTTCCTGAAAAAGAAGCTTTATATCCGGACGCAAAAAGAGTGCATGGTTTTCGCCATTCAATTCCAACGGCATACCGATGGAATTTTCCAGCTCGTTGGCGAAGAATCCGGTGACGAAAGTTTCCCGTGGGAAATCTCGTATCCCGTTAAAGACATTTCCCTGAAGAACATTCTGAATGTCCGCTTCATCAATCGTTTCGTCCCGGAACTCCCCGCCATAACGATTCACAGTGTTGCCATCTGTGATATACAGCTGGTAACCGGCATCGCCCAACATCTTAAATGTGGCTTCGATTTGATCCGGTGGTACACCTTCGACGTACTCGATAATCGAAGACGCGATGACCAGGTTTTTGTCGTTATTCTCTGTTTTCAAGTACTGGTGGTAATAGGTGTTCATCGCAAAGAAGGAGATGATGCTGCTGACAAGCATCGTCGCAAAAGTGAACCAGATGAATTTGACATAAAGGCTCATGGATTCACCTCGAGTTTATAGCCCACGCCGCGTACCGTGACAATCTGTACATCCGGAGCAAAACGCTCTAGACGCTGACGAAGCCGTTTGATGTGAACGTTTATGGTCTGTTCATCCCCTTGGAAATCAATGCCCCAAACACGCTCAATTATCAGGTCTCGACTCAATACTTGTCTTGGTTTGGAGGCGAGCAATGTCAGCAATTCAAATTCCTTGAGTGGAATGAGTAAAATCCCTTGATCCGATCGGACTTCGTAACTTTTGAAATCAATGGTCAAAGAACCTATGGTCAATGTGTCTTCCGCGGGATGTTCGTATCTCCGCAAGATAGCTTTGACCCGGTACAGCAGCTCTTTCGATTCAAAAGGTTTAACCAAATAATCGTCAGAACCGGCTAAGAATCCGCGCTCTTTATCTTCAATATGATGCCGAGCTGTTAGCAAGATGACTGGAAGATCAAAGTCTTTCCGCAATATTTGTGTGAGTTCAAATCCGTCAATGCCCGGCATCATGACATCCACCACCGCTAAATCTACGCTCGTGGATTTTAAGCAGGATAAAGCTTGTTCTCCTGAATCGGCTTCAATTACTTCATAACCAATTTGGCGAAGTTCGGCTGAAACGAAATTCAGCATATGTAAATCGTCATCTACCGCGAGTATCCGTATCATGTAAGTCCTCCTCATGCACATTCCATAAATAGACTATAAAGCTTACCAAACAAAGAGGCAATCAATGAGTGGATAAGTAACTGCCTCAACAGTATTCCAAGAAAGACTACCTCCACTTCCATTTAGTTAACACATGGGCAATTATCGGAAGTCCCTTGCTTCAAAGGGGCAGAAAAAGTTATGCTTTCTCAAAGAGCAGGTTCTCTCCTGCATAAACAACTGCATGATTCCTTTTAGTTTGTTATTTATAAATAAACCTCCACTTTTGAACAATTTTACTATTATGGATGACAATGGATTCCTTAAGATAAGTGGTTTGCAAAAAAATTTAAACATCTATATTGTTAGTGCGCAGAAGGATTAGGAGCAGTGGGCAGCGCTTCGCTGATTGAGGGTAGAGCATATCCCAGACCTGGAGTCTTCTGAAATACTGGGGCAGGTACAATTTTGAAAAGAAATAGAGCATCTCTGTAAAGGATAGGCCCATGAAATACCCTCTTTTTTAAGTGGCCTGAGTGTGCCGACAGAGGTAAAAGTAGAAACCCCAGTAAGCTAGAAGATAGGACAAATGCGAACATCATGAAGAGGACCGGTTCAGCAAGACTGATAAAATCGCTGCTAATAAGAAGAAAGCAGAGCTATCTCCGTCTAAAAAGACACGAAAAAGCAGCCATGAGGGCTGCTTTTTAGCATTCTATAGCTATGAATAAGTTGTTAGATCATTCATTTATATATGCTTAACAACTTCTTTAAAGAATCTCCAGAAATTTTGGACAGAAGAAATAGAGAGGTGTTCTCCTGGCATATGTAAATTTTTGGATGTCGGTCCAGCTGCAATCATATCCATCGGGCGGTTTGTTTTTTTGGCAAACACACCACATTCAAGACCGGCATGCAAAATGAAGAATTCAGGTGCTTTGCCGAACATTTCCTGGTAGACCTTGTGAAAGACTTTTTTCACCTCTGAAGAAGGGTTGTATTCCCACTCGGGACAATCCGACATTATATGGACGGTCCCGCCCACACATTCAGCCAAATAGGCGATCTGATTGTACATCTCTCTGTAAGCACTTTCCAAAGAACTTCTTGTCATCATCTGGATGACCGCAGTCTCTTTCTCTAAGTGGATTGTGCCCAAGTTGACCGAACTCTCAACAGCACCAGCGATTTCCGCATCCATTCGGACTATTCCACTGTAACAGAGATAAAGAAAGTCCAAGAGTCTTTTCTTAGATAAATCAGATAGCAAATTGTCCGAGCCGTCCAGGCATTCTTGAACTGTGATTTCCATATCGGGTTCTGTCACCCTGTATTCGTTTTTATAGGTTGTTCGGTAGGACAGAACTGTCTCGATTACTTTTTGTTTCTCTTGAGCGTTCACGAAAATTACCGCTTCTGTTTCCCGCGGGATTGCATTATAATGAATGCCGCCGCTTATGTCTCCAAGCATGTAGTTTAATTCATGGTTGAGTGACACCAAGGTTCTCACCATCAGCTTGTTGGAATTGACCCGTCCCCGGTGTATGTCCTCTCCGGAATGACCGCCTGTCAACCCGCGGATGCTTATATTCAATGCTGTCATTCCGTTTGGAACAATGGTTGTTCTCTCCAACGGGATCTCGATTCTGACGACTGGGCCTCCTGCACAGCCAACAACAAATTTCCCTTCCTCATTGGCATCCAAGTTAATCAGCACATCGCCTTCCATCGTTGCCATGTCAAAGTGTTCGGCGCCGACGAGTCCCCTTTCTTCATCACTAGTGCATATTAATTCCACATTCGGATGCTTTGCATCTTTATCAGCCAAGAGGGCCAATGCAAGTGCAACTCCTATTCCATCGTCTGCGCCCAGCGTTGTTTCCTTTGCGATAATTCGGTCTTCCTCGATTTCGATTTTTATCGGGTCGGTGTCAAAATCGTGCACAGTCTCTTTATCCTTTTCGCACACCATATCTGTATGAGCTTGCAATATGATGGTTGGTCTTGATTCGTATCCTTTTGTAGCAGGTTTTTTAATGACGATGTTCAATTTTTCGTCCTTCCACCAATCAAATCCGTGTTGCTCGGCAAAACTAATCAAGTAAGCTACCACATTTTCTTCTTTTCCAGAACAACGCGGGATTCTGGTCAAGTCTTCGAAGTACCGAAAAACTTCTTTAGGTTCTATGCTTTCTAATAATCTGTTACTCATGAAATAACTCCTCCTTCTTTTAACCAATCAAAATGATCACTCCAAATAAAACTATTATAATCCCAATAAAAAAGGAAGAAGTTCCAGGCGAACTCTATCCAAATGGGGTAGGAGGCTTGTCGTTATTAGTTCCCTAATAAATATGGAAATTTCTAGGGAAATTAAGGATAATAGGGCATTAGATGCGCACTGGTTGCATTTTTACATTCTTCTCTTGGTACACTAACCACTGGCCTATAATTCTCATGGGTATAGAGGCGAGATACGAACTGGACGAGAAGAACAGAAAAATTAAAATGAAAAACCAGAAAAATATTTAAGCTTGATTAAGGAAATAGTGGGTGGACGAATTCTCCGACACTGTCTAGGCAACGCCAGTCATGCACTCATTTGGCTCTCAAATTAAATTTGCGAAATGCAAGATTTTCTCATGCCTGCTGAAGTTTAACAGCTACTGTTGTTTTCTCACATGAATCGTAGCATATGCAAGGGAGTTTCGCAAAATTGCTTTTTCAAAAATAGATTCATTGAGTCCTGTTGTTTTTCCAAGAAAATTAAGAAGAACTATAGACTGATATAAGGAAAATTTAATAGGAATCTCTGTTGGTAATCATTATAAGGTGATGAAGAAATATTAGATCTGATGTGCTAATGCGTCGTTGAGGTAGCAGTACTAATAAATGTATGTAATAGTTTAAGGTGAGAAGGTTAACTTCGTAATAATTTTTAGTCATAAGTAACTGAAAAAGGGAGCCCACTGTGGCAGAAGAGCTGGGCTATCACGTTATAGATTACAACATAATAAAAGGCAAAAATTAATTCAATAAAAAGGAGCACTACATCCATGGCAATCGCTAAATATGCAAAGTTTCAGCAGTACAAAAAATTGATTCAATCCATGCCATCGACCTATACAGAAGAGGCATTGATCGACGAGAAATTTCTTCTTGAACGAGACGATAAGAAAAAGCTGGAGATTTACTACGCTCCTTTTGAATATGTAAACGAAGGGGCGAAAGTCGTCATTGTTGGCATTACGCCTGGCATGCATCAGATGAAAAAGTCCTTTTCGACTGTAATTGAGGCGGCTGGAACAGAAAGTGATAACGAAGAAATTCTTCGCCAAGTGAAGAATAACTCCAGTTTTGAAGGGACCATGAGAAAGAACCTGGTCAAGATGTTGGATGAACTCGGCTTAAATGAGCATCTTGGCTTATTCTCAAGCATTGAGTTGTTTGAAGAGTCTAGCCACCTGGTTCATACGACTTCGGTTCTCGCTTATCCTGTATTTTATAACGGAAAAAATTACAGCGGATCGACGCCGAACCTGCTGAAAAATGATATGTTGAAGAAATACATTACGGAAAACTTTGCGACAGAATTGGAAAACCTGCAGGATGCGTTAATCATTCCATTAGGCGTCAACGTTTCGAATGCTCTTCAATATCTGTCGGAACAAGGGATGGTTGCACCGGGAAATATCCTTTCGGGCTTCCCGCATCCATCGGGCGGCAATGGCCATCGCCATAGACAATTTGCTGAAAACAAAGCTGCCATGGAAGAAAAGCTGAACGATCATTTTATTCGTGAAAAGCAGTGAAATAGCCAGCTGAACTATTTATAGGTAAAGGAAAAGGACTTATGCAAGTCCTTTTTTTTTTGGCTAAAAAATATTTCCGTTAATTTACATTTACTTAACCTTTCTTAATGCTCTATTCATACCTGCAATACATTCACTGCTTATGCTTGAGTTATCCAATACATAAGGAGTGGTTGAATGAAACGAATCGTTACCCTATTGGCAGCAAGCTTGGCGTTGACAGCATTTACAGGATCAGCACTTGGTGCCGAACAGGGAGAAGCAGGCAAGGTGTTAACCAAACAGCAGCAGCAAAAGATGGTGAATATTGCGCATCGTGGAGCTTCAGGACATGCACCTGAGAATACGATGGAAGCTTTTCAAAAAGGCGTTGAAATGAAATCGGACTATATTGAAATTGATGTCCAGATGACAAAGGATGGGGAGCTCATTGTCATTCACGATACGACTGTAGATCGTACAACCGATGGAACGGGCAAAGTCGGCGACTTAACGTTGGAGGAATTTGAGCAGTTGGATGCCGGCAGCTGGTTCAGTGAAGCTTATGCGGGTGAAGAGGTTCCGACTTTTGAAGAAGTGTTGGATGCATTCCGCGGGAAAACGGGCATTTTAATCGAATTGAAGGCACCGGAACTTTATCCGGGAGTGGAAGAGAAAATTGCGGATGCATTGATCGAACGAAATATGAGTAAGCCGAATAACAACAAAATCATCATCCAATCCTTCAATCACGAATCCATGAAAAAATCGAAAGAGCTGTTGCCGAATCTCTCCCATGGCGTTTTGACAGGAGGCAGTTGGGCGAATGTAACCGAAGAGCAATTAGCTCAATTTGCGGCTTACGCTGATTACTTTAATCCAACAATGAACATCGTCACGCACGAATTGGTGAGTGATGTCCATGAAGCGGGGATGGATATTTTTCCGTACACTTCAAGAACGCAAGAACAAGCATGGCGGCTATTCGATTTGAATGTCGATGGAATCATTACTGATTTTCCGGAGCATGTTTATTCTCATCCCGTGAAAAACTCATAATTTAATAAATACACAAAGCACCCCAATCCATAAGAAGCTCAGCTGCCACTTTGAACTTCTTCGACTGGGGTGTTTATTATTGTTGTTAAGGCTTTTCCTTGTTTGCGTATTTCCCTATAAGAAGTAAGCATGTGAATGATCTTCTCATATTTTATAAAATAGTATAGGATATGAGCTCTTGGGAGAATAGTCTGTAAATTGTGAATTCTTAGATGTATAATTGAGTATACAGAATGAAATCGGGTAATCGTTCAATAGATGATTAAAAATTACTGAAAAAAGAATGTTGTACAAAATTCAGAGGGGTAACTCTCAACGGAAAGAAGGGAGAAAATTATGATTAAAATCCGGCTTGAAAGAGATTTTAATGTCGCTCCAGAATTGCTTTGGGAACTTGTGGTTGATCCGGATCATTATCGTTTTTGGACAGAAGCCTTCTCTGAAGGCTCCACCTTTTACGGGGAATGGACAAAGGGCAGCAAGATTCGTTTTGTGGGGGAAGATGAAAATGGGCTGGAAAGTGGAATGATATCGGAAATTGCAGAAAGCCGATGGCCAGAGTTTATTTCAATCAAGCACGCGGGCTTGGTGATGGGGGGTGTCGATGACTATGATTCTCCTGCGGCTCGGGAATGGACGCCAGCCCTCGAGAATTATACATTCACCTCAAAGGAAGACGGTACGTGTACTTTTGAAGTAGAGCAGGATGTGCCGGAAGAAGAGGCTGAAGAGTTTAAAGCTAACTGGGAAAATTCTTTTGACCGCATGGCGATTCGGCTCCAAACCAGTGGAGATGTAGGAAAAGTGATCACCCTTCGTGAAAAGTCGAGCCAACGTCCCGAGGAGATTTGGGAAAAGCTTGTCACGCCTGAAAAAGTAAAGTCGTGGAATTACGCCAGCGAGGATTGGCATTGTCCGAACGCTGAAAATACATTAGCGATTGGAGGCGAATTCCACTACGAAATGGCTGCTAAGGACGGCAGTGAATCTTTTGATTTTGGGGGCACCTACACAGACATTGAACCTCCTGAAAAATTGTATTTTGCGTTGGGTGACGGGCGCAAGGTACGGATCGATATCTTTGAGAAGCCTGATGGCTGTTTGATCGAAGAACGCTTTGAAGCCGAACAGCAAAACAATTTGCATCTTCAGCGCCAAGGATGGCAAAGCATTCTGAAGAACTTGGCCGGCTAATATAAAGCAGATGCACCTAAAAAAAGATCAGTGAACTTTTGGAATGGACCTTGTAAAGCAAAAGCTACAGGGTCCATTTTAACTGGTGAATTGCTACAGCATTGTCCCAGTTTATCCAATTTCCAGACGGGTAGATACTTATAGATGCATTCACAAAATCTATCTATTAAAGAGGTGCTCACTCATGAAAAACGAAATCATCATAAAAAACAAATTGGGTCTAGGTACAGCGCCGCTCGGCAATATGTTCAGAGCGGTACCGGAAGATGAAGCGATGAAGACAATCCAGTCCGCCTGGGAAGAAGGCATCCGGTATTTTGATACGGCGCCGTTTTACGGAGCTGGATTGGCTGAGCTTAGACTTGGAGAAGTGTTGTCTTCCTATAAACGGGATGACTTCCTGCTGAGTTCAAAAGTCGGCCGGATTATACTGGACGAAGAGGAAGAAAAAGAAGGGTTGTTCGAACATGGCCGCAAGAACAAAATACAAACGGATTATACAGAACAAGGGACGCTCCGGTCGATTGAAGACAGCCTGAAACGCCTGAAAACAGATCGCTTGGACATGGTCTTTGTGCATGACCTGTCACCGGATTTTCTTGGGGATGAATGGATTACAAAATTTGATGAAGCACGGAAAGGTGCCTTTAAAGTGCTGGACCGCCTCAGAGACGAAGGGATCATCAAGGCGTGGGGCCTCGGTGTCAACACGACAACACCGATCGAAGTGGCGCTTGAGTTGGAGGAGGCCCATCCGGATTTGAGCTTGTCCGCAACGCAGTACACACTGCTTCAGCATGAACGTGCACTTGAGCGAATGATGCGGCTGGCGCTTGAAAAAGAAGGCGGACTTGTCATCGGATCGGCCTTCAACTCCGGTGCCTTGCTCGGAGGAGACTATTTTGATTACCAGGAAATTTCGCCTGACATCCAGAAGAGAGTCAACCACTTTAATGATGTGGCCAATAATCATAATGTGAACTTAAAAGATGCAGCACTTCAATTTTCGACAGCGCATCCGGCAGTGAAGGCGGTAGTAACAGGTTCAACACGGCCAGATCGCATCAAAGAAGACCTGCAAGCTATGAAGGCGGAGATTCCAGCTGCTTTTTGGGAAGAACTTATGGAAACCGGACTCGTTTCTTCTAAAGCGGTTTTGCCGGGAAGTAAGATGTAAATTAAGTGGAAGTAGCAGCAGCAAAAAGGTTTCGGTTTAATAGCCGGAACTTTTTTTGTGCTTATTTTTAAATGTGTACACCATATTATTTTTCGGGAAGAGCGAAACTGCGCTTTTTAGAATTTACTATCTAAGAAATAAAATGAATAGTGTTCGATAAATTAGAAAATACTGGATTCTAATATAATGAATGTTAAAATATAAATAAATAATTTCAAATAATCTGTCTTTCAAACTCATACTTTTAAATAAAGGAGGTAAGCACTACCATGATGCTATTGGAATTAATATTAGTTTTGCTTATGATTACATTGGCGCTTTTTATACATGAAATGGGTCATGCACTGGCTTTAATAATGAGCGTTAAGAAAGCAAAAGCGGAAGTTTATGTGGGTTCGTCCAGCAAAGAGAAAAAACTGAGGTTTCGGATCGGGAGAATTACTTGTTATGTAAACATTGCCATTTCAGGAGTCTGTTACTCAGTGGTTCCGGAAGAGCTACCGCCAACTACTTTTAAACAACAAGCTATTTTTCTTGTAGGTGGACCGATTGCTTCAATCCTTAGTTTTATAGCCTTGTATTTAGTCTCAACTTTAATATCTGGTGTAATAGGCGCTATCATAACTGGAATTGCGTTCATTTGTTTAATTGCATTCATCATGACGTTAATGCCTATCACTTATCCTGCATTTTTAGGTGGACTTCCAAGTGATGGATTGCAGCTTTTAACTATCTTTAAAGAGAATAGAAAACAACGTAAAGCGGTTTTGTAAGATGTAGTCTTTAGTATACATAGCAGTGCATAATCCATATAAACTGATTTTAGAGGGGCACGGTTTAATCTAAAGGGCATTTAAATGAAGATAATTCAAAGTGGATGTTTTTTCTTTTGAGTTTATTCGCCCTTCGGCTCGACTGCTTTTCGGGTAAGGTATCCACAAGTAATTCCGCCGATGAAGAGGGCCATTCCACCGAAATCCATATCTTGAATAATCGCGCCGATAATAGACCAGGTAAGCATGACTGCAAGAATTAAAATGATCAGGTATTTCATTTTCACAACTCCTATTCATATTTAAATTACCATTTTTTTATCATATCATACTTTCAAAACCAATTATTGTAATATAAAATAATTTTAGTAATGATGGACCGAGTTATGAGAATAGAATATAGGATATACATAGTTCCAGCTTCAGTATGTTACTGAGAAGTTGGCATTTAATCTTTATGAACATTAAAAGAAGACAACTTTCATCTTTATCCCTTTGAAGTCTGAAAGCAACCATTGATTAAGTGAATTAAGTTTTCGGACTCCATTCAGAAGGCAGCTGAAATATAAAATAATCTCTATCTCTTTTCAGTTATATTACCAGTACATATAGAGGGGGTTCTTTTTCAGGAACGTCTGAGAGAACATTGTAGCAATGGTGCTCATTTATATGGCGCTGAGAGTTAATCATCTTATAAAAAAGTTAGAAGACAGAAGATAAAATTTGCTGGAAAATAAAATGATTTAAAGGCCGTACTCGATAAATGAGTACGGCCTTTTATTAAATTTAAATAAGTTATTTCTCTGGTTAAGTTAAATTAAGACCGAAGAAAATATCGATTACGAGTGGAAAAGAAGAATCTTTAAACAAGCCTGTTTTCCACTATTGGTATTTTCGTACTATTCAGTCTATATTTTCAAGAGTTTAAATTTAACGTTTCTGTTACTATATAACTCTTTTGAGGATGATGGCTGAAAACTTAGTTTATATAACGTACAAACTAACTGAATATTGCTATAATCATTTTGGGCTTGCAAAGCGGAATATGTAAACGCTTTCTTATAAGTGCTTTGCAGACTTAAAACTTCAGACAGGAGGTAGGATTGGAGATTTCTGATGACCTTTTTTAAAAATTTGATTTTAAAAGGAGAGAAAGAAATGCTGAAATTTCTACGTAAACCGATGATCACTGGCTTGGCTTTAGCCCTTTTATTACCTGCAGGATTGAACGGTTCCGCTAATGCTGAAGATTCCCTAAAGGCTTTGGACGTTGATCCAATTTATGAACGATACGCCGATTCCTTTGCAATTGGAGCTGCGGTCGAGCCTTTTCAGCTTGAAGGTGAAAGCGGGGAAGTGCTGAAGCATCATTACAACAGCATTGTGGCTGAAAACGTCATGAAGCCCATTTCAATTCAACCTGAAGAAGGCAAATTCAACTTTGAAGAAGCAGATAAAATCGTCAAATTCGCGAAAGAAAATAATATGGAGCTCCGTTTCCATACACTGATCTGGCATAGCCAAGTTCCTGAATGGTTCTTCCTTGATGAGAAAGGCAAGCCGATGGTTGATGAAACGGATGTAAAGAAACGTGAGAAGAATAAAAAGGTCGTTCTTAAGCGTGTCGAAAAGCACGTGAAAGAAATCGTTAAACGCTATAAAAATGATATCGATTCGTGGGATGTGGTCAATGAAACCATTGATGATGGCGGCGGCCTTCGAGAATCTCAATGGTACCAATTGACAGGAACGGATTATATCAAAGTCGCTTTTGAGACTGCCAGAAGATTTGCCGGCAAAGACGCTAAACTTTATATCAACGATTACAATACTGAAGTAGAACCGAAACGGACAGATTTGTATAACCTGGTGAAAGACTTGTTGGCAGATGGAGTGCCGATCGATGGCGTAGGGCATCAGGGACACATTCAATTAGGCTGGCCTTCCCTTCAGGAAACTGAGGATTCCATCAACATGTTTGCAAGCCTCGGGCTGGACAATCAAATCACGGAATTGGATATCAGCCTTTACGGCTGGCCGCCAAGACCGGCTTATCCGACTTACAAAGACATTCCGGAAGAACGTTTCCAAGCGCAGGCAGAACGCTACAATGACTTGTTCGAACTTTATGAAAAACTGGATGACAAAATCAGCAGTGTCACATTCTGGGGCATCGCTGATAATCACACGTGGTTGAATGATCGCGCCGAAGAATACAATGACGGCGTCGGTGTGGACGCGCCATTTGTTTTTGGACGCGATTATAAAGTGAAACCCGCTTACTGGGCTATAATGGATTAATAAAAAATTGGCTAAATGAGATTTATAACTGTTTCTAATTTTGAACTGCCTTCCCGTTGTTTAGTACTACAAACAACGGGAAGGCAGTTTTTTATAGTATAAAAATGGGATGCTAAATAGAGAGATACACACCAAGCGGAGTGAAAAGAATAAAACAAATTCGACAGCCTATATCAAATCGTTGGAATTGAGAATGGTCAAGCTGAAGCAACAATTAGAAATTTCCAGAATCATCCAATCATTTGTAAAATTGTTCGCAAAAGTGTACGTTTATAAACGGTTTAGAAATTCCAAATTTAATAAATGGAAGAGACTAATTGACAGCCGCAATAGCAAGAGACTTAGCTTTAAATAAAAGGAGAGTTAAGTTACATTAGAAAACATTTATTATTTCAAAGCAACCTAAAAGTGCAGCAAGTGAAAAATAGAGGGGGTGAATGAAGTGGAAAGTGCTTTTCTTTTCATTGGTATATACCTTATCCCGATTTTGAGTATTATTTTCTGTCTTAACCTTGTGATTATAATCAAAAAGGTAAAAAGGGATGAGAAAACAACCGCAAATACAATTTGGCTTACAACTTCATTTGTATTAATTACATGGAGTATCGCCATTATAGCTTCTGTAGGAGTTTAATAAAATAATTAGAAACGAATGTAACATAATGGTAATTATGACACGTTTGCTTCTGAAATTCATAGGTCCATCTAGCATGTAAATAATTGAACGAGAAGGGAGGTTGAAATATGAGCAAATATTACTTAAATCATGCTTTGATTGTAATCTTTTTTACTGCTATTTTATTTAATGATCTTTTAACAAGCGGATTTATTTTAACGTTAATTGCAGGTGTTTTTGGCACCGCTTTAATCATCATAAATTATAAAAAGAACAGAGGATCAAATAGAACCAAATATAACTAAACAACTACCGGCAGTTAAATAAACATAAAATTCATTAGGCTATCGGTAGCCGTTTTATTAAATTGAATGTAACCATTCTGCATTGTACTAAGGACAGTTTTACATGATCGGAACAGCAGAGGTCTAGTAGCTAGTCTATCTCTGATTTTTTTATGTTTCTTGACTTCCTTTTTGTGTATAAAACATAAATAGCATTTAGAATGAACAACACTATAGCGGATATTAAGAAGCCAAGTATTCCAGGTATATTAGGACCCGTTATTAAATAGAAAATAGTAGCTAACACAAAAGCTGTAAAACCAGCCATACTAAGTTTCCATTGAGAATTTTCTATTTTCTCCATACCAGTGTTCACCCTTTCTTATGCAAATAATAGTTATCTCACAAATGAAGAGCTTTGAATCGTTGAGATAGACCAGCTTGGGGCAATACAGGTTATTATTAAAATTATTTATTTCAATATTACCAAACTAATAATTTTTAACAAACTTTAAGTAATTATTGTAATTAAACATTTCGCATATCATTGAGTGTACAGGAAGCGAGTAATACCCTCGGTCAATAAAAAAAGAACTGTAGCATGGTAACTACAGTCCTCAAGGAATGTTCAATGATCCTAAATTTTATACATAAACAATTTATAATCTATAAGTTATTCACCAGTATCAATGCCCAGTAAACACGGGCATTGGTTATTTTAAAACTCTTTCTCATCTGAAATCATTAATTAATCCACTGCACAATTTCTTTCATGTCTTTTCTTACTCTCGGGAATTTAGGCTCGTCTTCTCGGTAACCGAACGCAACCATAGCCGATACAGCTAAATGGCCATCCTCCAATAAGTTTTCTTCCTCCAGAAGCTTTTGTACTTTATCGTAATGAAACCCTTCAATTGGACAAGAGTCAATTCCTAGGAAAGCGGCGACAGTCATCATGTTGGCGAAAGGAATATAAGTTGATTTTCCAGCCCAATCCAACATTGTACGCTCATTTACCAGGAGATTTTGTTGGTTTTCTTGGAATTCTTTATACGCTTCTTTGATTTGATCATACATTTCAGCAGGAAGCCCGGCATTAAGCGATTGATTTTTCGCATATTCGGAGTCGTACTTGGTATCCTTGATGGTTCTTGCCAGAATGATCACGAAATGACTTGCAGTGGGAAGAGTGCCTCGTGCACCTGGAGTAATTTCTTTCAGCTTTTCTCTGAATTCCTGGTTTTGAATAATGAGGAATTTCCAAGGCTCATAGCCAACTGAGCTTGGTGAAAGTCGGGCTGCTTCCAAGATTAGACTAAAGTCTTCTTCTGAGATTTTTTTTGATGGGTCAAAGGATTTTATAGCACGTCTAAATTGAAACGCATCCAGAATTTCTTGTCTTTTTATTCCTTTTTGTGTCATGTTCAAAAACTTCCTTCTTCGTTGTATTTAGGCAAGCTCGCTTTTATTAGACTTAACATCAATAAAAAATAGGTTGATATTTCCCTTGTTTTGATGAGCTTAGCCTAGTCATCCAGTAATGAAGTATAAAAAATGGAAATGTAACATCTTACACTTAATCAACTGGTGTTGTAGGTTAGACACTATAGGAAAGTTCAGTTGTTATCAAACATCGTGTTTATGCATTTTTATGTGAATCTGTTAATATCATCAATTGAACTTTTATTTGAAAGTTTCGTCTTTACTAAAAGGATGAAATGCCAGGAGCGGGAAGTGAACTAATGAAAAATCATCGGAATTTATTGATATCCATAGGCATCGTGGCAATTCTTTTTGTGGCGGCCATTATCTATACTCTTGTGAGTAACCAAGATCCATATAAATTTCATTCGGGAATGGGCTCCGGTCTTTCTGTCTCTCCAGATGATGAAATGATTGTGTTTTCTTATTATGAACATGGAGCAGAAGCAATATTCAAAGGCCGCTTGTCAGACGGGAAAGTAGAGAAAGTGACAGAACCGGTAGACGAGGACCACCGCATGCCGCAATTCTCCCCTAATGGAGAAGACATTCTCTATTTGTCTGCTGGGAATGAAGGTGTTCAGTCTCTTCAGTATATGAGTATTGAATCTGGAAGTGAGCCTTTACAATTAACTGGAATGGATGTGCATGTATCCACCGCTGCTTTTTCACCGGACGGGAAAACCATTTATTATGTAGCGACTCCAGCAGAGGATTTTTTAAAGCCAGAAGGTGAAAAGGAAAACGGAGCTGACTTGTTTTCTGTAAATACCGCGTATGGAGAATTTCTTAAATTAACCGATAAAGACGCTTTTGACATGTCTAAACTCTCGGTTTCAGCCGACGGAACCACGCTTTATTACACGGAATTTGACGGGATTCAACAGCTGATAGCCTATCCAATCGATAAGAAGGTTGAAAGTCCTTATTTGCCTCAATATCTTAAAGAGGACCTATACGAACCTTATTTCTCGGAAGATCAAGAGATATTGGCTTACACTGCTGCATCGGAAGAATCCAAAAAGTCCGGCTCGTTATTTGAATACGAACTTTTTTTGATGGAGACTTCAAGCGGAGAAAAGAGGAGACTGACGGACTTTCATGCATCGGTGACATCGCCATCATTTTTTCATCATGAAAATCGGATCGCCTTTTTAATGCAACCGAATTGGCCAGATCAGCTGGAGGTTTATGAAGCAATGACCGTTGATTTTGACAGCGGTGAAATAGCGCCGCTGACTTTGGAATTTCCTGAATCAAATAACACGTTTCAGCCAGCCGCTATCGCACGATTATTCGTAAACCCGCTAACGGTACCGGGACTTTATATTCTGCTGTTCGGTTTGTTGAGCGTTTACTTTCATTCAGCATTAGACAAAAGATATTTGCCAACTAAAATAAGTGCGGTTCTTACGGCCATTGTTTTCATAGTCAGTTGTTTAATCCTCTTTATGAACCCATGGGCTGCTATCGGACTATTTGGATTAGCTGCAGTTTTGGCCTTCTGTACAGTACTCGTCTTAGCTTTTGCATATATTTATACTGGATTAACAAGTTCAGAGGATGGGGATAATGAAGATGAAGAAAGTGAAATCTTGAAGCGGTGAAATCAGGGGCGGGATATCAAAAACTACGGAGAAGCATATTTTAAAAGTTCGCTGTCTACCGAAGCTGCCCTTAATCATTGGATGTTATAGCAAGTAAAAAGGAAATGGTATATTACAAAAAGTTCCTTTTATGGTAAAGTGAATAGATCCTGTACTAGAAGCGGAGGAGTGACATGACAACTTTAGTCAAGCGGCTCGTGATTTCAATTTTCGTTGTGCTGCTTGTTTTGCTAAGTGCCTGCACAAATGCCGATACTCAAAAAACACTGATGATTGACCATCCAACTGGGTATGAGGGAGTTCTGGTCTCCGGTGCTACTTCATTAATTGATATAAGTGGTTATGAAGAAGTGCTAGTCAATGGAGAAGACAAAGCGAATGAGTTGATTGATGCATTGAACGGAAGTGAACTTGTCGAAGCAAGTGAAGATGAACTTGAAAGCAGAACAGCTGACCTGGAAGCACCAGGAAGTTACCGAATGCTGCTTTACAACAAACCAAGCGTCAACAGTGCTGGCGAGGATATTTATCCGATCCTATTCTATAAAGATGGAACGATTCAAGTGAACCAAGAAGGAACCTCTTATTTTATCGCCGAACCACCCAAAGGTTTGCTGACTAAATTGAAATCGGATTGGGATATTGTTTTTTAAGAGGAAAAGATTTTTGCAACCAAAATATTCACAGCCCCTTTTTAGTCGGCGTGCCTCCAGATGGGAGGTGCTGTTCATTTAGGGGAAGGGGCATGGATGTATAAGAATATACATAACTTATCTAAGCTCTATAGATGGTTCTAATTCCATCGGTTAAATCAGAAAATTATACATAAAATTTTCCGAAGGAAGGAGGGGGTACCTATTCTAAAAATAAGCAGAATCATCTTCCAAATTGTTGGAGTCGGATTAGCAGCTTATGTGCTATGGAGCCAAAACTTCGAGTTGATGCCATATGTAATGCTGACGTTGGGAATTTTGATGTTGGCAGCGGGATTTGAAAGAATTCAAAAGGATAAAAAAGAGTTTTTTGGATACATGTTTGTCGTGATTTCTTTATTTATTTTCTTTGTATCGGCCCAAGGATTCAACGTAAACTATTAAGAATTTCTCTACAGCAAGAAAGACGCGGGTTGGTATTCTTTATTTCTAAATTTTAATTTGAAAAGTTGCTTTCGACTATGATCTTTAATTAAAAAAGGTATAAGTGATTAGAGTGAAAATATCTCTGGATACCAAATAGAGAAGCGTTACAACTACAGAGACCGGAACCGCAAACAAAATCAGTTTTAGAAATGAAACTTCGTTGAATTTTGTTTTGATTCTTTCAACGGCAGATGAATATTTGTTCTTCATCCTATCACCTCCAATCTGCATTCATATGTCTAAGTTTTGATGGTAACTACCGGTAATCTTTTAGTTGTTGTTAAGAGAAGAACAGAAAGGAAGATTATTTTGCTTAAGAGAATGTACTCCGTTCTGTCGGCAATTTGTTTCGCTTTAATAATCTTACCGCTTGCACTTCCTTCTTCTCCAGGAGGCTTTGATCCACTAGTCTTTATCCTAGAGATAAATTTCTACTTGCCGCTGGTATTAAGTGTAGCAGGGATTATACTGGGACTAATCGGACTTAAAGGAAACGTGAGTCTTTACTTGGTTTCGTTTAATGCTTGCGGTCTTGCAATATATATCTTCCTTACTTTTATAGCTTTTTTTGGTTTCAAAGAACCTTAATCTGTCAATAAAATTTACTTATTATCAGTAAAATTTGGTTCTAAAAAAAGTTATAAGAGGGGGAATATATAGTGTCAAAAATTAAAATTACTATAGAAGCTTTAAAAAGCCGGTTGGATTCGAACGGCCTTCTGGAAGTTCAACAGGAAGAGGGCTATGTAGACAAAATGAAAGTGGTTTTCAATCCGCCAGCAACCAAAGAGGAACTACAGAAATTGACGTTTGCTGTACCAAAAGACTATGAAGAATTTCTACGGCTGCACAATGGTGGGCTTCTGATTACCCATCCTGAATATGGTGGGGGATTTGAACTTTTTACTGTAGATGAAGTTTTAGAACACAGAGCTATCCCTGGCTATGACGATCCTGATAACTGGTTTCCAATAGC
This sequence comes from Planococcus beijingensis, assembly GCF_016820615.1. Taxonomy (NCBI): domain Bacteria; kingdom Bacillati; phylum Bacillota; class Bacilli; order Caryophanales; family Caryophanaceae; genus Planococcus; species Planococcus beijingensis. Next base: position 1,253,066 of record NZ_JADHDZ010000001.1, read on the forward strand.
TTATGGATATGATGGCTGTTATTTGATCGTGACGGACAAAATGTTAGGCAATGGCTATCTTTACGTAATGGATACCGGCTACAACTTCGAAGATAATATGTTTATCGGTATGACCTTTGAGGACTGGCTTGAGAAAATTATCATTGCACAGGGAGCAAAATTCTGGGAATGGGGATTCATCATTCCATAACCAATGGATCAAATAGGCTCTGAACTACTACCGGTAGTTAAATTAAAACTGAAATTTATTTTAATCTTTGTTGGGATAAGTAGTTGAAATCAGCTTCTTCTAAAAGAGGAAGCTTTTTATCGGTATGTACTTTGACTAATAATTGTTGAACATATTCCTGTATGGCAAGCATATGATAAGGGAAATCAAAGTGGAATTCCTCTTCTACTGGCAAGACCTCCATGACATACGAACAATTGTATTTCATCCCTAGAAGGTCATCATTAAAACTTAAGACGTCCTCATAAGAAGATGCAGACAACTCAAAATCAGAAACTAAATAGATGGAAATTTTATTGCCTTCTTTCGAATTTGCTGATTTTCTTTCATCAATGTATAACAAAAAAGCTGTTCTTTCAGTGTCATTCATTTCAACCTGAAAGAATTCTACTTCGTTCAATCTGAGCAGCCTAATAAATCTGGTATGTAATACTCTCAATTTGCTGCCAACTCCTTCTTATTAACCTGATCAACTTTTTATATAAGTTTTTATAAAATGGATTTAGATTTTCAATTAAAAGATGCTGTCCCTAAAAGTCATTGTTCAAGACTTTCTTGGGACAGCTCTTTTTGTGTTGATTCTCTTCAAACTTCTTTAACCACGGTTTCTGCGTATACATCATGAGGAAATTTCGCTCCGGTAGTATTGTATTTTTTCGGGTTTTTCAAATAGATCAGTGAACTTAAGGTATCACGGTGAACCATTCGTTTCATGATCTGTTTCGGTGTCAGTTCTTCACCGGTTTCACTGTGAATTTTGATGCCTGCTGCTTTTTGTCCAATTGTTTGTCCACTTTTCCGCAACTGTACATATTCCAATCCATATAGGACCAATGCCGGCGCCACTGCCGTTTGGAAAAAACTATTTTTCACTTTCTTTTTTACTGCCTGTTCTACAGCTACAGAAACTGCTGTGGAAATTGCTGTATCAATCAAAATGCCTTTCACTCTCTTTTTCATTAGCTTGTCCATTCAATTCCTCCTTTCTTATCTTTCATTGTCGGATGTGAGATATTGGGGAATCATCCTTGCGGCATTGTATAAACTTCCTCAAAAGGCTGCACCACAACAAAACCATTACCCGAAAACTTCATCTGAACGGATTCACCGCTGCCTCTGCCAAACAGGCTTTTCAGCTGAATGTCTGTGACAAATTCAGGTTCTAGGTTCCCTGACCACGCAACTGTGGCATTCGGATCTGTGAATACGGGTCTGTCAGGCGTCACGAGCAAGGTGAGCGGCTCGTAGTGGGAGGTGAAAGCGACAAGTCCTTTGCCTTCCAGCCGTACATTGAACAGCCCACCAGCCATCATTCCAGCGACTCGGCGCATGAGTTTGATGTCCCAATCCAATCCGTCTTGAAAAGCGAGCAGATCATTTCCGTTGATGAAGATGCTTTCGCCTTCCAAATCCAATATGGTGATTTTTTTGCCGCGATCGGCTAGATAAAGTTTGCCGTTTCCATTTGCCTTCATTAGCTGTGCACCTTCTCCAGTGAAAGCTTTTTTAACAAATTTACCTAGCCCATGCTCGAGCATGCCTTCTCGTTCGAATTTGATGTTTCCTTCATAAGAAATCATTGATCCTGCTTTTGCCCAGACCAGTCCGTTCAGGTTCACTTCCAATAAGCGATCCGTCTCCAGCTCAAAAAATTCACGAGCGCTTTCATCTTGCTGTGTGGTTTGTACAAATTGATGGATGGAGTACTTCGACATGACAATTTCTCCTTTCAGTGATTACTAGTATGTACGTTTGAAAAAGAAAATGGTTCCAGCGTGAAGAATGACCGATTGGAATGCTGGAACATATTATGTGAGTTATGCAATAGAATCTAATGCCTTTGAAGCTGAATTTGGGTGTCATCGCTCGTTGTTGCTTTTATAAATAAAGGACTTTATTCGTCTGGAAAAGAATTAGTAGTAGATCAGTAAACCAGAAGAGGAGGTCTGAATAGATGGAAAACGTTAAAGAAGGATTTATCCCGGTTACGGGAGGGAATGTCTGGTACCAGATCAGCGGCAATGGCCCCGGCATCCCGTTATTGGTACTTCACGGGGGACCGGGATCGAAAAGCAGTGACAGTGATCCGCTCCGGCAATTGGGGACAGACCGTCCGATAATCCATTATGATCAGCTGGGATGCGGCAAATCGGATCGCCCTGATGACGTGGCTTTATGGACGGTAGAGCGCTATGTGGAAGAGTTGGAACAAGTCATCCAGGAACTTGAACTGGAAGAGTTTCATATACTGGGTCATTCCTGGGAACCATGCTTTTGGCTGCTTATTTGTTCAAAAAGCCAGAAGGGGTCCGAAGCGTTATTTTTTCTGGACCGGCACTAGACGCGCAAAGATGGGAACGGGACCAGCGGGATTATTTAAAGCAATTTCCAAAAGAAGTTCAGGAGACAATTGAAATATGTGAACGGAAACAAACGACCGATTCTCCAGAATATAAGCAGGCGGTAAAGGCATTTTATAAACGCCATATGTGCCGCGTTGAACCATGGCCAAAAGAGATGGAAGAAGAAATGAAAGAGTTGAACCATCAAATTTACAACTTCATGTGGGGAGCGTCTGAGTTCACAGTTACCGGAACGTTAAAAAACTTCGACGCGACTGGGCGCCTGAAGGAGATTGAAATGCCGGCTTTGTTCACATGCGGCCGGTTTGATGAAGCGACGCCTGAAGCAACGGAGCATTATGCCGGGCTGGTTCAAGATGGGGAATTCCATGTGTTTGAAAACAGTTCCCATATGCCGGGAATAGAAGAACCGGAAGCCTATGTAGAGACTGTCCGCGAGTGGCTGAACCGTCAGGAATTGCGGCCGGGAGCGTAAAGAAAAAATCACCCAGCAGAGAGATTCCTGTTGGGTGATTTTTGAATTTACAGACTCACAGACCCTTGCTGGATGCTAGATTTTTGTGAAAAACCGGCGTATAATTCGAGGTGAAAAATAGCTTATACATAGAAGTGGTTGCCGGATTTTACTGGTTGAAAGATACTCTTATTTTTTATTCGTATGATTTGCCGCAGGATCCATGGCTTCGTAGTAGCGGAATCGCCATATGCTTTATGTCCATGGAAAAAGTTCCTTGGTTGGTAATGTGCAGAACTTGCCGCATGCTTTATTTTCCCCTAAAACCGGGAGGTAATGAAAGTGGTACAGCAAATGAATAATGCTTTTTCGTTTGCGCATGGAGAAGGTGATGCCTATGGGTTCAATGGTACTTTGATGGAAGTAAAAGCAACCGGTCAAGAAACAAATGGCGTTTTCAGTTTGATTGAAGGGCTGCTTCCGACTGGATATGAAACGCCGTTGCATGTCAAAAGCAAGGAAGAAGACATGTATTATGTCCTGGAAGGCGAATTGACATTCACAGTTGGAGACAAAATAATCCAGGGAAAAGCAGGAACGTTCATATTTGTTCCGCGCCACATCAAGCATAAATTCAAAGTGGAAGGGTCTTCCCCCGCGAAAGTGCTGTTCATGTTTACGCCTGCTGGGGTGGAACAGTTTTTCATCGAAATGGGCGTACCGGCCGATAACTATGAATTGCCATCGGGATCGGTAAATTTTGATATGGATAAATTTATGGCAACCGCTCAAAAATACGGCATTGAAGTTATAGGATAAAACAAGGCAAGGCGGTAAGTTCTGCACATTGTCTATAAAGAGAATAGCTTGTGAAATCAAGTAAATACAACCAGTTTTTACGACAGTAACGATCTGGTGCTGAAGATTCGTGAAGTTGGTTCTGATCGTAAAAAATGCATACCGGATAACTCGTTGTTGAAATGAAAAAGGACCTCGAAGGGTCCTTTTTCATTTCAACGGATGATCGTTTTGACAACTGACATTTCTTTGCCAAACCGGACACCCTCATCTACAAATCCTAAACTGGCGTATAGACTATGTGCGCCTTGATTTGCAGGATGGTAACCGACGGCAATCTTTTGCGCCTGCAAGGAACTTACCATGTGGTCAATCATTAAACTGCTTGCCGTTTTGCCGATTCCTTTGTATTGAAACTGCTTATCGATCATAATGCGATAAATCCAATAAGCATCCAGTTCTTCTGGAACGGAATTGTACATCAGAAAGCCAACCATGGTATCGCCATCATAGATAGCTAAGGGCTTTAGTGTGGGCTCGAACTTTGATTGCACAATAGAGACTGCATTGGGCTCCATGAATTGCTTTTGCTCTTCTGTTACTTTCAATTCGCAACAGGTATACCAATTTTCTGCGTCCAGTTGTTTAAGGCTGATAGTTGAGATGCTCATTATTTTCCCCTTTCGGAAAGACGGCAATCGCTTTTTTCTTTACTCAGGAATACAGATATGCATTCATTTTATAGAATACTGCCGGTATCTATTCAAACGAGAGGAAATTGCGTATGGATCTATTGTAGCATGCAGACGTTTTTCAACTCTGTCGTTTATTGCCTTATTTCAATGTGCTATGCTGAAGTCAATATGAACAAAAGTGAGGGACTCGAGTGGAAAAATCATTGGTCTGCATTACAGCTTACTCCAATAAATTCTGGAAAATAAAAGCTCAAGGCAATTTCTTTATCGTTTCTTATGGAAGAATCGGGACCCGTGGCTCGATCAATACAAAAGAATTTCCTTCAGAAACGCTATGTCTGAAAGAAGCGAACAGACTGATCGAATCGAAGCTTAAAAAAGGCTACCGGGAAAGCGAACAACAGGCAGAAGAAGTTTTGGAGGGTTCAATGACAGAAGACCAATTTTGGACCCTGTTGGAAACAGCTCACCGTAAAGGAGATGACCCGGAAGAACAGCTCGAGTGGCTCATTGGAAAATTGGCCAAAAAGCCGGTGCATGAGATTGTCGGCTTTGATTTCCATTTTAATCAGCAATATGCTAAATCCTACACATCTGATTTATGGGCAGCAGCCTATATCATCATGGGAGGCTGCTCTGATGATTCCTTTGATTATTTCCGTGCATGGCTGATGTTTCTTGGAAAAGAACCGTATGAGGGAGCTCTTCAAAATCCCGAAAGCATCCTTCCTTACTTGGAAAGGATGGAAGAGGATGTGCCGGAATTTGAAGATTTCCTGTACTGCGCCAGTGCGGCGTTTGAGGAAAAAACCGGAATGGATCAAGACGACTACCTCGATTTGTATTAGAAGGTGTCGGGAGACGTATACGTGCAGCCCGAAATGGAGTTTGATTGGAGTGAAGATGACGGGGAAGGTTTGTTCAAAAAATTTCCGTTGTTGTGGAATGCCTATGGAGAAACTCCTTTAGGTTAAAGAATAGAAGTGATTAAAAACCTTTTCTCGCATTCTAAACGACAAGATTTGGCGGCTAAACAGCATAACCAGCTGCTTGAATTGGAAGAAAGAGGGCAAATTTTAAGAAAAAATTTAGCTTTTTACTTATTTTAGTAAAACATTCTAGAAAGAGTGGTCTTATTGCCAGAAAGCACTCCTGTTTTTAAATGATAACCCGATGGCTCAATAAGAAGCAGAGAAGATGCAGAAATTAATGCGTCTTCTTTTCTTGTTGATTTAAAAAATCCTTATGGATAAAGGATTTTCGATTCAACAAGATGAGGTGGCTTGGTTAGTGGAACGGAAAATGTAGATAAATGAACGGATGAAAAACATGATCCATTTTTATTGAAATACAATTACAGAAAATAAAGAAAGTATATAAAAAAAGCTTTAATGTTTTCTGAATTAAAAGAATTTTCTATAATACTTTACATATTTTATGCTATAGACTAGTCTTAATGTATCGGTAAGGCAAATAAATAACAGGAAATAAGGTGATATTTAGGCAGAAAGTACAATTTTGAATTATACAAAATAATATCAAATTATCTGAATAATGATATTTTTATATTTCAATTTAAGAGTTACGAAAGCATCATAGGGGATGTAAAGGAGTAGTTAGTATGATTATAACAGAGGAACTGGCTGGAACAGCAGAAGCGGTAAGTAAAATTTTGGGTAGCGAAGTGGAGTGCCAAGATGGAACTTACCAACTGAAAACTAAACGGTCGGTTTACGTGAAAAATAGCAAAGTATTGGATGTCAGTTTGTCCTTGGATTTGGATATTTCATTCAACTTAAGTGATGAAGGACCGGATGGCAGTAACGAAGCGCGTGTTTGTCTGATGCCGGAAGAACTCGCGGCTTTTACGCAAGCGCTGATTGCACATCCCTTATATTTCCCCATCAGCTATTCGCAGCACATGACAATGGAATGCGGAATGTATTGTATCCGCTTGACTTCACAAGAGCCTCCGGAAGTATTTGCGGAACGCCTTGTTGCTGCACTTGATGCACTGGGATAAAAAAGCATTTGCACAGATAAAAATGGATTAAAGGGGAGAAATGGTCATGGAACAGATCGAACAATTTCCTGAACAATCGGTTGGTTATTTTTTTCTGAAATCTAAAGACGTGCACGATGAAAACGGTTGTTCTTTCATTACATTCTTTGCCCGTTTGGCGAAAGAAATCAGATACGAGAAAGAAGGGAAGATACAGGAACAGGTACAGACAGTATGGGTGGATATAGAGGAAGTCATGCTGGAAAAAGCATCGCCGAAAGCAAAAGCATTGCCGAATGGCATGCAGCGCTATGAACTCACACCAACTGTCTTCCATAGCCTATATCAAGTATCCCAGCAATGCCCTGAAGAGTTATTTACCATCACACCTTATCACCGGGAATCCAGCAGTGAGAGATATATCCCTTGAGTTTAAACGGGGAAACCTCAGAGCGGTTAGTATTTTATTTTAGCTTATCCGTAGTCGAATAATGCCCTTTTTGCCCCGTATTAAACAGCTTTGCACACAATTATTATGTGGAACCATACCAAGGAGGATGAATAGGATGACTGTAATGATAAAGGAAGTAAAAAGAATGGGTAACCCAAATAAATCGTATTTGGAAATTTATAAGGAGCATGTGATGGGCTATAAGCAATACAAAATGGAGAAAGCCCTTCAATCTTCCAAAAAAGAATTGGCTAAAACCGCTTCAAATTAATTCAAGTTCAGCATGTGCATGCAAAAAATACAACCTGAAACCAGACCGGTTTCGGGTTGTATTTGTGTATGAAAAAAACGCCCCGAAGGACGTTTTCTATTATCTGCTTCGTATTTTGGACAGCAAGCGCAGTATTTCCAAGTACAGCCAGACCAATGTCACAAGCAAACCGAAAGCACCATACCATTCAAAATATTTCGGAACCCCTTTATCAGCTGCATTTTCGATAAAGTCAAAATCCAACACCAGGTTCAGCGCGGCGATGATGACGATGACCACGCTGATCGCAATGCCGAGCGGCGTCGCTTCGTGGAGATGAGGGATTTGAAAACCGAAAAACCCGCCGATGAACGAAATCAGGTAAACCAGGAAAATGGCACCCGTGGCAGCGGCAATGCCGAGACGGAAATTCTGTGTCACTTTGATGAGTCCCGATTTATAAACAAGCAATAAACTGAACAGCACTCCAATTGTGATCAGGACAGCCTGGAAGACGATGCCGCCGTATTGAGCTTCGTATTGGGCAGACACTGCCCCCAGGAATAATCCTTCCAGCAAAGCGTAAACAGGTGCTGTAAAAGGAGAAATTTTAGGTATGAAGATTGTCACCAATCCAACGATCAAGCCACCGATGGCTCCAACCAGAATCAACGGCAATACACTGTTCGGGCTATTGACGAACTGATTCCAGGAATAGACGAACGTTACCAGCAACAGCAATAATAAAATGAATGTTTTATTGACCGTTCCTTGAATGGTCATTTTTCGGCCAATGTTCGTGTCGTTGAAATTATCGAACGAATCGGCTTTTAAACTCGGGTTTCCACTTCTCAACTCTCTCACCTCGCATATTTTTCGTAGCAGCATTTATTATATCCTTTTCATAAACAGAAATACACGATAAAGAGAAGCGCTAATCAATGATAATTTCTTCAACGCCTCTAACCGTTAAATGGGATAAAACCGATTAGTCAGGCTATAAAATATTCCCGATATGTGAAGAAGGTGAATCCTACTACAAAAATCAAGTACAGGATTGAGCCGATGAAAATATAGGATTTTTCCGGCACATAAGCTTTCTGTTCCATTCGAATGCCCGTTTGCCCTTGAATCGACATATCCAAACGGCGGCTGGCCATGCCTCCTTTGGATTTGAAAAAATAAATGAGGGCAAGCGCCAGGCCTGCGAAGGGGATAGCCACATCCAGGAAAGCGACGTCAAGCGCAATAGCTGCCAGCAATCACAAAGATGGTGAAAAAGATGATCAGCGTATTTTTCATGTGTACCTCCAATTCGTATTTTTTGAAATAAATGTTAATCTGCTGCTGGTTATTATACGGTGAAAAAGAAAGAAGGTTTCAATAATTTTGGGATTACTTATATAGGAATAGAAAATGGGGTTCTTGTAAAGTAATTCCCAATTTAATCGGAGCAAACTTCACAATATAGTATCAGCAGAAGCAGTAAAGTATTTATTTTATTCCGATAATAGAGAATCTTTTATTGGATATATGTGGTAAAGTAAGAAGGCGACAGCTGACAATGAAATGGTAAATTAAAACTGATTAAGGCTGTAAAGTTGAATGTAATTTGATGTGAATGATATTACTTTCAATTTTCTCAATAGAAACTAGTAGAAGATTTAATATAGTAAGGAGAGGAACTTCACGATGATACAAAGTAAACTCGCACTCATTGGTTCATTTGTTATTTTATGTATCTGCATGTCTTTGTATTTTCCATTTCCGAATAATGTCATGTTGAATGCTCGTACTACGTTTATGTCGTTTCCAATTCGTGACCAAGCTGGATATATTCCACTTGGGATAATGGGGGCCATTTTGTTTATAATCGCTTTAATTTTGTTGTTCAAGGGATTAAAGAAATATCACTTCCGAACAATACTAGTTGTGTTGATCCTATATGCATTTTTGCCGAAACTTTTAATTACGGCTTACCAAGAAACAGTTGCAAGCGGGATTACAGCAATATCATACGATAGCAATGGCAAGTGCAATTTTGAGTCGGTGGGGCAAAAGATAGCGAATGGGGAATGTGAGCTTGTATTGCATAATCGAAGTAATGAAGCTGTGTCAATTGAATTGGAATTTATCGATTCATTTTTTATTGAAGACGGTGTACGAATGGAGTCTCTAATGAATTTAGCGGGTCCGTATAGTATTACAATAGAAGCAAATCGCAAAGAGCCTATTCGATTCAAGGAGTTGCTCGACTTATCAGATGTGCCGAAACATATCGAATCTGGAGAATCATCCGGGATTCATTTTAAGTTGACTGACGGTGAGAAAACACGTACTTTGTAGCAGGCTATAAAAAGTTATAACCTGTTGAAATGGCCAAACTAGCGAGAAATTTATTTCAATGATTCCGTAAATAAAATTCACCCTAAAAAGCAGCAGCCCTTTATCCATGAGGGCTGCTGCTTTTCATTGCATCAATTTTCAACGAAATCAAAACAAAACGCTTCCAAACCGATTTCAGCGAGCACTTCCTGGCCGGCGGCTGTTGGATGGATGTCTTGCGGAAGGACGTATTCCGCCTGATTATTCCCAAAAGCATGATATGCATCAGCCAACTCTACATCATGGAAAGAATTCGCTATTTCAGCGAAAGCAGCATTGATCTGCGGCAAGTATTGATCGGATATCTGGTGCAGCGGATCAGCCGCTTGGAACGGGTTATAAATAGTGTACAGAACAATTGGTGCATCTGTCAGCGAGCGTATTTCGTGAATGCTTGCTGCAAGATTGTCAAAAGCATCACTGTTGGCGAGCTTTTGTTGAATGAGTGTTAGAAACAACTCGGAATTTCCGCCACTTTCAGCATTGGCGGCTCTTAAAATTTCCAGAAAATCGTTGCTTCCGATGTTCAAAGTGACGTAGTCAGCGTGATGGACGGCTTTTCGAAATTTCTTATTGCTATCCAAAGCAGTAAGCAAGTCGTCTGTCTGCCATCCCGGAACTCCTAAAATGCGCACCCGCAAATCTGCGTCACGCCGATAAGATAGGGAAAGGCGACTTCGGCAGGACGATCATTGGTTTCCCCAAGATTGTAGCCGAAAGGAATGGAATCTCCTAGAGCGACAAGAGACTGTTTGCCGTGACCATGATGGCTATCGGCTAAAGCTGTAGGGGTCCCAAGAGCCAAAGCGATTAAAGCAGCAACAAAAATTTTTATCATTTTACTCATAAAGCACCTCCTTTCTTGTTTTTTCGTTCATTATAAACCCGGAAATCTGAATTGTCTGTATTTTTTAATAAAATTTTGTTGGAAAAGATGGAAATTTAAGCACTCACTTTGAATTGCTTTAAATAAGTCAACATAATACTTGCAACTGATGGAATAGAGCTTTCTTGTAATTTAATCGTGAATAAGACCTTATATTAGTACCTAATACTAATAGTTGATGTTAGAATGAGGCGAGGACATCATAAAGGGGCGATTTAAATGAGTATTTCCAAAGCAAGAATTACAGCCATCGGATCATATGTACCTGAGAAGAGGTTGACGAATCACCGGTTAGAAGAATTAGTGGAAACAAACGATGAATGGATTGTCCAACGGACTGGAATAAAGGAACGCCGAATTGCTGCTGATAATGAATTTACCAGTGATATCAGCATCAAAGCAGTTGAAAATTTAAAAGAACGTTATGGAAAATCGCTTGATGACGTCGATATGATTATTGTCTGCACCATGACTCCTGATTTTAAGACGCCGAGTGTGTCTGCTCTCGTGCAGGCAAAGCTGGGGATAAGAAATACCGGCGCCATCGACTTGAATGCAGCTTGCTCCGGATTTGCATACGGACTTCACATGGCCAACGGTTTGATCACGGCTGGACTGAACAAAAAGATTTTAGTGATTGGTGCAGAGACCTTCTCTAAGATCCTCGACTACAGCGATCGTTCGACTTGTATCTTATTTGGAGATGGCGGCGGGGCCGTGCTTGTGGAATTTGATGAAGAAAAGCCGAGCTTTATCGCTTCCCATATGGGAACAAACGGGGAACTGGCCAACAATCTCTACTGTACGGATCTTTCCACGCAGATGTTTGGCAACGAATTGGCGGTAAATGGATTCGTGAATCAAAATGGACGCGAAGTCTACAAATGGGCAGTCAACACCGTTCCTAAAGGGATGAACGCCTTGATGGAAAAAGCACAATTTGAGACAGAGCAAGTGGATTGGTTCGTGCCGCATAGCGCCAATCTCCGCATCATCGAGTCCATCTGCAACAGAAATGGACTTCCGTTGGAACGGACCATTTACAGTCTGGAGTATTACGGCAACACTTCTGCAGCGTCTATTCCATTGTCCTTGGATAAAGGCATGCAGGAAGGGAAGATCAAGCCGGACGATAAATTGCTGCTATACGGGTTTGGTGGGGGTTTGACGCATGCTGGCATGCTGGTCAACTGGTCGATTTAAGTAGAGTGGAAGCACCGCTTAATTCGCTGAAGGGTTATAAGTTTTACGTCATCTTTGAATTCGAAGATGACGTTTTTATTTTTTTCAAATAGAGCAGAGGTGTCAGGCACCCAAACAATTTTAGGTAATAAATTTTCTCAATTAATGCGAATTTTAGTTATCTCGAAGCTGAGGCATATAAATTGTATTTGCCGTTCTGGAACCGTAGAATTGGGTTTAGCACCAAAGTTCCGCTGAAGTATTCAATGGTAGATTTCAACAACTCGAGCGGATGGCCGAAACGATGCACAGTTTGAAAATCTACGGATTATGTTTGCTTATGGCTCTTTAGGGAAACAAAAGAGTAAACCGTAGGACTGATTTAATTCACTATCAATGATTGATAAATAAAGTAAAGAAGGTGCATAGATATGGGTACGAATAAAACGATTCTAAAAACAAGTGATTGGGTAAAAGGCAAATCCCGCCACGACGAGCTGATTATCGGTTTCATCGATTCCATGAATGTCCTTAAGGAAGCAGTAAACGTTACAGTGGTGGAAAGCGACAACGAAGAAATGATCGGCTTGACCATTCCGATGTCGGTGCACCAAGTAGAAATTATTCCAGAATCCGATACCAAAGATGCCGCGCAATTGGGCTTCCTGATCGATTTAGCATTGGCTACTGACGACAAAGAGTGGTTTCAGGAACTCTCTGCACAATTAAATGCCAAAAAAGAAACAGTGAATTAAGATAAACTCAATGACATCAATAGGAATAGCACCTACTCCTCAAGGGTTCAAAAACCTGCAATTGTGGATTTAGGTGTTATTTTTTATTTGTCTTTTACTAGAAAGGAAACTTCTATCAATGAAAGATATTAGCTTTGAAACTTTATTGTCTACTATTTGTCTAATCGTCTATCAGGGGGTGGATTGATGAAGAAATTATTACTATCGTTCATTTTTAGCATTCTATTTTTGGTCGGGTGTACATCAGAAAACATTAAAAAAGTGGATGTTCATGAAATGGAAAGCTTTTTAGTTACTAAAGAAGATTCATTGGTTACATATACAGATTCTGAAGCGATCCGAACAATTGTGAAAGCGTTCAAAAAAGCCAAAATAGAGCCAGGCATAGTCGATATGGCAGATCCAGAATATCAAGTCGATTTTGGAGAGAATTCCTATTATCTTTGGGTAGATGAAAGGCAAGGGACAATAATGGATCTCGATGACACACATACCATCTATAGTCTTTCGGAAAAGTCGTCAAAAGCGGTCTATAAAATAATAGAGGAAGCCCGATAAAACGATTAACGAGCTTACCTCATTATAGAAATTGTAACGGTGGGATTCGAACTTGTGCGGTTGATTAGCGTTATATTTTAGAGGTGATGGGTATGGTGAAAAAGGTATGGATTGTTTTTGGAAGTTTTGCAGTCCTCATTGCATTGGCGGCATATGGTGTCCACTGGGCATTCTTTGATATTCAACGCGTGCCCGAAGGTGAGTATCTGACGGAATCAGTATCGCCTGATGGCCGCTATACAGTGCGTGCGTATAAGACAAATGGCGGCGCTACAGTAGCCTATTCTATTAGAGGCGAATTGGTGTTTAACACTGAAGACAGCAAAACAAAGAACATATACTGGAATTACAAGGAAGACATAGCTGTGATAAATTGGATTGACGACGACACCGTGGACATTAATGGGCACCTCTTGGATGTTCCGGAAGAAAAGTTTGATTTTAGAAATGAATAATAGCATGCCTTTAGCAATTTATAAGGACTTGCAAAAGACTATCAGCTCCGATTTAAAATTGAGGACTTTTAAAATCCTTTTCATATTTCCTTTCAGACTGAAAGCATTTTGTTATGCAAACAGAATGTTCCCTCGACTTATATTTGACCTGATCCGCCCGGCAATTTATAGTTGCTATATAAGGCAATAACTAGCAGATATCTTTAACACGCCTAATCAGCTATCTTAAGAAAATCAATTTATTGGAACGAAATAATATTTCTTAATACCAACTTAACAATAGCTTCACAAAACAACTCTATACTTATCGAGAGTCGTACATATCTACTGGAAATCATAATTATCATTCGAGGAGGAATTTACATGAAAAAAATATTTTTTGGATCAGTGACATTGTGCTTAGCTGCATTTTTAGCGGCATGCGGCAATGAGGAAGCTGGATCTTCAACCGAACCTGCAGAAGGCGGAGCGGGCGTCTCGGGTACTTTGGATTTCTATACCTCGCAGCCTGATGCGGATGCACAAGCATTAGTGGATGCTTTTAAAGAGCAGAATCCGGAAGTCGACATCAGCATTTTCCGTTCCGGTACTGAAGAAGTTGTATCGAAAATACAGGCAGAAAACCAGGGCGGCAATATCCAGGCAGATGTGCTGCTGGTTGCCGATTCCGTGACTTTCGAAAATTTTAAAGCAGAAGAGTTGCTGCTTGCTTATGAATCGCCTGAAGCGGAATCCATCGATGAAGCTTTTGTCGATCCGGATGGCATGTATGCAGGGACAAAAGTGATGGCGACCGGTTTGATCGTCAACACCAATGAAGTGACCGAACTTCCTGACAGCTGGAACGCGTTGACGGAGCCGGCAACGAAAGGGCAGGCAGTTATGCCGAGTCCACTATATTCAGGTGCAGCAGCCTATAACCTGGGCGTCATGACGCGACAGGACGGCCTGGGCTGGGAATATTACGAAGCGCTTCGTGCCAATGACATCACCATTACCCAAGGAAATGGAGCAGTATTGGAAAGCGTTGCCACTGGGGATCAGAATTACGGCATCATCGTAGATTATTTGGCGGCTCGCGCCAAAAATGAAGGATCTCCTGTAGAGTTGATTTACCCGTCAGAAGGCGTTCCGGTGATCACTGAGCCGGTGGGCATTATGGCAAACACGGAAAACGAAGAAGCGTCCAAAGCGTTTGTTGATTTCATCCTTTCAGAAGAAGGGCAAACTTTGGCGTCTGAACAAGGCTATACGCCTATCCGCGAAGGCATCGAAGCGCCTGAAGGCTTGAAGACATTGGATGAAATGACCATCCTGGATGCCGAAGCGGTTGAACTATTGGAAACGCGTGATGAAGACAAAGCGAAATTCGGAGAGATTTTCGGCCAGTAAACGACTGCGTGAATTTCGATGTGAGGAGTTACGGATATGACAGTGAAACAGCCAATGGTAGAAGAGAGAAAAAAGAGGGATTCCTCTTTTTCTCTCTTTTTTCAAAAAAAGAATTTGTATAAAATAATCGGCCTGTTGGCCATTTTCGTGTTTTTCCTATTGCCGGTGCTGCGGCTCGTCTGGCTGAGCTTTGTAGAAGACGGCTCAGTGACATGGCAATATTACACCGAAGTCTTAGGGGAGCCTGCAACCTGGAAAACGGTGCAGAACACGTTGATCATTGTAGCAGGCTCGACGGTTCTGGCTTTAGTGCTGGGGGTCTTGTTTTCCTGGATTGTAGCTTATGTCCAACTGAGTGGAAAAAGGGCGATGCAACTTTTTATCTTCCTGCCTTTCATCATCCCTTCCTATATTACGACTCTTGCCTGGACACAATTTTTCAGCGCATCGGGTCCAGTGAATGCAGTTCTGTCGTGGCTGCCGGGAAGTTTGGAAGCCCCAAACCTATACAGCATCGGAGGGATCATCCTGCTCCTTGGGATTTCTCATTATCCGCTGGTGTATTTGTTTACGGTCAATGTGTTCCGGAAAATTCCGCGTGAACTGGAAGAGGCAGCTGCGACTAGCGGCTTGTCGAAAAAACGGGCGTTCCGCAAAGTGGTGCTTCCGCTGGCGCTGCCCGGAATTGCCAGCGGCGGACTCATCGCCTTTTTATCGAATTTGGATAACTTCGGGATTCCGGCGTTTCTCGGGACACCCGCCAATATTCGCGTCTTGAGCACTTATATTTATGAACAAGTGGTCGGATTCGGGCCTTCGGCATTCTCGCGCGCCGCTGTGTTGTCTGTCATTCTTGGCGTTATCGCATTGCTCGGGACTGTCTTGCAGTGGTTCTTGCTGCGCCGCAGCCGCGTCAATGAGACAAACAGAAGCGATTCCACGCCGCGCATTTATTTATCGGCCGGCAAGCAAAAGCTGTTGGAAGCATCCTTATGGATTTTCCTGCTGGTGACGAGTCTGATGCCGCTGATTACAATGGGCGCATTGTCGCTGATTTCCGCTTATGGGGTTCCGTTCAATCTGGAGAATTTGTCCTTGCGAAATTATGAATATGTCTTTTTGACCGATTCCAAACCTTTATCGGCATTGACCAACAGCCTGCAGTTGGCCTTTTTCACGATGCTGATTTGTTTGGTGCTTGGTACTGCGATGGCGTATCTGCGCTTCAAGTACCCGGACTGGAGCACGAAAGCGGCAGAGCTGTTCATGACCATTCCGTTTGCGCTGCCAGGTACAGTGTTTGCCCTGTGCATGATCTTCATGTGGCTGGAGCCGGTTCCAGGATGGAATCCGGGCATCTACGGCACGGTATGGATTTTGTTCATCGCTTACGTTGCTCGATTTTTTGTGCTTCAAGTCAGAGGAAGCTACACAGCATTCCTGCAGATCGATCCATCGATGGAAGAAGCTGCACGGACTTCAGGAGCTGCCGGCTGGGTAAAATGGCGACGGATTTTATTGCCATTGCTGTTTCCTGGCATTCTCAGCGGGGCGCTGCTCGTATTTTTGATGGCGCTCACGGAGTTGACTGTATCCAGTCTATTGTGGTCTTCCGGCTCCGAAACGATCGGCGTCGTTATTTTCGGATATGAACAGGCCGGTTATTCGACATACTCAACAGCCTTTTCGACCGTGCTGGTGCTCGGCATACTGATGGGTGGCGCACTGTTTATGTCGGTTGGCAAATTATGGGATAGAAAGGTGCTGAAAAAATAAATGATCAAAGTGGATAATGTATCTAAAAATTATGGTTCATTCACCGCCTTGCATTCGATCGATCTTGAAATTGGAGATGGTGAATTTATTGCGGTGCTCGGGCCCTCGGGTTGCGGAAAAACGACTTTATTGAAGTTATTGGCAGGTTTTATGGGACCAACAGAAGGGACCATTTCCATGGACGACACCTTATTGGCATCGGCTAAGCGCGTCCTGCCGCCCGAAAAACGCAACATCGGCATGGTATTCCAATCATTTGCTTTGTGGCCGCATATGACGGTCGCCGAGCACATCAAATTTCCGCTGAGCTACCACCCGAATAAAATCAAAGAAGGCAAAAAAGAGTTGCAGGAGCGCATCAATGAAGTACTGAAACTGGTCGGTCTGAATGCGATGGCTGACCGTTACCCCTCAGAACTGTCAGGTGGCCAGAAGCAGCGCGTGGCACTCGCGCGGGCCATAGCGCCTTTGCCGAATCTATTGCTGATGGATGAACCGTTGAGTGCGCTTGACGTCGAGCTGCGGATGGAAATGCGCAAGGAAATTCAAAAGTTGCATAGGGAGACAAAAGCATCCATCGTCTTTGTCACACATGATCAAGGAGAAGCTTTAGCCATCGCTGACAAAATCGTTGTCATGAACCAGGGGCGGATTGAACAGATTGCGCCACCTGAAATTCTTTACACACGTCCGGAAACGGAATTTGTGGCCACTTTTGTCGGCAAATGCAACCTGGTGAAAGGTCAGTGGCAGAATGCAGGATTTGTTCCGGCCATCGATTCGAAAAATGTTTGGCCGGACCTTGGAGTGGCGGAGAGCTTTAAGGGAAATGGCATTTATCCGGTGCGCCCGGAGCAGTTCCAACTGACGGCAGCAGAACAAGATGGGGTGCAGGGGATCGTTTCTTTTGTCCAGTACCAAGGGCACGAAATCCATTATACGGTGGAAGTCGGTGAAGAAACCTGGACCATTCACGAATCGGTATTTGCATCACGTTTTCAGCCAGGAGATTTTGTCGGCATTTCGTTAAAGAATGCCCCGGTCCAGCAAAAATCTTTAATTACGCGCTGACTTATTTTGGAGCTGAAGTAACCGCTGTCTGCAGTGCGAGAAATGTAGAATATGTAAAGTCTTTGGGAGCAGATCGAGTTATCGACTGCAACATTCAAAATTTTACTGATTCAAGTGAAACATGCGGTATCATCTTCGATACGATAGGCAAATCAAAGTTTTCGCAATGTAGAAGCACTCTTAAAGAAAAAGGCATCTATCTTTCGTCAGCTGCACGAATGTCCGATTTTGCCCTAATGATTTCGACATCAGCCATGAACAATAAGAGGCTGATAGGCGGCCTAGCACCGATGAGAAAAAAAGATTTGCTCTTTCTGAAGAATTGATTGAAACTTGAAAGATTAAATCAATCATCGATTGAAGCTATCCTTTAGAAAGAATGGCAGAAGCTCATGCGTATGTAGAAAAAGGAAAGAAGAAGTGTGGTAATAACTTTTGAACGTTTTGAACCATTTTAGCCTTACTAGCTATTAATAGAAACCAAAGATCATGTATCGATTTAGAAGCTGAGGAAGCCCAATTCGTGTTTGAACACGATTGGCTTCCTCAGCTTTTTTGCACTGAACAATTAAAAGAAAAGCTATAATTAATTTTTTAAATAAAACTGAGTATTCAATCTTTTAATAAGAACAAACGTTCGGTATAATGAGACGTAGTTAAGGAATGCGATATTTTTAATCAGTAAAAAACCGGTAGTATAATTTTAGATATAAGTACACTCAACTATTACCTGCCATTTCACCTGACAGCCATCTGCCTCTATATTCCAATCAGTCTAACAAGAAATGTAAAGTATTTTCTAGACTTATCTATTGTTGGTGAAGCCTGGAGATTATGATCATTGTTGATCTACCCATCAAATCATAGAAAAGGTGAGGAGTATGTGGGAAGGCGAAAACATTCTACAGAACAATGACTTGGCTATTGAGGCGGAGGGTTTGGTAAAAGTATTCGGGAAAGAGCGTGCAGTCGATGGCGTCGACCTGGCCATTCAGAAAGGAACAGTTTATGGTTTTTTAGGTCCGAATGGAGCAGGCAAAACGACGACTATCCGAATGTTGGCAACGCTCCTTCCTGCAGATGCAGGTAAAGCCCGTATTTTTGGCCATGACTTGGTTTCAGACAGTGCGGCGATCAGGCGCCGAATCAGTCTGACGGGCCAATACGCGTCGATTGACGAGGATTTGACGGGCGTTGAAAACCTGATGCTGATCGCTCGGCTGATGGGGTATACACGGGGGCAAGCTAGAAGCCGGGCAATGGAATTATTGGAAGCTTTCGGATTGGAACGTGCCGCAAAACGCCAGGTGAAAAAGTATTCAGGTGGTATGCGTCGTCGCATCGATATTGCAGCGAGCATCGTAGTGACGCCGGATCTGCTGTTTTTGGATGAACCGACTACAGGACTCGACCCACGCAGCCGCAATCAAGTCTGGGATATCATCCGCGCACTGGTTCGGGCTGGGACGACGGTTTTGCTGACGACGCAGTACCTAGAAGAAGCAGATCAATTGGCAGACCGGATCGGGGTTATCCACAACGGCAAAATTATTGCTGAAGGGACCAGCAATGAGCTGAAGGCATCGGTCGGAAGAGGGACATTAAATGTCCAGTTAGTTAATGCTGAAGACCAGTGGCGTGCACAGGCCATACTGGAAGAAAAGCTGGATGCTGCAGTTCATCTTGGAGCTGATTCCACGTCTTTGACGGCGCAGGCTGATGATTCTGCACGCGTCGCGGAAGCATTAGCTGAATTTGCCGAACAGCGTATCGATGTCAGTGATTTTTCTTTAGGACGCCCTAGCCTTGATGAAGTGTTTTTAACGTTGACAGGTAAGTCTGCAGATCAGCAACATGCTTCTGAGGAGGAGACCTTATGACTGTCCAACTTCAAACAAAAAATTCGATCGGCACAGATTCAAGCATAGACGAGCGTTTGCATCAAGCCATCGCTTCAGGCAAACGCCCAGAACCGCCGAATGCTTTCGCTTCGACAATGGCGTTTGCTTCGCGCGCCTTGCTGCGGATCAAGCACGTTCCTGAACAGATGTTTGACGTTACCGTTTTTCCGATTATTTTTCTGCTGATGTTTACGTATTTATTTGGTGGAGCCATTGCCGGATCGACCCGTGACTATTTGCAATTCCTTCTGCCCGGCATTTTGGTGATGACAGTTGCCCAAATTACAATGTATACGGGCATAGATTTGAATAACGATATACGAAAAGGGATCTTTGACCGGTTCCGGACCTTGCCGATTTGGCTGCCTTCTGCGTTGATCGGCGCCTTGTTGGTTGATGTCATCCGCTATTCGATGGCTTCTGTCATCATGATCCTTTTAGGGTTGATGCTCGGTTTTCGGCCGGAAGGCGGCCTGATGGGTGTGGCATTTGCCATTGGGCTGGTGCTGATTTTCTCTTTCAGTTTGTCATGGATTTGGACAACTTTCGGGTTGATTGTCCGTTCCGAAAAATCGTTGATGATGATTAGTTTTTTGGTGCTCATGCCGTTGACTTTTGTCAGTAATGTTTTTGTAGAGCCTGAAACCTTGCCGACTTGGCTACAGGGATTCGTAAACAGCAACCCGATTTCCATTTTAGCGACAGCGGTACGAGGATTCATGCACGGCACTGGCACTTGGCAGCAAGTAGCGGGTGTCTTGTTCGTGTCAGCAATCATGACAGCGATTTTTGCTCCGCTGACTATGTATTTATACCGCAATAAGAAATAGGTGTATGAAAGAAGTAAGTATTTTCTCGTCAGTATTGACTGAATAGTCTATACTAAGGGCTGATGCGGCAACTTTCAAAAGTCTACTGAGGAGGAAATAAAATGAAAATTGCAGTTATTGTAGGAAGCGTACGAAAAGATTCATTCAACCGGAAATTGGCGGAGTTTGTAAAAAAACGTTACGACAACAGGTTTGACATGGAGATTCTGGATTTGAGTGTCCTGCCTTTATACAGCCAGGACATTGAAAATAATGAACCGCAGGAAATTACTGATTTCAAGAAGTCGGTCAAAGAAGCGGATGCGGTTCTTTGGGTAACTCCGGAATACAACTCAACCATTCCTGGTGTCCTGGGAAATGCCATCGACTGGTTGTCGCGTGTCGATAAAGTGATGATAGGCAAGCCCTCCTGGATTATGGGCGCTTCTATGGGGAATTTAGGAACCGTTAAAGCGCAGATGCATTTACGCGATATTCTTTTTGCGCCAGGGCTGCAATCTCCAGTGTTGATCGGCAATGAAGTTTATGTGGGTGCGGTCCATAAGAAAATGGACGAAACAGGCACAATTACGGATGAAGCAACTGTGGCATTCCTGGATCAAGTGGCGGACAATTTTGAGCAATGGATGAAACGGTTTATTTAGTTTGTGGAAGGGAGCAATGGCCAGTGAAAATTGCCATCTTATCTGACGTTCACGAAGGGTTGAACCGCAAAAAAACAGGTGCTGATATTTGGGGGCTGCTGAAAGAATGGCTGGCTACACATAAGCCGGATGTATTTATTACAAGCGGCGACATCACGTCTGGCCCTGTTAAAAGTCTGGCGTTATTGAATCGGCTAAAAAACGAATTGCCGGAGATCCAGATTTTATATGTACATGGCAATCATGATTTGTATCACGAGGATGCTACCGCTGCCTATGAAACTTTGTTGAAATTTGCAGGGAATCTCGGCAATGGTCCGGTTCAATTGGATGAGGATTGGGTCGTGGTTGGCGATGGCGGTTGGTATGACTACTCCTTTGGAATCGATGAATTCACCAAAAAGCAGTTTTCAGCAGGACAATACAATAATTTCACCTGGCCAGATAAAGTCCATGCGCATTGGCCAGAGGCTGATGGAGATGTCACTAGGAACTATTTATCAAAGCTCGAGAAGTGGTTGGCAGAACAGCAAGGAAAAAACATTATTCTAGTGTGCCATTTTGTGCCGTTTGCTCATTTTGTCCAAGTTAAAAATGACCCTTCGTGGGATTTTTTCAATGCCATGATGGGAAGCAAAGGTTTTGGGGAGTTGGCTGAAAAATATGGTGTCAAGAAAGTGATTTTCGGACATATTCATACGCGGTATCATGAAGAATACAAAGGCATCGATTGCATCTGCAATCCCCTTGGCTACTATCCGCACGAATGGAAAAACGATTCTGCTGAGGAGGAAATCAACTCAGCGATAAATGTCATCGAAATCTGAAGAAGTCTTTGTCCATGTTTACTCCGCTCTTCTCAAAGGAATAGGATAAGCAATACCTAATGGGAGAGGCGGATCAGATTAATGGATATCTACACAATCGGACATTCCAGCCATTCAAAAGAGTTTTTTGACGAGATGCTAAAATCTCGATCTATCGAACTTTTAGCAGATGTTCGGGCATTCCCGGGAAGCCGCAAGTGGCCACAATTCTCAAAAGACGAATTTCCAGTCTGGCTTGAAGCAGAAGGATTCGCATACGAACACTTCCCGAAGCTCGGTGGCAGGCGACGAAAGTCGAAAGACATGGAAGAAGACCGGAATGCAGGCTGGCGCAACCAGTCTTTTCATAACTATGCGGATTACACACTGACAGAAGAATTCCAAGAGGGCATAAAAGAATTATTGGAGAAAGCGGCTGTCAAACGGACGGCGTATTGTTGTTCAGAGCGCCATCCTGCGCGTTGCCACCGTCTGCTGATCAGCAATTATCTGACCGCAAACGGCCATCGCGTCTTGCACATCATCGATGGAAAAAAAGGGGCGGTCGATATTGTTGAGCATGAAGTGGGCATGTGGGGAGCCAAGGCTGTGGTGGATGCCAAAGGTATAGTAACTTATCCAAAAGAGGAATAAACCACAACCAAAAAACCTGCAGACCTTGTGAAGGATCTGCAGGTTTTCTTCTGTCCTGATGGTGGTCTTGATCGTTTTAGAATCTTTTGCTTGTCAGACGGCCAAGTAAAAAGGCTCCAGCAACCACCCCAATGGCAGCATTGGTCTTTTTGGTGAATACCTGCTTCACGACCAGGTTTAAATTCTGTGGGCGCTCTGCCAGTCTTCGCATAAAGTAGCCATACCAGTCTGTACCGAAAGGAATGTACGTGCAGAAATTGTAGCCTTGTTCCGCAAGTTCCAGCTGCATTTCCTTGCGGAAACCATAAAGCATCTGGAATTCGAATTTTTCTTTCGGAATGCTATGGTCAATCACGAATTGTTTTACGTGGTTGATGACATTGTGGTCATGTGTCGCAATGGAAGTGAATTTGCCGTTCAATAGATGATACTCGATCAACTCAATAAAATTGGCATCAATTTCTTCTTTGGTTTGATAGGCAACTGCTTCTGGTTCTTTGTAAGCGCCTTTGACAATGCGCAGGCGGTACTTGCTGTATTTTTGAATGTCTTCCTCGGCTCTGAAGAAATAGGATTGAATAACAGTCCCGATATTGTCATAGTCCTTCGATAATTCCTCCAACAAGTCGAACGATGGCTGCAGGCGCGCATAATTTTCCATATCAAAATTAATGAAAATGTCATAAGCGGACGCTTTTTCGACGATTTCCTTGATATTTTCAAGACAGAAGTCGTAATCGATGTCCAACCCAAGCTGTGAAGGTTTTAAGGAAATATGGGCATCCACTTGATGTGCATGGATAGCATCCACAACACTCAAGATTTGTTTTTTTGCGTGTAAAGCTTCTGCTTTGTCGTGGACAAATTCACCCAGATTATCGATGGTGCAGCTGATTCCTTGTGCATTCAGTTCTTTGATGCTGCCCATGGCTTCTTCGATATTGGTTCCAGCGACAACACTATGTGCCCCCAGCTTAAATCCGTAATTTTGTGCTGCTTTATTTAAAAGTTGGTTTTCTGAAAGATGCATAAAGAAGTTTTTAACGATCATTTTTATTGCCCCAATCTTCTCTGTATTTTTTACGGAACAAATTAGTGGAAGGAAATCTAAAATATATTTTAAAAAACATCTAGGCGCAAAATAATTTTGCGCTAATAACTATCCCTATCTATAATAATGCAAAATTATGATGCATTTTGCAATCTTTATTTTTTCTATTTTGATATTTATTGAAGTTTTCAATCAATAAAGGGACAAATAGTGAAAATTGCAGTGTGCACTTTCAGAAGTAATGGACTTTGGTAAACTGGAATTAGAAGAAAAATCAATAATCAAAGGAGGGTGCGAATGGAAACTGACTATCTCTTTGAAACTCAGCGGCTTGGTTTCAGAAGTTGGAAAACGCAGGATCGGGAACCGTTTGCAGCTATGGCGGCAGATCAAGAAGTGATGCGCTATTTTCCAAAAACCCTGATGAAAGATGAAGCGGACCTTTTAATTGACCGCTTTAACGCACATTTTGAGGATAAAGGGTATACCATGTGGGCCGTGGAACGCAAAGAAGACAGGGCGTTCATTGGATTTATTGGTCTGATGGAAATCACCATGCCCATCGAAGGACAAGGGGCAGCGGAAATTGGCTGGCGTTTGGACAAGCGCTATTGGAAACAAGGCTATGCGCTTGAAGGGGCGAAAGGCTGTCTAGCGTATGCATTCGGTCCTTTGGATATGGCAGAGGTCTATTCCTTTACTTCAACGACCAATCTCCCTTCGGAAACTGTTATGAAAAGGATCGGTATGAAAAAAGTAGGCGAATTTGAACATCCGAAACTGGATTCCAGCAGTCCGCTGAAGAAACATGTGCTATATAAAATCCATAGGCTGGATGCCGTAAAAGAATATGAAGAATGATGAGGTGCAACATGAAAAAGCATGTGTTGGAGAATTTCAATGAATTGGCAGGCATCTATGAGAAAATGGGAGATGCGAATAATCTTTATAATACGCAATACGAACGGCCAGCGATGATGCAGCACATTCCTTTCACTATGGAGGGGATGAGAGGACTCGATGCGGGCTGTTCGGCAGGCTGGTATTCCAAACAATTGGCCGATCGAGGGGCACAAGTGACAGCCGTAGACTTGAGTCCCGAAATGGTCAATGCTACACAAAAGCTGCTTGGCGAAAAAGTGGAAGCCCTGTGCTTGGATTTGGAAGAACCTTTGCCTTTTGACGACCATCGTTTCGATTTTATTGTAAGTTCCTTGACCTTGCATTACTTGAAGGATTGGCAAGGGGTTTTTTCGGAGTTCAGCCGCGTACTGAAGCCAGGAGGGAGTTTTCTGCTGTCGATCCATCATCCTTTGACGGATCTGCAGCTGTTGGACGATGCTCATTATTTTTCGACTGAATTGATTGTCGACCAATGGAATAAGGCAGGAAAAATTTACAATATGCCATTTTATCGCCGGCCGTTAAGTGAAATCCTTAATACGCTGCTAAGCTTTTTTTCAATCGAGCAAGTGATAGAGCCAAAACCAACAGCACAATTTAAGGAACTCGCACCTGAACAATATGAACGATTGTTGAAGAGCCCAAATTTCCTGATTTTGAAAGTCCGAAAAAAATAAAAAACAAAACAATCCCCCCACTCGGTACAACCAAGTGGGGGGAATTCATGTTCTATTCGTCTTTATTGCACATGCAACGTTCACATTCGTAGATGATAGACTGGTGCTGCTCCTTGATTTCGCATCCGCACTCGCGGCATTCTTTCATTGAGCGTGTCTCA
Organism: Planococcus beijingensis; assembly: GCF_016820615.1. Taxonomy (NCBI): domain Bacteria; kingdom Bacillati; phylum Bacillota; class Bacilli; order Caryophanales; family Caryophanaceae; genus Planococcus; species Planococcus beijingensis. The sequence goes on from NZ_JADHDZ010000001.1 coordinate 1,278,395, forward strand.
TATGTTTTAGTCGTTTTCATAATGATCTCCTCCAATAGGTTAATTTGGTTTGAATGCCGTGGCGTTGGAAAGGATGCTAATCAGTAGACATGTGTTGCTTACTTAGTTGTTGTGAATTGAGCGGTTTCAGTCGAGCCCTTCATAGCAGTAGTGGAGCTTGTACCGCCCGAAACGATCTGTGAAATCTCATCGAAGTAGCTTGTACCAACTTCACGCTGGTGGCGTGTCGCTGTGTAGCCTTTCGATTCGTTGGCGAATTCAGCTTGCTGCAGCTTCGAGTATGCCGCCATGCCGTTGTCTTTGTAATCGTGAGCAAGTTCGAACATGCTGTGGTTCAATGAGTGGAAGCCAGCCAATGTAACGAACTGGAACTTGTAACCCATCTTGCCAAGTTCAACCTGGTATTTCGCGATTGTTTCTTCATCAAGCTTCGCTTTCCAGTTGAATGAAGGTGAACAGTTATAGGCAAGCAATTTGCCAGGGAATTCAGCATGGATGGCATCAGCAAATTGTTGAGCTTCTTCCAGGTTCGGGTGGGACGTTTCACACCACACAAGATCCGCATAAGGTGCATATGCCAGGCCGCGTGCGATGGCTTGTTCAATACCTGCGTTCGTACGGTAGAAGCCTTCAGGTGTGCGTTCGCCTGTGATGAAAGCATGGTCGCGTGGATCGATGTCGCTTGTGATCAAATCAGCTGCATCTGCATCCGTACGGGCGATGATAAGGGTTGGTACACCGAGTACATCAGCTGCCAATCGGGCTGCAGTCAGGTTTCTTACCGCATTTTGAGTTGGAAGCAATACTTTGCCGCCCAAATGTCCGCATTTTTTCTCGGAAGCCAATTGATCTTCGAAGTGGACGCCTGCAGCTCCTGCTTCGATCATCGCTTTCATCAATTCGTAGACATTCAGCGGTCCGCCAAAGCCGGCCTCTGCATCTGCTACGATTGGTGCGAACCAGTCAAAGCCTTCTGTGCCTTCAACGCCATCGATTTGATCTGCACGTTGAAGCGCCTGGTTAATTTTCTTCACTACATCAGGTACTGAATTGACCGGGTACAAACTTTGGTCAGGGTACATCTGGCCTGCAGAGTTTGCATCTGCAGCTACTTGCCAGCCGCTCAGGTAAATTGCTTTTAATCCTGCTTTAACTTGTTGAACTGCCTGGTTGCCAGTTAATGCGCCGAGTGCATTCACAAAATCTTCTTCGTGAATCGAACGGAACAAGCGTTCAGCACCTTTTCTCGCCAATGTATGTTCAATCTGGATAGAACCGCGAAGCTTTACAACTTCCTCAGCTGTGTACATACGTTCAATGCCGTTCCAGCGTTCGTCTTGTTCCCAGCTCTTATTCAGTTCCTCGATTTGTTGTTGTTTGTTTGCGACCATGTCATCCATCCCTTTCTGATTTGAGAATCAACAATCTGTGTTAGTACAGTTTGTTTTCTTGTTAATTAATATATAACAGAAAGAGGTGGTTGTCTTCAAAATTGGACAAAAGCGATTATTTACCGATAAGGGACGATTATTCGCGATAAAGAAGAGAGAGTATTCTGATATTCTGTTTCAATACAGTTTTAGGAGAAGTATGAGGAAAGGGGAAGGTGAGGACGATGGAAGAGAATAGGAGGATGCAGACTGGCGATGGATGCAAAAAGTACTGTTGAAGAAGCAGTGATTTTGGACAAACCGTTTAGAAAAACATACCGTCTCTACATAATAACCATTCAATCATGCAATCTTTGAATTTGATTCCTTTTATATATAGAAGGAACAGAAAAAAATTAAGAGAAAAACTGTGCTTAAAACCTTGCCACAGCTAATTTGAAAAGAAGGACCCAAGGCACTCTCAAAGCAGTTTCTTCTATATAATAGAAGCTCTTATAGAATGACGATAAAAATTGACAAGTGCACACACGTTCAGAAGGCATACAGAAAAGGGAAAGGATGATCTATTACATCCATCATTAGGCTGAATCCATAAAAGCAATAGAACAGGATTTTCGTTCGTCGAAAGTGGTTCTTGCCCGCGATAAAGTAAAAAAACAGCTGCAGCTAGGAAGAAAGCTGCGGCTGTTTCTATAAGGGAATATTTTTAAAAGCTTATTAGCGGTCCAATCCTTTTCCCATCCCCTTCAGGAAGTTAAGGCCGAACTTGATGGTGCGGTTGATGTCAGGGTCTCTGAATGCTTTTACCAGCTGGAGCACCCCAAGTTTTTTGCCATTATTATTTTGAGTTTCCGCTTCTTTTAAGCCATTGACGACACTCGAAGCCAGCTTGCCTGTTGAAGCCGGATCAATCGCTGTCAGTGCGCCTGCTGCACTCATCATATTATTGATGAGGTTGGTCACCGGTTCACGTGTTGCCTGGCCCATGACCACTTCGGCAATGCCTTCTTTCGCTTTGACCATCGCGAGGACAGCATCCAAGACACCTGCATCATCCAAATCACCAGTAATGGCCAATAATTTATTAAGCGCCTGATCCTGTTCGGCAATCAGCGTTTCCAATTCGTAGAGTTTTTGCTGACGGATTTCGTCAGCGGTCCATTCCTTCTTCTTGATCTGCGTTATTGGGCTTGCCATTGGACATCACCTTTCTATCGTTGATCTGTCAGGTGCACATAACCTTCACGTGCCCATTTGCGTTCCACTTCGATGCCGGATACTGGCGTCCGTTTCTTGTCCCGCGGATTTGATTTTGGCAGCGGGCGTTTGACATGGTCTTTCAGCACTTCCATCCGGACCTTGGTCTGTTTATAGGCCGGCGTATTGGTACGCTGATCGACAGCCGGTCCAGTCAGGAAATTGATGGCCGTTTCTTTGTTTGTTGAATTCATCGGCATGAACAATTCATTGCCTTTTACTCGCCCGGTAACGATGACGGGCAATTTCAATGCGCCGTAAGGGGAGACGAGGCGGACAGTTGATCCATCTTCCAGTCCACGTTCTTTAGCCAGCTGCGGAGACACTTCAACGAAAGTTTCCGGCAGTTTGGAAATGATCCCTCTTGATTTATCGGTCATATTGCCTTCATGGAAATGCTCCAGCAAACGGCCATTATTGATATGAAGATCATATTCGACCGGGAACACTACTGGTTCTACCCAATCGGACAATGCAAAACGTGCTTTTTTGTCCGGAAAATTAAAGCCATCGGCATAAAGGAGTGGGGTGCTTTCTCCTTCAAGGCTGCCCCAAAGGAAGCTGTTCCAACCTTCCATGTTCGTGTAATCGGCTTTTGCGAACAATGGAGACAGACTCGCCATTTCTGCAAAAATTTCACTTGGGTGGCTGTAGTTCCAGCCTGCACCAAGGCGGTTGGCGATTTCCTGGACGATCCACCAATCCGCTTTCGATTGGCCGAGTTCAGGAAGTGCTTTATACAGACGCTGAACGCGGCGTTCTGTATTGGTGAAAGTACCGTCTTTTTCAAGTGACGGGGCTGCCGGAAGGATGACATCTGCGTATTGGGCGGTCCGTGAGAAGAAAATGTCCTGTACGACGAAAAAGTCAAGTTTCGCAAGAACTTCATCTACGTGGTTGGCGTTCGAATCGACCAATGCCATATCTTCACCGACAACATACATGGCCTTCATGATGCCTTCGTCAACAGCCTGCAGCATTTGGATATTATCCATACCCGGCTTGTCGTCGATTTTCACTCCATAAGCCCGTTCAAATTTTTGGCGGGCAGCGTCATCTGTAACATGCTGGTAGCCCGGAAGCCAGCCTGGCAATGAGCCCATGTCGCAAGCTCCTTGAACATTGTTGTGGCCGCGCAGCGGGTATGCGCCAGCTCCTGGCCGGCGATAGTTTCCAGTCGCCAGCAAGAGGTTGGAAATTGCAGCGGACGTGTCAGAACCTCCGGTATTCTGCGTGACTCCCATGCCCCAAAGGATGCAAGTGCCGTCAGCATCACGGATCATTTCAGCTGTGCGGATCAAGGTTTCCTTGGAAACGCCACTGCGTTGCTCGGCATAGTCCAATGTGTACTGGTCCAGCACTTCTTTAAAATCATTGAAATAATTGACGTTGTCATCGATGAATTGCTGATCATGCCAGCCTTGGTCGATCATGTATTTCGTTACAGCCATCAGCCATACCTGGTCCGTGCCTTGTTTCGGCGTAATGAAGATATCCGAGCGTTCGGCCATTTCATTTTTGCGCATATCGGCAACAATCAATTTCTGGCCATGCAATTTGTGCGCGCGTTTGACGCGAGTCGCTAATACGGGATGGCCTTCTGCCGGGTTGGCGCCAACAATGATGACGAGTCCCGCGCTGGCGATGTCTTTGATGGTTCCGGCATCTCCGCCCATTCCGACTGTACGGAATAAACCGTCTGTCGCAGGGGATTGGCAGTAGCGTGAGCAGTTATCGACGTTATTCGTTTCAAATACCTGGCGGCTCAGCTTCTGTAAGATGTAATTGTCTTCATTGGTGATTTTCGAAGACGAGATGACACCGATTGAATCTTTGCCATTTTGTTCTTTGATCGTTTTGAATTTCGAAGCGACTAAGTCAAGCGCTTCTTCCCAAGTAGCTTCGACAAACTCACCGTTTTTGCGGATGAGGGGAGTGGTGATGCGTTCTTCGCTATTGACGAAGTCCCAACCAAATTTGCCTTTTACGCAAGTGGAGATGGCATTGGCCGGCGCTTCGGAAACAGGCTGGATCTTCAGGATTTCACGGTCTTTAGTCCAGATTTCAAATGAACAACCGACACCGCAGAATGTACAGACTGTTTTGGTTTTTTTCGTCCGTGTTTCACGCATCGTTGCTTCTGCATCCGATACGGCCATGATGCCGCTATAGCCCGGTTCGACGTCTTTCACCAAATCAATCATCGGCTTCAGGATTTTCTCCGGAATGGCGGTCATGAAACCTGCTTCACCAAGCATCGATGTTTCCATCAAGGCATTGCACGGACAGGCAGTAACACATTGGCCACAGCTGACGCAGGAAGAATCGTTGATTTTGGCGCCGCCGTCCCACAGGACAATCGGCCGGTCGCGTGACCAGTCCATCGTCAAAGTTTCATTGACCTGGAGGTTCTGGCAGACCTCGACACATTGGCCGCAGGCGATACATTGGTTCGGATCATACCGGTAGAACGGATTGGTTAAATCAACTTCATCGACTGTACACTTCGGTTCGAACGGGTATTTTTGGTGTTCAATTTCCATCATGTCGACAGTGTTGTGGACTTTGCAGTTGCCATTGTTATTGTCGCAGACTGTGCAGTACAGCAAGTGATTCTCAAGAATCCGGTCCATGGCTTCGGTTTGCGCTTCCTTGGCGCGCGGGGAAGCCAATTGGACTTCCATACCGGCAGTTGCTGGAGTTGAACAGGCACGAACAAGCTTTCCGTCAACTTCAACGATACATGTGTCACAGGTTTCGATCGGGTCGACTTCAGGCATATAACAGATTTGCGGATGAAGAATCTTTTCTTCGTTTAGCACCTGTAAAATGGTTTTTCCCTGCTCGAACTCGACAGGGGAACCGTTAATCTTAATGGACATGCCAAAACCTCCTTCTTATGATATGCAGCATCCAGCTTTTACAACGGACGTTTGACCTGCCAGCCTCCTCGGCATAGGGGAATCAAACTGTCCGCAAAAAAGGGATAAAAAAATTCCACCATGAAAAACACACTTGACAAGTGCATCTGTTTCATAGTGGAATAGTGTCTTAACAGGACTTGTTAAATGACCAATCCAAATATATAGGGTAAAGTGAAAGCGCTGTTGCATTAAAATACAGCAACACCAACATATGCTATTATTATATACAGTAAAAATGAGATGTACAACTAAAATTGGTACTAGTCAAAAAATTACAAGTCCGAAAGAGGAGAGGATCTACATGTCCAGACAGATCCATGAATTCAATGACATCATTCGGAAGTTGCGGAAAAACCTTTTTGGAAAAGGTCCCGAACGCATACAGACTGTCTTTGTTAATGATATGGCCATCGCGACTTTATATGGGAATTTGAGCCCCTCAGAACAATTCATCGCCAGAACGCCGGAAGGCAGAGAAATGGTCCACACTGCGCGCACCCGGATGATCCAAAGTGTCTATGCCACGTCAGCACCGGAAGGCATGGAGGAATTGGTCGGCGCCAAATTCGTCCATCTATTCTCAGACATCAAAGTTGAAGACGACATCGCCGTATCTGTATTTCTGTTTGACCGGCCGATTGACCAAAATGGACAGCCAGGAGGCAAAACCGATGCAACAAGATAAAACACGAAAAATCCTGCGCTACGAAAAAGGCGGGTTTATCGAAAAAGAAGACCGTGTTGTCGTCGAACAACCGGCTACCATTAAAATAAACGGCAAAGAATTTATCACCATTGTTTGTTCGCCTGAGCATATGGAAGAAATGGCGATCGGTTTTTTGGTTTCTGAACGCATCATCCCCAATTACCGGGACATCCAGGAAATCCGGGTGGAAGAAAAAACGGGAACGGTCCACATAACCGCTGAGAAAGTCTATCCATTTTTTGAGCAGCTCCAGAACAAGCGGTTCATCAGTTCCTGCTGCGGCATGAGCCGACAGGGATTTGTCTTTGCGCATGATGCTATGATTGCTAAAAAAATGTCCGAAGTCAGCGTGACGCTAACACCGGAAAATTGTTTTCAGCTTATGGAGGGGATGGCGGCTTCAGCTGAAATGTTCAAGCAGACAGGCGGCGTCCATAATGCGGCGCTTTGTGACGCGAACGGCATCATCGTTTCGCGCATGGATATCGGCAGACATAATGCACTCGATAAAATCTACGGCTATTGCCTAGTGAACAGCATTGATGTCCGTGACAAAGTCATCGTCTTCAGCGGGCGGATTTCCTCAGAGATTTTGCTGAAGGTAGCGAAGATCGGCTGTGAAATTGTCCTGTCGAAATCCGCGCCAACAGAATTGGCATTGACCTTGGCAGACGATTTGGGCATCACCGCAGTCGGCTTTATTCGCGGTGGATCGTTCAATCTGTATACGCACCCTGAACGGATTGTCAGTAAAGAAACTTCTGCAACTTAGTAAAAAAATAGAGTGACAAAAAAAGGGAAGGGTGCTATGCTTCTAATCGTCTAAATATTTCGGTTATTAAACAGAGGCAGTTCTGAGCTGTATATTCCAGCCATCGCAGTGTTTATTGTGATTTTACTTATTCCCAGTTTGGTATTTCCTGCCTGCCTAGTCGAAATACAAATGACCGCAATTCCTAAAACTGATGATTTTCACTGTTGGAAATCATTTTATATAAACACAAGCAATTGACTAGGAGGTTAGGGAAATGAAAAAGAAGCCGAAAAACAGATGGTTAATCGCATTATCTGCAGTAGGAATACATATTTCGATCGGCTCCGTCTATGCATGGAGCAATTTTACCAATCCACTGATTGACCAGTTTGGGTGGTCCACCAGCCAAGTGCAGCTGACATTCAGCATCGCCATCCTGTTCCTGGGATTATCGGCAGCCTTTTTCGGCAGCTTTGTAGAGAAATACGGTCCGAGAAAAGCGGGATTAGTAGCAGCCTTTTTCTTCGGTGCCGGCATCATTGGCTCGGGCTTTGCTGTAAGCGCTTCCTCTTTGCCGATGCTCTATGTGTTTTACGGAGCGCTTGGGGGAATCGGGCTTGGCATCGGTTATATTGCGCCGGTCTCCACATTGGTCAAATGGTTCCCGGATCGCCGCGGTTTGGCTACTGGCCTTGCCATCATGGGCTTTGGCTTTGCCGCAGCCATCAGCAGCCCCATTATGGAAATGCTCATCACTTCAGTTGGAGTGGAACAAACTTTTTATATTTTAGGGGCAGCATATTTGATCATCATGACCCTGTCATCCCTGTATCTTGAAAAGCCGGAAGAAGGCTGGATGCCTGCAGGCTTTGAAGAAAAAGTAAATACCGGCAAAGCTGAACGGAAAATCGACTTGTCCCAGCTGACGGCCAACGAGGCAGTAAAGACAAAGCGCTTTTATTACCTATGGTTTATGCTATTCATCAACGTGACATGCGGAATCGCGATTTTGTCAGCGGCCAAACCGATGGCAATTGACAGCATCGGCATGACTACCGTCCAGGCAGCGGCTTTGGTTGGTGTTCTTGGAATTTTCAACGGCCTCGGACGTCTGGGCTGGGCGGCAATCTCCGATTACATTGGCCGACCGAATACGTATACGGCGTTTTTCGTTATTCAAATTGCGTTATTTGCATTATTGCCATTCACTACCAACGCGATTTTCTTCCAGATCATGCTGGCAATTATCTATACATGCTATGGCGGTGGATTTGCATCGATCCCAGCGTATATCGCGGATATTTTCGGTACGAAGCAATTGGGAGCAATCCATGGGTATATTTTGACTGCGTGGGCAGCAGCCGGCCTTGCAGGACCTTTGTTCGCCGCTTTCATGAAGGATAAGACGGGAAGCTATGAAAGCAGCCTGTTGTTCTTCGCCGGCCTGTTCGTAGTGGCTTTGGTCATTTCACTGGTCATTCGTTTGGATATCCGGAGAATCCGTGCCAAAAATGGAGAAATAGCTGTAGCGCCATCTGCAGAAACCGTCAGCGATTGATAATAGAGACACCTCTGGATGTCATTGCAGAAATTAACAATGTGAAGAGGAAATGACTTCTTCATTTTCAACAGAAGTAAAAAAATCTAATCTTAAAAACAACCTTGAACGCTCCATTTGCCAAGGTTGTTTTTGTTTTATTCGAAAAGGTCAGTTTGACAGGCTCTCAGGCTTTGTATAAGTTTAATACGTATAGGTCCATTGTGAAAAAATATCAAAGCTTTAAAGAGCTCCACATACATATGTAAATAATGCCAGCATTTTAATGAGTAGGAGCTGAAGAATAATGGTAGAAAAACGTAGGCCAATCTCCGTTTCAGAAGCACTCGAACGGGTTTTGGGCAAGGCGTCTCTAATCGGAAGTGAAAAGGTGGACCTGGAAGAAAGCTACGGCCGTATTCTGGCTGAACCAATCGTCGCTTCCAGTGATGTGCCGCCGTTCAACCGGTCTCCTTATGACGGCTATGCCATCCGTTCAGCGGATTCTGCCGGAGCATCAGGCGATAATCGGATCTCGTTTCGTGTCATCGACCATATTGGAGCGGGAGAAGTGTCGGCTAAAAAACTGAAGGCCAATGAAGCGATCCGCATCATGACAGGTGCCCAGCTTCCGGAAGGCGCTGACGCCGTTGTGATGTTTGAGCAGACGGTCGAATCTGAGCACGGCATCACTATTCGAAAGCCCTTTAAGGCACTTGAAAACGTCTCTTTGCAAGGGGAGGATGTTCAGAAAGGTGAAGTGGTCATCGATCGCGGAAGCTTGATCAATCCAGGAACAATCGCGTTGCTGGCGACTTTCGGCTATTCGCAAGTCGCGGTAGCAAAACAACCGGTTGTCGGCATCCTTTCAACCGGAACCGAATTGCTTGGAGTCGATGACGAATTGGTGCCGGGCAAAATACGCAACAGCAACGGACCGATGATTGTTGCCCAACTGAAGCGAATGGGTTTCCGCTGCAAGATGTACGGCATGTCGATTGACCAATTGGATGAAAGTTACCAAGTGGTCAAAAAAGCTGCGGACGAAACCGATTGCCTGATTACGACTGGCGGCGTTTCCGTCGGAGATTTTGATTTTCTGCCGGCGATCTATGAACGGCTCGGGGCTGAAGTATTGTTCAACAAAGTAGCCATGCGCCCCGGCAGTGTGACAACTGTTGCCGTCGCAAATGGCCGCTATTTGTTTGGATTGTCCGGAAACCCTTCTGCTTGCTTTACCGGATTCGAGTTGTTCGTGCGGCCAGCCCTGCTGAAGATGATGGGAGCGGGAAAACTATATTTGCCGCAGACAAAAGCGGTTTTAGGAGAAGATTTCACAAAAGCCAATCCATTTACACGTTTCATCCGCGCTTCTTACGACGGCGAAACAGTGTCACCGGCTGGATTCAATAAATCGAATGCGGTATCATCGATCGCACGAGGCAATGCGTTGATTGTGTTGCCTGGAGGCAGCCGCGGATTCCACAGGAGCGACACGGTTGATGTGCTCCTTCTCGGCATGGAAGAAGGGGCAAGCAAATGGCGGCTCTAAAGGTATTGCAAGTTGTCGGCTTCAAAAACAGCGGCAAAACAACACTGTCCTTAAATTTGCTGGAACAGGCTAAAAATAAAGGAAAGACGGTTGCGTTCATTAAGCACCATGGCCACGGTGGCCCGCTTGAACTGCCGAAAGCAGAAACCGACAGCATGCGTTTGTTGGGAAGCGGCGCTGATTGTTCCATTGCATATGGGGATGGCATCATACAAATGCATCAGCGAAAACAAACAGCAACAGTAGAAGAACTAGTTGACTATGCTTCTTTAGGGAATCCGGATTTGATTTTGGTGGAAGGCTTTAAAGAAGCGCCTTTTGAAAAAATTGTTTTGCTGCGTTCAGTTGAAGATAGCCTGGAGCTTCAAAAGCTGCAAAATATCGTCTTGGCAATTGCACCGGAAGAATTACAGCTGGACAATATCCGGTTGATTCTTCAGAATGACAGTAAGCTATTACAGAATTGGTTTGCGAATTGGATGGTGATAGATAATGAAGGCATTTGAAATTGTAACAGAAGCGATCAACCCTCAAATTTACGCAGATTTTGTCTTGCGCCCGGAAGCGGGAGCAGTCACTTTATTCACTGGACATGTTCGTGAGTGGACAAAAGGGGTACGGACAATGTATCTCTCTTACGAAGCTTACGTGCCGATGGCAGAGAAAAAGCTGGCGCAGATCGGCGAAGAAATTGAACAGCGCTGGGAAGGGACGAAAGTGGCGATTGCCCACCGGATCGGCGAGCTGCAGATCAGTGACATTGCGGTTGTTATTGCGGTTTCATCGCCGCACCGGAAAACAGCCTATGAAGCGAACGAATACGCAATTGAACGCATAAAGGAAATCGTGCCGATCTGGAAAAAAGAAATTTGGGAAGATGGCGAAGAATGGATCGGCGACCAGAAGAAAAAACCGGAAGGGGAATTGACATGATCCAATTGCATTATTTTGCAGGACTCCGTGAACAGACCGGTGTCTCTGAAGAACAAGTCGATATGGCCGGTCGGACTGTAGAAGACTTATGGCAATGGGCGACTGAGAAATACCCGGATTTTATTTCCGGGGCAGCACGTGTGGCTGTCAATGAAGAATATGCGCTGCCGACGGATGTGCTGGAAACAGGAGATGTTGTGGCGTTTATTCCACCGGTAAGCGGAGGATGACAGTTCTTGTTGGAATCCTGTTGGCAGGCGGCTTGTCGCGCCGGTACGGTTCCCCAAAGGCGTTTGCGGAACTGGAAGGAGAGTTGTTTTACGAAAGAGCTTATCACGCGTTAGCAGCTGTTTGTGATGATGTGGTCATCATTTCCAGACCTGAATTGATGGAACGCTTTTCATCCGATGCTGAAGTCATTACCGATCTCGACTGGATTGAAGGACAAGGGCCGCTGGCGGGCATCCTCTCAGGCATAATTGCCAAGAGAGCTGATAAGTATTTCGTGCTGCCTTGCGATATGCCGTATGTGGGCCCGGCCGAAACAGCCAAACTGCTGGAACTCGCGAACCCTTCTTCAGATATCACAACAATCTGTAATTCCACGGAGAACATCCCGTTGTTCGGCATTTGGGATAAACGGGTAAAAGAACAGCTGCAGCAGGACTTGGAGGCTGGGCAATTTCGCGTCATGAAGTTTATGGAAAAAGTGGCTACCGAGTGGATCGATTCATCAGAGATCCATAAAGACCCGCTCGTTTTCCGCAATGTGAACCAACCCGACGATCAAATGAGGGGGTGGCAAAATGGCCATTAAACCAGTACAGGACCAATTTCAGCGTCCAATACGGGATTTACGGATTTCGGTTACCGACCGTTGCAATTTCCGCTGTTCGTATTGCATGCCAAAAGAAGTTTTCGGGGATGATTATGCTTTTTTGCCGAAGCAGGAATTATTGTCGTTTGAGGAAATCCACCGCCTGACCAAAATGTTTGTGGCGATGGGCGTCAAAAAAATCCGCCTGACAGGCGGGGAACCGTTAATGCGCAGAGGTTTGCCGGAGCTCATTAAAAAAATCCTTTCGGTTGAAGGGGTGGAAGACATCGGCTTAACGACAAATGGCATGTTTCTTGGCAATCAAGCACAGGCCCTTTATGATGCAGGATTGCGCCGATTGAACATCAGCCTTGATGCCTTGGATCCTGAGCTGTTTGGAAAATTAAACGGCCGGGGTGTCGAACCCTCTCATATATTGAAGCAAATTGACTTTGCACAACAAGTCGGTTTTGAAATTAAAGTCAATATGGTGGTCCAAAAAGATGTTAATGAACAAGAAATTTTGCCGATGACGGCTTATTTTAAAGAACGGGGCATTACGCTGCGCTTTATCGAATTCATGGATGTCGGCAACGACAATGGCTGGAGCTTTAAAAAAGTAGTGACCAAAAAGCAAATTCTCGACAAACTGCAGAGCGTCTATAAACTGGAACCTGTCGACAAAGATTATTATGGTGAAGTTGCGAAGCGCTATCGTTTTGAAGAAGGGGATGCCCAAGTCGGATTTATTACATCCGTTTCGGAATCTTTCTGCTCATCTTGTACGCGCGCCCGCCTGTCATCTGACGGTAAATTTTACACCTGCCTGTTCGCAACCGGCCATTTTGATATTCGGGAATTGATTCGGAGTGGATTGACCGATGAGGAACTATTGGAAAAAATCTCAGCTGTCTGGGAACGCCGGGATGACCGTTACTCGGATGAACGCACTGAATTCACCGCAAAAAACCGCAATAAAATTGGCATGTCCTATATCGGCGGATAACAGAGGCAAACATGAAAAAATGCGATTCCTGTAAACAGAGGAATCGCATTTTTCATTTGCTTATCTAGATGAGTCGATATGGTCCAAACCGTAAATGGAAAGGATAGATATTTTTCTTAGCGCTCTTCAACCGGCACATAGCTCTGCATGCCAGGCCCGATGTATTCCGCACGCGGGCGGATCAGGCGGTTGTTCGAATACTGCTCAAGGATATGCGCCAGCCAGCCGGATGTGCGGGAAACCGCAAAGATCGGCGTGAACAGGTCATGTTCGATGTTCAGGCTGTGGTAAACCGATGCCGAGTAGAAATCGACGTTCGGCGGCAGGTTCTTCTGGCCAGTAACGATTTCGTGGATCTTCACGGACATGTCGTACCATTTTTCTTCGCCGCGGATCTGTGTCAATTTCTGGGACATTTCACGCAAGTGCTTCGCACGCGGGTCGCCATTGCGGTAGACACGGTGGC